>JBEBYG010000014.1:0-96816 GCA_040391235.1 Cryomorpha ignava
AGGAATACCACGTGGAGCGCCTGATGCGCGACGCCAAGATCACCCAGATCTACGAAGGCACCAGCGAGGTGCAGCGGATCGTGATCGGAAGGAGTGTGCTGAAGGAAGGGTAAGCACCGGAGGTGCGCTGGCTTGTCCTATGTTGGTTGTCTTATGTCCTATGCTGACCGAGGTCAAAGCATGGGACATAAGACATAGGACCAGGAATTGAACTGTGTAAGGATCCTTCGAGGCACTCGTTCCTGATCACTCTTGTGAGGTTGGCGAGCTCCTTGAACAGCTTGGTCATTCTTTGTTGAACACCGTTCCCCGCTTTGGCGGAATGGTGTAATGCTGGTAACGTTCGATGTCCTCGGTACTGATGTCGTTCGGATGCTTCGCGGGGAAGTGCTGAAAGAAGTTCTTGGTAGCGCTCAGGTAGGTATCGATCGTTCGGGGGCTGTACCGGGCGATCTCCAGTTTCTGCAGCATGCGCTGCAACGCTTCCGTTTGGGCAGGGCTGAAAGAGACTTCAGGCACCCGAGACACATTGCTGGCCGCTTTGCTGATAGCACGTTTTATGGGAGGGCGCGGCGCACCTGCGGTCTTGTTGAACAGTGCATCCGCATTCACCCAAGCTTGTCCCTTGTAAGCCGCGAAAATGGCTTTCATGCTCGCACTGCCATTCTCTACATGCCAACACTTATTGGTTTGGCTCCATTGGGCTCCGATCGTCTTGGCGATGGCGATCAACTCCTTGTCATATGGAAAGCGCAAGGCGATCCGGCGCTGGCCATTGTGGTCCAACGCTTCCAAGGTCAAATTTTTCCGTTCGATGGCGTTTTCGTCCGGCATGGCCCGCTCAAGATAGCCAGCGCATCCTTCATGCGACCGATCGGGCCATCCGATCTACGCTGTACAAATTCGCTCACAGCACCCCAACCACCTCTTCCAGCTTCACGCCCCTGGAACCTTTCACCAGGATCAAAAGTTTCTTGGGCTGATCGGCTTTCAAGGCCCCAACGGCCGCCCCCACATTCGCGAAGCGGCGAACGGATACCTCCAGCGCAGCCTTCATGAATTCCTCACCAACGAGCATCGCATCCAGTCCGAGCGTTTGTAGGAGGTTGACGATGGAACGGTGCTCGGCTTCGCTATCACTGCCTAATTCCCGCATGTCACCGAGGATCGCGAGCTTGGAACGATCGCTTTTCATGGCGGCGAAGTTCTCCAGCGCCGCCTTCATGCTGGTCGGGTTGGCGTTGTAGGCGTCCAGTATCAGGTGGTTGCGGCCGGTGTCCCGGAACTCGGATCGGCTGTTGCTCGGTGTGTAATCGCTGAGCGCTCCGGCAATGATCTCGTCCCGCACGCCGAAATATTGAGCGATACATACGGCCGCCAAGGCGTTGGGCGCGTTGTAGTTGCCGATGAGCTTGGTGGTGATGTGGTAGTGTCCGGCTCGCTCCTTACCGTCGAACACCAGTTCCATGTAGGGCTGGTCGCTTTCCACGGCGTTGCCACAGGTATCGAAGGGTTCGTTGCGGCCGTAGGTAACACGCTGCAGTCCGGCGCTCTTTTCCATGAGCAGGGCATCATCGCCATGCACGAACGCGGTTCCGGCATGTCCACTTAGGAAACTGTACATCTCGGTTTTCGCGGTGATCACACCCTCGTAGCTGCCGAAGCCTTCCAGATGCGCCCTTCCTATGTTGGTGATCATGCCGTGCGTGGGTTCCGCGATGGCTGTGAGCTCCGCGATATCGCCCACTTTATTGGCACCCATCTCGATGATGGCGATCCGGTGCTCCGGCTTCAGCTTCAGCAAGGTGAGGGGCACACCGATGTGGTTGTTCAAATTCCCTTCCGTCGCCAACGTGGACCGGTCCGCTGATAACACGGCATGCAGCAATTCCTTGGTGGTTGTCTTTCCATTGGTGCCGGTGATGCCGATCACGGGGATCTTGAAGGTGCGGCGATGTTGCAGGGCCAACTCCTGTAACGCTTTCAGTGTGTCGGGCACCAGAACGTAGCGGTCATCCACGGCCACAGCCGGGTCGTCCACCACGGCGTAGCCACATCCCTGCTCGAGTGCTTTGGCGGCAAAGGCATTGGCGTTGAAGCTCGGGCCGCTGAGCGCGAAGAAGATCCCTCCGGGAAGGGGCTTGCGGGTATCCGTGCAGATGCCGGTGGAGGAGAGGTAGAGGGAGTGGAGCATCTGAGGAAGGATGGGTCACTGGTACTAAAAGCTGAAACTTGAATGCTGAAGGCGCAAAAGCGAGTGACGGTGTTGTGTGTTCGGATGATAGGCTTGAGTCTTGAGTCTTGAGTCTTGAGTCTTGAGTCGGGAATCCTGACAACTGACAACGAACAACTGAATCCCAAAGAAAAGGCCCCGTCAGCATTTAAGCTGCGGGGCCTTTCGGGAATTCAATGAAGGATCACTTCTTCAGTCCTTTCCTGCGCTTGTCGTCGCCGAGGCCTACTGGGCTGCCCACGCGGGTCATGGCGCAGCGGAAGCCGATGGTGGCGGTGCTTTGGCGCTCATCCAAGAAGCGACGGGTACCGGGGTTGGCCCAGTAGATCCGGTCCGCCCAGCTGGCACCCTTGTATACGCGGGCGTGGTCGTTGATCAGGGTTGTTTTACCCCAGTCATACATCGCATTGCCCTCTTTGTCGGCCTGCTCGTAGTAGATGCTGCTCTCCAGGTCACCGTCCACGAAGTCGATGTTGTCCGATTGGCGGTAGTTGCGGCGATCGATGTTCTCTTCCACTGTAACGGTCCGCTCCTTCAGGTCACCCGGCTGTTGGGTCTGGTATTCGCTGAGGCCTGCGAGCAACTTGGGGCAGATCTCCAGGTCCTGCGCCTTGATCATGTCCACCATGTCCTGTACAAGCTGGTTGGCCGGATCGAACTTGCGCTGATTGAAGAGATCCACGGACTGTTCGATCTTCACCACCAGGTCATCGATCAGCTTGGCTTCCTCATCGGAGGCGCGGCCTTGCATTTTCTCTTGGAATTGGGTGAGCCAGTACTGGATGCCGTTGATATCGTAGATGACTTTGTCATACTTGTCCGCAATGGCACCGTCGCTGTTGAGCACTTTGGTCTTGAAAACGTTGCCGCGGAACGGCTGCAGGCCATTCACATCCTCGAAGCTCAAGGGGCGATATACATCCATGGTCCACTCGCTCACGTTACCGGCCATGTTGTAAAGGCCGTAGTCGTTCGGCCAGTAGCTGAACACCGGTGCGGTGATGTCGGCATTGTCATTCAGGCTTCCGGCCACACCCATGTAATCACCACGGCCACGCATGAAGTTGCCGCGGAAATCACCGAAGAACGAGCCGCCCTTCTTGCGGTTGTCATAGCGCACGAAGTGCCCGTTCCAAGGGTACACCCGGCGCTCCACAATGCGCTCATCGACGGTATTACCCACCAAGCCATAGGCGGCAAATTCCCATTCAGCTTCCGTTGGGAGCCTGTACCGGGGCAACATGATGCCATCCTCCATGCGCACGTTGCGCGTGTCGCGGTTGGGGTTGAAATCCTGGATACCGTCCACTTTCTTACCGCTCTCATACTGGCCAGCGAGGTAGCTGTCCGATGTGAAGTGGTCTTCGTTGATCTGGTTCGGGTAGTGCTCGAACAGTCCTTCGCGGATCAAGATGGCCTCATTCACGCGATCGCCGCGCCATGCGCAATAGTCGTTCGCTTGTAGCCAGTTCACACCCACCACGGGGTAATCGCGATAGGCCGGATGGCGGAGGTAGTATTCCACCTTCGGCTCCATGAATGCGAGCTTGCTGCGCCATACCAAGGTATCGGGCAGTGCCTTCTTGTAGATCTCGGGGTAATCCGCGCCGTAGACGCGATCCAACCAGTAGAGATATTCGCACCAGTGCAGGTTGGTCACTTCGGTTTCATCGATATAGAAGGACGAGACCGTAACGGTACGTGGTATGTTGTTCCACTCGTGTGTAAGGTCATCCACTACGCGACCCATGGTGAACTGGCCACCTTCCACCAGCACAAGGCCGGGTCCGGTTTCCTGATCTTCGAACGCTGCTTTTTCGAAACCACCGTTCTTGGAGTCATTGTAGTTCCAGCCTGTGGCGGAGCTCTGTTCGAAACGGCAACTGCTGAGCAGGATGGCGGAGCAGGCGAGCAGGCCCAAGTTCCGTGTCAGGTTCTTCGTGTTCATTGTTCGTTGCAGGTTGCTTCTTCTTAGAACGTAGGACAAGGTACCGTGCGTACCCGGCGACGCTTCTTCTTGCAGTCGAATTGCAGGGTGAGGCTGATCTCGTGCGATCCTGCGGTGGCAGTGGTGAGCTTGCTCGTGGTCACATCGTAGCTGTAGCCGAACTTCAAGTGATCCGTGTGGAAACCGATAAGAGCGATGAACGCATCCTTGCTGCGGTACCATACTCCAGCCATGATCGGTCCATGGTCCACATAAAGTCCGAGGTTCAATTGCCGGAACGCAGCTTGTTGCTGGTATAGTATGTTCGGTGAGAGCTTGGTCTTGGGTTCGCCGTACTTGCCACGCATGCCCAAGGGGATGGCGGCACCACCATGGGCCGTGATCTTCATGGGCATCTTGCTTGTTCCTACGATCAGCGACTCGTTTGGTTCGGTGAGGTGGTGTGCGGCGAAGCCCACGAAGAAGACATCCGTGTAGCCGAGCAGCCCTGCGGAAAAATCAGCATTGCCTACTGAACCACCACGAGGCACATCGTTGGTGGCATAGATGAAGCCACGGCGCGGGTCGATCTGGTCGCCGAAGGTGAGCTTGTTCCAATCCAACGATTTCTGGAAATACGTGGCTTGGAAACCTGCCTTGATGGAGAACTTCCTGCTGACCGCCTGTGTATAGGAGTAGATGCCGCTCACGGTGGTGGTGTTCAACGTGCCCTTGCCCGCCTGATCACTGGTCACCAGCAGCCCGAGCCCACCCATGATGCCACGAACGTCCTGATCGTAGCTCGCGCTGGTGGTAACAAAGGTGCCCGTAAGAGCTGGCCATTGATTGCGGTAGTTCAGCGACACACGCGGGCAACGCGCTGTACCGGCGAACGCAGGGTTCAGGTACAAGGGGTTGGCGTAGAACTGCGTGAACTGAGGGTCCTGCGCGAACGCTGAAAGAGCCCCTAAGAGACTCAGTGTCAGCCCGAGGGCGACACTTCTGCCGGTCCATATTCTCATGCTACACGATCGTTCTTTGCCTTTTGAGACCGCCAAGTATACGTAGCGTGCCGCAGTTCGTTGTTATTGTCTTCGCAATAAGGGCCCTTGAAGGTCGTTGACGGATTGTCCAGAGTTGAACGGGCCGAAGGTATACTTTCGCTCCGATCCTTGTGAAAACAGACATCAGCCCCACCCATGCGTGCCTTCCTTGGCCTTCTCCTTTTCTCCTCCATTGCCGCGTCCGCCCAGCAACCAGCTGCAATTCGCGAAACTCCGATCGCCGGAAAAATTCCATCGCAGGAGGTAAGGATCAAGGGTGAAGAGGCCAAAAGTCCCGTTCTTCCACTGTGGTGGAGCAAGGCCATTTATGATGCAGACCGCCAGGAACTGCCATTGATCCATGAGAGTCGCGAACTTTCCATGGGTACCACCAGTTTCACGGCACACCTCAGCGATGCGCAATGGGAAACGTTGAATGCCGAGGAGTTGGCCAAGCTGCCCGGACTGGGAGAACCCGGAGCTGAACCGGTGATCCATACTCACCTCGGCATAGCACGTAAACGTCCGCACGCTGCGGTGGACATTGAACCTTATCGCCGCAATTCGGTGACCGGACAGATCGAGCGGCTTACCACGTATCGCCTTTCCCTTGTGGAGGAGCATGGGGCGCGTAGCTCGGATCGTGCTGCGACCTATCCCGATCACTCCAAGCTGGCCAATGGCGATTGGTACCGGTTCACCGTGGCCAAGGAAGGGGTGTACGAATTGACCTATCAGTTCTTGCAACAGATGGGCGTGGATGTGAGCAACCTTTCGTCGGATGCCATTAATGTATATGGTAACCATGCGGGTATGCTGCCCTTTACCAACCTTCCTCACCTGCCTACGGACCTGTTGCAGAATGCCATTTTGGTGGAGGATGGCGGTGATGGTGTCTTCGGCCCTGGCGACCGGGTGCTCTTTTATGCCAGTGGAGCTTTGCGCTGGGAACGCAGCAGTGACGGCAAGCGCTTCAACCATGTGAAGAACATTTATTCGGACTCGGCCAGTTATTTCATCGGCATTGGTACGGATGCACCCAAGCGGATCGCCCCTGCCCAACTGAGCAACGGCCCAGCCACGGACCAGGTCACCGTGTTCAACGATCGCCAAGTGATCAATAATGACGGGATCAACCTGATCAAATCCGGACGGATCATGTTCAGTGAGGTGTTCGATCAGGTGACCAGCTACAACTACAATTTCAACCTGCCCAACCTGCATTCGAACGATACCACTTGGCTGCAGGTGAATGCCTTGGGCCGATCACTCGGTGGGGTCAGTTCCTTTACCGTACAGGCGGGCGGTGTTAGCAGCATCATTCCGGTGCCAGTGCCGGAGGGTGGCGGTGCAACTCAAGCATACGGCCGCTATGTGAGCACCTTCATGGCCATTCCCACCTCGGGTTCGAGCCTGCCCATTTCCGTTTCCTTTTCCAAGTACGACCCCATCACTTCCGTGGGCTACATGGATTTTCTGGAATTGAACGCGCGCCGCGACCTGCGCATGACCGGCGACCAGATGAGCTTCCGTGACCTCACCACGGTGGGGTTGGGGCGTGTGGGCAACTTTACGATCGATCAAGCGGGTGCTGTTCAACACATCTGGGAGATCAGCTCTCCTACGGACGCACGGGAGGTCCAGGCTCCGCTCAGTGGCAACCAACGCAACTTCATGGTGGCCACGGACAGCCTGCGTGAATTCATTGCCTTCAAGAGCACAGGCTTGCTCCAGCCGAAAGCTATCGGCGCGGTGGTCGCCCAGGACATCCATGCCACGCCCATCCCCACGGACCTGGTGATCGTTTGCCCCGACCAATTCCTCGGCGAAGCGGGCCGCTTGGCCCAGCGTCGCATGGAAGAAGGACTCTCCGTTGTGGTGGTAACGGCGCAGCAGGTGTTCAATGAATTTTCGTCCGGCGCTCGCGATGGTACGGCTATCAAGCGCTACATGAAGATGCTTTATGACAAGGCCGGTACCGACCCCCTGCTCATGCCGCGCTACCTGCTGCTGTTCGGAGATGGGTCGTACAACAATGTCTCTTTGGACCCCAGCAACCAGAACATGCTACCCAGTTACCAGAGCTATGATTCCTGGTCCTTCAACAAGTCCTATACCTCCGATGATTACTTCGTGATCCTGGACGATAGTGAAGGGGAGGCGCAGAACGACAAGATCGACATGGGCGTGGGGCGCTTACCCGTGAGCAGCCTGTCCCAAGCGCGGGGAGTAGTGGACAAGTTGTTGAACTATGACAAGCTCACCCTTTCAGCGGCGGGTGGCACCACCTGCGAGGCTGGCGGGGATGGAGGCGCCACGGATTGGCGCAATTCGGTGCTCTTTTGCTCGGACGATCAAAGTGGGGACGGCTTTGATGGGCCAGTACACATGAACAACAGCGACATACTGGCGCGCCGGGTGGAAGCGGAATCGCCTTGCCTGAACGTGAACAAGATCTACTTGGATGCCTACGTGCAATACAGCACACCCGGTGGGCAGCGCTATCCGGATGCGGAGAAGGAATTGCGCGACCGCGTGCAGAAAGGCACCTTGCTGGTGAACTATGTGGGACACGGTGGAGAAGTGGGCTGGGCGCATGAGCGTTTTCTGGATAATGCCACCATACTGGGCTGGACCAACTTGGACCGCCTTCCGTTGTTCATGACGGCCACCTGCGAGTTCAGCCGTTGGGATGACCCCGTGCGGACATCTGCCGGAGAGAACGTGCTCTTGAACCCGAATGGAGGGGGAATGGGTCTGATGACCACCACGCGCTTGGCCTACAGCAGCCAGAACCAGATGATCTCCAACGATTTCTATGATGTCGTATTCAAGCCAACGGACGAGCAGGGACGCGACCAGCGCTTGGGGGATATTTACAGGCGTGCCAAGGTGAAGGCCACCCCGAACGGGAACACCGGAAACCCCAACCACCGCAACTTCTCCTTGCTGGGTGACCCCTCCGTGCGTTTGGCCATGGCCCGCAATGAGGCTGTGATAACCAACATCACTGATACATTGGGGAATCCGTTGGATACCATCAAGGCACTCTCGGTTGTGCGCATATCCGGCACCGTGAACGGCCCCAATGGCCAAGTGCTCACGGAATTCGACGGCACCGTGGTACCTACCGTGTACGACAAGAAGACGGCCGTGGCCACCTTGGTGAACGACCCCGCACCCACGGCGGTCCCTTTCAACTTCAAGGTGCGTAAGAACGTGATCTATCGCGGACGTGCCACGGTGACCAATGGCCAGTTCCAGTTCACCTTCGTGGTACCCAAGGACATCGATTACCGCGTGGATTCGGGTCGTGTATCCATCTATGCGGAAAACATGGTGACCAATGCCTGTGGTTATACCAATGACCCCTTGGTAGGCGGCACGGACAATTCTGCGATCGCTGACAATGAAGGGCCGTCCATTGAACTCTATATGAATGACGAAAGCTTCGTGAACGGGGGAACCACCAATGAGAGCCCTTTGCTGTATGCGAAGCTCTTCGACCAAAGCGGGATCAATACCTTGGGAAGCAGCATTGGGCACGACCTCACCGCCGTGATCAATGCCAATACGCAGAATGCCGTTGTGCTGAACGATTGGTATGAAGCAGATAAGGACACCTATAAGAGCGGGGAGGTGCGCTACCGCTTGACCGATCTACCCGAAGGACGCCACACCTTGGATTTGAAGGCATGGGACGTGTACAACAACAGCAGCGTGAAAAGCACGGAGTTCGTGGTAGCACCGTCGGCAGAACTGGCCTTGGCACATGTACTGAACTACCCCAATCCGTTCACCACCCACACGGAATTCTATTTCGAGCACAACCGCCCCTGCACTACGCTGGATTGCCAAATTCAAGTGTTCACCGTAGCGGGTCGCTTGGTGAAAACCCTGAACCGGCGGTTGAACTGCGATGGCTTCCGCAGCGAACCCTTGGCCTGGAACGGCTTGGATGAGCAAGGCGACAAGATCGGCCGGGGTGTCTATGTATACCGCCTCAGCATTACCACACCCACAGGTGAGAAGGCCGATAAGATCGAAAAGCTCGTGATCCTGCGGTAGGTGTAGGGACCGCCTTCCGGTTCTTGGACAATAACCCCCCCTTAAGCCGCGTATATTTGCCGCCCTTTCAGCCGAACGACCCCCTATGAGCCCGATATTCCGTCACGCTGCGTCCTTATCCTCCTTTGCGGTAGCCACCATTCTCAGCGCCCAGGTGACTACCCCTTGCCTCAGTGAATTGAGTGGACAGGAGTGCGGCCCACGGCTCAATACCATTACCACCGCCGTACCTTTTCTGATGATCGGCCCTGACTCCCGCTCCGGCGGTATGGGCGATGCAGGGGTGGCACTTCCACCGGATGCGAACGCTTTGCATTGGAACCCCAGCAAGCTGGCCTTTGCCGAGAATGAGGGTGAATTCCGTATTTCGGTCTCCCCGTGGTTGAGGAACTTGGTGCCGGACATGAGCTTGGCATACCTCGCCGGCTATAAGAAGCTGAACAAGCGCAGCGCCTTGGGCGGTTCCTTGCGATACTTCAATCTGGGCAGCATCACCTTTACCGACAATAACGGCGGGATCATCCGTGATTTCAAGCCGGCGGAATTCGCAGTGGACGTTGCTTTTGCACAGCAGTTCAGTGATCGTTTTGCAGGCGGGATCTCCCTGCGCTACATCAATAGCAACCTGACCGGCGGGCTCAATGTGAGCGGAGCGAACACCAAGGCAGGTCAAGCAGTGGCTGCGGACGTTTCGTTCTTCTACCGCAACGATGAGATGCGTATCGCCGATCGTGACGCCACGTTCGCATTCGGGCTGGATGTTTCCAACATCGGTAACAAGATGTCCTACAGCGAAACGTCGCGCACGGACTTCCTGCCGATCAACCTCCGCTTTGGCCCGGGGCTCACGATCGATCTCGATGAGTACAATACGCTCACCTTCAACGCGGACATCAACAAGCTTCTGGTGCCCACCCCACCGGTGTACAAGACGGAGCCGGATGCGGATGGCGTAGCGGTACCAGTGGTGGACGCGGATAACAACTATGTGATCTTCAGTGGCCAAGACCCGAACAGGGGCGTTGCCTCGGGGATCTTCGGCTCCTTCAGCGATGCGCCGGGAAATGTGTACTACGACGCGGAGGGGAACCAGCATGTGGAATCCGGCAGCCAGCTGAAGGAGGAGCTTCGTGAATTTTACTACGGAGGTGGCTTTGAGTACTGGTATGCCAAGCAATTCGCCTTCCGCACCGGCTACTTCTGGGAGGCTGCCACCAAGGGCAACCGGAAGTATTTCACCATGGGCCTGGGTGTGAACTACAGCATCTTCTCCATGGACTTCAGCTACCTGATCGCTAATACCACGCAGAGCCCCTTGGCGAATACGCTGCGCTTTACGCTCGGATTCAACTTCGACGGCAAGGCCCGCAAGAAGACCCCTGCGGCGGAATGAAGCTCCGTACCGGTTTCGGCTACGACTCCCACCGGTTGGTGACGGGCCGTCCTTTTATGCTGGGGGGCATTGAGATCCCACACGATAAGGGTGGCATGGGCCACAGCGATGCCGATGTGCTGCTCCACGCTATTTCCGATGCGCTCCTAGGTGCCGTTGCATTGGGTGATATCGGTCTGCACTTCCCCGATACCGATGCCGCTTGGAAGGATGCCGATAGCCGGGAGCTCTTGCGTCATGTGGTGCAGCTGCTTCGCGAAAAGGGCTGGGTCGTTGCCAACATGGATTGCACCGTGGTACTGGAGCAGCCCAAGCTTCGGCCCCATGTGGATGCCATGCGCAGCTCCATCGCTGGATTGCTGGACGTGGAGATGGATGCTGTTTCCGTGAAGGCGAGCACCAACGAGAAAATGGGCTTCACCGGCCGCGGAGAAGGCGTTGTGGCCTATGCCGTGGTGCTGGTGGAGAAGGCTGATCCCTTCTGATCAGTCGTTGTCGTCCGCCACCGGCTCGCGAAAGCCTTGGTGGCCTTGCTCATCATCGAAATAGAACACACGCAGCTGCGCCGTATCACGCAGTAGGTCGATCCGGCCCACTTCCACGCGGCTCACACGGAGCCCCAAGCGCTCGTGCAGGTCCGCATAAAGTTGCTCCTTGTTCTCAGGCTTGATCAGCTCGATCTTTTCGTAGATCAGCAGGCGCATGGCCTCATGCCGGGTCAACCACACCTGCTCCAAGAGGTAGACCAGCACCAGGATCATCGCGTTGGTGAATACCAGTTCCGCCAGGCTGATCTTCTTGCCTGCCAGCGAATTGATCACCGCCAACGTGATCACCGCGAAGAGGTAGGTCATGTCCTTGATCTCCAGCTGTTCGGTGCGGTACCGGATGATGCTGAAGATGGCGAACAACCCGAAGCCGAAGCCCATGCTCAGCTTTACGTTGTTCATCAGGATGCACAGGAAGAAGATGAGGAAGTTGAAGACGAAGTAGGTGAACAGGTTCTCCTTCTTGCGATGGATCGGGTAGTAGATCAAGCGGATCAGGATGAAGACCACGATGGCATCCAAACCGAACTTGAAGATCAATTCCCAGAGGTCATCACTGAATATGTCCATACCGAATATCTTCATCAGCGCATGAGGGATTAGGCTGCCGCGGCTGCGCGTTCAGCACGCAGGAGGACTGGTTTGAAAAGATTGTACTTGATGCCGGGTCGCAGGAGCACCGTGCCCACGCAGTACTTGCTGAAACTGGTGGGAGGTACCGGAAGCTTCCGCATGAGTTCGAGGAACGGTGAGCCATGTCCCGTGCGCCCCTCCTTCAGCTCTGCTACACAGATGTGTGGAAGTGCGGCCTCGCCATCCGCATCGCGAAAGCTGAGCCGGGTATCCAAGGTGAGCCGCTCCGCTCGTTCGTGGTGTACCAAGGTGTAGCGGAAGAATTCATTCCAAAGCGTGGGTGCAAGCGGGGTATCGCATTGGCTCACACTTGCTGCGAAGGCGGCTTGACCGGGAGTGAGCTGTTCCGAAATGGCAGGGATGGGGATGCGTCTTTTAACCGTGCCTCCGCGACCCGTCCGCCGCTTCACTTCCAGAAAACAGGTGTTCGAACCCACGTATTCGCGCATGCGCACCTTGCTGCGGTAGGTATAGCCGTTGTGGTGCTCGAAGTAGAACCGGCGATCGGGCGTATCGAAGTAGAGGGTGCGGTAGCCAACACCGCGCTCCCCATTTACTTCCAGTATGCGGTACTCTGTGGAGAGCACTTCCAGTAGCGCTGGCAGTTCCAATGCCGCGAACAGGAATTTGGTGTCCATGCGTGCCTGCAGGGCCACCCCATCCATCTCGCCCAGGGCGATCGGGTTGAAACGTGCGATGATGGGGTCCAAGAGGGCCATGGCGAAACGGGGGGCAATCTATGGAATGGAGGCGGGGTGCGCGCAGAGTGCAGGCCGGATGTACTTTCGGCACCCTTTACACCATGGCACAAACCCGAAAGATCGCGTTGCACTACATGCAACATGCCTCGTGGACAGCCCTCCCGGCTGATGACCGCGAATTGCTTGAACTGGCGGCCAAGGCTGCCCGCAACGCCTATGCGCCCTACTCGAAATTCAAGGTAGGCGCAGCTTTGCGCATGGAGAGCGGTGAACTGGTCCCCGGAAGTAACCAGGAGAATGCCAGCTTCCCGGCGGGCATCTGTGCGGAACGTACTGCCTTGCACGCGGCCATGGCCGTGCTGCCGAAAGGGGTAGTGGAAAGCATCGCCATCGTGGTGCCACAGGTGAAAGGAACCAAACCGGTAACGCCTTGCGGCATCTGCAGACAGGCGCTGGTGGAGCAGGAACGCAGACAGGGCGGCCCGATGAGGATCCTTATGGGAATCGTGAAGGGCCCCGTGATCGAGACCTTCAGCGCGGAGACGTTGCTGCCCCTCTCCTTCGACAGCAGCCAGCTGGGTAAGAAGAAAGCCCGTTGAGGGGGGTTATCTTTGGGCCCGTATTATTCAATGATGGAATGAGCGATCAGATCACAAGTAGCACCCCTAAGGGTAAGAAGGTGAAGAAGCAGGACCCCACCGTATTCGGCAAGGACATCTACCTGCGCTGGTACAAGGATATTTTGATGATGCGGCGCTTCGAGGAGAAGACCGGCCAGCTTTACACTCAACAGAAGTTCGGTGGCTTCTGCCACCTCTACATCGGTCAGGAGGCTATTCTTGCGGGGATGGTAACTGCCATGCAGAAGGATGATCGAGTGATCACCGCCTACCGCGACCATGCCCATCCGTTGGTACTGGGCACCCCTACCAAGGAGGTGATGGCCGAGCTCTATGGCCGGATCACCGGCAGCAGCAAGGGAAAAGGGGGCAGCATGCACTTCTTCGATAAGGATCGGAACCTCTTCGGGGGCCACGGTATCGTAGGTGGGCAGATCGCCATCGGCGCGGGCATCGCTTTCGCCGATAAGTATCGCGGTGGAGACCAGGTGACCTACTGCTTCATGGGCGATGGCGCCGTGCGACAAGGCATCCTGCACGAGACCTTCAACATGGCCATGAACTGGAAACTGCCGGTGGTGTTCGTGATCGAGAACAACGATTACGCCATGGGTACCAGCGTGGAGCGCACCAGCAACGTCCATGAACTCTACAAGCTCGGCCTATCCTACGCTATGCCCGCCGCTCCGGTGAACGGCATGCGCTGCGAGGATGTCCATAACGCCTTCACCGATGCCGCTGCTCACGCCCGGTCGGGGGAGGGCCCTTTCCTGCTGGAGATCAAGACCTACCGCTACCGCGGACACAGCATGAGCGACCCGGGAACCTATCGCACCAAGGAAGAGGTGGAGGAGTACAGACAGCGCGATCCGATGGAAATGGTCCGCAAGAAATTGCTGGAAGAGAAGTGGGCCACGGAAGCACAGCTGGAGAAGATGGATGAGGCGGTGAAGGCGGAAGTGGCCGACTCGGTGAAATTCGCTGAGGAGAGCCCCTACCCACCTTTGGATGAGCTCTATATCGATGTATACAAGCAGAAGGATTACCCCTTCATCAAGGACTGAACATGGCAGAAGTGATCAACATGCCGCACCTGAGCGACACCATGACCGAAGGGGTGGTGGCGGCTTGGCATAAGAAGGTGGGCGATACGGTGAAGAGCGGGGAGATCCTTGCGGACATTGAGACCGACAAGGCCACCATGGAATTCGAAAGCTATTTCGATGGTGTGCTTTTGCACATCGGCGTGGAGGCCGGGAAGGCCGCCCCTGTGGATTCGCTGTTGGCGATCATCGGGAAGAAGGGCGAGGATATCAGCGCGTTGCTGAAGGAGAGCGCTGGCAGCCCGGTTGCCAAGGAGGAGAAGAAGGAAGTGAAGGAGGCAACGGAGGAGAAGGCAGTGACGCCTGTGAAGGAGGAGAAGGTTGCTACGTCTACCGTCGCCCCGGAAGCTCGCCAAGCATCTGCAGCTCCCAAGGCTGCGCCGGCTTTTGCGCCAGCACGCTCCGCTAATGCGGAGGCCGCTCCCGAGAACGGCCGCTTAAAGGCCAGCCCGTTGGCCCGGCGTTTGGCGGAGGAGCGTGGCATCGATATCAAGCGCGTGCGAGGTACCGGTGATGATGGCCGTATCGTGAAGCAGGATATTGAAAGCTACCTCGCTGGTGGAACCGCTCCCTTGGGAGTGCAAGAAGAAAGCTTTACCGAAGTACCGGTGAGCCAGATGCGCAAGACCATTGCCAAGCGTTTGGCGGAAAGCAAGTTCAGTGCGCCCCATTTCTACCTCACCATAGCAGTGGACATGTCGAACGCCATCGCCACGCGCGAGGCGATCAACAAGGCCGTGGAGCCGGACAAGATCAGCTACAACGACCTGGTGCTGAAGGCCGCCGCCATGGCGTTGCGCCAGCACCCGAAAGTGAACAGCAGTTGGCTGGGCGATCGGATCCGCTACAACGAGCACGTCCACATCGGTGTGGCCGTCGCTGTGGAAGAAGGCCTGTTGGTACCTGTAGTGCGATTCGCGAATACCAAGACCTTGCGCACCATCGGTGCGGAAGTGCGCGAGTTTGCCAAGCGGGCCAAGGCCAAGAAATTGCAGCCGGAGGATTGGGAAGGGAACACCTTCACCATCAGTAACCTCGGCATGTTCGGCATCGACGAGTTCACCGCCATCATCAACCCGCCGGATGCATGCATCTTGGCAGTGGGTGCCATTGTGGACACCCCCGTGGTGAAGAACGGAGCAGTAGTGCCGGGCCATGTGATGAAGTTGACCTTGAGCTGTGACCACCGCGTGGTGGATGGTGCCACGGGGTCAGCATTCTTGCAGACCTTGAAGGCCTCGCTTGAGAATCCCGTGCTGATGTTGGGCGCGGCTTCCATCTAAACCATGGAGGCAGCACGGACCGACAGAGTTGCATCTCTGCTGGTCATTGGGCAATTCGTCGCTATTGCTATCCTCCTTCTGGGCGGATCCTGGCTACTTCCTTGGTGGGCTTGGGGAATCTTTTCGCTCGGCCTCTTGGTCTTTCTTCTGGCGGCCACCTCCTTGGGCAGCAACAACTTGACCGTGATGCCTGTGCCACGCGAGGAGAACACGCTGAGCAAGCAGGGCATCTACCGCTTTGTTCGCCATCCGATGTACCTCTCGGTGCTTTTATGCGGTGTCGCTGTGGCGTTCGGGGCACCATCGCTGTGGCGCTGGGCGGGTTTGGCCATGGCGCTGATCGTGTTGGTGGGGAAGATCCGCTATGAGGAACACCGGCTTACAGCGAAGCATCCGGAGTATCCGGAGGTGATGCGTGGGGTCAAGCGACTGGTGCCGGGAGTTTGGTAAGGGCACTCGCGACACGCGGGCGCTAGCTCAAGTAGTTCAAGCGATCCGTAAATTCCTGATTCCTGACTCACTGACGTCCGGGATAAAAGCAAACAATGGCTGCGACCCCTTCGGGGTCGGGTCGCGGTAGTAGCTCCTAATGCAACATGCTGTGACCCCTTTGGGGTCAAATGCCTTGCTGTCACTGGGTTTCGACCCCGAAGGGGTCGCAGTATGTTGTCATCTCAGACAGGAGAGTTTCGACCCCGAAGGGTCGCCGCCGCAGTTCACTTCCCCAGATGCTTTGATAGGGCCTCTCAGAGAAATTAGCTTTACATCCATGCAGTATAGACGCCAGTGATTCCTGATTCCTAATTCCTGATTACGGACGGGCTGGGGCTTGTCGGAGATCAAGCGTAACAGAGAAGCTGAGGAGTGGGTGACTGCGGCTGGAAATCAGGAATCAGCGAATCAGGAATCTTCACACATTGCGCTCTAGTAGTTCGGAAGCGCTCACGAAGTGAGAAAGTCGCTGAAGTGCGAAGCAGCCTTTAAATCGCACAGGAACATTGACTCAAGCCGCTACAGCCTCGGGCTTCTCTTCCTTCTTGGCACGGATCAATCCGTAGGACATCAGCAGGCTGGTGCAGAGGATCACTACGAAGAGCACTCCATTGCCTACCAGCGGATGTGAATGCACCGCCGGGATGCTGAAGAAGAGGAGGATGCTGATGAGGCCACGCGGGGCGATCAGCTGTACATCGGGCCGTTCTTCCTTTGCCACGATGGCCATTACCCCGATGCGGGCGAAATAGATGGCAGCGATCATAAAGGCCCCCAAGGCTAGCACCGGCAGCTTGGCCAGCTCCACCAGGTTGATGCTGAAGCCGAAGAGCAGGAAGAAGAACGTGCGGATCAGAAAGGCACTTTCAGCGGTCAACGTCTTCATCTGGTCCAAGTCGGCTCCCATCCGCGGGTAATGGAAGATGCGTGCGAAAACGGGATGGTGTAATCGGTCCGCGTTGTTCAGCAACAGCCCGAAGGCCAGCACGATAATGAGTGAACTGAGGTTGAATTGCTTCGCCAAGGCATACACCATCACCAGTACGGACATGATGAGGAAGAACTTGATGTGGTGCTTCAGATTCCCCATCAACCATAAAAGGCCCAAGCAGAAAACCACGGATATCACAACGATGGACACCATGTCCAACCCGAGCCCAAGGATGGACTTCGAGGTCACTGCTTCATTGAACAGCACAAAATCGAATACCACGATACCGATGATATCAGATAGCGAACTTTCGTAGATCACGAACTCGCGGTCCTTCTTGCGCATGTTGGCCACGCTGGGGATGGCTATGGATGAGCTGATCACCGCAAACGGCAAGGCATTCAGGATGCACACATACCAGCTCTGATCACTGAGCACTTTCAGGCAAAGGGTGATCAGGAAGGCGGTGGCCAACAGGACCAAGAGCGCTGACAGGAAGGCGCGTTTCAGTAGGTCGATCTTGCTCTTATCAAAATGGATCTCCAGCGCGCCTTCCAGCACGATCAGGATCAGACCCACATTCCCCAGCACTGCCAACAGCTTGGTGGTGTCCATCATCACAAAGCCGAGGCGCGATGTGATCAAGGAGATGCCGATGCCGGTGAAAAGCAACAATACGACGGAAGGGAAGCGGGTGCGCTTGGCGAACAGGTCGAACAGATAGGAGAAAATGACCAATCCACAGAGGATCACCAGCGTTGTGTAGGTGCTCATTCGGCGGTAAAGTAAGTAGAGGAGAAGAAACCGGATCGGCTTGGAAGAGGCTATTTTCGGGCCATGTCGCAGGTGTTGGACACGCCAATAGAATACCTCAAGGGTGTGGGCCCCCAACGTGGGGAGTTGATGCGCAAGGAGTTAGGGGTCGGGACCTTCGGTGATCTGCTGCTGCATTACCCCTTCCGGTATGTGGATCGGACCCACTTCAATGCCATAGGTGGAATTAATGAGGAGGGCAATGCGGTGCAATTGCGTGGTATCCTGAGGGGTGTTCGCATGGTGGGTGAGAAGCAGGGCCGACGCCTCACGGCCAAGCTGGAGGATGCAACCGGCAGTATCGAACTGGTCTGGTTCAGGGGCCTGCGGTGGCTAACACCGATCCTGAAGGACGGCGTGGAATACATCGTCTATGGCAAGCCGAGTTCGTTCCGGGACCAGTTCAACCTGGTACATCCGGAGGTCGAACCTGCGGCCACTTGGGACCAAGGTGCGGCCACGCCTTTGCAACCCGTCTACAGCACCACCGAGAAGGCTTCCGCAAGGGGCTTGAACAGCCGCGGGATCGGGAAGCTCGTTCAGATGATGCTTCCCCAACTGAAAGGGGGACTCCCGGAAACATTCAGCAGATCCTTGGTGGAACAACTCGGAGGCTTGAGCAGGGAAGAAGCCGTGATAGAGGCCCACTTTCCGCAGGACAAAGCACGATTGGATGTTGCCATCCGTCGGTTGAAGTTCGAGGAGTTGTTCTTCATCCAACTGCAATTGCTGAAGCAGAAGTTGCTGATGCAGCAGGACGTCAAGGGCAATGTGTTCAGCCGGGTCGGAGAGCATTTCAATTCCTTCTATACGGATCACCTGCCCTTCGAACTTACCAATGCACAAAAGCGTGTGGTGAAGGAGATCCGCAAGGACATGGGCACCGGCAAGCAGATGAACCGCTTGCTGCAAGGCGATGTGGGCAGCGGCAAGACCCTCGTGGCTCTGCTCAGCATTTTGCTCGCATTGGACAACGGCTTTCAAGGAGCCATGCTGGCGCCCACGGAGATCCTCGCGCAGCAACATTTCAAGAGCATCTCCCGCTTCCTGGAAGGACTGCCCGTGGTGGTCCGCTTGCTTACCGGAAGCACGAAGGCTGCGGAACGAAGGAGCCTGCTCACGGCGCTGAAGTTGGGGGAGATCGACATTCTAGTAGGCACACATGCCCTGCTGGAAGATCGGGTGGTGTTCCACAAACTGGGGCTGGTGGTGATCGATGAGCAGCACCGCTTCGGTGTTGCCCAACGAGCGCGCATGCAGGCCAAAGCAGCCGTACCGCCCCACGTGCTGGTGATGACCGCCACGCCGATCCCACGCACACTCGCCATGACGCTCTATGGCGACCTGGATGTGAGCGTGATCGATGAGCTGCCGCCGGGCCGCAAGCCGATCAAGACGGTCCACCGCGATGACAGCGCGCGCAACGCCGTCTTCGGTTTCCTTGAATCGGAGATCGAGAAAGGACGGCAGGTCTATGTGGTGTATCCGCTGATCGAGGAAAGTGAAAAGACCGACCTGAAGGACGTGACCGATGGCTACGAAAGTTTGTCGCGTCGCTTCCCTTTGCCGAAGTACGCCATAGGTATCGTGCATGGACGCATGACGCCCGAAGTGAAGGACTATGAAATGGCCCGCTTCGCGAAAGGGGAAACCAACGTCCTGGTGGCCACTACCGTGATCGAGGTGGGTGTGGACGTACCTAACGCCAGCGTGATGGTGGTGGAGAATGCGGAACGCTTCGGCCTCTCCCAGTTGCACCAGTTGCGCGGCCGGGTAGGGCGTGGTGCCGAGCACAGCTACTGCATCCTGATGACGGGTGGCAAGCTGGGCAATGATAGCCGCAAGCGGATCAGCACCATGGTGCGCACGCAGGACGGCTTCGAGATCAGTGAAGTGGACCTGGAACTGCGTGGCCCCGGTGATATCATGGGCACCCAACAGAGTGGTATCCCCCAACTGCATCTCGCCGATCTGGTGCACGACGCCGACCTGTTACAGGATGCCCGGAAAGTGGCACAGCGCCTACTGGATGATGATCCGGAATTGAGCGACCCGAAGAACGCCAGCATTGCAGGGACCCTGCGGGAGCAGATGAAGGAGAAAGCGGTGTGGGGGAGGATCGGGTGATCGAGGCGCCGAGTCGCGGAGAGAGTATAGGATGCGGTTCGTTGTTGGCCGCGGAGGCGCAGGGAATGCAATGCTTCTGGAATTAGAGTCCCCGGGTTCGGCGAGAACGTGACGCCCCATTGTGTCAAGTAAGTATCGGACCGCGGCAACACACCTGGGATTTCTCCGCGCCTCTGCGCCTCCGCGGCTCACATATCGGACTCCTCCGTGTCTCTCTCTCTCAAGTCGTGAGCGCCTGCCTTCTTCTCAAATTATCGGGGTCCAGCACGTGTGCCAAAGCTCCCCCGGCTATCATGAACTGCGCTGCTGCGTAGGTGATCATGATCCAGATGGAAGCTCCCTTCATGGGGAAGCGGAACCGATCCCAAGCCAGCATGCTGTCGGATGCAATGAAGAGCAAAGAGCCGATGAGTATCAGCCAGAAGCTCCGTGGATAGGTGCGCTTGTAGCGTAAGGCGGCCGCAATGCCCATGAAGGCGATAGCCGCGATGTAGGCGAGCACCGGCACGCCCAAGCCATCCTCCAGATGCGGCATCAGGTCCCAGCCGAAGAAGAACGCGTAGGTGCCGATGCCGAAAGCGATCAATAGCGAGACCAACAAACCATCCATGCCATCCACATCCGCGATGTTCTGGATGAAGGCGAATGCAAAGCAGAGTTGGGCGATGAAGAAGGCCCCAAGGCCAACGAGGAAATTGAAATCATCGACATAGGTGAACATCAACGCCACGTCGCCGATCAGCGAAAAGAACAAGCCGGCTTGGATCAATAGCGTGAAGCGGTCGCCCACGCGCCGGCTGTTGAAAAAGAACCACGAAGAGAGGATGATCATCAGCAAGGGTTTGCAGATGAATTCCAAGGTGTGCAAGCCTTTTAGTTGGGCCACACAGGTGCCGATCAAGGCCAGCACGTATAAGGTGCCGTTCACAGCGGTGTTTTTCTTCACGTCCATGGACGGCGCAAGTTAATGTGCGCATCGGGCTGCCTTGCCCATCACGTTCGCACGGTGGCTACTTTCGCGGCCTGCCGGAACCAATGCCCGGCCCATCTCATGCGCATCTCCTGGAACTGGCTCCGCACACTGATCGATACGGACGAACTGACCCCGCAGCAAGCTGCTGATATCCTGACCAGCACGGGTCTGGAGGTGGAAAGCGTGGACGTGGTGGAATCCGTTCCCGGCATGTTGGCCGGTGTGGTCGTGGGCGAGGTCCTCAGTTGCAGCAAGCATCCGGATGCCGACCGCCTACAGATCTGCTCCGTGGATATCGGCGGTGAAGAACCTTCCCAGATCGTCTGTGGTGCGCCTAACGTGGCCGCCGGACAGAAGGTGCTCGTGGCGACCGTGGGCGCTGAATTGCACCCTGTGGGCGGCGAGCCGTTCTCCATCAAGAAAGCCAAGATCCGCGGGGTGGAGAGCAAGGGCATGATCTGCGCGGCTGACGAGCTTGGCCTCGGCAGCGATCATGAGGGCATACTGGTGCTGGATGCTTCCGCTCAGACAGGAACGCCTGCCGCTGAACAGTTGCAACTGAAGAGCGACCACGTGATCGAGATCGGCCTCACGCCGAACCGCTCCGATGCCATGGGACATTGGGGCGTTGCTCGCGATCTCATCGCTGCGCTCAACCACCGCACCGGTGGCAAACACAAGGTGGTCCTTCCGAATGTGGAAGGCTTCAAACAGGATGATGAGACACGCACCACTCCGGTGGAAGTGCAGGCCCCGGATGCTGCACCGCGCTATGCCGGGCTTACGCTCACGCACCTGACCGTTGCACCCTCACCTGCATGGTTGCAGGAGCGCTTGAAGAGCATCGGTCTTAAGCCCATCAACAACGTGGTGGATGTCACCAATTTCGTGCAACACGAGCTGGGCCAGCCATTGCATGCCTTCGATGCCGACAAGTTGAAAGGCGGAAAGATCATCGTTCGCAAGGCGAAGTCAGGGGAGCAACTCACCACCCTGGACGAAAAGGACCGCACGCTGAACACGGAGGATCTGCTGATCGCCGATGCGGAAAGCGGCGCTTGTTTGGCGGGTGTTTATGGCGGCATTCATAGCGGTGTGTCCGATGGTACCACAGCGATCTTTCTCGAAAGTGCCTGCTTCGAGCCCGTCACCATCCGCCGCACTGCGCGCCGCCATGGATTGAACACGGATGCTTCCTTCCGTTTCGAGCGTGGCGTGGATCCCGAGATCACTGTATATGCGCTAAAGCGCGCGGCCATACTGCTGCAAGAAGTGGCTGGTGCGAAGATCAGTTCCGCCATTATCGACATTGCGGAACCTCACAAATGGGCCGAGGTGGACCTGCATTTCTCCACGGTGGATCGCCTCTGTGGCGTGGCCATTGCGCCGGACGACGTGGTGCACATCCTCGAGATGCTCGACTTCCGCATCGGCGCACGCGATACAGAGAAAGTACACGTGCAAATTCCGCCCTATCGCGTGGACGTATTGCGCGAAGCCGACTTGGTGGAGGAAGTGTTGCGCATCCACGGCTTCGATCGCGTGCCCATTCCCGAGCGCCTGATGATGCCTGCCGTGCAGCAGCCGGAAACTACTTCCGAAGGCTTCCGCCAGCGACTGTCACAACACTTGGCATCGCGTGGATTCCGTGAGGTGATGACCCCCTCGCTCGTGAACGGTGGCCGCACCGTGAAGCTGAAGGTTGCGGAGGAGGAAACCTTGGTACGCCTGAAGAATCCGCTGAGCGCCGAGCTGGATGTGATGCGCCCCACCATGCTCTTCGGCCTGCTGCAAAGTGCCGAACACAACATCGCCCGCCAGCACCGCGACCTACGCCTTTTCGAACAGGGCCGGGTCTATGCTATCGCCAACGGGAAGATCATCGAGGAAGAACGCGTGGCGCTGCTTATCACCGGAAAGCGAGCGCACGAGAATTGGCGCAGCACGGACCGCAAGGCCGAGCTCGCCGATGTGAAGGAGGAGCTCGAACTGCTGCTCCAGCGCTTGGGCCTCGGAGAGAACACGAAGTTCAGCGTGAGCGAAAGCCCCGTGTTGTCTTCCGCAGTGGAGGTGAAGGTTGGAAAGAGGACCGTTGCCACAATGGGCCAAGTGGCCGTGCAGGTTGCGAAAGCATTTGAAGTGGAGCAGCCCGCCTACTATGCCGAGATCCACGATGAAACGTTGGTAGCTCTCCTGAGCCACCGCCGAACCACGTACAAGGAAGTGTCCAAATTCCCAGCCGTACGCCGCGACCTCAGCCTTCTGCTGGACCGCTCCGTGGCCTACGCGCAATTGGAACAGATCGCCTTCCAAACCGAGCGTAAGCTGCTGCGCGAAGTGGACCTCTTCGATGTGTATGAAGGGGACAAGCTTCCTGCCGGCAAGAAGAGCTACGCGATCAGCTTCATCCTACAGGACAGTGAGACGACCCTTACCGACGAGCAAGTGGATAAGGCCATGGGTCGCATTCGCGGTGCGATGGAGAAGGAGGTGGGCGCGGAGTTGCGGGCGTGAATATCCATCTGATGATCGGGCATTGAGATCCCCGCTGGGGCTGGAACTCCCTCCTCTGGTTCGCGGCAGGGCTACCGTTTCGGCGACCTGCGCCATACACTGGCCACCCACGGTGCCAGCAGCGTGGTGAGCAGCACCAGCGCCCAGATCCGGCCGTTCAGCACGTTGTAGTCGGCGAGGAGTTTGGACCAAGGGTGCTTGAAGAGATAGTGCCCCGCACCGAATTCGAAGGCCACGGTGAGTACCGTCCAGAAGACCCCGATCCGCCAAGTGTCACGGGTGTCCCGCGGTTCCAGCCACTTCAGCCCGACCCACGTGGCCAGTAGGATGATCGCGCAGAACATGAACGTGCTGATCCAGTGGCCGGTGGCTTCGCTGGTATTGGGGATGATCGCATACTCGCGGAAGCCGCCGTTGAGAATGGCAAGTACCATCAATCCGAACCAGAGGAGCAGTGCGCGTAAGTACATCAGAGCATTTCAAAGCTAAGGACTGCCTTCGCCGTGCATCCAGGTACGGTTCAGACCAATGCATCTCGGGCAGGCCTGATGGAACCGTGGCACCTGAAGTGAGGTGAGAACCACCCTCATTCCCCTCGGATCTTACCGCTTAATCAAAAAAGTGACCGCTTGATCGGATTTCTGGTTTCCAAATGCGGTGCGACTTTGATTCGTGCTTCAAGAATGACAGTTGAGCGGCCTCATAACCCAGTTGGTCGCCCAAGTTCGCGAATTGATCAAAATGCCATACTCTATGAAATACGCACAGATCGCATCGAATAAACCCAGTGTCCGTTGGCAGGGCCGTCAGGCGTTTCGGCTCAGCTTGGCGCTGTTGGCACTGATCCCGTTCTTCGCCCATGCGCAGACCACGGTGAACGCCAGTGGCGGCAGCGGCACCATCGCCGGGAACCTGTATGCCTACTCCATTGGTGAGATGGTGCTGGTAAGCACCGAAACCGTAGGGCAGGTAAGTGTGACCCAGGGTCTCCTGCAAAGTGAAGGTGATCTACACGTGGGCCTCCAAGAGGACACGCTCATCGCAGGGAATATGACACTGTACCCGAATCCGGTGGATAACATCCTCTACCTACAACCGGAGCTGGATCACGGAGGAGAACTCTCCTTGAGGCTGTACGACATGAATGGGCGCTTGGTAGTGGAACGGGACATCCAATTGAGTTCCGGAACCGAACGACAGGAAATTGAAATGGCCTCTCTAGCGGAGGGCTCCTATTTCCTGCGCACCGCCATGCGCCAAGGCCAGCAGACCTTTCATAAGGCATTCAAGATCATGAAGGCCGGCGGGAAGAAATAGCCTGTTTTTACCAAGTACCCTCTCTAGAGCCCCAGATAAACTTTCTCAACTACCCACTAAAATGAAGACCAGAACCCTACTCCTAGCAGGTGTCTTGTGCATGGCCATGGGCCTGCAGGCACAGGCTCCGCAGAAGTTCAACTACCAAGGCATCGCACGTACGAGTATCGGGGCGCCCCTGGTGAACCAAACACTTGGGCTGGAGATCAGCATCTTGGACGGCACCACGGCGCAATATGTGGAGCGCCATACAGCGACTACGAATGGCATCGGCCTTTATACGGTGCAGATAGGTGGTGGCACCGCCATAACCGGCACCATGGGTGTGGTTACATGGGGTGCTGGTAACAAGTACATCAAGGTGGGCATCGACCCTGATGGAGGGACGAACTACACCGACATGGGGACCACCGAACTGTTGAGTGTTCCTTATGCCTTATTTGCTGCACAGGGCACTGTTGCAGGTCCCCAAGGCCCGCAAGGTGATCCCGGACCGGCAGGTGCCACCGGCCCTACAGGCCCGGCTGGGCCACAGGGTGATCAAGGTGATCCCGGCCCGGCAGGTGCCTCCGGAGTTGCGGGCCCAGCAGGTGCGACTGGCGCTACTGGTGGTGTAGGTCCTCAAGGTCCCGCTGGCGCTGTAGGTCCTCAAGGTGTTGCTGGCGCGGATGGAGCTACCGGTCCTCAAGGTGAGCAAGGTGATCCCGGTCCAATAGGTGCCACAGGCGCTACGGGTCCGGCGGGACCACAAGGTATTCCAGGGGCTGATGGTGCCGACGGTGCCGATGGCACAGGGGTAAGCATTCTCGGTTCCTACCCTGATCTCGCGGCATTGGAGGATGCGCACCCAAATGGAAATCCAGGGGACGCCTATTTTATCGATGGAAATCTCTACGTCTGGTCTCCCAATACGAATACGTGGACTGATACGGGCAACATCCAAGGACCCACAGGCCCAGCAGGTGCCACGGGTCCTCAAGGTGTTGCTGGCCCGGTTGGTCCTGTAGGCCCTCAAGGTCCGATCGGCCCCACTGGGGCTACAGGTGCTCAAGGCGTTGCTGGTTCAGTTGGTCCCGCAGGTGCTCCGGGTGCTAACGGCGCTGTAGGTCCTCAAGGTGTTGCTGGCGCGGATGGAGCTACCGGTCCTCAAGGTGAGCAAGGTGATCCCGGTCCAATAGGTGCCACAGGCGCTACGGGTCCGGCGGGACCACAAGGTATTCCAGGGGCTGATGGTGCCGACGGTGCCGATGGCACAGGGGTAAGCATTCTCGGTTCCTACCCTGATCTCGCGGCATTGGAGGATGCGCACCCAAATGGAAATCCAGGGGACGCCTATTTTATCGATGGAAATCTCTACGTCTGGTCTCCCAATACGAATACGTGGACTGATACGGGCAACATCCAAGGACCCACAGGCCCAGCAGGTGCCACGGGTCCTCAAGGTGTTGCTGGCCCGGTTGGTCCTGTAGGCCCTCAAGGCCCGATCGGCCCCACTGGGGCTACAGGTCCTCAAGGCGTTGCTGGTTCAGTTGGTCCCGCAGGTGCTCCGGGTGCTAATGGCGCCACCGGTGCTCCAGGTGTTGCTGGCCCAGTAGGTCCGCAAGGTGTTGCTGGCCCTGTTGGTCCCGCAGGCCCTCAAGGCTTGATCGGTCTTACTGGTCCTGCTGGTGCTGCTGGTGATACAGGTGCTGTAGGACCTCAAGGTCCTATCGGCCTCACGGGTCCTGTTGGTCCCGCCGGTACTCCGGGTGCTAACGGTGCCCCAGGTGCTCCAGGTGTTGCTGGCCCAGTAGGTCCGCAAGGTGTTACTGGCCCTGTTGGCCCCGTAGGCCCTCAAGGCCTGATCGGTCTTACTGGTCCTGCTGGTGCCGCTGGTGATACAGGTGCTGTAGGACCTCAAGGTCCTATCGGCCTCACGGGTCCTGTTGGTCCCGCAGGTGCTCCAGGTGTTGCTGGCCCTGTTGGTCCCGTAGGCCCTCAAGGCTTGATCGGTCTTACTGGTCCTGCTGGTGCCGCTGGTGATACAGGTGCTGTAGGACCTCAAGGTCCTATCGGCCTCATGGGTCCTGTTGGTCCCGCAGGTACTCCGGGTGCTACTGGTGCCGTCGGTCCGGTTGGTCCCGTAGGCCCTCAAGGCCCGATCGGCCTCACCGGCCCTGCTGGTGCTGCTGGTGATACAGGTGCTGTAGGGCCTCAAGGTCCTATCGGTTTCACGGGCCCCATCGGCCCTCAAGGCCCGCAAGGGGTGCAAGGAATTCCGGGCGCGCCGGGTGCTCCTGGCCAGCAAGGGCAGCAGGGTGAGACAGGCCCGGCAGGTTCATATACCGCCACGGACGGCGTGTACATCACTCCTAATAACGAGATCGGAGCGGTGCTGGGTACTGAGATTGAAACCGACGAACTGCAGAATGGTGCAGTTACCTCCGAGAAGCTTGCGACCATGGGTGCGACCCAAGGCCAAGTGCTTCAATACAACGGCAACAACTGGGTGCCCGTGACCCCAGCACAAGGAGGTTCAGGTTGGCAGCTACAAGGGAATACGGCTACTGCCGCCAATTTCCTGGGTACCACCAACAATGCTCCCCTGCAGTTCAAGGTAAATGGAAAAAGAGCCGGATCGGTATTCGAAGGATCGGGCAATACAGCCTTGGGCTTTAGAGCGCTCGATACCATTTCACCAGGGACGAACAACACGGCCGTTGGGTACCGTGCTCTTTCAAGCACCGTATATGGCAACGATAACGTTGCGGTAGGACGTGAAGCGCTGCTGACCAATAACACCGGATCCGGCAACGTAGGAATTGGATCTTATGCCGATGTGGGCTCTTTTGGATTGGTCAACGCCACAGCCATCGGTGCCTACTCCAAGGTTACCCAAAGCAATTCGCTTGTACTGGGCACCATCGGGTCGCCAACAACGGGTATGCTCCCCACCAGTGTGGGTATCGGCACCACCGCACCGACTGCACCCTTGGAGATCAAGAGTTCGAGCTTAACGAACGTGCCCCAGCTACGCTTGCGCGAGAATACGGGAGAGTACACCCGTATCCATTATCAGAACGCAAACCAAGGTGCATGGGTCACCGCCGCTAAAATTGGCACCAGCGCAGTGGGCTCCTTGTTCAATGTGTTCTACAGCCAAGGAATCGACGGCAATGGCGGGTCCGATATACTCAGCATTTCCGGCCAAGGAAAGATCGGCATCAATACCAGTAGCATGGGGACCGCTCTTTACGATGGTGCCCTCAGCATCCGCCCCATGACAGCGACCACGGCCGCGCTGACCCTCCTGAGTTCCGATGGGCTGGTCAAGTGGAGCTACCATATGAGGCCCAACGCGGGTACGGGACAGACGAACTTGGCCATGCAGTACAACGGAGCCGTGAAAGGCGAATTCGATGCGGTCTCAGGTTCCTATTCCGCTATCTCTGATATGCGGTTGAAGGAGAACATCGTTCCAGTGAGCAATGTGCTGGACCAGATCAAGAACATCGATGTGATGCGCTACACCTTCAAAGCCGATAAAATGCACCAGGCACAGCTGGGTTACATCGCGCAGAACCTGGAGGAGCATTTCCCTGAGTTCGTGAGCAAGCCGGACCCTGAGAACGGAAAGGAGAACTACACGGTGAACTACGCCGGCATGAGTGCCGTGGCGATCAAGGCCATTCAAGAGCAACAGGAGATGATCGAATCCCTGCAGCAGGCCATGGCCAAGATGCAGGCCCGTTTGGATCAGTTGGAGAAGTAGTGAACAAGGGAGCACCGCTCCATAGCATGCTGAACGTGAATTTGATAGGGGCTGACGTTATCATCCGATCAAGCGAAAGGCTTGGTCGGATGATCGGCCCTTTTAGCGGACCCACGCATGGTCAGATCACTCTTGTCCATGCTTGGAATTCTACACATCACATCCCCAGAAAATGATCCGCATCCTCTTGAAGCTCGCATCCGTTATCGTCTTCTTTCCGGTTCTCATGGCCTTTCTGATGATGAGCACCTGTTCAGAGATCGGTAAGCAACCGGCCGAACTATGGAGCGCGCGATTCACGGAGGATGGTAGCCGCTTGGTCTATACCTACGATGTGTTCACCGTATTACAATATAGCAAAAAGGGGAATTCCGTGCAGCGGTCCGGTTCGCGCAAAGGCTATATGGATGTGCGGGATGCTGCAACCGGTCGCTCGCTGCTGGCCGAGCCTTACAAGTCGCAGCACACGTTGAAGATCGCAGCCGTGGTAGGGGATCTCTGCGCATTGAGCGGCTACAACGTCAAGAAGTCCCGACATGAGCTTTCCATCGTGGATCTCACCACCGGCAAGGAACGTTTCGGACCGGAAGATCTCTCCCGGATCAATGGTGGTTTGCGATTCGATCCCAACACGTACTACGAGAATTTGACCCTGACCCCGGGCTTCGTGTTCGCAGCTGAAGATGCACGCACCTATCTCATCGACCCGCAAACCGGAAATGCCGTGCCCGTGGAGGCGGTCGAGAAGATCTCTATCTTTTCCGGTGATCGGAACCCGAAGAAGGGAGGGCCGCTCGATCCAACGATGAAATTCACCGGTGAGCCTCGGAAGAAACTCGATGTGAATGGCCAGACATCGAAAGTGGATTTCATTGATCCCAGCTTCGCAGCGGAGCTGAAGAACAACACGGAGGAGCGGGAGCCGGTGACCTACCACGGCAACCCGATCATCATCTCGCGTTCCAGCACCGAAAACGATTTCAGCTGGGTGATCACCATGCTGAACAGGCAGGGCTTGGAGTTGCTCTGGACGGCTACTGTTGCACAGGCATACGGTGTCGCACCGTTCTATAATACGGAACCCCTGTTCCGGCTGAACGGGGAAGAGCTGCTGATACAAACCTCCACGCAACTGAGCCAGTTCGATGCGGCCACGGGCAAGCTCAATTGGACCGTGTCCGTGCCTTGAATCAAAGACTTCTCCTCGATGTGCATTCGGTATCAGCTGCAGGATAGTGAAATGCTGCAGCTGGATCCAACAGCGGGCCTTCATCAGTTCCTTTCTTTCCGCTGAACTTTCCGCTCAATAACTCCACGCAAAACCGCTCCTTCATTTTGAAACGACTTTTCATACTCGCCTTCTTCCTGCTCTCGATATTTCTATTGTACCGAGCCTGTTCAGTGATCGGCAGGCAACCGCCCCAACTGTGGAGTGCCCGCTTCACTGCGGATGGCAAGCGCTTGGTCTACACCTACGATGTGGTCACCATTCTGCAATACGAAAGGAAGGGCGGTGCCACGCGCAGCTCCGGTATACGCAAGGGCCATATGAATGTGCGGGATGCGTTGACCGGGGAAGCACTGCTGGACAAGCCGTACCGTTCAAAGAACACGCTGCATGTGGTTGCCATTGAGGGGGACCTTTGCGCGTTGGAAGGCTATGACACGGGGACGTCCCGACATGGCCTTTATATCATGGACATCACGACCGGTGAGGAGCGATTCACTCCGGATGAACTTTCAAAGCTCAATGGAGGGCTTGAATTCAACGCCTCCACGCAATATGTGAACACCACCGGAAAGCCTGGGTTTGTTTTCGCAGCGGATGATGCACGAGCCTACCTGATCGACCCCAAGACGGGAAGAGCGGAACTTGCCGAGGTGGCTAAGCCCCTAATCACCATGTTCGGAAACAAGAATCCAACGAGCCTTGGATCGAAGAAGGAGGTAGCGAGCTTCACGGATGGACCTCGACAGCGGCTTGAGATGAATGGCAGGGGATCGACCTTGGACTTTATCAGCCCTGCATTTGCCGGCGGGCTGAGGGATGGCGAAAGCGAGCGTATCCCGATGACCTATCAGGGCAACCCGATCATCATCTCGCATTCCAGCACCAAAGACGATTTCGGCTGGGAGATCACCATGCTGGATGCCGGAACCTTGAACCTCATGTGGTCCGCTTCCTTGGTGAACATTCCACGGGCCGCACCCTTTTACTGGGAGGAGCCTCTATTCATGTTGAATGGAGAGGAACTGCTGGTGCAAACCGCCACGCAATTGAGCAGGTTCGACGCGGCCAGCGGAAAGCTCTTTTGGACCGTGGAGGTGCCTTGAACTATTCGCCCCGTTGGATAGCTGGCACCCGGTAGGTAGTGGCGAAGCGTAGGAGCTCGATCAACGCCGGATCTTTCAGTTGCTCAGCGCTGCTGATCTTGACGTGCCGAAAGAGTTTGCCCGTGCCTTCCAAAAGATGGGAGGGGTCGGGTAGTTCAGCGCCGTAGTTGAAGCCGAGCGTTACATGCTTGGTGGCGGGCATGAGCCAACAAAAGTGTTCGGTTTTCTTTTTGATCCCGGTGCCGAAGCCGATGTTCTTCTGCTGCACCCAGGCCACTTCCACCACTTTAGGCAGGATGTGGTGGATGAGCTTTCGGGCCTCCCGCGCCAACGACTGGATGGGCGATGAAAAACTCCGGATGACCTGTTCGAAATCGGCGTCGCCTGTTTCCATTGTTGCGAAAGATAGAATGGTGGGAGTGCCCCGGAAACGAAAACGGGCGCGGAGGTGATGCCTCCGTGCCCGTCATCAACGTGTCTGCGCGATCACTGTAGGACGATCCGTTCAGTGCGTACTTGCTGATCGAATTCCATGGAAACCAGGTAGGTCCCACGTGGCCATGTGCTCACGTCGATATCCGTGGTGTTCAGCATGCGGCCTTCCCAATGAATGCGCCCCGTGATATCCAGAATGCGGGCAGAGCCTGCGCCAACGCCGCTTATGCGGATACGATCGCTGGCCGGGTTCGGCAGTACAAGCACGTTGGTGTTTGAGCTTTCATTCACGGTGGTGGCGATGTCGCCGACCACACAAATGGAGAATGTAGTGGTATAGGCTAATTGCTCGTACCAATGGAACACGCGCACCTTGTAAACCGCGCCTGGAGTGAGGCCGGGGACCACCATATGCTCAACACCTCCAGCCAACGTGGCATCGGAACAGGCGATCGGTGCGGATGCGCAATCTTCCGCGTACAGTTCCATCACCGCATCCAGGTCGCCACTGCCATTCATGTGGATGGTATGTTCAGTACCGGTGGCGGTAAAGGCGAACCAGACGTCATCGTTCGCATAGCCCGTGTTCCCGGCGCATTCGTAATTCGGCACCCCGGAAGGTGTAGCGTGATCCACGTTACCGACCACGCTCACACACGTGGTATTCACGGTAAGCGGGGTAGCGGTTGCGCAATCGTCGTTCACGGGCCCCGGCGTACAGGCGGTCGCACTGATCGCGATCTCGTACGCCCCGAGGCCCGCCGCACTTTGGACCGGCAGGTAGTACGTGCCGGCAGGCAGGTTCCGCCATTGGATGCCGAACTGGCCGTTGGTGCAGAAGGTGCCGAAGTTGGCATAGGAGAAGAAAACCTGTTCGTCGCCCGGGCAGTTGGTGGTGAGGAAGCTCCACTGTGCGGTGGCCGGGAGGGGGGTGTTGCAATAGAGCGCCGTTACATCGCTACACGTGGTGGTGCTGAAGGCGTGCCACACCGAACTCGCGCCCGCGGTGGTCACCAGTGCATGCCCGGCCACGCCATCGCCCGCGCTGGTAGCACCAGCCCGTGTACCGGTGAAGGTGAGCGAGGAACCCACGGCCAAAGCCTGCGGTGTGACGCTGGAACAGAGGTCGTTCACAGGCTGCGCACAGAGCGCGACCGGAAGGGCCAAGGATAGTAGAAGGGCGTAGCGTTTGCTCATCGTGGTTTGTTTCACGCAAAGCAACCGGCGGCAGGGCCTTTCGGCAATAGAACGAAGGTTATACAGCTGTGCCGGTACTCGCGACACGCGAGCACCAGCATAGGGCATAGCTGGTGCTCGCGTGTCGCGAGTACCAGGTCAGGCACGTGCAACGGATCCGGCAAGCCGGTCGATCCTGCGCAGCACCAGCCACAGCGGTATCGCGCCGAACACGCCGAACGAGGCATCGATGCAGCGCCAGAAGAACGGGATGCCGCGTACCGGTGCCCAGAAGAAGGCGAGCGGAATGACCAGCAGGCAGCACCAAAGCCCCCATTCGATCACCCAGCGGTTGCGAACCGGGTCGCGGTAAGGACCGATGAAGGCCAAGCCGATCACGATGTGGGCGAAGGCCAGCCAGTCCGTGCCGTAGAAGAGCATGGGGTAATGCACACCCACGTAGCCGACCGCGGTTGCGGTATCAGCGGTCCAAGAGGTCCAGGGTTCGCCCCAGTTGGCAGTGAGGTTAGCGAGCCACTGAGTGCCCCATTCCAACGGCACCGCTGTAAGCCCACTGATGAAAAGGGCCACGATAAAGAACACAAGCCACAAGCGGATGAAGCGGAGGTCGGCAGCGGGTTGGTCAGCCATGTTCGGGATGTGGATCCGAAGGTAGTTGGCAGTTTCAGGAGATAAGCGTTGGGGCCGCAATAGGACCAACCAAAACCAGTAAGGGTGCTTACGAAACCGCAAGCACCCTCTACATGGAATTGAAAATGATCAACGCACCTTCAGGAAGCGTTGGGTCATGCTCTGTATGCCACCGCTGATCCGCAGCAAGTACAGGCCTTCTTCGAGCGGCGCGGTATCCAAGTGGATCTGATTGCTGCCCAAGGCGAGGGCCTGCTCCATGTTCAGCACCGTGCGACCGCTCAGGTCGATCACCGTGACCATCACCTTGCTGGCATAGCCGCTGTTCAGTGTGACGTTCAATTCATCTTGCGAGGGGTTGGGCCAGAGTTTCAGATCCACAAGGGCAGGCAATTTCGCCACTTCTGTAGGCAAGGCTTGAAGGACGGTCAGCGTGAAGCCGCCAGAGCGCACGCCACCATCCGAGCCGATGGGATGCGCGCCGTCGATCGTCATGCCATTTAATAGGCCCGCTTCATCCATGCTCACGGTGTCGCAGAAGGTGTCCGAGCAATTCCCATTGCTGATAGTGAGACAGAGTTGATACGGCCCTGGCCCATCATACTGGTGCGTAGGATAGACTTCTGTGGACGAATTGCCATCACCGAAGTCCCACACATACGTATCGATGCCGTCGATCGCGGAACTGAGACCTAAGACCCAAACCGCGTTGGGAATGGGCGCTAAGAAATTTCCACCGTTGGACGTGTCGCCATAGGCTTGCACCATCCAGAATCCGGCGAGGCAGGGAATGGGATCTGTGGGGTTGATGGTGCCATCTGCACCTACGATCACCGTATCACAGGCCACGCTTGTACAGCCGGTGGCATCCGAGCTTTGCATGCATACACCATAAGCACCGGGACCGCTGAACGTGTACGTGACGTTGGAGCCAATGCTGAGACTGCCATCTGGAAGCAACCAGCCATCTACGTAAGGCGCCGTGCCGCCGCTGGTGCAGCTGGTGAACTGTGCGGTGAAGGGTGTGCTCTGAGTAACGGTGAGGCAGGCTTGGCAGGAAGTGGACGTATCCCCGCTGCAGGTTAGATGCATTTCGATGAACGCTGTATCCAGCGGAGTACTCAACGTGTAGGTACTGGAGTCAGCGGTTATAGTGCCGTTTCCGCAAGTCGAGAAAGCGAGGAAGCCACCTGTAGGTGAATCCATAGCGAACACAGCAAGGAAGAAGGAATCAGTTGTATCCGTGGCTGTGACCGTTTGGGCCGGCAGCGTTCCGGGCATCGTCTGCACGATGACCTGTTGACCATTGGCTCCTTCAAGCTGGCCGTAGACGTAAACGATATAGGGGCCTTGGGCACTGAGGCTACCAAAAAGCAACACAGCTACACCGAGAATAAGGAGGCGTATGAATGACCGCATGGGAGTGGTTTTTGCGTTGGACAAATGGCGTTCCGCTACCATCGAAGGTAAGGTGGCTGAAAAGCGAAAGGGGATTGTATATGGATAGAATTGTCGCACTATATACAGGTCCAACAGGCGCTCACGACAGATGCTTGCCGAGTGCGTAAATGGTTAGGGCCTCACCCAACCCAAACTGAGATGCAGATGGGGGTAGTCGGGCCGGAGGCCCTAAGGCGCCGCCCACTCGGCAAAAAGTCGAGCGCGAGCGCACGTGTGAGACGCGGGCCGGAGGGTCGAAAGCGGGTGTTGAAACGCTCAACTGATCGCCTGATCCACTACCGCATCATCCGCTTCCTGCGCCACGGTCACCTTCAACTTCGGCTCGCGTTTCATTGCTTCCTGGATGCTCCATTGCGCATTCGGGTTGCGTGCCCATGCACGACGTGCGATGCCGTTGTTCACATCCCAGTGCAGCATGCTCTTTAACCTGCGGTCGCTGTCCGTGCTGCCGTCCAGCACCATCCCGAAACCGCCGTTGATCACCTCGCCCCAGCCCACGCCGCCTCCGTTGTGCAGGCTGATCCATGTCGCGCCGCGGAAGGCATCGCCCACGAAATTCTGCACGGCCATGTCCGCTGTGAAGCGCGATCCATCGCGGATGTTGCTCGTCTCACGGTACGGTGAATCCGTTCCGCTCACATCATGGTGGTCGCGGCCCAGTACGATGGGTGCCGAGACTTCGCCGCTCTTGATGGCGTTGTTGAATGCTTCAGCGATACGCATACGTCCTTCCGCATCGGCATAGAGGATGCGCGCTTGGCTGCCCACCACCAGCTTGTTCTGCTGCGCGCTGCGGATCCAATGCAGGTTGTCCGCGATCTGCTGATGGATCGCTGGAGGAGCCTCCTTCAGCATTGCTTCCAACACATCACCGGCAATGCGGTCGCTGGTCGCGAGGTCCTTCGGATCGCCGCTGGTGCACACCCAACGGAACGGCCCGAAGCCGTGGTCGAAGCACAGCGGACCCATGATATCTTCAACATAGCTCGGGTAGCGGAATTCTCTGGCGTTCTCGGCTGCGCTCGAACTGACAACAGGACCGATGTCGGCACCGGCGCGTTTGCTTTCCAGTAGGAAGGCATTGCCGTAATCGAAGAAGTACATGCCCGCGCCGGTCAGCGTGTTGATCGCTTTCACTTGGCGCTTCAGGCTTTCCTCCACGCGCAATTTGAATGATGCCGGGTCATTCACCATCAAGGCGTTGCTCTCCTCGTAGCTCAGGCCCACCGGGTAGTAGCCACCTGCCCAAGGGTTGTGCAAGCTGGTCTGGTCGCTGCCGAGATCCACGTGGATCTTCCGCTCCGCCATGCGCTCCCACAGGTCCACCACGTTGCCGAGGAAAGCGAGGCTATGTGCTTCACCTTTCTTCTGCCATGCCAGTGCGGCATCGATGCATGCGTCCACATCTTCGATCACTTCATCCACCCAGCCTTGGCTTTGGCGCTTGTGTGCTGCTGCGCCGTTCACCTCCGCGCAGATCGTCACCACGCCGGCGATGTTGCCCGCCTTGGGCTGTGCGCCGCTCATGCCGCCGAGTCCGGCCGTCACGAAAAGCTTGCCCTTGGTGGTCTTGTCCGCGCCCTTCAACATGCGGCAAGCGTTCAGCACGGTAATGGTGGTGCCATGCACGATCCCCTGCGGACCGATGTACATGTAGCTGCCGGCGGTCATCTGGCCGTACTGGGAAACGCCCAACGCGTTCATGCGCTCCCAATCATCGGGACTGCTGTAGTTCGGGATCACCATGCCGTTGGTCACCACCACGCGTGGGGCTTCGGTGTTGCTGGGGAAGAGGCCCAGCGGATGGCCGCTGTACATCACGAGCGTCTGCTCCTCGCTCATCTCGCTGAGGTACTGCATCGTGAGCCTGTACTGCGCCCAGTTCTGGAACACCGCGCCATTACCGCCGTACGTGATCAGCTCATGCGGATGCTGCGCCACGGCCGGGTCCAGGTTGTTCTGGATCATCAGCATGATGGCTGCGGCCTGCCTGCACTTCGCAGGGTAGTCGCCGATCGGTCGTGCGTGCATGGCTCCGCTCGGGCGGAAGCGGTACATATAGATGCGCCCGTGTTCCTTCAACTCAGCGGCGAATTCCGGAGCCAGCACGGCGTGGTGCTTCTTCGGGAAGTAGCGCAAGGCATTGCGAAGTGCGAGCTTCTTTTCCTCCGCGGAAAGGATGTCCTTGCGCTTGGGTGCGTGCGGCACGGAAGGGTCCAGTGGCGTGGCTTGTGGAAGCTCGCTCGGGATGCCTTCGCGGATGGAGGTTTGGAAGAGGTGGAGGAGGGTAGTGGGATCGGTCGGCATGCCGCGAAGTTCGCTACTACGGAGATCTTACCGGGCGGCACTGAGGTGGAAACGGAAGATCGTCCCGGCACGCCAAAGCGCTACAGCGTAAACACCACGTGGGTGTAGATGTTCCGGCCCATGCTGGGGATGCCGAACCAGTCGGAGAAGGTGGTGTAGTACTGGTCCGTGATGTTGTCCACGCCGAGGTTGACGGTGAGCTTGTGCTTCTTCAGGGAGAACTCGCGGGAGACGGATAGGCCGCCGGTCATGTAGCCCGGCTTGCTGCTCTCGCCGAACTCCGGACTGGGCCGGTTGGGGGTGCTACCCAGCACGGAGGCCTCTGCCACGTATTTTTTCTTCTCGTAGTGCAAGCGGGTGCGGAGCTGCAGTGGCTGGATCAGCGGCAAGGGGTTGCCGTCGCTGGCCTCCCCGTAGCGGTACGAGGCATCGCCGAAGAGCTGCCACGTTTGGTTGAATTGGTACTGCGCACCCAAGCCGGTGTTGATCAGCGTGGCATGGGGCAATTGTTCGTAGACCTTCACACCGGCTGCGGTCATGTTCATGGGCAACAAGCCTTCCCGTGGCTTGCCGATGATGTAGTCCAAAATATGGAAGTAGGAGACGGTTCCTTCCAATTGCAACTTACCGTGTTTGTAGGTGCTGGATAGCTCCGCGGAAAAGGAGCTTTCGTTGCGCATGTGCGGGTCGCCGATGTAGTCGTAGTTGTCGTTCGCGTTCAGCAGGTAAAAGCCATAGCCCTCGGAAACGGAGGGAGCGCGCTCGCTGAAGCCCAGGCCCACTCGGTTGGTGAAACGCCCGTGGTGGCGTGCCAAGGAGGCACCGGCACTCGGAAGCATGCGTTGCTTGGAAGCGGGCAGGTCGACGTAGAAAAGCTCCAAGGACCGGCGGCCGAATTCGCTACCGATGGTATTCTCATGAAAGCCCAACCCGGCGTGCAGCGTGAGGTCCAGATGGGAGTTGAAACGGATGCGGTCCTCTCCATTCAAGCCGCTATACAACGTGTTGACGTCCGGCCAAGTGAGCATGAACATGGTGGGCTCGGCGGGGTTGTTCGGGTGCATCGTCATCTCCGCCAGGGAGTTGTTGCGATGCCCGGACCACGTGGCCTTGATGTTGTGTTTCCCCGCCGATGCGTAGATCTTGGTGTAGAAGCCTTGGGTGGTGCTCCAGCCGGGCATATCCATGCGGATGGGCACATCGGGCCGCTGGCTGTCGTCCATCACGTGGGTGATGGTGTTGTAGTACACCTTCGTTTCCCAGAGGCTGATGCGGCCGCTGCGTGGGAGGTGCCGGTACTGCACAGAGCCGATAAGGGCCTGTGCGAGGGATACGTCCATGGGCAGGCCGGGGTAGCCTACGTCGGTGGCTTTGTCGAAGATCAACGAGGCTTCCACTTCGTTGCCCTCGCTCAATTTGTAGCCGGTGATGGCCGAGAGGTTGTACTTGGTGAACTGGGAATGCTCCACTTCGGAAGAGGCGCCGGAGCGGTGACCGGCCTTATAGTTGGCTGCATCGCGATAGGTGAAGTCCACGTCGGTGTAGAAGGACGGGCTCGAGTAGTTCAATGCGGTGCCGAGGATGCGCTGGCTGTTGTTGCCCTCGAATCCGGCCGAGGCCGAGCCGCCGAAACTGCGCTTGGTCTTGAAGCCGGACCGGCGCCTCTCCAGGTCGATGGAACCCGCGATGGTGCCGCCGTGCTCGCCGCCTGAGGCGCCGCTCTTGATTCGGGCGCGGGACAGGTTGGAGGTCTCCACATAGGACGTTACCGGGTCCATCTTGTCCGTGCAGGCGCCGTAAATGCGCATGCCATCCACCGTGATCACGCTGCGCTCCGTGGCCATGCCGTTCAGCATGGGTTCCCAAGCATAACAGCCGCGCCGGATCATGTTCACGGAGTTGGACTCGCCGAGGTAGCTGTCCAGCGAACCCAAGGGCTTGCTGCCATGTGCGTGGCAGTCCTGGCCGGTGGGCAAGATCACCACATTCTCCAGCTCCAAGGGCATCGTGCCTATCGGAGGCTCCACCAAGCTATCCGGCACCGATTGACCGAACAGCGTGGAGCTCGCCATCAACAGCGACATGGGGAATGCCAAGAGCCGCACCTTCATCGCGGAGGCAGATTGGTGCTTTTGGAACTACCCGAACTGGATCCCATGTGTAGCCTACAACGGATCAGAATGACACCTTGAAGTGAACGCTGCTTTCCAGGTTGGTAGGCGTTACTTCTTGTCCGCCGATCACCGTTCCGGTTCCGTCCTCCAGCATCAGGTTGATCTTCCAATAGCCCGTCATGGAGAAGCCGACCATCCCGTGGTAGAAGCCATCCGCTCCTTGGGTCAGATCCACATTGCCCGGGGCGCCGTGGTTGCCCATGCCCGGCATGCGGGGGTCCACTCGGATGGTGTACCCGTCCACTGCAGGGAATTCCGTGTCGCTCACCCTTTTGTAAAGGCCCACGACCATGTCGTTGACCCCACCAATGGGGTTGCTGGGCTCCACCAGGGCTAACAGATACATCACACCATCCGTGCCGGTGGTGGAAGTGTATTCCTTGTGGAACTCGCTGTCCGAGGCCATCACGGTCACGGGCATCACCACTTCGTGGGGGCCGCTTCCGGTATCATAGGTGAAGGTCAATTCCCAAAAGCCCATCATGCTGCTGGCCATGTTGAAGACCACAGAGCCTTCGAACAGAGTGGCGTCGCTGGATGCCGCGGTGAATGCCGCGTGTGGGCAGCTGTGCTGGTGCGTGGTGCCGCCCATGTCCATGGTCATCATCGGCATCCAGCCCAAGGTGGCATTGCTTACAGCGCTTCCGCTGCCATTCTTTATCCGGACGGACAGCGCGTTGTAGCCCACCTTCAACTGGCCGCTTTTGTTATATAGTTCCACGGTGTAGTTGCCGTCCGTGGCGGACTCTATCAGTTGCAGCCCTGTGGCGGTAGGGGGTTGTGGGGTGGGCTCTGCGGTTTCATCCTTTTTGCAGGAGGAGAATGCGGCCAAGCCGAACACTACGAGCAAGGAGCGGGTGAGGAGCTTCATTTGGAGAGGTGGGTGGATGGCAACGGGGTGCCGATTTCGGACAAACTTATCCCAAACGGATCAGTGCAGAACTGAGCAAGGTCAGGGGAACAGTGGCTGTTGGCGCAGCCTGTAAACGTGAAATCCGAACGGCTATCGGGCGATCACGAAGCGTAACGGTCCAATCCCCGCCATCTTCAAGATGTAGAGCCCTGGAGTCAGGCTACTCACATCGATACGTTCCGCAGGGGAGAAGGTCGTATGCTTTAGCAGCACTTGCCCGGTCGTATTGAGAATAGAGCAGACCGTGCCGGGAGGAACGGAGCTTAATTGCAAATGATCACTGGCCGGGTTCGGGAAGATCCGTTGGCCGGCCATGTCTTGATCCTTCACACCGAGCAGTATATCATCCGGGGTGATCGTGCCGATCGTATCTCCGCCCAGCACGGCGCCGTTCAGTATGTACCTCTCACTCCGCTCTACAAAGTTGGCAATGAACCATTCCAATCCGATGCCGGCGCTGTATCTCACTCCGCAGTCCGGTAATGCTCCACCAGGACAGAAATCCACGGGTTCGTAATACTCCAAGTACCCGTCCTGAGCAGGTTGAGGGTATTGGTCGAACAGAAAGTATCCACCTTTCAGCTTCCGGCATCCGATCGTGTAGCGGTTTGCACCGTCCATTCCATGCTCACTGACACACCACGCGGGACTGTCGTCCGGGGATACCCGGTGCGTGTTGCGGACCAATTGACCCGGATAAGAAAAGAGCAATTCCGGCCAAGGCAGTTCCTGCACGCCCGCATGCCAAGTTGCCTCTTCATTCAGGTAGCCATGCTGATAGATAATTGGCGATCCTGCGTCCATTTGGGAATAACCTACGGTATGCCCGGTCATCCATCCAGAATACAGGACGGCGCTATCCTGCGGTATGCCATCAGTGTCGAAGGTGTATTTATAGTCAACGGAGTATCCGTGGCATCCATCCATGTAGACGCATTCGCCATATGCTTTTGAATATTCAACAATGTCTCCCGCCGTGTAAGGGAAAAAGTCCGCGAATTCGGGGATCGTTGTGCCAACACCAAGGCCGTTGATCCCGATCAACTGATGACCTGTGGGCCAACGCAGTATTCCATGATCACGACCGATCACGACACTATCCCCGGTTGAAAGTTGGATCGCTCGACGTTCCTCCAGCGCATCGAACGGGGTGCCGACCAAGGTGGGACCCATTGTCGCCCAAACACTGTTCAACGTGTCCATCAGCCAAGTGGTACCATCTGACGCTTCAGGAATGAGCACGTACGATACGCCGCTCTGCAAGTGCCAGACGCCTTGCGACCGGGTCACTTGGCCGCCAAGGAATTGTGGTTCATCCAAGCGGATGAACACGGAGTAATTCCCGGATCCGCAGGTATCACACACCAAAGCGATCCGGTTCAATTCATACCGGAAGCTGTCCACTCCGAGTGTGTCCACATGCGTCACAAAGACCTGATTGCTGATCGTGTCAGTGCCGTCGTTGCTGTAGTTGTACTTGTAGTCCGGGTTGATCAAGGCCCAGTTCTGCGCGGAAAGCACGCCACACGAAAGAGCACAACAAAGGAGTAGAAGCTTGCGCATGGTCGCTCGTTTGAATACAAGATAGGGGGAGCGGGCGAAACGCTGCCTGAGTCATCGTAGAAAGCGCTTATCCACAGAAGATCGTGAACTGGTTCACCACGAATTACGGTCATTCCCGTACCACGGAGCCGTGAGTTTTACCGGCATCCAAAATAAGCGACCATGAAACTCATTACATCCATTGCCGCTATAGCCTTGTTGCTTCAAGCGCCACTCGCATCCGCCCAGTCACCTATGCTCGTCCGGGACTTTTATCCGGGAGAGGTAACACCAACGATCCTGAACCATGGGGGGCCTAATAGCTTCCGCATTCACAACGACCGCTTGTTGCTGTCCGCCAGCGATGGCCCGACCTTGGGGAAGCTCTTCGCCTTGAATGATCTTTCCGGCAACGTGGAGGAGTTGGCCCATGTGGGGGGCGTTGTAGGCTATACCACTACCAATGGAGGCATAGTTACGAGTGGCGATAACATCTATTTCTTCACCCAGGTCGGACTTAACTGGGTGCTTTATTGCGTGCAGAATAGCGGAGTGGTAGCCTTGGCCACCTTGCCCCTCGAGTTCGTGTTCTATCATGCCATGATCCCGTTGCCCAACGGCAGGATCCTCTTTTCAGGGCACGACGAGACGCATGGTTGGGAGCCTTGGGTAAGCGATGGCACCGTTGCAGGAACGCAGATGGTAAAGGATGTTTCCGCAGGCTCCACTACCAGCCTTGGTAGTCCCTTCCCCTTGTTCCAAGGTTTCGATTTTGGCGGTAAGGCATACTTTCTGGCCAATGACGGTAGTAATGGAATGCAGCTGTGGTCCAGTGATGGTACTTCGGCGGGCACCGCGCAATTCGCAGCTATCAACGACCCCACAGAAAGTGGGGCCATCACCTTGGAATGGTCCAAGAACGATGATCGTTTCATTGTGTCCAGCACTCAAGGCATACTGGCATCCGATGGTACAACCACTGAATTGATGCATCCCGCTACCATGCAGAAGGTGTACATCCCAGGCCTCAACTATACCGTGAGCCCCGAAGGCTGGATGTACTTTATAGCGATGGAGGATCCATGGCGCTTTTACCGGACCAAGGGAACTCTTGCCACTACGGAAGCCGTGTTGAATGCCAGTGAACCCCAGATCTACTCTTTCATGGCTGAGATGAACGGCATGCTGTATGCTTTCGCCACCCCCAGCGGAGGCAACACAGAGCTGCGACGCCTTGACCCGGTAGCAGGAACGGTCAGCACAGTGAAGGTGTTCTCACCCATCACCAATAGTTCCGGTAGCAACAATAATTTCTTCGGCTTCCGCGTGTTGGGCAGCCACATCTATTTCTGCGCGATCGAAGGCGATTCCCATCGGCAGTACTGGCGCAGCGATGGTACCACAGCCGGCACGGGGATGATCTCCAACTTCCAGCCGACCCCAGTGAACGGAGGGCCCAATCCATCCTCGAACAACATGATCCCCTTCGCCGGTCATTTCTTGTTCACTGCCAACAGCGAGGTAGTGGGGGTGGAGCTATTCGCCGCGCAAGGCATAGTGGGCATTTCCGAGATCGAAGCAGCCAACAGCACCATCCATGCATGGGTGGACGGCAGCGGATCTCTGGTGGTGCGTGGTGCCGAGCCCTTGGGCACCGTACGTGTGCTGGACGGTACTGGGCGTGAAGTGGCCCGCAAGGACCAAGTTCGCAGCGAGCAAGTGCGGATCGCGCTGGGTCAACGATCCGCGGGTCTGTATCTCATCCGGAGCGAGTACCAAGGCCAAGTGCGCCACACGAAGGTGGTGCTGGATTGAAGAGGGCTTAGCTTATTCCTGAAGGCTTCACGGGCGATCCCGTGGAGCCTTCTTCTTTTTCCGATCCTCCGGGGAATTGCCATACGGGCAATGCCTACAACCGCTTTGGCAGCAATAGCCGCGCTTCAGGTGGTAGGTCTCGGTCCATACCACATAGCCTTCCGGGGTGAAGTAGAAGTCCTCCATGGCATAGCCCAATCGGAGCAGATGCATGGTGCGGGGATCATCCGCAGGAGGGGTGGGGTGCGAAGCCATGGAGGGCACGAAGTTCGGGTTCGCCGCGTTTTATTCACAATTGGTGGTGCACAGCTCAGTGGACAGGTTGTGAATAGGCCTCTGGAACCCCAGTAGTTTCGGCCCTTGCGGAATTTTGCGTGCTTGACAATGAAGATCCAACAGGTGTTGAAAATCTCCTTGGCATGGGTGTTGATCACCATGCTGGCTCCGGTGCAGGCCCAAGCGGACAGTGCCGATCAGACCCCGGAGCAGTACATCGCCAAGTGGAAGGATGTGGCCGTGAAAAAGATGAAGGAGCACGGCATCCCGGCGAGTATCACCTTGGCGCAGGGCCTGTTGGAAAGCCGCAACGGTAACAGCGTCCTGGCTACGGAAGGGAACAATCATTTCGGCATCAAGTGCACACCGGATTGGACCGGTGGCAAGGTGTTCCACGACGACGACAAGAAGAACGATTGCTTCCGCAAATACCGCAGTGCCGACCAAAGCTTCGAGGACCATTCGAAGTTCTTGGAGCGCCCCCGCTATGCGCGGTTGTTCGAACTGAAGCCCACGGATTACAAAGGATGGGCCCACGGCCTGAAGCAGTGCGGCTATGCCACCGATCCGCGCTATCCGGACAAGCTCATCAACATCATCGAACGCTACAAGTTGGATAACCTGGACCGCGGTGTGGATGTGAACTATGCCAGCAAGAGCGCCGCACCGGCCAAGCCAGCCCACAAGCCATCAAAGAATGCCAGCAGCCGCGGTGACGATAACGTGGTGACCATCGGCAATGCCCGTGCCGTGGAGTTGTTCGATGGTCGCATCAAGTTCGTGCGGGCCAAGAAGGGGGAGACCGTGAAGGACATCGCAGCGGAGATCCAGCAGATGCCGGGCTTGGTGGCCAATTGGAACGATATGCCCAAAGATGGCCGCTTCGAGGAAGGCCAGGTGGTGTACATCCAACCCAAGCGGAACAAGAGCAAGCAATTGGAGAGCTGCATCGCCGATAGCGGTGAAACGCTTTGGGTCATCAGCCAGCGATACGGTGTGAAGCTGAAGAAGCTGGAGAAGTACAACCACATGGGACCGAACGATGCCGTGACAGGGGGGCAGAAGGTGTGGTTGCAGAAGCCGAAGAAGTGAGGTGCTGAGGTAGCCGCAGACACGCGGAGGCGCGGAGAAGGCCGATCCTTTTACCGCCAAGGCGCCAAGAGCGCAAAGGAAGCTTGAACCGCAACGGACGCAACTGTTTCATCCCGATCTTCTGGGGACAGCGCAGGGTACAGAAGTGAAACTAGATGCTTTAATTCTTGGCGCTCTTGGCGTCTTGGCGGTGAGCCTACTACGAGAAATTCATCGTGAACCCACTTGGCGCTCTTAGCGTCTTGGCAGTGGATCCCATTACGAGAACTCCACCGAGAACCCCGCTTTTTTCAGCTCCTCCCAGAAACCCGGGTAGGATTTGTTCGCCACCCCCGGGTTCAGGATCGTCACTTCATCGCAAACAAGCGCCAGTGGGGCCAAGGACATGGCCATGCGATGATCGCCCTGCGGATCGAAAGGCGCGGGAAGGAGATTCGTTATCGCGCCATGTAGTTTGAAGGTGCCGTCCTCGTATTCGGCGGAACAACCCAGCACGTTCAAGGCTTCAGCGACGGCCTTCAGGCGGTCCGTTTCCTTCAGCGGTAGGTTGTGCAGCCCGGTGAACTCGGCCTTTCCACCCAAGCCCGCCAAGGCGAAGGCAAGGGGTTGGAACAGGTCGGGAGTGTCCGTCAGGTCGGCGTGGTAGGGGGCAAGCTCACCACCGCTTCTGCCGCGCAGCATGAGCTTTTCATCCAAGAGGGCGTAGTAGGTATAGGGCATGAAGAGGGAGAGCACGGCCGCATCACCCTGCAAGCTCGAGTAGGACAGGCCCTTGAGGACCAAGTTGGACCCCGGTGCCAACGCCGCAACTTCGAACCAAAATGCCGACGCGCTCCAGTCCGGAGGAACCTGCATCTCCGTTGCCTGTAACGGACCGCTTGCGACATGCAACACCTCGCCGCTATCCAGCGCCTCTGCTCCGAACTTGCGCAGCAGTTCCATGGTCATTCGCACGTACGGCTCGCTGAGCCGCAGACCGGTCCATTGCAGTTCCAAACCATCGGTGAAGCACGGGGCCACCAGCAGTAAGGCACTGATGAATTGGCTACTTTCCGGTGCGTGGATGCGGATGTGCCCACCGTGCATTTTTCTTCCCCGCACCCGTAGTCCGTTCGCTTCTTCCGTGATGTCAGCTCCCAGTTCGCGCAGCGCATTCACTAAAGGGGCGTGCGGCCGTTCGAGCAGTCGCGGATTGCCGGTGATCAGGTGCTCCTTTCCTTCCTGAACACAGGCCCAGGCCAACAGGAAGCGAAAGGTGGTGCCACCATCACCACAATGCATTTCCACGGGCCGATCGCGCAGGAGCTCGTTCAGGATGCGGGTATCATCCGATGTGCCGAAGCCTTTCACGCATGGAAGGTCACCGGCGAGGGCCGCCAGGATCAACGCACGATTGGCCACGCTCTTGCTGGGTGGAAGAGCCACCCTTGCATGGATCGGCCCTTCAGGCCTGCGGATGGTGACGCTGTGCAACATCCGGGGTCAGCAGGCGATAATGCTCCAAGGCCTCCGCGACCTGTGCAGCGTTGATCGGCACATCCACGCGGGCGGAGCCGATGCCGGTGAGCAGGGTGAATCGGAAGCCATCGCCCACGTTCTTCTTGTCGTTGCGCATCAGTTCGATGATGCGGTGGTGATCGGCGGCCTGCAGACTGAACGACGGGTAAAGGCCCATGAGGTGCTCCTCCACGGCGTTCATGCGGTCGCGGTCCAGTAGTCCCGTACGCCAACTGAGCCATGTGGCACACACCATGCCGATGGCGATGGCCTCGCCGTGCAAGAGCGATCGTTGTGTACTCTCCAAGGCAAAGGCCTCCAGCCCGTGGCCAATGGTATGCCCGTAGTTGAGCAGCTTCCGGATGTTCTGTTCTCGCGGGTCCTCCATCACCACTTCAGCCTTGATGGTGGCCGAGTGCATGATCAACGGAGCAAGCGCTTCCAGATCGTGCAGGGGCGCGCGCCGCACTTGGTTCCAGTGCTCGGCATCGCGGACCAGGCCGTGCTTCACCATTTCAGCAACGCCGTTCAGCACTTCGCGTTTGCCCAGTGTGCGGAGGAAGGGGGGATGGATGTAGGTGGCCACTGGATCGGCAAAGACGCCCACGAGGTTCTTGATCCCATTGAGGTCGATGGAGGTCTTCCCGCCGATGGAGGCATCCACCATGCCCATCACCGTGGTGGGGATGTTGATGAAGCGGATGCCGCGCTTGAAGGTGGCCGCCACGAAACCACCGAGGTCGGTGATCACACCGCCGCCGAGGTTCACCAGTATCGCTTGCCGGTCGGCCATGCTTTCCGCGAGGTGCACCCAGAGCGCCCGGCAGATCTCGATGTCCTTGCTGTGTTCGCCACTGCGCACCAACATGGTTTTCGCTTCGCGCAAGCGGGACACTTTGGCAAATAGCTCCGGCAAGCACTGCTCCATGGTGTTCTCGTCGCCCAGCACAAAGACCTGTGTACCGCCTGCGTGTTCGGCGAGCCACAGTTCCAAATGTGCCAAGGCATGCTCGCCCATCAGCACGGGGTGGCTGCCTGCAAACATTTGTTGGGCCTGAGAGGGATCGAATGCCATGGCTACTTTTGGCGACCTTTCCGCCGACCGGTGATCACCGGAGGAAAGGCGCCCAAAGGAACGAACTACAAGCACGCGGCGCCACATGCACCAACAGGAGGCTTCTCCTCGACCAGGGATCAACCAGTTGCCCGATATGGGCGATACCCGTACAGCCTTCGCCCACAAGAGCGACAGGGACCTACTTCAAGCCTATTGGCTCTTCCGGATAATCGGCACACCGTGGCTCACTTCCGTGGGCAGTGTGCTCACCAAGGCGGCGCTGGCGTTGCACCTTCCGGTAAAGGGCGTGGTGAAGGCCACCATCTTCAAGCAATTCTGTGGTGGGGAAAACATTCAGGAGTCGCTGGTGACCGCGGAACGTTTGGCCCTAAAGGGTGTAGGCACCATTCTGGATTACAGTGTGGAAGGAGAGGATGACCAAGAGGCCATGGAAGGAACGGCGGCCGAGATCCTACGCACCATCGCTGCGGCCAAGGACAATCCCCACATTCCGTTCTCGGTGTTCAAGCCTTCCGGGGTTATCCGCACGGATGTGGCCACCAAGGTCTCCGCTGGAGAGAAGCTTTCCACCGAAGATGCCGCTGCATGGGAGCGTGGCCTCAAGCGTGTGGAGCGTATCTGCGAGGCTGCCTATAAGGCCGATGTGCCGGTGCTGGTGGATGCTGAAGAAAGCTGGTATCAGGATGCGCTGGATGTATTGGTCACGCAGATGATGCAGCGTTTCAATGGCAAGCGCGCCATCGTATTCAACACCGTGCAATTATACCGGCACGACCGGCTGGCTTTTCTGCGGAAGGAAGGCGAAGCAGCAAAGGCCCAAGGGTATCACATGGGCATGAAGCTGGTGCGCGGAGCCTACATGGAGAAGGAGCGGGAACGCGCGCAGGAGAAGGGCTATCCCGATCCGATCGGAGCGACCAAAGCGGCGGTGGATGCCGACTTCGATGCGGCGATCCGCTATTGCATCCAGAACATCGATCACGTGGAGGTGCTGGTGGGCACCCACAACGAAACCAGCAACCTGCTGATGGCAGAGCTGATGGCAGAAGCCGGCTTGGCGAAGAACGACCCCCGGATCCACTCGGGACAATTGCTGGGCATGAGCGACAACATCAGCTTCAACATGGCGGATGCCGGCTACAACGTGGTGAAATACGTGCCCTACGGACCCGTGCGAAAGGTGCTGCCTTACCTCATCCGCCGGGCGGAAGAGAACACCAGCACCAAGGGCCAGACCGGCCGGGAGCTATCGCTCATCCTCGCCGAAAGGAAGCGGAGGGCCAAGGCCTAAACCTCAGCCCTCCCGCCTTCAGATCCAATTTATCGGGCAATTACCAGCCGGGCCGTCCGGATGGTGCTTCCTTCCGTCCGCACCAAGTAGAGGCCGTTGGAAAGTGCCGCAATACCAAGGTGGTTCTGCCCTGCGGATAGACGCTGCTCCAGGACCACGCGGCCTTGTCCGTCCAAGATCTGCAGTGTGGCTGTTTCCCGCATTTCCAATTTGATCACATCAGTGGCCGGTACAGGGTAGAGCAACAGCTCGTCCGAAGAGGGCAGGTGCTCACTCACCGAAACGGTGGCTCCATTGCAATTCACTTCCTCGTGGCAGACAACGCTGGCAAGGAACTGCACCACGAAGTTGATGGAGTTCACCGGGTCATAGTTCAAATAGCCTACATGCCCATTGCCGGGGTATTCAAGATAGCAGCTGGGTACGCCCACGTTCTGCATGCGGATGTTCACATCATGGTCGCCGGAAACGATGATCCCCGTGGGAATGCCAAGGGCATAGGCCTGTTCGGTATAGCATGGCACTACGCCATCACCGGTTTCATGGATGCCACAGTAGGGTTGATCGCCGGGGTGCACCCAGGTGGTGTCCATCAAGGCGCCGCTCATGCTGAAGCAGGCCATTACATCGCTGGAGTATCCCAAGGGGCCGCTGTTGCCCTCCATGCCACCCCATACAGCACTGTCCGCCACCAAGGGAGCCGGTAGTTCGGAAGGTTCGTTCATGTAGGTAAGTTGAAGTGCGCCGATGGCACCGGCGCTCACGCCGCCCACGATGATCCGGTCCGGGTCGATGGCGTAAGGGTTGCCATCCATGGCCACCGTCTTGCGTAGGTAGCGGATGGCGCCTCGCATGTCGTGCACGCAGCGTTGTACGGCATGCATCGTTGTGTTGGTGTTGGGCAGGAAGAAGCCCACGCGATAGTCAACGGCCACGGCCACGTATCCTAAGCGAGCGAGCTGCCCGCATATGCCGGCCATGTCTGCACGTGATCCAGTGATGAAGGATCCGCCGAAGGCCACCAACACCACAGGGCGTTCCGAGAGCGTGTCGTTGGCAGGGGCATAGATGTCCATCTTCAGCGTTTGCGGGGAACCGGTCACACCAATATTGGAACCGAATACCACGCCCGGAATACTATCGATCGTAGGAAAGTAGCCATAGGTGGAGTAGCGTCCGGTGCCGCACTCTTGTGCGGAAAGAAGGACCGGGAGCAGCAATGCTGCGAAGGGGAGTAATGTGTGTCTCATGGGTTGGCTTGGGGGAGGCAAAGTAGTCTGTCTGGACCAAGAAATGTTGACAGAAATGGAAGCCCTTATCCGACGCAGCCTTCCGGAGCGTCCCTAGCCCCTCCGCTCGGCTACGGTGAATACCTGATTTGCCTACGGGACGTGCCGTAAAGTGAGAACGGACGCGCCTTGGATCGCGTTGGAAGGATCAAGTTTGCGCCATCGCTCAACGATCAAAAAAAACACATGAAAAAGAATCTCTTAGCTGTCGCCGTAGTACTTGCCGCTATGGCAGTGTCCACTGAGACCAACGCACAATTCCGTCCCGAGGGCGGCGAGAAGAACCTGGAACTGATGGTCGCCCCCTTGGGAGGCAGCCCGGTCACCATGGCCGGTATCAAGTACCGCAGTTTCAGCTCGGCAACCTCTGCCATGCGCTTGGGCGTGTTCTTGGGTTTCGATAACAAGACCACCATACTCCAGGATGCCGATAGCAAGACCGATATGCTCGAGCTGAAAAAGAAGGAGTCCAGCATCACCATTGCCGTGCAGCCGGGCATTGAGAAGCACATGGCGGGAACGGAGCGCCTTTCACCCTACTTCGGTGGCTACTTGGACCTCAGCTTCACCACAAAGAACAAGAAGGAGGATACCCAGCTGACCACCACCAAGATGGGTTACAACCAAGAGAAGAGCGGTAGCCTCGGTGTAGGTCTGAACGCCGTTGCAGGCTTCGATTACTACATCGCCAAGTCGATCTATCTCGGCACGGAACTGGGCTTCGGTCTGGCCACCACCATGCCCATGAAGAAGAAGGTCGAGAGCGTAAGCTTGGATATCGATGGCAATGAGGTGACCACCAGCGGTGACTCGAAGAAGGACAACGTGAGCAAGTTCCAAGTAGGCCCCAATGTGGTGGGTCAACTGCGTTTGGGCTGGTTGTTCTAAGCGATCCCTCCTCCGAGGATAAAGAACAAAGGCAATGAACCGAGAACCAAACGTTTTCCGGAAGCTATTGAGGGTTGCCATGCCGCTCGCATTGGTGGCCTTGGTGAACACTTCCTGTAACAAGGAGCCGGTCACCATGCCGAACCCGGCTTCCAGCACCTCGATCACGGATACAAAACTGAAGCAGCAGATCTGGGATATGGGCCAGAAGCTGCCTTCGGTCGGGATCTATAACCGGACCATGAATGAGATCCTCGTGTTCCGGTCCGCGAAGGACGGCTCACGCAGCTTTTCCTTCACAACCGTACCTGCCGACGGCATCAACTTCGCCAGCAGCAATGGCGGCCAGTGGGTGTGGACCGAGGACGGAGGAATGGTGGTACTGACCGAACCCCAAGCCGGGCTGGGTGCAGGCGGTGGATTGGTGTCAGCTGGAAATACCACGCTGGACATCAACATCGCTGTTTGCTTCTCCCTTGGGGAGGATGCCCTTGGTGGCGGGCTCTTCGGACCGGACATGGGTGACGTGGCGGGTGTGATCGGTATCTCCGGCGACTTCGACGCGTTGCAGAACGGGAATTTCGCTGACGGCGATGATCCGTTCCAGTATTTCCACGGCTTCGCATACTACTTCGTCTATGCGGACCAGCTCAGCGATACCACCTACGAGGTGATGAACTGGGTGGAGGACCTCGATCAGCCGGAGGAGGATCTGGAGAATTTCAGTTTCGCGTTCATCATCAGTTTCCAGAATGATGGCGGGATCTATCTCTCCAAGGATGGCGGCATTACCGTGAACGGAGGCACCATGGAATTCAACGGCCAGTATTATGCTGTTGAAGGCGTGGGCTTCTTCGACGGCGGCGATGATGAAGATGCATCCTATTCCGTGGTGAGCGGTTATGGTGCAATGGGTTGTCAATGACCCGTGGAATATGCTGAATGATAAAAGGCCGCCACCTATGTGGCGGCCTTTTCCCTTTTTCCAATGATGAGATCTGTTCTTACTTCAACTGGTTTCAACCGATGATCCAGGCTGATACCCATCGCTTAAACAGGGGTGGATCGCGGAGCTATCCACATTGTTCCGTGTTGATCTATGCGCGGTCGTTCATTTGGCCATCTGGTCGATCGTCTATTTTGGCGCTGTTGATCATCGCTTGTTGATGCGCTATAGCCGCGCTATACTTTCCCTTGCACTCTCATTTTTGCTTGCCCTCTTGGGCGGAAGCGCCGCTGCGCAGGTGGTTGCACATGCGGGACCGGATGCGACCATTTGTGGAGGAGGTCCTGTGACGTTGGGTGCTACCGCAGCGGCCACCGGGGGGCAAGGGCCCTATCAGTATAGCTGGTATCCGACCACGGGATTGAACGACCCATCGCTCGCGCATCCGATCTGCACCACAACGAGCACGCAGACCTACACGCTCACGGTGATGGATGCCAACAACTTGACGGCCACGGACGCCGTGACGGTGACGGTCCTGCCCACAGCGAACGCTGCGATCACTTCCTCAGTGCCCTTTACGGTCTTCAATGGCATCTCCACATTCTATAAATGCTCTTCACAGGCGAATTCACTTTTCAACTTCAGTTTTGACGGCACAGCAGCGACGGGTTCGACGCACACGATCAATTGGGGCGACGGCACACCGAATTTCTCGGCTACTGGTAGCTCGTGGCCAACGGAGGGCCATTCCTATGGCCAAGGGATATACACCCTGACCTATTCGATCGTCCAACCCAATGGATGCAATGCTTCGAGAACCTACTCCGTGTTCTTGGGAAGCACACCTGCGATCGGGATCGGCTCACCGGGGAACACCAGCGGATGCGGCCCCTTCTCCATCACGTTTCCCATAACCGGAACGAGCAACAACACCTCCGGAACGATCTATACCGTCACGTTCAATGATGGCTCGGCTCCCCAAACGTTCAACCATCCGCCGCCAGCCTCGGTGACCCACTTGTTCGCGACGAGCTCCTGTGGAACGACCAGCAGTGACGGTGTCACTTCCTTCCCTAATTCGTTCCAGGCGAACCTCACGGCGCAAAACCCCTGCGGTATTTCCGCAAGCGCTGTGGTCCCCATCGTGGTCAGCACAACGCCTGTGACCGATTTTACCATATCGCCGAATGACACGGTCTGCACCAATTCCAACATCACCTTCACCAGTACCAGCACCGGCATCGAGATCCAAGGAAATTCGTGCAGCAATTCACCTGCCTTGCTTTGGGATATCCAGCCAGCCACGGGCTGGTCGATAAGCTCCGGAACCTTAGGGAACAGCAATGGATATATCGGCACTGCCTGGGATCCCAGTTCATGGATCCCAGGCAGTACTTCGATGGGCCTCACCTTCAGTACGCCGGGTGCCTATTCCATTCGACTTCGCAGCGGGAACGGGTGCGGAGGAGACACGCTCACCCGCATCATCTGTGTGGAAGCCCCGCCGGAACCCGCCTTCCTCTTATCGCCCACCACCGGTTGCTCTCCGCTGGTGAGCACCACGGTGAACAACAGCACCAGCCCCAACAGTTGCTCCACACGCTACAACTGGTTGGCCAACGCAGGCACCGCAGCCTGTGGCGGTAGCACGGCGGTCATCTTCAGCGGTGGTACCAGTGCCACCAGCAATCAGCCGCAGTTCACCTTCACCGGTGCAGGCAGCTATACCGTTTCCTTGCGGGCCATCAACTCCTGCGGCACCTTTCCCGTGGATCAAGTGGTAACCGTGGGTGCACCACCGCAGGTGTCGGTGAACGCCGTCAATGGCATATGCGAAGGGCAGAGCGTAACGCCATCGGCCACGTTCACAGCTTGTGGTTCTCCCATCACAGGCTACTCGTGGGCACTGCCCGGAGGGAACCCTTCAAGCGCGAATACGCAGAATCTCGGTGGCATTATTTATTCGGCATCGGGGAACTTCAACATAACGGCAACGGCGAACAGCGCATGCGGCAATACCACGGCGAGCACCCCCTTATCGGTTACGTCTTTGCCGGCGGCTCCTGTTGTAGGAGGGCCGATCACCCTTTGCGTAGGTGAAACATTGAACTTGACGGCCACGGCGGTGCCCGGCATCACCTTCACCTGGATCGGCCCCGGCGGCTTCACTTCCACGTCGACCAACCCGAGCATTCCGAACGTCACCTTGGCCAACCAAGGAGTCTACTCGGTCACAGCCTCTGCAGGTGGATGCAGCGGGCCTTCCAGCACGGTTACAGTAACCGTGAACCCGGCTCCGGTGGTGAGCATCTCGCCCACGGTGCCCACGGTCTGCGCAGGGAATGCCGTGACCCTTACCGCCAGCGGCGGAACCAATTACCAATGGATCGCAGGAGGTGTGACCATCGGCAGTGGTTCTCCATTCACCTTCACGCCTACGGCTACAACTACGGTTGTGCTACATGGCGATGCCGGTGGGTGCACAGGAGCTTCCAGTACGCTGGTCACCGTGTATCCACTGCCGGTGGTGGACGCTGGGCCGGATCGGGTCTTCTGTGAAAGCAACCTGCCACAAATGCTCTTCCCCGATACGTATCCGGGAACGTGGAGCGGTGACCCGAACGTTACTGTGAATGGCTATTTCACACCCACCGCGCAAGGGACCTTCCAGCTGACCTACACCGTGATCAGCCCTCAAGGCTGTTCGAATACGGATGTCATACAGGTGACCGTTAACCCACCGTCCACGCCAGCCAATGCAGGCCCCGATACGCTCCTCTGCCAGAACGCCGGGGCGATCCAGCTTGTGGGCACTCCAGCCGGCGGCACGTGGTCCGGCGATATTTCCATCAGTGGCCTATTCAACCCGGTGATTTCCGGAACGTTCACGGTGTCCTATTTCGTGGGCACAGGAAGTTGCTCATCAACGGACCAAGCCGTAGTGACAGTGGTTCCCGCGCCGGTCGTGAACCCCGGGCAGGATCAACAGGTCTGCATTGACGCAGCGGCCTTCACCTTGAGTGCCACACCCCTTGGCGGTAGTTGGTCCGGCGCTGGCATCAGCGGGAACCAGTTCGATCCGCAAGCAGCAGGGGCGGGCCAGCATGCGGTGAGCTACACCTATGCCGACCCGAACGGATGCTCCACCACGGGGATCCGCACCATCACGGTAAACCCATTGCCCGTGGTCTTCGCTGGGAATGATATCACCTTCTGCGATCAGCCCTTTGCGCAAACACTTGCCGGTTACTCGCCCCTCGGCGGAACATGGAGCGGACCGGGCGTGACAGCGAATGGAAACTTCACGCCAACCGGTCCCGGCACCTTCGATCTGGTCTATGCCTTCAGTGATGCCAACGGTTGCGCCTCCAGCGACCAGCTGCAGGTAACGGTGATCACCATCGATGATCCGGCGAGCGCAGGGAACGATACCACGCTCTGCCTCAACAGCGGCCAGCTCCAGCTTGTCGGTGGGCCAGCAGGAGGAACCTGGAGCGGACCGCACGTGGATGTGGACGGCCTCTTTGACCCCGCAGTGGACGGCTCTTTCACGCTCACGTATTCCGTAGGGAACGGCTCCTGCATTACGCTGGATCAGGTGGAGATCACGGTGCTGCCTTTGCCGGTGATCGACATCACCATCATGGATGACGCCTGCATCGATGCGGGCGAACAAACTTTTGCGGCCACACCTGCGGGAGGCATGTGGTCAGGAACCGGGATCACCGATGCGGCACTCGGAACCTTCGATCCGGCCTTGAGCGATGTAGGGACCTTCACCATCACTTACACCTTCACGGATGCAAGTGGCTGCACCAACAGCACGACCGGCGATGTGGAGGTAAGCCCTCTGCCCATCGCGGCCTTCTCCAATGATCCCACGGCTTGCACGAACGTGTCCTTCCACTTCACGGATGAAAGCACCGGCGCCAGTTCTTGGAGTTGGGATCTCGGGGATGCCACCAGCTCTACTGACCCATCTCCTGATCACACCTATACAACGGCAGGTAGCTACACGGTCACGCTCACGGCCACTTCCGCTGCGGGTTGCACGAGCACCATCTCGCACGATGTCACCGTATGGGCGGGTCCTACGGTAGCATTCGATCTTTCACCGGTGGAAGGCTGCGGTCCGCTGGAAGTTCTTTTGGACAACCAGAGCTTCGGCGATGGAGTGACCTATGATTGGGACTTCGGGGATGGCACCGGTTCGACCTTGGAGCAACCCGGCCAGAACACCTACTACGCCAGCCTGACCGGCGACACCATCTATAGCATCGTACTGACCGCCAGCAACTACTGCGGCTCGGTGGATTCCACGCGCACCGTCACTGTACATCCCGCACCCACCGCCATTTTTGGTCCTGACTTCGACTCCGGATGTTCGCCTTGGCCTGTCACGTTCAGCAACGTCACCATCGGCCAGGCCGATAGCTACTTCTGGGATTTCGGTGATGGCTTTACCAGCACCACCACGGATAGCCTTGTGCACCACACCTATTACGCAGGTGCGGAAGACACCGCGTACACGATCACGCTGGTGGCGACCAATGCCTGCGGAAGCGATACGGCGAACTACACCATCACCACGTCGCCAAACACCATCACCGCCTTTTTCAATACCGATACCACCAGTGGCTGCGCGCCGCTCACGGTCAATTTCACGCAGTACAGCATCGGCGTTACCAACTGGCATTGGGACCTCGGCAATGGAGAGGTAAGCACGGCCGCGAACGTCAGCATGACCTACAACACGGCCGGGACTTACACTGCCACGCTGTACGGCGACAATGGTTGCAGCTTCGATACGGCAAGTGTGCAGATCGTGGTCCTGGACTCACCCCCAGCGGATTTTGACATCACAGGGGGACTGTTTTGCGCGGGCTCGCCCGTTCAATTCACCAACAACACGCCTTCACCTGCGGGGCTGAACTGGGACTTTGGCGATGGCAATACATCCACTCTTTCCACACCTGCACACAGCTATGCGAGCCCGGGCAGCTACAACGTAACGCTCACGGTGGCGTCCGCATTGAACCCATGCCCCGCCGTGCTCACCCAAACGGTGACCGTGCTCACAACGCCTGTGGCCAGTTTCACTCCGGATCCGGCCAGCGGCTGCATTCCCTTGGCCGTGCAGTTCACCAACGGAAGTACCAGCGCCGATTTCCATCAGTGGAACTTCGGGGATGGCAACACCAGTTCCGCACCGAACCCGGCACATACGTTCACCGCGGCTGGCACCTACACCGTGCAGTTGATCGCGGAAAATCTGAATGGTTGCACCGATACCGCTTCTGCCAACGTGGTGGCCTTCCCTCTGCCAGTGAGTGCCTTCACCATGGCGGCAGGCCAGAGCTGTGTGTCGCCCACAAGCTTGCAGCTCTCGAACGCATCGAGCGGAGCGGTGGATCACGCCTGGGATCTTGGCAATGGAACTTCTTCCATCCTGAACAACCCCGTGGCCACCTATACGGAGCCGGGTAGCTACACCATCACGCTCACCGTTTCCAACCAGTATGGCTGCACGGATGTCAGCACGGATCAGTTCATTGTGCATCCCACGCCCGTGGCCCAGTTCACCGTGGCGCCGCAACCGGCGTGCGCGAGCTACCCCGTTACCTTCGGAAATACTTCGCTCAACAGCCAGAGCTACGTATGGGCGTTCGGAGATGGCGAAAGCTCCATGACGGAATCGCCTTTGCATACCTATCCGGAAGGCGATTATGACGTGACCTTGATCGCCACCGGCGCGGGTGGTTGCAACGATACTGTTGTGGTTCCGAACGCCGTACACGTGGACCCCACGCCCACAGCCGCTTTCAGCTACGAAGCGATGCAGAGCACCACCTATGCGTTGCAATTCCACAACGAAAGCGTGGATGCCATTACCTGGATCTGGGATTTCGGCGATGGGGAATATTCAACCGAATACCAGCCACTTCACCTCTTTCCGGCAGGGCCTGATGACCTCTATCCGCTGTGCCTCGTGGCGATCAATTCCTTCGGCTGCCCGGACACCTTGTGCCAACCCGTGGTGGCCACCAGTGAGCCCGATGTATACGCGGCCAATGCCTTCACCCCGGACCAGGATGGGCTGAACGAGACCTTCCTACCCGTGCTCAATGGCTTCGAGAATTGGCGCTACCAGTTTTTCATCTTCGACCGCTGGGGCGAAATGATCCACGATAGCCGCGACCGCTACACCCCGTGGGACGGCACCTACAAAGGCAAGCCGGTAAAGACCGATGTCTACGTGTGGAAGGTGGTGCTGAAGCGCCAAGGGGACGAGCGCGTGTTCTACGGGCACGTTACGGTGGTGTGTGGGTCGGAGTGAGGTTGGGGGTACTTGCGCTTTTTTATTCTAAGGCGCTCCACGAAAGCTCAACATCTGCGACCCTTTCAGGGTCGGTACTCACATGATTCAAATGCCTGTTTCCAATTTCTGTGACCCTTTCAGGGTCCGATGCACTTTACGACCCTGAAAGGGTCGTGGATATTAGAATTATGCCGAGCCCAACGCGAGTCTCGACCCTGAAAGGGTCGCAGAACTCAACAACCTCTGACAAGTAACGAGCCCTGTGTGGACAAGTCTCCATCCATGCAATTCTAACATCCAATGTTACAATTACATGGTTGCGGAGGTTTGCAAGAAGCAACGGAAACCACCGAACACTTACTATTTCCCCGTCCGAATGCTCACTAAAGTAGCCGTGGAATCCGTCCGGAAATCGCGCAACGTGGAGGCCATGTATTGGATCTGTTGCCCACGCACCGTGCCGTATACGTAGTACACGAGGCTATCCTCGCTGCGCTGACTATCGCTGAAGTTGATGTCGCAGCTATCGATCACCGTCTTGCGCAGGTCCGCCAAGGAAAGGTTCAACGGTGCCAGCTGTGCTTCCGCTTCCGGGGTAGCCTTTACTAGTGTGCTCGCTAAGCGGAGCTTCACCCGGTAGTTGGGCATCCAATCGGTATTGTTCAAGCGCTTGCCGTAGATGCCCCATGCAAGCAGGCAGCCAAGGGCCGTACCAAAGGCGAAGAGTGTGAGTCGGCGAGTGAAGGTCATGTCAAGAGTTCAGGTAGGATCACCACGGAGGCACGGAGGACACAGCGTGATGTTGAGTCGTGAGTCTGTGAGTCGTGAGTCGGCAGCCGACAAATCACTAATCACCATTCACTGATCACCTAAAACGCTGCCAGCATAATATCAAGGTCCTTGAAGGGCAGGCGATAGGCCTCGGAAAGGATCTCGCTGGTGAGGGCGCCGTTGTACAGGTACACGCCGTGGCGGAAACCCAGGTTCCGCTTGATCACATCCTCAAAGCGGCCCACTTCGCCCATGGTGAGCAGAATGGGCGTGAAGATGTTGGTGAGCGCATAGGACGCGGTACGGGGAACGCGGCTGGCGATGTTCGGTACGCAATAATGCACCACGCCGTATTTCTTGAACACAGGGTCCGTAAGCGTGGTCTGTTCACTGGTCTCGAAGCAGCCTCCGCGGTCGATACTGACATCCACGATCACACTGCCTGCCTTCATTTGGCCCACCATCTCGTCGGTCACCACCATCGGTGTCACACCGTGCTCTGGTCGCAAAGCGCCTATGGCCACATCGGCCTGCAGCAAGGCTTGTTTCAATACATCAGGCTGGATAATGCTGGTCCAGATCCGGGTTCCCAAGGTGCTTTGAAGGCGGCGGAGGCGATAGATGCTCTTGTCGAACACTTTCACGCTGGCACCCATGCCCAAGGCCGCACGGGTAGCGAATTCGCCGACAGTACCGGCACCGATCACCACCACTTCTGCAGGGGCTACACCGCTGATGCCGCCCAGCATGAGTCCTTGCCCACCCTTATCGGTGCTCAGGTACTCACCTGCGATCTGGATGGCGGTATTACCCGCGATCTCGCCCATGGCGCGAACGATGGGGTAGATGCCCTCGCGGTCCTTGATAAAGTCCCACGCTACGGCGGTGACCTTTTTCTCCATCATGCTCCGCAACGCTTCGCGGTGCTGGCCGCCCATCTGCAATGCGGAGACCAGAATCTGCTTATGGCGAAGCAAGGCGATCTCTTCTTCCACCGGGGCGGCCACTTTCAGGATCAGGTCCGATTCGAACACCTCCCGCGCGCTGTCCGCCAGTTTGGCGCCGGCCTCGCTGTAGTCGCTGTCCTGGAACTGGACGCTGCTACCCACTCCGCGTTGGACCACAATGTCGTGGCCGCGGCTGGTGAGCACGGCTACGCTCGCAGGTGTAAGCGGAACGCGATGCTCTTGTGGTGTGATCTCTTTGGGTATGCCGATGAGCAATCGCTTACTCTTGTGGCCCACCTCCATGGTTTGCTCCTGCGGGAGCATGGAGACCTCGCGGGCCAATTGCTTCAACAGTTCACTGCTGGTGCTCATGCCAAGTGCTTGTGGGCTGGTGTGGGCTGAACGACCTCAAGGCTGCGGGTATCATCCTCGGTCATATTCATGTTGATGTTCACGGTATCGGGCGGATAGGATCCTTGCCCAAGTTCGGGCCATTCAATGAAACAGTAGTGGCCGCTATCAAGGTATTCGGTGAATCCGATGCCTTCCAGCTCTTCCGCTTTGTTCAGGCGGTAAAGATCGAAATGATAAACCGTGTTCCCATCCAGTGTGCGGTATTCGTTCACGATGGAATAGGAGGGACTGGCCATGCCAACCTCCACACCAAGCGATGCGCAGAGCGCCTTGATGAGGGTGGTCTTGCCTACGCCCATCGGCCCATTGAAGGTGAACACGCGACGACCCGGACACGCTCGCAAGAGCGCCGCTGCGACTTCCGCAACGTCCTCGGGCCGGCGCAGTTCCAAAACGGTGTTCATCCGATCAACGTGGTTTCATGTAGGCGATGGGCACCAGCATCTCTTCCAATGAAATGCCCCCGTGCTGGAAGGTGTTCCGATAGAAGTTCACGAAGTGGTTGTAGTTGTTGGGGTACACGAAGTAGAAATCCTTCTTGGCGAAGATAAACGAGCTGCTCACATTGGCACGCGGCAGGAAACCCTGTGTGGGATCCTTGATCGCGAGCACGTCCTTGGCCTCGTAAGTGAGGTTGCGGCCGTGCTTGTAACGCAGGTTGGTGTTGGTGTTGCGGTCGCCGATCACCTTGCTCGGTTCGGTTACGCGCACTGTACCATGGTCCGTGGTGATCACCACGCGGCCTCCTTTCTCGGCGATCGTTTTCAGGATATCCAACAGCGGGCTGTGATTGAACCAGCTGAGGGTGATCGAGCGGTAGGCGGCCTCATCCTCGGCCAGTTCGCGGATCATTTCCATCTCCGTGCGGGCATGGCTCAGCATGTCCACGAAGTTGTAGACGATGGCGTTGAAGGGGTTGTCCATCAGGTTCCCCACGTTCTCCGCCAGCTTCTTACCAGCAGCGAAATTGGTGATCTTGTGGTAGCTGCTCTTCACACGCTTGCCCAGGTTCTTCAGTTGCTCCTGCATGAACTCTTCCTCGAAAGCGTTCTTGCTGCCTTCATCCTCTTCGCTGAGCCACTTGCCCGGGAAGCGCTTCTGGATGTCGCCCGGCATCATGCCCGCGAAAAGGGCGTTGCGTGCGTATTGGGTAGCAGTGGGGAGGATGCTGTAGAACTGGCCTTGCTCTTCCACTTTGAACAACGAGCTGACGATCGGCTCGATCGTGCGCCATTGGTCCAAACGCAGGTTGTCGATCAATACCAGGAACAAAGGTCCCTGCTTCTCATCGATCAAGGGTGCGATCTTGTTCTTGAACACTTGGTGGCTCTGCAAGGGCACATCATCACCCTTGTTGTTCACCCAATCCACGTAGTTCTTCTCCACGAAGCGGCTGAAAAGGTCGTTGGCCTCACCCCACTGGCTGCGAAGGATCTCGGTCATCCCTTGGTCGGGATTGCCGCTGAGATCCAGCTCCCAACGCACCAGCTCGTCGTAGAGCTGCATCCAGTCGGAAGTGCTCAAGCGATCGCCGAGTCGCATGCCAAGCCGTCCGAATTGCTGCTGGTAGCTGCTGGTGGTCTTTTCGCTCACCAATCGGCTTCCGTCGAGGTGCTTCTTCAGGGCGGACAGGATCTGGTTCGGGTTCACCGGCTTGATCAGGTAGTCACTGATCTTGCTGCCGATGGCCTCCTCCATGATGCTCTCTTCCTCGCTCTTGGTGATCATGATCACCGGGGTGCGCGGACTGATCCCTTTCACCCGGGTCAACGTCTCCAGGCCGCTGAGGCCCGGCATGTTCTCATCGAGGAAGATGATGTCGAATTCTTCCTTGCCCACTGCGTCCACGGCATCCAAGCCGTTGTTCACCGTTTCCACGGAATAGCCTTTCCCTTCCAGAAAAAGCACATGTGGACGCAGAAGGTCGATCTCGTCGTCGGCCCAAAGGATCTTTACGCTCATATAGGTTCAAAGCAACGGGGAATGGGTTATCGACGCAGCATGCGACGAGCCGTTCCGCTTACTTTAGGACCGTGAAATTACGGCTCAACAAGGGATGATCCCGGAAGAGTGCCATAAAGAAGACTAAGAGCGAATTTGAAATCAGGAACTTGAAGGCTGAAAGTTGAAAGTATGGAGTTGCGGATAGTCGTGAGTCCTGAGTCGGCAGTCGTCCAATCACCCTTCACCAATCACCCCACTGTGTCCACCAAGATCCTCAACGACCCCATCCACGGATTCATCACTGTGCCGCATCCGTTGCTGCTGCGCCTGATCGATCATCCTTGGTTCCAGCGGCTGCGCTACATCAAGCAGCTCGGGCTTTCCCATTTGGTCTATCCCGGTGCCTTGCATACGCGCTTCCACCACGCCATAGGTGCCATGCACTTGATGGGACTGGCCATTGAAAGCCTACGGGTGAAAGGCCACGAGATCACGGACGAGGAATCCTTGGGAGCGCACATCGCCATCCTGCTGCATGATATCGGCCACGGTCCTTTCAGCCATGCGTTGGAGCATAGCATTGTGGAAGGCATCAGCCATGAAGAGGTAGGAGCCTTGGTGATGGCGAAGCTGAATGAAGAATTTGAAGGTGCCTTGGATATCGGTATCGCCATCTTCCATGATCAGTATCCGAAGCACATGCTGCACCAGTTGGTGAGCGGGCAGTTGGATGTGGATCGCATGGACTACCTCAACCGGGATAGCTTTTATACCGGCGTGAGCGAAGGTGTCATCGGCGGGGATCGCATCATCAAAATGCTCCAGGTCGTGGACGACCGATTGGTGGTGGAGGAGAAGGCGATCTACAGCATTGAGAAGTTCATCGTGGCACGTCGCCTGATGTACTGGCAGGTCTATTTGCATAAGACCGTGTTGGCCTGCGAGCAGATGTTGGTGCAGATATTGAGGCGGGCCAAGACGCTCGGATTGGAAGGCGTGCCTCTCTTCGGGGCACCGGCGTTACTCGGCTTCCTGCGGGAGCGTAGGGATCGTGCCTCCTTCGATGATCCATTCGTATTGGCGGATTTCATGCGCTTGGATGATCACGACATCATGGGTGCAGTGAAGGTGTGGGCGGATCATCCGGACCCCATTCTGTCGCGGTTGTCGTCGGATCTTTTGGGACGCCACACGCTGCGCATCCGCTTGCGGACCGAGCCCTGGGAGGAAGCACATGTAAGCCGCGTGCGACAAGCCTTTGCAAAGGAAATGGGAATCACTGAGAAGGAGGCCGGGCTATTCGTGTTGACAGGCGACATCGTGAACAACGCTTACGATGCCTCCCATGACGGCATCCAGTTGCTGTTCAAGGATGGGCATTTGAAGGACATCGCGGAAGCCAGCGATAACCTGGGCATTGCCGCCATGAGCGGTGTGGTGGAGAAACACTACCTCGCATTCCCGCGCTCGATGGGCAAGAAGTGGTTCGAGGAGTGAGAGGTCGGATCCATCAACTGTTTGAGATCTTGTATTTTTGCTTCTCCGCAGTTGATCCCGAACCAAATGACGACGATCGGTGTAGTCATTTCTGAGTCCTGTAGCTTTTACCCTGACCCCCGCAGTAAGCGTTATGAAGATCGATGTAGATGCATTTTCGGCCCCTGTTGTGAATGGGGCCGGGGCGAGGTTGCGGGACGAACCTTCGCATTTGTTGAGATCACGCATCGCCACTTCGGTTCCTGAGGGTAACGCGCATAGGAAGCACAGTTCGACCAAGCCCGCGATACCTGCGAAGCTCCACTACGTTTGGTTCGGTGAACAACCGATGTCCGATGAGATGAGGGAGACGCTGGAGGAGTGGAGCCGGCTCATGCCGGGCCATGAAGTGATCCGATGGGATGAGACCAACCTGGATGTGGATTCCCATTCCTATATGAAGCGCATGCATCGCGCGGGCAAGTATGCTTTTGCCAGCGATTATGCCCGCCTGCTGGTCTTGCAGGAACACGGAGGAATCTACTTGGACACGGATGTGCGCATGAAGAAGAGCATTGCCCCCTTCGCGAATGAGCAATGCTTCTGGTCCTTCGAATTCGACCACTTCATTTCCACAGCCGTGATCGGTAGCCGGCCCGGACATCCCTTCATCAAACTGCTCTTGGATGAGTATGATCATTTGGATGAGCCGATGATCAACAATGTGTTGGTCACCCGGGCCTTCATCCGGGAATTCCCGGAGTTCCGCCTGAACAACAAGGACCAAGTGGTGGGAGGTGATATCCGCATCTTTCCCAAGGAGTACATGGTGATCCCTTCATTTGATAAGGAGCAGAACTTCAGCGTTCATCTGGCCTACAACCAGTGGCGGTCGAACGGCCGAAGGATCCATTGGGGGCGCATGGCCAAGGCGATCCTGGGTGAAGTGATCTTCTATAAGATCGTGAATTTGAAGTTGAGGTGGAGCAGTGATCTTCCGGCGTTGGAAAGGGCACGGAGGAAGAATTGAACCACTACCGCTGGAAAACGGAGCGACGTATCCCCCTTGGACCGGCACTACGAAAGTTCCTTGACGCACGGATCCCTCGCATCCGTTCCTTTGCAAGTATGGAAACCAAGGAGCAAGGCCGGGTCATACTCATTACGGGTGCCACCAGTGGATTTGGCGAAGCCATGGCCCGCAAATTCGCGGCAGAAGGCTGGCGCGTGATCATTAGCGGAAGAAGACGCGATCGATTGGACGCATTAACGCGCGAACTCAACGGCTTGTATGGCCCCGTGACCCACGCCCTGCGCATGGACGTGCGGTACCGGGCGGAAGTGGAACGCGCTATTGCATCGCTACCCGCTCCTTGGGCCCAGATTGATGTGCTGGTCAATAACGCCGGTCTGGCACGTGGCCTTGCCACTATCCAAGAAGGGGATCCGGACGATTGGGATGTGATGATCGATACCAATGTGAAGGGATTGCTCTACGTAACGCGTGTGGTAGCACCGGGAATGGTGGCGCGCGGATCAGGGCATATCATCAACATCGGCAGCACGGCGGGCAAGGATGTGTACCCCAAAGGGAATGTTTACTCGGCCACCAAGTTCGCCGTGGATGCCTTGACCAAGTCCATGCGACTGGACCTTCTGGAAGCCGGCATCAAAGTGACGCAGGTGGCACCGGGTGCAGCGGAAACGGAGTTCAGTGAGGTTCGATTCCATGGCGATACAGCCCGGGCGGAGAAGGTCTATGAAGGCTTCCAGCCGTTGAGCGCCCGGGACGTGGCCGATGTTGTTTACCATGCGGCCACATTGCCACCACATGTTTGCATGAACGACATTGTAGTGACGGCCCTTGCGCAGGCGAACAGCAACGCCATCGTCAAGCACTGAACGCATGTGGATGAGGATGGACTGAAGCGCCCGGCGCGCGGTGTTTAGGCACCGGCCTTAAAGAGCACTCACGAAATACATCTCCAACTTTCCCTTGCCCTTTACTTGTATTTCGCCTCTGGGCGTGAACGCGAGACCGGGCTCATCCTTCACGATCTCGTAGGTGCTCTCGCTGATGTTCACGCGACCTACCTCTCCATTGCTTTCCATGCGGCTGGCGGTGTTCACGGTATCTCCCCAGATGTCGTACTGGAATTTTTTCACCCCTACGATACCAGCCACCACGGGACCTGTGTGGATGCCCACACGCATTTCGAAGACCGGCTGGCCGATGGCATCGTGCCTTTTCTTTCGCTCTGCCATGAAGGCCTGCATTTCCAGCGCAGCCCGAACCACTGCGACAGGCGAAGAGGTACTGGGGTCGGGCAGCCCGCCTGCACACATGTAGGCATCCCCGATGGTCTTGATCTTCTCGATGCCATGCCGGGTAATGATGGCATCAAAGGCTTCGAAGCATGCGTTGAGCTCTTGGAGCAGAACATCCGCTCCCAGATAGGTCGCCATTCCGGTAAATCCCTTGAAATCCGTGAACAGCACCGAGGCCTGATCGAAATGCCGCGCCTTGGCTGATCCCGTTGCCTTCAGCTCCTCCGCCACTTCGGCCGGTAGGATGTTGAGCAATAGCTCATCGGAGCGTTCCTTCTCTGCGCTCAGCTCCGCCGTGCGTTCCTTCACCTCCAGGTCCAGGTCATCGCGCTGGCGGGCTACCAAGCGACCGTGGTGTGCGGTGCGAATGGCCAAGTAGATCGCCACGGAAAGCGGCACGGCCACTTGCGAACAATACTCACGCACTGTCTCCAGGAATGTATGCAGGCCGGACGCCGTTCCGTGCCCGCTTCCGATGAAGCTCAAGAGTAAGGCGAGCAAGCTGGAAGCCAAGGCGCCCGCACCTATCCAGCGCGCGTAACCCTTGGTGCGGAGCAACTTGAACCCGAGGCGGATCACTTCGATGATGAACCAGAGCATCACCGCACCCAGCAATAACCCAAGCAAGAGCACTACGAAGAGCAGGGAGTAATCGGGATCCTCCAATGTTAAGTTGATACCTCTTCCAGTCGTTGAGAAATCCAACTTGTAATAGACGATGCCGAATGCAAAAACGAGACAGGCAGTGGAGGCCGTGATGATGGAAATGGTGTACCACCGTTTCCTTCGTCCGCTCACATTGCCATGGAGGGTGCCCAACGTCATGATGAGCAGATACAGGGGCCACGGCACCAAGAGGAACTGGACCGCGTCGCTGATGCTCGCTGCATAACTCCACTGGCTCGCGAGCCCTGTATTGCCCGCCAGATCATTGAAGGTGTTCAAGGCGGAGACGAATGATAGCAACGCCAAGAAAAGCCACTGCCGTTCGCGGCGTTCGAAGCTCCAGATCACCAAGGCGAGCAACAGGATGACCAAGTTGATGCCGATGAAAACGCCGTACTGGGCCATGTTCCGTTGGATCCGGAATGCCACGTCCGGCGCATGTATCGAGCATGCCAGCCCAAAGCTCCGGGCGGTCTTACCGTCCACGCTGTCCAAGCGAATGGCGATCACTTCGGGTTTTCCGTCGCATCGAAAGGTGAAGGGGACGAGATAAGGTATTCGCGCACTGTCGATGGCATTCCCTTGTCCCTGTTCCTCAAAGGAGCTGAACAGGGGGGCACCATTGAGGAAGACCTCCAGTTTTTCATTCCCGCCGAGGCCAAGAAGGAGGGTCTTGCCCTTGAAGGAAGAGTCCGGCAGCAGTCCAAAGCGGAGCCAATGGACGCCTGTGCCGGTGCCGATGCTGTCCTTGGAACTCGACAGTTTTCGCCAAGAGGTTTCATCCAGTTCCCTTGCTGCGTAAACCGCGCTATCACCCACCTTCAGTTGCACGAGCAAGTTCATCCCGGGGACATCGGCCCCCATGCCGGGCACTTTCGCGCTGATGTCAATGAGGTCCCAAGCCTTCACGGCCAAAACCTGTACGTCACTGCTGTCGGCTTGCGCCGAAAGGAGTCCCGAAAACAACAGGGCGATGGCGAGGACGAGGTGCCGGGCGGAAGGCATCGTGGCAAGATAGCGTATAGGTCAGGTGGGTCCGTGGGAGGTTCCCGACCGTGTATTATTCCACAACCACCGTCACCGTCATCCTATGCCCATCACTCTCCACCAGCACGAGGTACCGGCCCGCCGCAGCTGTTGGCAGGGCGATCTGCTGGTTGGCGCCGGGGCTCCTCATCTCGCTATAGCACAAGCGGCCGGCGGGATCAAGGATGTCGATCCGCGCAGTGGGCGAAGTGTTGGACGGAAGCTCGAGCGCAAAGTGGCCCCGGTTCGGATTGGGGTATGCGTGCAGGGTTCCCGTTTCCGCCAGTTCCGTCGTGCCGGTGATGAGCATCTCATACGTATCGCTGAGCACGCAGCCGAGCGCGGTGGTAACAGTTACACTGTACTGCCCGCCCTCGGTGATCACTAGGAAGGGGGCATTCGCACCGGGGATCGGCGTGCCGTTCAGGCTCCATGCATAGCTCACAAAGGCACCTTGCACCAACAGCACCGTGCCGTTGGCCTCAATGGCGACCGGGGGGCACACCACGATGGTATCGCTGTTCGCGGTACATCCGAAGGCATTGGTGGCCACGCCCCACCAAGCGCCGATGCTGTCCGTTTGCACGCACGGGCCGTTCACGCCGGGAATGGTGTCGCCGTTGTGGAACCAAGTGTAAACGAGCAGCATGGTGTCCGTTGCGCAGAGTGTTGCATTGGCCGTGTCGTAAGCGGTCGTGAGCTGCGGTGCAGGGAACACATGCACGGTGTCGGTGTCCGTGAATACCTGCTGCGGCTGCAGTGCAATTACGAGGTTGCCGTAGGTGCCATTGCCCAAAGCGAAGGGTACGCTGCCGTTGCTGCCTGCTGGGATGTTGAAGGTGCCCAGATCGTCGTCCTGACTGATGACGTCCTCATCGAAGAACTGGATGGAGTAGGGAGGGTTGGCCAACAATTGGCCCACGTTGTTCCATGTCTCGCTGTGGCTGTTGCTGCCGCTGCTGCTGGTGAAGCTGTTGCCGCTGCCATCGGTGAGCACGAAGTAGAGATCGGGGGCGCCGGTGCATGCTCCGAAGATGCTGGGCTCCTCCACGTCGCCGCACCAGTTGTCGCTGACGCCCGCCAGCACGACGTCGGTAAGCACGAAGCCGCCGATGGTGGTGCTGAGCGATACGGGATAGCTGCCCGGTGCGGAGTAGTGGGTTGCTGGGTTAGCGAGTGCGCTGGTTTCACCGTTGCCGAAGTCCCAAGCATAGGTGGTGGGCGATGCACCGCCATCCAACAAGGCCGTGAGTTGCACAGCCGCACTGCCGCAGCCGCTGGTGGGAGTGAAGGAGAAGCTGGTGTTCCCACCTGTGCCCGGCTGAACGACCAAGGTGATGCCGAAACTCTGCGGAACGTTGAGCGTGAAGCCGCTGGCCTCCACCTGCGCCATGATGTTGATGGCTACGGTGTACGTGCCACTGCCGATGGGGGTGCCGCATAAGCGCGCGCATCCGAACTGGTTCACTGGCGGGTAATAGATGCCCAGCGGGTTGTTCGTGGTGAGCTGCATGCCGAAGGGCAGCCCGGTCACGCTGGTGATCGTCATCTGCTGGAAGTTCACGGCAAACCCGGTGCCGGGGTCGGTGAAATTCGTGGGCATCCAGAAGGTGATGTCGCTTTCATAGGCCACGCCGGCAATGGCATCCGTGGGCTGCAGAGGGCAGAGCGTCGGGTAGGCGGGGACCGCGCTACACGAGAAGTCGATGGTGCAGGTGCTGCATTGGGCTCGGGCACCGATAAGCGTGAGCAGGGCGGAAAGAAGGGTCAAGGTTCGGAGCATGTGGTGGAGTTGGCGAGCGAATGTCGGTGTTCGGCTGCGAACGGACGTGCTCTCCGGAAACAATCGACCACGAATGACCAAACGATGTTCAACCCCAACGCCCGAACAGAGTTTGAAAGGACTTCGGGAGTGCACCAAGGGTTCCGGCTATTGCAGCTGAAGGAAGTAAGCTCCTGGATCAGCTACTTGTCCTTTGCATTGCTTACTGATGAATGATGCGCGTGCGCTGGATCCCGCTGCGGCTGCGAGATTCGAGGATGTAGGCACCTGGCGTATGGCCCGTGAAGTCCAATTGGAACGTGGGGGCCACTCCTTTCAAGGTCTGTTCCAAGACCACTTGGCCCGTTGCATTCAGGAGGCCTACTTGGGGATCCACCGCACCGGGGAAGCTGACCATGCAAGTGCCGCTTGTCGGGTTGGGTTGCACGTTCATCGTTGGCATGGCACCTTCATCCAGGCCGTTGGTGCCGTTCATGGATATTCATCGCTGCTGAAGGCCAAGGAGCTATAGTCCCAAGTGGCATTGGCCCCGGAAGCCCCTGCCGTTGTTATGGGAAAATCACCATCCATCAAGATGGAGGTGCCCGGCACGAAAGTGAGTTGTGGGATGGTAGGCTGGGCGAAAAGGCTCGCAGTAGCGAGGAGAAGAGGAAGAGTAAATTTGTTTCTCATGGGAATGGGTCGATTCGTTAGAGGTGGTAGCGCTGGGTTGGTGCTGGTGCGATCTCATCTGCCACAGCAATCTTTCGATCTGAAAAGTAGTTCGTGCTCAAGCGGCGATACCCTCGCAGGCATTACTAAAAGCGGGCTTTTTCAGCACTCCGATAACCGACCTATGTCAATGGCTCACCCGATCCTGTTAATGGCTCAATTACGGCTAGCACCCGGTGGCGGCCCCGAACAGGATAGGGCCATCTTCGTGGTCGATGGATCGGTCCTGTAGGTGTTTACTTGCAGTCGTCCAACCAGAATCCCCACCAGATCCTCCCATGGGACGCACCCGCCTGCTGATCACCGCGCTTTTCATGGCGCTCCTTGTCCCTGCCGGGGCACAGGTGGAAGGCATGCGCTCCTTTGGCAATCCGCGCATCATCGGCACTGCGGAAGGGCTGGTCTCCACTAACGTGCGTGATGCGGTGATGGACGACGACGGTTTCCTTTGGATCGCCACAGCCAATGGCCTGCACCGCTTCGATGGCTCGCACATGCGCGTGTTGCGGCACGACCCGGCCGATAGCACCTCCTTGCCTGCGGACGACATCATCTGCCTGCTGCTGTCCCGCGATGGTGCACTGTGGGTTGGCACCGGAAGCGGTGGCTTGGCGCGTATGGACCGCTCCAGCTTTGCGTGCGTGCGCTATCGACATCGGCAGGAAGATCTGCGAAGCATCTCCGCACCGCATGTTTCTTGGGCGATGGAGGATCGCGCCGGCACGCTCTTCTTCGGCACCCGCCTAGGGGCCATTTGTCGCTACAACGCAGCACAGGACGATTTCGACCGCATCGCCTTTCCTGAGTACGAGAGCGTGTACGAGAACCGTGCGCGTACCCAGAGCTATTGCATGGTCCAGGACCGTTACAACGACCAAGTGTACTGGTGTGCCACCTCCAATGGGATCTTAAGACTGCAAGGCCCGCAATGGTCCATGCACCACTTCACCATGCCCGAGGTAAGCACCGCGAACAACCTGCACCTGCGTAGCAACAGCTTCCGCGTGTTGACGCAGGCCCCGGACGGCAGTTTGCTGGCCACCACTTGGGGGGGCGGCATCATCCACATGGATAGTACGGGAAAGCATTTCCGTCGCTACGCCATTCTGCAGGACGGTGCCATTCGCCAGTTCGCCAACACTTTCAATGCGCTCACTGTGGATGCCGATGGTAGCATTTGGGTGGGCAACAACACTACTGGTTTGGCCCTGCTGGACACTACGGCCGGATCGATAAACATGCGGGTGCCGGGGGAGGCACCTGAGCTTGCGGGCCTCGCCGGGCAGGGCGTGAACAAATTATCCACCACCTCACAGGGCGACATCTTGGTGATCACGCGACAGGATGTGCGTCTCTTCAGCAATGCTCGCCAGCGGTTCCGGTCGGTCCGGTTCGCGTCGCAGGCACGGCCGTATGTGGGCATGCACGTCATCCGGTGCCTGCTGCCATTGGACGATGGAAGCGTACTCCTCTCGGGATATGGCCTCGATGGCATCTACCGCTTCCTGCCTTCGAGTGGAGCGCTCACGCGCATTGCCCCGCCGGAGGACGTATGGAACGATCCCGCACGCGAACATTTTACCGTCGATGGCATGGTGCGCAGTGGCCCGCAAGAGGTGCTTGCCATGGAAGCCTTCAAACTCTACCGCATCGACTTGCGCACGGAACGCATGACACAGGCCGAAGGAAACTTCAATGATCGCAGCTGGACGAACATGTTACAAGGGCTGTTCCGGCATTCCTGCGGTGAGTTGTACGTGTTGGGTCGCCATGATGGACTGATCCGTCTGAAAGACGACCTCGCCATTGTGGCGCAGTATCTTCCTAAAGCAGGCGATCCCCACGCGTTGTCCAACGGCAACAACCTCCAGAGTGCAGTTGAGGATCGCGCAGGACGCGTATGGGTGGGGCACGACCGTGGCTACTCGATCCTCGAGCCTGAAAGTGGGCAATTCCTCAACATGGATCCCGCCACGCGCAGCGACTCTACTGCACGGCTTGAGAATGTGGGTTCCATAGCCATCGATCCGCAGGGACGCATTTGGATGACCGATGGGGAACAGGGCGTGGTGGTGGTTGATGATCCCGTGGATCATCCTTTCCGGACACGCACGATCACTTCGCAGGATAGTTTACCCTTTAAGCGGGTAGGCGAATTGTTCTTCGATACCGACGGATCGCTCTGGCTCTCCGGTATAGGCGGTCTTGCGCAACGGACCTCCAACGGTTGGCAAGTGAGCAGCTCGGCAGTGGGCCTACCCGGTGGCGGGCTTGGCGGACCCGTGGTGCGCAGTGCGAAAGGCGTGCTGGTCGGTGCGGCGGGCCGAATGCTGTTCTGGGAACGTGGCCATGCTCCGGCTCCCGCAGATGCACCTCGCCTGCACTTGGCGTCCATACGTGTCTTCGATGATGAGATCGACCTACAGGCGGTAAGCTCCAGCAATGCGCTACGGTTCCGGTATGATCAGAACTTCCTGAAACTTACCTTCTCCTTGGTGGATGTTTTGGGCCAGTATCCGCACCGGATCGAATACCGGCTTACACCCACTACGAAGGAGTGGCTGGCAACGGACGCGAACGGGGTAGCCAGCTTCGCCAATGTGCCCGATGGTGACCACCTGTTGGAGTTCCGCGCCGTGAGCGACGATGATACCGTACTCGCTACCCAGTCAGTACCGCTCACTGTGATCGCACCCTGGTGGCGTACGTGGTGGTTCCGAAGCGCCGTGGTGCTCTGTGCGCTGCTGCTTGCTTATGGGTTCTTCCGCATGCGCATCCATGCGGTGCGTAAGGAAGCCCGCCTGAAATCTGAGTTCGACAAGCGCTTGGCCGACATGGAACTCACCGCCCTACGCGCACAGATGAATCCTCACTTTCTCTTCAACAGCCTCAACAGCATCCGTCACCACGTACTCAACAGCCGCACAGAGGAGGCCGACCGCTACCTGAGCAAGTTCGCACGCTTGATCCGCCTGATCCTGGACCATAGCGACCAGCGCACCGTTCCGCTTGCCGAAGAACTCCAAGCCCTGCGCCTATACATGGAACTGGAGGCCTCACGCTTCGATGACAAGTTCAGCCATCACATCTCTGTGGATCCGTCCATCGACCAGGAAGCCACCATGATCCCTCCGATGCTCATCCAGCCCTATTTGGAGAATGCCATCTGGCACGGCCTGATGCAGAAGTCCGAAGGCGGGGAGCTCGCGCTGCGCATCCAGCGCGACGGCCGCACGCTGCGCATTGAAGTGGAGGATGATGGCATCGGTCGCGCGCGTGCAGCAGAGATCAAAAGCCGCAGTGCGCTGAAGAAGCGCAGCATGGGCATGTCCATAACCGAGCAACGCTTGGCAATGATCCAGAAGCAACAGGGCATCCACTGCGATGTGCGGGTGGAGGACCTGGTGCTGCCCGATGGAGAGCCCGGCGGGACCCTTATCACCATCACCATACCCATGCTTTAGACATGCTGACCGCAGTGATCATCGACGACGAACGCCATTGCGGTAGCACCATGCAACTGCTGCTCGGCCGTCATGCCCAGCGGGTGCAGGTACAGGCCGTTTTCCAGGACCCCGCCAAAGGGCTAGCCCACTTACGCCAGAACTCCTGCGATGTGCTCTTCCTCGATATTGAAATGCCCGGCATGAACGGCTTCCAGCTACTGGAGGAGTGGGGGCCCACCAGCACGCACATCGTGTTCACCACCGCCTACGACCGCTTCGCCGTGAAAGCATTCAAGGTACATGCCATCGATTACCTCTTGAAGCCCGTGCAGGAGGATGAGCTGCTCGCCGCATTGGAGCGGGTGGAAGGTCTGCGCAAGGCAGGCCCGGCAGCGGATCACTTTTTAGAGGAGCGCCTCCGAAAGCTGGTGAACGAACTGACGGCACCCGTGCCCGAGAAGCAGCGCATCGCCTTCAGCACCGTGCATGGCCTCGATATGGTGGATGCCTCGGAGATCATCTGCTGCCAAAGCGAGAGCAACTACACGCGCGTACATCTCACAGGAGATCGGCGCACGCTCGTATCCAAGACCTTGCGCGAAGTGACGGACCAACTACCGGAGGACCGCTTCCTGCGGGTTCACCACAGCTTCGTTGCCAACTTGGACCATGTGCAGAAATACCTGCGCGGCGATGGCGGCACCTTGGTGATGAACAACGGTATGGAGGTGAAGGTCTCACGCAACAAGAAGGAGGAGCTGTTGCAGCGATTGGGGGTGTGAGATCGACACGGTTGAATTCGGTAAGCTTTGGGATTCCATCTTAATTCCTGATTCCTGATTCCGGGATGCTCGTCGGCAGTTGGAATCAGGAATCAGGAATCAGGAATATGCAGGCACGCAGCTACAGCAGAATTCGCGGAATTCTTCGGGCGAATTAGTGCAGCGAAGTGGCATTATTTCCGCACCACCATTCGCGTTGTTACTGCGTTCTTCGTGTGCAGCTGCACCGCATAGGTGCCGGGTGCCAGCGCACTCAGGTCCACCAGTATCGGCTCGGCACCGTTGCCTTGGGTGCGCTTCTCGGACACCAACCTGCCAGCGCAGTCCAACACACGGATCTCGGCCTTCCTTTCAAGGTCGCCGCGTATGGTAACCAGGCCATCCGTGGGGTTGGGGAACAGCTCGAAGGCCATGTTTTGCACGTCGACTACCGCTGTGGTTCCGGAGGTATTGATCCGTACCACACCTGAGCTGACCGACATGTCATAGCCGGTGAAGAAGCCGGCCGCCAGCAACTGGCCATCAGGTTGGAGCAAGGCATCCAGCACCGTGTTGTTGAAACTGTTGCCATGGTCGAAGGAATGATCAGTGGCTCCATCGGGCATCAGGCGTACCACATTGTGGAAAGGCACACCGTTAGCCTCCTCGAACCCACCCAGTAGAATGAATTTGCCATCCGCCTGTTCCACGATCGCACGTACTTGATCGGAGCCGTATCCGATGTTCGCTTGGAACGACGGATCGATGCTGCCACCGGGCAGCAGGCGTACGACGCGCTCCAGTGGAGTGCCATTGTATGAAGTGAACCCACCGCCCAGCATGATGCGGCCATCGGCCATTACGTGGATGGCAAGTACCAATTTGTCGAAGCCTTCCCCTTGGGAGAAATCTTCATCCAAGCTGCCATCGCTGTTCAGCCGCGCCAATCTCCCCATCGGCAAGCCGCCCACTTCGTTGAAAGTGCCACCAATGAGCACCTTGCCGTCATTTTGCAGAGCCATCTTGAAGACGACCACGTTAAAGGAAGGAGGAACAAAGTCGGTGTCCACCGATCCGTCCGGTAGCAGCCGGGCCACATTTTGGCGGGTGGTGCCATTGTAGTAGGAGAAGTTGCCACCGCAGATGATGCCGCCATCCGGTTGCACCCGGATGTCGTACACGTTACCACTGAACCCGTTGCCCATATTGAATGCCTGATCGATGCTGCCATCGGGGTTGAGGCGCACGATGCCTCGGGCCAAGGTGTCGTTGTAAGTGGAGAAGGTGCCACCAACGAGGATCTTGCCATCCGGTTGAACAGCTACCGCAGTGCCACGACCTGAATAGCCCGAGATCTCGGGATAGGAAGCGAGGAAGCCGCTGCCCACTGAAAAACTTGCATCACGTGTACCATCGGGATTGATGCGAACTACGCCCTTACTGGAATCGCCGGCATAGGTATAGAAGGCACCCACGGCGATGATCTTGCCATCAGGCTGAATGGCAATTTCCTCCACTGCCACTTGAGGTTGTGTGGTGAACCCAGACATGAAGCTGAGGTCGATGCTGCCCGGTTGGGCATACGCGCTTGAGAAAGCAAGAGCGCAGAGAACGAGAGGAATGAATGGTTTCATGAGGGGAAAGGGTTTAGTGACGAAGGAGAGATGTGGTGGAAAAGCTTTGCCCACGCTGGATGCGCAGGGTATAGAAGCCTGGGGGCAGGTGTGAGAGGTCAATAGTGCGGCTACCTTCAGTTGCTGCGGAAAGACGCTCTTGATGCACCGCTCGTCCGGCCATATCGAACACCTTGAATCCTATATCCGCATTACCATCGGATCTCAGCATCACCAGACCTGTGCTGGGGTTGGGGTAGATGCTCAGGGCTTCGTCGATCTGGATCGCATCATCCACCGACAGCAAGGCGCAAGCAGCCTCCACTTCGGCCCGGTTGGCACAGCCTGGGCCATTGCTATGGAGATTCACGTAGTTGGCCGGATCGGCCAAGTAGCCGCATATGCTCGCCACCGCGCACTGCGAGAGGCCCGTGCAACCAGCGAGGGAGAGGTTGGTGATACTCGACGAAGGGATCTGGTCAACTCCGTCCAAGGAGGTAAGAGCAGTGCATCCAGTGATCGCTAATCCACCATTGATCGAAGTAATGGTCTGTAGATCCAACAGGCTGTTGAGGGCTGGACTTAATCTTACGCCAAGTCCTCCACCCACACTGGTGAGGTTATGCGCAGCAACCAGATCCGCCAGCAGGGGATTCTGCATCACGTTGAAAGATCCCCCTAAGCTCGTTGGTGCCAGACCCTGCATGCTGGTGAGCGCGGGGTTTTCCATGACCAAGAGGCCTCCCGTGATAGCAGTAAGTCCCTCCAGACCCTGTAGGTCGGTCAGCCCTGCATTTTCGGTGACCTCCAAGTCACCGCCTATCGTGGCCAAATTCTCCAACCCCGACAGGCTCGTTAGCGCATTGTTCGCTCGCACTTCCACAACGCCACCTACGGAGGTGAGGTTCGACAAGGCGCTCATGTCGTTGAGCTGCATATTCCCTTCTATGCGCAAGTATCCGCCCACATGCGCGAGGTTCTGCAGTCCGTTGAAGCTGGAGAACTGGTTAGTCCCGATCTGCACATAGCCCTCAATGGAGGTGATCTGCGACAAAGGGGTGAGATCCGATACGTAGTTGATCCGCACGAAACCCTCGATGGTGGTACACCCCGGATGGTCCGTAGGGAAGCTGTTCACTTGGGCTTGGCTGGTGAGGGTAAGGCCACCGGGTAGGCAGCTTTGAGCTACAATGGACGAGGCCAACAATAAGTGGATCGCCATAAGCGCGAGCGTGTGCTTCATGTTCATCGGATTTTAAGAGTTTCGTTATTGCTTGACGAAGTGGGCAGTGCTGCGCCCATCCGTGCCGATCAGTTCCAGCGTGTACATGCCGGCTGGCAGCTCGCTCACGTCCAGCGAATGGCGTAAGTGTCCGGCTGCCGTGGTGTGGTCGTGCAAGACCTCACGTCCCAGTGCGTCCAGTACGCTCATGTGTATCACACCAAAGGCGGGCATCTCCACCTGCAGGTTTTGCTGGGCCGGATTCGGGAAGAGTTTCATCTGAACACCCTCCCGCTCGTTCACGGAGGTGGCACCATTGAAGAAGACCAGCGCGGCTTGGCTGGACACCTCGGTCTCGCCGTCCTCGGTATCCAATGCGAATACCAAGAGAGGGTACGGGATGCCTGCCTTCACCCACCTCCACTCCTCGCGCGATACCGGCGTGGTGAACATCGGTTCGCCGCTCCAGATGATGGTTCTCTCCTCTTCCTGCACACCGTGAATGCGGAGCACATTCGTGTAGGTGGCATTGGGCAGTTTCAGCGTGCCATAGCCATCCACCGTCCAGGTGTGGGTGCCGCTGGTCTGTAGGTCACCATAAGCGGTTTCGCTCAGCGAGGAATAGGTGTCGCTGCCGCTGCTGGAGACGTTGAGCGGCGTGGTGTAGAAGGTGAGGGGGTCGGAGGAAATGTTCTGTTGAACATCGAAGTTATCGATGAAGACATTGCCAAGTTCGGTGAAGCCACCGTTGAAATTGAAGTAGAAATAACCACTGAACTGAAAGCTCATGTCGCTGAACAGGGCCATGGTGGCGTTGGGGAATTGGGCAGCATACGGTGTGCTGGCGGCTGTCTGCGCGGTGTAGGGGAATTCCGCGCCGCTGAAGGCAGTGGTGCTGAAATCCCAAACCGCATTGGGGCCACCGGGGCCGGCGGCAGTGATCGGAAACACGATGTCGAGCACCAGCGCATCGCCCGCGTTCAGTGAGATCTGCGGAATCGTAGGTTGGGCGCAGAGGCCGGCAGTGGCTAGGCAGAGAAGGGGGGTAAGGGTCCGGATCATGGTCGTGTTGGTTTGCAGATGAGTTTTTCGTTCGGAACTGTAGCGTCGTGGTTTCTGCTTTTATCAAAAGCGCATGCGGTAGCCAACGGTACCGCGTGTTTCATTGAATGCCTGCAGTCCTTGGCGGTGGATGTTACCCGCGCTGAGCATGATCGAATGCTTGGTGCTGAGCCGGTAGTTCATGGAGAAGTTCGTACTGTGGATGTCGTCCGTGCGGTCGACTAAGCGACTTCGGTTCCAAGTGTGTGTAAGGCGAAGCATCACTTTTTCACCTTTCAACATGCGTGTTCCGCCCACAGTGGCCCCATAGCGTTCATTGGTGGTGAGCAGCGCGCTGTAATCGTTGTAGTTGGTGCCCAGTACCAAGCCCCAGCGGCTGGCCAGCCAACGCAATTGGTACTGCAGGTTCAGGTTCACCAACCGGTTGTCCATGTTATTAGGCCCATCGCTGCGGTCGCTCAGTTCCTGGTAGCCTGTCATCAGGTTCCAACTGTGCTGGTGCTTGGTATTTCCATATTGGTAAAGGGTGCTCACGTTCACTTGGTGGTTCACTTGGTCCACCAGCACCGAATCGGCAAAAAGCGTGTCGAGCAACAGCGTCTGGTAGATCGAAAAATTGGCGTAGTTGATGTTGAAGGACACCCGTGTGGAAGGGCGATAGACCACGTTGGCCGAGCCGATGTTGCGAGCCGTGGAAGCGAATCGGCGATCGCCGAGGTTGTTCCGTTGTAGGCCATATGAGCCGCTCACGTACAGCTTCTCCTTTGCCAGCGGGAAGGCCGTGCGCAAGGTGATCTGCTCCACGTCACTGAGCAGGTAATTGGCACCCAACGTGCGAAAACCCGGTTGCACCAACCGGTATTGCACACCCATGGTGAACTTCTTCTTCACGTAGTCCAGCCCCACGACACCGGCGCCAGCCAAGGTGCTGGCGTTGTTGATGCCAAGGTCGCCCAGCACTGGGTTTTCCGAGTGGATAGTAGTCTCCATGCGCGGCGCATTCAGGTCGCGGGTGTAACCGCCCATGGTGAGGTCGGCATCGAGCACGAAGCGCTCTTTGGCGAACTGCACACGCGTATGGAAACCGAAGGTGGTGCTGGCCTGCGGGGTTACGCGCTGCAGGCTGTCCAGCGCAGGTAAGGAAGTGACATCATCCACCGCCCGGAAGTAGGTGAGGTCGAAGGTGTTCTTTTTCCCTAAGCCCAGCATGGCGCCGTATCCCATGCGCTTATATTGGGCTACGCCGTAGCGGTTCTCATCGGCGCGTTGGGCGGGTTGCAGCATGCCGTACATGGCGCTGAAGCGGAAGGTCTTCGGCCGTAGTTCCACGCCCCCGCCGAGGAAGGTGATGTTGTTCAGCGTGAACTCCGAGAAGCGCATGTTGCGGTGGCCCGCATGGAGTTTTACCCACTTGTATTCGGGGCTTACACCGAAGCGCGTGAAGGGCTGCGAGAAGGTGCTGCCTTGGCGACTGATGGCCACCGAAAAGGGGAGGGACCAGCCATAGAGCGAGAGGTTGAGCGTGCCACTGAGCGAATAGCCCAAGGGTTGTTGCCGAGCGCTGATGCCGTCCATGTGATAACCGCTCAACGTGCCACCCAAGGCACCGGTGATGCGAACGGGGTCGGCGGAGGGGTCCACGGTCTGTGCCATGGAGCTGAAGTGGCACAAGGCAAATGCGAATGCACAGAGGGCATGTGTGGCGCCTTTCATGTCGGAAAAGTAGCGGGAACAAACGGTGCGCTTCCTTCGGAAATGCCTGCCATTACTGCAATTATTCACCACCGGCTCAATGGTGATCGTCAACGGCTCAATGGATGCTGTGAACTGCTAGATCCCGCATGTCCTTGGCTTGGAACGGGCATGCACGAGATTGATCTTTGTTGGCATGAACATCCTTGGACCGATCCACCGAAATGGCCGTGCCGCATGGCTGTTCTGCTTCCTCATGGGCGCCACGATGGCCTTCGCACAACCGCAATTGATCAACGTGTCATTGGTGCTGATGCCGCCCTATCCACTGCACGCTGATGAAGTGCTGGACATGGGGGACAACACCCTCATCAGCATACAGAACAACGACCCCTTCCAGTCCTACACCGTATACCTCAGCTCAGTGCTCGATGGCAACAACGGGGTGAACATCCGCACACGACCGGAAGCCCGACCGACCACGCCCATTGAACTGGCTCCTGGCGCATCGATGATGCTCAGCGGCACGGAGCTTCAGACCTTCTACAACAACTATGGCGAGAACGATCTGCTGTACAGCGGTATCACGCTGGACCAGTTGGTCAACGACAACACACTGCCCGAAGGCGTGTACACCTTATGCATCACCGCGTATAACTTCCTTACGGGCCTGCCCCTTAGCGGCACCGCGCCACAGGGCTGTTCATCGCCTTTCGTGGTGATCACCGCCGACCCGCCCATCATCACCTCGCCGACCCAAGGTCAAGCCATAACCGCCACCGACCCCACCTTCTTCAACATCACTTGGATACCGCCCACTTTAAGTGCGCCCGATCTGGTGTACCGCTTGGACATGATGGACATCACCGGGCTGCCGATCAACCCGTATGATGCATTCCTCACCGGTAACATGCTGCAGTTGAGCGAGCAGGACATTCCGTACAATTCCTTCCTCTACGGCATGGAATATCCGCAGCTCCAGAACGGACACGAGTACGCCGTGAGGGTGCGCGCTTATCGGCAGTTCGGATCGCTCAACATCCTGAACGATGGCTGGAGCGATGTGGTGGTGTTCACCTACGGCACACCCGGCGCGGCCGATCCTTGGGGCGATGGCGATGCAACCCTGACCGACATACCGGTGGATCCCGGCGGCGTAACGCTCATTGATGGTACCATCACAGGCAGCTACGACTGCGCTTCGCCCTGCGCCGCACTCGTTCCTCCGGCAACCGACCTGAAGCAGGAACTGCGCGTGGGTGATCTGGTGCAGGTGGGTCACTTCATTATGGCCGTAACGCAAACCAACGGCAGCGGCACCTTCTCGGGGCAGGGTATCATCCAGCCCACGGGATACCTACCCATCGGCATCAAAGTGGATTTCAGCGGGATCAAGGTGAACAGCACCGGTGTAGTAGTGGCCGGCAAGGCCGAAGCTGTTATCCGCACCGACTCGTGGATCGATGCGACCTGGGCCGACCTGAACACCAACGTGCGCAACGTACGCTACAGCCGCAACCGCGAAAGGGCCTGGACGGAGGCCACTGATCCGCAATGGTACATCGACCAGGCCGCCTTGGTGATGCAGAACACCGGCAGCACGCTGCCCTTCAGCATTGGCCCCGAGAACCGACGCTTGCAGGTGGTGGGCATGCACTTCTTCCCGGACCGTGCATCCATCAATATGGCGCACATACAGCGCTTGGCGGACGACGCTGAGACACCGCGCTACCTCAGCTTTCTGGGGAAGGACTTCTGCCTCTCTCCCGGTGGCCCCGCTGTGGGCGAGGACCAAGCGGTGCTCCAGTTGATGGAAGCGGTAAGATTCAAAATGACCGAGGATCTCAGCATCGCCTTCGATCCGGCGAACGACCTGGGCACCGGCACGCGTGCCACCTTCGATTGCAACGGTCTGGTGCGGGTGGATGTACAGGGTCGCGCCCTATTCTCACCTGCCCTCTTCAAGCCTGTGAACAACGCGGGACAGACCACCAGCGACACCGTTTTTGCAGCGTTCGCCATGCAATACGTGGAGTGGAGCGATTGGCAGGCCATGTTGGATTTTCAAGCCATGGGCACCACTTCGGGGAGCGTGCAGGGCTTCCAGTACCGCGAGATGCAAGGCTACACCTTCCAAGTGCAACAAGCGTACATCGACCATAGCGTTGGTGCAAACCTGCAGGGCATGAAATTCCCTGTGGGTCACCCTGGTGCGCAGACCACGGAATGGCAGGGCGTGTACTTGGAGCGTGTGCAGGTGACGCTACCCAGCTGGGCCGAGCGCAGCGATACGGTAGGCCATCGCGCCAGCTTCGCAGGACGTGATCTGGTGATCGACGATACCGGCTTCAGTGGTCGCTTCAGTGCCAGCGGCGTGCTGCCACGCAAAAGCGGCAAGCTGGACAATTGGAATTTCAGTATCGACACGCTGCAGTTCGAGGTAGTGGCCAACAGCTTGGTGGGCGGTTTTCTGGCTGGCGATCTGCGTCTTCCCATCGCGGAAGATGACCTGAACTACGTGGCCGCGGTGGACTACGCCGGCAACCGGACCCTGCACAGCTTCGCACTGGGCAACAGCAACGATCCGTTGGACTTCGATGTGTGGTCGGCCAGCTTCATCATGGAACCCAACAGCGGTCTGGCCATCACCGTGGGCAGCGGAACACCCTTGATAGAGGCCACACTGAACGGACGCATCAGTTTCGAGTCGATCATCGGGCATGTGGACAAGACCGACCTGACCGACATCACGATCGAGAACCTCGTGCTGCGCAACCGACCGAGCTACGTCTCACTCGGCAATTTCGGAACCGGACTTACTCCTCAGACCTTGGCCGTTGCAGGCTTCGCGGTGATCGTGAACGGGATGGACTACATCCCGATCGACCAGCAACATGCAAACCTTGCACTGAACCTGGGCATGGACCTTTCGCAAGGCGTGATGCCGATCTCCGGCAATGTGGGCCTGTACATCCAGAACAAGATCGAGGCCGTTGACAGCTTGCGTATTAAACGCTTGGGCACCGAGATCAGCTCCATCTACGTAGAGGCCGAAGTGAGCGGTGTGAAGATGAAGGGTGGTGTGGATTTCTTCAGCAACGACCAGAAGTTCGGCAGCGGATTCGATGGCAGCTTGGATCTCACCTTCCTGGATGCCACCACCGTGCAGGGCAAAGTGCTCTATGGCAACACCAGCGATGGCACCACCTACTGGTACGCCTTCGGAATGGTGGGCCTTTCAACACCCTTCCCGCTGGCCACACCACTGGACCTGTACGCCTTCGGTGGAGGCGCATACTGGAACATGGAGATGAACGGCGCTGCGCCGAACCCGCGCACCATGGCGGACCAGAACGTGAACGCGCGCGATCTCTTCAACGTGAAGAAGAACAAAGCAGGCATTCAGGCCGCGGTGATACTGGGTCTCACTCCCGAGAGCACCACCTTCAATGCGGATGCCACGCTCACCGCACAATTCAATACAGGCACAGGTGGCATGGACATCATCCGGCTGAACGGGAACGGTTACGTGATGCAGCCGATCGAGAGCAGCGATGCGGAAGAAGCAATGGTGTACACCACACTGGACGTGATGTACAACTTCAACAGCAAGACCTTCAGCGCGGACCTTGTGCTGAACGGCAAAGTGCCGAAGGCCACACCGCTTTTCGATGTGGCCGGCAAGGTGAGCTTCTACCGCTCGCCCACCCTCTGGTATTTCAAAGCGGGAACGCCACAGGAACCCATCGGGCTGGGGATCGACGTGTGGCCGCTGAAGGCCACGGCAGGCGCCTACTTCATGACCGGGCAGCAACTGCCTCCACCGGTGCTTCCGCAAGCCGTTACCAACTTCTTCCACTTCACGCCCAACATGATGGGGAACTTGGCGCAGGGCCTTGGCATCGGGTTCATGACCGGAGCGCACATCCAAGCGGAGGGCGACTTCACCGCTGTGGGTACGGGTCTGCAAGTGAGATTGTTCTGCGGAGCCGATCTGGCCATGATGAGCTATGATCTCTGCACCTGCAACGGCAGCGAGGATTTCGGCATCAACAAGTGGTATGCCCAGGGTCAGGCCTATGTGCTCGGCACTGCACGGATCACGGCATTCACAGCGGACATCGCCAGCATACAGGTGGGCATCATGGTGGAGGCCGCCTTCCCAAAACCCAACTATGTGCACGGCGTGATCCGCGCCAAGGCGGACGTGCTTTGGTGGGACACCGACATCGAAGAGGACTTCACCGTGGGCACTCCCTGCGACATACAGCCGCTGCCCAACGCCGGGCTGTTGATCGAACGCCAGGAGCTTGAACTGGAAAGCTTGGACATGATCGGTGGGATCACACCCGCACCGATGTCCTCCTTCGTAGCGCTCACCGCACAGCCTGTGATCAATTGGCATGTGGACCAAGGGGAAGTTCGGAAGTATGTCTACCCCGATGGCATGGGGGGGCTCATCGAAAAGAAGTACCGCTTCGACCTGAGTGCAAAATGGCTCCGCCAGAACGACCAGGGCACCTTCGTGGAACAGAACAACTTCATGGTGGAACAGGATGCCGACAACAACACCTGGACCATGCGTCTGGTGACCCCTTCCGGAGCGCCTTCGCAGATGAATGGATCGCGCGGGTACAAGGTGCGCGCCGTGGCCGAGATCATGGAGTGGAAAGGAACCGGCTGGCAGGCGGCACGCTACACCACCGGCACCAAGGCGGGCCAGCCGATCCGGCAGCAGCGTGAGCACTTCTTCACCACAGCCACCAGCCTTACCGAACTGGAGATGGCCACCATCGACTACACCAAACCTTATCCACGCCAGCGGTTCCTACCATACCGCGACCTACAGCAGGGCATCATCAAGTTCAACGTGGACCAGAAGACACGCTTCCAGGACTTCGCTTCATGCGGCTTCGACCTTGTGATGCGCATGCAACGCGTGGATGGGCAAGGCACCGCGGTGGAAGTGCCCGTCAATACCGACCACGAACTGAAGATTCTTTTCAACGTGCCCACGATGCAGGCATCCACGATCTACGATATCAGCATTGTGGCGCGGCGTGAGGCCACACCCACCCAGCTGCGCGAAGAGACCCGTCCGGCCTGTCAGCTCAGTCCTTCCAACCTGCAACTGCTGATACCCAACGTGGCCAACGTGCCCAATGGCAATGAATTCGCCTCGGTGGATCTCGGCAACTACGCTGGTATGCAGCAGTACACGCAACTCGACCACATCGCGGCGATGGCGGCAGCGGGTATCGAAGGCACCATCGTACAGGAGAAAGTGCTGCACACCATCCACTTCCGAACCAGTGAACACCCCACTGCAATGGCCAAATTGAAGGCGCTCCAAGTGGGAGTGATCACCGCCGGGTCGGGCACCATGCCGCACTACCGCGTAGCATCCGGCACCGCCCCGGTGCGGAGCTTCACGATCACGTTGTCCGGCGACGAGGGCTTCGATCGCTATGATCTGCTGGGCCATCCTTTTGTGGCGAGCGGCAGCTTCACGTCGCCCGTGTACACCTTCGCAAGCGACCATTGCAACGGCACCGGAGACTACGGAAATGCTTGGACCGGACAGGTATGCAATGAGATCTACGGCCTGCTCACTTCCAGCACTAACAACCCCGGTAACGGCATGCCCGGCGGCGGCCGCGGTGGTGCTATGGGGCAGCCGCCACCTCTACCGACCGGACTTGCCTCGAGCCTGCCTTCCCTTGGCACCGTGACCCTGGTGTCCATGATGGGACGAGGAGGTGGGTACAAGCACATGGAACCGCTGTTGAGCGATGCGGAGGTAGGACTTTCGGGTGCATCCACCTCCGGAAGCAACTACAGCGGCCTCACCTTCCCGGTCTTCGGCAGCACGGCCCCACCACCGTTCAACCCCGGACATGGTGGCAGCGCTGCGCCCGTTCGCTTGGAGCTGAGCTGGGCGCCGGAGCGTGCAGCCTACGAAGCCCTTAGCCTGATCCAGAAGAACGCACCTTCCGCCTTCAGGCCTGCGGCCAACTACATCTTCCCGCGCATGCCCAATGGCAAGTACCCGCTCCACATCGGCGTGAGCAACATGTCGAGCACCCAGCAGGAAAGCTCCGTAGGTAGCCTCACACTGCAACTGAACATCCAATGACCATGGCGACCCGAACGATCCATAACGCCATTCTCATGCTCACGCTGTGGGTCGCATCCGCTGCACATGCGCAAGTGGACGACCTGCACATCACTGCACGCAAGTATGATGGCCGGGTACTGGTGAAGTGCATGCCCACCAACGCTGCCACTTGGTACCGCATGATGCAAGGCGGCGCGCAGGTAACACTGGACGGACGCGCTGCCATCACTCTGCGGCACGGAAGCCCGGAAGCCTTCGCCGCCACCAAGGTGGATAGCGACTGGAAAGCCACACTCGCTAAATTGGCAACGGAGGTGCCGGCGCCCAAGGTGAAGGAAGATGACCTGGATGCCGTGGTGCGCGCAGGCAAGGATCTCGAACGCCACTACCTCGCATGGATCCTGCTCACCGCTTACCATCCTGAGCTATCCTCGCTTTCAGGCATGCAGTTCGAACTGTCGGATGACGGCAAGGCGATCAGCGGTACGGTGAACGTTCCGGGCGTTCAGACAAAAACTTTCCGCATAGAGCGTGATGATCTGCTTACCGACCTGCCGGGGATCCCCGTCACCGTGCAAGCTGGGGACAAAGCCGCCACCCTGCGCTGGTCGCATGCACCACTGAACGGATATGCCATGGCCTACCGGGTGGACCGCAGTCGTGATGGAAAAAGTTTCGCCGCGGTTGCACCGCCTGTGCTGTACGACCGCAGCAGCAAGGGTGTGGCCGATGATCCCATGGGCATGGAATGGGTGGATCCGTTGCCCGCTAACGATGAGACCTGGCACTACCGCGTGGTGGCGCTGGATGCTTTCGGATTCCCTTCCGTGGACAACAGGGTACTGACCGTGACCCCGCGTGAGGATCCCACATTACCGCCCTTTGGAGCTATTCGCATCGACACCAAGAACAATGGCACTTCCACATTGAACTGGACCTATCCGATGCTGGACCACTTGAAGGGCTTCCAGGTGATCCACAGTGTGAACGGAGCACTGGGGCCCTACGAACTCTCACATACCGATGTCCTTCCTGCGAACACGCGCAGCTTCACGCATGCATGGGACCCGCAAGCCGATGTACACTACCGCATCATGGCAGTGGACAAGGAGGGTAACGCCACTGCCTCCGAGCTGATCTACCGCGCCATTGCGGACACCTTGCCACCCGATGTGCCTGCGGACCTGCGCGTAGAAGTGGACAGTACCGGCTTGGTGCGCATCGCGTGGAATCCCGTGCAGGACAAGGACCTGAAGGGCTACCGCGTATTCAAGAGCTTTCAGGCCGATCGCGGCTTTGTACAGCTTACACGCGTACCCATCGCGGACACCATGTACGCCGACACGCTCTCGCTGCAGCGCTTGGACAAGCAGGTGTACTACCAAGTGGTCTCGTTGGATGGCAGCTTCAACCAGAGTGCACCTTCCGCAGCGGCCATGGGTCTTATGGCAGATGTAGTGGCACCTACACCACCCTTGCTTGTGGGCGCCGATGTGGAGGAGGACAAGCGTGTGATACTCATTTGGAATGCGAGCAGCTCGCCCGACCTGGCCTACTACGAGGTGCAGTACCGCAGCCCCGGCGATTCACTCTTCCATCAGTTATACCGTGCTACCAGCACCGAGCACAACCACACCGACCCGGGTTTCAAGGAGGTACCGCATTCGCGTGAATACCGCGTGCTGGCCGTGGACAGTGCCGGTAATTCCTCCGCGAGCAACCTGCGCCGCGCTGTGCGCCGCACCTTGCCCAGCGGCCCCGAAGCGCCCACCGAGCTGCGCGCGACGAACGAAGATGGCAAAGTGACCCTGAGCTGGAAACTGGCGCCGGACCAAGAGTTGAGCCACTTGCTGGTGTATGTGCAAAGCGCTGCCGATACCCGACCTCGTTTGGTGGACCGCTCACAGGCGTTGGACCGCACCACTTCACCGGAGCCAGCAAGGGAAGGCGACCGATACCGCGTACAGGCCGTATCCGCAAAAGGGATGAAGAGCACGTTGAGCGAAGCCGTGGAAGTGCGGATGCCGTAGTACCCGCGCCATTGTGACCCTGTTCAAGGCTTCAGGATGAGCCGCCGACATGGACACAGGAGTACGCTGAAAGGAAAGGATCCACTATTACCACCTTGAAGCATCTGCTTTCGTGAACGAAACCAAGAACCAAGGTGTTGTTTCGGATACACGTTCAAATCCCTTCTCCATGAATAAGCTGTTTCCCACTTTGGCACTCCTCGCAGCGCCGTTCCTCTTTGCTTTCAACCCCAGCACACCGATGCAAAAGCCCAAGGCGAGCCCGGCAGCCACGGCTACCTATAACAAGGATGGCTTGAAGATCGAAGTCAACTACAGTCGTCCTTCCGCGAAGGGCCGGCAGATCTTCGGCGGGTTGGTGCCCTTTGATCAAGTATGGAGGACCGGTGCCAATGAGGCTGCCACCTTCGAGACCAACAAGGACCTGATGGTGGGCGGCAAACCCCTTCCTGCCGGCAAGTACACGCTTTGGACCATTCCACACGAAAAGACCTGGGAGGTGATCTTCAACAAGAAGATGTATCCATGGGGTACCAATGAGAAAGGCCTCGCAAGTCGGGAGGCGGAGGCGGATGTGGTTTCCGTAACGGTACCGGTGGAGGTGCTTCCCGAACTGGTGGAACAGTTCACCATCGACATACGTGACGACAAGGTGCCGATGCTCGTGCTGGCATGGGAGTACATGCAGGTCGCGGTACCGCTGAAGTGATCAGTGGTCGCGGAGCCGTCCGATGCGCTCAGCCAGAGCGACATGGTCATGTGGTCTACCTTCGGACGATCATTCGAACAACATGAATTCCAACTGGGCCAAGATCCTTCTTTTCAGCATCCTTTTCGGCGTGCTCGGTTTCATTCTCGGACGCGTCTGCGGCAGTGGCTGCGGCATGGACAAGTGCGGCCCCGGTGGGATGCGCGGTGGTGCCTGTATGATGCATGGCGACATGACCGGCGATGGCTGTCCCCACGGCAAGGGCGGAAAGTGCTGTAACATGAAGGGCGAAGAGGCGGATCATGGCCATTCGGAACCGGCACGTGCCGACAGCATCATTGGTGAATAGTTACGGATGATGCGGCATCTTCTTCTTTTCCTGCTCTCGACCTGGGGTTTTACCCAAGCCGGCTTCGCGCAGCGCATCGAAAACTCATCACGCAGTACCATCGGCTATTTGAACGCCGATGGACGGATCGAGAACAGCTCCCGCTCCACGGCTGGTTATATCCGGGAGAGTGGCAGCGGCTGGACCATTGAGAACTCCTCGCGCAGCACCATTGGCTACATATCCACAAGAGGGGACGGGTTCGTGATCGAGAACAGTTCCCGCTCCACGGTGGGTTATATGCAGCTCAGCGGCGATACCTGGCGGGTGGAGAACAGTTCGCGCAGTACCATCGGTTACATCGACAAGAACGGCAGGGTGGAGGATGGTTCCCGCAGCACCTTGGGGTATGCCCCCGGCCTTCCGCCAGCATGGGTGGCCGTGCATTTCTTCTTCTTCCGGTTCCCGTGAACCGGGTCTTGTCCCCAACGTGCGCACCCGCTAGTCCCCAAGGCCTCATCCGGGGGTGCTGATCGGGCGGCTCTGGAAGGGCTCCTGTCCATCTCCTTCCATACGAGTTATAGGTTGAGTCGGGCCAGAGGCCCTATACGAGCATGCACTCGGCAAAAAGCCGAGCGCGTGCATCCGGAAACTACTCCTGAACAATCCAGCCTCATAAGGCGTTTTCCGGCCATAAAAACCTGAACATACGCCCATGCCGATCCTCAACGTGCTCCTCGTCATTATCGTGGTTGGTCTCCTACTGTGGCTCGTGAACCGCTTCATTCCCATGCAGAGCACCATCAAGATGATCCTCAACTTGGTGGTGGTGATCGTGCTGATCATTTGGCTGCTGAAGGTCTTCGGCGTTTGGGGGACCGTTTCCTCGGCTACGCTATAGCTGACCTGTAGGTCCGAATAGCTGTCGGAGCACACAAAGCGGAGCTGACAAGTACGTGTTTGTGACTACCGGGGGGCAACTATCTTCGCGGACCCGCTTTGAGCAAAGGCCAAGGCGCACAGAGCATGCAATTCACCGCTGGACAGATCGCCGAATTCCTCCATGGAGAGGTGGACGGCAATGCGCAAGTGCTGGTGCATGATGTGGCCAAGATCGAGGAAGGACGCTCCGGCACCTTGACCTTCCTGGCCAATCTCATCTACACGGAATACGTCTATACCACCGCAGCCAGCGTGGTGATCGTGGCCCGCGACTTCCATCCCACCAAGTCCATACCCAAGCACCTCACCCTCATCCGTGTGGATGATCCGCGCGCGGCTTTTGCCCGCTTGCTGGAGATCCACGAGGCCCAGCGCTACGATATGGTCGGCGTGGAACAGCCCAGCTATGTGAGCCCCCGCGCCAAAGTGCCGGAAGACGCTTATGTGGGTGCCTTCAGCTACATCAGCCAAGGGGTGGTAGTGGGGGAGAACGTGAAGATCTTCCCGAACTGCTTTATCGGGGAAGGCGTCCGTATCGGCAGTGGTTGCCGCATCCATGCCGGCGTGAAGATCCATGCCCATTGCGTCATCGGGAACAACTGCATACTCCACAGCGGCGTAGTGATCGGGGCCGATGGCTTCGGTTTCATCCCCAATGCGAAGGGCGAGCAAGAGAAGATGGCCCAGATCGGTAACGTGATCATTGAGGATGATGTGGAGATCGGGGCCAATAGCACGGTGGACCGCGCGACCTTGGGCCATACCGTGATCCACAAAGGAGCCAAACTGGACAACCTGATCCAAGTGGGCCATAACGCGGAAATTGGAGCACATACCATCGTGGTGGCGCAGACCGGCATTGCTGGCAGCACGCACATCGGCGAGCATTGCCTCATCGGTGGCCAAGTGGGCATCGCCGGTCACCTGCACATCGGCAACCGCGTGAAGATCGCCGCCCAAAGCGGAATCGGATCGAATATCCCGGACGATGCCGTGGTGCAGGGTTCGCCTGCCTATGCCATCGGAGAATATAAGCGCAGCTACGTGCTCTTCCGGAACCTTCCGGACCTGAAGCAGCGCATTGATCAATTGGAGAAAGAACTGGAAGGGTTGAAGGCCGCCGAAAAGGCCGCCTCATCCCCGGATGTCCATGAGGATGGGAAAGAAAAGCCATGAGCGATAAGCAACATACCCTGAAGGGAAAGGCGGAGGTGAAGGGCGTGGGCCTGCATACCGGAGAAGCCGTAACTCTCACACTGTGCCCAGCGCCCATAGGCCATGGGTTGAAGTTCCAGCGTGTTGATCTCGACGGGCAACCGGTGATCGACGCCGATGCTGACCTGGTGGTGAGCACCGCCCGTGGAACCACGCTCGGCAAGGGCGATGTGAAGGTGAACACCACCGAACACGTTCTGGCAGCACTCTACGCACTGGGCGTGGACAACTGCCTGATCCAACTCGACAATGCAGAGGTGCCCATCATGGATGGCAGCGCCTTGGAATTCGTGAAGGCCATTGAAAAGGCCGGCATGGAGGAACAGGATGCACCCCGCAATTGGTGGGTGCTGAAGGAACCCATCTGGTTCGAGACCGAGGAGCGCGGCACCGAGATGCTCGGCGTACCCGCGCCCGGCGGCGAATTCCGCCTGACGGTAATGGTGGATTACAACAGCCCCGTGCTCGGTACCCAGCACGCCAGCATGTACAACATCGGCGAGTTCAAAACGGAGATCGCCGCTTGCCGCACCTTCGTTTTCCTGCGGGAGATCGAACAACTGGCCAAGGCCGGATTGATCAAGGGCGGCGACCTCGATAACGCCATCGTGCTGGAGGACCGCGAGGACATCACCAAGGAAGACCTCAAGGCCTTGGCAAAGACCATCGGCCGTGATTACCAGGACGTCGAGATCCGCCGCAACGGCGTGCTGAACACCACCGACCTGAAATTCCTGAACGAACCCGCGCGGCACAAGCTGCTCGACATCATCGGCGACCTCGCCTTGGTGGGCCGACCCATCAAGGGACACATCCTCGCTGCAAGGCCCGGCCACTTCGGCAATACCAGCTTCGCCAAGCGCATCAAGGACCGCATCCGCGAGGAGGAAAAGGACAATCGGATGTTCTTCGACCTCACAAAGGAGCCGCTGTTCGACATCAACGCCATCACCAAGATGTTGCCCCACCGCTACCCGTTCCTGCTGGTGGACAAGGTGATGACGATGGATGAAACAAGCATCGTGGGCGTGAAGAACGTCACCATGAACGAGCCGCATTTCACCGGCCACTTCCCGGACAATCCGGTGATGCCCGGTGTGCTGCAGGTGGAGGCCATGGCCCAAGTGGGCGGCATCTTCGCGCTGAGCCAAGTGCCCGATCCGGAGAACTACACCACCTATTTCCTCAAGACGGACGCCGTGCGCTATCGCCGCAAGGTGATCCCGGGCGACACGCTGGTGTTCCGCTTGGAACTGATCACGCCCATCCGGCGCGGGATCGTCCACATGAAGGGCATCGGATACGTAAACGGCCAACCTGCCGTTGAAGCCATTATGATGGCCCAGATCGCGCGTGATAAGGCTCCCGCGGAAGAGAAGAAGACTGAACCCGCCAAGGCCGAGAACAAAGCATGAGCATTTCCAAGTTGGCCTCCATCCATCCCGATGCGCAGATCGGGAACGATGTGGTGATCGAAGCCTTCACATCCGTTGCCGGCGATGTCACCATCGGGGAGGGTACCTGGATCGGACCCAATGCCACCATCATGGACGGCGCCCGCATTGGCAAGCATTGCCGCATCTTCCCCGGCGCAGTGGTCAGCGCCATTCCACAGGACCTCAAATTCGCCGGTGAAAGGACCACCGCCGAGGTGGGCGACCATACCACCATCCGTGAATGCGTCACCATCAACCGCGGCACATCGGACCGGCATCGCACGGCCGTGGGTAGCAACAGCCTTTTGATGGCTTATGTGCACCTGGCACACGATTGCCTGTTGGGCGACAACGTGGTGATCGCCAACAGCGTGAACCTCGCAGGCCACGTCACCATTGACGATTGGGCCATCCTTGAAGGCAACGTGGCCGTTCAGCAATTCATGCATATCGGCGCGCACAGCTTCATCGCCGGTGCTTCGCTGGTGCGCAAGAACGTGCCGCCCTATGTAAAGGCAGCACGCGAGCCGCTGAGCTTCGTGGGCGTGAACGTGGTCGGCCTGCGCCGCCGCGGTTTCAGTGATGAAGCAGTGGCGCGGATCGAGGATATCTACCGCGAGATCTTCGTGCGCAACACCAACTTGGAACGCGCCGTGCAGAACGTGGAGCAGCAGTTCAAGGATTCCCCCGAGCGCACCCTCATCATCGAATTCATCCGCAATAGCCCGAAAGGGATCATGCGCGGACTCACCGAGTGAAGCAACCCGGAATGCCGGACCGCCTTTCATCGCGTGAAGTGGGCATGCGCATCGCACTGAGCGGAGTGGCCAAGCAGTTCTCCCGCGAGAAGATCTTTACCGGTGTAAGCCATGTCTTCGAGGCCGGAAGCCGCACGGCGGTATTAGGCCCGAACGGAAGTGGCAAGAGCACCTTGCTCCAAGTGGTGGCCGGCTCTTACGTACCTACCAAAGGGACGGTGGAGCATGCCATCGGAGATCGCAAGGTCCACCAAGAAGATGTCTACCGCTTAGTGAGCATCGCCGCACCGTACTTGGATCTCTACGACGATCTTTCCTTGGAGGAAGCCTTGACCATGCACGCAAGGTTCAAGCCCTTTCGAGCAGGCATCACCGTGGCGGATGTGGCACGGGCTGCCTACCTGGAGCCGCACATGGAGAAGCCGGTGAGCCACTTCAGCAGCGGCATGAAGCAACGCCTGAAGCTGGCGTTGGCCATCCTGAGCGATACACCGCTCCTCCTGCTGGATGAGCCCGCCACCAACCTCGATGCGGAAGGCATCGAATGGTTCCGCAGGTTGCTCTTGGAGCACGCCGAAGGGCGCACCCTTTTGGTGGCCAGCAACCGACAGGCCGAAGAAACCTTCGCCTGCACGGCGAGTGTGGAGATCGGGAGGTGGAAGTGAATTTCGGTTGTCAGTTGTTCGTTGTCAGTTGTCAGGCTGCCGACCGGTCTCCGACGCGTGCTGGCGAATGCCGGTCCGCGCTAGTAGCGCGGATCCTGCGAGGTCGGCGCTTGTAGCGCCACATGCATAGGGAACACCTACCGCATCGGCTTCAGCACCTTGCCTCGGTTGTCAGTTGACGGGCTGCCGACCGTTCTCCGACGCATGCTGGCGAATGCCGGTCCGCGCTTGTAGCGCATTGCTGGCGCTCGCGTGTCGCGAGTGCCAGCAATGCGCTGTATGCATGCACTCGCGACGCGTGAAGGCATGCACAGTCAAATAGCATAGAGCGTGTGTCATTCCGGGTTTGCCTACCGCATCGGCTTCAGCACCTTGCCTCGGTTGTCAGTTGTCAGTTGTCAGTTGTCAGGCTGCCGATCGTTCTCCGACGCGTGCTGGCGAATGCCGGTCCGCGCTTGTAGCGCGGACCATGCGAGGTCGGCGCTTATAGCGCCTCATGCAAATACTGCGCTTGTAGCGCCACGGAGAACACCTACCGCATCGGCTTCAGCACCTTGTCCCAGCGCTCGATCCCAGCCATCAAATTTGCAGCAGCCTTCGTAAGGACCTCATTGGGCGTGAACACCCCATCCGCCCCGATGAACTGAGCGAAGAACGGGATCGGGACTTCACCGGCCACCGTCAGTTGCACGGCTGTCAACACGGGCTTCAGTAGTTGCGTGGCACGCAAACCGCCGCTTACACCGCCGTAGCTCACCAGCCCAACGGGCTTGTTCTTCCATTCCATGAAAACGAAATCCAACGCATTCTTCAAGGGCGCGGTATAGCCGAAATTGTATTCAGGCATCACGAAGATGAACGCATCAGCACTGTCGATCGTGGCGCTCCACGCCTTGGTGTGTTCGTGCTTGTATTGCTTCAGGCGCGGATGGTTGGGTTCATCCATCATCGGCAGGTTGATCTCAGCGAGATCCAGCAGTTCAACTTCAAAGCCTTCGTGGGAACGGGCAGCTTCCAGGATCCATTGCGCCACGGCCGGTCCCTTGCGGCCCTCACGCGTACTGGCCAGTATGATCTTCAATTTCAACATGGCCCAAAGATGAGGACCGCAACGGAAGTCCTGTCAACATCTGCGACGGGTATGTCGCGGCAACGGCATTCCATCATCTGATCATCTGATCATCTGCCCCGATATGTATCGGGGGACCAATCGACTAAGGCATTACCACCAACCTCCCGGTGTATAGCTCCATCAAGGTCTCCGCCCCGGGACCTTGATGCCCCGATGCAGTGGCTGAGGCCCTCGAAGCCACCCGCACCACATAAGCCCCCGGTGCCAGCGCACCCGCAGGCAGCGTATACCGCTCTGTACCCGCAGGCCAAGCAGCTTGCCACACCACGCGGCCGCTGCCATCATGGATGGTGAGTTGCGCATTCGCGAGCGGACCTGACGCGGAAAACTCCGTAGCCCCCGAACTGGGGTTGGGGTAGATCGAGAGCGGCTGAAAAGCATTGGTGGCCTGTTCGTGTATGCCCACATTGTGGCCATAGAGCCTGCTCACAAAACGTTGCGAGGCGTCGTTGGTGGTGCCGTCATCGTAGCCGTGGTACGCCCCCCATATGTAGTAGCTACCATCCGGCGCAGGTTGGATACCGCGTATTTCACGATAGTACGAATCAGGAGGCTGTGAAGAGTTCGGTTGATAGAAATACCCTCCGCATCCATTCCCTGCGAACAGGTCATCCAACAGGTTTCCGGACGTATCGATCAAGGCAATGGAACCTCTGGAATGCCCTTCAATGCTATCGAAGTCGCCGGTAATGACCAACTGGGAATCCGAAAGCGGATAGATCGCGCCCACGAGACCATGAGGTGGACCAGTAGGATGAAGTTGGTCAGTATAGTGGTACGTGGCGGTATTATTGAAGGAAGGGTCCAATGTGCCGTTCGGCAGCAAGCGTACTAGAGTAAGGGTGTCGGGAATACCGTTGATCTTGAACAGCCCTCCCACATATACGCGCCCGTCGGGCAAGGGAAGGAACCCATACGCCTGCCCCCACCACACATTGGCTTGGAAGCTGGGGTCCAAGGAGCCATCGGCATTGAAGCGCACGATGTTGCTGGCGGCCTGCCCATCCCAGATGCTGGTGCTGCCCGAGCCGATGAACTGACCGTTGGGCAGTTGGGTGAAAAAGTCCAGGCTGCCCGCGCAGGTGCGGTGGTGGGCCGTGGTGTCCAAGGCACCGGTATTGGTGAACCAGACTAAACAATAGTCACCGAGATAGCCACGAAGTGTATCGTGCAGGATGTACACACCACTCGCAAGTAACCGGCCATCCGGATATACATAGTAGTCCCCGCCTTGGAGGGGAGCCACATACTCATCCAACCCCATGTTGAAATCCGGGTCCAAGCTGCCATCCTGCATCAGGCGCCGAATTCCAATGCCTGATTGGGCATAAATGCGATTGTTCCATGCAGTAAGCTTGCCTCCCATGTGTACGGCTTCGGGATAGCTAAAGTCCCGGCTCCCATCGTGGTTGAGCAGCATTCCTCCTATCTGCGTCCCCGGCGATATATCGAAGCGGCCAGAGATGAGCACCTTGCCATCAGCACGGGGTAAGATGGACGAGACGTACCAAGATGGGATGGTTGTGCTAAAAGCAGGGTCCAGATCAAATGGCTGCTGTGCGACAACCGCCGTGGGGGGCCCAAAAAATGCCCCCAAAGGAAAAATAAATGTAATACATTCATAAAAAAAAGATTTTTAACCCGCCAAAAGACACCACCGGTCA
>JBEBYG010000015.1:0-86888 GCA_040391235.1 Cryomorpha ignava
TCGGAACACCTTGCGATGACGGCAATGCTTCCACAGGGAACGACGTCTACGATGCTAACTGCAACTGCGTAGGTCAAGCACTGGATTGCCTCGGTGTACCGGGTGGATCAGCTACTGTAGGCACCTCTTGCGATGATGGAAATGCTTCCACAGGGAACGACGTGTACGATGCCAACTGCAACTGCGTAGGCACGCTCCTACCACTGGACTGCGAGGGAACACCAGGTGGCTCAGCGACCGTGGGAACCTCCTGCGATGATGGCAATGCAAACACCGTCAACGACGTCTACGATGCCAACTGCAACTGTGCAGGCACTGCCACGGGCAGCTGCACCGGCAATGAAGTGGTGGTGGCCATCACCACAGATGGAAACCCGGGCCAGCTCACCTGGGAGATCATGAATGCAAGCAATACGGTGATCGCCATCGGCGGGCCGAGCGGAGCACAGGCCAACACCTTGGTAACTGAAACGGCCTGCTTGGGATCAGCGCCTACAAGTGCCTGCTACGGCTTCCGCCTGATGGACAGCTTCGGCGATGGCATCACGAATGGTGGTTGGGAACTGCGCACCACGGATGGCAAGCTCCTCCTACGCGACACATTTGCTGCCGGCTCCGTATCACCCGCTAACCCATCGGCCAACCCGAGCTACGGTAGCTCCCACAGCTTCTGCCTGCCTGCAGGCCCCGCCAACATCGCTCCTACCGAGTGCGGCATCTTCAACAACCTGCTCGGCAACAAGGTGTATGCAAACAAGGTCATCGGCGCTGCGAACTACCAGTTCGAGTTCTCCGATCCGGATGCCGGCTTTATGCGCCGCATTGCACGTCCTTACAACTACGTGCTCTTCGGGGATATGGTGACCAACCCGCTGGTGCCCGGTGTGAAGTACTTCGCTCGTGTTCGCACGGACCGCGATGGAGCTATGCTGGATGCACACTTCGGAAGCGGTTGTGAGATGGGCATTGGGCTGGCGGCAGTACCCTGCACGCAGTTGATCCCAGCACCTGCCTACGGGCACTCTTGCAATGAGACCCGGAGCTTCAACACCAACAACAGCTTCATCTATGCGACGCCTGTGCAGGGTGCAACGGAGTACCAATTCCGCATCATCAATACACAAGAGGGCTACGACCAGACCTTCACACGCAGCACCTACATACTGCAGTTGAAGTGGAACAACAGCGTAGCACCCGCCTTGATCAATGGGTACACCTACAACGTCCAAATGAACGTGAAGGTGAACGGCGTATACAGCGGCTTCTGCGCCAGTACCTGCAACATCACCATCGCAAACGGAGGTAACCGACCAGAGGTCAGCATGACCCGTCGCGCAGGTTCCACCGCTCTGTGGCCAAACCCGGTTCGTGATGGGCAGGTGAACTTGAACATCGAGGGCTTGGTGGATGCGGAGCAGGATATCACCGTTGACATCCAGGACATCTATGGCAAACAGGTCTTCGCCAAGGAGTTCGGAAACTCGGGTGAGCGGTTCAACACCATCCTCAACCTGCCGCGGAGTATCGCCAGCGGGGTATACATGGTGAACGTTACCGTGAACGGTGAGCGCACCGTGCAGCGGTTGAGCATTATCCGATAGTTGTTCTTCGGTGCCTGAGGCGCTCGAAGGCCCGAAGAACTATCCCGCGCTGAAGGGCCGTTCCGAAAGGAGCGGCCCTTCGCATTTTACCAGATAGCTCTTTGTCCGGATCAACACGAGCGATTTCTGATGCTGGTGCTTGGAGCGCAAGAGAGGTAGTGAACATCGGTAACCACCAGAGTCGACCAGGCATTCGCCAAATCGAGCCCCCCGGATGAGACTTGGGGCCGGGCGCCGGAGTGGAGGTTCTAGTTACACTTCATTGCGCCATATACAACGCTCACCTCCTCGAATTATCAGTGTTTTCCCGTATTTCCATCCCGGTATTCCATGGGTTCCTTTGCTATCGAGGAGAATGAGTGAATGTAGGTATCTACAATGCTGATCCGGATCGTTTCATTTGTAACCAAGATCAGCAACAACCCAATTACCCTGAGCACGATCGACGGTTGGTATCCTTCAGAATATTTCTCTATAAACGCATATCGGGATACAAACCACCACTTCAGAAAAGCGCCCCTTCTCAAACTGCCTCGTGATGTGGTCCAACACAAGTTCATTCATGCTCGGTGCCGATCCTTTTTCCGGGCACGATTCACAAAACCTCACTTAAACATGAAATATCCCCCTTTGTGGGTATTGCACACCACTTTGGGATGAGCTTGTTTCGCATTGTGGTACTGACCCCACTGTCCGCTTCCCGTTGAAGGAGCACTTCGGGCAGCATTTATAGGGCAATCGGGTGGCCAGTCCACATAGGGAAGCGCGGCAGTAGGCAACGGGCGCGCTCCCGGCGAAGGCCCTTCCGGAAACGGAAGGGCCTTTCGCTATGCCGCCCGGGAACAAGCGATGGGCGCTATTCCCTCCTTCGATGGCACTGCGAACAGGAGGCTCGCGGAGGCAGAAGTCAGAACCGAGCGAGCCTCACCATCATCACCGGTCCATCCCGATCTCCGGTGTGCTTTCTTTGGACTTCCATGGGCAAGCTGGGCTACTACCTCCTCCTACCGCTGATCTACGGCATATCCGTGCTCCCGTTCCGGGCCTTGTACATGCTCAGCGACCTCTTGGAGTTCCTGTTGTTCCGCGTCTTCGGCTATCGGCTGAAGGTGGTGCGCGATAACCTGCGCAACAGCTTCCCGGAAAAAAGCGCCGAGGAGTTGAAGCGTCTGGAACTCGACTTTCGGCGTTGGTTCTGTGACCTGATGCTCGAGACCATCAAAACGCTCACCATCCCTCCTTCCGCCTTGGTGGAACGCATCTCAGTGGAAGGAACCGAAGTGCTCAAGGACTATTTCGAGCAAGGCATCAGTGTGATCTTGGTGATGGGGCACTGGGGCAACTGGGAACTGGGCGGCGCACGTTTCAGCCAACTCCCCTACCACAAACTGAATGTGATCTACCATCCGCTGGCAAATGAGCAGTTCGACCAACTCTTTATCCGCATGCGCACCCGGCTGGGCAACGGCCTGTACCCGATGAAGGAAACGGTGAGATGCATGCTGCGCGACCGGGGTGAGGTGACGGCAACGGCCTTCATCGCCGATCAAACGCCTTCGCGCGACAACGCCTACTGGACCACCTTCCTCAATCAGTCCACCCCTGTTTTCTGGGGCACGGAGAAGATCGCGCAAAAACTGGACAGGCCCATCATCTACCTGGGCATCGATCGACCGCAGCGTGGGCGGTACACTATGCGCTTTGAACTGCTGGAGGCCAACCCGAAGAATACACCGGAGGGATATATTAGCGAACTCCATACCCGTCGGCTTGAACAGGACATTCTTAAACATCCATCCATCTGGCTCTGGACCCACCGGAGATGGAAGCACAGCCCTCCAGAGGTAAGTGCACCCAACCGGGCTTAACTTTGCACCAACTATGCTTCAAGGTAAAGACCTCATTCTCGCCACCCGCGCCTATGCCAAGGAATTCCGCGGTCGTAGCTGGTGGCATCTGATCAGCACCATGTTGGTGCTCACTATCGGTTATACAGGCGTGTTCCTTCTTACACCGATCTGGGCCAAAGCGATCTGTAGCGTTCTGGTGGCGCTCACGCTGGGCCGTATGTTCGTGATCTACCACGACTTCCTCCATCAGAGCCTCCTGCAACACTCGAAAGTTGCCAAAGGCATTTTCACTGTGTTCGGCTGGTTCATGCTGGCGCCAGTAAGCATTTGGGAGCGTAGCCACAACTACCACCATGCCCACAACAGCAAGCTTTACACCAGCAGCATCGGGTCCTTCCCGATCGTAACGAAGGAGAAATACCTGGCTTCTCCCAAGGGTGAACGTACGGTCTACATGTTCGTCCGCCATCCGATCACCATTGGCTTGGGCTACATCTTCATGTTCCTCTACGGCATGTGCATCCGCTCCATAGTGAGCAACACGGGCAAGCACTGGGACAGCATCGTTGCCTTGGTCTTTCACGTCGCCATCGGCACTACCATCTTCCTGCTCGCTGGCTGGACCGGCTTGATCTTCGGCTTCTTCGTCCCGTTCATCATCAGCTTGGGCCTAGGCTCCTACCTGTTCTATGCGCAGCACAACTTCCCCGGTGTGCAATTCGCAGAGAAGGATGGCTGGACCTACCACGATGCCGCGCTGAGCAGCAGCAGCCACATGCGCATGAGCCCCGTGATGCGTTGGTTCCTCGCCAATATCGGCTACCACCACATCCACCACCTCAATCCACGGATCCCATTCTACCGATTGCCTGAAGTGTACAAGGCCATTCCGGAACTCCAGAAGGCGAATGTGACCAGCCTGCTCCCTTGGGATGTGGTAAAGTGCTTACGCCTGAAGGTGTGGGACACCGCCCAGCAGCGTATGGTGGGCCGCCGCGATATCTACGCCTGATCCTTTAACGGGTCCGGTCAAACGGTCTTTCCGCTACATCAACGGGGCGCGTCATCGCGCTCCAAGCTGCTACCTTCGGCCCCTCCGTGGATCTAAGCCCGGGCCAACGGCATGCTCGCAGTAGAGAACATCGTAAAACGTTTCGGCGACCACCTTGCGCTTGATGGCGTGAGCATGGAGGTGCCTAAAGGAAAGGTCTTCGGCCTGCTCGGACCCAATGGTGCGGGCAAGACCACCTTGATCCGCATTATCACCCGCATCACAGGCCCTGATTCCGGTACTGTGATGCTGAACGGCAAGCTCATGACCGCGGCCGACGTGGAACACATGGGCTACCTCCCGGAAGAGCGGGGACTTTACAAGAAGATGAAGGTGGGTGAGCAAGCTCTCTACCTCGCACGCCTGAAGGGCATGACCAAGCAGGATGCGACCACTCAGCTCAAGGCCTGGTTCGAGCGCTGGGAAATGTCCGATTGGTGGAACAAGAAGGTGGAAGAACTCAGCAAGGGCATGGCCCAGAAGGTGCAGTTCATCACCACCGTGCTGCACCGCCCGCAATTGCTGATCTTGGACGAACCCTTCAGCGGCTTCGACCCCATTAACGCCGAACTGATCCGAACGGAGATCCTCCGCCTGAGCGCTGAGGGCGTCACCGTAATGCTGAGCACCCACAACATGGGCAGCGTGGAAGAGCTCTGCGAGCACATCGCCCTGATCGATAAGAGCCATGTGGTGCTGCACGGAAGCGTGAAGGATATCCGCAAGCAGTTCAGCAATGCTACCTACAAGGTTGAATTCAAGGGTTCATCCGTGGCGTTCGCGAATGCACTGGCCTTTCACGGCGAATTGCTGGACCCCAAACAGGATGGCGAACTGTGTACGGCCCGCGTACGGCTGATGCACAATGCCACGGTGAACAATGTATTGGCGGCGACGATGCCGGTGGCGCAGATCCTCGGGGTGCGGGAGGAAGTGCCGAGCATGCACGAGATCTTCATCCGCGCGGTGAGCCACGTGGATCCTTCACAAGTCTCCACTGGAACCACTGAATGACCCTGACACGCAACGCATAGGAACATGGGCAAGATCAGATTGATCATTTGGCGCGAATTCATTACCCGGGTGAGGAAGCCGAGCTTCCTCATCATGACCATTCTGGGTCCCTTGCTGCTCGTAGGCGGTATCGGCTTGGTGGTCTTCCTCGGTATGCAGGAAGGCGGCATACAGAACATCGTGGTGGTAGATAAGGCACAGGTATTGACCAACAAGCTGAAGGAGACCGACGACCTGAAGTTCTTCTACGAGCACGATGACCTTTCGGACTCCGTGTTCAAGGCCAGTCCCTACTCGGCCATGATCGAGGTGAACCCGTTGGTGCTGGAGAACAACACCATCCAGATCTTCTACAAGACCCTCCCGAGCCTCAGCACGCAGAACTACATCTCCTCGCAGATCGAATCGGTGCTGGAGGGGGAAAAACTGCGGGTGAACAACGTGGACCCGGAGACCTACCGAAGGATAAAGACCGCTCTGAAGGTGCAGCTCTTCGATATCGACAAGCAGGGGAAGCGCTCCTATGACCAGATCAAGGCAGGCATCGGATTCGCGTTCGGTTACCTCATTTTCTTCTTCATCTTTCTCTACGGTGTGCAGGTAATGCGCGGCGTGATGGAGGAGAAGCAGAACCGCGTGGTGGAGGTATTGATCAGCTCCGTGAAGCCATTCCAGTTGATGATGGGCAAGATCGTAGGCGTGGCCATGGTGGGGCTCACGCAGTTCCTGCTCTGGGTCTTCATCTCGCTGCTGCTGGGCTTTATTGGCTTGGGCTTGGCGAAGGACACCATTAGTGCTTCCGCCTTACAGGAGGCCACGCCACAAGTGACCACCCAGCTCCAGAACCAAATGGGAGGCGAAGCCGCGAAGTTCCAAGCGGACGGCGACTCTGCGGAACAGCTGGGTGTGATCATGACGATCTGGGATGAACTACCCGTCACATGGATCCTCTTGCTTTTCCTCTTCTATTTTCTTGGAGGCTACCTGCTCTACAGTTCCATGTTCGCCGCCATGGGTGCCGCTGTGGATGCGGAGGCGGATACACAGCAATTCATGCTTCCCATCACCGTGCCCATGATCATCGCCATTATGATCGCTCAGACCGCGGTGTACAACCCCGACGGCCCGGCGGTGTTCTGGTGCTCCATCATTCCCTTCACTTCACCGGTGGTGATGATGGTGCGGATCGCCACCGGCAACGCTTTTGCCCATCCGGGAGAGCTCGCGTTGAGCATGGTGCTCCTGATCGCCACCTTCATCTTCACTACGTGGTTGGCCGGCCGCATCTACCGCACCGGCATCCTGATGTACGGCAAGAAGGTGAGCTGGAAGGAACTCGGGAAGTGGCTCTTCTACAAAGGCTGATCCGCAGCGTAAAAACAGGAATGCCCCGTATCCTGGTTGCTGCCATCCTCTTGCTGAGCACGCTTGGCGTGCAGGCACAAGGCCCGGATACGCTTCTGCACCCCGTGCAGGTCACCGCTACGCGCATCCCCAGTGCGCTACCCCGTGTGGGCCGCCATCTGCAAGTGATCGATAGCCTGCAACTGCACACCGAAGCACGCTCGGAAGTGAGCGAGGTATTGCGCATGTCCTCCTTGGTGGATGTGCGCCAGCGCGGACCCTTCGATGTGCAAACGGATCTGGGCATTCGCGGCGGGACCTTCGACCAAGCCTTAGTGCTGCTGGACGGTGTGCCATTAAGCGACCCACAGACCGGACACCATGCGATGGACCTGCCAGTGCTTACGGATGCCTTGGAACGCGTGGAGGTGCTCTATGGCGGCGCCTCGCGAACGTTCGGTGCAGGGGCCTTCAGCGGGGCCATCAACCTGATCACCCGCGCACCCAGCGATAACCGGGGCTCACTCACGTTGGAAGGCGGCGAATACGGCTCCTACCGCGCGCGCATCTCGCAGGATCTGTTGCTGGGTAAAACCGGGCTCCGCATCGGCGGCTTCACCGGGCACAGCGATGGCTATGTGACCAACAGCGACTTCGACCAGGCCGGTGGGCAACTGGACATCCGGCATTCCTTGAAGCAGGTGCAACTCCGCGCACAAGCAGGGTACACACACAAGCGTTTCGGTGCGCAGAATTTCTATTCCTCCGTGTATCCGGATCAGCAGGAGATCACCGGGTCGGGCTTTGCGAGTGTTGGCGCAAACCGCTCCGGATCGCTCTGGTCCTGGGATGCTCAAGGCTACTTCCGCCAGCACGATGATCAGTTCGAACTGTTCCGCGAGGACGCCGATCACTATCGCTTCAGCAATGGTTACTTCATCCGGAACAGGAATGACACGGCACGCTTCTCGCCCACTTTCTTCTACACCTTCCACAACCGTCACCGCACCCAAGTGGCCGGTGCAGAGGCGAACGTTTCGCGCCGGTGGAAAGGCGGTACCACAGCCCTCGGTGTGCATGGACGCTGGGAACGTATCCTGAGCAATGTGCTGGGTGAGCCGCTGAAGGAGCCCATCTACGCCAATGGATCACGCGATCCCTTCACGAAGAGCGATGAGCGGCGGAACCTCGCCCTGCACGCGGATCATCGTTACGAAAAGGGTCGCTGGCTGTTTGATGGCGGCGTATTGCTGAACATCAACTCTGCATTCGCCCCTGAATGGGCACCCGGATTGGATGTGGTGTACCACTGGCCGAACGGGCATAGCAGCTACCTCAGCCTGGGTCAAGCCTTCCGCTTCCCCACATGGACCGATCTCTACTACAACCGCGGCGGTGCCGTAGGCAGCTTGGACCTACAGCCCGAGCACGCCCGGCAGATAGAAGTCGGGCATCGCATCCTGCGGGAACACTGGAGCCTGAAACTCTGTGGCTGGCGCCGCAACGGCAAGGACCTGATCGATTGGGTGCAGTTGCCGGGCGAGACCATTGTGCATGCCGCGAACCTCACCGAGGTGGACCTCAACGGACTGGAGCTGGAGGTCGGCATTCAAAAAGGAACAGGCCGGGGCGGCTTGCTCTACGCCTATCAATGGGCTGATCAAAGCCAGTTCAATTTCACCTCGCTCTATGTGCTGGATCACCTCACGCACAACGTCGTCCTTTGGTGGAACCAAGCGCTACCCAAGGGTTTCAGCGCGCAGGTGAACCTCACTTGGAAGCAGCGCCATGGCACTTATGCAAGCTTCAGCGATGGTGCACTTATGGCATATCCCGATCCTGTCCGAATGGACCTGCGTGCCGAATGGAAGCATCGCTCTATCACGCTCTTCGCCAGTGTCTACAACCTACTGGATGCCGAACAGATGGACCGCGCCAACATCGTGCTGCCCGGCCGCTGGATCAGTGGTGGCATGCAGCTGCGCTGGAATGTGCGCCAACAAACCACCCCAACGGAATGATCATTCGACCGGTACCTTCGGACATGCGCATCGCGATCATCGATCTGGGTACGAACACCTTCAAAATACTAGTGGCCGAGAGGTCCAACGATAGTGCAACCGACCTTCGGGTATTGTACACGGAGTATCGCTCCGTGTTCTTGGGCCGGGGCGGAATTGAAAAGAAGGAGATCACAGCAGAAGCATCCGCCCGCGGATTGGAGGCCTTGCGCATCCTGATGGAGAAAGCGAAGGAGTTCGGCGCCGAAAGCGTGCACGGCTTCGGCACTTCCGCTTTGCGGAGCTCACGGAACGGCCAAGCCTTTGTGGACCGGGCGCGCAAAGAGCTGGGGCTGGAGATCACCATCATTCCTGGTGAGGAAGAAGCCGGCTTGATCCTGGATGGCGTTCGCCAAGCGATCCCGTTCGGAAAGAAGCCTTTGCTACTGATGGACATCGGTGGAGGAAGCACCGAGTTCATCCTGGCCACCGATCGTTCGCTGATGTGGAAGCATAGTTACGAGCTGGGCACCACACGTTTGTTCGAGCGCTTCCCGGATCTGGACCCCATGGGTATGGACACGCAACTACGCATGGCCCAGCACATCGATGCGCAGTTCGAATCGCTCTGGTCCATCGTGGATCGGCACTGGCCCACCACCTTGGTCGGCTCCGCAGGTTCGTTCGATTCCATCGCGACCATGATCGCTCTGGAACGAGGCACGCCGATCGCAGAAGACGCGATCACGCTGACCTTCGACACCACGGAATTCGACGCCTTGAAGGACAAGCTCTTTGCCATGACCCACGCTCAGCGCGCGGCCGTACCCGGACTTGCTGCACACCGCGTGGACACCATCATCCCCGCGCTGGCACTGATCGAACGCGTACTCTTGCACGGCATCGAATATATCCAGTGGAGCAAGTATTCCCTGAAGGAAGGAGCGGCTGCGCGGATGCTTCGACTAACTGCGTGATCTATTGCTTCACCAGCCTCAAGCTTTGCCCGGATGTACCTGCACGTAGCAGGTAAACGCCAGAAGGTAAGTGCCCTAAGTTGAGTGCCTGTTCCACAGCGTTGAATGTGCCGGTCGCCACTTGTGCGCCCATTGCGTTGTGTATGGTGTATGGAACGTGCATTGATCCGGGATCGAGCTGCAGATTCACCTTGTCGCAGAACGGATTGGGGAAGGCTGCGTGTACAATTGGAACTGCATTTTCCGTAATGCCTACCGCCGCAGTGTTCACTACCATGGCCAAGCTGTTACGGGATATGCCGTCGTACTTACCGAACACTCCGCCCACCGCGAGCCGGTTGCCCGACACAGCGGCCAAGCAACGCACCCTCGGCTGTTCATTACCCGCGCCCGGATACTGGGTAGCTCCTGTTCCGGGATCAAAATCCATATCCACGGAGCCATCGGAATTCAGTCGTACCAGATTGTTCCGCTGCACCCCATTGAAGGAATTGAACCAGCCCCCAAGCAGGATCTTTCCATCGTTCTGCACAAGCAGGGCTGCGCCTCCCACATCAGCCCCGGCCAACCCTACGCAACCCGAACCGATCATGAATGAGTGATCCAAGGAACCGTCCGGGTTCAATCGTGCGATGCCGGCGCGTTCCTCTCCGTCATATGTTGTGAATTGGCCGCTAATGAGGATCCTGCCATCGGGCTGCAAGGCCACCGCCCGTGTAATGCTGGGAAGACCGGTGGCCACATTGAAGTCCATATCCAAGCTGCCATCCGGATGGAGGCGTGCGAGGCCTTTGCGCGCAACACCCCCGTAATTACTGAAAGCTCCCGCAATGATCAACTTGCCGTCGACCTGCCGTACCACGGAGAAAACTTGCCCGTACTGATCGACCCCACTGGTGAACCCTTCATCCCGCGTACCATCCGGTCCTATCCGGACCAAAGCTTGGTGAGGAGTGCCATCGTACTCACGAAAAAATCCGCCCAGCACGATCATTCCATCCGGCTGCACAAGGATCGAGGTCACCTGCCCGCTTAGCGACGTGCCCGAACTAAAGGTCGGTCCAGTACCGGTTTGAAAGCTTTGATCCACGGTCCCGTCGGCCTCGATCCGGACCAAATTTGTCTGGACCACACCCCCAAACTCGCGGAAGGCACCACCTACCAAAATCTTCCCGTCAAGAAGCGGATGAATGCACCATACCTGACCAATGCTGCCACCGAGGCCGAGCATGCCACCAGCGGGGATGGAACGTTCCACGGTACCGTCCGCGTTCAGGAACGAAATACCACCGTATACATAACTCCCATCCACTTCCACCTCAATATCCCCGCCAACAACGATCTGACCGTTTCCCAGCTGTTCAGCGGCATAGATGTTACGGGTATTTCCATCGGTGGAAACAAAAGAGTGGTCCAAGGCCCCATCCTGAGCCTGTATGCTTTGTGTAAAGCACGCTCCTGCAAAGGCAACGATCAGCAACAAGCGCGTTCCTCCGGAGCTGGGGTAATAACTTCTATTCATTATCAGGTTCATGTTTGGGATCCTTGATGATCCGGTGTTCTTGATCCGGGCAAACATATTCCCTTGCCCCTACGCCGTTCCCCGTATTTCCGTATAGGGTGAAGCACGGATACCGGTATGCTCCAAGGGTGTACACAACGCTCATTTGGGATCAGAGCCGCATAAGTAAAAAGGGTCACCGCAGCGACCCTTTCATATACTAAAAATGATAAGCGCTATTGCTTCATGAATGCCCGCACTTGATACATCCCATCCGCCAAACGGACCCGAACGATGTAGCTGCCCGAATTCAGATGTGATATATCCAAGTTGACCCGCTCGGTTCCTGGCCCTTTCTCCAGTATGACCCGGCCCGTCATATCCATCACCCTCAACTCCGTGATCCGTTGGTCCGCCACAATGGTGAGCTGGCCTGAAGCGGGTGAAGGGAATACCTTGAACTGGCTACGTGCCTGTTGCTCTTCCACACCAACAGATCCGTTGAAGGCGAGGTCATCGATCTTCAAAAAGCTGCCGGCCACGGAAGCACCGAGATCCTTGCTGGCGGAGAACTGGATGTACGCAGAATCCGGTGCCTCCGTGCTGTAATATGTGAGCGGCACGGAGAGCGGCTGCCACCCTGAGAGACTGCCGGTGACCTCAAGAGAACCTTCCGCCACAACCTCCACATCGCCTGCACTGTTCCACCGCGCCAACAACAGCAGCACCTCTGCAGTATCGCTCGGCTGTATGCCGTATTGCCACTGGCCCGTAAGCGCAGCCGGGCGCCCGGAATAACTGAAGCCGTTCAGCGAAAGCCAACCTTGTAGAACGCTTGTCGATATCGATGTGTCCGGAAACACCCGGGAGGTAATACTGGCGTAATAATTTCCCACGGCTCCAGGTGCTCCCCTTTCAACCGTGATCCATGGCCCTGCAGCCGTAACGATGTCATTGTAGGTGAGCCAACCTCCCGCAGGTTCCATATAGGCTCCATGGTCGTCCCAATTTTCAAAGCCACCGTTGGGGATCTGGGCGGTGGCATTGGCTACTGATAGCATGCCCATGGCGGCCATGAGCGGTAGGTGAACTTTCTGTTTCATTCTTGTTGTGGCTCGATGTGAGCATTCCCGGTTGACGCGAACGTAAGAGCGATATCCGTGCAAAGTATTGAATGTCTCCGCTGCAACGAAAAAAGGGCCGCCGAAGCGACCCTCCCTTCCTTGAAATCATCCCATCACTGCTTCACCAAGGAACGCACTTGGCGATCCCCGTTCGCAAATTGCAACTGCACCAAGTAGCGACCGGACTTCAGGTCGGCAACATTCATGCTAAGCTGTGCTGTGTTCGCTCCTTGCTCCAATACGGTGCGTCCGGTCATGTCCATCACCTTCACCTGCTGGATCGGTCGTTCCGCTGAAATGGTGACTGCATCCCTGGCCGGTGAAGGGAACAACTTGATCGCTTGATCCGCGAGCGCCTCCTCCTCAATACCGCTTACGGTACTGAACCCGAGATCGTCGATCTTGATGAAGCTTCCTTCCACGGCTGCGTTCATGCTGGAAGCTATCAGTATGAATGCAGTATCCGGAATAGCAGAACTGAAATAGCTGATGGGAATGCTCATGTTGTTCCAACCGCTCAACGTTCCCAAGACTTGTACCGCACCTCCACCGACGCTATCACTGCTCTGCGTGGCATTGTTCCACTTGGTGAAATACACCACTACCAAGCCCGTATCCAAGGGCTGAATGCCGTACTGCCATTTACCGGTCAGGGAGGCAGGACGCGAACTATATGCAAAGCCCGTGCTGCCCGTGGTTCCATCCCCCGAAATGATGATCCCCGGAAAAAGCCCAAATGCGGTATTCCGCGTAGTGACGGTAGCATAGTGACTACCCACCGCTCCGGGAGAACCCTGCTCGCAGGAAGGAGCGACGCCTCCCAATGCAGTCACGGAGTTGAAGGTGACCCAGTTGGCCGGATCCAAATAGGTATCAACGGTGTTCCACGTTTCGAACCCACCATTCGGCACTTGTGCACTTGCCTGTAATGCGAAGCCGATCAGGGCCACGCTTGGAATGAGTATGCGTAGTTTCATTTGGGTTTGGTTTTGGATATCGAAGTTGATACCTGCCAAACCTCACTGACGTTTCTTCACCTATTTTCTCAATTCCTTACCACTCCCTGTTCTGCCGGTTGTACTGGTTTGCACCGCATAAATAGCCACGTACCAATGATACCGGCGGTGACGGAAGCGAAGAGGATGCCCAGCTTGGCCTCCGTTCGCATCGCCTCGGAGTCGAAAGCCAATTCGCTGATGAAGATGGCCATGGTGAAACCAAGGCCTGAAAGCACGGAGATGGCCACCATATGCCCCCAGTTCACATGGGTGCCCAGCCTCCCCCAGCCGAGCTTCACGAAGGTCCAGCTCATCAACAGCAACCCGATCGGTTTGCCCAACACGAGCCCCAGCATTACGCCCATGGTAACGGGGCTGGCGATCGCTCCGGCCATGGAGTCAGGGAGTTCGATGCCCGCATTGGCCAAGGCGAATAGTGGCAACACGAGAAAGGCCACCCAAGGGTGCAAGGCCTCTTCCAGTCGCTGCAAAGGCGTTTCTGCGGCCGTACTGAAGCGTTTTACCTTGGCGATGATGTGTGCCTGTTCCCGGGTGATAGTGGCCGCAGCGGTGTCCTTCGTGCGATCGAATGCATCGGCCAGTTCGCGGATCTTCTTCGCGTAGGTCCGCTCCTTCATTTTGGTGGTAACCGGTATGGTGAGTGCCGCTAATACGCCCGCCACTGTAGCATGCACGCCGGAGAGCATGAACGCCATCCATAAGCCCCCAATACCTACCACGCCGTAAGCGGTCATATTCCGCACGCCCAACAAGTTCATCGCTACCAACACCACCAGAAAGGCCGCCCCGATACCCAGGTTCATCATGGAAATATCCGAGGTGTAGAACAAGGCGATCACGGTTACGGAGGCAATGTCATCCGTGACCGCGACGGTAATGAACAGGGCCTTGATGGCTGGCGGCACGCGCTTTCCAAGCAATGCCAACAGCCCCAGCACGAAGGCTGTATCGGTACCCATGGTGATACCCCAACCCCGCGTTGCCGGTCCTGCGAAATTATTGATCGCCAAGAAGATCAATGCGGGGAAGACCATGCCGCCCACACTGGCGGCCAGCGGCAGTACCGCATTGCGCAGATCGGATAATTCGCCGGCAAGGAATTCGCGCTTCAATTCCAGGGCTACCACGAAGAAGAAGACGGCCATCAGGCCATCATTGATCAGGTGGTGCAGGCTGCGTTCGAAGATGAACGTGTCGAACCCGATCGCCACGGAGTGCTCCCAAAAATCGTGGTACGCCTCACGCCAGGGCGAATTGGCAAGGATCACGGCCACCGCCGCCGAAATGAAAAGCGCCAGACCCGCCATGCTCTGGTTCCGGATGAACCGGTCCAAAGGCTTCAGCAAATGGTCTATGGGGTCATGGCGCATGCTTCAAGTCTGGCCGGAGGTGTTGGTCACCCATCGGCACCGAGGCGAAAATAAAGGTCCTCTGCGAAGAGTCATCCCGCCCATTCAATGTAAAGCAACAGCACCCATCAAAACAGTGATCATCGGCGCCGTGCTGGCCCAAGGCTCCGGCACCTCGGCAAAGCGGAATTTACACAGGGTCGTTATCGGTATAACTGTCCGGCTCAGGCTTGGGCGGCGCATTCAGCACCCGAATGAAAAAATACACGGTCACGACCGTGACCGTCAATTGGGTCACCACCATGAGGATCAAAGCGGTCGTGTTCATGAGTTGGAGTTCCTCAATTCGGTGGGCGAACTGGCCGCACGCATGCGACGTACCGAAGCTACGTAGACCAACACAGCCAGACCCAAGAAGGTGCAACAGAGTATGATGCGAGCCATGTTGGTGTAATACAAGCGGTCCTTCAAACGCGCAATTTCCCCCGGATCGGTTGCTGTTGCCAGCTGTTCGTGCAGGCCGCTGTTCGCAATGGTCTTTACGATGGAGGCGTGATCCAAGGACCAGCCTCCCCCATTAACGAAGCTGTGAAAACCACCGCTCCAGTCGTTGCCCATGGGAGTGAACATGGCCCCCAGGAAGACCAGCAACAACATCAACGGCGTGATGTACTTGATGATGAATTTGTAGATCGTCGGCACTTTCAGATCAGCACCGGAAAGTAATTCCTTCCAGCCTTTGTCGATGCCGAAGACCCACGCGAAGAGGATGGATTCCGCGAGTGCGAAGACCACTAAGCTCACCGTACCTGCCCAGTAGTCGTACTCGTCGAAAACGCCGTGTTGAAAGAAAAAGACGGTCGGCAATCCGAGCAGCAGCACGATGCCACCAAAGCTCCAAGCCCCTTTCATCTTGCTCCAACCGAATTCGTCGCGCATAAAGCCCATCCACGGTGTGCCCATGGCCAAGCTACTGGTAATGCCAGCGAAGAAGAGCAGGCCGAACCACATTACGCCAGCCACTGCACTTAGCACGGGCCCCCATTTCTCGAACAGGAAGGGCATGGTTTGAAAGGCCATACCAAAGCCCGCATGCTCTTTCACCCAATCGAGGCCCAAGTATCCAGCGGCAATGGGGATGACGATGGAGCTGCCCAACACCACTTCCACGAATTCATTCATAAAGCCGGCGCTCACGGCATTCAAGGCTACGTCGTCCTTGCTGCGCACGTAGGCTGCGTAACAATGGATCGTGCCCATGCCCACGCTCAGGGTGAAGAAGATCTGCCCTGCTGCGGCGAGCCACACCTTGGGGTCGCTAAGGCTTGAGTACTGCGGGGTCCACAGGAAGTTAAGCCCGTCCCATGCACTCGCATCGGGTACCTCAGCGCTGGCGCCGCTGGTGCCGAGCGTGAGGCCCCGGAACGCCAGGAAGCCCCCGAACATGATCAACATCGGGATGCCGATCTTGGCAACACGTTCCACCCCGGCCAAGCCGCGCGAAAGGATGAAGGTGTTGAGCAACAGGCACAACACGTAAAAAACCACTGCTTCGTAAGGGATCGCGGTCGAACTTTTCCCGATATCCACATACCTGTTGAAGAACTCAGCCACTTGAAGCTGGCTCATACCATCGAAGGTGCCGGCCAAGCTGTGCCACACGTAGCTCATGGTCCAGCTTTCGATGTAGCAGTAATAGGAGGCCACGGCGATGTTGGTGAAAATGCCGAATACCCCGAAATACTTCCAGAAGACCCTCTTGGTCATACTGTCCAAGATGAAGGGCGTACTGTGGTTGTTGCTGCGTCCGCCAAAACGGCCCATGCTCCACTCGATCCACAACAGGGGAATGCCCATCAGCAGGAAACACACCAAGTAGGGAATGATGAAGGCTCCGCCGCCGTTGTTCACCGCTTGCACGGGGAATCGCAAGAAATTACCCAAGCCAACGGCATTGCCCGCCATGGCCAGAATTAGGCCAACTCGCGAGCCCCAGGAATCGGTTTGTTTGATGGGCATTCTCGTTTTGGGGGGCGCGCAATGTAGGGCTGCTACTCGTGCCCTTGAAAATTGTCGCAGAAAAGTTGCTTTCCGCTGCGCGCAGTAGATGCAGCGTGGCACGCACCACACGCGAGCGGCAGCAGCTGGATGTTTGCAGGCGCTCGGGCGCTGTTGCCTGCGAACGTCAGAGCTGAACAACGCACACTGGGGGCTGGTGTTAAAAAACACGTCAATCCCATCTTTCGATATGGCACAACTGAAAATTGAGGTGCGGATCGATCCCGGTCGTTGCCGAGAACGTTAACACTCCGCTACACTGAAGATGAAAACGTTGAACCTCGTTGCAGTTCTTGGCGCATCGCTACTCCTCGCCACCGCCTCATTTGCCCAGAAACCACAAACACCTGCACCACAGCAGCCGGTCGTGAAGGCATCCACTACCTCTTCAAACCACTCCACCCGGACGTCGATGAAGACCGGAGCTACCCACCCGGACAAAGCGAAGGCTGAGCAAAGAGCATCGACGGACGCAAAGTCGAATGCCAAGAAGCACCATATGAAAAAGCGGGAGGCCACAAAGGCAGGGACCAAATAGAAAACGCGAAATAGAGAAGAGCTGTGCGAGAAGGCCGGTCTATCAAACGACCGGCCTTCTCCATTCCAATACCTGAAGTGGTTGGTTGCAGCCCCCGTTGACTCACAAACGCTTTCAACCAACTGTCGCAAGTAATTTCGCGCCCTCCATGGCCGCCCCGGCAAACCGTCCTTCCGCCTTTGCGCAACGCACGGTGGTCCCCGTCCTGATCGCCATCAGCGCGTCGCACATGTTGAATGACATCGTGCAGTCGCTGATCCCCGCGATCTATCCCATCGTCAAGGAAAAGTTCACGCTGAACTTCACGGAGGTCGGCATCATCACGCTCTGCTTCCAGATGACCGCCTCCATCCTGCAGCCCTTCGTCGGCCGCTACACGGACAAGCGGCCACAGCCCTATTCGCTCATGGTGGGCATGGCCATCACCTTGGCAGGAGTGTTGGCGCTTTGGGGTGCCGGTAGCTTTCCCGCGCTGCTTCTCTCCGTGATGCTGGTGGGCATGGGCTCCTCCATCTTTCATCCGGAGGCCTCCCGCATCGCGCACGCCGCTTCCGGCGGAAAACGTGGACTGGCCCAATCCGTGTTCCAGTTGGGCGGCAACTTCGGATCCTCCTTGGGGCCATTGCTTGCTGCGCTCATCGTGGTGCCTTATGGACTGCATAGCCTCGGCTGGTTCGCGGTGATCCCGTTGATCGGCATCATCGTGCTACAGCGCGTGGGCAGGTGGTACTCGCGGACCTCGGCGATCCGCGCCCGCCGTCCATCCAGGGAGTTGGTGCACCACGGCATACCGCGCGGCACCGTGAGGCGCTCGATCGTGATCCTGCTCATCCTGGTCTTCTCCAAGCAGTTCTACCTCGCCAGCATGAGCAGCTACTACACCTTCTACCTGATGGGCAAGTTCGGCCTATCCGTGCAGGACGCCCAGGTCCATTTGTTCATCTTCCTTTTCGCTGCAGCCGTCGGAACGGTCATTGGAGGCCCCATCGGCGACCGCTATGGACGCAAATATGTGATCTGGTTCTCCATCCTTGGCTCGGCGCCATTCACCCTGCTGCTGCCCCATGCGGACCTGATGTGGACCGGCATTTTATCGGCCACCATCGGCTTGGTCCTTTCCTCGGCCTTCTCCGCTATTCTGGTCTATGCGCAGGAACTCGTGCCCGGCAAAGTCGGCATGGTCTCCGGCCTCTTCTTCGGTTTCGCTTTCGGCATGGCCGGTATCGGATCCGCATTGCTCGGCGCGCTGGCGGATCAGACCAGCATCGCCTACATCTTCCACATCTGTTCCTTCCTCCCGCTGATCGGGCTTGCAGCGGCGTTCCTGCCGCGTGTGCATGAGCGGTATCTGCATCCGGAGCAGGTGAAGAGTTGAGACCACTGTAGTTGGCAGTTGTCAGTTGGTAGTTGTCAGTCGTCCGGCTGTTCGCCTAAAGAGCTTTGATAGGGACGCTTTACTGCGGCATTTCACCTGCGTCCATCTGTGTGGATCTGCGGTTAAAAGAACCGTCACCTGTGGCATAAGCCTTCGCAGCATCGATCGAAAACAACACGAGCCCCGCATCTCAACCCACAATTTCCCGATCCATATAACCAACGTTCTATTGCCATCCATGCGAGGGCATGCTTCATTTGGACATTCCAAAAACGCCCCCATGCGAACTCTATCCACCCTTACTGCCTTGGCCCTCGGTGCCGCCATCAGCGCCCAACCCGTTCTCGATGGCACCAACACGCTGCTGGTACCGGGACCGGTTTACACCGTCAACGTATCACCGCTTGTGGATCCCGGTCCGGCGGGTGCCGATGTGGTGTGGGACTTCAGCGGCCTCCCTATCAGCGTCGTGGCTACAGTGACCTTGGTGGATCCAGCGGACGAGCCAGTTTCCGGAGACCTTTTCCCGCAAGCAACACTGCTCACAGCGAATAACCTCACAGGCCAATTGAAGGGCTATGAGGTGACGGATACGTACATCGATATCTGGGGCATCTTCAGCAATTCTTCGCAATTACTATTGCAACAATCCAACGCCGTTCGCGAACTGGTGCTACCGTGTACCATGGGAACCACCTGGACGGATGCCGATTCGGCGATCTATTTCCTCGGTGGTAGCCAAGTGGGTGTGCGCAGTGGCACCACCACGGGCACGGCCGATGGCTACGGGGAACTGATCCTGCCTACTGGCAGCTTCGCCAACGTGTTGCGCGTGCATTTGGAGCAAACGGTAACGGACGAAACCAACTTCGGTACAACCGTCACCACCGGCCACCGCTACCAATATTACCTGCCGGGCTTCCCTGCCCCGTTGGCGGAGACCATCGATTTCACATCCACCTCTGGTGGCAATGTCACCATGGATCAGCGCGTGCAATGGATGAATGATGTGACCGCCGGTCTCTATGCTGCGCGCACATTGTCCGGCCTTGGTGTGTATCCGAATCCCGCCGAGGGCCTCGCCACGCTCACATTCGTAACCAGCGGAACAGTGCAGCTTCGCGTGCTGGATATGGCCGGTCGCGTGGTCAAGGACACCAACCTCGGACGGTTCGGCGCCGGAACGAAGCAGGTGGCATTGGATCTGGCAGGGTTCGCTCCCGGAGCTTACACCGTGCAGGTCGCTGGTGAAGCGGGTTCTGAATGCTCGCGCTTGATCGTTCGGTGATCGGTCAGGTGCAACTCATGTGAACAGAGCACCTCCCCGGTTTGCGACGTGTCGCATGCAGAAATGAGGAATGGCTGCTCCATTTGAACCTATCACGTCACCTGTGTTGCTCCTTCCCATCTTTGCCCCATGGCCAAGATCCTGATCATCGACGACGAAAAGGCGATCCGCAACGCACTCCGCGACATCCTGGAGCACGAAAAGCACAAGGTGGAGGAAGCCGAGGACGGTGCTTCCGGCCTGGAGAAAGCCATGAAGGGCAAGTTCGACGTCGTGCTCTGCGACATCAAGATGCCCAAGATGGACGGCATGGAACTGCTTGAAAAACTGATGGCCCATGACGACTCCATTCCCGTGGTGATGATCAGCGGGCATGGCACCATTGACACCGCAGTGGAGGCCATCAAGAAGGGCGCCTTTGACTTCATCCAGAAACCACCCGACCTGAACCGGATCCTCGTGACCCTCCGCAATGCCTTGGAGCGTGGCTCCTTGGTGCAAGAGACGCGCACCCTTCGCCAGAAGGTGCAAAAAGGGAAGGCCGATGCCCGCATGGTGGGTTCCAGCCTCGCCCTGGAGGCTATCCGCGAAATGGTGGAAAAAGTGGGACCGAGCGATGCCCGCGTGCTGATCACCGGTGGAAATGGTGCAGGCAAGGAAGGGGTGGCCCGCATGCTCCATGAGAAAAGCAGCCGCAAGGGTGGTCCATTTATCGAAGTGAACTGCGCTGCGATACCGGGGGAATTGATCGAGAGCGAGCTCTTCGGACACGAAAAAGGTGCCTTTACCAGTGCAATAGCCCAACGTAAGGGCAAATTCGAGCTCGCCGATGGCGGCACCTTGTTCTTGGACGAGATCGGGGATATGAGCTTGGCAGCCCAAGCTAAAGTGCTTCGTGCTCTTCAAGAGAACCGCATCACCCGGGTGGGTGGCGACAAGGAGATCAAGGTGAATCCGCGGGTGATCGCGGCTACCAACAAGGACCTGAAAAAGGAGATCGCCGAAGGACGCTTCCGCGAGGACCTCTTCCACCGGCTGAGCGTGATCCCCATCCACGTGCCCGACCTGAAGGACCGCACGGAGGACATCCCCGAGCTGGTCCAGCATTTCATCCAACTCATTGGTAATGAGCAAGGAACAGCGCCCAAGAAGATCTCGGAAAAAGCCATAAAGGAGCTTCAGAAGCTGCCGTGGACCGGCAACGTGCGCGAATTGCGCAACGTGATCGAACGGCTGGTGATCCTGGGCGGTGTGGAGATCAGCGATGCGGACGTGAAACGGTATGCCGGTGCATGAACCCGAGAACGCCTGTTTTCTTCCACGAGGCGTTGTTAACATAGTTCTTGGTCCCTAAAAGGTTTTTGAGGCAACCAACTGGATCCACGGCCGTCCTTTATTGGAACGACGGAAGAATCATTGGGGGGGTAACCTTTAAAACCAACGACCATGAGCATCCTGCACCACATCTACGACTTTCTGTACCTCCAATTCGGAGACAGCATGTTCTACATATTGGGGTTCATGGCGGTGCTATCCGTTGTGGCCCAATGGCGCCTCTATGAAAAGGCCGGGCAACCCGGTGTGGCAGCCATCATTCCCATCTTGAACTTCATTGTTTTCCTGAAGATCGTGGGGAGGCCCGCCAAGCACTTGTGGCTGTTCCTGATCCCGATCTACGGCCAGTTCTATATGATCCCGAAAGTGTGGATCGAGATGTGCCAAAGCTTCGGCAAGCGCAGCACCTTGGATTATGTCCTGGTGATCCTGCTGAATGGCTTGTACATCTTCAACCTCGGCATGAGCTACGATACCGCCTATGTAGGTCCAGCTTACGGCAAGCCGGATCCAGCACGGGAGCCGACTCCTAAGCACAGCCCGAGCCTAGCCTGAGCGCAATTCGCAGGAAAGAAGCCTTTTAGGAATTTGCGGATCCATACTACGTGTGGATCCGCTTTTTTTTGGTGTTCTGCTTCCTGACCCCGACCGCCGACGAGGTCTATCAGAGGTCCAGCGCTACTGCACAGCGAATTGGTAGGCGTTGCTTAGCCTAACAGCGTCGCTGCCTTCTTCAGCGCCGCCGGAATTCCGTCGGGGTTCTTACCTCCAGCCGTAGCATAGAACGGTTGACCGCCCCCGCCGCCTTTGATCTCCGCCGCCAGTTCCTTGATGACCTTCGGGGCAGAGATGCCCTTGGCCAAGAGTTCCTCGCCCACCATCACCGCCAAGAGCGCCTTATCACCTTGGCGGGCTCCCAGTACCAGAAGTAGGTCCTTGTTGGTGTCCTTCAGCCGGAAGGCCAGGTCCCGCATGCCGTTGGCATCCAGATCCACCTCGTGCGCCACAATGCGGCCACCGTTCACTTCTACGGCACCATCGAGGATGGTTTCCTGCAAGCGCGCCACGCGCTCATGGGCGGCCTTCTCCAGTTCCTTCGTCAACGCCGCATTCTGCTCCAGCAAGTGCTTTACCGCCGTGGAAATATCCGCTGGGTGCTTCAGCATGGTGTTCAATTCCTCCAGCGTGTCCAGTCGATCTTGCACGTATTGCTCGGCAGCCTCACTGGTGATAGCCTCGATCCGGCGGATGCCGGCCGCCAAAGCCCCTTCCGAAACGATTCGGATGCTTCCGATCTCGCCCGTACGCGGCACGTGGATGCCTCCGCAGAGCTCCACGCTGTCGCCGAACTTGATCACCCGCACGGAATCGCCGTATTTCTCCCCGAAAAGGGCCATGGCACCCATCGCCAAAGCCTCCTTCACCGGCTTGTCCCTGAATTCCTCCAGCGGGATGTCGGCCCGCACGAGGTCCTTCACTTCCGCCTCCACTTCGGCCAGTTCCTCATCCGTGATCTTGGCGAAGTGCGATATATCGAACCGCAGCCGGTCCGGAGCCACCAACGATCCCTTCTGCTCCACGTGTTTGCCCAGCACTTTTCGAAGCGCATGGTGCAACAGGTGCGTGGCCGTGTGATTGCGGCGCGTCAATCGGCGGCGGTGGCCATCCACTTCAGCGGTCAGCGGTGCTGATACATCCGGAGGTAGCTCCGCAGTGAAGTGCACGATCAGCTGGTTCTCCCGGCGGGTATCCAGCACAGGCACCTTCACATCGCCTTGCTTCAACCAGCCCTGATCGCCCACTTGGCCGCCTCCTTCCGGGTAGAACGGCGTGCGGTCCAGTACCACTTGGTAGCGGTCGCCTGCCTTGTCCTTCACCTTCCGGTAGCGCAGGATGCGGGCCTCGGTGGTGAGCGTATCGTAGCCCAAGAATTCGGTGGAACCCGTGCCTAATTCCGTCCAGTCACCGGTGGTAATGGCGGTAGCTGCACGGGAGCGATCCTTCTGCTTCTTCAGCTCCTTCTCGAAGCCCTGCATATCCACTTCCACGCCCTGTTCACGGGCCATCAGTTGCGTGAGGTCGATGGGGAAGCCGAACGTATCGAAAAGCTCGAATGCCTTGGCTCCATCGAGTTTTCCGCCACTCTCAGCCACCAGTTGCTCCAATCGCTTGGTGCCCAGTTCCAAGGTGCGCAGGAAGGAACGTTCCTCCTCCAGGATCACGCTGGTGATCAGGTCCTGCTGCTTGGCGAGTTCGGGGAATTGCTCTCCCATCTGCCCGACCAGTACGGGAACCAATCCATGGATGAACGGCTCGTGCAGTTCCAGGAAACTGTATCCGTAACGCACGGCACGGCGCAGGATCCGGCGGATCACATAGCCCGCACCGGTGTTGGATGGCAATTGTCCATCAGCAATGGCAAAAGCAATGGCGCGCACGTGATCCGCGATCACGCGCATGGCGATATCGGCCTTTCCGGCAGCGCTGGCGCCGTAAGCAAATCCGCACGTCTTCCCCAGCGCTTGGATCAGCGGTTGGAACACATCCGTATCGTAGTTGCTCGTTTTGCCTTGCAGCACCATGCACAGGCGTTCGAAGCCCATGCCGGTATCCACGTGCTTGGCGGGCAAGGCATGCAGGGAGCCATCGGACTTGCGCTCGTACTGCATGAACACGTTGTTCCAGATCTCGATCACTTGCGGATGGTCGTTGTTCACCAGATCCTTGCCGGAGACCTTCGCCTTTTCCTCCGCGGAGCGCACATCCACATGGATCTCCGTGCAGGGACCGCAGGGGCCGGTATCCCCCATTTCCCAGAAGTTGTCCTTTCTGCTGAATGGTAGCACGCGTTCGGCAGGCAGGTATTTCAGCCAGAGGTCGCGTGTTTCATTGTCGGCCTCCAACTTATCCCCAGCATCCCCGCCGAAGTAGGTCACATAGATGGTGGCCGGATCGATCTTGTAGGTATCCACCAGCAACTCCCAAGCCCACTGGATCGCTTCCTTCTTGAAATAGTCGCCAAAGCTCCAATTGCCGAGCATCTCGAACATGGTGTGGTGGTAGGTGTCGATCCCTACTTCCTCCAGGTCGTTGTGCTTCCCGGAAACGCGGAGGCACTTCTGGGTATCGGCGATGCGCGGCTCCTTCACCGGGCGATTGCCGAGGAAGAGGTCCTTGAATTGGTTCATGCCCGCATTGGTGAACATGAGCGTGGGGTCGTCCTTGATCACCATGGGCGCACTGGGCACAATGGCGTGCCCGCGCTGGGCGAAGTGATCGAGGAAGGCTTGGCGGATCTCGCTGGAAGTGGACATGATCGGGGACTACTGGATGGTGATTGGTGAATAGTGATCGGTGATGGTTGCTGGCGACGGACGACTGACTTTCAGGCTTCAAGTTCCAGCTTTCCTCCTTCACGTTCACATTCAGTAACGGGCCGCGAAATTAGTCGTGGGTTACCTTCGCACCTGCCCACCTTATCCATGGGAGAACATAAGTACCGCTTTAATCCCGACACGCTCAACTTCGAACGCATCCGCATCAGCGGCTGGAAGAAGGTGAAGCGCGTGTCCTTGGCCTTGGCTCCGGGGCTTCTCTTCGGTGTCGTAGGCATCTTCCTCGCCTTCCAGTTCATCGACTCGCCCAAGGAAGCCACGCTGCGTCGCGAGAACCAGCAATTGATGGTGGAATACGAGCTGATCAACAAACAGCTCGGCGACATGGAGAACGTTCTCGCCGATATGGAGCGGCGGGATGACAACGTGTACCGCGTGATCTTCGAGGCGGACCCGATCCCTTCCAACGTGCGCATGGCCGGTATCGGCGGAGTCAACCGCTACCGCGACCTACAAGGCTTCGCCAATAGCGAATTGGTGATCGGCACGCGCAAGCGCTTGGACAAGATCGCCAAACAGATGTACGTCCAAAGCCTTTCACTGGACGAAGTGGGCTCGCTGGTTTTGCGCAAGCAAGAGATGCTGGCCAGCATCCCGTCCGTTGAGCCGATCCCACAGGACCAAGCGCGGTTGAGCTCCGGCTTCGGGGAGCGCATGCATCCGATCTACAAGATCGCAAAGGCACACTTGGGCCTCGATTTCACCAGCCCGGTCGGCACGCCCATCCATGCCACCGGCGACGGTACGGTGGAGTTTGCAGGCTACAACACCAGCGGCTACGGTATCCACGTAATTCTGGACCATGGCTTCGGCTATCAGACGCTCTATGGACACATGTCAGTTATCAAGGTGCGCAAGGGCCAAAAGGTGAAGCGCGGCGACGTGATCGGTGAAGTGGGTAGCACAGGGCTAAGCACGGGCCCGCACCTGCACTACGAGGTGCACAAGGACGGCGTGCCCATGGATCCCGTGAACTTCCTCTTCAACAGCCTCACCCCGGAGGAGTATGCGCGCATGGTAGAGATCGCGGGCAATGCCGGGCAATCGATGGACTGATCATTCTACTAATTCTTAGTACAAGAACACCCAAAGGGTGTGATGTGCTTAGAAGTAGTAAATGCGCGTGAGAGTAGTCGTTGCGCTCGACCGCTCTTCGCGGATCGGGTGCATACGAATGCCGAAACGGTATTACATTCGCCGTGATGCCCTTGAAGGAAAAGACCATAGAACGGATGTACTGGTCCATCGGCGAAGTGGCCGATACCTTGGAGGTGAACACCTCGCTGCTGCGCTACTGGGAGAAGGAGTTCGGCACGCTGCGCCCCAAGCGCACCAGCAAGGGCGACCGGCTCTACACCAAGGACGATATTGAACAGCTCCGCCGGATCCAACACCTGGTGAAGGAAAAGGGCTTCACACTGCAAGGCGCGAAAGGGCAGTTACGCAAACCGAAAGTGGAAGAAGCACCACCACCACAGCTTCCTTTAGATGAGGTGCGCTCGAAGTTGATGCACGTGCGGAAGCGATTGGTGGAATTGCGAGGAGTGTAGACGGTTGTCAGTTGTCAGTTGCCGGTTGTCAGTTGTCGGTTGTCTGTTGTCAGTTTGACCTCGGCAATAGCAGTCGGCAGCGGCCAGTTGAAGTAGGCAGAGGCAGGCAGCAGGCCGGACAACTGACAACCGACAACCGACAACTACTTCCCCAAATACCCTTTCACGTAATCACTGATCCCCTCTTCCAACGTATGGAAAGGCGTATCGTAACCGATGCTACGCAGCTTCTCCATCGGGGCTTCCGTGAAGTACTGGTACTTGTCGCGGATGTCCGCTGGTGTATCAATGAAGGAGATCTGCTCAGGTTTCCCCATCGCGTGAAAGACACCGCGTGCAAGGTCCAAGAAGGTGCGGGCCTTGCCGCTACCGAGGTTGTAGATGCCTGAGTGCTTCCGGTGCTCCATCAGGAAGATGCAGACGTTGCAGACATCCTTCACGTAGACGAAATCGCGAAGCTGGCCGCCGTCGGTGTAGTCGTGCCGGTGGCTGCGGAAGAGCTTCATACCGCCGCCTGCACTGATCTGGTTGAAGGCGTGGAATACCACCGACGCCATGCGGCCTTTGTGGTATTCGTTCGGGCCATAGACGTTGAAGAATTTCAGGCCCGCCCAGAAGTAGGGTTTGGCGGCCTGTTTCAAGGCCCACTTATCGAATTCATTCTTGCTTTCACCGTAGGGATTGAGCGGCTTCAACTTGTAGGAAAGCGCATCGTCGGCATCGCCGTAGCCCAATTCGCCATCGCCGTAGGTGGCTGCGGAAGAGGCATACACCATGGGGATCGCATACTTCGCGCAGCGCTCCCAGATCTGCTGGCTGGAGCGCACGTTCAGCTCATCGAAGATCGCCTTGTCGAACTCGGTGGTGTCGGTGCGGGCACCGAGGTGGAAGATGAACTGGATCAGCTGCTCGTTGGCATCGATCCACGCGGGGAATTCCGATCGCTCCACACGGGCGCTGAGCTTCACATCCGCGAGGTTCCTGTCCTTGTCATGGCGCGAGAAATCATCCACGGCCACGAGGTCCGCGTAGCCGCGTTCTTGCAGCTCCACCAAAAGACGACTTCCAATAAAACCCGCGGCACCGGTGACTACGATCATGCTGCGAAATTAACCCTCATAGGCAATGCTGCTCTGTGACCCTTCCAGGGTCCGAAAACGCGGTAGGCTGACCCTTTCAGGGTCCGGAGAGGCTGCATGTTTGACCCGCCGTTCAGTGGGCTTAGGCTTTCGGCATGAATGCTTCATTCGCATGAAGATCCTGAAAAGGTCTCAGAGATGCTGCATTTTTGACCAGCTACAGAATGAACTCGGGGTTCGACGTGAATGTCGCGCTTTGCAACGCGACCCTGAAAAGGGTCGCAGAAATTAGAACTGGCAGTTGAAGGGAATTGAGTTCCGACCCTGAAAGGGTCGCAGAAAAAGTGCGTTTATTCAGCATCAACGTCCAATGCGTGAGACGTTAATGGAACTAAACCCATCAGCATCAGGGTCCCCTCCGGGAGACCGCTGATGGAGCTAAGGCCGAGGGCGTGTAACCATTCCCTACTTCACTTCCTTCACCAAGATCACATACACCGGGAAGTGGTCACTGTATCCCCCTTGGTAGTTGTCGCCCACGTATGTGCGGAACGGATAACCGGCGAAGTTGCCTTCATCCTGCCGGAGGTAGGGCTGGTTGAAAACGCGGGCGCCATAGTAGCGGAGATTTCCGCCAGCTCCGGTGACCAAGGCAGGTGAGAGGATGATCTGGTCGAACAGGTTCCATGAATCGCGCCACGCCAAGGTGCCGATGCCCTTCTTGTAGAGGTCGTACATCGGGTTGTAGAACTTCTTGTCCGTCACCAATGCCTTGTCGCCCGTGGTGTTGAGGAATTTGCGCACAGAGGGATCCACGGGATCATCGTTGAGGTCACCCATGTACATGATCCGCGCTTCGGCGTTCCGGGCCAAGAGCGAATCGATAATGTGACGGCCCAGTTTGGCAGCGAGGCCGCGCAGCGGCAACGAACGCTTTTCACCACCGTAGCGAGAGGGCCAGTGGTTCACGATGACGCTGATGGTATCACCATCCATCAAGCCGGTGACCACCAGTTGATCGCGGGTGCGGAAGAGGCTGTCGTCGGGATTGTGCAAGGCGTATTTCTTCTCGTGCAACAGCGTGAAGTACGTCGGGTTATAGATGAAGGCCACATCCACACCGCGTCGATCCGGGCTGTCGTGATGTACGATCTTGTAGCCGCGCTTTGCCAAGGCTCCGGTGTGCACCAAGTCCTCCACTACGCCCCGGGTCTCCACTTCACAAAGGCCCAAGCCTACCAGTCCATCGGGCAATACATCGGTGCCCATCTCGCTGATCACCTTGGCCAGGTGGTTCAGCTTACGCTCGTAGCGCTCGCTGTTCCAACCCTTGGCGCTGGTCGGTAGGTATTCGGCATCATCGTTGGGTCCATCGAGCGTGTCGTAGAGGTTCTCCACGTTGTAGAAGCCGATGGGGCGCGCCTCGTATCGCACTTCATCCTTCTGGGCGGAGGCCCCATGGATCATGAAGGCGGAAGCAAACAGAAGGAACAGGCGGGCGGAAATGGTCATGTGCATGCGAATGGGGCGGCAAGTTATCCGTTGAGCCGTGGTCAGTGGCCAAATTCCGGGCCAGCGCGGATACAAGCCCCTCCCCGGTTCGTTACTTTGTACCATGAAATGTTCATTGTCCAGTGCGTTCGTCGCCAGTTTCCTGTTCCTTGTTTCTTCTGCTCAGGCTCAATCCATCTCCGACGCCCGCAATGCCTCTTTGGGCAGTCAGGTCACCGTCAGTGGCATCGTTACTTCCGGTCCATCGCTGGGTGGCATCCGCTATCTGCAGGATGCCAGCGCTGGCATTGCCGCCTTCCCCGGCAGCGGTTCCGCACCGAACTTCAATCCACAACCCGGAGATGCTATCACCCTCACCGGCACGCTCGTGGAGTTCAGTGGCCTGCTGGAGATCACGCCCATCAGTTCCTTCACCATCAACAGCACCGGCAACCCGGTTCCTGCGCCACTCGTGCTCACTCCCAACCAATTGAACGAGGCGGTGGAATCACAATTGGTGCGCATTGAAGGCGTCTACTTCTCCGGATCCGGCACCTTCACTGCGGGCCTTTGGCCGGTGCAGGTAGGCGGGCAAACCGCCAACATCTACTTCCGCTCCGGTCACCCGATGCTCGGCACGCCGGTACCCAGTGGACCGGTGGATATCACCGGCCTTGTTTCGCAGTACGACAGCGCACCATTCACGAGCGGCTATCAGCTGCTTCCCCGCGCTACCACGGACATTACGCCGCATGCCGCCATCAGCATCATTCCTCCGGTACAACAGCACACGCTGGTAACGAGCGGCTTCAACCTGACATGGCAGACCAACCTCTCGGGCAGCACCGAAGCGTTCTATGGCACCACACCGGCGCTGGGGTCACATGCCGCGAACGGCACATCCGGCACTTCGCACGACGTGCAGCTCAATGGCCTGCAATCAGCCACTTTTTACTACGCCCAAGCCTTCTCCGTAGCCGATGGCGATACGGCCTTCTCCGTTCCGGGGATTTATTCCACGGCTTCCACATCTTCCGGCACCATCCGCGTGTACTTCACCAAAAGCGTGGATACCAGCGTGAGCTCGGGCACGGATGCGATCGGCCTCTTCCAAGCCACCGATGACACCCTCATTGCCTACATCGACCGCGCACAGCAAACGCTCGATGTCGCGATGTACAACACCAACAGCACGCTGGTGGTGGCGGCAGTGAATGCTGCGTTGGGCCGTGGCGTGCAAGTGCGCTGGATCGCCGAAGGAAGCAATGCCAACAGCGCACTGGCTGGGCTGAACTCGAGCATTCCGGTGCTCTATCGCACCGACGGCCAAGGCAGCGGTATGCACAATAAATTCTTCGTGATCGATGCCGAGGACGCTGATCGCGCCATGATCATGAGCGGCTCCTGCAACTGGACCACCCAGAGCTTCTTCAACGACTACAACAACATCCTCTTCATCCAGGACCAAGCCCTCGCCCGCTGCTATCGCATGGAGTTCGAGGAAATGTGGGGTGGCAGTGGCGCTCAACCCGTGCCCGCCTTCAGTCGCTTCGGCCCGGATAAGATGGATAACACGCCCCACCTCTTCAACGTGGGCGGTGTAATGGTGGAGAGCTACTTCTCCCCCACCGATGGCGTGACCGACCAGATCGTGCGTGCGATCAATGCTGCACAGCATAGCCTTCGGTTAGCCCTCTATGTGTTCACGCAGAACGACCTCGGAAATGCCGTGCTCGCCGCGCACAACCGCCCCGGCGTATTGGTGCAAGGCGATGTGGAGGATGTGAACAGCACCGGATCCGAGTTCAACTTCCTCGTTAACCATGGCGTGGACCTGGTCTCGCACGAGAGTGAGCCAGGGCTGTTGCACCACAAGTACGCCATCATTGACGAAGGCACCAACGACGATCCACGCGTGATCACCGGAAGCCACAACTGGACCCAATCCGCAGCAACGGTGAATGATGAGAACACCTTGGTGATCCACGATGCCACGGTGGCGAACCTCTTCTACCAGGAATGGAACTCACGTCATAATGATGTGACCGCGATCCGCGAAGTGCAAGACCAGCACGGCCTTTCCGCATGGCCGGTGCCAGCGAACAACTGGATCAACGTGGAACCAGCCAGTGATGGAATGGCGCAGATCACGCTTCATGATGCAACGGGCCGCGAGGTGTTCCACACGACAGCACATGGGCGTGCGACGATCTCGGTAGCGCAGCTTCAAGCGGGACTCTACACGCTTTCCTGCGTGCAGGATGGCGTTCGCTCGCAGCGGCAGGTGGTGGTGGTTCGGTGAGTGCCGGAGGTGCTTCTTGTTGTCTTATGTCGGTTGTCTGATGTCTTATGCTTGCAACGTCGGGAGCATAAGACATCGGACATAAGACAGTCCGTAATTCCACCTTCTGTAAGCATCACATTAGCTGATCAAGGTCTTTGGTATACCTTCGAAACTGACCTGATAGCCACCGATACCTACAGTCATGCTAAAGACCATACCCGTGCTGGTGTTCCTGTCCATTGCGACCATCTCCTATGCGCAAATTGGCCCAGGGATCCAATGGCATCACACGTGGGGCAGCTCTGCGGCTGATGCCGCGCGCGCGATCAAGCCGACCAGCGATGGGGGATATATCGTAGCTGGAAGCGCGGGAGCAAGCGGAGGTGATGTGACCGGCTACCACGGAGGAACCAGTGACGCTTGGGTACTGAAGTTGGATGCACTTGGCGCAATGCAATGGCAGGGTGTTTTTGGCGGCACAAGTACCGACAACGCCACAGATATCTATCAAACCAGCGATGGTGGTTATATAGTAACCGCCACCACCAACTCGACTAATGGCGATGTATCGGCGAATCACGGCAGCTTTGATGCGTGGTTGATCAAGCTGGATGCCAATGGCACCTTGGAATGGCAACGTTCCTACGGAGGAAGCTCCAGCGATGGCGCAAACTCCGTCGTCCAAACGCTGGATGGAGGCTATGTGTTTGCTGGTAGCACTGGATCAAACAATGGGGATGTGTCCGGGAATCATGGTGGTGTCGATTACTGGGTGGTGAAGCTGGATGAAAATGGCGACATCGAATGGCAAAAACCCTTGGGCGGATCCGGGTATGAGGCAGCCGAATCCATTCAGCAAACTTCCGATGGTGGTTACGTCATCACGGGCAACTCCGGATCAGCGGATGGGGATATTTCGGATCCTCAGGGAGAGGACGACATTTGGGTCGTGAAGCTCAATGTTGACGGCGACATCGAATGGGATCGTTCCTTAGGAGGCACGTCGTCTGAAACGGGCTGGACCATCAAACAAACGCAGGATGGGGGATACATAACTGCCGGAGATGCTTCGGGCAGTTCCTTCGCTTGCAGCAACGAATCTTCATTTTTGTATGTGGCAAAATTGAACAGTGGTGGTGAGATGGAGTGGCAACGGACGTGCCTTGGAGGTTTCGCGAGTGATCATGGCGTTGGGGTTGTTCAAACCATGGATGGCGGCTTCGCCATAGCTGGTTCAACTGAATCCAGTGATGGTGATGTAAGCTTCAACCACGGCATGGCCGATGGCTGGCTGGTTCGCTTGGATCCCGAGGGCAACTTGCTTTGGGAGCGCACCCTCGGCGGATCGTTGAACGATGCCCTATACAGCATAGCCATCACCAACGACGGTGGCTACATAGTCGCCGGGGCCACGGCATCCTCCGATGGCGACGTGACCGAGAACAAAGGCCAAACTGACCTATGGGTGGTCAAGCTCGGCCCAGATCCCGTAGGCATTGCTGAACAGGCAATCCAAGCCACCTTCAGCCTATCCCCCAACCCGGCCAGTGAAGTAGTGAACATCCACTTCGAACAAGCCCTGCCTGTTGGCGCACAGTTGAAGCTCTTGGATGCACAAGGTCGCCACGTGGCTACGCCGCACGAGGGCAAGTCGGTCGCAGCCGGAAGCGAGTTGCAGTTCTCCGTGGGGCATCTGCCCGCCGGGATGTATGCTGTGCAGCTGAACAAGGACGGTGGGACGTGGTTGCAGCGGTTCGTGAAACAGTGAGGTGAGTGCCGCAGGTCCAACTGTCTTATGTCGGTTGTCTGATGTCTTATGCTTGCACCGTCGGCAGCATAAGACATCGGACATAAGACAGTCCGTAATTCCACCTACCCTCCCGGAAAATACAGCGGGTGCCGATCGTTATACCGCCGCATAAAAAGGAAGATCGTCTCCGGCTTCTTGCGCTCCTTCTTGGACAAGGCTTCAAACTCTTCCTTCAGGATGGCATCCCGCGCTAACACGGGTTGGATGCCGCTGGCGCTTACCGGCAGGAATGCACCGGTGGCCATGTCCAGGAAGCGTTGCTCTTCCACGGTGTACGAGGAGGTGCCGCCCATCATGTAGGGATCGAAATTGCGATAGGTGGCATCGAAGACGAGGTGCGCCAACGAGCCCATGAGGCCGATGCGGGAGAAGTCGTTCCCGGCACGGACGTACACCACGCCCTTGTCGCAGAAGCCCCATGTGCGGTCGAGGTCCAAGCGCACTTGTTGCCCGCTACTGTCGGGATAGAAGAGCTTGCCGTTGGTGCTGCGCAGATCGGTCACGCGTTGGCCTTGGGCGGTGGTGAGCGCTGCGAAGGGAATGCTCGGAGCGTTGTTCCGGAACGCTTGGAAATTCAGATAGATGCCGTCGTTGAATTCGTAGCCGCCACTATATCGCACGCTGTCTCGCGTTTGCTGGGCGCATACCGCCGTGCTGAACAGAAGGACCAAGCCCGCGAGCATCGGCTTCATGCCACGGAACGGATGAAGTCCATCACTTCGTCAGGCGCTTGCGCGTGTACCCAGTGGCCCGCATAAGGGATGGTCTCCACGCGGCTGTTGGGGAATTGCTCCTTCAGTTGCGGCAGGTCTTCGCGGGTGATGTATCCGCTCTTTCCGCCTCGAATGAACAGCGTCGGCACGCGCACCATCTCCGGCCCCATCCCGGCGAGGATGTGATCCATGTCGCGTTTCAGCACAGGCACATTGAAGCGCCAGCCCAAGCGGCCCGGCTCTTCCCAATACAAGCTCTTCATCAGGAATTGCACCACGCCCATCTCCGGGATGAATTTGGACAGATGCTCCTCCATTTCCTTGCGCGATCCCATACTCGCGGGGTCGCTGGAGTGGAGCGCCTCCAGGATCGCAGCATGATCGCCGATGGGATATTCGCGGGGCCCGATGTCGATCACCACCAAGTGTTTCAGCAATTCAGGCCAGCGCTGCGCGAAGGTCATCGCCGTTTTGCCGCCCATGCTGTGCCCTACTAGCACGATGTCCTTCAAGCCCAACTTCGTTACCAAGGCATGCACATCCTCCGCCATCAGCGGATAGGTGATGTGCTCCGTATGCGGCGAGCGGCCGTGATCGCGCTCATCCACCAGCACCATGTCAAATTCGGCGCTGAGGGTGCGGCCGATGCTGCCGAAATTGTCACTGCTGCCAAAAAGGCCGTGCAAGACCACTACGGGCGTGCCGGCACCTTCCCGGCGGAAGAACAACTCCACGCTCATCGTAGCTCACGCAGATAAAGTTGGACGGTGTTCTCCATGCCGAACAAGAGTGCATCGCAGACCAGTGCATGGCCGATGGATACCTCCAGCAAACCGGGCACCTGCGCCTTGAAAAAGGCCAAGTTGACCAGATCGAGGTCGTGGCCGGCATTCAGGCCCAGGCCCACTTCGGCGGCCTTCTCCGCAGCGCGGATAAAGTCTTCCACCGCGGCATTCCGGTCCTTCGCATACGCGTCGGCATAAGGCCCGGTGTACAGCTCGATCCGATCGGTGCCGGTATCCGCAGCATGCGCGATCAATTCCGTATCCGTGCCCATGAAGATGGAGGTGCGGATCCCGGCTTGCTTGAATCGGGCGATCACGGTTTGCAGCTCGGCCTTGTGGGCGCGGGTATCCCAGCCGGAATTGCTGGTGAGCACATCGGGCGGATCCGGAACCAGCGTCACTTGCGCCGGCTTTACTTCCAGCACCAGATCGATGAAGGAGGCATTCGGATAGCCTTCGATGTTGAACTCGGTGGTGAGCACCGGCTTCAGGGCGCGCACGTCCGCATAGCGGATATGACGCTCGTCCGGTCGCGGATGCACGGTGATGCCTTGCGCGCCGAAACGCTCAATGTCCAGGGCACTTTGCAGCACGTCCGGTCGGTTGCCGCCACGTGCGTTACGCAATGTGGCCAGTTTATTGATGTTAACACTAAGCTTGGTCATCATTTCATCCTCCTAACTTGGTCCCGCGAATCAGGTCCAAAAGTACCGACACCAGGCGCAACGCCTTTCGCCATGCAAGCCATCGAACTCATATCCGGCACTATTCTACCCCTGAACCCACGGGATCCCGTGGCGCATGCCTTGGAACTCATGGACGAGTTCCGCACGGCCGTGCTCCCGGTGGTATCCAAAGGCAGGCTGGTGGGCCTGATGAAGGAGGAAGCTGCGCTGGACAACAGCAAGCCCACGGCCACCGTGGAGAAGTTGATGGACCAAGTGGAGATCCCCTATGTGCGGGATCGTCAACACGTGTACGATGTGCTGAAGCTGATGTCCGAGCGCAACCTGCCGGTGGTACCCGTGCTGGACATGGGCGGCGTGTATCTCGGCGTGGTGAGCGAGCACGAGGTGATGCGCCACATGGCCGACCTGGTGGGGGCCAGCGGACCGGGTAGTGTGTTGGTGCTGGAAATGGCGCAGAACGAATACTCCCTGCAACAGATCGCCCGCATTGTGGAGGATGAAGGAGCGCGGCTCCTGAGCGTTTACTGCACCGATGTGCCGGACAGCCTGCGGATGGAAGTGACGCTGAAGATCAACCGCGAGGACATCAGCGCCATCCTGCAATCCTTTGACCGCTACGAATACACAGTGCGCACCACCTTCCAGGGATCGCGTGCGGAGGACAACCTGCGCAGCCGATATGAGGATGTGATGCGGATCATCAAAATGTGATATCAATTCTTATTGCAAAATGCGCCGGGGGCGATCTTTGAAATTAGAAGCCTTTGGCATCCGCGATGAGAATGCAAACACAGGCTGCGACCCCTTCAGGGTCGGTATGCAACCCAATAGCCTTATGCAACATGCTGTGACCCCTCCGGGGTCAAATGCCGTGCTGCCACTGGGCTTCGTCGGACGCTTCTCGGACCCCGAAGGGGTCGCAGCATGTTGTCCTTTCAGTGATAGAGAGATCGACCCCGAAGGGGTCGCAGCCGCAGCTGATCTTGGCTGCATGCACTGGGTATCGGTACCTGAGGTTCTCGGAGGCACTCATTTCCCACTCGGTAAAGAGCCGAGCGCGAGCGCACGAGAGAACCACCGGAGCACGAACGAGTGTCATTCCGGGCTTGACCCGGCCCCGATGCATATCGGGTCGCGAAAAAGCCAGTCCGTATCTATCTCGGAACTAGAACTCGTGCACTGCGCGACTGGATGAAGATTTTCCTCCGATCCATTGCGCGTTTACGTCGCCACCGGCCCCTCCGCTGCCTATCGGGGCGAGGAGTGCTTACTCCACTTTTCATTGTGCTTTTATTGGGGGTGTTCGCGCAGAACGGACCCATGAAGTTCAGTGGACCGTTCGGCATATCCGGTATCCTCGTGGAAGGCAATCGCCAGACCAAGGAACAGATCATCATGCGTGAACTCACCTTCCAGGAAGGCGATACGCTTTCCGCCGATGAACTGTATGGAAAGCTCGCACGCAGCGAGGAGAATCTCCTGAACCTCGGCCTCTTCAACACCGCCACCCTCATGCCCACCTTCTTAGGGCCGAATGAGGTGTTCATCACCATCACCCTGAACGAGCGCTGGTACTGGTGGCCCAAGCCCTTGCTCCACTTTGCTGATCCCAACTTCAACACGTGGTGGCTCACCAAGGATCTCAGCCGCCTCAACTTCGGCGTGGACCTGTACCGCTTCAACCTGCGCGGGCGCAACGAGACCCTGAAGGCGCGGGTGCAGCTGGGCTACTCCAAAGAATTCGGCCTCACCTACCGCATTCCTTTCATCGACAGGAAGCAACGCTGGGGGATCCAAGTAGGAGGCGCTTATTCGGAACAGGATGAGATCACAATCGGCACCGTGAACAACAAGCGGATCCTCCTGAAAACACCCACCGAGAACATCTTCAATAACTGGCGCGTGGGCGGCGTGCTCACGTTGCGACGCAGCCACGACATCCGCCATAGCTGGGGCATCTCTTGGACCGATGCCTCCGTGCGCGATACGGTGGTGGCGCGCAATCCCGAATACCTCAACCGAGGCGAAACACGGACGGAATACCTCTCGCTGGGCTACAGCTTCACATTCGACCGGCGTGACTCCCGCGCGTTCCCGCTCAGTGGCAGCTATGCCCAACTCATGCTGGACCACAACGGCATCGGCCCGGAGCAACCGGATGTCACCTCCTTGCGCGCCACGGTGCAGCGCAGCTGGAAACGCGGTACACGCTGGAGCTATGGTGTAGGCCTGAACGGCAAGGTTTCCCAAGGCAGCGAGGAGCACTACTACCTGCAGGAAGGCTTGGGGTATGACGAATACCTCCGCGGTTACGAATACTATATCCTTGATGGGCAGCACTATTTCCTCGGAAAGGCCAACGTGCTCTTCGCCTTGGTCAAGCCCCGCTCCTACCGCGTGGAACCGATCCCCTTCGAGGCCTTCCGCACGCTCTATCTCGCTGTGTACCTCAACGCCTTCACCGATCAAGGCCAGGTGTGGGACAGCAAGTACGGCTCCGAGAACCTCCTGGCGAACCACTGGCAACAGAGCTACGGCCTGGGCTTGGATATCGTCACCAGCTATGACCAGGTGCTGCGCATGGAGGTAGCGGTGAACGGCCTGTCCGAAACGGGATTCTACTTACATTTCACCCAACCCTTCTGAATTTCGGACATGCGCATCGGGATCCTTGGCCGGTTGTATCCGGCATCAGCTGCGGCCACGATCAATGGCATTTTAGGCCGCATGATCGCAGTCGGCGCCACCCCTGTGGTGGAGCGTGGCCTCGCGGAGCGCATGGCCGCCGCAGGCCTACCACTGGCTGCCGACACCGAAGTGATGGACCGCGCCGAGGATGCCAACTTGGACATGCTCGTGAGCATGGGTGGCGACGGCAGCTTCTTGGACAGCGTGGACTTTCTGGGCAGCACACCGGTGCCCTTGCTCGGCATCAACCTGGGGCGGCTCGGCTTTCTCAGTAGCACCCGGCTGGAAGATGTGGACGAGACCATGCAAGCGATCATGCAGCGGCGCTACACCACAGCGGACCGTGCCGTTCTGGCGCTCGAAGGATGCCCCGGATTCGGAACGCATAACAATGCGCTGAACGAGGTGAGCCTCCACAAGCGGGATGGTGCCGCCATGATCTCCATCCATGCACATTTGGACGGGCGCTTCCTCAACACCTATTGGGCGGACGGCCTCATCATCGCCACGCCGACTGGCAGTACCGCCTACTCCCTCAGTTGCGGAGGTCCGTTGCTGGCACCGAATTGCGATGCCATGGTGATCACTCCCATCGCGCCGCACAACCTCAACGTGCGCCCCTTCGTGGTGCCGGGTGCCAGCACGCTGACACTCCAAGTGGATGCCCGAGGCGAGAAGTACCTCGTCAACCTTGATTCGCGCAGCCAAGTGCTGGACCATTTCCCGGCTCTACATGTGCATCACGCGAAACACCGTGTACAGTTGGTGCAGCTGGAAGGACAGGACTTCCTGGATACGCTGCGCTCCAAGCTCTCTTGGGGGCTGGATGTGCGGTCGAATTTGCCGTGAGATTCGCGGAGTGCATGGACTGGGGTGTTGGAACACAACACTACTCATGAGGCGCAGAAATAAGATACTGATCTGGATCGCAGCAATTATTCTCCTTCTTTCTGGAGTTTACTTTCTGGCAGTACCTACCCTAGTAGGAAGTATGTTCTCAACTGAGCCCAGAAGCCCGAAACATCAAATATCAGAGACCCCGGACATTGGATGGTGGGCTTATCAAGACGCCCTGACAGTTGACACCTTTCAAGTTGAATTGATCGAGAGCAAACTCAACTTGTTCAACAGCAAATCCCTGATCAGGTACACCGTAAAAGGTCGATTATCCTACAAAGGGAAATGGAAGCCTTCGATCAAAAATATCCATGTCTCACAGATGTTCCTGAGACCATACGACCGAGAGTTGCACCCGTATCTCGATCCGGATACAGCACAAACGCCGGAAGCACTGATCAGCATAACACCGGTGATCAAAGTGACGAACGATGAAAATTATAACGGAGAGGAATTAGATTTTGAATTTACGAACGAGATAAAATTAGAATCCTTCCATTGGGGGAATTGCTGGGTGCGTTTTCAATGTGGCGACAAATGGACAGACTTGGTATTGGAGCAACGGAAATGAACGAACAGAAATAGCGCGGGTGTGAGACCCTGTGGCACCTCCGCGGAAGAGTCCTTAAAAACATGTCATAGATTTTTGGCCACGAACGCTTGGCCGGGAGGATGACAATCCTATCGGGCATCGGCCCTCTTTGTGATTCATCCGGAATGATCCAATCGCTTACTGTGACCAGATTTGAACCTCGTCTGTTGCTTCTTGATAAAAGCTCGGGCATGCCCCATCACCCATTCCTGATATGCCACCTGCTGGACAACATATCAACCCGCAGTTTTCAGTGTATAACTTGTAGAGTGCATCCGGACATTTATCAGGAACAAAGAGGTAAACGGTTTGTCCATGAAACGAATACTCATAAACCTTATCCAGACATTTCCCCTCTTCCTGTAGGATTTTCTTCTTTATGCATACCGGCACGCCTTCAGGCACGTCAACTTTCCTACATGACCCAACCAATAGACTGAGACCAAGGCTTATCGTCATTAAAACTATCGCGTGCTTCATGGCATGCATGGTTAAGATTAAAATCTTCTCCGACGAGCTAAAATGATGCCGGAGCCATTAGCTACAAGAAGGATGGTACGCAATATGCTCATGTAAAAGTCAGGTGATACTTCATGCTAAACTACTGGTGTTTCCGCAATGCCGTGCATGTACGATATGGACACTCGTCGGAAGGGAAACGCTGCCTGAGGTAAGACACCAACCTAAGTGTAGTTGTCAGGTCGAGCGCTCGCGCATGAACCGAAAAGGAATTTCCACGTTAAAGGTCGCGCAGAAGAATTTACTGCACCGAAAGGCCCTGATCTCCCTACCGTGAACCAATTCCTGCGAACTCAAAAGCATCCCAATACGCGTCCCAAAGCTGAACGACTCATACCGCTTTGGTATTCGTACGCAACCGATGCGCCAAGAGCGTGGACCGATCGTTACGCCTACGCTCACGCGCATTTACCAGTTCTAAGAACAGCACACCGGTTGGGCGCTCCTGTCCTAAGAATTGGTATAATTTCGCAGCCCCATTAGGCACGGATCTTCATTCCGTGCCGTTCTTCCACCCGATGACCCGGTTTTTCACCCTTCTCCTAACGCTGAGTTTGCTTGGCACCTCCGCATGGGCGCAGGTGAGCGAGCTGGGCATTACCGGTGGAACCACCTTTTACATTGGGGACATCAACCCGACCAAGCATTACCCCAAGCATACCCATTTGGCGGGTGGGCTGATGTACCGCTACAATTTCAACCAGCACTATGCCGTGCGTCTCCAAGGGCTGTACGGCAAGCTGGAGGCCTATGACCGGGAGTCGGATGAGCCGTTGCAGCAACTGCGCAACTTGGGCTTTCGCACACAGATATTCGAAGCGTCCGGAGTGCTGGAGATCAATTTCTTCAAGTACCGCGGGCTCTCCAAGGACAGCCGCAATTGGACGCCCTTCGTTTTCGGCGGCTTGGCCTACTACCACTTCAATCCACAGAACTTGTTGGATGATACCTGGTACGACCTCCAGCCCTTGGGCACCGAGGGACAGACCATTGGCGGCGGAAAAGGTTATAGCCTGAACCAGATCTGCATCCCGTTCGGTTTTGGTTTCAAATTCGCCATTACTAAAAAGTTGGATGTGCAGATGGAATGGGGACTGCGGCGCACCTACACGGACTACTTGGATGATGTGAGTGGCATCTATGCCGACAATACTAGCTTGGCAGATCAGGCCGGGCCACTGACGGCCTTGCTTGCGGATCCCAGCCCGCTGCGGCCCACGGGATACAATACCGGCCGCGCCCGGGGCGACAGCCAGACCAAGGATTGGTACCAGTACACGGGCCTCACCATTTCCTTGTTGCTCACGCGCTTCACGGAGTGCGATGCCATCTGGGACAAGATGAAGCGGTGATCCGGTTCTCGGCGATCCGCGGATGATCTGGAATGCTGTTTTCCACAGATTACACAGATACCCTCCGTTTTACACCGCTGACGCGGTGACGTGATAGCCGATGTTCGTGTAACAAGGATCAGCTATTGTTTTCCGACAGCCAACTCATCGTTGTGCAAGCCCCACCAGATCCCAGAGACATCATCCGTGTCGTTCCGTGTTGATCCGTGGTTCAAACCCTTCGCAGCATGTCCGCCCAGACCTCCCGATCCTCGGCAATATCACAGCCACAAAACTGTTATGCATCACTGATAACAGTTCTCCATACGGCTTGAATGTATCCCTTCCGGAGGTCTTGAACTGTTTGAAAAATGCTGAATATCAGGCCACTTCCGTCACAATCACCGAAGGCAGTGCCGATCGAACGATCCTAATCGCGACCTTCGCACCCCCGTGAACGAGCCCTCCTCATCCATCGAACAGGAATTGCGTGCGCAAATAGACCCTGCGCGCGTGCCCGCCCATATCGCCGTGATCATGGACGGCAACGGCCGTTGGGCTGAAAAGCAGGGGGAGGAACGCATCAGCGGACACCTGAATGGTGTGCGCCCGATCCGTGAGACCCTCACCGGTGCCACCGAGCTGGGGGTGAAGTTCCTCACGCTCTATGCCTTCAGCACCGAGAACTGGAGCCGCCCCAAGGCCGAAGTGGATGCGCTGATGGAATTGCTGGTGAGCACCCTGGCCAGTGAAGTGGAAGAACTGGATGCGAACGGCGTGCGCCTGCACACCATCGGCGATACGGACAGCCTGCCACCAGGATGCCGTACGGCCCTGATGAAGGCCATCGATCGTACCGCCAAGAATGATCAGATCACGCTTACCCTGGCCCTTAGTTACAGTGCTCGCTGGGACATCCTCCGCATGGTGCGCAGCATTGCCACGGACATCCGCGAGGGGCGCATTGATACCCACGCGGTGAACGAAGACCTGATCGACGACCGGCTGAGCACGCGGGGCATGCCCGATCCCGAACTGTTGATCCGCACCAGCGGCGAGCAGCGCATCAGCAATTTCCTTCTCTGGGAGATCGCCTATTCCGAGCTATGGTTCACCCCTGTGCTCTGGCCCGACTTCCGCAAGGAGCACCTCTACCAAGCCGTACTCGACTACCAGCACCGGGAGCGCCGCTTCGGCCTTACCCGCGAACAACTCCCAACTTCTTGATGCGCCTGCCATTCCCGACCAGCCGCGCCTTGAGGCAGTTCACGGCCCTTCTCAGCTTTCTGGCCTTCGTCCTTACCGGCACCGCCCAGAAACTGGATGTGCCCACCATGGACTACGGATACCCGAAGGAATACACCATCGGGGGCATTACCGTGAGCGGCTGCGTAACCCGTGATCCCAACGCGGTAAAACTGTTCAGCGGACTGAAGGTGGGCGACAAGATCACCATCCCCGGCGAGCGCATCGGCAAGGCGATCAGGGCCATCTGGGAGCAGCGGCTCTTTACCGATGTACGCATCGAGGAGGCTGAGATCCGCAGCAACGTCATCTTCCTGAACATCATCGTAACGGAAAATCCGCAGCTGGCCAGCTACGGTTTCGCCGGCACGGTAACGCGTAGCGAGGGCGACAAGCTCCGCGATGCGATCAACCTCGTGCGCGGTCAACAAGTGAACGATGCCGTAAAGGCCAACGCGGTGAGCGCGGTGAGCAAATACTTCACGGAGAAAGGCTACCTGAAGGCCACCGCCCGCATCGTGGAGAACCGGGACACCAGCTTGGAGAACAGTGTACGCTTGCAGCTCCTCGTGGATAAAGGTCCGCGGGTGAAGATCCAGGACATCAATTTCCACGGCAACGAAAATCTGCAGGCCTCCAAGCTGCGGAAGGCCATGAAGGGCACCAAGCGGAAGCGCTGGTACAACATTTTCGGAAGCAGCAAGTTCAAGCGCTCCGACTACCGCGCGGACAAGCTCAAGCTGATCGACCTCTACAACGAAAAGGGCTATCGCAATGCGGCGATCACGCGCGACACCATGCGCTTTGTTTCGCCCAAGAAGATCGCCATCGACATCACCGTGGATGAAGGGAACCAGTTCTACTTCCGTAACATCGACTTCACCGGAAACACCAAGTACAGCTCGGACACCTTGGTACGGCTGATGGGCATCAAGCGCGGCGATGTTTACAACAAGAAAAAGCTGGACAGTCGCCTTTACATGAACCCGAGCGGAGTGGACATCAGTTCACTCTACATGGACCGTGGCTACCTCAGCTTCAATCCGGACCCGATCGAGCGCGTGGAAGGCGACAGCATCGATCTGGAGATCCGCATCCGCGAGGGCAAGCAGTACCGCGTGCGCGACATCACCATCGCAGGCAACACGAAAACGTTCGATCACGTGATCCGCCGCGAGATCCGGACGCGTCCAGGCGACCTCTTCGATCGCAGCGAGGTGATCCGCTCGCAGCAGCAGCTTATCAGCTTGGGCTTCTTCGATCCGGCGCAAGTGGGCGTGAATCCACGGCCCGATCCACGCACCGGCATGGTGGACCTGGACTACACCGTGGCGGAGAAGCCGAGTGATCGCTTGGAATTGAGCGGTGGCTATGGAGGCGGAAGGGTACTGGTGTCGCTGGGCCTGTCCTTCACCAACTTCAGCGTGCGGAAGATGTTCGACAAGAAGTCGTGGACGCCGCTGCCTGCGGGCGATGGCCAAACCTTGAGCCTCCGCGCACAGACCAATGGTTCCTACTACCAGAGCTACAGCCTTTCCTTCATCGAGCCTTGGTTGGGTGGCCGAAAGCCCACGTCGCTCAGCATGGGTGGCTACTATACCCGCCAGACCAACGGGGTCGCCAAGGACAACCCGATCTTCCAGGAGCTGGGGATCGTCGGTGGGAGCATTGGATTGGGTAAGCGCCTGAAGTGGCCGGACGACTACTTCTTCATGAACCTCACGGCGAGCTACCAGCAATACCGCCTGAACAATTGGAACTCGCTGTTCGCTTTCACAAACGGCACCAGCAACGTGTACGCGTTGCAATTGCGCATCGCACGTCGATCGATCGCCGAACCCTTCTGGATCACGCAAGGATCGGAGACCAGCTTCTCGGTGAAGGCCACTCCACCCTTCTCGTCCTTCAATCCCGGGGTCAACTACACAGAGCTTCCCGCTGCGCAGCAATACGAACTGGCGGAGTTCCACAAGTGGAAATTCACCAGCCAGTGGTTCACCAAGCTCACCCGCAGCAAGAGCAAGCACGACCTGGTGCTGATGGGACGCGTGGGTTACGGCTTCATCGGCACCTACACCTCACGTAAGGGTGATTCACCCTTTGAGCGCTTCTATCTCGGGGGAAGCGGACTCACCGGATTCCAGCTGGATGGTCGGGAGATCATCGCACTGCGCGGCTATGACGACCTATCGCTCTCGCCGAACTTCGGCAGCTTCTTCGTGAACAAGTACACTGCGGAACTGCGCTTCCCAGTATCGCTGAACCCACAGGCCACCATCTTCGCCTTGGGCTTCGCCGAAGCGGCCAACGCATGGAACTCCAGCGACCTCTACGACCCCTTCAAGGTGTACCGGAGCGCCGGTATCGGCTTACGCCTGTTCCTGCCGATGTTCGGGCCTATGGGCTTGGATTATGGCTGGCGTTTTGACGATGTGCCCGGCAAGCCGAACATGGCCAAAAGCCAGTTCCATTTCACCCTTGGCATAGATCTTGGCGAGCTGTGATCGCGATCGCCTAAATTCGACGGCTTTCCCATGAAAACCATCCTCCACCGCACCGCCCTTATGGCCCTCCTCCTGATCGGAGTTGGTGCTCAGGCCCAGCGTATCGCCTTCGTGGATACCAAATACATCCTGGAGCAAATGCCGGACTATGCTGCCGCACAGCAGGAGCTGGACCGCAACAGCAAGAAATGGCAGGATGAGATCGATGAGCGCTGGAGCCAGATCAAGCGCCTGCGTGAAGCCTTTAATGCGGAGGCGATCCTTCTGACGGAGGAAATGAAGAAGTCGCGCCAAGCGGAGATCGACAAGAAGGAGCAAGAGGCCCGTGACCTCCAGCAGAAGCGTTTCGGCGTGGGTGGTGATCTGTTCAAGAAGCGGCAGGAACTGATCCAGCCCATTCAGGACAGGATATTCGACGCGGTGAAGGAAGTTGCGGGTACCACGTACGTGGCCATCTTCGATATCGGCGGCGCGGGAAACAATGTGCTGTACGCCAGCGAGAAATACGACAAGAGCGATAGCGTGCTGCGCAAGCTCGGTATCCGTCCCGGCAAGGACGGTAAGGATGCGGGCTATCTGCGCGGCAACGACGATGAGGACGATGGCGGCAACCAAGCCACGCCCAGCAAGGAGAGTGATCGGATGGCCGCACCGAACAAGGGTGGATCCGATCGCGGGAACATGAACACGAAACCTAAGCAGTGAATAATAACATGAGGAAATTGATCCTGACCCTGTGCGTATTGATGGCGGCCAATACGGCCCTGCGCGCGCAAGCCACCGTGAAGCTCGGCCATGTGGACCGCCAAGCCTTGATGCTGATGCTCCCCGAGCGCAAGGCAGCCGAGACCAAGATGCAGGACTTCGCCAAGACCTTGGATGCTCGCCTACAGGCCATGGGCCAAGAGTACCAGAACAAGGTGGCAGATGCCCAGAGCAAGGCGGAGAACATGACCAAGACCGAACAGCAGGTGGCCATGCGCGAGATCCAAGAGTTGGAGCAACGCATCAGCGATGCCCAGGACAAGGCGAAGGAAGATCTGACCAAGCAGGAGAACGAACTGCTCGCACCGATGATCGACCGCACGAACAAAGCCATCCAGGACGTGGCGGCCGACGGCAATTTCACCTACATCTTCGACACCAGCACCGGCATGGTCCTGTACTCCGGCGGAGGCATTGACATCCTGCCTTTGGTGAAGGCGAAGTTGAACATTCAGTAAGCAGCAGGTGCTGGGCATGGACCCGCGCATCGGCATATTCGATTCGGGCATCGGAGGACTCAACATCGCCGCTGCCATACGACAGGCGCTCCCCTCGGAGCGCCTGCTCTATTTCGGCGATAACGTGCATGTGCCCTACGGCGAGCGCCGGGCCGAAGAGATCATCGGGTTCAGTACCGCCATTACGGAAGCACTTCTTGGCAAGGGCTGTCGCTCCATTGTGATCGCCTGCAATACGGCCTCGAGCGTTGCACTCGCCCCCTTGCGGGAACGCTTCCCGCAGGTGCCCTTCGTGGGCATGGAACCGGCGGTGAAGCCGGCCGCGGAATACACTCGCTCCGGCGTGGTGGGCGTGCTCGCCACGCGCGCCACCGTGGAAGGCCGCACCATGGCTGAGGTGGTGGAGCGATTCGGAAAAGGCGTGGAGGTGATCAGCCAGGCCTGCCCCGGCTTGGCCCATCGCATTGACGGCGGCGACTTTGACGGCCCGCAAACAGAAGCACTCTTGCGAGGTTGGATAGAGCCGATGTTGGAACGCGGGATCGATGCTCTGGTGCTGGGCTGTACGCACTACCCGCTGGTGCGCCCGTTGATCGAACAGATCGTGGGACCGGGGGTGCGCGTGATCGAACCTTCCGAAGCCATCGCCCGCAGGCTGGGCCAGCTGTTGAAGGAGCACGGATTGGCCGCTCCAATTGGCAGTGAAGGGTCGCTGGAATGCTACACCAGCGGATTTCCCGGACGCTTTGATGCCGTGCTGATAAAGCTCGATCTGCAGTCTGCTCCCGTTAAGCAGGCGGTTTGGCAGGAGGATGGCTCGTTGACTTTGTAGTTTCCTCAGCGGTCTCCCGAAGGGGACACTGAAGCAGTCGAGGTCTGGGTGGCATCAAGGTCCACTACGTGAGACCTTGATGGAACTAATACAAGGAGACCGCTGCGGGAACCTATTCCTTATACCAGCTCGCATAGAGCTGATAATTCTGGGCGATCCGTTCGATCTCACCTTCGGAAAGTGCCTTGCTCACAGCACCGATGCGTTTCGCCGGCACACCGGCCATTAAGCTGCCCGGTTCCACCAGCGTGCCTTGCGTGACCACCGCACCAGCAGCGATCACACTGCCGGTGCCGATCACCGCTTGGTCCATCACGATGGCCCCCATGCCGATGAGCACCTTGTCCTCCACGGTACATCCGTGTACAAGTGCGTTATGCCCGATGCTGACGTCGTTACCGATGGTGAGCCCACACTTTTGATAGGTGCAGTGTAGCACCGCTCCATCCTGGATGTTCACCCGGTGCCCGATGCGGATACTGTTCACATCGCCGCGCACCACCGCGTTGTACCAAATACTGCAGCCATCCCCCATCACCACGTCGCCGATCACCACGGCGGTCTCGGCCAAAAAGGGATCAAGCCCGAATTCAGGCGTGATCCCTTTCAATGTTCTTACCAAGGCCATGCTCAAGGTTCCGGTGTTTCCGGTGCAGCGGGTTCTTCCGGAGCGGGAGGCGTTGGTGGAGTTGGTGCTGCAAGCTCCGCGTTCTTTTCACTTGGCAAGCCACAGCCTTCTGCTTGGCAGCAATCCGGCAGGGCCTTCCGCGCCGCGGCATCCGGCATCACATCATCGGCCATGTAACCCAGTTTTGCCACTGCTTGGCGCAGCTTCTCCGGGTTGGTCTTGTTCGCTTTGTAGTCCACATGGATCGTATTCGCATCCAAGTTCACCTTCACCGCTTGCACGCCTTTCACGTACAACATCTCGGTCTCAATGGTGGTCTGGCACATGTCGCACACCGCATTGCTATGGATGTCCAGCGAGGCGAATTTGGATTGGTCCGCATCCTGTGCGGAAGCCCTTGCGCCCACAAGTAGGAGGAGCAGCGCTGAGAGCCTTAGGAGGTTCTTCATGTTCAATGGGTTGGTTTAGTTGTTTTATCCTTCAGGGTGAAACGCAGACCGAAATAGGCCATCTGCGTGTTGGTGGGCCCCCAGATCAAGGAGGCGTCAAAATACGGGCCGAATGGATCATCCACGGAGAGGATCTGGCGCTGTTGGATCGTTCCCGTGAGGTTCTCTCCGCCGAGATAGATCTCCCACGCACCGAGAACGCGGGTGATCTGTGCATTCAACGTCGCATAGGCAGGTGAGCGATCCGACATTTGGTACTCTTCCGGATTGCTGCTGGTGTTCGGCAGTCGGGCTGTTCCGAAGCCGTTCAGGGTGATGTCAAAACGCCATTTTTCATCCTTGGCCACGTAGCCCAAGTCGAGCAATCCGCGGTGGGAAGGCACCAGCGGCCGTTCACGGAGCACGCCATCGTATGTGGTGCGGGCATCATAGTAGCGATAGCTTCCCTTCATCTCCCACTGCTTGCTTAGTTGCACTTGCACATCGGCCAAGAGGCTGTTGGCATAGCTGCTGCCATGAAGCATGGAGATCGCGAGCACTTGCGGATCACGATCGAGGTCCGCTACCACTTGGTCGGTGAAGTCCGTACGATAGGCATCTACCGCCACCGACCACTTCTTGCCCATCCACTTGAACTTGTGGAGCAACGAAATGCCGGTGTTCCAAGAGCGTTCGAAGCCCAGATCGCCCTCGATGGAAACCACACGTGAGCTGGCCAGCGCGGCGGCATTTTCCATGATCGGGTTGGCGCTGCGAAAGCCGCTTCCGCCGGAAAGACGGAGGGTCGTGAGCGGGCCGATATCGTACTTCACGTGCAATCGGGGGCTGATGGCCTCACCATATTTGCTGTTGAAGTCAGCGCGCACTCCGGCGACCATGGTGAAGCGGTCCCGGGTCCGCGTATACTCGGTGAAGATGCCCGGCATCCGCTCCGTTCGTCCAAGGTCCATGGCTTCCACATTCGGTTGCTTGAAGAGTTCATCGTAATCGTCGAACTGGAAGCTCCCTCCCGCCTTGATCTGGTCGTCGTGCTTCAGCAATTGCTGATAGACCACGTTCACGTATGCACTGCGCTGGGCACCTTGGTAGTTCTTATCGCCGAAGATGGACGACACCGTGTGGTTGCGGAAGCCGCTGAGGATGCCAATGCTCTTGCCCGGATCTTTCAGGATCCATCCGTTCTTCACGATCACATCGGCCATCTCGTTGTCAATGTCCACGCCATAGCGTCTTCCCCCGGAAAACTCACCCGGACGCGCACTCTCCATCTGTCCGCCATTCCGCACATCGGTCACATAGCGCAAGATCACTTGGGTGGTCCGGTTCTCGGTGCGCTGCATCCAGCGGTCCATGATGTTGAAACGCTTCGTCAACGGTTGATCGCGGAATCCGTCCCCGTTATCATCCAACTCCCGCTGCATCATGTTACCGTGTACCATCAGGATGTTGTCCCCGGCCTTCTTCAGGTGCTGCGCTGCGTTCACGTTCAGTTCCAGCCTGCTTTGGCTGTTCGCATAGAAGTTGGTGAACAGCCGGGGCGCTGTAGCAGGGTCCAACAAGCAGAGGTCGATCTGCCCGGTCATCGCATTCGGACCGTTCACTGCCGTGCCGATGCCTTTGCTGACGTTGATATCCTGGATCCACGGACCCGGCACCAGAGTAAGGCCTGAGTTGGCGGAGAGACCGCGCACGAAGGGGATGTTCTCCATGCTGATCTGCGCATACTTGCCATCGAGCCCGAGCATGCGGATGGTCTTGGTACCGCTGACCGCGTCGCTGTAGTTCACATCCACGGTGGCATTGGTCTCGAAGCTCTCACTGATGTCGCAGCAAGCAGCACGTTTCAACTCTCTTGCACCGATGGACTCGATGGCCTGAAGGGTTTGCAGGCTCAGGCGGGTACTGGCCTGGCGCTCGCTCACTTCGGCTGCCGCGAGCTGTACGGAACCTTCCAACATGATGGTGAGCGGCCCTTTGGGAGCTGCCTTCAGCACAAGCGAATCCGGGCTGGTGGAAAAGGAGGATGTGACCAGCACAGCGGGCCAAGCGGCTGGCATCGGCAGGGTAAATCGTCCTATGGAATCGCTCATCACGGCCGGTCCATTGACCCAGCCCACTCGAGCATCGGGTAAAGGAATCGGGCGCTTATCGGCATCGCGCGTCCTCACCACCCCATGCACGTGTTCTTGCGCAAGCAGTGCTGAGGCCGAGCAGGCCATGATGAGCAGAATGATCGATCTTCTAATATTCATTCAAGAAATGTCTTCGGGGTGAACACAACGAAAGCGACTGCACACACGAGATGGCAGCCATCACCGGGAAGACTTCTCTAAATAATGAATACGCCCGTGGAAGCCAAGCGTTGAGCACGCGGCAGAGGAGGCGGACGTGAGATATGCGCATCGGTCGTGGCCTGTGGGGCCAACGCCATCGGGGCGAAGAGCGGACGAGTTTGGAGCATGGCAACCGGTAACGGTACCATGGCATTCACGGCAGGGACAAAATCGGAACGTTGGGGGCGGGCCTCCCACATCTCGCAGCAGGTGGCGCTCACCGTGGAAGTATGGGCAACCTCGTCGGGGCAGCAGTCCTCCACTTGGCCCACGCTCAGCACGGTGTGTCCGCCCACTACGCAGGTCATCCGTGCCAACGCAGGCGCTGCCGTGCCCATCAGGAGCACGAGCATGGCCAGTATGGAAAGGCCGTTGGAACGAAGAGCGGACATCAGTCGCATGGAGTGCGAAGATACGGAGGGCGCCCGTCCAAGTTCTACAGGATAGCAAGGGAGTTGGGAAGCTATCGGCAAAGGAGGGGCGAGATAAGGCGGCCCATCCCCCATTGGTTACCTTTGCAACGATATGGAAACCACTGCAACCCGCACCCCGATCTCGGTCTACGTAGAGTCCACTCCCAACCCAGCCACCATGCGCTTCGTTACCACGCGCGCCCTGGTACCGGAAGGACGCTTGATGGAATTCGCGGACCACAAGGAGGCCGAAGCCGTGTCGCCGCTTGCAGCGAAGGTCTTCAACCTACCCTTCGTCACAGGCGTGTTCATCAGCGGCAACTTCCTCACCGTGACCAAGAACGACAGCATCGATTGGGACATGGTGCAGATCGAGCTGCGCGAATACATCCAGGAATTCCTGAATACGGATGGCCGCGTGGTGCTGGCCGATGTCTCTGCGCAAAGCCTCGCTGACGCCAACGAACGCGCCGTATCACACGCTGCGCCCACAAGCAAGGATGAAGAGCTGATCATCTCGGTTCTTGAGGAATACGTCCGTCCATCGGTGGAAGGCGACGGAGGGCACATCTCCTTCAAGTCGTTCAAGGACGGCATCCTCGCCGTTTCGCTCCGCGGTAGTTGCAGCGGCTGCCCAAGTAGCATGATCACCCTGAAAAGCGGCATCGAGAACCTGATGAAGCAGATGGTTCCGGGCGTGCGCGAAGTGGTGGCGGAAGAGCTTTAGTTTGAGATGTGAGCCCGGGAGTAGGGAGACTTGGGTATAAAACCAGAGCCTCTTATGCAATTACTCCACGTCGTGCATCATCTTATGGAAACCAACACCATAAGACCATGAAAAGCACGAAATGGACGATCATGATCCTGGCGCTGACAATGAGCGCACAGGCATCCGCACAGAGCTTTGGGGAAATACACGGCAGGATCCTGGACAATGCCGGTGAAGCGGTTGCCTTCTGCGTTGTTATAGCGGAACAGGGTGGCCAGCGAGTTGGCACTGAAACCGACTTCGAAGGACGTTTCTTGCTCAAGCCGCTGCCAGCAGGTGAATATGTGGTGAGTACGAAATTTCCTGCCTATCAATCCTACCTACTGGAGGGCGTGCGCGTGGTCCCCGGCTTGATCACCACGCTGCCAACCATTGTGCTGACATCGATATTGGAACCCGTGGTCGTGTCACGCAACAAATGGGAAGAGCCCCTGATCCGGCCGGATGATCCATCGCGGATCGTGATCACTACCGCACAGATAAAGACCAATGCCACGCGCAAGGACCCCGTGAAAATGATGGCAAGTATCACACCCGGCGTCACCAAGTCCGCGAATAGTGATGAGCTGTACTTCCGTGGATCACGCGCAGGAACGATGGCCTATTATGTGGATGGTGTGAAGGTCGCGAGCACAAACCCGGGCGTTCCTTCGGAGGCGATCAGTAGCGTGAGCGTTTACACGGGCGGACTTCCAGCGAAGTACGGCGATGTGACCGGTGGCGTGATCGCCATTGAGACGAAGAGTTACTTTGACCTGTACCAACAGAGGAATAGGCAGAGGTAGACGCCGAAGACCACAGAGGCACGGAGGCACAGAGGACACACAGAGAAGATGACAGCTTGGAACATTGAGTCGGAAGTCGTCCCGCCAATCACTGATCACCAGCCACCAATCACCAGTCGGTAAGGCATGTTCCTCCGCAACAAAACCACCGCACCCCTCTCGGATGAGGAATTGGTCGCCAAGCTTCGCGCTGGCGACCGTTCTGCATTGGGTGTGTTGTGGGACCGTTATGCACACTTGCTCTTCGGTGTGGCTATGAAGTATTTGAAGAATATCGACCCGAGCAAGGACATGGTAATGGGGCTTTTCGCGGAGCTGCCCACGCTGCTTGGCAGGCACGAGGTCGAGAAATTCCGTCCTTGGGTGCATACTGTGATGCGGAACCGCTGCCTAATGACCTTGCGGAAACACGATCCACAGGTACCGCTTGAGGTGGAACCAGCCCAGGAAGAGGCCAATGACGAGGCTTCGCTGCACGAGGCTTCCCTGCAAGCCTTGGAAACGGCCATCAGCCAGCTTCCTGCAGGCCAAGCAGGCTGCATCCGCATGTTCTACCTGGAGCGGAACAGTTACGAGCAAGTGGCCGAACGCACCGGCTTGCCGGTGGGTCAAGTGCGCAGCAATCTCCAGAACGGCAGGCGCAACCTGCGCATCATTCTTGAACGCCATGGACAACAGCATTGATCCCTTCTCTCCAAACACGCCGTTCACGCGTGAATTGCTGGAGCGCTATGCCTCGGGCGAGCTAAGCCCGGAGGAGCAGCACGCGGTAGAGCTTCATTTGGAAAATGACCCGCTGCTCCAAGAAGCCGTGGAAGGCCTGATGATGCCCGGTGCTATGGCAGCCTTGACGACCATGCACGGCCCGAAGTCAACCGGCCCGGGACAGGGTACGTATTTGGCCGTAGGAGCTGTGCTTGTGGTCGGTGGGCTTGGGCTTTGGGCGGCACTGTCAGGCACGGCAACACCCTCACCTCAACAGGAGGCAAATGCTTCCGTGAATATCCATGCCCCTGCTGCGATCCCCGCGGCAGTGGAGAGCACCTTGCTGGTGGTACACGCAGAGATAGCTGCACTACCGGAGCCGCCGAAAGTGATCGTTGAGAGCGGAAAGGCACCCGACCGTTTCCATCAAATGGATGCGGCCCCCACAGCGCTTGAACGGCCCGTCGTTGAACGGATGGACGGAACTCCGATAAAACTGGACCGCACATCGGATATCCCCACTCCTGCTGTAGAGCATGCTACGAAGCCATCACGTCGCTTGCTATACCTGCATGGGCTGAAGGTGGTGCATCCGGATGAGATGGAACGCGAGCGAAATGCACTACTTCGCTCACCCGGAGTTCCGGCTAACGTGGAGCCTATGCGCAGGGACAGCATCCCTTCAGGGCCTGCCGCCATCCCCTATCTCGCCGTGCTTGATGATGCCTTAGGCGCTTTCACAAGAGGCGAGGAACGCACCGCCTTGGACGACCTGTATTTCCTCCTTGGCCAATACCCGGAGGATGTGAACGCCCAGTTCTATGCAGGGCTCTCCTGCTATCGGCTTGGGCTCTATCCACGGGCCATCCGCCTGCTGCATGCTGCCGCTGACAATACCGTGGACAGTTTCAGTGAAGAGGCTGTGTGGTACGCAGCGCTCGCTACGGTCAAACAGGATGGAAAGACCGCGGCACGACCTGCGTTGGAGCAGATCGCTCATGCCGGTGGATTTTATGCCGTGCAAGCGAAAGCGCTCTTGGACGCGCGCTGATGATCGCCTGTGGGTAACCTAAAGAGAGTTGCAGGAGTCCGACAGAGTCTGCAATGAAGCCGATACACTCGGCAAAAAGCCAAGCGCGAGCATGCGGAGGTGGGCGTTGGGACTGCGCTTGCCTATCCAAAACGACAAAGCCCCCGGAACTTCCGAGGGCTTTGATAGTTGCTTGTTGAGAAGGCTTACTTGCCTCCGTCGAGCTCGTCCTGCCAAGCTTTCAGTTCGTCCCACTTGCCAGCGGCAGCGAGTTCAGCTTGCTTGGGCCAGGTACCTGGGTTGTGCGAGGCGAAGTGAGGGCCTGCAGCCGTCAGGAGTTCCTGCAGCTTATCCACGGAAGTGGCAGCCAGTTCGGCGAAGCTGTTGATACCGGCTTCGTTGAAGAGTTCGGCGATCTTCGGGCCGATACCTTCCACTTTGCTCAAGTCGTCCGCCTTAGCGGCTTTCTTCGGGGCTACAGCGGCCTTGGCAGGCTTCACGACGGCACTTCCGCCACCGTTCAGGTCCACACCATTCGGGATGATGCTCACATAGCTCTTGTCGTCGCGCTTGCGGCGGAACTCCACGGTACCGTCCACGAGGGCGTACAGGGTGTGGTCCACGCCGATACCGACGTTCTTACCGGCATGGTGACGGGTACCGCGCTGACGCACGATGATGTTACCTGCAACGGCTGCGCTTCCGCCGTAGATCTTTACACCCAAACGCTGTGAACGCGATTCGCGTCCGTTCTGGGTACTACCTGCTCCTTTCTTGTGTGCCATGGCTGAGAGGGTCTTTCAGGATAAAACCTGGTGACACTTATTTCTTATCGTCTTTTTTCGGTGCGGCTTTCTTGGCTGCCGCCTTTTTGGCCGGCGCTTTCTTCGCTGCAGCCTTCTTGGCCGGGGCCTTCTTCACCGCGGCCTTCTTCGCAGGCGCGGCTGTGGCCGTAGCCGTTTCACGGGTCTTCTTCACCGCCGGGGCATACGGGATCACCGCTGGCGCAGTGCTCTTGCTGGCGTCAAACTTCTCACCCTTGCCGAGGATGGCTTCCACCCACAGCTCTGTGAGGTGCTGGCGATGGCCGTTGAGCTTCTGATAGCCCTTGCGGCGCTTCTTTTTGCCCACCATCACCTTGTCGGACTTGCTGTGCGTCAGCACTTTGGCGGCGATGCGTACACCATCCACCATCGGCGTGCCGATGCTGGTCTTGGCGCCATCGCTCACCATGAGCACGTTACCAAGCTCCACATGCTTCCCCTCCTCGAGGTCGAGGCGGTGCACTTTCAGCTTCTGGGGGGCCTGCACCTTGAATTGCTGGCCGGCGATCTCTACAATGGCGTACATGGTTCCTAAAAATGGGGTGCGAAAGTACTACTTCTTTATGATCCAACAAACAACTTCATCAGTTGTTAGTTGGCAGTTGTTAGTTATCAGGGAGTTCTGTGCGTTGCGGAGCGTCCTTTTCGACACTCCTGACCTTGCCTCGGGGGGTGATAGAAGACCGAAATGATGTCGGTAGCCTAACAATTACTTGATCCCGAACGCCTTCTTCATCGCCGGCACAGCATCCAACTCTTCCCAAGGGAACAGCTTCACTTTTACAGTGACCTTCCTCCCTGCGTTGTCGAACTTCTTGGTCACCGTCCGTGGGGTGCGGCCCATGTGACCGTATGCGGCGGTCTCGCTATAGATGGGAGTGCGGAGATTGAAACGCTTCTCGATGAAGTACGGACGCATGTCCAATTCCTTCATGCCTTCCAAGGTCTTGGCGATCTGTCCATCGCTCTTCTTCACCTTGGACGTGCCGTAGGTATTCACATAGAAGCCGACGGGCTTTGCTACGCCGATGGCGTAGGCCACCTGTACCAATACCTCATCGCACACGCCAGCGGCCACCATGTTCTTGGCCACGTGTCGAGCGGCATAAGCTGCGCTACGATCCACCTTGCTGGGGTCCTTTCCGCTGAAAGCACCACCACCGTGTGCACCCTTACCACCGTAGGTATCCACAATGATCTTGCGGCCGGTGAGGCCGGTATCGCCGTGGGGTCCACCGATCACGAACTTACCCGTGGGATTGATGTGATACTGGATCTTGTCATTGAAGAGGGCCTGTATGCGCTTGGAGAGCTTCTTCTTCACACGTGGGATCAGCTCGTCCAAAATGTCCTTCTTGATCTTCGCCAACATCTTCGGCTCGGTATCGAAGTCATCATGCTGGGTGCTGATCACGATTGCATCGATGCGAAGTGGGACGTGGTCGTCGCTGTATTCAATGGTTACCTGGCTCTTCGCATCCGGGCGCAGGTAAGGCATCTTGGTGTTGGTCTCCCGGCGGATGGCAGCCAGCTCCTGCAGCAAGCGGTGGCTCAGGTCCAAGGCCAGCGGCATGTAAGAGTCCGTGTCGCGGCAAGCATAGCCGAACATCATGCCCTGATCACCGGCTCCTTGATCCTCCGGCTTCTTGCGCACCACACCTTGGTTGATGTCGGGGCTTTGCTCGTGAATGGCGCTGAAAACACCGCAGGAGTTCGCCTCGAACATGTACTCGCTGCGGGTGTATCCGATCCGACGGATCACATCGCGAGCGATCTGCTGCACATCCAAGTATGCCGAGCTCTTCACCTCGCCCGCCAAAACCACCTGTCCGGTGGTCACTAAGGTCTCGCAAGCAACTTTGCTCTGGGGATCGAAAGCGAGGAAATGATCAATGAGTGCATCGCTGATCTGGTCGGCGATCTTGTCCGGATGACCTTCGCTGACGCTCTCAGAGGTGAATAGGTATGGCATGTTCAGATTTTCGGTGTTGCTCCCCCGGAGGGAAAACGAGGCCGCAAAGAAACGGGTTTGCGGCTTATGATCTACTTTTCGATCGATGCGATTAAAAGGACGAGCTCTTGGCGTTCATTTTACACCGTTGGTAGGTGCCTGCATCATCGCTACATCCGTCCTGGGCCAAGAAGCGCAACGTGCAACCCAATACAAGCGCGACCTTACCGTGTTCGCAGAGGCATGGGGCGAGGGCATTTTCAACTCGCTGAACATTGAAAAGACCATGACGACGCCATCGCCGGTCAGCTACCATGTGCGGCTTGGCTTCGGCTATTGGAGAATGCATAAGGACCCGCGGTCCGCGAATTTTTATGCGATGCCGGTCGATGCCGCTATCAGCTACGGCCGTATCGTGAAGATCGAGTTGAGCCTCGGCGCTACACCCTTCTGGTTCAGCGCGAACGAGGATGATCTCGTCTCCAGCGTGATCGCCCCGAATTTCGGCCTCCATTTGCGTGTGCAGCAACCCGATGGCGGTCTATTCCTCCGAGCCGGCGCGTTGGCCGCGCCCTTGGCCGGGCTGAATGACATCCCGGGCAACGACGACTATTTGATGAAGGGCACATGGGGCTGGAACCCCGGAGTTGCCGTGGGATTCACGTTCTGAGATCCGTGAGCTCCGGACCCACGGATGTAGGATGGTTCAAAGGCCTACTTTCGGCCATCGGAAAATTCACTCCAGAAACACTGGAATGCGGCACTTCATTCCTCCTTGCCACGCACGGAACCCATAGTTCTCCCATGTATATCGACCTGTTCGTGCGGACCTTGAAGAATTTCCTTGCTGTTCCTGCTGCCTGCTTATCCATGCTTGGTGCACAGGCGCAAGCCACTGAAGGATCGGTGCGCGATGGCATGTTCCTGGAGGCCGGAGGACATGGACTATTCTGGTCCCTGAATTATGAACGCACGCGATATTGGTCCTCCCATTTGGCCACGCATGGTCGCATAGGCCTCGGCGTTTACAGCAACTACGACCTCCTCATCGCCGTACCGGTCACCTTTAGCGGCTCTTACGGAGGCTCCTCTCGGGTTGAAGCCGGGCTGGGCGTTGTTCCATTCGTGGTAAAGAGCCCAGGTTATCGGGGATCCTCCAACACCGTCGGGAACGTGATGATGCCCGTATTTCATGCTGGATACAGGTATCAGCAATACGATGGCAATTGGTTCCTGCGAGCTGGAGCGCTCTTGGCCTATTTTCAACAGGAGATCGAGTTCCGCGACACTTCAGACCATTGGGGGTGGAACCCTTATTTGAGCGTCGGCTTGCTTTTCTGAGCAAGATCCTGGCCTCCGGTCAGTTCCTTGAACACCGATTCCAGATCGCGTTCGGAACGTTGTAGCGTGAGCACTTTCAAGCCCTTGTCCACAGCAAACTGGAACAAGGCGGGGCGGATATCATTCTCCTCACGGAAGGTCAGGGTCCATGTATTCCCATCCCCTCGTAGGGTGCTTTCCACACCCGGCAGGGCGAGCAGCTCTTCCCCGGTAACACGGCCATCGAACTCCACCAGCACGGCCTGCTGCTGGTTGCCGAGACCGCGGATGTGCTTGGCATTGTCATCCGCTACGATGTGTCCCCTGTCAATGATGATGACCCGGCTGCAGATCGCCTCCACCTCTTGCATAATATGGGTGCTCAGCATCACGGTGCGCTGCTCACCGATGTGCTTGATCAAGCCGCGGATCTCCTCCAACTGGTTCGGGTCCAAGCCGCTGGTAGGCTCATCGAGGATGAGCACTTTGGGGTCGTGGATCATGGCCTGTGCCAAGCCTACGCGCTGTCGATACCCCTTGCTCAACGCACCGATCTTCTTGTGCGCTTCCCGCTCCAGTCCTACCGACCCCACCATTTCATTCACCCGTTTCGCGATGTTCTTCATCCCGTACATCCCAGCGGTGAACTCCAGGTACTCGCGCACATAGAGGTCCGTGTACAGCGGGTTGTGTTCCGGTAGGTAGCCCACGTTGCGGCGCACGTCCATGCTCGCCTCGCGGATGTCGAAGCCGCAGACGCTGGCATCGCCGGAAGTAGGCGGCAGAAAGCACGTGAGGATCTTCATCATCGTGCTCTTCCCCGCACCGTTGGGCCCGAGGAAGCCGACGACCTCGCTCCCACCGATCTCGAAGGAAACATCGTCCAGCGCTTTCTGGCTGCCGAACTGCTTGGTGATGTGACGTACGGAGATGGACATGGTGCAAAGGTCGGGGTCTTGATCAGAAGATCAGACGACCAGATGATCAGATGATGAAATGCCGTGCCGCGACCAACCTACCCTCAGCCTCATGCGGCCCGCCACGCAAGGCAAGTTCACCCACGTTCATCCGTCTGCCTTTCCTCACCTCCGGCTCTGAACCGAACTACCGAATTCGAATATCGTCTACCTTGGCAACGCACTTCCACCATTCGCTGGAACAAGCCAGTTTGACGACCCGGATCACCCGCTATTGGAAGCCATTCCTTTCGGAATAAACTGACCATCCATTGATGTTCCCGGAAGAATATGCTTTCGCATTTGGTCCGTTTGCCCATATGCGAACTCTGACATCACTCTAAAAAAGAAGACATGGGATTTGATATTAACGGGATTCGACTTCTACTAAATGCCAAGCATCTCGATGTGAATTTTGATAGGGTTGTAACTATTGGAAGACAAGGGATGCATCTCCGAGAAAAGGACTTCCAGGACCTCCTGATCAAATCAGATCTTGAAGCAATTAAACTCGATAGATATTTCGAATCATTCTTTAAACTGCTTGGCGCTCATGTCATCGACTCTTTGGATGCTTCCGCTTATGAAGGGGCTGCCATAGTCCATGATATGAACCTACCCTTGCCCGACAAGCACAAAGACCAATACACGCTCGTGGTTGATGGCGGCAGCTTGGAGCATATTTTCAATTTCCCGGTCGCCATTAAAAACTGCATGGAGCTAATAGAAACCAATGGATACTATATAGGAATAACACCTACGAACAATTATCTAGGGCATGGTTTCTATCAATTTAGCCCTGAACTTTATTACCGGGTATTTAGCGAGTCCAACGGCTTCAAAATTATAAAGATGTATTTCTATGTCGACCAGACGAATGGGAAGACTTCAATTTTCGAGGTCTCAGACCCCAATGATGTGAAGAGTCGGGTCACTATGCAGAATTCGCAACCATCGTACTTGTTCGTTATCGCTCAAAAAATCGAGAAAAAGGAAATATTCAAGGAAATCCCCCAGCAGAGTGATTATGAAAACATTGCTTGGCTACCCCATAAAGAAGAACAGAAAAGCCCAACGATCAAATCATTCTCCTTCATAAGGCGAATGTTGCCAATTAGCTTTAAAACAAAGGTGACCGACCTTATTGAAAAGAGACATAAAATAAAAGAAACATACAATTTATTCTTCCGACCTAATGGAATATCAAATAATGATTTTTTCAAGCTAACCAAAGAATCCATTGCCAGCAAGAGGTAATACGTTTGTCTCGCTATAGATCCAATGCTTTGTAGGATAAGGATGCCGACCGTCCCCTCGGGGCATTCTCCAGCGGATTCTGTACACCGATCTGCTCGGTGATGTGGCGTACGGAAATGGACATGGGACAAAGGTCGGGAGAAGTGTGGATGATCTCCGATATGCCCCCATACGTATGGGGGCGGGGCAGAAAACCAGGCGATCAGATGATGAAATGCCGTTGCCGCGATGGGCCGAGGAACAGTGCCAATGGGCGGTGCCGATCAGCGGCCTTACCAACATGTTGCTGATCGCACCGCTTCTAACACCTCCGCTGCACTGGTGGATGAACAGAAAGCAGAAGGACTATGAGGGCGGGAAGACCCTGAACTTGGATGATCACGCAGTACAACGGCCTCAAGGCCCGGCTTAGCTTTGATGAAATCCTACACGATCACTGACCGCTTAATTGATGACGACGAAACAAGCAACCTCATTACTGATGCTTTTTGCATTGGTGGTAATGTCATGTGGCAGGGTGAAGAAAAAGACAAAGGACACCATCAATAAGGGAGGCGAAACGATCGGAAAGACCGCTTCGGAATTCATTGAAGGGGTCACAGAAGGTGTGGAACAGACGCTTCAATGCAAATTGACCTTGTCACAAGAGCTTCAAGAAAAAGGCTTGAAGACCGGGAAGTTCACCATCCAAAGTGGTCCCACGGAAGGAAACAATAACCAACTGACGCTCTACCTGATCTTCGACAAAGCCTTCAAAGGCACCCTCAAAGCGAAAGTGGTTGATAAGAATGGGCTTGAGATCGGCAGGTCCAAATCAGAAGTTGAAGGGGCGGCGGGTGACTCCGGTTATTTTGACTTTGATTTCGACAAGCGGACCTACATAGAAGTGAAGAGCGTGATCACGATCGAATAAAATGGCCTGCGCTGCCGCGAGAATTCCGGTCGAAGATTCAGTCCATCTGGAAGAGTTCGGTTTGAGCGAGCCCCACTCCTTCCAACTGTAACAACTTCTTCTTCGCCGGCAGCCCACCTGCGTAGCCCACCAGTTCGCCAGTGCTACCAATTATGCGGTGGCAGGGTATGAGGATCGAGATGGCGTTCGCGCCATTCGCACCAGCCACTGCGCGGATCGCGGTCTTCTCGGCTACCACTTCGGTCAACGCGGCATACGTGAAAGTGGTGCCATGGGGAACATCGATCAACGCATTCCATACGCGCTTTTGGAAATCCGTTCCGACCATGCGCAGCGGCACATCGAACGAGGTACGTTTTCCTGCGAAATATTCGTTGAGCTGTGACTTGGCAAGTTCGATCACATCGGAAACGCCTTCCTCGAACTCGGCATCCGATGCATATCGGATCAAGCCTCTCTGAATGCGCTTGTCAATGGCGGTTCGCATGCGCCGGTACCGCCAATCGGCGAGGCAGAGTTCATCCTCGAATGACCCAAGGATCATCTCTCCAACGGGAGTTGGGAAGTAGTGGATGAGGATGTTGGGCATGTTGGATAAAGGTACGGGGGGCGTTGTCAACGGTCTTTGATCAGAAAATCAGACGATTAGATAATCAGATGATGAATCCGATATGCATCGGATGCCGTTGCCGCGACTGGGGCTGCTCTGGTTCCTGAGAGTGCTCTTAGTTCCCTCAGCGTTCTCCGCCTCGGGAACCTGAGGACAGTTGGTTGATCAGAACAACTCCTTAACCCAAGGCAACTTTTCTAATTCCAACTATTCGTTGCTTCCATTTGTTGACGGTGCGCGGTCAGGCATGAAGTGGCTCACCCATTGAGGGTATTATGGCGGACGAGAAGGCAAAGGATCCCACGGAAGAAGGACCCGTAAAGGGGTTACGCAGGAATTGGATCCTGGCTGCGCTGATGCTCACCATGGCGTTGGCGGCGATGGACAATACCATTGTGGCCACGGCGATTCCGCAGATCGTTGGCGACCTCGGTGGCTTCGCATTGTTCAGTTGGCTGTTCTCCATCTACCTGCTGATCCAGACCATCACCATTCCTGTCTATGGCAAGCTGGCGGACATCTTCGGGCGCAAGCCGATCTTGATCTTCGGTGTTTCCATTTTCCTGGTGGGTTCCGCAGCCTGTGCTTCTGCCTGGAATATGCACTCCTTGATCGCCTTCCGGGGTCTTCAGGCGGTGGGTGCGGGATCGATCATGGCCACGGTGAACACCGTCGCTGGCGACATCTACACGATCAAAGAGCGCGCGAAGATCCAAGGGTGGCTTTCCAGCGTGTGGGGCATGGCGGCGATACTCGGTCCCGCGATCGGTGGTGCTTTGGCAGAGTATGCTACGTGGCGTTGGATCTTCTTGATCAACATTCCCATCGGGCTGGGTTCCATTGCGCTGATCGCCCACTTCCTGCACGAGACCAATTTGCCGAAGCGGCACAAGGTGGATTGGCTCGGTGCTGGAGCCATGCTCGTTACCGGCACGGTGATCCTGTTCGGCCTGCTGCAAGGAGGACAGGGCTGGCCTTGGCTCTCCTTCACCACCTTCGGCTTCATTGTAGCTTCCGTCCTCTTGATCATGTTGACCATGCGGATCGAACGCCGCGCGGAAGAGCCCATCCTTCCGCGTTGGGTGTGGACCCGACGCGTACTTGTCGGCGCCAACTTGGCAACCATCGGGATGGGGGCACTTACGATGGGCCCCACAATGTTCCTGCCGGTCTTTGCGCAATCGGTCACAGGTGTGGGTGCCATTGCAGCGGGCTTCATTCTGGCCAGCACGAGCATCACTTGGCCGTTGGCTTCCGGGCTGTCAGGGAACCTATACCTGCGCGTGGGTTTCCGGAACACAGCGCTCTACGGCATCATCGTGGCGCTCATCGGCGCCTCCGCCTTTTTGCTCCTCCCCTTTCCGGGGCCGGTGTGGAGCTTGGTGGCGATACAAATGACGCTGGGCGCAGGCTTCGGTCTGATCGCTACTCCTCTGATCGTCGGCGTACAATCCACCGTGGAATGGGGGCAGCGCGGCGTGGTAACGGGCGCCAACATGTTCTCCCGCTATTTCGGCCAAACACTTGGTGCGGCCATCTTCGCGGCCATCTTCAACTCGCAGCTCGCGGAGCAAATACAGCATGCGCCCGCCGCCTTGCGCTCGGCCTTGCCTTCGGTGGATAAAGTGATGGCGACACTGCAACACCATGGACCTGCTTCGGCAGTGAGCCTTTACCTGCGAGAAGCGTTCTTTGATGCGACGCGGAACGTTTACACGGGCATGGTGGTGATCGCCCTGGTCACGCTCGCGATCCTCTTGCTCACCCCTGCTAAATTCACTGCTGGAGAGCAAAGGAGCTCGCGTGTATCCAATTGATCCACAAGCGCTTTATCTCCTATCTGTTGGCGCTGTATCTTCGGAACCTCCGGATATACAGCTGTTGGTACAGGGTGCAAACCGAGTCATCGCTCGTTCAAGAAAGAGATACTGCCGGTAGATTGAAGACCCCCCATTTCGGTTCCATGAACTTTCAGATCGAGGTCATTCTACTTGTTCTATCCGTCCTGTTCTTCCTGAGCATTCTGGCTGGTAAAGCGAGCTCCCGATTCGGCGTTCCTGCGTTGCTCCTGTTCCTCGGTGTAGGCATGTTGTGGGGTAGCGATGGTTTAGGGATCCAGTTTGAAAACATTCACATCGCCCAGAATATCGGCACGGTAGCGCTATGCATCATTCTCTTCTCAGGAGGCATGGACACCAAGGTCGCTGAGATACGCCCCATACTGGCACAAGGGATCCTCCTGGCCACCTTTGGTGTTTTCCTAACTGCACTCATCACCGGCGTGCTTATTTGGTGGATACTGGGGATGACGATGGAATCCGCTGGGATCGGATTTTTGACTTCTCTGTTATTGGCTTCCACTATGGCATCCACGGATTCCGCATCCGTGTTCTCCATTCTGCGTTCCCGGGACCTACGCCTGAAGAACAACCTGCGTCCCATGCTGGAGCTTGAAAGTGGCAGTAATGACCCCATGGCATACGTGCTGGTGGTGACCCTGATCGGGATCATTCAGATGGGGGTTGTCCCGAACTATTGGCTTGCCGGCGGAATATTATTGCTGCAACTGGGTATAGGCTTGGTTGCTGGTTACCTGCTGGGCAAACTGGCGGTGATCACCATCAACCGCATCAACATCGGAAACGATTCACTCTATCCTATTCTCGTCTTCACCTTCTGCATTTTCATTTTCTCGATCACTCACTTCATTAAGGGGAATGGATTTTTAGCGGTCTACGTCGGTGGGTTGGTGATCGGGAATTCCAAATTCGTACGCAAGCGCTCATCCCTCAACTTCTTTGATGGCTTGGCTTGGATGGCCCAGCTGATCATGTTCCTCACCTTGGGTCTACTGGTGAACCCCACGGAGCTGCTACCGATAGCCGTACCCGGCTTGCTCATCAGCTTCGCCATGATACTTCTTGCACGTCCGCTCACCGTTTTCCTGTGCTTGCTGGCCTTCCGCAAAATGCCGACCCGGGACAAGACCTATATTTCGTGGGTCGGGCTAAGAGGTGCGGTCCCCATCATATTCGCCATCTTTCCGCTTGCAGCCGAAGTGCCCCATGCACGGCTCATCTTCAACATCGTTTTCTTCTGCACGCTGGTGTCCTTGGTCGTGCAAGGAACCTCGCTTGCCTTGATAGCGAAGTGGCTCGGCCTCGTGGAAAAGCCAAACCCGCCAAAAGGTTTTGGCAAGGCTGACATCGAGCTACTGAACGACATCAAATCGATTGCAACGGAGATAGAAGTGACGGCCGGTGTTCTGGAGAAAGGAAATAAGCTGATGTACTTGCCACTGCCGGATGATACCCTTGCCGTGCTGGTGAAACGGGATGGCAAATACTTCGCACCCACCGGAACAACCCTTTTGAAGGAAAAGGATATCATCCTGTTGATCGCGGACAATCACGCTGACCTGATGGCGACATACGAGAAACTGGGGATCTATAATTTGCAGTGAACTCAGGGGCTGCAAAGGCCCGTTGTAGTTCTGCTCTCCTGCATCACCACCACTCCGAAATGCGTCCCTCGTAATTCAAGCGATCTTTGCCGCCCGACCTCGAACTTTCGCCAACCCAGAACCAGCATGCCCACCGGCCTTCTTATGCGCTCCACCGGCAGCCGCTACATCGTGCGCGGCGAAGATGGCGTGTTGCATACCTGCATCGCAAAAGGCAAGCTGCGCATCAAGGGCTTCAGCACTACGAACCCTTTGGCCGTAGGCGATATCGTGGATTTCGATCCGGCGGCGGAGATCGTCGGCAATGAGATGGTCGGGGCGATCACCGAGCTGCATCAGCGACGGAATTACATCGTGCGTAAGTCGGTGAACCTCTCGCACCACAAGCATGTGATCGCGAGCAATATGGACCAATGCCTGGTGCTGGTGACCTTGGCACGGCCGCGCACTTCCTATGGCTTCATCGATCGCGTGCTGGTAACAGCCGAGGCATACAAGATCCCGCCAGTGATCATCTTCAACAAGGTGGATGACTATGATGACGACGAACTGGACCTACTTGCGGAATACGAGGACGTGTACCAGACCGTGGGCTATCGCACATTGATCACTTCCGCGCTAAAGAAGAAGGGCATGGAAGAGGTGAAGGCGCTGCTGCTCGGCAAGGTTTCGTTACTCGTGGGGCACAGCGGCGTAGGCAAAAGCACACTGGTAAATTCCATTGATCCGTCGTTGGACCTGCACACGTTGGAGATCAGTGCTTCCACGGATAAGGGGCAGCATACCACTACGGCCGCTCAGATGTTTGAATTGCAGTTGTCAGTTGTCGGTTGTCAGTTGTCAGGGCCGGCTGCAGTGGAGGGCGACGATATACCGGAGGTCGGTCGGAGAACGCCGGACAACGAACAACTGACAACCGACAACTCCCCCCTCACCTTCATCATCGACACGCCCGGGGTCAAGGGCTTCGGCCTGGTGGATATGACACAGGAGGAGATCGTGGATCAGTTCCCGGAATTTTTCGCGCTACGTGGTGAGTGCCGCTTTGGGAATTGCAAGCACATGAAGGAGCCGGGCTGCGCGGTGCTGGCGGCGCTTGATAAGGGTGAGATCGCCGCGAGCCGCTACAACAGCTACATCGATATGGTGGAGGGCGTGGATGAGACCAGCACGTACCGGACGGATTGATCCGCTGAGTTTTTAACCGCAGATGGCGCAGATGGACGCAGATAGCCGTGGCGGGCTGTGTTCAGTTTCACTTTACCGCGCATTCACGGATAGTCAAATCCGAAACTGTATTCTATCAGCTCGTCCTGATCAAATTCAAGGACCGCGAAATACGATGGCATGTTATACCGGCCCAGAAAATCGGAGTGAGCAAAGTCTTTGATCGAATAGCGCAGAAGCGCGTGACCATCACCTCCGCGATAGATCGAATAGCATGAGCCCAATTTGGCGATGACATCGGCCTCCGTCATCCCAAGAATTATACCCATGCCTGAACGGAAGAGTGCGTTGGGCAGCGTGTCCCGGACGTTCGTTGGTCTCGTCCGGCTCAAGCGCATGGCGGCATAGTTGTCCAATGCATCTCCATAATAAAAGAAGAAGCTGATCCAATGGGAGCCATCGCTGGATGCGAAATCAACATGTGGGAAACCCTCGTTGCCCTCTGAAAAGGAGTCGCTCGGAATGCTTCCCAAGGCCGCAGTGGAGCTTTGCGCATCCTCTAAAACCACATTGGCAAGGGCCGTGTCAGGGAAGGCCATTTCACAGCGTTGTGGCGAATCCAAGATCTCTTTGCGCCAGTTCAACCCCTCGCAGTCCTTCGCGCTTTCATTGCGCGCATTCAGGAGCATGGATCGTAGTGAAATGGCTTGAGAGCGAATGCTCGTATCCGCTACAGCGATCATGTCGCCGGTATTCTGTCCACCAGTGGTCGGGCCGGAACAAAGGGGCATGCCCTCTTCAAAGAAGTAGTCCCAGCTCGCTGTTCTTGTCTTTGCCTGATCGAAGACCTCCGTGTCGTTACTCTCCCTTCGCGTGTCTTCATCCCAGTAAATAGGCCTGTTGTAACGCGAATCGATCAGAGTGGAAAAAACCACTTGGCCTTGTTCGAAATAGAAAGACTGAAACCACTTTCCCGACTCACCATATGACCAGGAATAGGCGCTGATAAGATCTCCGTCTGACCTGAAGTACGCGATCGCCTCCGCTCCTTCAGTGGACCAGCCCGGTATATCGATGCAGATCGAATCGAAGGAAGCTGCTTCAAAATCCATGCTCAAACGGTAAGACTCGATGTTCCTTACACGGTCGATGAGCCCTTGGGCCATGGTCATCGAAGACGACGCCAAAAGCACGAAAAGGATGGATGTCCGCAAGCGATGGTGGAATATTCGCCCAACCATCATTTCTACAACCTCACTTCAGCGCCTCCACGCTCACCACTTCCGGGGCTATGCGCTTGATGGCCTCTTCCACGCCGGCCTTCATGGTCATCGCGCTCATGGAGCAACTGCTGCAGGCCCCGTGCAGGCGCACCCGCACCACACCCGTTTCCGTGATGCTTTCCAAGGTGATGTCGCCGTTATCCGCTTGCAGGAAGGGACGTATCTCGGTCAGGGCTTCGTTCACACGCTCCTTGAGCCGTTCAAGGTCTTCGGGACTGATGAGTGTTGCGCTGCTCATGGCCTTACACTCATTTCGTCGGCTGCGGTGGCCACCTTCTTCGTCGGAGGTGCCGCTTCGAGTTCTGCCAAGATGCGCTGCATGGCATCCAGCACGGGGGTGAAGGCCTGTGCGGCCGGGGTATCGCCTTGAAGCACGGCCGGGCGGCCCACGTCGGCAGCTTCGCGGATGCTTTGCACCAGTGGCACCTCGGCCATGAAGGGAACTTTCAGCTCTTCGGCCAATGCGCGGGCACCGCCCTTTCCGAAGATGTAGTGGCGCTCATTCTCGGGAATATCCGTGAGCTTTCTTCCGGCTGCTGCTTCCGCAGGAATGAACCAGGACATGTTCTCCACGATGCCGAGCACGGGCACGTTCACGCTGGGCATGTTGAAGAGACCGACGCCTTTGCGCGCGTCCACCAAGGCCACGGGCTGTGGCGTACTTACAATGATGGCACCACTGAGCGGCACGGCTTGCACGAGTGAGAGGTGGATATCGCCGGTGCCGGGGGGAAGGTCCACGAGCATGATGTCGAGCTCGCCCCAATCCGCATCCTTGAAGAGTTGGTCCAGCGCTTTGCTGGCCATGGGTCCGCGCCATGCGATGGCCTGCCCGGGATCGGCGAAGAAGCCGATGCTGAGCATCTGCACACCATAGTTTTCTACGGGCACGATGAGGTTCTTTCCATCGACCTGCTTCACGCGGGGGCGCTCCTTCAGCACGTCGAACATCAGCGGCATACTGGGGCCGTAGATATCGGCATCCACCAAGCCCACCTTGAGTCCGCGCTGAGCTAGGCCCACTGCGAGGTTGGCGGTGAGGGTGCTCTTGCCCACACCACCCTTTCCGCTGGCCACGGCCACGATGTGCTTCACGAAGGGCAGCACCTTGCGCAGCCCGCCGCGCGCACCGCTGATGGGGCGCACGCTCACGTTCACTTTTACACCATCGCCAAAGGCCTGCTTCACTTGGAAGATCACGGCCTCTTCCATGCGCTTGCGGCTGTGCATGGCCGGGTTGCTCACCTCTACGATGATGTTCACCGTGTTCTCGTCAATAACGATCTCCTGTACCAGATCGAGTTCAACAATGTCCTTCTTCAGGTCGGGTTCGATCACGCGGCTCAATGCCACGTGCAGGGCTTCTTCGGTAATTTGCATAGTGGTGCGAAATTACCCCTGAAAAAGATGGCTTGTACTGTCGATCGTCAGCCGGGCTCTCTCGCGCTCTGCAATCCTTGATCCCCAATGGAATCGCGGACCGGCTTCCGCTCCAGCAACCACAGCATGGCAATGGAGGGATCTTCGAAAAAACGGACGGCGTAGGGAGCCTCCTCGGGTGTGTTTTCAACGAAACGGCCCACCGCTTCCACGTTCCCGGGATCTTCACTGCCCACAATGGCGATCCGCTCGATACCGGCCTGCATCACTTGGGGTGTGAACTCGCGCATGGTCCACTCCTGATCTTCTTCGGCTATACTGCCTGCTTTGCGCGCATCGGTGAGCCAGTAGCGAAGCTCCTTCCGCTCCACCACGCGCAGCACATGCTGCAACAGCGCGCGGTAATGTTCGCCTTTGAACACGCCGCTCCATGTGGAGCGCACCAACCGCTGCGCCGGCTGCACCTCCAACAGGAGGTTCTCAGACTGGTGCTCTGTATGGATCTTGAAGGCCATTGCTCGCTTCGGTACGATGAAGGTACGAGAATTCCGCAGTAGCAAACTACCCGGAAAGATTTACGATCCGGTAGGGCATGCAGACCCACAAGCTCCTGGTTTTCTGATCCTTGGCGTTGAAGATCACGGATCGCTTCTCGCGATTCCGGGTCGAAGCCAGGGATGATTCCTTAAGGCACGGAGGATGAAACTCAAAAGCCCAATTCCACCGCTGGGTCCCAGTACTTCTTGGCGAAGTCCTGCACCTCGTCATCCTTCACTTTCACGCCTTCCTTCTTCAACAACTCCTCCATTTGATCAGGCGTGTCGAAATGGTGCTTGCCGGTAAGTACACCGTTGCGGTTCACCACGCGGTGGGCGGGCACCTCCGGTTTGCGTGCGCTATTGAGGCAGTAGCCCACCATGCGCGAACTGCGCGCAGCACCGAGGTAGCGCGCGATGGCCCCATAACTCGTCACTCGACCGCGCGGGATCTGGCGCACCACGTCCATCACGTCGGCGTAGAAATCGCGTTCCTGTACCGCATCGTTCTGTAGGGTGCGCTTGGCCATGGGTAGCGCAAAGTTCGCAGAGAAAGAGGAAGGACAACCGCAACGTTCGCAACTGTTCCATCCCGATCTTCTCGGGAGAGCCCAACGCTGGCAAGAGGTCAAAGGCGGCCCCGTTCCCCACTAAGGTTCTTTTTTGCGCTCTTGGCGTCTTGGCGGTGGATCCACCGCGATGCTTACCAACCGAAGCGGACGTAGTGGATCGTCCTCCCCTCTTCCAGCCACATGCTTTCGTAGAAGGTGCGGATGTTCATGACGGCCTGCTCTTCCGGCGTTACGCGGTGTACCAGTTCGGCATAGACATCGGCGCTGCTTTCGTGGGTGCGCATCCGGTGCTCCCCGATCATCTCCAAGGTATACTCATAGAGTAGTGGGCTGTCGGTCTTCAGGTGGATGATACCGCCGGGTTTCAGGATCTCTTTGTAGCGAGCGAGGAAGAGCGGGCTGGTAAGGCGCTTCCGTGCTTTTCCGATCTGCGGATCGCTGAAGGTGAGCCAGATCTCGTCCACTTCATGGGTGCCGAAGCACCGCAGGATGTGGTCCACGTGCGTGCGGAGAAAGCCGACGTTGTTCAGTCCGCGCTCCTTGGCTGTCTTGGCGCCGCGCCAGATCCGTGCGCCTTTGATGTCCACACCGATGTAGTTCTTCTCCGGATGTAGTTGTGCGAGGCCGACGGTGTATTCGCCACCGCCGCAGCCAAGTTCCAGTACCAATGGAGCATCGCGCTTGAAGAACTCTCTATTCCACTTGCCCTTCTGCGCAAGGTCCGCCGCCTGTAGCTCGGTGAACGTGGGCTGCACTACGTGGTCGTAGGTGGCGTTATCGGCGAATCGGGAGAGCTTGTTCTTGCCCATGAGAGGAAAGGGAGTGCGGTTGGGGCCGCGAATGAACGAAGAGATTCGGTATTGGGAGAACGGGGATGAAGGCTTTGCCGCGAAGAAAGGTTAACCGCAGATGGTGTGCCGTAGGTGAAGGTTCTCTTTCAACCGCCAAGGACGCAAAGGGCGCAAAGGAGATTGCCGCAGGCTTCATGGTGCCGCAGTAGCGGCAAGACGGCCGCGAAGAAAGCCGCAGATAACACAGATGAACGCAGATGAATGCTGGGGTGGCGAAGGAAGGCTGATCGCAAATGACGCAGATGAACACAGATCAACGCAGATGGTTTGCCGGAGGTAACGGTACTGACCCAACCGCCAAGCTGCAAAAAACGCCAAGGGATCATCGCAGATGACGGTTTTGATAGCCAACTGCAAATGCTCTGTGTAGGGACCCGTTTGATCATTGAGCGTATGGCACCGACCTTAGCGGCATGTTCAATGGTGCGCGCATTCTGGTGGCCCCGCTTGATTGGGGTTTGGGCCATGCGGCGCGTTGTGTTCCGGTGATCAGGGAGTTGTTAGTGCGGGGTGCCGTGCCGGTGATCGGTGCGGACCAGGGACCGTTGGCCATGCTGCGCGGGGAGTTTCCGGAGTTGGAGCATGTACGGCTGCCCGGCATGGAGGTGCGCTATGCGGAAGGACGATCCCAAGCATGGGCCATGGCAAAGCAACTACCCGCGATGCTGCGGCAGGTGCGAACGGAGCATCATTTTCTCCAAGCTCGTCGGAATGAGTTGCAGCTCGATGCAGTGATCAGCGACCAACGTTTCGGCATCCGTGCGGCGGATCTTCCGAGCGTGTTGATCACGCATCAGGTCTTTCCATTTTCTCCCTTCGCACAAGCCGTGGCGCGGCGGATGAACAAGAGTCACATCCTGCGGTTCGACCGGTGCTGGGTGCCCGACCGGGAAAACGGGCCCGGCCTTTCCGGTGCCCTTTCCCATGAGAAGGAACTCCCGCCTAATGCTCGGTTCATCGGGCCGCTCAGTCGGTTCGACCATGCGCCTTCGGCCTCCTCAAGCGCCATGCATCGTGTGGTGGCCGTGATCAGTGGACCCGAGCCGCAGCGCGCGATGCTGGAGAAACAGGTGCTGGCGCAATTGCTCTCGATAGAGGGACCTCATTTGTTGCTCACCGGCAAACCCGGCATGGGCAGCCAGCACCATGGGCAGGTACGTGTGACTGGTCACCTTCCCACGGTCGAACTTCAGGACGCGCTGATGCATGCCGAACTGATCGTGGCGCGTACAGGCTATTCCACCTTGATGGACCTGGATGCGCTGGGGCGCGGTGCGCTTCTTATTCCTACACCTGGCCAGCCTGAACAGGAATACCTCGGGCGGCTGCACATGGAAACGGGCCTTCATCAGATCCAAGAACAGCACAGCCTGAATATTGCCGAGGCACTGGGTCGCAACCCTAACTCAATTACTCCAACAGCAACTGACGAGGGACTTTCATCCGCAATGACCGAACTTGCGCACTTGATCCACGAACGTCGCTCCGCTCCTTATTCCCGCTCATGACCATTCGCATCACCGCGCAATTCGTTGCGCTCCTCTCCTTCTCCACCGTTTTCGCACAATCCGAACAGAGCAAGGCCCTACAGGCCGTGCAACTGGAGTACAGCCAGATGCACGAGCAACTCGAGCAAATGCGCGGCAAAGTGGAAAAGGCCAAGCTGGCCGTGATGCAGCACGATCTTGCCGAATGGGGATATCCCGCGCTGGAACCCGGCGATGAGGTGATCGTGCACCAGGGCCATTCACTGGTGTGGAACGATACCTACAAGGTGCCGAAGTGGACCGCGCACATCATTATGCCGGACATCATGGAGGGCAACTTGGCGCGCATCGATACCTTCCTGCCGGACCCGTTGATCAAGACCAATACCGCTCTGATCACAAGCTATTGGTACAGCGGCTACGACCGCGGCCATATGGTGCCGAGTGCCGACATGCGCTGGAGCATGGATGCGCTGAAAGCCACCTATCTCTACAGCAACGTCTCGCCGCAAAAGCCGGAATTGAACCGCGGCGCGTGGGCCGATCTGGAGGACTGGATGCGCCGATACGTTCACTATTCCGGCCATCGCGTTTATGTGGTCACTGCGCCTATTCTGGGTAAGGACATGCCGCTGCTGAACAAGCCCAAGGCGGAGGCGGATGTGAGCGCCCCACCCTACTTCTTCAAGGCCATGGTGGATATCGACGGGCCGGTGAAAAAGGGGATCGCTTTCGTGATGAAGAACGGCCTGAACGATCAAGGTATATTGAGCTATGCCGTCTCCATTGACAGCGTGGAAGCACTTTCAGGTCTCGATCTTTTCCCTGCGCTGGCAGACACCTTGGAGAACCGGATCGAAGCGATGAACAATGCACAGGATTGGTATGGCGAAGGTGATCGCGCCATGGGCGAAGTAGCGCCCTTGCCCGCGCCCTTGCCGGGCGGTCGCTTCAACACCGTGCAAGCGAAGTACCACATCGGCAACAAGGCCACCATCTGCGGAACCGTGGTGAGCACGCGCCGCACCAAGAAGGCCAATGCGCTCTACCTCAACTTCGATCGCATGTATCCCAATCAGGATTTCTATGCCACCGTGTGGGATTCGAACAGCCCCAATTTCGCATACGATCCGGAGACCTACCTGCAAGGGAGGAAGATCTGCGTGACCGGTATGATCTCCACCTTCAGTGACATTGCGCGGATCAGCATCAACAACGAGAAGGAGATCACCTTCTGGGAAGATGTGATCCGGGACGATAAGAAGGACGATCGGGACTAACCCTCAACGCGCCTTGGGGAGCGTGAAGCTGAAGGTTGTTCCCTTCCCTTGAGTGCTCTTCGCTGTGATCGTTCCACCGTGGCTCTCCACGATGTGCTTTACGATCGCCAAGCCCAGCCCACTGCCCCCTTCGTCGCGTGCGCGGCTGCTGCCCACACGGTAGAACCGCTCGAACAAGCGCGGAAGGTGTTCCGGCATGATACCCGGCCCATCATCGGCCACTTCCACCAACACTTGTTCGCCCGTGTCGAATGCGCGGATCGTACATGTACCGCCTTCGCGCCCGTAGTTGATGGCGTTGAGCAAAAGGTTGCCGAAGATCTGCTCCAAGCGATCCAGGTCGGCCATTACCCAGGTCTCTCCTTCCATGGCGTTCACCAGGGAGTAGTTGCGAGCTGCGGCCCTTTTGCGGAGCTCTCGAATGATGGTGTCCACTGGTTCGTTCAGGTCCAGTCGATCCGGTCGCATTTCCAACACGCCACTTTCCATCTCGGAGATCAATCCCAGGTCTTCCACGATCCGGATCATGCGGTCCACGCCCTTATCCGCACGCTGCAGGAAATCCCGGTTCACTTTTGGATCTTCCAAGCCCCCTTCCAGCAAGGTGAGGATGTAGCCCTGAATGTTGAAGATCGGTGTGCGCAGTTCATGGGCCAAGTTGCCGATGAACTCCCGGCGATAGCGCTCACGCTCCCGCATCGCCTTGATCTCGGGGTGTTTCCCTTCCGCCCAAGCCGATACCTCGTTGCCTACTTCCCCGATCTCATCCCCGGCGATACGGGCTCCCGCGGGGCGGCCTCTGCGCGCCTCATGCACGGTGCGGTGGATCAGGTTCACGCGATCCTGCACATAGCGCTTCACCACCAGGAATGTGATCCCCAGCGGGATGAGAAAGCAAACAAGCATGACCATGCCGATCGTGCGTGCTGGAATATCCATGCCATCCGAACTGGAGAGCAAGCGCAGGAACACGCCGACGGCCACCGAGGTGAGCACAGCGATGATCAAGGCGATGCGGAAGGGCGAGCGTGGTTGCATGGCGGGCAAAGGTAGGTGCGCAATTGCCGCAACTTCCCGTCCCCGTAGGTAACCAGAGAATGATATGGACTTAACACTTGGGCAACATGGCCCCTTTAATTTCGCCCTTTCATAGCGACGAAGATGTACGTGGGACTGATCCAATTCCTGATGCTGGCGGGCACGCTGGGCCTCTTTGTGTTCGGTATGCGGATGATGAGCGAAGGGCTGCAGCAAGTGTCGGGCAATCGCATGCGCCGGGTGCTCGAACGGATCACTGCGGGTCGCTCGGCTGGCGTGCTCACCGGGCTTTCCACCACGGTGATCGTGCAATACTCCTCGGTGGTCTCAGTGATCGTGGTGAGCTTCGTGAATTCGGGCCTGCTCTCCTTGCGGAAAGCCATCCCGGTGCTGATCGGGGCCAACATCGGCACCACGCTGAAGCTGTTGCTTTTCGCCGCGGTGGGCTTTTCCGCTGTGAACCTCCCGGCTATCGCGCTCACACTCTTGGCTTTCGCGCTTCCCCTCTTGCTGATGCGGGGTAATCAAGTGCGCGCTGGCAGTAGCATCCTGGTAGGCGCAGCCCTGCTCTTTCTCGCCCTGTGGTTCTTGAAGGAATACCTGCCAACGCCGATGCCGGAAACCTTGAGCTTCCTGCATGAAATGGAGGGCATGGGGATCCTCTCCAACCTGCTCTTCGTGGCTGTTGGTGCCGTGCTGGCCATCGCCATCCAGTCCAGTAGTGTGGCGCTCGTGCTCACGGTAGCCCTGTGCGAAATGGGTACCATCGGCTATGCTACCGGAGCCGCATTGGTACTGGGAGAGAACATCGGCACCACCTTCACGGCGAACGTGGCTGCGTTGGCCGGCAATGTCTGGGCCAAACGGGCCGCAAGGGCACACTTGCTAATCAAGCTGATCGGAGTGGTTTGGGCGTTGATCCTTCTCGGCCCCATGCTGCAAGGCATCGGTATCTTGACCGAACGGATAAATGGGGCCAGTCCCTACGTGGATCCCGGGATGGTGAAATGGTCGCTCACCTACCTGCACATCATCTTCAACGTGATCAATGGGTTGCTGCTGCTCCAGTTCATTCCGTGGATCGAAAAGGCGGTGATACGCTGGGTGCCCGCGAGGAACGCACCCGATGAGGAATACCGCTTGGAATACATCGAAGATCCGATGATGGCCGTATCGCCGGAGCTTTCGCTGGTGGAGGCCCGGAAGGAAGTCGTGAAATTCGGTCGTTTGTGCCGGCGCATGATGGGGATGGTGCGCACCCTGCTGGTGGAAACGGATCCACAGGAGCGTGCTCTGCTGCTCCAGCGTATCTCGAAATATGAATCCATCACCGATCGGATCGAGGTAGAGGTGGGCCGCTTTCTCACCCGCACTGGTATGGAGGTACGCGAAGAAGGCATGAGCATGCGGATCAGGGCGATGCTTGCCATCATCAGCGATCTGGAGAACGTGGGAGATATCCTTTTACAAATGAGCAAGACCTTGGTGCGGAAGAGCGACGAGAAGCTCTGGTTCGCTCCCGAGCAACGCCAGGATCTGTTGGATATGATCGGCCTCGTGGACAATGCCTTCCTAGTGATGCTCCGTAACCTCGATGCCGAGGATGCGGACGTAGCGCTGGATGAAGCGATGCTGATGGAACAGCACATTAACCGCCAGCGTGATCACCTACGCCGCAGGCACTTGCAGAGCGTGGAAAGCGGAGAGCACAACATCCACGCCGGGCTGATCTACGCCGACCTGTACAGCAACTGCGAAAAGATCGGGGATCACCTGATCAATGTGAGCGAAGCGCTCCGCGGACGGTTGTGATGTGAGCGAAGTACGCGTACCGTTCACTGAACGATGATCGCGTCGGTATACACCGTGTTGCTCTCGTGCAACGCACGATCGGCAATGCGCACACTGAAGCGTACCGTGTCACCCGGTACTTGCGGCAATACTTGCGGACTGATCTGCACGGTGATATCCCCCTCCAGTGCCTTGTTCTGGCCCGTGGGCGTGATCACCGGGATTCGGTAGTACAGCGGCAAGGTAAAGACCTGTAGCTGCCATACCCCGTTCTGCTTCTTGTAGTAATCCACGAAAAAGTTGTGGTACCAAAGGCTGCCCGGGTTGTAAGGGGTGAGCGTGTCGCCTTGGTTCAGGCCGATATCCCCGTCGCCATCGGTGAAGGAGATGGTGAGCTCCGCGGAATCGGGACGTTGCTCGTAGGACTTGAACTCGATGTGGGGTTCCTTGGGGAACTCCTCTGTTTTCAGACAGGCCGAAAAGAGCACTGCCGTAAGCACCATGGCTCCTGATACTTTTGTTCCCGTTATCCGCATTGCTGTTACCACAAAAGTATGAACGCCACCCCGTCCGGCCCTATTGTAGCCGCCACCTTGCAGGAACGGCCGTTCTTGATCAACGATCGGGAAGATTTCCAGAGGTTGGCCATGGAGCTGTTCGCCTTGCATGCGGAACACGGTCCGGTGTATCGCGAATACCTGCAGGCATTGAAGATCGATCCTGCCAGTATCACTTCCATCGATCAGATCCCCTTCCTCCCCATCAGTCTTTTCCGGGATCGTCAGGTCTTGCTGGAGGGGCTGAAGGCTCCGCTCCTATTCACGAGCAGTGGCACCACGGGGCCGGTCACCAGCACACATCATGTTCCGTGGCCCGGCTTGTATGAGCGCTCCTTCACGGAGTCCTTCAGTGCCGAATACGGCCGCCCCTCCCGCTGGCGGATCCTCGCCTTGCTTCCGGCCTATTTGGAGCGACCGGGCAGTTCGTTGGTGTACATGGCCCAAAAGCTGATCGAGCTCAGCGGCGATGCCCAAAGCGGCACATGGCTACACGATCTCGACGGCCTTACAGAATTGCTTCGCGAAGGTGAAGCGGACGGCATCCAGACCATGCTCCTTGGTGTGCCCTTCGCCTTACTGGACCTGGCGGAACAACATCCGATGCCGTTCAAGCACACGGTGATCATGGAGACCGGTGGCATGAAGGGCCGCCGACCCGAGATGGTGCGCGAGGAGTTGCACAGGATCCTCAAAGAAGCGTTCTCGGTGGATCGCATCCACAGCGAATACGGCATGACCGAATTGCTTTCACAAGCTTGGTCGCAAGGTGGTGGCGTGTACCGTTGTCCACCATGGATGCGTGTGCTGTCGCGGGATGTGAATGACCCCTTCACCCGCGTGGCTGCAGGCCGCACCGGCGGCATCGATGTGATCGATCTGTGCAACATCGCCAGCTGCCCGTTCATCAGCACGCAGGACCTGGGCCGCGTACATGCGGATGGCAGCTTCGAGGTGCTGGGAAGGTTTGACAACAGCGACCTGCGGGGGTGTAATTTGTTGGTGGAGTAAGGCGCAGAGGCTGTATCGGCCGCGGAGGCGCGGAGTCGCGGAGGCGCAGAGAAGACTTCACCGGCAACCGGCGGAAGAGGATCACACCGCCTTCACCAGAAAGTAGTTCTTCTTCCCGCGCTGCAGCAAGATGAACTTTCCGGCGATCAGGTCGTCCGTTTTCACGGTGTAGTCCTCGCCTACTTTGGCTTTGTTGACGCTAATGCTACCTTCCTTCAGCGCACGCCTGGCTTCGCCCTTGGATGCCAAGAAACCCGTGCCTTCGCTCAACAGATCGATGATGCCGATGCCCGGTTCGATCGTTGCCTGGGGCACTTCCGCTTGCGGCACGCCGTCGAATACGTCCAACCACTGCTTTTCGCTCAATGTGCTCAGCCCTTCTGCGGCGTTGCCGAAAAGGATGGTGCTTGCTTGTATCGCGGCCTCCAGTTCAGCGGCTCCGTGTACCAAGGTGGTGATGTGGCCGGCTACCGCCTTTTGCAGTTTCCGTTCGTGCGGGGCCGTTGCGTGCTCCGCCACAAGCGATTCCACCTCCGCTTGTGTCCATGGCGTGAAAATGGCCGCGAACCGCGCTGCGTCCGCATCGGTGCCATTGAGCCAGAACTGGTAGAATTTGTAAGGTGAAGTGCGTTCGGCATCCAGCCAAACATTTCCGCTTTCGCTCTTGCCGAACTTGCTGCCATCGGCCTTGGTGAGCAACGGCGTTGTGATGGCGTAGGCCTCGTTACCGCCCATGCGGCGGATCAGTTCCGTGCCGGTGGTGATGTTGCCCCATTGGTCGCTGCCGCCCATCTGCACCGTGCAGTTCTCGTTCTGGTTCAGCCACCAGTAATCGTAGCCCTGCACCAGCTGGTAGCTGAACTCCGTGAAGGACAATCCTGTTTCCAAACGGCTTTTCACGCTGTCCTTCGCCATCATGTAATTCACGGTGATGTGCTTGCCCACGTCGCGAATGAAACGCAGGAAGCCCATGTCCTTGAACCAGTCGTAGTTGTTCACCAGCCGTGCTGGATTGGGGCCGCTGTTGAAATCGAGGAAGCGCTCGAGCTGCTTCTGCACGCAGGCTTGGTTGTGGCGCAGTGCATCCTCATCGAGGAGGTTGCGCTCGCTCTTCTTACCACTGGGATCGCCCACCATGCCCGTGGCACCGCCCACCAAGGCTACCGGCTTGTGGCCGCAGCGCTGGAAGTGTACCAGGATCATGATCTGCACCAGGTTCCCCACATGCAGTGAATCCGCCGTGGGATCGAAGCCGATGTAGCCGCTTGCGGGGCCTTTCATCAAATGGGCCTCGGCATCGGGGGTGATGTCCTGCAACAATCCGCGCCAGCGGAGTTCCTCTACGAAGTTTGTCAACGCCATGATCTTCTTTACAGCCAAGATGCAAAGGGCGCAAAGGCCATCGTCTTGGGGGGCGCAAAGAAAATACAAGTTCAATGCAATCCCCGATATCCTGCTCTCAGGCTCGCACAGGATAACTTGCGGCCGCGCCCATTCGCGCTTAGATGCATCTAGTAACAGGAGGAACGGGGATCGTGGGCGCGCATGTGCTGGATGCATTGCTCACCGAAGGACGCAGTGTGCGTGCCTTGCTGCGGAAGGACAGCGACGCGTCCATCGTGAAGCGGATCTTGCAACACTATCATCCCGACGGTGCCGAACGCTTCCGGCGGATCCAGTGGGTGGAAGGCGACCTGTTTGATGTGGATGCCTTGCGCGAGGCGATGCAGGGCGTTGAGCACTTGTATCACTGTGCCGCACTGGTCTCCTTCGATCCGCGTGATGCGGATGCACTACAACGCGCCAACGTGGTCGGGACGGCCAACGTGGTGGATGCTGCATTGGAAGCTGGTGTGAAGCGTCTGTGCCATGTGAGTTCCACGGCCTCCATTGGCGGCGGAATGGACGGAGGAACGGGTGATGAGACGAAGCCTTTTGTGCAGGACAAGCGCTCTTCCGGTTATGCGATCAGCAAGGCGGATGCGGAGCTGGAAGTACATCGCGGCATCGCTGAAGGATTGGATGCGGTGATGGTGAACCCCTGCGTGGTGATCGGCCCGGGGCAACACGGTCGCAGTAGCATGACGATGATCGATCGCGTGCGGAAGGGCTCCCGGTTTTATCCGGGAGGCACGAATGCGGTTGTGGATGCGCGCGATGTGGCCATGGCCATGGTGCGCTTGATAAACGAAGGGAAGACCGGCGATCGCTACCTATTGATCGGTGAGGAGATCAGTTACCGTCAGCTGTTCACGTTGATCGCTGCGAGTAATGGAAAGCCTGCACCTTCCGCGAAGCTGCCTGCATGGGCCTTGGAATTGGGCTGGCGTGCCGAGACGGTACGCACCTTCTTTGGTGGACGACCATTGATCACACGCAATACAGCGCGGACGGCATCGCGTATCCGGCACTACGATGGCTCGAAGGCGCAGCGTTTACTGGGGATGAAATTCCGTTCAGCGGAAGAGGCGATCGCGAACGTGGCTGCGTTCCTTGATCGGGGATGAAGGATTTCTTCTTCTGAAAAAACCGCAGATGGCGCAGATGGTCCGATATGCATTGGACGTGACGGCCGATCTGAGGGCATGCCTCAGTGGCTTACGCTATCCGCGCGCTGCTGTAGTTGGTTGAGGACATCTTCGTAGATCTTCTTCAGCGCCTCAGGCTGCTTCAAATAGGCATCGTAGGTGGCACGGAAGTCGGCCTCGGTGACACCTTGCTCCTTGAACAGGTCCTCGTAGTAGGATGCTGCCGGACTGTCGGAGCGAATGTCTACGCGGATCTCGTGCCCCAAGCGTGCTTGGATCAAGAGGCTTCCCGCAAGTACCTGTTCGAATTTCTCACGGCTCAAGGGCGTTTCGGGCACTTCATCCTTTCCTCCACACGACACGGCGAGGATCAGCAACCCGATGAAGGCAGCATTCTTCATCGATCGAAGATCGCTCGCATTCCGCGGACGGAGCGGTCCACTTCGCCATCGATGTAAACCAGCTCGCCATTCACCCAAGTGCGCAAAACGCGTGAGCGGAAACGCTGGCCTTCAAAAGGTGACCAGCCGCATTTGTACAGCAGGTTTTCCTTGGTGACCGTCCATGGTGCGTCGAGGTCCACGAGTACCAGGTCCGCGTGCTGGCCTTCGCGAATGAATCCTCGGTCCTTCACTTGGAACAAGCGCGCCGGTGCATGGCACATCTTCTCCACCACTTCCTCCAAGCTGAACACGCCTTGATGCATCAACTCCAGCATGGCTGGTAGTGCGTGTTGCACCAAAGGACCACCACTGGGGCATTGCGCATAGGGCTGCTCCTTTTCCTCGATCGTGTGCGGCGCATGGTCGGTGGCCACCACATCGATGCGGCCATCCTTCACGCCTTGGCGGATGGCATCGCGGTCGTCCGCGGTTTTCACCGCAGGATTCCACTTGATAAGTGTGCCCTTGTTCTTGTAGTCGGCATCGGTGAACCAGAGGTGATGCACACAAGCTTCTGCCGTGATGCGCTTGCCATCCAACTGACCCGGCGCGAACAGCTCCAGTTCACGCGCCGTGCTGATGTGGAGTACGTGCAAGCGTGTGCCGTGCTTTTTCGCCAAGGCCACTGCATTGCTGGAGGATAGCCAGCACGCTTCTGCACTACGGATCAACGGGTGTTGCTCCATGGGGATATCGGCACCGTAGCGCGCCACGGCCTCTGCCATGTTCCGCCGGATGGTGGGCTCATCCTCTGCGTGAATTGCAAGGATCAAGTGTGCTTCCTTGAACAGACGGTCCAGTGTTTCGGGATTGTCCACCAACATGTTGCCGGTGCTGCTTCCCAAGAAGGCCTTCAAGCCGCAAACGGTGCGCGGATCGGTACGAAGCACTTCGTCCACATTGGTGTTGCTGGCTCCCATGTAGAAGGAGTAGTTCGCTACACTGGAGGCCGCGCCCATGGCATACTTTTCTTCCAGAAGTTCCTGCGTCAAGGTCTGCGGAATGGTGTTGGGCATCTCCATGAAGGTGGTGATGCCACCGGCCACCGCAGCTGCGGAGCCGTGCGCGATATCCTCCTTATAAGTAAGCCCTGGCTCGCGAAAATGGACCTGATCGTCGATGGCGCCCGGGAGCAAATGCTTGCCCTTCGCATCTAACTCCTTCACTCCCTTCGCACTGCCGACCCCTTCCGTGGCCACGCGCTCGATAAAGCCGTCGCGCACCAGCACGTCGGCCTCTGTTGTCCGGCCTTCGTTCACTATCCGGACATCGCGGAGCAACCAGCTGTTCATGGCTGGATCACTGCTTTCGAGCCGTGCTTGATCGTGGTGCGCATCATCAGCACACCCAAGAAGGCTTCATGGAAAATATTGGCGCTCATCTTGCTCTTTCCTTTCACACGGTCCTTGAAGATGATGGGCACTTCCTGGATGCGGAACCCTGCCACTTTCACCCGGTACTTCATTTCGATCTGAAAGGCATAGCCGATGAAGCGGATCTCGTCCAGAGGCAATGCCCGCAGCGTATTCGCGCGGTAACAGACGAAACCGGCTGTGGTGTCGCGCACGCTCATCCAAAGGATCAGCCTCACATACATGGACGCGCACCAGCTGAGCAGCACGCGGTTCCATGCCCAATCGCTCACTTTTCCGCCCTTGACGTAGCGCGACCCTACGCTCATGCCCACACCGTATTCCGCACAAGCCGCATAAAGCCGCAGCAGGTCGTTGGGGTCGTGGCTGAAATCGGCGTCCATCTCGAAGATGTACGCATAGTCCCGCTCCAACGCCCACCTGAAGCCAGCGATGTAGGCCGTTCCCAAGCCGAGCTTGCCCTTGCGCTCCAATAGGTGCACACGGGCCGACTCTTTCACTTGGATGTCCCGCACGATATCCGCCGTGCCATCGGGTGAGCCATCATCCACCACCAGCACATGAAACTCCGGTCGTAGCCCGAGCACGTGTGCGATAATGTCGCGGATGTTCTCCTTCTCGTTGTAGGTAGGAATGATGACCAGGCGTTCGCTCATGGGCTTTTGGACGGGCGCAAAGGTCGCGGAAATTAGCCGGATGGGCTACCTCAGCGCACGAGCGTTACATGCCCGATGTGCTCAAACCGCGTGTTAGCCACCATGTCCTGCCCGATCAACTTCCAAACGTAGACGCCGATCGGAGCAGGATTGCCGTTGCCGAAATTGCCGTTCCATTTGGCATTCATGTCCTCCGTGCTGAAGACCTCATGCCCCCAGCGATCCACAATGATGAAATGATAGTCGTTCGGATCGAGCCCCATGACCACCGGTGCGAATTCGTCGTTGATGCCATCTCCATCCGGAGTGAATGCATTGGGCGCAAAGACCGAGGCGCTTGCGGGCACGAAGAGATCCGCGCAGGTCGTATCCGCGCAAGTGGGTGAAGCATAGGCGATCAGGCAGATGGGATAGAACTGCTCCACGTTGTAGGGGAAGGTGAACTGAGGGTTCGCTATTGTGGATGTACCCAAGCCTCCAAAGTCCCAGTGGTACTGGGTAGCCCCTGTGCTCGCGTTGGCGAAAGCGGCAGTAGGACTGGTGGTACTGGTGATCCTGCCCACGATGGAGAATGCTGCCGTTGGCTTATCCATCACGCGCACCAGCTGATCCAATTCGGTACTAGCAGCACATCCGTTCCCAGGGTCAGCGGTGAAGTGCACCACATAATCCCCGGGCTGGTCATACGTGATGGTGATAGGCCCGCACTCGGTTGTATCCGTTCCGTTCCCGAAGTCCCAATGGCATGTGCCATCACCCGCGTAGCCACTGGTGAAGGTGACCTGCACGGGCGTGCAGCCATCGCTCATATCGAAGCTTGGTGCTACCTCTGGCAAGGGTGTAAGCGTTAGCTCCACGGTGGCCATGTCCTGCGGGCAAGGGGCAGGTGCCGTTACGGTGTACGTGTATGAGCCGCTTGCTGCTGCTGTTGGATCCAGCATACCATCTGCGCTGATCCCGCCGGGGCCGGACCAGGTTCCACCGGCATCGGGTGTGTTGCTGAGGAGATCGAAGAGTTGGAAAGGGGCGCCGTTCGCGCAGACGGTAGTATCGCCATCACCGCCGGCGTAGGCTGCTGGAGAAACCATGATATCGATGGTGGCCTGGTCCTGCGTGCAACTGGCGACAGCAGGCAGCAAGTAGATGTACAGTCCGGGTATGGAGCTTTCCGGATCGAAGGTTGCCGAGGTGGAGTTGCCTTCGGGATCGGTCCATGTTCCACCGGTATCGGGCTCGCCGCCCAGCAAATTCAACATGTTCACCGGAGGATTCAAGCTGCACAGAGCGGCCGTGGTATCATTCCCTGCGTCCGGGGCCTGCACCACTAAAACCGTCACTTGTGCTGTTGCTGCAGGACAGGGCGAAGCACCTTGAACGGTGTAGACATAGATCCCTGAAGGATCCGTGGCCGGGTTGAGGATCCCGTTGAAGGGATCGTTGCTCGGTGGCATGGTCCAAGTTCCTCCGGCATCCGGAGTGCCTCCCAGTTCACCGAAGAGAGCTACCATGGAACCATCGCTGCATACGTTCAACGAACCATTCGTTCCGGCATCCACAGCGTGATTGATGGAGAGGGTCACCACGGCGGATGCATCCGGACAGGAAGCGTTGCCCACCACGGTGTAAGTGTAAGGACCTTGCGCGGCGGACGCCGGATCGATGGATGGTGAGGTGGTGAACCCGTCCGGCCCGATCCATGTTCCTCCTTGCTGTGGATTGCCTGAGAGGAGACCGAACAAGTTCACTGTTGGTCCAATATCGCAGAGTGCCACCGCGTTATTCTGACCCGCATTGGGTCCAGAAAGGACGGTCATTTGCACCGTGGCGGATACATCCGCACAAACACCTCCCGTGAACTGGTATGTATAGACTCCTTGAGCAGATATGGCAGGGTCGAAGATCCCATTTGATAGCACGCTCGGTCCGTTCCATGTACCACCTTGATCCGGAGTGCCGCCGAGGAGGGTGAAGAGGTTCACAGGTGAATCGCCTGTGCAAAGTGTATCCAGTGCACTGATGCCCGGATCATGCGGCGCTTCGATCGTTACCGCCACTTCCGCAGTGGCATCCACGCACGGAGCTGTGGCAGTCAGAGTGTAGGTATAGGTGCCTGCCGTGTTCACCGCAGGATCGAACTGGCCGTTAGTGATCGTGCTAGGTCCGCTCCACGTGCCACCAGCACCCGGACTGCCACCTAATTGAGCAAGCAGGTTCACTGCAGAGCCGACCGCACAGACCGTGACCGCACCATCGGTGCCAGCGTTCGGGCTGCCCGTTTCGGTCACCGTTACTGTGGCGCTCGCGCTTCCACAGGGAGTCGTGCCCGGCACCACGTAGGTGTATGTGCCCGGATCCATCGTAGCCGGATCATACTGTCCATTCACGACCGTGCTAGGGCCAGACCAGCTACCACCAGCATTCGGGCTTCCGCCCAAGGCTGTCAAGAGGTTTGTTGCGGCGCCCTCATCGCAGACGGTGAGGTTGGCATCCGCACCGGCATTCGGTGCCGGTACGATCGTTACAACTACTTGCGATGCATCGCCCAAGCAGGGAGGCGTGGCATCGAGCGAGTAGATATACGTTCCGGCATTGTCGGCAGTCGGATCGAACTGGCCATTGGTGATCGTGCTCGGACCGCTCCAGGTGCCGCCAGCATCGGGGTTGCCGCTGAGCTGTGCAAAAAGGTTGATCGCCGAGCCATCCGAGCAGATCGTTACCGCGCCATCGATGCCTGCGTTCGGGCTGCCAGTCTCGGTCACGGTTACTGTGGCGCTCGCGTTTCCGCAAGGGGTTGTTCCTGTAACAGTATAGGTGTAAGTGCCCGCATTCATCGTTGCCGGATCGTACTGATCATTCACAACAGTGCTCGGACCACTCCAACTGCCACCAGCATCCGGGCTTCCGCCGAGAGCGGATAAGAGGCTGGTTGAAGCACCTTGATCGCACATCGTCAAGTTGGCATCCGTACCCGCGCTTGGTGCCGACACGACCGTGACCACCACTTGGGATTGATCGCCAGTGCAAGGTGGGGTAGCATTTAACAGGTAGATGTACGTTCCCGCATTGTTCTGGGTTGGATCGAACTGACCGTTGACGATGGTGCTTGGACCGCTCCAGGTGCCGCCTGCATCCGGGCTACCACCGAGCTCAGTAAAGAGGTTGATCGAAGAGCCATCCTCACAGACTGTTACTGCGCCATCCGTACCGGCGTTCGGGCTACCGGTCTCGGTCACCGTAACCGTGGCTGATGCACTTCCGCAAGGAGCCGTACCTGTCACCGTGTAGGTGTAGCTGCCTGGATCCATCGTTGCCGGATCGTACTGGTTGTTCACCACTGTGCTTGGGCCACTCCAACTTCCATCTGCATCGGGGCTTCCGCCCAGAGCGGTCAAGAGGCTTGTTGCCGCACCTTGGTCGCAGACCGTGAGGTTGGCATCCGCACCGGCATTAGGTGCAGGTGCGATCGTGACCACCACAT
>JBEBYG010000016.1:0-85699 GCA_040391235.1 Cryomorpha ignava
AATACCCCCGGAATTGGGCCTGCAAATGTATACAAAACCTCGACGCCACCAAATGAAGACGGCCATGAAAAGTTTCATGGCCGTCCAAATGGGCTGATAAAAGGCCGTTTCTCCGGCCCTGGCGGCTTATCCGCGCACTTCGCGCAACCGTGTTTTATCCTTGTCCACCTGGCTACGAAGTGCCTCAATGGTGTTCACGGCGGCTTCTTCGAAGCTGGAAGCCTTGCGTTTTGCGAAGAGATCGTTGCCCGGAACGGCCAATCGGATCTCCACGTGTTTATTCTCCGGCCGCTCACCATCGCTGCCCACCCGTAAGGTCACATCCGCGGACATGATGTTGTCGTGGAACTGGGTCAGCTTGCTCAACTTCTCCTTAATGAAATCGGTGAGCTTGACGTCTGCGTCGAAATGCAGGGAATGCACGGTCATGTTCATGTCACTGGTTTTTTTAAAGGTTCTTATGTATCGTGGTTACCACCCCGCGGATGTGCTTGGCGGTGGGCTTGTTTGAGCTTCTCTACGGTGTTGTGGGTATACACTTGAGTTGCGGCAAGGTTCGCATGTCCCAACAGCTCCTTCACGGCATTCAGGTCAGCACCATGCTCGAGCAGATGGGTAGCGAAGGTGTGGCGCAAAACGTGTGGGCTCCGTTTGTCCTGGGTTGTCACCGCACTAAGGTAACGTGTAACAAGGGATTGTACGGTGCGCCGCGGCAAGGGTTTACCATCGGGCCGCACCAAAAGTGCGGTTCCTAATTCCGGCGCCAATGCCTCGCGCTGCCGCAGATGATCACGAAGCAATTCCACCAATGGGCTGGCCATGGGTATGATGCGCTCCTTGTTGCGTTTGCCCAGCACGCGCACCGTGCCCCGTCGCAGATCAATGTCGACCGGGGCCAAGCCCATCAGTTCCGCCAAACGCATGCCAGTACCATAGAGCAACTCGAGGATGACACGATCGCGGTTCCCAACGAAGCCTTCGGGCCATGGCATCTCCTCCAGCAGGCGTTCCATGTTGCGTTCGGCAACAAATTCGGGAAGACGCGTAGGCGTCTTGGGCGGATCGATCAAGGCTGTGGGGTCGTTCCGCACCACCCCAACCGTCCGTGCGAAGTGGAAATAAGCCCGTAGCGTGCTCAGTTTCCGGTTTACCGATCGGGCGCTCACGCCCCCTTCGAGCAGTCGCATCATCCACGCACGCACAGCCTTGTCGGTAGCGGCTGACGGATCATCCACGCCCAGCTCTTCCTTCAGGAATCTGCTGAACTGCTGAAGATCGCCGCCATAGGCCTTCACCGTTAAGGGACTGGCGCGCTTCTCGAAGGCGAGGTGTTCCAGAAAACGTTCAACCGGCATTCTTACAATGTACGAATGCAAAAAAGGCGAAAGGACCGACCGGTCCTTTCGCCTTTCAAAGCGAGTTATTTACAGGGCGCTGGTGACATGTAGGGTTTTGCCCCTACATACCCCTATTGGTCCCCTCCGTACTTCTCCTCCTTGTAGGCGGCACGGATCAACTCCCTGCGACGCTCTACGGAAGGCTTCGAGAAGGATTGGCGCTTGCGCAACGCACGCAAGGTGCCGGTACGCTCGAATTTCTTCTTGAATTTCTTCAGAGCCTTATCAATAGGCTCGCCTTCTTTCACTGGAATGATCAGCATGGTCTTTTTTCTCAATGGGGGTGCAAATATAACTTTTTCGTGGATCGGTGCAATGAATAGTAAAAGAGGTTGGTGCGATGCGGCTGAGTCGTCCCCTATCGACCAAGCGCCGTTTGGCACTGCCCGTCTTCATTCGAAACGAGACGTGCGCTGCACACTGCCACGGACAATAAGGGTTGCGCCGCCTTACTCTCGTGCTCTTCCAAGGGTCGCGGCGGCCTGGTTTCGCGCACCATTGATGGCATGTTTCGCTTCATTCGGTGTAACTCGAATCACCCATTTGCATCCAAAGTCAGAACAACCTCGCTCGTTCATTAGTTTTACTTAACCCTAAGTAAAAAAGACGTGACCGACCCGGGCCACGGATATGGATGCCGGAACGAACAGCCTCAAAAGTGCACCTACTCGAACGCGCTATCCGATTGGCAGCCAAGGTCCATCAAGGCCAAGTCGGGCGATTTGGAGAGCCGTTCATTCTGCACATCCTGCGCGTGATAACGCACGGAAAAGATGATGACGAGCGGCTGCTGGGTGCCCTTCACGATGTGCTGGAGCGGTCCGACCACACGGTGGAAACGCTGCGCAAGAAAGGCTTTCCCGATCAGGTACTGATAGCGCTCACCCACATCAGCCGTGTGAAAGATGAGGATTACGATGGTTACATCGAACGCGTTGCGAAGAACCCCTTGGCCACTCGGGTGAAGGTGCACGACCTGGCCGACAAGATGGACCTGCGCGACGCGGGCCAGTTGAACGAGGCCGACCTGAAGCGCTACAACAAACAGCTCGCTGCATACGAGCATCTGCACCGACTCGCCACCATCATTCATGCGGAAGCCACGTTGCGAGAGCTCGGAGAAATACCGAAACGATAAGAGTTGGAACGTGCCAGCGCAGCATGGCTTTGTGCCTTCTGGCGGCTGCTGGTCCATCAATATTCACACAAATGGCACCCATACTTGAAGCCGCTAATTAGAGCGCGATGATGGCTCTGCATACGAAAATTCACCGATACCGGCAGGTAATGATGACCGCCTACTGAACGTGCATCCGTGGCTCCTCTGCAGATCAAGAGCCGAGCGCCTGCGGGAACCCGAAGTAGAGGAACGCCACCACCGCGGCCACAAGACCCACCATGAAGAGGAGATAAGTAGCCCGGAGGTAGTTGTACTTAGCGCTCAGTACGCCTCCAAGGTGGTATAGGTCGCGCGTAAGGCTTGCGTAGAGGAAGTCCCGGTCATTGATCACCTCGTTGATACCCCACTGGAAATCCTCCACCTTCATTCTGTGGAAGTTGCCGAAGAACAGCAGATTCGCTGTTCGGTCCTGAACGGATTCCTTGGAAGTGATACCCCGAGTGACCTTGGGCCAGGTGGCCAGCGTAGCAGTGATGATCGAGAGCACGCTGGAGACGAGCAATATTCCGGTGGGCCAAGCATGCGCTGGGTTGAAACCGCCAGCGGCGTGCTTCGAGATCAGCAAGGTGATGATCAGTGCGTTCACCGTGAGCATCAGGTGTGCCTTGTTGTCGGCGATCCGGCTGAGGCGTATATGGTTGTTCAAGGTGACCCGGAAGAGCGTTTCAGTCCCCCTTTCCGTGCCTTTGAATTTCGCCTGCTCCGCCTTGGCTGCATCTTTTTCTCTTTTGGCGGCCCTATCGTGCTCCTGCTTGCTCTTCAGTGTAGGCAGTTGCAGCCGCAACGTGGCCAAGTTTTTCCGCCTCCCGGCCTCCCACTGTTCCTTGCCCGTAGCGGACATGAACTCGCTTCGCTCCAGCAAGGCGATGTTCTGCACCGCCCAGTCCCGCTTGGTATATGCCCTACCCGAGAAGCCCTTCAATTCCGTACGCAACGCCTCGGCGAGTTGCAAATAGTCTTCCGAGGCAATATGTGAGATGTCCGCGTCCCGTATCAGGCGCTCCAGTGCATTTCCCGGCTTCCGCGCCGGATCGGTGGCCAGCACCAGGTCGCGCACCAGTGCAATGATGGCCAAATCGGCACCTTCCTTCTGCAAGAACTCTGTGGCGAATGCAGCTCCCCGCTCCTCATGTCCTGCCGTGCCGAGGTGATAGGCCGCATCGTGGAACCATGCAGCGAGCAGCAGGGCCGTCCGTTCCTCTTCCGTCACCCCTTCCCCTTGGGCCAGCAGCCCGCATGCCAGTGCCACTTGTGCCGCATGTTCCGCATTGTGGTAGGTGATGGTGGCCGGAAAATGCGCTGCCATGGATGCACGCACGAACTGCTCCGCTTTCTCGACGAGGTCCATCATGTCATGTAAGTTGCAAGGTTGATGCGGCCTTCCCGCTACGCCGCCGAAGGTCCGGTAGATCACCTTTGGTGCATTCAATGGCGATCACATCCACAAGGGTCTGCTTGCCCTTCAACTGTAGCTTACCGATGTCCTCCGCCTTTAGGTCCGGGTGGTTCTCCAAGTGGCATAGTTCCAAGAGGGTCCGGGAAACCAGCAAGCTGCGCTGGTGCTCGTTGCAGAGGCCTTGGATCCGCGATGCGGTATTGATCGTATCCCCATGATAGGCGACCTCCCGCCGAATGTCTCCCACTTCCACGGCCACCACGTCGCCCAAATGCAACCCCGCCTTGAACTCCGGCAACACGCCGTAGCGGCCTATGTAGTGCTTGGCCCGTGCTTGGATGGCCTCACGTACGGCGAAGAAGAGCAACAGACAGTCCGTAGCATCCTTCAACCCCAGGGCGTTCCAGGTCAGTACAACCTCATCCCCCACATGCTGGAACACCTCGGCGCGATATCGCGGAACAACTGAATCCGTATCGTGAAAGAGATCCCGGACCATGGCGCTATAGGCATCCGGGCCTAAGCGTTCGGCATGGGCGGTTGAATCACGCAGGTCCATGAACATGAACACCCGCTTCTCGCATACCGGCTTTCGATAGCGGCCCGTGATCATGGCGGCCAACAACCCCGGCCCGAAGCTCCGGTTCACCTGTTTGATGAAGGAAATGAGGAAGTTGCCCGTAACGGTGGTGGGTGCGAGGGTGATCAGGATGGCGATCCGGCCCGTGCTCGTGGGGTCCAAATTGATGGGACCAAAACGAAAGGATACGAGCATCTTGCCCAAGACGAGCAGGCCCGCCAAGGCAATCACAATATAGGCGACCGAATACAGCAGGCCCTTCCCAAGGATGCGCATCCCCAAGGAAATACGGGGCCGGAACCGGCCTTCGAGGAAGCGGTCGATCATTCCGAGTAAAGTTCCATAGAGGATGGAAATGACCATGACAAGCGCCCAGATGAACGCGAACGAAGGCAATACCAACTGGGGGGACGTGAGGGCGGCTGCCTTGAGGACCAAATAGCCTGAAACGAGAAATACCGTGTTGAGCGCCATCCAGAACACCACTTGGATGAGCACCGCTGACAGAAGCGGCCATTGGTATGCGAACCGGAGGGAGCGCGTGCCATAGCGTGCAGGGTTCTGGGGTAATTCCATGATGGACGGCCAAACGCTGTCTTCCTCAACTGAACACCCCAAGGCACCCAATGGTGCTTGCCGTAAGTCCAGATCATCCAAGGCCAACTGCGATCTGGTTGCAGGATCACCACCGAGGTTACGCAGCCAACGGCTGAAAGGAGACTTAGAAAGACCCGGATCCGGAGGGCAGACGGACGCCCCCTTCAGCCAGCATCCATAACCGGCCAATGCGATGGAAAGAAGAGAAGTCCTAGCTTGGGGGAGTGCGCTAGGCACTCCTCTTTATCATGCGATCGTCAAACGCGCGTAGCACCTATCCGAAGGCCCAAAACGCCCTTTGATCCTCATTATCTTTGAGTAATGAAGACCAAGAACGTATTGATCTGGTTCCTTTTGGCACTGTTGGTGCCAAGCGGGGTGCAGGCCCAAGGCGGTGCTTCGGTGTATCGTGTGGACCCTAAGGTGGATGGTGCCGTCATTTTAGGCACGGGTGCCCTCACCTATATATCCATACAGCAAGCGTCCCGGCAGGCTGCGCTGGACGAAGAAAGCGTGCTTGCATTGAGCACTTCATCCGTGTCATCCTTCGACCGCATCGCCTTGCACTTGAATTTGAACGAACAGCAAAATGCTTTGGACAGGAGCGATTTACTGCTCCGCGTTTCCATGGCGGCGCCTGTTCTGCTGGGTTTGGATAAACGAGTGCGCCAGGAGTGGAAGCCCTTGGTGGCGATGTATGTCGAATCCATGCTGGTGAACTGCTCCGTACAAGGCTGGACGTCCAATAATGCAGGTCGCTTCCGCCCTATCACCTATGTACCCGAGGCGGCCATGGACCTGCGGACCGACCCCGCCAACCGCAACTCCTTCTTCAGTGGCCATACTTCCACGGTGGCCACCTCCACCTTCTTTATGGCCAAGGTGATGAACGACCTACACCCTGAACTGGGGGGTAAGCGCTGGTTGCTTTACGGCGCGGCCGCGGTACCTACCGCGCTTACGGGCTACTACCGGGTGAAGGCGGCCAAGCACTTTCCCTCGGATGTATTGGTGGGAGCTAGCTTCGGTGCCTTGGTGGGCGTGCTCATTCCTGAGCTGCATAAGCGTCGCTTACCCGGTGGACTTTCCGTGGGGCCCTTTGCAAATGATGAAGCAGTGGGGATGGTGATGGGCGTGCAGTGGTAAAGCTGCACCTGTGGCAATTAGTAGCCGGAAGGACTAGATAGCAGGAAGCTGCCGACCGATCACCCTTTACCGCAGCACCTCCCGGCTGATCACCAGCTTCTGGATCTCCGAGGTCCCTTCACCGATGGTGCAAAGCTTGCTGTCCCGGTAGAACTTCTCCACTGGATAATCCTTGGTGTATCCGTAGCCTCCGAAGATCTGCACGGCTTCCGTGCTGGCGTAAACGCTCACCTCGCTGGCGTAATACTTGGCCATTGCGCTTTCCTTGGTCATGCGCTGGCCTTTGTTCTTCATATCCGAAGCCTGCTGAATGAGCAGCTCCGATGCTTCGATTCGCGTGGCCATATCAGCGAGCTTGAAGCTGATGGCCTGGAACTCCGAGATGGGTTTGCCGAACTGGTGCCGCTCCTTGGAGTAGTTCACGCTGGCAGCCAGTGCCCCCTTGGCGATACCCAGTGAAAGTGCAGCAATGCTGATCCTTCCGCCGTCGAGCACCTTCATGGCCTGCTGGAACCCCTGCCCTACTTCACCGAGCACGTTCTCCTCCGGAATGCGGCAATTCTCAAAGATCACCTCGGCGGTCTCGCTCGCACGCATACCGAGCTTATTCTCCTTTTTACCACCCTTCATTCCGGGTGTTCCGCGCTCCACCACGAAGGCGGTCATGCCTTTGCTGTCCAAGAGTTCGCCGGTGCGGGCGATCACCACCACCACATCGCTGCTGATGCCATGTGTGATCCAGCTCTTGGTGCCGTTGAGTACCCACTCCTTCCCTTCTTTTTTGGCGGTGGTAGCCATGCGCATGGCATCGCTGCCTGTGCCAGCCTCGGTGAGCGCCCAAGCGCCGAGCCATTCGCCGGTGGCGAGTTTGGTGAGCCAGCGCTTCTTCTGTTCGTCGTTGCCGAAGTACATGATGTGGCCGGTGCAAAGCGAGTTGTGTGCTGCCACACTGAGGCCGATGCTGCCACAGACGCGTGCTACTTCCACGATGGTGTCCACGTATTCATGGTAACCAAGGCCCGCTCCACCGTATTCCTCCGGCACCAGTACGCCCAGCATACCGGCAGGGCCAAAGTGCTTCTTGAAGAGATCGATCGGCATGTGCTGGCTCTCGTCCCATTCCATCAGGTTGGGTCGTACTTCGCGTTCAACGAGGTCGCGCACGGCCTGTGCGATCATCTGCCGGTTCTCGGTAGTGCTGAATTCCATGTGTGGTGATAAGGCCCGTCGACTGAAATTAAGATGAGCATGAATGCCGCACGGGGCCGCAAATTAAACCCGATCCTCTTTAACGGTAGGATCTCCGCTCGACATTGACCTCTGGCCCGGGTGATGAAGCGGGGAAGTAAAAGAGTTAGGGAGCGTGGTAAGCGGGCCCCATTTCATTTCTCCAATGTGAGATAGGGAGCCAGCCGCTGGTGGATGCTATCCGTCACCAGCGCACAATTGGTGATGGCCGCCACGTCCGCGAACGGTCCATGATGATCTCGATAGGCGATCAGTGCCTTGGCGACTTTCCAATCGATATAGGGATGGGGGGCCAGTTCTTCCACAGTACAACTGTTCAAGTGGATCCGCCTCATCAAGGCCGGGTCCACGGTCAGCTTCTCCTTCAAGCGCTCTACCGCTTCAGGTTTGTCGCGCAGGATGTAGACCTCGCTGAGCTGGTCCAAGCTGACAAAGCCACCAAGCCGGTCGCGGTATTTGATGATGCTTCGCGCGAATGCCGGGCCGATCCCCCTTACCGCGACCAAGGCCGTTGAATCCGCACCGTTGATCTCCACGGAAAGATCCTTTTCGCGTTCTGCGTAGTGCGGTCGATCTCCGGAAGCCCAACGACCGGTGTCGCGGGGCCACTGGTTTTGGCCCGCATAGGTTCCTCCTTGTTTTCGGGGAAGGGAGTCCGGCAGCTGGATGTACGGTTCCCATTGCTCAAAGAGGTGCGGATCCACCACCCGCATTTTTGCGAGATCCTTCTTGGTGCGGAATTTTCCACCGCGCTCCTCATAGCGATGAAGCGCTGCTGCTTGTTTCTCGCTCAAGCCGAGATCAACCCATTGATCCACGGGCAATCCATTGGGATCGAACTTGAAGAGCCGGATGTCGTCCATGCCCTTGTCCTTTAGGCGTTGACCATCCGCAGTGGTGTCCTGCAGATTCCACCAGACCATTTCCAGGTGCTGCTTGTCCATCATCCTCCGGGGCCGGATCCATTGCTCCCAAGTGACCCATGCCGCCGCGATCAAACAGAGCGAAAGTAGCGCCGCAAAGCTCAGTCGCTCCCCCTTGTCCATGGCAAAGAGGTCCTTCAACTCTTCTCTCCATGGTCGGGTCCGGCGACGACGTGCCATGTTGCTGGTCTAAGGTTCGAGCTGGGCGCGAAGCACCGCGAGCCCATCTTCAAAACCATGTGGTGCATAGCCCAGATCGCGGCGGGCCTTGTCCAAGATGAAACCGGTGACCGGTGGGCGCTTGGCCGGTTGCCCCAAAGTATGGCTCTTGATCGGCGTGACCACCTCGGTCCCTAGGCCGAAGAAGTCTCCTGTGCGCTGCACGAGCTCCAGGATGCTCATCCCGTCCGGGCCGCTGAGGTGATAGATCCCGGTGGCCCCTTTTTCCGCGATGCGGATGCAGCCATCGGCCAAGTCCTCAGCTAAGGTGGGCATTCGCCATTGGTCGTCCACTACGTTTATCGGGCTGCCCTTCTCCAAGGCACCCTTTGCCCAGAGGACCACATTGCTGCGGCTCAGGCCTTCGGCGATCCCATACACGATAATGGTGCGTGCGATGGCCCACTTCTTCAAGCCTGCTTCTTGCACGATACGCTCACCATCCAGCTTGCTATGTCCATAGATGCTCAACGGCGCCGGAGCATCTTCCTCGCGATACGGCCCATTTGCACCATCGAACACGAAATCCGTGCTGAGGAAGATGAAGTGGCTATTGTGGCGCTTGGCCGCTTCCACCAAGTATTCCGTCGCGGTCACGTTCTGGAGTTTGCAAGCTGCCGGGTCCAGTTCGCAGCTGTCCACATTGGTCATGGCTGCGGTGTGAATGATCACCTCCGGGCGGAAGGCATCGATCACGGCGTCCACTTCAGCCTTGTGGGTAATATCCATGGACCGATATCGTTCGCCCAACAGATCGGCGGTGCGATCCCCGCCTCGAGAGGTGGCCAGAAGGTCCATTGCTGGATCGTTCCGCAGGGCGGCGACAAGCTTTTGCCCCAACAGGCCATTGCTTCCAGTGATCAGGATCCTCATGCAGGCGAAGCTAAGCGAGGGAGTGGAATTACGGTTGTCCTATGCGGATCGTCCGATGTCTTATGCGTGAGTGCGCATCGGACATGGGACATTGGACAAAGCCGCGCCTCCGGCTACTCCTTCGGCTTCTTCTCCGGCATCGGCCCACGCAGGTGGATCACCAGGCCGTTCAGGAAATTCCGGAGTACTTGGTCCCCTGCTTCCTTGTAATTCGGATGGTCTTCCGTGCGGAAGAAGGCACCGAGTTCCGAGGTGGTCATGTGGAAATCCACCAAGGCCATGATCTTCACGATGTCCGTATCGCGCAGCTTCAAGGCCACCCGGAGTTTCTTCAGGATATCGTTATTGGTCATCGGGCAAAGAGGTCAAATTTCCCAAACGGTGCTCCGCTTGGCGAGGGGCCGCTTGATCCGGTCCTTGTGCTTCAGCACGAAGGCCATTACCAGATAGGCTACCACGTTCAAGCCGGCGGTCACGAAGCTTAAGTAGATGAAGCTCAACCGCACCTGCTCCGTCTTGATGTTGAGCTTGTGGGCCCACCATTCACAAACGCCGTACGCTTGGCGTTCGAAGTAGGTTTTGACGGTGTCGATCATTGTGCTTCTGGCCCCGGTTCCCGGGATTGAACGCGGCAATTTACACAACGAGGTTGCAGTGGCCCGATTTTTTTTCATCCTCTTCACAGCTTCCGGCAACTGAATGGACATATACGGACCCCCTACTTTTCCGTCGCAGGAATGAACGTCCGAACAAGTCGCGTGTAGGAAGGGGCATCAACATCCTACCCCGCTACCATGCGCAGTCTTTCCCTCTCCCTCCTTTTCATCGGGATCACCTTGAGCTCCCTTGCTCAATCCCTCAGCGGCAACCTGAACACCGGCAGTGCCATGAACGCGTTGGGCTATGGGAACGTGGACATCTACCGCGGCGATGACCTGGTCGCTTCGGTGCTCACCGACCGCTGGGGCAACTTCCATGTGCGCTTGGATACCGGCATGTATAAGTGCGTGGTGAGCTACGACGGCTATGAGCCCTCCACCCGGATGGTGAAAGTGAAGGCGGACGAGAAGATGGACTTTTCCGTGGTGGAGGACGCGAGCCGGCCCGCTCCCAAGCGCCGCCCCGCAGCCGGTAAGGAAGAACGTGGCAGTGAACGAACGATGGATCATGCACTCTATGAGGCCTCCATGTACAGTGATAGGTCTCCCATCCTTGCTGAACCGGCCATGGGATATGGGGGCATGCTGGGCCGTGGGCGGGGTGACAGAAGCGTTGGCCACGGCCGATTGACCGCTGGCGAAGTGAACGATTTTTCCAAATGGACCCAATGGGAAGACCTGTCGGCCACTGTCCTGAGCGCGATGCGGAACCAGTGGTCGATCGCTCCGAACGGGCGGTATACGCTGGATCTGCAGACCAAGAGCGGACTCCCCATCGCCGATGCCGTGGTGCATTTGAAGCGGAAGGATGGCACCAAGATCTTCAGCGCACGCACCGACAACACCGGCAAGGCGGAGCTCTGGGTGACATTGAATGCACGGGACAGCCTGACCAACGAGCGGATGATGCTGGAGGTGGTGCATCAGGGACGCCTGTTCCGTGTGGATCATGCGACACCTTTCACGCAGGGCGTGAACCGCTTGGCGATCGATATTCCGTGCGGCCCGAGCGACAACGTGGACGTAGCCTTCGTGGTGGATGCCACCGGTTCCATGCAGGATGAGCTGGACTTTTTGCGGGCTGAGATGAACGACATCATCTTCCGCAGCAAGCGGATCGGGGATCGGCTCAACTTCCGTTTTGCGAACGTGTTCTACCGGGATCTGGGCAGCAACGAAGAATACCTCACGCGCAGCATGGACTTCACCCGGGTGCTTTCCGCAGCGGTGAACTTCATCTCCGACCAGCGGGCCGATGGCGGGGGCGACACGCCCGAAGCGGTGGATGCGGCCTTGGATTCGGCCATCAACAAGCTGAGCTGGAGCCCTGATGCGCGTGCACGGATCATTTTCCTGGTGCTGGATGCTGGCCCGCACCCCGGTACGGAGGAAAAAATGCAGAAGCTGATCCGGCAAGCCGCTGCCAAGGGCATCCGCATCATTACCGTAGGGGCCAGTGGCATCGACAAGGCGACGGAATACCTGATGCGCACGCTGGCCTTGGGCACCAATGGCACCTACACTTTCCTCACCGATCACAGTGGCGTGGGCAACCCGCACATGGCACCGACCACCGACAGCTACGATGTGGAGAGCCTGAACAACTTACTGGTGCGGGTGCTGAAGAGCTTCACCTATATGCCCGATTGCCAGCAACAGATCCCCGAGCTGGAGCTGAATTATCCGGATTCGATCGTGGCCCTCACCGACCCACTTCAATCGGACTCCCTCGCAACGGACACCGTGGCAACGACCGGTATCCCGGCGGATACGCTCAACATCCGCTGGAGCTACTATCCGAACCCGACCACGGGGATCGTGCACATCACGGCGGATATGGCCATTCCGGAGTTGTACATCACCGACCTCAGCGGAAAGGTCCTGCAACTGGTGAAAGGATTGAAGGCTGATGAACCGGTGCAGGTCGACCTCGGGAGCTATGCCACCGGCATCTATTTGATCCGCTATCCATACGGCAGTACTTGGTTGAGCGGACGGGTGGTTTTGCAACGGAGTTAAGGCGCGTGCTTACACGCCACAGCCGTGGCCCCCACTTGCTTGTGCAGGCAGGTACCGATGGCGCACGAAAGGCATTTCCGCTCTGCACAATAATTCTTCTTCAGCTCGATCAGGGCTTGCCCCTGTGCAGCATTCTCGGCCCGGATGCCCACATCGGACCAGATGTCCAGGATGCTGTTCTGCTCTGCGGGCAGTTGCTCCATCAACTTCAAGGCACGATCCATCCAAGGCTGATGGCCCCGGATGCGGCCCATGGCGAAGAGGTAAGGCACGATGCTATTGATGATGAGGCCATCCGCTGTGGACCGGCCTAAGCGCTTAGGCCGGGTCCCCGAAGGATGATCGAAGCGGTAGTGGTCCAGCCAGTATTCACCGGGTTCAACTTCCAACAAGGCGCGAATGGCTTCCGCATCATCCTGTTCCAAAAGACACCCGTATGCATCATTGCTCCCGGTGATAAAGGCCGCCCACTGGGCCAAGCGCACCGTAGGGAAATTGGCGGGCCGCATGCGACCGAACTTCCAAGCGGCCACAGGCACCGGACGCAGGCCATGCAAGCGCGCCAAGTGAGCATGCTCTTGCTGCAAGCGCTGCGGATGAGCATCGGTGAATGCTTCATCCAAGAACCCGGCTTGGCCAAAGAGCAAGGCTTCTGTACGGGCGGGATCATCGCGGTATTTGAGCAACAGCTTCACTGGCAAGGCATGGGCCAGCATACCGAAGGGTTCGGCATTCACATTTCCGCCGAGCCCGCGTAACAGCATGTGGTGAAAGGTCTCGGCAGCATCGTTTCCCAGTCTTGTGTATAGCGCCTCCACCTCGGTGGTCTTTCGTTCCAAACGCTCCACCAGCAAACGCTCCAGCCAGATGCGGATTCGCGCTGCATCCACCTCCTGGATCCGGGGCGCACACGGTACGGGGTCGCGGCCGCTCATCAAAGCTTGGTGCAGGTGTAGGTTCTCCGTATTGATGCGCGCACGCAACTCCACGGTGGCCGGACAGCGGCCCTCCTGCGTTCGGATCTCGGCATCGTGCAGGTACACCGTGTGAAGCACCACGTTATTGTAGGCAGGGTCGTGTTGGTGACCATGCGCATTCCATTCACTGGCTCGCAGATGAACCTCCACATTGCCCGCCCAGAGTTGCTCGCCGATGCGCACCAAGGCATCCCGCAGATCGGGACCGCTGTTCATCTGGATCCGTCCCGCCTTCAGCACTTCCACCGCTTCGCCTTCCGTGGTGTGGAGGTTCTCACCGTCATACAGCCCGGCTTCCCAAATGAACTGGAGCAAGTCTTCGCCGTACGGGAAGGCAGGGTCCAACAAAAGATCGTCAGCACTGGGCGCGATCGTTCTTTCCAAAATGGCTATTTCCCCTACCTCCATGACGGCTTTTTCGGCGATCCAACGTCGATAAGGTACCGTTCATTTTTCCGATCATCGGGGATAAGTATGCTGATTCCTGATTCGTGGCCAGGTCGCTTGGCCCACAGGAATCAGGAATCAGCAATAAAAGAAGGACCTCGTTACTCAATTCACTCCACCACCCCTCGCTCGCGCAAGGCGGCTTCCATGGTCCGCTGCAGCGCTCTGGCCGCTTCCGTCGCCATGGGGATCGCTTGGTCTTCCTTGCCCGCATAGAGGATGCCACGGGAGCTGTTGATCAGCATGCCGCCGTCCTTGGTCATGCCTTCGCGTAATACCCCTTCGAGGTCTCCGCCTTGTGCACCTATGCCCGGTACCAACAGAAAGTAGTCCGGGGCCATGGCGCGGGCCTGTCTCAAGATCTCCGGTCGTGTGGCACCCGCGACGAACATCAGTTCATCCGGCCCACCCAGTTCTGCCGCGCGTTCCATCACCCGCTCGAAGAGCCGCTGTCTCCCGTCTTCCACCGGAAGGAACTGAAAGTCCAACGCGCCTTCATTGCTCGTGATGGCCAAAACGATGGCCCATTTGCCCGGCCTGCCCAGAAAAGGCGTGATGCTGTCGCTGCCCATGTAGGGCGCCACGGTCACCGCGTCAAAATCCAAATGGTCGAAGAAGGCCTCTGCATACTTGCGGGCGGTGTTGCCGATGTCGCCGCGCTTGGCATCGGCGATGATCAGGCAATCGCCCAAGCTCCGGATGTAGGCCACCGTGCTCTCCAGATCGCGCCAGCCCGCTGCCCCATTGGCTTCATAAAAGGCCAGGTTCAGCTTGTAGGCCACAGCCAAGTGGTTGGTGGCTTGGATTATGGCGTGGTTGTAGGCGCGCACCGGATCGTGCAGGGTGCGGAAACGCTGTGGCAACAGGTGCAGTTCCGTGTCCAAGCCCACGCACAGAAGGCTTCGCTTCCGCTTGATAATGGCAATGAGTTCCTTTCGTGTCATATGCGGGTCACACTGGATCCAGCCCCAAAGGACGCGATTCGTGCGCAACATCCATGTATGTAAAAGTGGAGATCCTGTTAAATGAGAAAGGATGAACTGTTCTTCCCTCAGAAGGACCGCCTGCCGCCCTCCCCGCTACATTTGGCCGCAATGGCGGGTATCCTGCTCACATGCGGCTACGTCGCACTCTTCCTTTACCTGATCGGGCGTTGGCACTTCTTCGATGTGCCGGGCCTGTGCAGGCGCTCCATCGGCGCGCTGTTCTTGCTGAAGGTGGCCGCCGGCACCGTGCTCTGGTGGATCTACACCCATTACTACACCGACCGTTCCACTGCGGACATCTTCAAGTTCTTTGATGATGGCAACGTGATGTTCAGCGCATTGCCGAAGCATCCGTTGGATTATCTGCAGATGCTCACGGGCATCGGCAATGACGCACCTCGGTTCGATGAGCGCTACTACACGGTGATGAACCACTGGTACCGCCGCTATGACACGGGCTACTACAACGATGCCCATACCATGATCCGCTACAGCGCGCTGGTGCGCTTGTTCTCCTTTGGGGTTTACCATGTGCATACGGTCTTCTCCGCTTTCCTTTCCTTGATCGGGCTGGTGGCCTTGTACAAAACCTGCATCGCATTCGTACCCGGTTTGGGCCGCGCTTTGATGGTCGGCTTGTTCCTCTGGCCCAGCGTGCTCTTCTGGGGAAGCGCACCCATTAAGGAAGCCCTGCTCTTCTTGGGCCTCGGGCTGTTCCTGCTATACCTGTTCCGACGCATGAACGGCCCCCTGCCATGGAGCGGCTGGGTGTTGATGCTCCTCGGGCTCCTGATCCAGCTTGGGCTGAAATCCTATGTACTGGCGTGCATGGTACCCGGCTTGGCGGCGCTCTGGTGGTGCCGCCGCACCGGCGACCGCCATGCGTTACTGAAATTCGGGGCTGTGCATCTGCTTGCAGCTTTGGCCGTTGGTGCCATTCCTCTGGTTTTCCCGAGCTTGGATGTATTTGCGATCCTCTACCAGAAGCAACGCGACATGCTCGGCTTGGTGGCGGCAATGGAGCCCGGTAGCTATATCCCTACCACGCTCATGGAACCCAGCCTCCTCGGCTTGATCAAACAGGTGCCGCACGCGTTGTTCCTCACGTTCATCTCTCCGCTGGTCACGTGGAACGTTGGGGCACTGGGGCTCATGGGGGCGCTTGAGAACGTGTTGCTGTTGGCCTTGATCCCGATCGCGATCTTCTTTGCCAAACCCTGGTCCCGGATCGATCTTCCGATGTTCCTCTATTGCGTGGCATTCTGCCTGATCCTCGGCTTGCTGATCGGATGGACCACACCGGTAGTGGGCGCCTTGATGCGCTATCGGGTACCGATGCTCCCCTTCTTTTCCCTAGCGCTCCTGCTGATCGTGGACCCGCACAAATTGGCTCGTTGGCCACTATTCCGAACATCATGAAGATCCTCATCCCTACCCTGCTGGCTGCAGCCGTTCTGCTGAATGCCTGTGCCTACAAGAACAAGGAGGCCGATCTGGTGGTGCGCAACGCCCGGATCATAAGCATGGATGAATCGGGCACCACGTATACCGCCATGGCGATCAAGGACGGCCGCATTTTGGAGCTTGGGGCCGAATACCAGATCCTGAACCGCTACCGGGCGAAAGAGACGGTGGACGCCGGTACGCGCATCATCTATCCCGGCTTCATCGATGGGCACTGCCATTTCCTGGGCTATGGGCTGAACAAACAGAAGGTGAACCTCTCCGGTGCGAAGAGCTGGAGCGAGGTGCTTCGCCGCATCGAGGCCTATGCCACGAAACATCCGGGAACGGGCTGGATACTCGGGCGCGGCTGGGACCAGAACCTCTGGGCGGACAAGACCAACCCGACGAACGATAGCCTCAACATCCTTTTTCCCGATCGTCCGGTGCTGCTGCAACGCGTGGATGGACATGCCGCTGTGGTGAACCAAAAGGCACTGGACAGCGCAAAGCTGACCGCCGAAAGCACCATTGCCGGTGGGTTGTTGGGGAAGAAGAACGGCAAGCTCACGGGCCTGCTCGTGGACAACGCCGTGAGCGTGTTCCAACAGATCTTCAACGATACCGATGAGGCCACCAAACGCCAAGCCCTGCTGGATGCCCAGCGCGACTGCTTTGCCGCGGGGCTCACCATGGTCTGCGATGCGGGTTTGGACGCAGGCACCATCGACCTGATGAAACGGATGAACGAGGAAGGCACCTTGAAGATCCGGGTGTACGCCATGCTGGCCGATGACAGCTTGAACTTCCAGCGCTATGCGGGCGGCCCCTTCATCAGCGACCGCTTGATCGTGCGCGCGGTGAAGTGCTATGCCGACGGCGCATTGGGCTCCCGGGGCGCCCTGCTGCTGAAGCCTTATAGCGATGACCCGGAGGCGGGCCATGGCTTGCAGCTCGCTACCCGCGAGCACTTCTTAAAAGTGGCCCAATGGTGCAAGGACAAGGGGTTCCAAATGGCGACCCACTGCATTGGCGATAGTGCGAACCGGCTCTTGCTGGGTGTTTACGGCGAGGTACTTCAAGGCACCAACGACCTGCGCTGGCGGATCGAACACGCCCAGTGCATGGATCCATCGGACTTCGACCTGTTCGGCAAGAACAACGTGATCCCCAGCGTGCAACCCACCCATGCTACCAGCGATATGCTGTGGGCTGTGGATCGCCTCGGGCCTGAAAGGATCACCAACGCCTACGCTTGGAAACGGCTGATGCAACAGAACGGCATGCTGGCCGTGGGAACGGATTTTCCGGTGGAAGGGATCGATCCGCTGAAAACCTTCTATGCCGCAGTGGTCCGGAAGAATGACGCGGGCATTCCCCCGGAAGGCTTTCAAATGAAGGACGCCCTCAGCCGGGAGGAAGCCCTGCGCGGAATGACGATCTGGAATGCCCTGTCGACCTTCACCGAAAAGGACCTCGGCAGCCTGGAAGTGGGTAAGCGGGCGGATTTTATCGTTGTGGACCGCGACCTGCTGCAAACGGATGCAGACCAATTGCTAAAAGCCAAAGTGTTGGCCACTTACGTCAACGGCGAAGCGGTCTGGTCCGAGCTTTAAATTGTTGATAGGACTGATCGCTGGTTCGCCTCCACTTTGGCCAACGTGCGTTCTGCCTGCAGGAAGTGACGTGCTTGGTGTGCCACCATGAAACGGAAAGCATCGCCGATCTTGAACCTGAAGATCGGACCCAACGTGCTGGTGACCTTCGGCCCTTCCCAGCCCATGGAGCGTGCACGCTCCAGTAGGACAAGCTGCTCCTCGAGCATGGCTTGAAACTCCTGAAGGCTTGTCCTCCCCTTTGCTGCTGCGGCCTTCGGCTCAAAGAGCCAGATCGTCCGCATCGGCTTGGGGATGGTACCGTCCGCAAGAGGCTGCATGCTGCTCGTGAAACTCTCGCCCCAGCGTCCGGGAGTGAACTCGGCATTCAAACCCAAGGCTTTCCCTTTGGCGTAGATCCGGCGCAACCGACGGGTGTAATGCCCACCGCTGATATTGAGATGCTCGATCACCTCCAACACGCTCCACGAGCGCGGTGCCGGTCGCTCCTCCAAGTGCTCAAGGGGCAATTCAGCCCATGTCTTGAGGTGCTTGAGTTGATCTTGTACCGAGGCCTTCATCTCGTCGATCAAGCGGGAAGTGTTCTTTGTTTCCATGGGGTGCAAAGCAAGTGTGGGGTGATACCGGAGGCACTTGACCTGTGTCAAGAACGCTCACTTCCGGGCACGCAAGCGGCTGAAGGTTTCGGCGCTCATGCCGAGATAGCTGGCGATGTCCTTTTGCGGTACCAGCTGCAAGAGGTGCGGGCTTCTTAGCATCAGGCGATCATATCGCTCTTGAGCACTCATCGTGAGCTGCTCCACCTCGCGGATGGCACGCCCTACGAACACTTCTTCAAGCATCAAGCGCCCAAAGCGTTCCAACTTCGGAACCTGCACGTAGAGCCGCTCCAGGTCTGCATGTTCAATGGAGACCAGCACACTGGGCGTTACCGCCTGTAGCACGAACCGGCTCGGGCTTTGGGTCACGAAGGAATCAAAAATGCCACTCCAACTTCCTCCGTAGGCAAAGCCGATGCAAGCCTCTTGTCCATCGTGATCGAAATAGATCCGCTGCACGCCTTCCTTCACAACGCTGAACCGGCGTTCCACTTGACCCGTCGCCGTGATGATGGTGCCTTTAGGGTAGGTGTGCTCTCGCCAATGACCGAGCACCTCTGCCCATTCCTCCTCAGAAAGCTCGACGTACCGTGCGATGGCGCTCCTCACCACTTCCATGCTCACTCTGCGGCACTGAGCACCTCCTTTGTCCAAGCATGGCCGATCGCAACTATTTCCTCCATCTTGCTCAGTTCAAACATGTTGAACCGCGACAGATCCGTCGGTTCGATGAACAGACCGCAGCCCTTTGCGGACCGTATCACCATCTCCCGGAAGATCAAATGCCAGATCCGGTCCATTGTGGTGAGCATGCCCTGCTTACCGGGCACGTAAGTGGGTAGGGAATTCACATGCACGGCGATCACTTGGTCCTTGAACGCCATGAAAGGTTCCACCGGCAAGTTGCTGCTGACCCCTCCGTCCACATAGTGCACGCCGCCCACCTGTACAGGAGGAAAAATCAGTGGTATGGCACAAGAGGCCATGAGCGCAGGCACCAGTTCCCCACTGCTGAAGATATGCTGTCCACCCTTCTCCAGGTCCGTGGCAGAGACATACAAGGGAATAGGCAGATCTTCGAAAAGCTCATGCCGCAAATTACGCCGCATGAACTTTTCGATACGCTTGGAAACCAAGGACGGGCGCCGGATAAAGCGCCTGCGATCCTTCAACTCCTCGCGTATGAGTTCCGTTGCTTCAGCGGGGGTCCACCCATCCGCGATCAAGGCCCCCACCAATGCGCCTGCACTGCTACCGGAGATGACGCTGGGCACGATCCCCGCCTCCTCAAAGGCTCGCAGCACGCCCAAGTGGGCAACGCCCCGAATGCCACCGCCTGAAAGCACGAAGGGTCGCTTCTTCATCCGATGCAATTAAACGCTCGCAGCGCTACTCCTTTATGAAACGTAGGCCGTTTGCTGCAGGCAGTTCGCGCAAGTGCAATACGTACATCCCTGCAGTCAGGTCCTTAACGGAGATCACAACTGAAGCTCCGTTCACCGTACCGCGTTGCACGCTGCGTCCGCTCACATCCACGATCTCATAGGCCAGTTCACCCGCGGCAGGGTTCAAACCACGCAGGTTCAGCTGATCCACCACAGGTACTGGCCAGAGCTGCAGCTGCGTGGGCACCTTTTCCACAAGCCCTACGGAGAAGATGAAGATCGTGTCCGAATTCGCGGAGCATCCTACGCTGTCCGTGATGTGAACGAAGTAATGGCCATTCTCCTCCACCTCATACTGCTGGTCTTCGGCTCCCGGTATGGGCAGGGTTTCCTGATACCATTGGTACGAAGTGGCTGAGGTACTCTCCAAGGTCAGGCCGTCCGTCGTGATGGTCACCTGTGGCAGCGGATTGGACACCACGATCAGTGTATCGCTGGTGCCCTTGCACCCCTCGGGTGTTTCCACTGTGAGGAACAGGGTATCTCCGGTGGTCCAAACATCGCGCTGCTGCGCACCGGTGTTCCACCAATAGCGATACATGAAATCCGGGCCGGACACCAGGGCACTATCCCCTTCGCAAAGGCCTTGATGGGTGAGCGGCACGTCCACATTGGTGGCTACCAACGCGGCAAAGGCATTCACCTTGCCATATCCGAAACTGACATTGGGTACGGCGCCGGTGGCTGTGTCGGAGAAGGCCGTCCCCAGGATGGCATCACGGACCATGATGTTCGTGGCACGCGGACACTTTTCCAACAGCAACGCCGCTGTGCCGGCTACCACGGGCGAGGCAATGGAGGTCCCGCCATTGCGCATATGCAGGCTGTCGATCAGTTTAGCGGGATCATTGATCACGAAATATGCGAGGATCGGCAGCGGGCCCGCCCCGAAGGTGACATCGCCCGGTGCGGCCACATCGGGTTTCACCACGCCCAGTCTTGATGGGCCGCGACTGCTGGTGGGGCTGATGAACCCGGTAACACTCCCAATGTCACGGGCTACTCCGCTAACATCCACGTATTGCTGCTGGTTGTTGTAATTGGCAACTGTGATCACCTGTGGCGAACACGCCCAAGAGTCCACCATGCTCTGCTCATTATCGGGGAGTACATACCGGGCAATGTCAGGAAAATCCGCACTATCGGGGACTGACAAGATCATCCTCGAGGTACCGAAAACATCCGTGCTCCACACATCGAAGAGACCCGATCCGGTGGTGATGAACCGGTAATACAGTTGGGCCGCGGAATCCGGCTGTGGGATGTAGACCTCCATGTGGTACTGCCCGCCACGTAATTGGGCCTGAGTGAATACCCGTCCGAGCTTATTGCCATCCACGGACCATAACGTATCCACCATGATCTGGCCCAAGGTGCCTTGGATGTTCCGGAATGGGATCCGGCCCCTGAAGGAGTATCCACCGATCCACTTATCGGCTCCAATGCTATACTGCACCTGACGAAAATCCGCTGTGTCCGCCCAAAGGTCGAAATACACGGCCCCCACGTTCATCACACTATTGGCGTTGTAGGCGAACCACGTGAAGTTGGTATCCGCAGTGACGGTAGTGCGCAAATGATAAGGGGGCAGGTTGCCGCTGTTACCCGCGGCACATACCAGGACCCGACCGGGCTGCTCTGTGAGCATCTGATCGATCATCCGTGCTGCCGGATCCAATCCATCATGGCTACCGTAGTAACTGCCCAAGCTGAGGTTAATGGCCACCGGCCGCCCCAGCATGGCCGCTTGCTCAATGATGTATCGCACAGCATCCACCACGGAGCTGTTCCAATTGTTGTGGCTGAGGTCGTTCGCAACAATGATGAAGTTCGCCTTGGGTGCCACTCCTTCGCAGTGTCCATTGCCATTGTTGTTGGCAGCTGCCGTGGCAGCTACCGTGGAACCATGGCCATTCTGGCTCAGCGGATCTACTGCGGGGCAATCCCCTGCATTGATGGCCGCGCTATCCCACGCCTGACCGTACGTATAGCCGGAAGGCGTGAGCCAAGGGTCGTACGGGAGGTTCTGATCCCAATACCGCAAAACACGCGTGCGCCCCAAGCTATCTTGGAAGTCCGGATGCAGGAGTTCCAGTCCGGTGTCGATGATGCCCACCAATACACCCTCGCCCTGATAGGCCGATGGTAACGGGTACAGACCCTCATGCGCCTCGTTCACATGCGCCTTCACGCGCATGCTGTCATTCAGGGTGTGTCCCTTCGACAGGTCGAACACGATACTCTGAATAACGGGGTCACGGTCCAACTCCTTCACGCGACTCACCGGTAGAGAGGCTTGCACCCATCCGGTGATGGCCATTTTCACCGTTCCTCCGTGGGCGAGCACCACCCGGGAAACGTCCGGCGCATCACCGCCGAGGAACAGGTCGACCTGGGTGGTGGGTTCAGCCGTGGCCAACCAAGCCTGCAACTGAAAGCCCAATTTGGATGGCCCTTGCGCATAGGTCGCGCACCCGATCACCAGCAGGAGAACGAGCATTGAGTAACGTGATCTCATCGGGGATAAAGTTAGCTGGCGCTGGCAGCGCAGAGTTGTTCATAAGGTGGGACCGTAGGGAGAAACTCAATGCGTCCATCGGCGTGATCGATCCTGCAGCAGAAATGGACCAGTCCATTGGTCATCAATAGATAAGGCACCTTGAACACGGTGTTGTAGCGGGCGGCTTGCTCGAAGGTGTTGCGGTCCACTTTCACTCCGGGGGCCTTGCATTCCACCAGCAACACGGGCTTTCCGCTGCGATCATGTACCACAAGGTCGGCGCGCTTGGTCAGCTTGTTCACCAGAAGTTTGCGTTCCACAGCGACCAAGGACAGGGGGCAGCCCACATCCTGCACCAAGTAGTTCAGCACGTGTTGGCGCACCCATTCTTCGGGGGTCAGGGCCACCCAAACACGGCGCACGGGATCAAATATGCGTGCCCCCTCCGGCTCGTGTTTAGTTTTGACACCGTGATCGGGCAAGTTCAATGCTTGCATTCATCCACTAAGAACGAACAAAAGTGCATACCAAACAGGACATCGTGAAGAATTGGCTGCCCCGGTATACCGGCGTGGCCTTGGAAGACTTCAAGCCATACGTGCTGTTGACCAACTTCGACAACTACTTGGACATCTTCTCGGCACAGACCGGGGCAACCCAGCATGGGCAAGGGAAACCGATGCAAGTCGCCATTGCCGATGACATGGTGATGATCAACTTCGGCATGGGCAGCCCCACCGCCGCCACGATCATGGACCTTTTGAGCGCCATCAGCCCCAAGGCCGTGCTTTTCCTCGGCAAATGCGGCGGCATCAAGAAGAAGAACGAACTGGGCGACCTGATCCTGCCCATCGCGGCCATTCGCGGCGAAGGAACGAGCAACGACTACTTCGCGCCGGAGGTGCCAGCATTGCCGAGCTTTATGATCCACCGCGCTGTAAGTGGCGTGATCCGCGACATGGAACTGGACTACTGGAGCGGCACCGTGTACACCACCAACCGCCGCGTATGGGAGCATGACGAAGTCTTCAAGGAGCGCCTGCGCCGCGACCGCTGCATGGCCGTGGACATGGAAACCGCCACCATCTTCATCACCGGTTTCTATAACGAGATCCCCACGGGTGCCTTGTTGCTGGTGAGCGACCAGCCCATGATCCCCGAAGGCGTGAAGACCAGCGAAAGCGACAAAAAGGTCACCGGCAGCTTTGCGGAGAACCACGTGAAGGTGGGCATCGCCTCCCTGCGGGACATCATCAACGAAGGCCGCTCCGTAAAGCACCTGCGCTTCGAGTGAATGGAAAGTGGAACTGAGTTGTTGGTGATTGGTGGATAGGGATTGGTGATTAGTAATTGGTGATTGGTGACAGGTGATCGGTGATCAGACGGCTACCACCTGCCCACTGCGACTGCCCACTGCCGCCTGACAACAGACAACGAACAACTGACAACTGACCTTCGAGAATGAGCACGACCGACGATTTCCGAAAGATCAGGAAGGAGATCGCCGCAGGCAGTTTCAAGCCTGTCTATTTCCTACATGGTGAAGAGCCCTTCTTCATCGACCGCATTTCCGACGAGATCGAGCGGTATGGCCTGCAAGAGCATGAGAAGGATTTCAACCTGAGCGTGCTCTATGGCAAGGATTCCGATCCGGATGTGGTGCTGGACACCTGCCTGCGCTATCCCATGATGGCCGAGCGGCAAGTGGTGATCCTGCGTGAAGCACAGACCTGGCGCATCGATGCCTTCGATAAACTGGAGGCCTATTTCAAGAAGCCCACGCCCACCACGGTGTTGGTGATCTGCTACAAGCATAAAAAGGCCGATGGCCGGAAGACCTGGCTGAAGGAGCTCGCCAAGAAGCAAGTGGTTTTCGTGAGTGACAAGCTGAAGGAGGATAAACTTCCCGAATGGATCCAGCTCTACGTCACCTCCCACAAGCGCCGCATCGGTCCGGTGGAGGCCAAGCTACTGGCGGATCATCTGGGTTCGGACCTGGGCAAGCTCACCAACGAAGTAGAAAAGCTCTGCATCGTAACGGAACAAGGCGGCAACATCACCGGGGACCTGATCCAGCGAAACGTGGGCATCAGCAAGGATTACAACATCTTCGAGCTTCAGAAAGCCATCGGGCTTCGCGACCATCCCAAGGCCCAGCGCATCGCGCAATACCTTTCCACGGACAAGGAATCCCCACTGGTGATGACCGTGGGCCTGCTCAGTTCCTACTTCAGCAAACTCGGCATCGTACACGCCAACCCGGGCAAGTCGCAAGGGGAATTGGCCGCTGCGCTGAAAGTGCCGCCCTTCTTCGTGAAGGACTACGCCAACGCTGCACGCTTCTATCCGGCTGAGAAATTGCGCGAGATCCAGCACCTGCTCCGCGAAACCGACCTGCGCAGCAAAGGGGTGGGCAATACAAGCGCCGATGGCGGTGAATTGCTCCGGGAGTTCCTCGTTCGGGCGATGGTATAAAAAAGGCATCGCCGTCCTGGAAGTATCCGGACGGCGATGCCTGCATGTCCCTTGCGTGTGGGAGCTGGAACTTACTTGTCGCTCCCGAGCTAGGACCCGTTGGGCCGTTTATTCCACCACACCCTTGATGCTCACCGTCAGGCTCGGTGTATTCGTGGCATTGCTTACAATGGTGACCGTCTTCGTGAAAGGCCCCACCCGTTCGGTGTCGTAGTGCACATTCACGTTCGAGGTCTTGCCAGGAAGGATGGGTGCGGTTTCGCATTTCGGCACCGTGCAGCCACAGGAACCTTGGCAATTGCTGATGATCAAAGGCTTGTCACCCGTGTTCGTAACCACGAACGTGCGGTTGCCATCCGCACTTTTCTGGATGGTGCCATAGTCGAGTACTTCCTTGTCCACACTGATCTGGGGGCCCGTGCCACCCACCGGCTTGGTATTGGATTGGGCCATGGAGCTGAATGCCAAGAGGCATGCGAGGGAAAGAAGGATGGTTTTCATCGGGTTTGTTGATTGTGTACAGCAAAGAATGCGCTCCTTTTGTCTTCCATGCAAGACGTTGGCAAGACATTAACATTCTGACGCCTGCACGGAAACCCGGGTAGAGTTCAGAGCGACACCCACCCGCAATGCCCTGACCGCGCGCAGCACGCTATTTTCGCGGCCCGAACAACGCTGACAGCGTGGGCCAACCCATGTTGACAGCACCAGCGAAGCACGAAGAATGGAACTTCCTACCCGATACGAGGCGAAAGCGATCGAAAACAAGTGGTATCAGTATTGGCTCGATAACCGCTACTTCCGTTCCGTGCCCGATGAGCGCGAGCCCTACACCGTGGTGATCCCCCCGCCGAACGTGACGGGTGTGCTGCACATGGGGCACATGCTGAACAACACCATCCAGGACGTGCTGGTACGTCGCGCGCGGATGCAAGGCAAGAACGCTTGCTGGGTGCCGGGCACGGACCATGCGAGCATCGCCACGGAAGCCAAGGTGGTGAAGCTGCTGGCGGAACAAGGCATCAAAAAGAGCGTGATCGGCCGGGAGAAATTCCTCGAACATGCCTTTGCTTGGAAGGAAAAGTACGGCGGCACCATCCTCGAACAACTGAGGAAACTCGGCGCCAGCTGCGACTGGGACCGCACGCGCTTCACCATGGAGCCGACGATGAGTGAGGCCGTGGTGGAAGTCTTCATCGACCTGCACAAGAAGGGCCTCGTTTACCGCGACTACCGCATGGTGAACTGGGACCCCGTGGCCCTCACCGCCGTAAGCGACGAAGAGGTGATGCACAAGGAGGTCAACTCCCGCTTGATCTATGTGCGTTACAAAGTGGAGGCACTTAGCCCCAGTTTGGACGGAGATGACGATGAGTGGATCACCATCGCCACCACACGCCCGGAGACCATCCCCGGTGATACGGCTGTGGCGGTGCATCCGGAGGATCCGCGCTATGCGCACCTGATGGGCCGCAACGTGATCGTGCCGCTGGTGGAGCGCTCCGTGCCAGTGATCTTCGATGAATACGTGGATCGCGAGTTCGGCACAGGAGCGTTGAAGGTGACGCCTGCCCACGATACCAATGACCACGAGATCGGTAAGCGCCACGGCTTAGAGGTGATCGACACCTTGGAAGCGAACGGCACCATGAGCGCAGCCGCGCAATTCTTCGTTGGAGAGGACCGCTTCATTGCACGGAAGAAGTTCGTGAAGCTCTTGGAGGAGCAGGGCCATGTGGTGAAGATCGAAGACATCGTGAACAAGATCGGCGTGAGCGAACGAACCGATGCCGTGATCGAGCCACGCCTCTCACTACAGTGGTTCGTGAAGATGGGCGAGATGGCAAAGCCCGCGCTGGACGTGGTGATGAGCGGCGAGGTGAAGCTCCATCCGCAGAAATTCACCAACACCTACCGCCACTGGATGGAGAACGTGCGCGACTGGTGCATCAGCCGCCAACTCTGGTGGGGCCAGCGCATTCCTGCGTGGTACAACGACGCTGGTGACTTCGCCGTGTGCAAGACCGAAGCCGAAGCGATCGCGCATTTCGCTTCCGCAGGGCAGAGCACCAAAGGCATTCGACAGGACGAGGACGTGATGGACACCTGGTTCAGTAGCTGGCTGTGGCCGATCAGCGTGTTCGACGGCTTCAAGGACCCGGACAACGCGGACATCAAGTATTACTACCCCACGAACGACCTCGTTACCGCACCGGAGATCCTCTTCTTCTGGGTGGCGCGGATGATCATGGCCGGGCTGGAATACCGCAAGGAAGTGCCGTTCAAGAATGTCTACCTCACCGGCATCGTGCGCGACAAGCAAGGCCGGAAGATGAGCAAGAGCCTGGGAAACAGCCCGGACCCGATCGAGCTGATCGAGAAGTACGGCGCGGACGGCGTGCGCGTGGGCATGCTCCTCACCTCCCCCGCTGGCAACGACCTGCCCTTCGACGAGAGCCTCTGCGAGCAAGGACGCAACTTCAGCAACAAGATCTGGAATGCCTTCCGCCTCGTGCAGGGCTTTACGATCAACGAAGAGCCGCAGTCTGCGGGTAACGCTGCGGCCTGCGCCTGGATGCAGTCGCGCGTGAGCCGTGCAACCAAGGAGATCGACGGGCTGTATGCCCAGTTCCGCATAAGCGAGGCCCTGATGGCCACGTACAAGCTGGTGTGGGACGACCTCTGCAGCTGGTACTTGGAGAGCATCAAGCCACCTTTCATCAACGGTGTGGCCGCGCCCATCGACCGCACGACCTACAGGACCACCATCACCCTGTTCGAAGAGGTGATGAAGCTGTTGCATCCCTTCATGCCCTTCCTCACCGAGGAATTGTGGAGCCATTTGAACGAGCGGAAAGGACCGCAAGAGGCACTCATCATCGCATCATGGCCCAAGAGCGGCGATGGCGATGCAGAGCTTGAAGCCGAGATGCAGCACGCCTTCGACCTCGTGACCGCCGTGCGGAACATCCGCAACGAACGCGGCTTGAGCCCGAAGGAAGCACTGGCCGTGCAAGTAAAGGACAAGTCGCCACTGGGTGAAGCCACACAGGCACTGGTCGGTAAACTGGCGAACGTCTCCGCTATCGAAGCGGCTGCTACCGCCGGTGCAGGATCCATCAACTTCCTCGTCGGCACCACGGAATACGCCGTGGACCTCGGCGAGAACGTGGACAGCGAAGCCGAGCGCAAGAAGGCCGAAGAAGAACTGAAGTACGTCCGTGGCTTCCTCGCCAGTGTGGACAAGAAGCTCAGCAACGAACGCTTCGTAAGCGGTGCGCCACCCCAGGTGTTGGAGAACGAGCGCAAGAAAAAAGCTGACGCCGAAGCAAAGATCAAGGCGATCGAAGAGCGGTTGGCGGTGCTGGGATAGTTCGGAAGGCTCAGGGTCCGCTTCGCGAGACCACTGAGCGAACTTCCCCATCTACCTTCGCACCATCAGTCGCGATCTCACATACGCCGCCATCGACATCGGTTCCAACGCGGTGCGCCTGCTGATCGGCGACGTGGTGGAGCGCGATGACCATCCAGTGATCAAGAAGACCTCGCTTGTGCGGGTCCCGATCCGCTTGGGCGCGGACGTGTTCGACAGCGGCCTCATCAGTGCGGCCAAGCGCGACCAGCTCATTAAATCGCTGAAGGCCTTCCGGCTGCTCACCGAAGTGTATGGTGCGCATTACTTGCGTTGCTGCGCTACCAGTGCCATGCGCGAGGCCAAGAACGGCCAAGAAGTACTGGCCCGCGTGGAGATGGAAAGCGGCGTTCACATCGAAATGATCGATGGGCGCATGGAAGCCGACCTGATCATGAGCACTTTCTGGACACAGGACCTGCTGAAGGACCGCAACTACTTGTACATCGACGTTGGCGGAGGTAGCACCGAACTCACCTGGATCGAGAACGGCAAACGCAAACACTCTTCCTCCTTCAAGATCGGCACCGTGCGGACCTTGCAGAACAAGGTGGATGAACGGGAATGGAGCGCGGCAGCGGAATTCCTCGGGGAGATCCGCAACGCGAACGAGCGCCTCACAGCGATCGGCACCGGCGGTAATATCAACCGCATCTTCAAAGAGAACCGGAATGGATACGGCGAACCCCTCTCCAGGGCCGACATCCGCTCACAACGAGACCGGATCGCCTCCTACAGCTTCGACGATCGAGTGAAGGTCCTGCGCCTCCGGGCCGACCGTGCGGACGTGATCATCCCGGCAGCCGACATCTTTCTGCGGGTGATGGAGGAAGCCGGCATCGAAGAGGTCTTTGTGCCAAAGGTGGGCTTGGCCGATGGTATCGTATACGACCTGTATACCAAGCAGTACGGGCGCTCGCGGTACGCGGCCCAGCCTGTGTGATAATCCCATCAACGTTCACGCAGTGGACGTTGCATGCTCTCGTGTCCTCAGGATCCCCTTCGCGTGATCACTGAGGGAACTATGTCCCATCAACGTCTCACGCAGTGGACGTTGCATGCTCTCGTGTCCTCAGGATCCCCTTCGGGAGATCACTGAGGGAACTAAGTCCCATCAGCGTCTCACGCAGTGGACGTTGCTCTCGTGTCCTCAGCGTCCCTGCGGGAGACCGCTGCGGGAACTTGTTCAAAAGACGAAGCCCCGACCTAGGTCGGGGCTTCGCAGTATGAACGATGCTGGGCCTTAGGCCTTGCGCACGTCGATCGCGCTGAGGCCCTTCGGGGTCTCTTCTACCTCGTAGGTGACGGAATCACCTTCCCAGAGGGCGTCACGGGTACCGGTCTTGTGAACGAAAACGTCCTTACCACCCTCGTCGGGAGTAATGAATCCAAAACCTTTCTCCGTGTTGAAGAATTTTACTTTACCACTTGCCATTGTACTGTCGTGTTTGTTTTAACGGCGCAAATGTAGACCGGTATGGTATCACGTTCGACGATCAGGGAATAATAAAGATCGGAGGGGCACCTCAGCTGGAGACAGCGTTCACTCCTCCCCTCACCTTCATATCTCTCACACCAGCTGCCGCCCCCCTAGCCCTTGGGAGTAATGGCAACAAGGCTTTACAAGGGTATTTGGCCTTGCTCCATGGGCCTCGGATACGATTTTTCGCACGTCCGGAGTTCTTGTATGGAAGGATGGTCTCTTCGGCCCGGAACGAGGTTTCCGGGATGTGGTGTCCATCAACCACAAAAAAACCCACCCACCATGGACCGCCATATCGCCTTCACGCTATTACTGCTCGGTTCTCCCCAACTGACTGCCTCCACCACCCAGCAGCAGCTGATCGTCCACTTCGAAAAGGACGTTTCCAGCTTAAATGAAGAGGCGATCAACGCGCTGGACCTCTTCCTTGCTTCGATACCGATCCAAGGCGACTATCACTTCACCGTGGAAGGCCACACGGATAGCGATGGAAGCAGCGTCTACAACGACACACTGGCTTCTGCCCGCGCTAGAACGGTTCGTGCCTATCTACTTGATCACGGAACTGATCCCGCACTGGTGGATATTGCCTTCCGCGGGAAGCGGAAACCGGTGGCCAGCAATGCCAACGAGTCGGGCATGTCGCTGAACCGGCGAGTGCTCATCACCTTCACCCGGAACGTATTTGCCAATATCGATGAACTCAAGGAAGCTCTGCGCGAAGGCAGCGTGCAGCACTTCACGGTGGATCCCCGACGGGATACGGTACTGAGAGGCAGGGCCGGATCCACGGTTGCGTTCTCTGCTTCGGCATTCGTGGATGCAAACGGGAATCCCATTTCCAGCCCAGTGGATGTGGAACTGACTGAAGCGTTGGGTGCGTTGGAAATGGTAGCCTTCGGCCTCAGCACACGTAGCAACGACCGGCTGTTGGAGACTGATGGCATGGTGCAGGTGCTCGCGCGTGATGCCGCAGGGAATCAGGCACAGCTGAGATCGGATGCTCCGATGACCGTGACCATGCCAGCCCCCGTTCTAAAGCCCGGCATGCAGTTATTCCTCAGCGCTACGGGCACGAACTGGACAGTGGCCGCGGCTCCACCACTTCCTTCGATCGGTTACTCTGTGGCGTGGAGTGATGGACCGCCGAAGCCACCTGTATTCACATTCAAGATACCCAAGTACAAGGAAGACCAGCGCGGCAAGCCAATGAGGCCGGTGCAGCCCATAATGCCTACTGCGCCGAGGCTACCGGCAGAAAGAACACAGGTTGCCAAGGATCCGTGGTGGGGATTCCTTCGCCCACAATTGATAGAGGAACGCAGAAGGAAAGCATCTGCACATGCAGAGAAGCAATACGCATCCAGCCTGAAGCGCTATCAGATCCGCTTGGAGCGCTACGATCGGGAGCATGCAGAATTCCCTGCTGCTGCGGAGAAGTATAAAACCAGTGTGGTGCTTTGGGATGAACAGAAAAAGCTGGAGAAGGAGCAATGGCAACGGGAGGTATACGAGCCCACGATGCGTCGGCATGATTCCCTCGCAGCACCACTGGCTGCAAAATATCGTGCTGAGTTGGCTGCTTGGGAGCGTGGAGGCCCCGCCCGGTATGCGGAATACCGGGCTAATGTTACATCATGGGATCAGGGACGCGGGGAACGCGAAGAAGAATACCGCGCCAAACAAGCCGCTTGGGAGGAGGAACGCGCCGCCCAGTTGAAGAAATACGTTCGATGGGCAGAAACCACCACTTCAGCGACCGTGGACGAACTCTCGAATTATGTTTTCAATACCACGCAATTGGGATGGATCAATTGCGACAGGTTCTACAACCAATCGCAGCGCATGCAGCCAGTGACCGCAAAAGTGCGGCGGCCGAACAAAGCACAGGTTTACCTGGTATTCACGGAAATGCGCATGCTCCTCAACATGACACCGAACCGGAATGGTGATCATGTTTCGCCACCTGCACCGGTGGATCAACCGGCTGTGGTCTTCGCCTTTATGGTGATCGATGGGCAGGCACAGCTATGTGTACAGCCGCTGAAGCCCAATGAAAAGCCCGTGCTCGAATTCACCCCCAGCACTGTGGCAGAGGTCGGTCGGAGGCTCGCTGAACTCGCTGGTACGTGAACGGCATGCACTCCCATTTCTTCCCTTGCCTCCAGCCCCGCCCTTACTCCATATGCGGACTGCAAGAGAGGCCTGGAAAGGATAGGGACGTGAAGAAGGTAAGGAGGGTCAAGGATGTGAAGGAGGAGCTGGCGCAGTGCTCAGGCATCCTCCAACTTCAACCACGCCTGCACCATGCGCAGTTGCCCAAAGCTGTACTTCTCCCCGAAGTGCGCGCGGGCATCATTGGTCGCTTTGTCGGTGTTCTCCCGCATCCAATCAGCGATGGTGTCGCGCACAGCATCCTCCATCAACGTGGAGATCTCCACTTCGCCCTCGCCGATGCCGCGAGCCGCGTGACCTTCGATGGTGCCCAGGGATAGTTGCCGCAGCGCCGCGACGGTCAGGAGGTCTTTGCCTTCCTTCAGCAGCGCGTAGGTCTTGCGGTAGGTCTCCCCTTTTTCGGCCTTTCCTTCACCCTTTTTCTTCTTGGTGACGAACATGCCCTCCTCCGTTCGGCTTGCCTTTTTCCGGCCGCTCTTCGTGGTGGCCTTCGGCTTGTTCTCCGCCGCCCAGTGAGCGATCTCCGCGATCACAGCGGTGCGCTGGGCGCTCAAGTCCCTCTCCAACTCGGGCATTGGCTTTATGTCCTCCCCCTTCAGGATACATGCCGTCACTCGGCCTGCCTTGGCGATCATCGCGAGCTTCTTCACCAACATGCCATCGATCTCGCGAAGTTGCGCCGCGTACTCCTTGGTGCGGCTCAATTGCTCCACTTGCGCCAAGTGCTTCAGCAGGTCCTTCATATTCTCTCGGATCAGCGTGCCGTAATAGCTGCTGCCTTTCTCCACCCGCTCCAGCAGCGTATCGCGCTCATCCCCTTGCAACAGACGTACCAACTGGTGCTGGAAGGTGCGGGTATTCGCGGCTTCCTTCTCGAGTTTTTCAGCGAAGCGGGTCAGCGCAGTTTTCATGCTAACGTCCTCGAACTCATCCCCATCATGCTCCCTTCGGGTGAGGCCGACCTTCATCAGGATGTCACCCAGGTCGAAGGTGCTCGTGAGCATGGCATCCAAGTAATGGCGCTGTTGTTCCCTGAGTTGTTCCGGTAGCGGCTGCTGTGTGTGCTGCCGTTCGCTGAAGGCGATCACATCCTTGTCGGTGCTCACCACCGATGGGTCAATACGCGTGCGCAAAGTGAGTCCAGCCAAGGAACGCAAGCGCGAGAGGGCCACATAGACCTGCCCCGGGGCAAAGGCACTGCCCACATCGATGATGGCCTTATCAAAGGTGAGGCCTTGGCTCTTATGTACCGTGATGGCCCAAGCGAGCTTTACAGGATACTGTGTAAAGGTGCCGAGCACCTCTTCCTTCTGGTCCTTCGTCACCGCGTCCACCGCGTAACGCTTGTTCTCCCATCGCTCCTGTTTCAACGTGTACGGCCTCCCATCGTCGAGCATCTCCACGTTGATCCCATCCTCTTCGTCGATGGCGATCACCTTGGCCAACTTGCCATTGAAGTAGGCCTTCTCCGGGTCGTTGCGGATGAACATGATCTGCGCGCCTACCTTCAGCTCCAGGTCCTCAAGTACGGGGATCATACTCTGCGGAAAGTCTCCTTCGATCTTCGCGAGGAAGCGGTGGGACTTGCCCTGCAGCTTTTCCAGTGCGCGTTGGTTGATCTCGTCCGCGGACCGATTGTGCGTGGTGAGCGTGATCACGCCCTCGGATCCACTGGGCGGAATGATCGCGCGGTAATGCGTGTTGAGCGTGGCCACATCCTGCGCGGTCACCGTGTTGTTCCGCAGGTTGTTCAGGATATCTATGAAATTCCCGTCCTGCTGGCGAAAGATCTTGTCCAGCTCGATGTGCGCATAGCCCGCCTCCTTAAGCGCCCGCGCTTCGAAGAAGTGCGCACTGTCGTACCACTTCCGTAGCACCCTCCATTCATCCTCCTTCACTACAGGCGGCAATTGGAACAGGTCACCGATCATCAATAGCTGCACGCCTCCGAAGGACCGGTCGTACACGCCACGCACACTGCGCATGCGGTGGTCGATGGCATCCAAGAGGTCTGCACGTAACATGCTCACCTCGTCGATGATCAGCAGATCGATGCCACGCAACACGCTGCGGCGCACAGTATTCAGCGGATGCCGACGATTGAGCGTGTCGCGATCGTGGAACGCGCCGTAGGCCGGAATGTCTGCAGGCATTTGCCGTTCTGGAATGAACGAGCCGAAAGGAAAGAGGAACTGGGAATGGATGGTGACCCCCTTCGCGTTGAGCGCTGCTATGCCTGTAGGCGCGAGGATCACAAAGCGCTTGTGCGTGTTCCGCGCAAGCTGGTGTAGAAAGGTGGTCTTGCCGGTACCCGCTTTACCTGTAAGGAAAACGTGCCGTGCGGTGCTGTTCACAAAGCGCGCGGCGAGCGCGGCCATCTCCGTGGTCTCAAGGGAGGTATCACTGGACATTGCGCCCAAGGTCGGGCTTGTTGGGGAAAGTTCGCGATCGGTCGTAGGGGCTTCTACTTCACGGGGCATGCTTTAAAGATGAACGGAACGGCTCCGGGGCTTGACGACTTCATCGTCACCGGCACTTGTGCAAGATAATACACCCGCGGAAAGGCTCTCTGGAAAGGTCCGATGCACACCGGACCGATGTGCGCCCTCCGTTCCTCCCCACCTATTTCCTATGGCGTTCTGTCCTCATCAACATGTCAATTATACTTCAACAACCAAATGCTCAACGCCCATCCGGTCCTAGACTTCGGCGGCGATATAATTTGGCGATGTATCTTTCGGAAGCGTTGATCGTGCCATACCATCATGGAAAACATCCGGATCATTGTAGTGGATAACCAAGAGCTGGTAGCGGTTGGGATCGCAGCACGTTTGGCTGATACGCCGGAGATCAATGTGGTAGGACATGCCAAGTCCGGAAAGGCCCTGTTGGAAGGGCTGCGATCAACACAGCCGGACCTGGTGATCATCGATGTTTCCCTGCATGAGATGGATGGCATCGACACCACGCGACAGCTGACCAAGCTCTCTCCTGGCCTGAAGGTGCTGGCACATTCAGCCCTCAGCCAGATCGAGTATGTGAACAGCATGCTCATTGAAGGGGCGTGCGGCTATGTGGTGAAGGAAGGCCCTCGGGAGGAACTGATAGAGGCCATACAGACCGTTATGGCCGGCGGCACATACATCAGCCCTGCGGCGCGGGATAGCATCGCCAAAGGATATCGATACACGGAGAAGCGGGTGGATGGCGCCTACATAGGGCTCACCGCACGCGAACGGGAAGTGATCCGCCTGATAGCACTGGAGCGCACCAACAGCGAGATCTCCGCAGCGCTCAGCATCAGCGAGGACACGGTAAAGACACACCGCAAGAACCTGATGGGCAAGTTGAACGTGCGGGGTGTGGCCGGGCTGGTGAAGTACGCCGTGGACCGCTGTTGGGTATAGCGGAAATCCACCTTAGTGGGTATTGTGGACGCGTTTTGAGCGCCGGAGATTTGTATCCGACGACGCACTTCTGCATCCAATACCACTGCAATGAAAACGCTAGCCCTCCTTCGCCAAGGTCTTCCCTTCTGCGCATTTCTTGCCTTCAGCACCTGCGCACCGCTGAACTGCGAGGCCCAAGGCAAATCGGCGCGCGTGATCATCCGGGGCCAAGTATTGGTGGATGACACCATCTGTAACGGCATATTGGAAATAGTGGAAGTGGACAACTCCGTATGTATTCCATTGATAATGGGCCCAAACGGCCACTTCGAACTAGTACTGGCTGCAGGAAACAAGGCCTACCTCCGCTTCGAACGGGAAGGCTATCTAACCAAGGAGATCTTGGTGGATACCCAGAACGCCAACATCACGCGTGAGTCGATCAAGAAGAACAAGGTGTTGCGCTTTGCGGTTGAGATGGTCCCTGAACGAGCCGACAAGAAGCTTCACTACGCAGGCCCGGTAGGCGTGATCCGGTTCCTTAAAGGCTCTGGGTTAATGAAGATAAAGTATGACCACAGCCTGGTACGCAGTAATGATGGAGACATCGTATCCAATGACGTTTACTAAGTGCCTTCCACCCATCGACCCGCGCGTCATTGATGAACATCATTGATACGCGGGTCTTCCGTTTGTACCTTCGACTACTATGAATTGGAAACCGTTGAATACACTCGCACAGCTTGATGAGATCGATGCCGCCTCGCAGGAGAAGCCGGTGCTGATCTTCAAGCATAGCACCCGTTGCAACATCAGCGCCACAGCGTTGAGCCGTTTGGAACGCGCTTGGACGTCTGCCGATGATGCCGCTCATACGGCTTACCATCTCGACCTCTTGGCTCACCGCGACATCTCCGATGCCATTGCACAACGCTATGGCGTGGAGCATGAGTCGCCTCAGACCTTGGTGATCAGGAACGGGAAATGCGTGCATGTGGCCACGCACTTGGGAATCACATACGCCGACACGGTGGGGACGTTGGCTGCTTGAACTTCCCGGCGAACACTAAGTCACTCGAAAGGGCGATCGTTCGCTATCCCGCACTCGGATCATTCCGGAGTGCCCGCTCTTTGTGACCTCGGGCCATCCTCAATTCAACTACTTGTAAGCCCCAGAGGCTGGTGTTACCGAGAGATGCTCATGTGATCTAGAGGTCGTACGGATTTCGCTATCGGCTGCGGATCCGTGGCAGGCTCGGCGATTAAAAGTGTCAAGCACACGGGCAGCCTTTTGAAAGCGTCCATTCAGTCGAGTGCCGCAGGAAGAATGTTGAGGAACGAAAAAGCCCCCACCGGAATCGGCGGGGGCTTTTTAAACGGATGGGATCCGGCTTAGAGACCGAGGTTGCCCTGGTAGTTGCGGAATTCGAGGTCCTTCATGGCCTTAGCCTTCAGGCTGGGGTCCATTTGTACTGCAGCAGCGAGGTTGGTGCGTACACCTTCGCCATTGTTGGTGCGGGCAGCGATGATGGCTGCGACGTAGTGCCCGTGGGCGCTGTTCTTATCGGGGCTGGCTGCCAAGATGGTACCTGCTCCAGCTGCATCGCCACCGAGCATTTTCGCCAAAGCGGCATTCAGGGTGTTCTGTCCGGCCATGTTGCTGTTGGCGCTGGAGTAGTTACCGTTCTGAATGTCGATGATGCCCTGGTTGTACTTTACATCAGGACCAGCTGCTCCGGCCTTTGCGAACAGCTCTGCTGCCTTCTTACGATCACCTTCTTGACGAGCGATCACACCGAGGTTATTCGTGCTCACTGGGTTGTCCATGATGCCGTTCGCCTTCTGGAACTGGGCCTTGGCCTCAGCGCTCTTGCCCTGTTGGAAGAGGATGTAACCCACGTTGTTGGCAGTGCGGTAGTCCTGTGGGTACATGCGCTCAGCCTCCTTGTAAATACGCAGTTTCTCGTTCAGGTCGTTGGTGAGGGTAGCAGCCTTCAGGATCTCTTCGATCTTGAGGGTGTCAGGATTGCTCTTGCTAAGTGCGGTGAGTTCCTCATCGCTATAGCCATTCACCTCGTAATTCAGCTTGATCTCAGAGCGACGGAGCTTAGGAAGGATGTCTTCAGCGATCTCCTTATAGGTTGCCGCCATGTTCTTTATCTCCTGCTCACGCTTGGTCACATCGGGATACATCTCAAGTACGCGCAGTACGAGGTCCTTATCCGTGAAGTTGCTGGCCTGGATGGCGGCTTTGAAACCGGCCCAGTCCTCACCACGTGGGTTCAAGGTGTAGAATCCAGCACCTTTTTCACCAGCGATCTTGTTTGCCTGTAGAACTCCTTGGATCCAGCGCTTACCGGTGGCGGCACGCTTCTCGGCCAAGTTCTCGTTCATGTTCACCTCACCTTCGGGTGAAGCGTAGGCATCAATGGTAACCCCTTTCCAAGTAATGCGGGCATTCCCCTTATTGCTCTTCACGAAGGCGGCAACATCCTTCACATCCTTGTCCTGTAGTTCAGCGGGACGAACCACCTCCGATGCTACCAAGTAGTTGATGGTGGCATCCGCGCTATGCGTGGTCACGCGTTCGAACTTGTCGACACCGATGATGACACGGTCATCGCTCATCACCAAGTATGGGGTGGTGATCACACCATCAGCGAGCTTCACCGCGGTGAACGACTTTTCCTTCTTGCCCTGTTTGCCCAAGATGTTGAGCATCAGCTGGCTTTGCTCCATTGCTGGAGTGTAGGCCACTTTGTCGCTATAGCTAAAGGCTTTTCCGCTCTCGTAGGGTACTACGGTATAGTTGCCCGCGGCCTTTTCACCTTGGAAACCAGCCATCTTCAATGGCGACTCACCACTGCTGTAGGTAATGGTAGGTGTGAGTTCAACCTGGGCCTTTTTGTAGAAATATTTCCCCGGGAAATTCCCATTGATGTTCACATGCACGGTGTCGCCCTTTACGATCAAGGGATCGGGGTCCACGGTGTGCGTGATGGTTGAGGCGTACTTGTCCATTTTTCCGAGACCGCCGCAACCGGCGACCACCAAGGCTGTCGCGGCCAACATGGCGATGCCTGTAAGGTGATTTTGTTCCATGTGTTGATCAGTTTGTTTTTTTCCAGATCTCCGCAAACTTAATCACCATCCATGCCACAACGCTGAGACGTGCACCTAACAGTTGTACACATTCCATAGTGGGTGATCAAGGAATCCCCGGAAAGCGCAGGCAACAGCACCTCTGAGGTTGGAACAAGTATCAGAGCTCGACCACGTAATGGCCAGGTTCCCGAACCGTGGCGATATGCCCCAAGAAGTGGCGGTAAGCATCCTTGTCCTTCAGCAGGTCCTTTCCATTGAGGTCCACGATCAACACCCGCCCCCCTTCAAGTTTGCGCAGATGGTCCAAATACCGCTCTTGGAGCTGTTCGAGGTAGTCCACGCTGATCTGTTGCTCGTATGACCTTCCTCGTGTACGTATGCGCTCGCGAACCATGTTCATGGGTAAGTGCAGGTACACGAGCAGTTCCGGTTTGGGAAGACCACTATACATGATCGTATAGAGGTCGCGGAAGAGTGCGTGCTCGTCGGGTGGCAAAGTGGCGCCGGCAAAAACGAGTGATTTTCCGATGGAGTAATCCGCGATGGTCATGGGATTGAAGAGACTCCGCTCCCCCACTCGCTTGAGCTGGTGGTAGCGTTCAGCCAGAAAGGAGAGCTCCAATGTGAAGGCATGTCTGGCCGGGTCCTCGTAGAATTGAGGCAGGAAGGGGTTGTCCTCAAATGCTTCGAGCAGGGTGGCCGCGTCCCATTCCGCAGCGAGGCGCTTGGCCAAGGTTGTCTTTCCCGCGCCGATAAGGCCCTCCACGGCAATGTATCCGTATGGAGGCTTCATGGCTTTTGCAGGGCTTGGTTCAGGAGGTCCATCACTGTGCGCTTCAGCAGTGGATGCACAAGGTCCGGTATGATATCGGCAGCCGGAGCCAAGGCGAAGGTGCGCTCATGCACACGCGGATGGGGTATGGATAGGCCGGGCTGCTCGATCACCTCATCACCGATGAAGAGTATGTCGAGGTCGATGGTGCGGGAGGTATAACCGGCACCTGAAGTCCGCTCCCTCCCCAACTCTTCTTCGATCTCCAGGAGTCGTTCCATCACTCTTCCTGGATCCATGATCGACTCCAGCAGCACGGCACGGTTGAGGAAGAGCCGACTATCCTGGAAGCCCCAAGGTTCGGTCCAATGGTCCCTGCTGGAAGCGACGATGCGGCCGATTCGGTCTTCAATGAGCGTGGTGGCACGGGCAAATGTGGCATGCGGCTCGCCGCGGTTCGCGCCCAATAGCAGTGTAAACTCGGCCATGCGTCAAAGTAAAGATGCCTATTGGATCAGAAGATCACAAAATCAGATGATCGGACAATTGAATGCCTTCGCCTCGATATGGATCGCATGTCCCGTCTTTGCCCGGAGCCTGGTGACTGGCGCTCGTAACCGACTGCTGGTTCCGGATCGCCCAATGCTACTGCCGACTCAAGACTCTCGTCCCTGCGTGGTCTTCACCTCCCTCAAACCCCTTCCCCAGCCTTCAGCTTCTCGGTGCGGTCGGCCAGTTGAAGTGCATCTATGATGTCATCCAAGCCACCGTCCATCACTTCCGTGAGGTTGTGTACCGTGAGTTCGATCCGGTGATCGGTGATCCGGCTCTGCGGGTAGTTGTATGTTCTGATCTTTGCACTGCGGTCGCCGCTGGCTACTTGGCTGCGTCGATGGGCAGAAACGGCGGCTTCTTCGGAACGGACCTTTTCATCGTAAAGCTTGTTCCGAAGCATCTGCATAGCCTTTATGCGGTTGCCAAGCTGGGATCTATCGGTCTGGCACATTACCACGATCCCTGTAGGGATGTGCGTAAGGCGCACCTTGGTCTCCACCTTGTTCACGTTCTGTCCACCGGCCCCGCCGCTCCGGGCGGTTTCCATCTTCACATCGCTTTCCTTCAGTTCCACGTCGTACTCCTCCGCCTGCGGAAGCACAATGACGGTGGCGGCACTGGTGTGGATGCGTCCACTGGCCTCGGTGCGAGGCACCCGTTGCACACGGTGTACCCCGGCCTCGAATTTCAGCACGCCATACACGCCACTCCCAGAGATGTTCAGCACCACCTCTTTCACACCACCAGCACTGTTCTCGCTTATATCGCCCACTTCCACCTTCCAGCCTTTGTGATCGCAGAAGCGGGAGTACATCCGGTACAGGTCGCCGGCAAAGATGCCAGCTTCATCACCGCCGGTACCGGCACGGATCTCCATGGTGCAGTCGCGATCGTCGTTCGGGTCCTTCGGAACGAGCATCAAGCGGATCTCCTCTTCCATCCGCTCGATCGTAGCGGTGAGTTCATTCTTCTCCGATCGCGCCATCTCCAACATTTCCGGGTCGCGCTCACTGCGGAGCATTTCCTCAGCCCCCCTCAGGTCTTCCACGGCGCGGCGGAACCTTTCATATGCCTCATCCACCCCTGCGAGGTCGCGGTATTCCCGGTTGAGGTCCACAAAGCGTTTGCGGTCGGCAATGACGTCCGGATCGGCCAGCTGTTTCCCTACTTCCTCGCGTCGATCGTGTATGCCGGAAAGCTTGCTGAGGAGGTCGTTCATTGGAGGGAAGGCTTGGCGGCCTGTGATCGAAGCGGCTGCGCCTGCAAAGTTGCGAATATGTATGCGGCCATGCCGACTTAAGCGGAATACGTGAAGGTGCCGTGGGGACCTGTGATCACCACTTGCTTGCTCGTTGCGGCCTCCACCCTACCGATCACCCGTGCCTCGATCCCGAAGGATGCGGAAATACTGATGATCTCCGCTGCGCGTGCCGCTGGCACATAGAACTCTAACCGATGCCCCATATTGAAGACCTGGTACATCTCCTTCCAAGGCGTTCCGCTCATGCGCTGGATCGCGGTGAAGAGCGGTGGTACGGGTAACAAACTGTCCTTGATCACCCGCAGGTCCTTGATGAAGTGAAGCACCTTGGTTTGTGCTCCACCACTACAATGGATCATCCCGTGTACCTCCTTCCGCATGGCAGTCAACACTTCCCGCACCACGGGTGCATAGGTCCGCGTTGGCGAAAGCACTGCTCGTCCGTGATCCAAGGGAGTACCTTCCAAAGGGTCGGTCAACCTGGCCCGACCACTGTAGACAAGGTCGCTGGGTGTGGCGGGATCGAAGGTCTCCGGATAGGTGGTGGCGAGCGCTTTGTTAAAGATGTCGTGCCGCGCACTGGTAAGGCCATTGCTGCCCATGCCGGCGTTGTACTCATCCTCATAGCTGGCCTGGCCATAGCTGGCAAGGCCCACGATCACATCGCCAGCAGCGATATTGGCGTTGTCCACCACTTGGTCGCGGCGCATGCGACAGGTCACTGTGCTGTCCACGATCACGGTGCGCACGAGATCGCCCACATCAGCGGTTTCTCCGCCTGTGCTATGGATCCCGATACCGAGGTCACGCATGTTCTGGAGGAATTCCTCCGTGCCTTGGATGATGGCGGAGATCACCTCTCCGGGGATCAAGCGCTTGTTCCTTCCGATGGTGCTGCTAAGAAGGATGTTATCGGTGGCGCCTACGCAAAGCAGGTCGTCAAGATTCATCACCACCGCATCCTGGGCGATCCCCTTCCACACGTTGATGTCGCCCGTCTCTTTCCAGTAGGCGTAGGCCAATGCGCTCTTGGTGCCGGCACCGTCGGCATGCATTACGATGCAATGTTCGGAGCTTCCCGCCAGTAGGTCGGGTACGATCTTGCAAAAGGCCTGTGGGAACAATCCTTTGTCCACCTTGGCGATGGCCTTATGGACGTCCTCCTTACCGCTGCTTACGCCGCGTTGTTCATAACGGGAAGTCTTCTCTTCCATGTGGTTAAAGTAAAAAGGCACCCCATTAAAGTGGGATGCCTTTCTTCTGATTCGTTGGGCTTAGTTGGATCCCGGCGCGCCCGCTCCACTCGCGGCAGGCACATAGTTGAAGCTCTTCACTGTGAATTCAACACGACGGTTCTTCTGGTGTGCGGCTTCCTTCTCCTCGTTGGTGGCCATCTTGGCGATTTCAGCGTCGCTGATCCTCAAGCGGGTTTCTCCATATCCCTTTGCCACCATGCGCGCTGGGTCGATGCCTTTGCTGATGAGGTAATTCACACAGCTCTGTGCCCGGTTCTGGGAAAGGGTCAGATTGCTCTTGTCGCTTCCACGGCTATCCGTGTGGGCGGCGAGTTCGATGATGATGGTCGGATTGTCCACCATCGTCTGATAGAGCATCTGCAACGAATCCTTACCAGCGGGGAGCAGTTCAGCGCTTCCCAAGGCAAAGAGCACCTCTGGCATCGCGATCACGGTATTCATTACAGGCTGTAGCAGGTATTCCTTCACGAAAGTGGTGCTTTCCGTAAGCCCTACGGTGGTGATCTGGTCGTTCACTACCAAGTACTGGTCCTTGCTGGCCCGAATGGTGTAGCTGGTGTTCTCCTTGATATAGCGATCCTTGCCATTCTCTTCGAAGGTGAACCCTCCATTGGCATCGGCCAAAGTGCTGAAGTTGGAGCCATCGGTACCCACGATCTCAACCTTAGCATCCGGCAGAGGCTCTCCGGTCTTCTTGTCCTTTACCACGCCTTGCAAGGCGAATACCATATCCGGCACATAGAAGCGCCAAATGTCATCCTCGCCTTTTCCGCCTGGCCGGTTGCTGGTAAAGAATCCGCGATCCTCATCGCCATCGAACACGATGCTGAAGTCGTCGCCTGCGCTGTTGATCGGAGATTTCATGTTCTCCACATGGCCCCATGTATCATCGCCGATCTTCTCCGCACGGAAGATGTCCAATCCACCCATGCCTGCCACGCCATTGCTGGAGAAGTAGAGATCTCCGTTGTTCCTTAGGAAGGGGAACATCTCATTCATGGGGGTATTGATCTCCCTGCCTAGGTTGGTCACCGCACCTGTAGGCATGCCATTCTTGTCCAAGCTCACTTTCCAAAGGTCCTTACCGCCTTGGCCTCCTTTCATATTGCTGCTGAAAATGAGCAATTTATCATCCGGCGAAAGCGTAGGATGGCCGATGGTCACCATCATGGTATCGTCCTTATCCTGCTGTGGCTTCAGCGGCAGCATCACTGGCTCGCTGTAGTTGGTGCCTACTGTCTTTGATACCCAGATATCGCAACCAAATGCCTTCTTCTTCTCGTGTGGGCAGCGGGTGAAGTACATCATGTTCCGCTTGGAGTTGAAGGTGGCGCTTCCTTCGTGTGCCGGGGTATTGATCGTCGGTGGGAGGCGAACGGGCTCGCTCCATTTACCAAGCTTGTCGCGGCTGCTGGAAAACAGGTCGGTGAAGCTCTCTCCAATGATACCGTCGGTCTCCGTGCCGGTGGATGCAGGCCTGCTGCTGGCGAAGACCACATCGCTGTTGCGCTTGTCGGAAAAGGTTGCACTGAAGTCGTACTGCGGGCTGTTCAGCAGTACCTCCGGATCCACCTTATAGCGGGTGGGGTCCTGCTTCCAAGCCTCCGCTTGCTGGCAGGAAGCGAGGCTGGCGTCGGCGCGCATATCGCCAGGGTTCTTCTCCTTGTACTTGTTGTAGGCAGCAATGGCCTCGGCATACTTACCCTGCTCCTTCAATGCTTCACCGATGTAGTAGTACGTGATAGGGTCAGGATACTGGGCCTTGTTGGCCTTCTCGTACCATACCTCGGCGTTCTCTGCATCGCCCAATGCCCGGTAGGTCTCTGCCACTTTGAAGATGAGGACCGCCTTTTCGCTGGCCTTCTTTTCCGTTGTGTAGGCTTTCTTGTAGAGCTCTATCGCATTATAGAAAAAGCCCTTATTGAAAGCGGCATCGGCCTCCTCAGCCTGCTTTCCCTGCGCCATCGCTCCGGCGGTGCAGATCAATATGAAGGTGAAGCAGGTTAGGAACTTCTTCATGCTCATCATCGGTTCGTTGTGTGGTGGCCCCTTTGGAGAATGTGGGGCCGGGCGAAAATAAGCAAAGTCCCCAATGGTTCACATAAATGCTCGCTTTTTAAGCCATGACCCGCTCTCCAGAGGGCCACAAAGGCTTACAGCGCGGACTTGCTGTGGGCGCTCACCTGGTAAAAAGCAGCTCCCTCATCTTGGGTAAAGGCCACAGTTCGTCATCCACCAGCAGCTCCAGTTTGTTGCTATGGTAGCGGATCTTGTCCAGAAATGGCTTCACCGTATCGCAGTAGGCGATGGCCTTTTCGCGCTCGTCCTGTAGGATATTGGCAGCCTTGCGTGCGTTGGTCATGGCCACGCTCAAGCTGCGTAGCTGTTCCATATGGGTACTGATCTTGCGGATCAGTTCCAACTGGACGCGAGAGGACTTTTCACCTTCTTCCTTACCCAATACATCGAGCAGTCCGCGGACGTTCTGGATCAATCGGTTCTGGTAATGCACCGCCGCCGGGAGCACATGGTTGGTGGCCATGTCGGCACAAACGCGTGATTCGATCTGGATCTTCAAGGTATAGCTGTGTAGCTCGATGTCATGGCGAGCGTTCAGCTCCCTCTCGGTGAGAACCCCCATGTCATTGAACAGCTTCTTGGTGCTCTTTTCGTTCCACGCATCCAAGGCACGAGGCGTATCCTCGAGGTTCTTCAGGCCGCGCTTCTTCGCCTCGGCTTTCCATTCGTCCCCATATCCGTTCCCTTCGAAGCGGATGTCCTTGCTGCGCACGATCAGGTCGCGGATGGTGCGCAGGATGGCCTCATCCTTCTTCACCCCCTTGCCGATCAATGCATCCACATCCACCTTGAATGCCTTTAGCTGCGCGGCAACGACGGTATTGAGCACGGTCATGGATGCTGCGCAGTTCGCGCTGGAGCCCACCGCGCGGAACTCGAACTTGTTGCCTGTAAAAGCAATTGGCGAGGTGCGGTTGCGATCGGTATTGTCCAGAAGCACCTGTGGGATCCTCCCGATGTCCAGCTTCAGCTCGGTCTTGCTGGAAGGACTCATGCTCGTCTTGATGCTCTTCTCCAGATCGTTCAGCAGGTCGGTGAGGTACTTGCCGATGAATACGCTGATGATGGCCGGCGGGGCCTCATTGGCGCCAAGCCGGTGATCGTTGTTCGCTGAGGCGATGCTGGCACGCAGCACATCGGCGTGTGCATGAATGGCTGCGATGGTGCTGACGAAGAAAGCGAGGAACTGGATGTTCTCCCGGGGTGTTTTGGCGGGCCGCAACAGGTTCACTCCTGTATCAGTGGCCAAGCTCCAGTTGTTGTGCTTGCCGCTGCCATTGACGCCTGAGTACGGCTTTTCGTGGAAAAGCACCCGCATATCATGCTGTCGCGCGGTCTTCTCCATCACATCCATCAACAGCATGTTGTGATCCACCGCGAGGTTCATCTCCTCATACACGGGAGCGCACTCAAACTGGTTCGGAGCGACCTCATTGTGGCGAGTTTTCACGGGTATGCCCAGCTTGAGGACCTCGGTCTCGAAATCGCGCATAAAAGCTTGGCTGCGCTCCGGAATGCTCCCGAAGTAGTGGTCCTCCAGTTGCTGTCCGCGGGCGGGGCCATGCCCGAAGAGGGCCCTGCCGGCCATCATGATATCCGGCCGAGCAAAGTAGAAGGATTCATCGATGAGAAAGTACTCCTGCTCCCAGCCCAAGGTGGCGATCACCTTCTCCACGTTCTTATCGAAATAGCGGCAGATGGCGGTGGCGGATTCATCCAACGCCCGGATCGAACGCAGTAGGGGTGTCTTGAAGTCCAACGCCTCCCCTGTGTAGCTTACGAAGATGGTGGGAATGCAGAGCGTGCGGTGAATGAGGAACGCCGGGCTTCCCGGGTCCCATGCGGTATAGCCGCGGGCTTCGAACGTGTTGCGAATGCCGCCGCTGGGGAAGCTACTGGCGTCGGGTTCCTGCTGAACGAGCATGCCGCCATCGAATCGTTCAATGCTGCGCCCATCGCCCAAGGGTTCGAAGAATGCATCGTGCTTTTCGGCGCTGGAACCGTTGAGCGGCTGGAACCAGTGGGTATAGTGCGTGGCCCCTTTGCTTGCGGCCCATTCCTTCATGCCGCTGGCAACCTGATCGGCCAGCCGGCGATCGATGCGCTCGCCGCGGTCGATGGCCGAGCGTACGGCGCGATAAGCATCCTCCGTAAGGAACATGCGCATAGCCCCTTCATTGAACACATTCACGCCGAAGTAGTCGCTGATGCGGCTGCTGGGTGGTTCTGTATGCTTGGGCTGTCGGCCGAGCACATCAGAGAGCGCCTTCGAACGCAAATTGGGGGTAGTCATGTGGAAAAGGTTGTTTTGCGCCGCGAAAGTATGTTTCTGAAGGGGTGCCTACCCGAAACCACTTCATTATTTTTACGAACAGGGCGTGAGAACAGGGGGGAGTGCCTCGGATCCTTAAGATTTGCAACTCATCGGATGTCACTTCGAAAGCACGGGAGCATGCCACCGAGATGGATGTATCCGGTTTTCGCACTCCCGACCGGCGATGATCGAATAAACGTCGATGGTCTGTCTTCGTCCGACGCCGGTTGCATGGCATCGGTGCCACCAGAGGACGGCCGCGCGTGGCGCGTCTACGGCTTCTCCTCCGGGCTCACCTCACCTATCGATGCGGGGGCATGTTCCGGCGTGATAGCGGTGGCTGCCGGCACCTCCACTTCCGGAGAAGCTGAGCTGTCCTCCTGTTGTGCCGGCTTCTGCGGAGCCGCGTGTTCAGGCGGTTCGATCCGGAACGTCTTCTTCTGCTCCTCGAAGCCCTTGCGAACATCGCTGGCTCCCTTCTCGATCTCCCGCTGCACATCGGCACTGGCATCACGCAGTTGGCGCAGCGTGCGCCCCATGGTACGAGCCACCTCCGGCACCCCCTTGCTTCCGAAGAAGAGAAGTACAAAAAGCAGCACTACGAGTAATTCGCCGCCGCTGACATCCAAAAAGAGAAGTACGCTCATCGAGGGGGTAAAAGTAGGAAGCCCCGCCGAGGGCGAGGCTTCACATACTGATAAATTGGGTCGGAGCTTACTTCTTCGCCGTTAATCCGGTCTCATCCTTATGTAGATCCACCACCAAGGCGGACGCGATAAAGATGGAGGAATAGGTACCCACACCGATACCGATCAACATCGCGAAGACGAAGCCCTTGATGGAGTCCGCACCGAAGATGAAGATCACCAGGAGCACGATCACCACTGTCAAGGAAGTGTTGATCGTACGACCCAAGGTGGAGTTGATCGCCTTGTTGAAGATCTGGCCCCATGGATCCCGCTTATGGTCCTGCAGGTACTCACGGATCCTGTCATACACCACCACCGTATCGTTAATGGAGAAGCCGATCACTGTAAGGATCGCCGCAATGAATTGCTCATCGATCTCCATGCTGAACGGCATGATCGAATAGAATAGGGAGTAGACCCCCATCACGATCAAGGCATCGTGCATCAAGGAGAGCACAGCTCCCAAACCGAATTGCCAGTTCCGGAAGCGGAACACGATGTACAGGAAGATGAAGATCAGCGAGATGCCCACGGCCCAGATCGCGTGGTTTCGGATGTCATCACTGATGGTGGGATCCACCTTTCTCGATTCCAATGGCGGAGTTCCTCCCAAACTGGCCAACGCTGTATTGAGCTTTCCTTCCACCACTTGGTCCGCACCAGGGACGGTACTGCCGATCATATAGTTGGTGGTGATCTTCAATTGGTCGCTTCCTCCGTAGGTCTTCACGTTCACGGAGCTACGGGTGTTATCATCGGATTGGAATGCACCCTCCAAGGCGGAGCGGACCTGTTCCACATCCACGGCTTTATCAAACTTCACCACATACTGGCGACCGCCGGAGAAATCCACGCCGTAGTTGAAGCCACGGGTGAACATGGAGACAAGACCGATGGTAATGAGGGAGCCGGAGATGATGTAGAATATCCCTCGGCGCTTCATGAAATCAATCGTGGTGTTGGCGAAGATGTCCTTGTTCCAGTTGTGCCAGAAGCTGAGCGTCTTGCCGTTTTCCAAACGACGGTCGATGATGAGACGGCTGATGAAAATGGCCGTAAAGAGCGAAGTGAGGATACCGATGGCCAAGGTGGTTGCAAAGCCTTTCACGGGTCCGCCTCCGAAGAACAGGAGGATGATAGCCGTTGCAAACGTGGTGATGTTGGAGTCCAAAATGGCGGAGAGCGCATGCTTGTATCCCAAGTCAACCGCAGTCTTCACTGCCTTTCCATTGCGCAATTCCTCCCGGATGCGTTCATTGATGAGCACGTTGGCATCCACGGCCATACCCACCGTAAGGATGATACCTGCAATACCCGGCAGCGTAAGGGAGGCCTGTATGGAGGCCAAGGTGCCGAGGAGGATAAAGATGTTGGCGAGCAAGGCCACGTTGGCCACCCAGCCTGAACCGTTGTAGTAGAGTACCATGAACGCCATCACCAAGATGATGGACAGGAGGAAAGACCACATGCCGCGGCTGATGTTCTCTGCGCCAAGGGATGGACCAACAACAGTCTCGTCGATAATGCGGGCCGGGGCCGGCAAGGCACCTGCCTTCAGCACGTTGGCCAAGTCAGTTGCATCCTCCAACTGCTTGTTGCGGTCATCCGCGCCACCCATGGTGATACTACTGCGTCCGCCGGGGATCTCCCCCATCACGTTCGGTGCAGAAACCACATAACCGTCCAGAACAATAGCGATCTGCTTGCCCACGTTCTCGCCCGTCATCAGCTTCCACTTCTGGGCGCCTTCGGCGTTCATCTGCATGCTCACTTCAGCATCGCCCTTCATATCGAAGTCCTGACGTGCATCGGTGATATAGCTTCCATCCAGCTTTGGCTTTCCACCACGGGGGCCACGAAGGGCGTGCAAGGCGAGGAAGTCGCGCTCCTTACCATCCGCAGTTCCCATGCGAACGGGCTTGGCGCTCCATGCCAGCTTCAGTACTTGGCTGGGGTCCGGACTCTTGGGCGGGGCCATGGCGAGAAGCTTGTTCACCATCGCAGTATCCGATACAGCTGCATAGCCTACCACATCACCACGCACCACTTGGTTATTCATGATGTTCAACTGCAGGCGGCCTTGGTTCAGCAATGGGCTCTTGGCCAGGCTCTCCGCATCGGTGAGCTGGGTATCCCCGCTCAGGGTGTCGGTAAGCAATGCATCAGCCAAGCTGTCCTCGCTAAGAGTACCCGTAGTATCGGCGGCTGCTTTGGAAATGGAATCGGAGGTCAAGGCCAGCTTTTCTGCTGCCTTCACGCTGTCCTTGCGGGCAAGATCGGGGTGCAGCATGGTGCTCAAGCGGTCATTCGCCTCGGAGAGCTTCATGTACACATCGTTGTTGTCGAAGGTCTCCCAGAACTCAAGGTTGGCCGTGCTCTGAAGCACGTTACGCACACGGTCCTTGTCCTTTACACCCGGAAGTTCGATCTGGATGCGGCCGGAAAGGCTCTGCTTCTGGATGCTGGGCTGCGCCACGCCGAACTTGTCGATACGTGTGCGGAGGATCTTCTCGGTGTTGTTCAACGCGATCTGCGCCTGATCCCGCAAGGAGGCGATCACCTGGGCGTTGGTACTTTCCCGGGGGAACATCGCCGCATTGTCCTGCGAGCTGAAGATGGCAGCCAAGCTTCCATTGGGTGCAACCTTCTTGAACTCATCATCGAACAGGGTAATGAAATCCCGGGTGCTTGATGAGAGCTGCTTCCGTGCGCCTTCCCATGCGGAACGGAACGCGGGATCCTGGCTGTTACCGCTCAGGTTATCCACCAGATCGGGGATGTCCACCTCCAAGGTAACGGCCATACCGCCCTTGAGGTCGAGACCCAGGTTCATCTCTTTCTCCTTACACTCCTTGTAGGTATAGCCCAGCACGGGGTACACCACTTCATCGTCATGCTCGCGGATGTAGCGGTTCTCGTGGGAGAGCCTTACGGAGTCGAAGTCCATTGCCGCATTCGCCGGAACGGTGAGTACGGAATCGGCATATTCGGTGGCCACCTGAGTTGCCTTTCGTTCGAACTTGCTGGTGAAGATGGAGAACGACAACTGCCAGAGGCAAGCGAGCGTCAACAGGATGGTGAACACCCAGAGCGCACCTTTATTCTGCATGTGGAAAACTGATTTGTTTTTCAGATATCGCCGCCTGACCCTATCTCAGGTCCGGTCAACGGGGCGGCAAATATAGAAGGATAGGCACGCGACACGACCACAGAAACGTTGTTGATCGGATTTCAGTAAAAAAAGCGGCTCTCCCGAGGGCGTGAAGCGCTCTATCGGTACCTTCGCATGGCCCTTGGATCTTACATGGCTCCACATCCCCCTCCCCCCGTGATCATTCGCATTCTTCCTCTTCTTCTGGTGCTCTGCACCCCATACCTGTCCGTCGCTCAGGACAGCCTCACTTTCGACGCTCACATTCCTGTGCAAAAAGCGGGAATTCCCCTCTCCATGCCTTGGGTAGGTGGCCTGAATGCGCCTCAATTCTCATCCATTGACCTGAACCAGGATGGGCTGATGGACCTATTCCTGTTTGACCGCGCGGGTGATCGACCGATCTTTCTGTTGAACACAGGAACAGCCGACCAACCACTGTACTCACCCACGCGTGCTTATGACAATGTGCACCCGTTCCCCTTGTTGCATGGATGGGCATTGCTCCGCGATTACAATTGCGATGGCAAGGCCGACATCTTCGCATACACCAGTGGAGCCTTCGCGGTGTACCGCAACACCAGCGATGCCTCCGGCCTATCCTTTACGTTGATGGATGATCAGGTAGGGAGCAACTATGTGCCTACCAACAGCCCCAACCTCTATATCACCGATGTGGACCTACCGGGCATTGCGGATATCGATGGTGATGGAGACATGGATATACTGACCTTCAGTATCTGGGGAAACTTTCTGGAGTACCACAAGAATTTGAGCATGGAGCTCTATGGCACATGCGATAGTCTTGTCTATGAGGTACGAAGCCGTTGCTGGGGTGAATTCCAAGAGTCGGTGGACGGCAGTTCCATTGTATTGAACGCCCCCTGCCCAGATAACGTGGCTAACCCTGAATTCACCTTGGGCGATGATGGTAGCATCCGCCCGAACGATACGGACCGTGCCCATTCCGGCAGTGCGATCCTTCCCTTGGACCTGGATGGGGACGGGGACATGGACCTCATATTGGGCGATCTGCTCTTTCCTCACATCACGGCATTGATAAACGGCGGAACCGTGGGCCACGCACACATGGTCTCCAAGGATAGCCTGTTCCCCAGCTACAACCAGTCCGTGAACATGGAGCAATTCCTGGGCAGCTTCTATATCGATATCGATGGCGATGGGTTGAGGGACCTGGTGGTGGCGCCCAACTCCGCGTCGGCGGCAGAGAACGCCCACGGAATTTGGTTTTACAAGAACATTGGTACGGATGCAGCACCCGTGTTCCAGTTCCAGCGGGACAACCTTTTCCAAGGGGACATGCTGGACTTTGGTGAAGGCGCCCGTCCGGTGCTCTTCGACCATAATGGGGATGGCTTGATGGATCTTGTAGTGGCGAATGAAGGCTATTTCCAGCCAGGTGCCACGTATCAAGGCAGGTTGGCCTTGTTGGAGAACATCGGAACTGCCACAGCACCAGCGTTCAATTTGGTAACGACCGACTATGGGCAGCTGGCCGGCCAGGGATTCGGACCCGGCGTTCATCCCGCCTTTGGCGATGTGAATGGCGATGGGAAGCAGGACATGATCCTGGGGGATCTCGCCGGGAACCTGCACTTGTTCCTCAACACCTCCAGCGGCCCGGTGGCCCAGTTCCAGCTATCCCAACCGCTGATCACCAATGATGGCGGCACCGTGATCGATGTGGGTGCCAATGCCACGCCGCAACTTTTCGACCTGGATGACGACGGGCTGCTCGACCTGATAGTGGGAGAACGCAATGGCAACCTGAACTACTATCGCAATGCGGGAACCGCGGAAGCCCCTTCCTGGCACTTGGAAAGCCAGTCCTTGGGCGGAGTGCTTGTGAACGAATACTGGAGCACCACGGGCTATAGCGTACCCTTCTTGTATTCGGATGATGAAGGCGAGAAGCTGTTCTACTCCGGCAGCGAGGTGGGTGGCATACACCGCTACGATGGCATTACCGGCAACGAGACGGGCATTTGGAACCTGACGGACAGTATTTGGAAGGGTTTCCACGAGGGTATCCGGACCGCCATCGCTCTGTATGACTTTACGGGCGACGGTAAACTGGATGCTATTCTGGGGAATTATCGCGGTGGCCTCAGCTTCTGGTCCAGCGGTTCGGCTACCGAGCCTTCAGCCATTCGGGAAAACTTGGCCGTCAGCCCGTTCAGCTTGGCCCCCAACCCTGCCCAAGGCTATGTGGACATCCGCTGGCATGCACCCTTGACGTCTTCACTGCAAGTGGACCTCATGGATGGGTTAGGCCGTACCGTGCGCACCCTGACCATGGACCGGTCCATGGTTCGCATGGAGTTGGACGGGCTCTCCTCGGGACTATACACGGTGCTCCTGCGAACACCGAATGCCACTTGGACACAGCGCTTGGCGCTGGTGCAGCGTTGAGTTCGGAGCAGCGCTACATCCACTGAAAAAGGAATGGGGCGCTTTCGGCGCCCCATTCTTCAATTGGATAGATCAGCAAATGATCAGGCTGGCACGTTCATACGGTCCAGCACGCTCATCACCTCTTTCACCGACTTGGCGCTTTGGTGGGTGAGTTCCATTTCCTCCTTGTTGAGCTTCAGCTCGATGATGCGCTCAATACCGTTACGACCGAGGATCACCGGTACGCCGAGGTACACATCCTTCAAGCCATACTCTCCTTGCAGCCATGCGCACACCGGGAACATTCGCTTCTGATCGCGCACAATGGCTTCCACCATTTGTGCTGCGGCCGTTCCGGGTGCATACCACGCGGAGGTTCCGAGCAGGTTCACGATCTCTCCACCGCCCTTCTTGGTGCGCTCAACGATCTCATCAAGCTTTTCCTTGCTAATGAGCTCCGTGACCGGAATGCCGCCCACGGTGGTGTAGCGTGGAAGAGGTACCATGGTGTCACCATGTCCGCCCATGAGCACTGCTTGGATATCCTTGGGGCTTACGCCCAGCTCGGTAGCTAGGAATGCCCTGTAACGGGCCGTATCCAATATGCCGGCCATGCCGAACACACGCTGTGCGGGGAACTTGCTATTAATGAACGCGCAATAGGTCATCACATCGAGCGGGTTGCTCACTACAATGATCACTGCGTTCGGTGAATGCTTCACCACATTCTCTGTCACGCTCTTTACGATTCCTGCATTGGTAGCGATGAGATCATCGCGGCTCATGCCCGGCTTGCGTGGGAGTCCGCTGGTGATCACCACCACATCGCTGTTTGCGGTCTTCGCATAATCATTTGTGCTGCCCACGGGGCGCGTGTCAAAAAGGCTGATCGGCGCGGTCTGCCAGATATCCAAGGCCTTCCCTTCGGCGAACCCTTCCTTGATATCAAGCAGGACCACTTCGGTCCCAAGTTCTCTGCGGGCACAAACATCGGCGCACGTGGCTCCTACGTTCCCTGCCCCTACTACTGTGATCTTCATGGGTGCTTAGCTTCTTAAATGAAATGAGTGCTGGCTACTCGGCCATGGGACAAAATTAGTGGACCTGTGGTAACGGTCGCCAAAAGTCCCAAACAACCTTTCCACCATCGTTGTACGTCATACAAGATATTCACTTGAATTCCACGGCTCAACAGCGATCCCAGCCCGATCCCCTATCTTGACCACCGGAAAAATGAGCCAGCGGGACATTGAATTGGCAACCATGGACGTGAACGTGCGTCTTGACCCTGCATGGAAGAGCATGGAACCTGCCGAACCAGTGTACGATGGCATCATCGACGGTTGCTTAGCTGGCGAACGCCGCAGCCAGCAGCAGGTCTACGGGCTCTTCTATGGCAAAATGATGTCCGTATGCCTTCGTTACACCAAGAACCACGACCAAGCCAAGGATATTCTGCAGGATGGCTTCATCAAGGTGTTCCGCAATCTGAAGAACTTCAACCGGGATGGCAGCTTCGAGGGCTGGGTGCGGCGGATCATGGTGAATACGGCGATCGATCACTTCCGACGGGCGCGGCACTCTTACCTGCTCTTGGGGGAGGATCGCAGCATGGAGGAATTCGAGGATGTTGCTGCGAGCGAGGAACCGGAGGAGGATGTGACCATGGACCTGAAGCCGGCCGAAGTGATCAATGCGATGCAGAAATTGACGCCTGCCTATCGCACCGTTTTCAATCTGTACGTGTTTGAGGAAATGACCCACAAGGAAATAGCCGCCACATTGGGCATTAACATTGGCACCTCAAAGAGCAATTTGGCTAAAGCAAAGAACAACCTGAAGCGTTTGCTGAAAAAGGAGCATAACCTTCCTTGAGAAATGGCTGGAAGCAACAACGATCTGGACGCTTTTGAGCAGCGCTTGAAAGACAGCCTCGAACATTACGAGGTGCCTTACAACTCAGCGGATTGGGCTCAAATGGAACGCGCACTCGCCAGCGGAGTGCGTGGTTGGGGCCGGGGGCGCGCGCTGATCGCGGGCCTCTTATTGGCAGGTGGACTATTGATCGGTGGAACGGCTTACTTCATGGGGCGCGACACCGGCAGCCAACTCGCCGAAGGAGTTCCGTCCAACTCCCTGACCACCACACCACCAGCGAAGAACCAAGAAAAGACCACCTCTTCCGCAGCCCAGAGCGATGGAACGGTCAGCTCCAACTTCGCCAGCAAAAAAGAGACCCTGACGTCCGAGCTATCAAAAGAAGCCGAGAGCAGGGATGTTGCGACCACGAATGATGCATCGCTGGTTAAACAGACCACTGTGGTTCATGCACACGCCCCCGTGTCCACTTCCACAAAGAGCATCCCTACCAATACGGGACTACCTGCTGAAGCGCCCCTCACACCTGCACCCAAGAGCGCAGGTACGATATTCCGCGCCAGCGCTAAAGAAGCCTGCCCAGGCAGCCCTGTAGAGTTCACGGTGGAGCACATGCCGGAAGATGGCATTTACCTCTGGAACTTTGGGGATGGAAGCTTCAGTAATAAGCCCAATCCACAGCACGTCTTCTCGAAGCCGGGAAGATACCAAGTGATGCTGTCCATGTCCTCTGCAGGGGCCGGCACTATTCATAACAAGCCGAGCAGCGATATGATCGTGATCCACGACGCACCCTCTGCTGCCTTCAACATCTTGAAGCTGGAGTATACCGGCCAAGTACCGAGTGTGCATTTCGAAAGTCGCGCACAAGGTGCTTCGAGCTATCACTGGGATTTCGGGGAAGGCAGCGTGAGCACCCTACCACACCCCGACCACGTGTACAAGCAGAAGGGTGTGTATCAAGTGGTGCAGACCGTGACGAATGCGACCGGTTGTGTCGATCGGAAGGTGAAGGAGCTACGTATTGACAAGGACTTCGATCTGGGTGCGCCTAAGAGCTTCTCTCCCAATAGCGATGGCAAGGATGACAACTTCATGCCTCAAACACTGCTTGAGCTGAAGACGAAATTCCAACTGGCCATCTACGACCCCGCAGGGACCTTGGTATATAGCACGAGCGACGCCACACGCCCTTGGTGCGGCAAAGTGAAGAACCAAGGTGCGGTATGCTCAACTGGCGACTACGTTTGGGTAGTTGATGTGGAATCGGCCAATCGTACCACGGAGACCTTTACCGGAACTGTGAAGCTCGACCATTGACCGGTACCGAAGAGATCTGACCCACTCCGATGAGGATCTGCTCCGAGTGTTGACCATAGATCTCGGTCATGTGTGATCATAAGATCTTGTTGGGAGCCTAGTTGATAACGGCCTCGTTCAGCCTTCTATATTCAGTGAAGTGCGAACCGGCGGTGGAGTTCGCAATATCGAGCTGTGCTTTAAATGGCACGGCCCTTCTCCCTGCTCAGGGAATCTTGGATCCGTTGTTAGCAGCAAGCTTTCTGGTGGTGCTCTACAATTGACATCCACCCGTTGAATATTTTTTCCGGGATTCATCGTGCTAAACGGGTCATTCGTCCATTGAATACGGGATCCTTGTTCACCGTATGAGATCGGATCTTATTTTACATGCCATTGGTACGGAATACTCCGCATCGCCCATCAATGGTCAGCTCCCTTCTTCGCCTTTTGGCACCCAGGTACCAGCCTTCCCAGCTGCGGCATGTGCAGTTGGTGCTGTTGATGTTGGCTTCGCCCGTGGTGGCCTTTGGTCAATCCTACATCATCTCGAATGGCGCGAGCAATACGTGCGTTGGCGCTTTCCTGGACAGCGGAGGAGAAGGTGCCAGCGGCTATGGGAACAATGAGAACTATACCTATACACTGTGCCCCGATGCGCCGGGTGGTGCGATCTCGCTAAGCTTCCTCACCTTCAACCTCAGTGCGGCCGGGGTAGCTCCTGTGGATGCGATGACCATCTACGACGGCAACAGTACCGCGGCTCCGGTTCTGGGGACTTGGACCGGTACTTCCCTTGAGGGTCAGGTGGTATCCGCCAGTGCGGGAAACACCACCGGCTGCCTTACGGTGGTATTCCGTTCGAACAACACCGGCACCGGGGTATTTGCCGCGGCGATCACCTGTTACCAGCCCTGTTCGCGCCCTACCGCTGCAGCAACGCATGGCTCCGCCAACCCGCAGAAGATCTGCCCTGGCGAATCCGTCACCTTCAATAGCAGTGCCTCCACAGCTGCAGCCGGCTTCAACATTGCCAACCGCCGCTGGGATTTCGGGGATGGAACGGTCTTGAACAATGCACCGGTTTCCGTGAACCATATCTACACGCAACCCGGCTCCTATACCGCTCAACTGTATCTACTGGACAACAACGGCTGTGCAAGCACCAACCGTGTGGACTTGGTGACGTGGGTGGGTACGATCCCTGATTTTAATGGCACAGAGGGAATTACCGGCTGCAGTGGTGAGACGCTTTGCTTGGACGGAATAGTGAATCCTACCACTTGGAACGAGCTTCCGGACGGCGACCTCGGGGGCGGGGTTTTCCTACCCGACAATGCAGGCGCCTGCTTCAGCACCACGCTCACGTTCTCGCAGTTCGCACTAGGTCAAACACTAACCAACGTAAACCAACTGCTCGGCATCTGCGTGAACATGGAGCACTCCTATATGGGTGATCTGATCATCCGGATCATTAGCCCCACTGGCCAAACCGTTGTGCTTCATCAGCAGGGAGGCGCAGGCACGTATTTGGGCATACCGGTGGACAACGAACTCACACCCAACGTACAAGGTGTTTGTTGGAATTACTGCTGGAGCCCGACGGCCACCAGCGGTACTTGGGCGGCCAATTCAGGGGGGACATTGCCCAGCGGCACCTACCAAAGTGTGGGGGCCCTCTCCGGCCTGATCGGATCGCAATTGAACGGGACCTGGACCTTTGAGGTATGCGACATGTGGTCCATAGACAATGGCTTCATCTGCGATTGGGGGATCACCTTCGACCCTGCACTCTATCCGGACCTGGTCGAATTCACACCCGCATATGATGCAGCCAGCAGCAGCACTTCCTGGTCAGGGCCGAACATTGCTACCACCTCCGCGAATGGCAATCAGATCTGTGTTTCGGGCCTTGCCGTAGGTGACCATCCTTATGTATACACGGTAACAGATGATTTCGGCTGCACCTATGACACTACGGTAATAGTGACCATAGTGCCGGACCTCCTTGCGAGTGCCGGTGCGGATGTTTCCACTTGCGGCACTCCTGTGCAACTGAATGCAACACTCGGCACTGGCGGCATTCCCATCGTTTGCGATTACACGCTCTGGCTATATGACAGTTGGGGTGATGGCTGGACGGGCCAATCCTATCTGACAGTGACCGTGGATGGTGTAAGTACCAGCTGGACCTTGACGGGTGGTAGTGCCGGCAGCACCCCGATCACTGTTTCCCCAGGGTCCACGATCGTCTTGAACTATCAGGGCATCGGACTATTCGCCTACGAGCAATCCTTTGCGCTGATTAACAGTGCCGGGGTGACCGTGTACTCCGGTTCCAATCCAAACAATGGAAACGTATGGTCCGGGACCGCTACTTGCCCCAATGGTGGGCTGGTCTATAGCTGGAGTCCAGCGGCGGGGCTGTCCAATGCATCCATTGCCAACCCTGTCGCTACCGTATCCTCCACTACGGAATATTGTGTCACGGTATATCAGCAAGGGCACCCTGACTGCCCGGCCACGGATTGCGTGACGATCACCGTGGATGATCCCGTGGATGCGGGCAGCAATGGATCAGTCACCACCTGTGCGAACGGCAGCAGCTTCAGCCTGTTCAGTGAACTTGCAGGAACGCCTGATGCCGGAGGCACTTGGACCGGTCCGACAGGTGCCACGCATGATGCTGTGTTCGTGCCGGGAAGCGACCCCAGCGGGACCTATACCTATACAGTGACCGGCACCGGGGCTTGTGGAAACTCCACTTCTACATCCACGGTCACCGTTATCATCAACACCCCACCCAGCCCGGGTACTGATGGCGCATTGACGCTTTGCAGTTCCGGAGCGGCAGAGACCCTCTTTGCCGCTTTGGGCGGAAACCCGGGTACTGGAGGATCATGGACCGGCCCCAGCGCTGTGACCGGCGGCATGATCGCCCCCGCGACGATGCAGGCTGGCGACTACATATATACTGTATCAGGAATAGCGCCGTGTCCGGATGAATCCGCCATGGTGAGCGTTACGATCAACACACCACCGGACCCGGGAGCTGATGGCGCATTGACGCTTTGTAGTTCGGGAGCATCCGAGGATCTCTATAACGCTCTGGGCGGAAGTCCTGATCCCGGCGGCGTCTGGAGCGGCCCGAGCGACATCATCGGAGTTCAGATCGATCCTGCCACCATGAGCGCCGGTGATTATGTGTACACCGTGAATGGAATAGCTCCTTGCCCTACCGAGACCGCTACAGTGAGCGTGGCGATCCATACGCCGCCGAATGCCGGAAACGATGGTAGCATCATTTTATGCAGCACGTCCAGTGCGACATCGCTCTTCGACCAACTCGGCGGAACACCAGATGCCGGCGGTATTTGGAGCGGGCCCAGCGTAGTAACCGGCGGCATGATCGACCCAGCTGCAATGCTGGCGGGTGACTACACCTACACCGTTTCCGGAACGGCACCTTGCCCGGATGCTACCGCTACAGTAAGCGTTACCATCAACACACCACCGGATCCCGGCACCGATGGAGCTTTGACTCTTTGTAGTTCCGGCGTGGCAGAAGGCCTCTTCACCGCCTTAGGCGGTAGCCCTGATGGCGGAGGAATTTGGACAGGACCCAGCACCGTGACCGGAGGCATGATCGATCCCGCCACCATGAGCGCAGGGGATTACGTGTACACCGTGAATGGCACAGCTCCTTGCCCTACCGAGACCGCTACAGTGAGCGTTGCGATCCATACGCCGCCGAATGCCGGAAACGATGGTAGCATCATTTTATGCAGCACGTCCAGTGCGACATCGCTCTTCGACCAACTCGGCGGAACACCAGATGCCGGCGGTATTTGGAGCGGGCCCAGCGTAGTAACCGGCGGCATGATCGACCCAGCTGCAATGCTGGCGGGTGACTACACCTACACCGTTTCCGGAACGGCACCTTGCCCGGATGCTACCGCTACAGTAAGCGTTACCATCAACACACCACCGGATCCCGGCACCGATGGAGCTTTGACTCTTTGTAGTTCCGGCGTGGCAGAAGGCCTCTTCACCGCCTTAGGCGGTAGCCCTGATGGCGGAGGAATTTGGACAGGACCCAGCACCGTGACCGGAGGCATGATCGATCCCGCCACCATGAGCGCAGGGGATTACGTGTACACCGTGAATGGCACAGCTCCTTGCCCTACCGAGACCGCTACAGTGAGCGTTGCGATCCATACGCCGCCGAATGCCGGAAACGATGGTAGCATCATTTTATGCAGCACGTCCAGTGCGACATCGCTCTTCGACCAACTCGGCGGAACACCAGATGCCGGCGGTATTTGGAGCGGGCCCAGCGTAGTAACCGGCGGCATGATCGACCCAGCTGCAATGCTGGCGGGTGACTACACCTACACCGTTTCCGGAACGGCACCTTGCCCGGATGCTACCGCTACAGTAAGCGTTACCATCAACACACCACCGGATCCCGGCACCGATGGAGCTTTGACTCTTTGTAGTTCCGGCGTGGCAGAAGGCCTCTTCACCGCCTTAGGCGGTAGCCCTGATGGCGGAGGAATTTGGACAGGACCCAGCACCGTGACCGGAGGCATGATCGATCCCGCCACCATGAGCGCAGGGGATTACGTGTACACCGTGAATGGCACAGCTCCTTGCCCTACCGAGACCGCTACAGTGAGCGTTGCGATCCATACGCCGCCGAATGCCGGAAACGATGGTAGCATCATTTTATGCAGCACGTCCAGTGCGACATCGCTCTTCGACCAACTCGGCGGAACACCAGATGCCGGCGGTATTTGGAGCGGGCCCAGCGTAGTAACCGGCGGCATGATCGACCCAGCTACGATGCTGGCGGGTGACTATGTCTACACCGTGTCGGGAATACCGCCTTGCCCGAATGAAACCGCTACGGTCAGCGTAACGATCAACCTCCAACCCAACGCCGGAACGGATGGATCGATCGCTCTATGCATTTCGAGTCCTGGGATTCCCTTGTTCGCCGAATTGAATGGTACTCCCAATGCTGGTGGCACGTGGAGCGGACCAAGTGCAGTGAACAATGGACTGTTCGATCCAGCCTCTATGGTACCGGGCGATTACACCTACACGGTGACCGGCACTGCGCCATGCCCCACCGTCAGCGCTTTGGTGACCGTTAACGTGGTTACGAACCCTGACCCCGGAACTCCAGGGAGCCTTACGTTGTGCGCATCAGCGGCCAGCATCAACCTCTTCGCCCAACTCGGTGGCACACCCGATACAGGCGGTGCATGGACGGGCCCGAGCACTGTAACCGGTGGGCTGTTCGACCCTGCGACCATGAGCGCCGGGGTATACAGCTATACCATCACGGTTCCACCACCTTGCTCCAGTGTTAGCTCAACAGTTACGCTCAATGTAGTGCAGCCACCCAGCGCGGGTAATAGTTCAGCACTTACGCTTTGCATCAGTAGCCCGGCCACCAACCTCTTTACCGCCTTGGGCGGCAGTCCTGATGCTGGAGGAACGTGGAGTGGACCAAGCACTATTGCCGGGGGATCATTCGACCCTGCCACCATGAATGCCGGGAACTATACCTACACCGTGGCCGGAACTACACCGTGCCCTGCGGATCAAGCAGTGGTATCCGTTTCCGTGGTGGCAGCACCCGATGCCGGAACGCCCGGAAGCATCACCCTCTGCAGCTCTGATGATCCCATTGCACTTTTCGCGCAACTCGGTGGAACGCCCGATGCGGGCGGCGCATGGAGCGGACCAAGCACCGTGACCGGTGGACAATTCGATCCCGCCAGCATGAGCGCGGGCGTATACACCTACACCATCAGCGTTCCTCCACCCTGCGTGAATGCTAGCAGCGCAGTGACGGTGAGCGTGCAAGCACCTCCAACCGCTGGCACTGATGCGTCGCTTACCCTTTGCATCAGCAGTCCTGCTACTAACCTCTTCAACACCTTGGGGGGAACGCCTGATACAGGAGGCACCTGGAGCGGCCCTAGCACCCTCACCGGAGGATCTTTCGATCCTGCGACTATGAATGCCGGAGACTACACCTATACCGTGGCCGGAACCACACCCTGCCCTGCAGACCAAGCGGTGGTATCGGTTTCCGTGGTAGCCGCACCGGATGCAGGCACGCCCGGAAGCATCACCCTCTGCAGCTCTGATGATCCCATTGCACTTTTCGCGCAACTCGGTGGAACGCCCGATGCGGGCGGCGCATGGAGCGGACCAAGCACCGTGACCGGTGGACAATTCGATCCCGCCAGCATGAGCGCGGGCGTATACACGTACACCATCAGCGTTCCTCCACCCTGCGTGAATGCTACGAGCACGGTGACCGTGAGCGTGCAAACACCACCAAGCGCAGGAAGTGATGCGCCGCTTACCCTCTGCATCAGCAGCCCCGCTACTAACCTCTTCAACTCCTTGGGGGGCAATCCCAATGTCGGTGGAACTTGGAGCGGACCCAGCACCATCACTGCAGGATCGTTCGACCCTGCCACTATGAATGCCGGAGACTACACCTATACCGTGGGCGGAACCACACCCTGCCCTGCAGACCAAGCGGTGGTATCGGTTTCCGTGGTAGCCGCACCGGATGCAGGCACGCCCGGAAGCATCACCCTCTGCAGCTCTGATGATCCCATTGCACTTTTCGCGCAACTCGGTGGAACGCCCGATGCGGGCGGCGCATGGAGCGGACCAAGCACCGTGACCGGTGGCCAATTCGATCCCGCCAGCATGAGCGCGGGCTTGTACACCTACACCATCAGCGTGCCGCCACCTTGCGTGAACGCTACCAGCACAGTCACCGTAAGTGTGCAAGCACCGCCAAACGCGGGAAGCGACGGATCACTCACTCTTTGCATCAGCAGCCCGGCCAGTGATCTGTTCGCCTTCTTGGGTGGAAGCCCTCATACCGGTGGAAGTTGGACTGGACCGAGCACCATCACAGGAGGGTCATTCAATCCATCCACCATGGCTGCCGGTGATTACACCTATACCGTGGCCGGAACAACACCGTGTCCCACGGATCAAGCAGTGGTATCCGTTTCCGTGGTGGCAGCGCCCGATGCTGGCACGCCCGGAAGCATCACCCTCTGCAGCTCTGATGATCCCATTGCACTTTTCGCACAACTCGGTGGAACGCCCGATGCGGGTGGCGCATGGAGCGGACCAAGCACCGTGACCGGTGGCCAGTTCGATCCCGCCAGCATGAACGCGGGCGTGTACACCTACACCATCAGCGTGCCGCCACCTTGCGTGAATGCTACCAGCACAGTCACCGTAAGTGTGCAAGCACCGCCAAATGCGGGAAGCGATGCCTCGCTTACGCTTTGCATCAGCAGCCCTGTAAGTGATCTCTTCAACACCTTGGGAGGAAGCCCGGATGCCGGAGGCACGTGGAGCGGGCCCAGCGCCCTCACCGCGGGATCCTTCGACCCTGCGACCATGAATGCAGGCGACTACACCTATACCGTGGCCGGAACAACACCCTGCCCTGCAGACCAAGCGGTGGTATCGGTTTCCGTGCTGGCTGCGCCAGATGCCGGAACGCCCGGTAGCATTACGCTTTGCAGCACCGATGATGTGATCGAACTCTTCGCACAGCTCGGTGGAACGCCCGATGCTGGTGGCGCATGGAGCGGACCGAGCGCCGTTACCGGAGGCCAGTTCGATCCCGCCAGCATGAGCGCAGGTGAATACACCTACACCATCAGTGTACCCCCGCCTTGCGTGAACGCTACAAGCACAGTGACCGTAAGTGTGCAAGCACCGCCAAGCGCCGGAGGCGATGGATCACTCACTCTTTGCATCAGCAGCCCGGCCAATGATCTGTTCAACTCCTTGAGTGGAAGCCCGGACGCCGGAGGAACGTGGAGCGGACCCAGCGCCCTCACTGCGGGATCTTTCGACCCTGCGACCATGAATGCAGGGGAGTACACGTACACCGTGGCCGGAACGACACCCTGCCCGGCGGAACAAGCCACGGTGAGCGTCACTGTTTCGAGTGAACCGAATCCGGGCGACGACGACATCCTGAACCTGTGTGGATCCGGCGATCCCGTGGAACTCTTCCCGGCCCTCGGCGGCGCTGATGCCGGAGGTAATTGGGCCGGACCTTCCGGTACTGCTTTCAATGGCACATTCCTTCCGGGGACCTCTTCCGCAGGTAATTACACCTACCTCATTCCGGGCGTTGCACCTTGTCCATCGGTGAGCGCCGTGATCACCGTGAACGTAGTGACCGATGCCTTTGCGGGCGGGGATGGCAGCTTGTCGATTTGCACCTCCGGAAACATTACCTCGTTGTTCAGCCGACTGCAGGGCACACCCGATACCGGCGGCGATTGGCTCGCTCCGAATGGAACACCCTTCAGTGGAACCTTCAATCCTCTTTCCGATCCCGGAGGTGTCTACACCTATGTGATCGCTGTGCCACAGCCTTGCGTGAATGACACAGCCGAGGTGCTGGTGAACGTAACTCCGGCTGTCAATGCCGGGAACGACACCAGCCTCACGCTTTGCTCCACCAGTGCAGTGATCAACCTCTTCGACCATCTGGGTGTGGCTGATGAAGGCGGCTCGTGGATCGGTCCGGATGGCCCGAGCAGCTCCGCCTACTATCCGTCCTCGGGGATCGCGGGCAACTTCACATATACCGTTCTTGGCACCGCTCCTTGCCCGAATGTTAGCGCAACCGTGTCCATCTCTTTGAACACCATGCCCGATGCCGGTCTGGATGGCAACGCTTCCGTTTGCCCCGAAGCCCCGCCTGTTAACCTGTTCGCTACCCTTGGTGGCACTCCGGACCTTGGCGGATCCTGGACCGCGCCGAACGGACTTCCGCATGGCAACATCTTCAACCCGGCCACCGACCCGCAGGGTGCATATACCTATACCGTGAACGGCGCCGCCCCTTGTCCCGATGACAACGCCTCTGCCACGGTGCAGATCTATCTGGTACCAGTTCCGAATGCAGGCCCGGACGAGGTCAGCTGCTCCTACGATCACGCCCTGAACGCGACCGGCAGCTGGATCTCCGGTGCATGGAGCGGACCAGCGGGTACCAGTATCACGAATACGGATTCGGCATCTACCACGGCTTCAGTGGCCGCGGGTGGCGCCTACGCTTTCATTTGGAGGACACGCAGTGCGGAAGGTTGCACCAGCTCTGACACGGTCACGATCGTCTTCTCCGATCCGATCATCCCCACGGTGAACGTAACGGATGCGCTTTGCAATGGATCCTGTGATGGTGCCGCGAACGCAACGGCCACGGGCGGAAACGTGATCTCCGATGGCTACCAATACCAATGGTCGGCACCAGGAGGAGCGACACCATGGAGCATCGGCTACTGTGCTGGGAACTATACGGTGACGGTGCTGGATACGAACGGCTGCTGGGCCACCACCAACTTCACGATCCAAGAACCGGTGCCGTTGGAGATCGACCTGATCACGGCCACGGATGAGCTCTGTCCTGGGAGCTGCGATGGCACCATCCTGGTCACCGATCCGGAGGGCGCGCATTACAGCTTGAACAATGGGGGCACTCTTCAGGAAGAAGAGCTCTTCACCGGGCTTTGCGCAGGTGCGTACACGGTAACCATGCTGGACGACAATGGATGCACGGCCTCCAGTATGGCATTTATCGGCAGTCCGGCCCCGGTTCGCGCGGGCTTCTCAGTGCACCCCGATTCGCTCTTTATCAATGATCCCGTTGCTGCCTTCACCAATACTTCCAGCGCAAACGCGACCCACTTCCTCTGGGACTTCGGCGATGGTACAACCAGCGCGGAGATCTCCCCTACCCACAGCTTCCCCATGGGTATGGCAGCGGATCACGAGATCTGCCTCACCGCGATGACCGACAACGGTTGCCCGGATATCTATTGTGTTCCGTTACCTGTACTGGAACTGCCCGGCATCTTCGTCCCGAATGCCTTCACGCCGGATGGCGATGGCCGCAACGATGTATTCCAAATAAGCGGAACCGGGCTTTCACCCACCGGATTCCACCTTATGATATTCGACCGATGGGGTGAGAAAGTCTTCGATACCACGGACCTCCATGCCAGTTGGGACGGCACGCTCAAGGGGTCCGTGGTGAAGCAAGACGTCTACGTGTGGAAGGTGGTCGCTTACCCGCTGTATAGCCTAGTGCCCTACGAGATGATGGGGCACGTGACGGTGGTTCGCTGACCGACGCAGTTGGCAGCTGACAGTTGCAACCGCGCCTACGCCAACAGTTTCTTTAAGCGCAGCTTCGTGATCTTGTTCTGTTCCGCCGCCGCGATCAGGATCTCATCCTTGGGATCATTGCCCATGCGGGCCTGCAGCATGGTCAGGAGTTCCTTCCCGCATTTTCCGGAAGCGGTCACCACGAAGATGTGCCCGAATTTCTCCTCGTATTCATCATTGGCCTCCACCAACTTCTCCAGCACCGCCGGGTCCGTGGCCTCCAAGCTTTTCAGCTCCTGGGCAGCCCATTTCATTCCCAGATCGGCCAGCTCGCCCGTGGTGGCCCGCTTGCGGTCCTCATCTTCCAAGATGCCGATGCGCGGGTGGTAGGAAAAGGCTTCCTCGTAATCGTCCACATCGCATTCCTCCCAGACGGTATCGCTGGTCTCCAGCACTTCGCCGAGGCTTTCGAACGGACGGGAGAATACCATGCGTTCCACCCATTCAGTGGCACCGCAGCATTGTTCGAACGCCGTGACCGCATCGGCCTCGGACAATCGGTTGAGTTGATCGATGGTCATTGTTGAAAATTCACCGCAGGGGTTCGGGGGATCCAAAGCGAATGTATCCCTTAGCGGCCATAGTACGGTGTGGGTTCCAAGTAGGTATGCGTGTCCAAACGTACGCGGGTTGTTGACTCCTTCCAAACATGCGTTGGGCCTGGTATTCCATAAAAGAGGAAGCCCCGGTTACCCGGGGCTTCCATAGGTCTCCCCGGCTTGCGCCGGTTCTCCTGAAAAGTTGGGCGTACTAGACGTCCAGCTTTGCGTAAACCGCGTTCTTCTCAATGAATTCGCGGCGTGGGGGAACTTCATCTCCCATCAACATGCTGAAGATGCGGTCGGCCTCGCCACCGTTCTCGATGGTCACTTGGCGCAAGGTGCGTGTCTCCGGATTCATGGTGGTGTCCCAGAGCTGCTCGGCGTTCATTTCACCCAGACCCTTGTAGCGCTGCACGTGCACGCTGCCATCCCTGTTGGGACCCCGCATGCGCTCGATGTGTTGATCGCGCTCCTCATCGGTCCAGCAATACACAACCTCCTTACCCTTCTTCACTTGATAGAGGGGTGGCGTAGCGATGTACACGTAGCCGTTCTCGATCAGCTCCTTCATGTAGCGGTAGTAGAAGGTGAGGATGAGCGTTTGGATATGGCTTCCGTCCACGTCAGCGTCACACATGATGATCACCTTGTGATAGCGGAGCTTCTCCATGTTCAGCGCCTTGCTGTCGTCCTCGGTGCCGATGTGCACGCCCAGCGCGGTGTAGATGTTCCGGATTTCCTCGTTCTCGTAGATCTTGTGCACCATGGCCTTCTCCACGTTGAGGATCTTTCCGCGGAGCGGAAGGATGGCTTGGAACTCGCGGTTACGACCTTGCTTGGCCGTTCCACCAGCTGAATCTCCTTCGACCAGGAATATCTCGCTCAAGGCAGGGTCCTTGCTCTGGCAGTCGGCGAGCTTACCGGGCAGGCCCATGCCGCTCATCGCACCCTTGCGCTGCACCATCTCACGTGCCTTGCGGGCAGCGTGGCGGGCAGTTGCAGCCAGGATGACCTTGTCCACGATCTGGCGCGCATCCTTCGGGTGCTCCTCGAGATAGTTCTCGAGCATTGCGCTCACGGCCTGGTCCACCGCCCCCATCACCTCGCTGTTACCCAGCTTGGTCTTGGTCTGTCCTTCGAACTGAGGCTCTTGCACTTTTACACTGATCACGCAAGTGAGTCCCTCGCGGAAGTCATCACCGGCGATCTCGAACTTCAGGTTCTTCGTAGCCCCGCTGTTGTCGGCGTACTTCTTCAGCGTACGTGTGAGGCCGCGCCGGAAACCGGCCAAGTGCGTTCCTCCCTCGTGGGTGTTGATGTTGTTGACGTAAGAGTGGAGGTTCTCCGTGTAGGAATCGTTGTAGACCATGGCGATCTCCACAGGGATGTCCTGCTTCTCTCCTTCCATGTAGATCACCTTCTCGATCAAGGGCGAGCGGGTGCTATCAAGGTATCTCACGAACTCGACCAATCCTTCAGTGCTGAGGAAGGTATCGTGGGGAAAGCTTCCGTCGTCGTTGGCACGGCGCTCATCGGTGAGAGTGAGCGTGATGCCCTTGTTGAGGAAAGAGAGTTCGCGCAGGCGACCGGCCAAGGTGTCGTAGTTGTACTCCGATGCTTGAAAGATCGTTGGATCGGGATGGAAGGTGACAAAGGTTCCACGGTCGGTAGCCTCACCATCCTGCTTCACCGGATAGAGCGGCTTGCCCTTGCTGTATTCCTGTATCCACTTTTGCCCTTGGCGATGTACCTCCACTGTCATGTGGTCGCTGAGCGCATTCACGCAACTAACGCCCACACCGTGCAGACCGCCGGAAACCTTGTAGGAACCCTTATCGAACTTCCCACCGGCATGCAGCACGGTCATTACCACTTCAAGAGCGCTACGGCCTTCTTTGGCCATGATCTCCACGGGAATACCGCGGCCATTGTCCCTCACTCGAACGCTGTTCTCCGGAAGGATGGTCACCTCGATGGTGTCGCAATGCCCTGCAAGCGCTTCATCGATGGAGTTGTCCACAACCTCATACACCAAGTGGTGCAAGCCTTTTGTACCGATGTCCCCGATGTACATCGCCGGCCGCTTGCGCACTGCCTCAAGGCCTTCCAGCACCTGAATGCTCTCTGCTCCGTAACCGGCGGCTTCCTTCTTCTTCTCGTCGCTCATTGCAGCTGTCTCTACCATTTTCTCCATAGGGTTTGCCACCCGTTTTCGGAAGGCACGCGAAGGTACCACTTTTGGGGGTGCAAAACACATGGAATCGCCAATGCGGACGCGGGGAATGGCGATTTTTACCAACAGATCCAAGCCTCTTGTTGAAAACCCACCCGGAGGTGCATCCGAAGCTCCCCTCCTTGGAAGTCCTAACCCACTATAAGCTAACCGCTTACCCTATCAGAAGGCGAACGTCGCACCTCCCAGCACCAGCGTGCGCTGCACCGGGTAGTTGTACCAGCGCTCGTACTTGCTCGCGCTCAGGTTGCTGAAGTCCAGGAAGAGGCTGAGGCGCTTGGTGTAGCGGTACTCCAGCCCGAGGTAGAAGTCCACATAGCCGCTCGCATTCGTTGCGGTGGGTGCTGGCGACAGATCGTTCCAGCCGGAAGGAACCGTTTCCGCCATTTCCCGCCTTCCCACGAACTGAGCCTCCACCTTCACCATCAGCTTGTCCTGGAAGTCGTAAACGGCTCCGAGGTTGATGGTATAGGTAGGTAAGTTCCAAGCTTCCGCCTGCTCCTTCATACTGTAGTTGAAGAGGTGCAGTCCGCCGTACACGTTAATGTGCTCATCGTGGCTGTAGCGGAGCTCTCCGCTGATGTCCACTTGATCCACGCGGTCGTAGATCGGTATGAAGCGATCGCCGTAGCGCACACCCTTGTATTCGTTCTCCACGCCCAAGTACAGGGGCCGGTCCTTCATGCGGCTCTTGCTGATCCGCACATCGAAGCCCACATCGCGGCTGAGGCTGCCACGGAGGCCGCCGTAGACATCATACATGAGGCTTGAATTCAACAGGGAGGGAGCGCCTTGCAGGAAGGGGTTCTCCCGCGTGAGGCTGCGCAGGTTGTTGCGCTGCCGGTGGCCATCCACCCCAACGTAGGGCACCAGAATGTCGTCGAACAAGCGGTACTGGGCAAAGGCCTGCGGGTAGAAGTGGAAGGTGGTCTTCCCCATGGCATCCACGTAGATGCCCGCTCCCACACGCACGAGGTATTGGCCATTGGTGGTGCTTACGAAGGGAGAGATGCCGACGAGGGTGCCGCTCTGTCGCACATCCGGCAGGCTGTCGCGCTCGCCGCGATAGGAGTTGTTGTCGATGAGGACATCGCCTCCATAGGTCTCTGCGCCCTGTTCCATGGCAAAGCGCCCGTCCAGCTTCACGTTCAGCTCCCGGCTCTTGGTCAGGTTGGTGTAGTTGTGCACCTCCAAGCCCACATCATGCGCCAGCTTGGTGCTGTCCTTGAAAAGGCTCTTCACCCGCATCGCGAAGCCGATGTCGTTGTACACCTGCTTGATCGCATCGTCCGTCGGTTTGGCCGATAGTACGTGCAAGTTCTCCAAGCTGTCGGTGCTGTTGTAGCCGTAATAGCTCACGCGCCTGCGGTCATAGATCAAGCGACCTTCCACCGCGTGGTGGCGCAGGTAGGCGTTGTAGTACCCATCCACGTTGTTGAAGCTGTAGTCGCTCGGCCCGCGGTCTGCCACGCCGCCGTTGCTGCTCATGTGCTTGTAGTGGAGTCCGTAGCCGTTCTTCTTGGAGCGCGTCTGGTCGTAGTACAATTCCACCAAGGGCGTTGTGTACAAGCCGAAACCCGCCTTCACAAAACCCTTGTAGAGCTTCTCCTGTGCCAACTGGATGTTCAGCCGTGCCGCTTCGATGCTGTCCACATGTGCGGGCACATCGCCCTTCACCGTGAGCATGTTGTAGGTGATGTTCTTCTCCGGCAGGATGGTATCGTAGGACTGTGGCCGGAGGTCGATCTTGTGGACATCGGCCAGTGTGGGATTGTAGATCCCGTTGAAGTAATACTCCTCGCCGGTTTGGGCATGGAGCATCACGGCTGCGAGCATGGCGAAGGCCATCACGCCGCTTCGTAGGAAGGTGTGCATGGTCATCGTTCTCATTTGTTGCCGGGCATTGGAATGGTATTCTCGTCGTCCGAGCCAGGGTTGGTCACGGGCGGTGCAGCGGCCTCGGTAATGTTGGCCAATCGCCTAGCGGCTTGCGCTACCAGGTCCGGTTCGGCGCAGTGGTCCACCACGCTTTGCAGGGTGGCCTTGGCTTGGAAGAGGTCGTCCAACCCCACGTAGATGTCTCCGAGGAGGATGAAGCCCTTGGCCTTCCAGTGGTCGTAACTCGGGAACTTCTTCACCATACTGAGCACTTCCTTCTCCGCATCCTTGTAGCGCTTCTGGAGGTAGCGCACATAGGCCATCTGGTAGGCGGCCTCCGCACCGAAGGCATTGTTGGACGCGGCGGCGATGCCCTTGAAACGGGTGTAGGCCCCATCGAGGTCGTTGTCGTTGATCGCGCCCAAGCCCACGGCCAGGCCGGCTTCAGCCTTCAGGTCCGCATTGGAATCGTCGTTGGCGATCACCTTCTTCGCCGCATCGGCAGCCTCGGCGGTGCGTTGCAGATTGGTGAGGCAGCGCATCCGGCCCACTTGCCCGGCCAGCACGTTCACTGGCAGCGCTGCGGTCTGTGCCAGTTGGGTGAAGTAGTCCAAGGCGGCGGCCCAGCGTTCGTCATGGAACAGGATCTGGCTGGCGGCGGCCAAGGAGGGTTCCAGGAATTGCCCATCGCCTGCGGCGATCACTTTCTCAAATCCGGGCAATGACTCCGCCTGCTTCTTGGAACGATAGAGGCAATCCGCGGCATAGAACTCCGCGTTCACGGCATACGCTCCCCGGGGATACTTGGAGAGGTAATCCCGGAAGGCACCCACGGCTTGATCACACTTCTCAGCGAAGTAGAGTTGCTCGGCACTGCGGAAGTACTTCTCATCCAGATCCAGCGAAGCGGCATCCACAAAGGAGAGCGACTTCACATACGCCTCGTATGCGGCCACGTTGCCCTGTTGCGAATAGATGCTCTCGATCCCGGCGAGTGCGTCGCGGGAGCCGTCCATGGTCGGATACTTCGCCACCACGGCCTTGAAGCCGTCCAGCGCCTTGGTCGTGCGCCCTTGACGCTTGTCGATAAGGGCGCTCTGCAACATGCTCTGCCGCACGTGCGGGGAGTTAGGGTGCTGCGTCACCACCTGCTGGTAGAACTCCAATGCTTCGGGGTCCTTCTCCAATCCGAGGTAGGTTTCACCCAGTTGGAACTTGGCGTCTGCGGCATACTGACTGTTGGGCTTGTCGCGCAGCAATTGCTTCAGCGTGGCGATCTTTTGGTCGTACTTCTTATCCAATCCTTGGCACACCCCCTTCTGGTACTGGGCATAATCCTTTGCGGCAGCTCCGTTGTTGATGGCCTTGTCATACCACGTCACCGCGGTGGCGTTGTCCTTGGTCACGTAGTAGCAATCGCCGGTGCGGATCATGGCATCGTTGCGCTGGGCCTTGGGCAGGTCCGTGTTGTCGATGGCGCGGCGGAAGGCAGTGGCGGCCTCGCCGTATTGCTTCTTCTTGAAGTAGGCATAGCCCATGCTGTAGCCCGCTTGCTCAAAGAGCGCCGTGGCATACGCGCCGCCTGTGTTGCGCACATCGTCGTACTTCGCCAAGGCGCCGTCATAATCGCCCATGGCATAGCTGGATTCACCGGCCCAGTAGTGTGCCTGCACGGTCACCTTCGGATCCACCGGATAGGTGAGCGCCTTGTTGAAGAAGCTGCGCGCATCAGCGAACTTCCGTCCTTCGTAAAGCTCCACACCCCGATCGAACGCCAGCTTCTGGTAGGCTTCCTTCAGCCGCAGGTCCTTGTTCTTGATCGCGTCCAAGGCACCGAGGGCGGCCTCGTAGTTCTTCGTCTTCAGGTACACATCCAACAGAAATTCCTGCGCCTCGTCGTGCCGCGCGGAACCCGGGTACTTGGCCATGTAATCGCGTAGCGCGATGATGGCCTCGTTGTAGGGATCGAAGGAAAGCTCATAGGCCAACTTGGCATAGTTGAACAGCGCATCCTCCGTCACCTTGGGGTCATTGCCCAGGTCGTAGGCCTTCTTGAAGGCATTGCGGGCGTAGTTCTTCTGGTCCAGCTTCAGGTAGCAATCGGCCATGTGATAGGCGGAAAGCTGGGCGAGGCTGTCAGCTTCGTTGTTGATCACCTGTGTGAACTGCGTGATCGCCTTCTGGTACTGTTCGTTCTTGTAGAAGGTGTAGCCCGCGATGTAGCGATCGCCGCGCTCCACGCCGGTGCGCTGCAAACTTTTCTCGATGTACGGCAATGCTTCGGCATACTGCCCGGTGCGGTAATAGGCTTCACCGGCCAAGCGGTTGATGTCACCGGTGCGCTTGGCGCCGGAAGGATCGGCGAGCAAGGGCTGGGCATATTCGAGCAAGGCCTCATAATGCCCTTGCAGGAACTTGATCTGCGCGATGTAGTAAGGCACCACTTTTCCGAAGTTGGGATCCTCCTTCAGCTTATCGAAATCCTCCAACGCTGCCGCATAGTTGCGCTTGGTGTAGTTGATATGCGCCATGTAGTAGGTGGCGGGTGCCGCATAGATACCCGTGCCCGCTTTCACTTTGGCGAACTCCACCTGGGCCTTGTCCATCTGGCCGTCCATGAAGAGAGCGTATCCCCTCTTGAAGATGAACTCCGTACGGTCGCTTTCGCCGAGTGCGGTCTCATCCACCTTGCTCGCCCATGACAGGGCATCCTGCCAACGCCTTCCATTGAAGTAGTGGCGGAAGAGCTCCAGCTGAATGGCACTCACATGGAAACTCTCCGGATGGTCATGCATGAATGCCAAGAGCCGATTGGCGGCATCGCCATGGAAAAGCCGGACGGAACTCAATGCGCCCCAGAACTCGGCCTCGATACGCAGATCGGCCTGTGGGTCGCGGGTTTGCTCCGCAATGCGGTCGAACTCATACAAGGCCGCGCCGTACTTGGCCTTATCGAAGAGCTCCATGGCATTGGCCAAGGGTGCCCCGGGCTGCTCGTAGTGTGCAGGGCGTTGGGCCACGGCCACCAGGCCGAAAGCCACTAACGCCAGCGGCAGCACCATGCGCAGCAGGTGGGGACGAGGAAAGGTCTTCATCATCGGTGCAAAGGTCCGGGGGTTGGGCATACGGACCGGTGCGTTGAGGTGGAATTATCCACGCTGGCGTGTTCACCTTCACCGGTGCGTTGTTGATGCATCGAACAGGGTAACGTGGGAATGCGGCCCGGAATTTTCTTCCTTTGGGCCAACCTTCCACAACAGCCCGATCCTGCCGGGACAGAACCACAGCCCATGGAGCACGTTTCCCCGATCATCGAATTGCATGACGCACGCATCTTCCAGCGCGAGAACCTGGTGTTGAACCATGTGGACCTGACGGTACATGCCGGCGAGTTCATCTACTTGGTGGGCCGCACCGGCAGTGGCAAAAGCAGCTTGATGCGGACCCTTTACGGCGACCTGCCCTTCCAAGAGGGGGAAGGTCATGTAGCCGGCTTCGACCTGCGGAAGCTGAAGCGGAAGCAAGTGCCCTACCTGCGCCGGAAGATCGGCATCGTCTTCCAGGACTTCCAATTGCTCGGCGACCGCACGGTGAACGAGAACCTCACCTTCGTGATGCGCAGCACCGGCTGGAAGGACAAAAAGGCCATGGACGCGAAAGTGCAGGAAGTGCTGGAGAAAGTGGGCCTGGGCAACAAAGGCTACAAGATGCCGCACGAGCTCAGCGGTGGCGAGCAGCAGCGCGTCAGCATTGCCCGTGCCTTGGTGAACGACCCCGAACTGGTGCTGGCCGACGAGCCCACCGGTAACCTGGACCCCGAAACCACGGCGGAGATCGTGGAGTTGCTGTACACCATCAGCCAAGGTGGCCGCTGCGTGATCATGGCCACCCACGACTACACCCACATGAAGAAGGTGAACGCAAGGGTGGTGCGCTGCGAGGAAGGGAAGTTGCTAGAGGTGAGCGCTGCGCCTGTAGTCTAGGAAGCGGACAGAATTCACCACAGAGGCACAGAGAGCACAGAGGAAGGTGCCGGTTGGCAGCCGCTCTGGTCGGCCACATGGCAATCGCGGCTACGCCCGACGCCCGACAACTGACAACTGACAACTGACAACTGACAACTGACAACTGACAACCAGGCCCAGCCTCAGCCCAGCAACTCTACGATCGCCCTCGCATTCCCCGCATTGCAGAAGCGCTCCTCCAGCACCTTCACGCGCTGTTCCAGTGCAGCGCCGCTTGCGGGAACCGCCATGCAGGCCTGAATACTGAGGCGCATGGTCGCGGGATCATCGTGTACACGGCAGAGTTCTTCAAGCCCGGTATACTGCACCATGGGCGTATTGCACACCACATGCCGGCCGATGAAGAGGCACAGCAACAGCTTCAGCTTGATCCCGGTGGCTTGAAAAGTCGGTAGCACATTCACCTGGGCCGCCTTTACCAGCGCGGTGATCTCGTCGGTAGGAATGTTCAGCCGCAGCTTCACGTTGTTGGAGCGCGCCACGGCGGCACGCAGCTCCGGGCTGGCGCCGCGTCCCGCGATCACCAGTGGTATGGGCAGGCCCTTGAACACCTCATTCACCAAGTAGAGCGCGGCCTTGTCGTTCTCGGGTACGCTGAGCGCCCCGTGGTAGAGGCAGAAATCGCCCAAGCCTACCGGCACGTCCACCTTGGCGCTGGGGTGGAATGCCGGTATATGCTTCACATTCCGGAAATGTGCAGCGAAGTGCTGTTGGTCGTTCGGCGAGATGGCCAGGATCACATCCGCCTCGCTCAGCACCGTCTCGAACTTGCGGAGCTTGCGCGCTTCTTGTGCGAAATAGGTGCGCTTGAACGTTCCTCGTTCCGCCAAGGCAAGGGCCTCGTAATAGTCGTGTTCCACGTTGTGCGTGCGCACCAGCCGCTTCCGACCGGCGAGCCGCGGATCACCCAAATGGTAGCAGGAGTGCAGGCCCTCGAACAGGATGGGATGGTCATCCTGGCAAAGGATATCCATCAGTAGTTCGCTGCGGCGGCTGAGCACCACATACGGCAGGCTATTGAGCAATTGATGCTTGCCCGTATCGCGCTTGTAATAGTGTACGCTTTCGCAGAGCTCCGCCAGCTCCGGCGCCTCGCCCCTGCCGTACTCGAAGCAGTGCAGGTGGACGCGGACTCCCTGTGCTGCCAAGGCCTTCACCTTGTAGTACACGTCGATCACGCCGCCGTAGTCTGCCGGCCACGGGACATCAAAACTGACGATATGCAGATGGGTTTCAGCCAAGGCCCTCCAGTATGGATCGCAGCTTCGCGGCTTCTTGCTCGCCGTCCAGTTTGCGGGCCGCGAATGTAGCGTTCTCCCGCAAGGCGCGGTAGCGTTCATGATCCATGAAGAGCTCCTTTACGGCCCGGGCGATCACCTCCGGCTCGGCATGGGCAAGCACTACACCGCAATCGAACTCGCGCACGATGCCCGCCACCTCCGGCAGGTCCGTGGCTAACACCGGGATCCCGGCATGCAGGTAATCGAAGAGCTTATTGGGCAGGCTGAAGCGGTAGTTCAGGTTGGTGTCCTTGTCCAAGGTCAGGCCCAGGTCGGCATTGCGGGTGTAGGCCATCATGCGCTCATAGGGCATCTTCCCCATCAGCCGCACGCGGTCCTGTAGGTCGTGCTCACCCACCATCTTCTCCAGCCCCGGCCAAGCATCTCCCCCACCGATGATCAGCAGCAGGCATTCGGGAAGTTCACGCATGGCCAGCACCGCTTCTTCCGCCCCGCGGTGCACATTGATCCCGGCTCCTTGCATCACGAGGATGTGCTTCCCTTTTGGAAGATCAAGTTCTTCTCGGGAAGGCAAGGGCCCGAGATCCCGTGCCGAAGGAATATTCCGCACGACATGGACCTTGTTTCCATAGCGCTCCGCATAGGCATTCGCGATGCTCCGGTTCACGGTGATCACGGTGTGCAGCTTGGGGAAGATCCTCCGCTCGATCGCCAGCCACACGGCCCGCACCTTGGGCCGGTCCACCAGTTCCGGTACTTCCGTATAGAACTCGTGCGTATCGTAGACGAGCTTCTTCCCACGGATGCTTGCCGCGAGGTAATTCGGCAGGAGCGTGTCCAAGTCGTTGCTCAGGAAGAGCGTGGCCTTGCTGAACAGCAGGAGCAGGAAAAGCCGGAGGTTGTATTCCGCATAGAAGAGCGGCCCCTTGTTGAAGAGCAACCGCCTGCGCTTGATGCGATAGGGCCGGTCCAAGGGCAGGCTTCCGGGCAGCTTCCTCCCTACCAACAGCACCTCATATCCCAAGCCGGAAAGCACATCACACGTGCGCCGCACACGGTTGTCCGTGGCCAGGTCATTGGTCACGCTCACAATAGCGCGTTGAAAGGGAGGCGGCATTGGCCCAAAGTAACGGCGTGGCGATCGGTAAATTTGCGCCCGCTGCGGCAGATACCGCACACATTGCATTTCCCATGGACATTGAACTCGACGCGGACCTTCAACCCTTCAACACCTTCCACGTTGCTGCCCGCGCGGCACGGCTGGCGCGTTTCCGCTCCGTGGATGAACTGCGCGCGCTCCTGCAGGCTCCGGAGTTGAAAGGGCTCCCGCACATTGTGCTGGGCGGGGGAAGCAACATTCTCCTCACCAAGGACTGGCCCGGCGTGGTCTTGTTGAACGAGATCACCGGGATCGAGGCCGTGGAAGAGACGGACGACCATGTGATCGTGCGATCCGGTTCGGGCGAGTGGTGGCATCAATTCGTGACGTACTGTGTAGGCAAAGGCTGGTGCGGCGTAGAGAACCTCTCGCTGATCCCCGGCAAGGTGGGCGCAGCACCCATGCAGAACATCGGGGCCTACGGCGTGGAGATCAAGGACGTGTTCGATCACTTGGAAGCGCTGCGGCTCAGCGACGGCGCCGTGGTCCGCTTCAGTGGGGAAGAATGCCGCTTCGGCTACCGCGAAAGCTTTTTCAAGCGCGAAGGCAAGGGCCAGTACATCATCCTCAATGTGGCCTTCAAGTTGAGCAAGCACTCGAAAGTTCACACGCACTATGGAAGCATCACGCATGAACTGGAGAAGCGTGGGATCACTGAACCTTCCATCCAGGATGTGAGCGATGCGGTGATCAGCATCCGCCGCAGCAAACTCCCGGACCCCATGGCCTTGGGCAATGCTGGGAGCTTTTTCAAGAACCCCGTGGTAAGCACGGAATTGGCGGAGCGCATCAAAACCGAATATCCGGACATGGTCTCCTTTCCCGCCGGAGAAGGACAGGTGAAACTGGCCGCTGGCTGGCTGATCGAAAAGGCCGGCTGGAAGGGCTTCCGCGAGGAAAACCTCGGCGTACACAAGGACCAGGCATTGGTGCTGGTGAACTACGGCGGCTCCAACGGCCAAGCGATCTACGACCTATCCACCCGGGTACTGGAAAGCGTGAAAGAGAAATTCGGCGTGGAACTGGAAAGGGAGGTGAATATCTATTGAGTTTCCGATTTTGGGACGCAGAGACGCGGAGGCGCAGAGGCGCAGAGAAATCCTTTCAAGGAGGTAAAATGAAGTTTCGACGCGGAGGCGCAGAGGCGCTGAGAAATTCGCTTTCGATGAGATAAATTGAAACTTTGCCGCGGAGGCGCAAAGGCGCAGAGAAAATCCATTCAAGGCGAGAAATTGAAGTTCTGCCGCGGAGGGGTAGAGAAAATCCATTTTGCCGTAATCTTGAGGATCGACACCTCCATTTCCCATTTCTTTGTTGAATGCCCCTCGCAAACAGTTATGACGAGCTTTCAGAACTGATCATCGGTGCTGCGATCGAGGTCCATCGGGAGTTGGGACCTGGGTTGTTGGAGAGCATTTACGAGCACTGCCTTGAACTGGAACTTCGCCAGCTCGGCTTACCGGTGTTGCGCCAACATAAAGTAAATGTGTCTTACAAGGGCGAGCAGCTGGACCTTGGATTCCGCATCGACTTATGGGTGGATACAAGGATCATCGTGGAGCTCAAATCCGTGGAGACAAAGCATCCGGTCCATGCAGCGCAATTGCTCACGTACCTGAAACTTACGGATTGCCGACTTGGCCTACTTATCAATTTCAACCAAGAAACCTTGGTGAAAGGTGTAAACCGCGTCGTCAACAAACACATTGAAGGCACCTGAGCCTGTATGCAACTTCCGAATCAGCAATTCTCCATGCCTCTGCGCCTCAGTGTTCGATCTCGCACTCTCAGCGCCTCCACGTCCAACCTCCACCATACGCATTCTCCGCGCCTCAGCGACTCAGCTTCAACCACAACACATTCTCCGCGCCTCTGCGCCTCAGCGTCCAACCTCCACCATCCGCATCCTCAGCGCCTCAGCGTCCAACCCCAACCATCCGCATTCTCCGCGCCCAACCTCCACCATCCGCATTCTCTGCGCCTCAGCGCCTCCGCGTCCAACCCCACCATCCGCATCCTCCGCGCCTCAGCGACTCAGCGTCCCCTTAAACACAACACACCCTCCCCGCCTCCCCTTCATTCACTTCCTTCGCACCTTCAACCCACCATCATGTTACGCCGTGCACTCTTACTGATCACCATCCTCGGGGCCACGTTGCTTTCCGCTCAGGAGAAAGGACTCACACTTTCGGATGCCATCCTGAAGGCCCGGAATTACTACCCCGAGCGCTTGACCGGCTTGGAGTGGATCCCGGAGACGAACACCTATTGCTATGTGAAGGACAACGTGCTGATGCGTGGCCAGGTCGGCAAGAGCGCGGATCGGGCGATCGCCACCGTGGCCGAGCTGAACAAAGCGCTTCCCGCAGTGGACAGCCTGAGCCGTTTCCCCCGCGTGGAATGGACGGACGGCAAGACGTTCCTCTTTTCCACGGGCACGCAGACCTATGCCTATGATGTGGTGAAGAAGACCGCCACGCTGCGACTCACCACGCCAAAGGATGCGGAGAATGAGGACCACGATGAGGCTTACGGCAAGACCGCCTTCACCCGCGATGGCAACCTCTTCATTGCCGGATCGAACGACAGCATTACGCAAGTGACCTTCGATGGTGCCGACGGCATCGTGAACGGCAAGAGTGTGCACCGCGACGAATACGGCATCACCAAAGGCACTTTCTGGAGCCCCGATGGCAGCCTGCTCGCCTTCTACCGGATGGACGAGACCATGGTGACGCCCTACTATGTGGAGGATATCAGCACTACGCCGAGCACCTTCAAGAAATTCCGCTACCCGATGGCCGGCCAAACCAGCCACCACGTGACCCTCGGCGTGTACGACACCCGCACGGGCAAGACCGTCTTCATCAACCCGGAAGGACCCGCAGACCACTACCTCACCAACATCAGCTGGGGCCCGGACAACAAGCACATCCACATCATTCTACTGAACCGCGCCACCGACCACTTCAAGGTGATGCGCTATGATGCGCTTACCGGTGAATCCACGCGCATGCTCTTTGAGGAGGGGAACGATAAGTGGTTGGAACCCGAGCATCCGCTGACCTTCCTGAAGAAGAGCCCCAGTCGCTACATCCACTGGAGTCAGCGCGACGGTTGGTGGCACCTTTATCTCTACGATGTGGACCAAGGCATGGTGCGCCAGTTGACCGAAGGCAAGTGGGTGGTGAGGGACATCCTCGGATTCGACAAGCGCGAGCAGAACGTCTTCGTTTCAGGCACGGACCTCATCGATGAGAAGGACCCCAAGGGCGCGATGGACACGCATCTCTACCGCATTGAACTGGCCACGGGCCGAACGGTGAAATTGACCAAGCAGCCCGGAACGCACTTCGGCCAATTGAGCAGCGACGGCTCCCACGTGATCGATCAATGGAGCAGCCTCACCGTACCGGGTCGCACGGAAGTGCTGGATGCGACCACCGGGAGTGTGGTGAAGACACTTTTGGACAGCAGCAGCCCGCTGATGGGCAAAGGCACGGGAACGGTGGAATTCGTGCAGGTACGCGGCGAGGGGGGCACCTTGCTGAACGGACGCATCATCAAGCCCAGCAACTTCCAGAGCCGCGAGCAGTACCCGGTGATCGTTTACACCTACAACGGTCCGCACGTACAACTGGTGACCAACAGTTACCTCGGTGCGGCGCAGTTATGGATGCTCGAAGCAGCTGAGCGTGGGTACGTGGTATTCACGCTGGATGGGCACGGCAGCGGCAATCGCGGACTGGAATTCGAACAGGTGATCTATCGCCAACTCGGCATCACCGAGGTAAAGGACCAACTGCATGGCGCGGACTACCTGAAGAGCCTTCCCTACGTGGATGGTTCACGCATGGCGGTGCATGGCTGGAGCTTCGGCGGGCACATGACCGTGGCCCTGATGCTCCGCGCACCGGACGTGTTCAAAGTGGGCGTGGCCGGTGGAGCGGTGGAGGACTGGCGCCTCTACGAGGTGATGTACACCGAGCGCTACATGGATACGCCCGAGGAAAATCCCCAAGGCTATGCCGAAACAACGCTACCGGACAGCGCAGCGAACCTCAAGGGCGACCTCTTGCTGATACACGACAACATGGACGAAACCGTGGTTCCACAACACGCGCTTCGCTTCCTGAAAAGCTGCGTGGACAAAGGCATCCACCCGGATTTCTTCTACTACCCGGGCCATGCACACAACGTGCGCGGTAAGGATCGCGTGCATCTGTATACCGAGGTGCTTGACTACATCGACGAGAAGCTCGGGGTGAAGGAGCATTGAGTTTTAGTTGTCAGTTGTCAGTTGTCGGTTGTCAGTTGTCGGTTGTCAGTTGTCGGTTGTCCTGGCTAACTCGGCGCTTTGTACGCTGTTGCAGAATTTGCCGTCACTGTCCGCACGCGCTTTCAGCGCAACGAGGACCTATGGCAGCCGTAGGAAGCGCTTCGACACGATCGTGCTGACAGAGTGAAAAATCGCGACATAAGCACCGGCTGCAAGTCCGCTCACATCCACCTCTAGTGTTTCTGCCCCGTTCCCTACAAGCCACGGCTGACCTACCCTTCTGCCCGATGCATCCGTGATCAACAAGCTGGCCTTGCCAGCGATATCACTGCCAAACCGAACATGCAGCACGTCCCGCACCGGGTTCGGATACAGTTCGAAAGCCGGAACCGAAGCCGAGGAGGACACCGCAGCTTCCAAATAAGGTATGGCCATGGCAGCCGTGGTGCCGATGGTCAACTTGGACAAGCCATGCCAGTAAGCGAGGTCCATGAATTCCATGCGGTCACTTGGCGTGTGGTAATGCGGGTTCGGATCATTCTCGAAATCCTCGATCACCAGGATAGCCCCATATCCCTGTGTCCAGAATGAGGCGTGATCGCTGTAGGTAGCCCCGGGGTTGTTGATCAGGATCGGCAGATCCAGTCCATAGGTGCTATTCACCACCAAAGCAGAATCCTTGATGGCGATGCTGTTGCCCACAGGTCGCGCGTGGATCCGCATCAGTCCGTCGCCATTCCCATCATAGCCGATCGCATCCATCTGCAGCACGGCCACGATCTCCTCGTCATTGCCGAAAGCCGCACTGGCGTAGTACCCGCTGCCGATCAATCCTTGCTCCTCCTCATCCCACAGCGCAAAGACGATCGTATTCTCAAAATCCTGATCTGCCATCACGCGGGCAGCTTCCATCACCGCGCAAACACCGCTTCCATCGTCATCGGCCCCGGGCGCGACCAGCCCGTTGGGCATGCTATCGTAATGCGCACATATGATCACCTTTCGTTCCGGATGCACCATGCCGAGCTTCTCCACCAGGATATTCTCGCCCTTCGGTCCGAAGGCCTGTACAGTAGCCGTATAGCCCATGCGGGTGAACTCCTGTTGGAGCCATTCCGCAGCCAGCGCATTACCCGGCTGGAGCTTGTGTCGTGAAAGGATCAATTCATCGCCATTGCCCACATCCACCGGCAATTCGCCGGTCAACCGTTCCAAACGCCACGTCAGGGAGTCGATGTTCACGTCATCCACGATCTGTTGAATGGCGGGATTTTGGGCCTGGATCGAAAGTGGCAAGGCCAGCAAAAGCACGATCACCGCCGGAAGAAGGGTACGCATTGACGCAAGTTAGGTCGGCATCTTTGTAGGTAACGAACTTTGCAGCATGGACCACGGCGAAAAACAATTGGTGAAAGACCCCGTCTGCGGAATGAACGTAGACCCCGCCACAGCCAAGTACAGCAGCACATACAAAGGCATCCCCTACTACTTCTGTATGGAAGGCTGCAAGAAGAAGTTCGAGGCTGATCCGGAGAAATACCTCGCTAGCTCAGCCGGACCGGCAAGCTCATGTTGTGGCGGCCACGCAGCTCCGAGCACCCTCAAGGACCCGGTCTGCGGAATGAATGTGAATCCCGCCACCGCCAAGGATAGCAGCGAGCACGCAGGCACCAACTACTACTTCTGTTGCGAAGGATGCAAGAAGAAGTTCGACGCTGATCCAGCGAAATACCTCGCTACGAAAAAGGTGAAGGATCCGGTCTGCGGAATGGACGTAGACCCCGCCACCGCGAAGTACAGCAGCGCGTACAAAGGCACCACCTACTACTTCTGCATGGAAGGGTGCAAAACGAAATTCGATGCGGATCCGGAGAAATACCTGAGCCCGAAGAAAGCAGCGGCATCACCGGCGGATAAGAACGTGATGTACACCTGCCCGATGGACCCGGAGATCCGCCAACTCGGCCCGGGCACCTGCCCCATCTGCGGCATGGCGCTGGAACCGGAAGTGTACAGCCCGGATGCCGGCCCCAACGAAGAGCTGATCGATATGACGCGGCGTTTCTGGATCGGCGTGGCGCTCACCATCCCGGTATTCGTGCTGGAAATGGGCTCGCACATTTTTCCGGCGTTGCACAGCATTGTGCCGCCTCAGATCTCCGCGTGGATCCAGTTCATACTGGCCACGCCTGTAGTGCTCTGGGCCGGTTGGCCCTTGCTCCAACGTGGATGGACATCCGTGCGCACCGGCCACCTCAACATGTTCACGTTGATCGCCATGGGTGTGGGCGTGGCATGGGTATACAGCGTGGTCGCACTCTTTGCACCGGGCCTCTTCCCGGAGGATTTCCACATCGCGCACGGCGTGGTGGGCGTGTACTTCGAAGCAGCGGCCATGATCACCGTGCTGGTGTTGCTCGGCCAAGTGCTGGAGTTGCGGGCACGCGAAAGCACGGCCGGCGCGATCAAGGCCCTTCTGGACCTCGCTCCCACCACGGCCATGCGCATCAACGCAGCTGGCAACGACGAGGAAGTGGAATTGGACCGCATCTCCGTGGGCGATCGCTTGCGTGTGCGACCCGGTGAAAAGGTCCCCGTGGACGGCGAAGTGCTGGAAGGCCACTCCGCGATCGATGAGAGCATGATCACCGGTGAATCCATGCCGGTGACGCGCACCGTGGGCGATGCGGTGATCGGCGGCACCATGAACAGCTCCGGAGCACTGGTGGTGCGCGCTGGGAAAGTCGGCAGCGACACGGTGCTATCGCGCATCGTGCAGCTCGTGGCCACGGCCCAGCGTTCCCGTGCACCGATCCAGCGATTGGCGGATAAAGTAGCCGGATGGTTCGTGCCGGTGGTGATCGGCGCGGCCGTGCTCACCTTCATCATCTGGATGTTCGTTGGTCCGGAGCCACGCTTCACGTATGCCTTGGTAGCAGCGGTCTCCGTGCTCATCATCGCTTGCCCCTGCGCGCTCGGCTTGGCCACACCCATGAGCATCATGGTAGGCGTGGGACGAGGCGCACACATGGGCGTGCTCGTACGCGACGCGGAAGCGCTGGAGCGCATGGGCAAGGTGGATACGCTGGTGGTGGATAAGACCGGCACGCTCACCGAAGGCAAACCCAGCGTCACGCACATCTTCCCGGAAGAAGGCTTTTCAGAAGACGAACTTCTGCGCGTTGCCGCAGCGGTGGAACGTGTTTCCGAACACCCCTTGGCCAAGGCCATTGTCAACGCAGCGCGATCGCGTGAGCTCGTACTGCCCGACGTGAATGACTTTGATTCGCCCACGGGCAAGGGCGTGCAGGGCACCGTTGAAGGCAAGCACGTACTCCTCGGCAGCGCTGAATTCCTGAAGGAACACGCGGTCGATACACATAAGCTTGCCGAGCTGGCAGGGGTGCGCAGGCGCGAAGGAGCGACGGTGATCTTCGTCGCCATCGATGCCCGAGTGGCAGGGATGCTCTCCATCGCCGACGCGATCAAGCCCACCACGCTCGAAGCACTGGACGGACTGCGCAAGGAAGGGCTGCACATCGTGATGCTCACCGGCGACGCACGGGGCACTGCCGAAGCCGTGGCCCACAACCTCGGCATAAGCGAAGTGGAGGCCGGAGTGCTGCCCGAGGGCAAGAGTGCCGTGGTACAACGCCTTCAGCAGGAAGGACGCATCGTGGCCATGGCCGGCGACGGCGTGAACGACGCCCCCGCATTGGCCACCGCGGACGTAGGGATCGCCATGGGCCACGGCACCGATGTGGCCATGGAAAGCGCTGGCATCACACTGGTAAAGGGCGACCTCAACGGCATCCTTCGCGCACGCCGCCTTTCACAAGCCGTGATGCGCAACATCAAGCAGAACCTGGTCTTCGCCTTCGCATACAATGCGCTGGGCATCCCTATTGCGGCGGGTGTGTTGTATCCGGTGTTCGGCTGGTTACTCTCGCCCATCATCGCCGCGGCGGCCATGAGCTTCAGCAGTGTGAGCGTGATCACGAACAGCTTGCGGTTGCGGGGGAAGAAGTTCGATTGAAGGCTGTAGGCACTCGCGACACGCGAGCGCTGGCAGCCAGTTTGATTGACATAGAGGCACTCGCGACACGCGAGCGCCGGCTCCAATGGGCTGGCGCTCGCGT
>JBEBYG010000017.1:0-83265 GCA_040391235.1 Cryomorpha ignava
ACAACGTAACGCTGACCGTGACCGATGCCAGTGGCAACGCTTCAACCTGTGTGGCACTTGTCACCGTGGTGGATGCCACAGCACCGGTGGCCCTGTGTCAGCCAGTGACCATCCAACTCGATCCTTCGGGGAATGCCAGCATAACGGCCGCTGATATTGACAACGGAAGCAACGATGCCTGCGGGATCGCCTCCATCAGCGCCTCACAGACCGCTTTCACCTGCGCGGACATCGGCACCAACAACGTAACGCTGACCGTGACCGATGCCAGTGGCAACACTTCAACCTGTATGGCGGCCGTCACCGTGGTGGATGCCATCGCACCGGTGGCACTGTGCCAGCCAGTGACCATCCAACTCGATCCTTCGGGCAACGCCAGCATAACGGCCGCTGATACTGACAATGGAAGCAACGATGCCTGTGGCATTGCCTTCATCAGTGCCTCACGGACCGCTTTCACCTGCGCGGACATCGGCACCAACAACGTAACGCTGACCGTGACCGATGCCAGTGGCAACGCGTCAACCTGTGTGGCGATCGTCACCGTGCTGGATGCCATCGCACCGGTGGCCCTCTGCCAGCCAGTGACCATCCAACTCGATCCTTCGGGCAATGCCAGCATAACGGCCGCTGACCTTGACAACGGAAGCAACGATGCCTGTGGCATTGCCTTCATCAGTGCCTCACGGACCGCTTTCACCTGCGCGGACATCGGCACCAACAACGTAACCCTGACCGTGACCGACGCCAATGGCAACGCTTCAACCTGTATGGCGGCCGTCACCGTGGTGGATGCCATCGCACCGGTGGCTAATTGCCAGCCGGTGACCATCTACCTGAATGGAAGTGGCAACGCCGATGTGGCACCGGTCAATGTGAACAATGGCAGTTCTGACAATTGCAGCGTGGTGGGTATGACCCTCACCACTTATCAGTACCACGCAGTAGGCAGCTATACTGATACGCTCATCTTGATGGATGGCGCGGGCAATGTGGACAGCTGCTTGGCTGTGATCACGGTGAAGGACATTATTGCACCAGTAGCCGTCTGCGCACCCGCTACTATCTATTTGAACGCTGCAGGCCATGCCACCCTCACCGGTGCGGACATCGATGGCGGTAGCCACGACAATGGCACCATCGTAAGCTTAGTACCCAGCCAGGTCAACTTCCATTGCTATCATCTTGGTAGCAACAACGTGGCTCTTTCCGTAACGGATCAAGGAGGCAACACGAATATTTGCCTTGCAGTGGTCACTGTGGTGGACACCATCGCGCCCGTAGTGATCTGCCAGTCCATTACCGTGCAACTCAATGCGAATGGAACGGCCAGTATTACCCCCGCGCAGATCAACAACGGCAGCTGGGATAACTGCAATGTGACCTCGGTCATCTTGAGCCAGACCACTTTCGATTGCAGCCACGTGGGTAGCAACCCCGTGATCCTCACCGTGACCGACAACAGTGGTAATGCCTCCACTTGCTCCGCAATTGTGACCGTGGAGGACCACATCGCACCCACGATCAGCTGCCCTGCGAACGTGGCCGCCACCACCAATAGCGGTTGTACAGCAACCGCTGTGAACCTCGGCACACCGACCATTGCCGACAACTGCGGCGGCAGCACTGTGAGCAATAACGCCCCTGGGGCTTTTCCCATTGGCAACACCACCGTAACGTGGACGGTGACCGATGCCAATGGCAACACCGCAACTTGCAACCAGACCGTGACCGTGGCTGACAACGTGCCGCCCGTAACGGTGTGCCAGCCCTACACGATCTATCTGAACGCGGCCGGCATTGCCTCGTTCACTGCGAACGACATCGACGGTGGCTCCATGGACAACTGCGGCATCGCCAGCATTACTGCAGCGCCAGCAACCTTCAACTGTGAGAACCTCGGGAATAACAACGCGGTGCTTACCGCGACCGATAACAGCGGCAACACTTCTACATGTTCGACCATCATTACCGTGGTGGACACGATCGCGCCTGTGGCCAGCTGCCAGCCAGTTACAGCTTACCTCGGCATCAATGGCCAGGCAGACCTGACCGCTGCCCAGATGGACAACGGCAGCACCGACAACTGCGGTGTGATGGGCTTGAACCTGACCACTACCCGATACTATGCGGTGGGTGCCTACCTGGACACCTTGATCGTGAAGGATGCCGCTGGTAACGTGGACAGCTGCTTCGCGCTGGTCACCGTATTGGATATCATTCCGCCCGTGGCCGTTTGCCATAACACAACGATCTACCTGAGTGCCGGAGGGACCGCCAGCATTACCGCACAACAGCTCGACAGCGGATCATCCGACAACGGCGTGATCTCCTCTTGGACCGCGAGCCGGATGACCTTTGATTGCAGCAACCTGGGGGCGAACAGCGTCACCCTCACCGTGATCGACGCTGGTGGCAACGCTTCCACATGCACAGCGACCGTCACTGTTCTTGACTCCATTGCACCGGTGACCGCATGCCAAGCTGTGACCGTGCAGCTCGATGCTTCAGGCAACGCAACACTCCATGCCGCTCAGGTGAACAATAGCAGCTCGGACAACTGCATGTTGACTACGCTGAGCCTGGATGTCAACACTTTCAGCTGCGCGGACATCGGCACTGGGAATACGGTGACCCTTACCGTGACCGACCCGAGCGGAAATGCCTCGACCTGCACCGCAATTGTCACCGTGGAAGACAACGTGGCCCCCAACGCTGTCTGCCATAACTTGACCGTTCAGCTTGACGCCAACGGCAACGGTAGCATCACAGCGGCACAGATCGACGGCGGAAGCAACGATGCTTGTGGCATAGCCTCCATCAGTGCATCGCGAACCGCATTCACCTGCGCCGATATCGGAGCCAATACCGTGACCCTTACCGTCATCGACATACACGGTAACATAAGTACCTGCAATGCCACTGTGACCGTGGTGGACCACGTGCCCCCCGTGGTGATCTGCCACGCCGTTACCACTTACTTGGATGTGACCGGTAGCGCCACCATACAAGCTGCTGACCTGAACAACGGGAGCACGGATGCTTGCGGCGGCCTCACCTTCAGCGCTTCGCAGTCCACTTTTGATTGCAGTGAGGTCGGCATCAACACCGTGACACTCACTGTGACCGATGGCCACGGCAATGCTTCCACATGCGCTGCGGCCGTTACGGTGATCGACACCATCAACCCCGTGGCCATCTGCAGGATCGACACCATTCATCTCGGCCTGAATGGCTTGGCTTTGGTAACCCCCGCTGACCTTAACGGCGGTAGCACGGATAACTGCAACAGCACCTCCTTCACCGCCTCCATCACCAGCCTGAATGCGGTGGGGAATTACCCCGTGACACTCTTCGTAACCGATGCCAGCGGGAACGTGGACAGCTGCCAGACCACCGTTATCGTGGTGGACCACATCCAACCCGTTGCTCTCTGCAACGACCTCACCATCTACTTGAACGGCAGTGGAAGTGCCAGCATCACTTCGGCAGCTCTTGACGGAGGCAGCCATGACAACGGCACCATCGCCAGCATTACCGCCAGCCAGCTCGCATTTGACTGCAGCCACATCGGCACCAACGCAGACACGCTCTTCGTAACCGACCAAGGCGGCAACACCAGCTTCTGCGTGGCCACAGTTACCGTACTCGATACCATCGCCCCCGCGGCGATCTGCCAGAGCATCACCGTGGCCCTGAATACCACCGGCCAAGCGGTGCTTACCGGAGCGATGTTCAACAACGGCACCACCGACAACTGTGGGTCCGGCGCTATCACCTACACGGTGGGCATCCCGAACCCGACCAGTGTGGGCACCTACCCTGTTATCCTCACCGCCACGGATTCCAGCGGCAACGCATCAACATGCTCCGCAACGGTTACCGTGATCGACACCATGGCTCCCACGGCCATCTGCCAGGCCACCACGACCTATTTGGATGCCAGCGGCTACGCATCCATCTCCCCTGCCATGATCGACGGCGGCAGTTCGGATAACGGCACCATTGCTGGCCTCAGCGCCAGCCAACTCACATTCAGCTGCAGCCAAATCGGCACGAACAGCGTCACCCTGTTCGTAACAGATCAAGGCGGCAACACCAGCTTCTGCATCGCCACTGTCACCGTACTCGACACCATCGCACCCACGGCGATCTGCCAAGGTGTGACCGTCCAACTCGATGCCACCGGCACGGCCATGATCACCCCGATCATGCTCAACATCGGCAGCACGGATAATTGCGGGACCGGCAGCCTTACTTACAGCACCAGTGAGATCAGCTTCAACGAAGTGGGCAACCACGCCGTAACATTCACCGCAACCGACGGCAGCGGGAACGCTTCGACTTGTACAGCAACCGTTACCGTGTTGGACAACATCAGCCCCGTGGCTGTGTGCCAGCCGACCACCATCTATCTGAACGCTACCGGGAGCGCTAGCATCAGCCCCCTGGAAATCAACGGGGGGAGCACTGATAATGACACGATCGTGAGCTATACCGCAAGCCAAACGGTGTTTGATTGCAGCCACATCGGCAGCAACAGCGTAATGCTCACAGTAACCGATGCCGGCGGGAACAGTTCCACGTGCACAGCAACCGTTACGGTGCTGGACACCATCGCCCCCACCATCGTGTGCCAAAGCATCACCGTGCAGCTTGGTAGCACCGGCGTGGCAGTAATGGATGCGCAGGATATCGATGGCGGCTCCACGGATAATTGTGGAACGGGCAACTTAAGCTACTCCGCCAGCCAGGTCAGTTTCGTTGCGATCGGAGATCATGCTGTTACCCTCACCGTGACAGATGCAAGCGGCAACACTTCAACGTGCACTGCGATCGTTACCGTGATCGATATCATAGTGCCGGTAGCCATTTGCCAAGGCACCACCATCTACTTGAACGCGAGCGGTAGCGCTTCGATCACCGCTGGTATGATCGACGGCGGCAGCACCGACAATGACGCCATCGCGAGCTACACCTCCAGCCAAACCAGTTTCAGCTGTGCTGATCTTGGAAACAATAGTGTGACCCTCACCGTGACCGATATCGCCGGAAACACCAGCCAGTGCGCAGCCACAGTGACCGTGCTGGACACCATTGCACCAGTGGCCCATTGCCAGAACATCACAATTACGCTACCCGCTTCCGGCCAAGTAGTGATCACTCCGGCTCAGCTCAACAGTGGCAGCACCGACAACTGCCCCACGCTCACTTATGCGATCAGCCAAAGCCTGTTCGAGCATGTGGGTTCCTTTCCGAACACCTTGACCGTGACCGACGGAAGCGGCAATACGAGCTATTGCATCAGCACCGTGACCGTTACGGACCTCATCAATCCGGTGGCAATTTGTAAAACGGACACCATTTATCTGAATGCCGCCGGCACGGCGGACATTCTACCGGCCGACCTCGACGGTGGTAGCACGGATAATGGTACCATCGTGGCCAGGACGGCCAGTCAGGTCCACTTCAACTGCAGCCATATCGGAAGCAACGGCGTGACCTTGATCGTCACTGATGAGGCGGGGAACAATGCCTTCTGCACCACTTCGGTGACCGTGTTGGATACCCTGGCCCCAACGGCGATCTGTCAGAATATCTCCATACTCCAAGGCGTCGATGGCATCACGGTGATCACAGGCGCCATGCTCAACGGCGGCAGCACGGACAACTGCGGAACCGGGCTCACCTATACCGTGGACCAGGACACCTTGGTCGGCACGGGAGATCATATGGTGATCCTCACGGTGACCGATGCCAGCGGTAATAGCAGCACCTGCGTAGCCACTGTTACCGTGGGGGACAACAGCCCACCCGTCGCCGTTTGCCAGCCCATAACGGTCTATGTGGACCAGAGCGGTAACGTCGTGATCACGGGAGAGGCTATTGACGGTGGCAGCACGGATAATGACGGCATCGTAAGCTATGCGGCCAGCCCGAACATCTTCAACTGCGGGAATCTCGGCCTGAACACATCCGTGCTCACGGTAACGGATGCCAGCGGCAACACCGCCCTGTGCGTGGCCCAGGTCACCGTGCTCGATACCATTGTGCCGAATGCGGTATGCCAAAACATCACCGTATCCACCGGAGCCAGTGGTACCGCCACGATCACCGCAACCCATATCAATGGAGGAACCACGGACAATTGCGTGGGAGCACTGACCTACGCGGCCAGCCAAACCTTCTTCCCAAGCACCGGTATATACACGGACACGCTTACTGCGACCGACCCCAGCGGTAACATGAGCTACTGCGTGGCTACCGTTACTGTGATCGATGTGACCCCACCCATCACCATCTGCCATGACACCCTCATCTACCTGAACGGTAACGGCCACGTCAGCATCAGCGCCAGTGATCTGGATGGAGGCACCACGGACAACAGCGCCGTCTTCACCTTCACGGCATCGCAAACCACATTCGACTGCTCCGACCTGGGCAACAATCCAGTAACCCTGAATGCCACGGATACCCATGGCAACGTGGGGTCTTGTAGCGCCGTGGTCACAGTTATCGATACCATTGCTCCGGAAGCCATCTGCCGGAATATTGATGTGGTAATGGACTTCTTCGGCAACGCCACCATCACAGGCATCGATATCAACGGCGGCTCCACGGACAACTGTAACGCGGGGCAGCTCTTCTACACGGCGGATATCACGGAATTTCATGAGGAGGGGCTATTCGAAGTGATGCTCACAGTGACCGATGTCAGCGGCAACAGTAGCACCTGCATCAGCGAGGTCACCGTAGCGCAGCCGGTGAAACCGCTGAAGATCCCGAGCGGATTTTCGCCCAACGGTGACGGCATCGCGGACACTTGGGAGGTCCAAGGTCTGCGTGAATTCCCGGACAATAGCGTGGTGATCTTCAACAGATGGGGAAGCAAGCTCTTCGAAGCGAAGCCATACCTGAACGACTGGGCCGGCCAGACCACCGTGGGTACCCTGCCCGGAGCACTCCCAGCGGGCACCTACTTCTTCCAGCTGGACCTGGGCAATGGCGCCGTCCACACCGGCTATATTCAAATGAACCGATGATATGAGGAACTTGCAGAACCACTTTCGCAGGGTGCTTCAGGCTGTGCCATTCCTGGTGATGGCACACACTGCGCAAGCACAGCAGGATCCGATGTACAGCATGTACATGTGGAACATGCTGACCATCATGCCCGCCTATGCCGGCAGCGCGGACGTGTTGAACGCGACGGCACTTTCCCGGATCCAGTGGAGCTCCATCAACGGTGCGCCCATTACGCACATGCTCTCAGCACATGCACCGGTGAACAAGAAAAGCCTCGGCTCCGGTATTAGCCTCACCTACGACCAGATCGGTAAAACATCCACCACGAGCCTCTTCGGCGATCTCGCCTATCGCGTGCGAGTGTCCGACCGTACCCGACTTGCATTCGGAATGCGACTGGGATTCAACCATGCCCAGCTCGGCAGCGCACAGGTGGAGAATACCGACCCCAACGACCCAACGTTCGCCCAGGATCAAACCGGCAAGCTTCTGCCCAACTTCGGCTTCGGCATGTACCTCTGGTCGAAGCGGGGCTACATCGGAGCCTCTGTCCCAAAGATCCTGCGCAACTATATGGGCTCGTCCGAGGTGGATGGCATCAACAGCCGGTTCAATCAAGAAACCACCACGGGCTTTCTCACTGGCGCATACGTCTTCCCCATCGGATCGGTCATGTTCAAGCCGGCCTTCATGGTGCGTGCCACTGAGGGAGCACCGATAAGTATGGACCTCTCCGCCAACTTCCTTTTCATGGAGAAGATGTGGTTGGGTGCCGCCTACCGCCACAAGGCCAGCGTCACCGGCCTTTTTTCATTCCAGATCACGGATCAGTTCCGGGCAGGATACGCCTACGACCTGGGTATCTCACAGGTCGCCCGGTATGCCAACGGAGCCCACGAGATCATGATCAGCTATGATCCCGTGTTCGATAGTCACCGTGTTCGCTCACCCCGCTATTTCTAGATCAGATGCACGTACAAGGAATACGATCTTGGCTTCTGGGGATCTTGCTGCTTGGCACGGTTGCCTCCGCTTTGGCGCAAAACGCCTTGCTGAAGCGCGGCGACCGCTACTACGACCAGTTCAGCTACGTGAAAGCAGCGGATGCTTATGAGCAGGCCTTCCGGAAGGATGCGAGCAGTATCGCCCATGCACGCAGGCTGGCCGAATGCTATTGGAACTTGCGTGCCCCCAACCGCGCCGAACCTTGGTATGCTATGGTCGCCGCATCTTCACAAGCCACTCCTTTGGATATTTACCGGTACTCGGAGCTGCTGCGTGCATCGGGGCAATTCGCCGATGCGGACATGTGGCTGAAACGGTATGGCAAGCTGGAGCCCAATGACAGGCGCGTGGACCTCAAGGACAACGCGAATGGCAAGCTCTCCCAGATGCTTGAAGATCCAGGCCCTACGCACAAGGTCAACTTGGTGGACTTCAACAGCGACCATGCGGATATCGCTCCCTTCATCCACAGGAACACCATCTATTTCGCCTCTTCACGTACCCTTCAGCTCACCTCCCGACATACCGATAGCTGGAATGAGCAGCCCTTTCTCAATATCTACACCGGCAGGGTAGCGGCCGATGGGAGTGTCACCGATGTGAAACCCATGGAGGATGGCATGAACTCGAAGTATCACCAAAGCAACGTGATCATCTCCGATGATGGCAGCGAACTCTACTTCAACCGAAATAATATAGTGAGCGGCCGTAAGATCCTCGGGGAAGACGGCGTGAACAACCTCCAGATCTTCGTGCGCCACCTGCTGCCGGAAGGATGGTCCAAGGAGGAGCCCTTTGCCTATAACAGCCCTTCCTATTCCGTAGGCCACCCGGCACTCACGAAGGATGGCCAGCGCCTCTTCTTCACCAGCAATATGCCCAACGGCCTCGGTGGCACGGACATCTATGTTAGCTACCGGGATGGATCCGGAGCGTGGGGCGAGCCACAGAACCTCGGCCCTACCATCAATACCGAAGGTGATGAGATGTTCCCATACGTGTTCGGGAACACACTTTATTTCTCCTCCGATGGGCACTTGGGACTCGGCGGACTGGACGTTTTTAGCGTGACCATGCGCGGATCCGGCTTCGGCGTAGTGGAAAACCTCAACTCACCGATCAACAGCAAGTATGACGATTTCGGATTGTGCTTGGATGATAACGGCGAGTTCGGCTTTTTCACCTCGGACCGGGATGGGCATATCGGAAATGAGAATATCTACTCCTTCATTATGAACAGCAAGGCCGACGACGACCGTAAATGGGTGGGCCGCGTGTTGGATATGAGCGATGCGCAACCCATCCCATACCTGATCGTCCGCCTGTATGATGCCGAACACAAGGAGATCGCAAGCACAACTACATCCTTGCAGGGCATTTATGAATTTCCCGCCCCCAAAGCGGCGGCATCCATCACTGCCTCCATTGAAGGCGGGAGCCAGGCGGACCTCACCGAGCAGGAGATCTCTGTTTCACCCTTTGGGGATACAGAGCTACCGGACCTCTACATGAACAGCGTTTCGGACCTGCCGGTGAACGTGATCATCAAGGATCAAGGATCGAAAAAATGGCTGGAGGGTGTATCCGTGACCGTGAGGTCAGCGGAAGATGGAACCATCCTCTTCCTTGGTACCACCAATGAGGACGGCATCACCCGGGGAGATATTCCTGACAGGCGTTTCGGGCAGGAGGAGGAATATGATATTGTCCTGACCAAGAGCGGGTATTTCACCAAGACCGTGCGAGTGGACCTGCGCGTGTTGATGTTCTTGGAGCAGGGGCTCACAGGTTCGGAAGGTATAGCCATGAGTCCCGTGAATACCGGCGTGGACATCGCAAAGGCCATGAATCTGCGGCCCATTTACTTTGACTACCGCGAAAGCCGGATCCGTCCGGATGCGGCCACCGAGCTCGACATGGTAGCACAAGTGATGATCACCGACCCGTCCATCCGGATCGCGTTGCGCTCGCATACGGACAGTCGCGCAAGCACCGAATACAACGATGAATTGAGCCAACGACGGGCGGACAGTTCAAGGAAATACCTGCTGGCACAGGGCATTGCCCCATCGAGGATAGCCGCTAAAGGGTCTGGCGAGCGTGAGCTGGTCAACAACTGCGCCGATGGCGTGGATTGCACCGAGGAGGAACATCAAATGAACCGCCGCACGGAGTTTATCATCACCGACTGCAAGAGCTGCGGCACGATGGGATCTACGCAGTAGCAAAGAACCAAATTTCACCGTGCTTGTTGCAAACAGGGCAGAAGGCACCGTATGAATTGAAGAGATCGCGTGATCAGTTCACTTCCTTATTGGGGTCAAGCTTTTGAAGCAACGGCCCTGCCATGTTTGCACCGAGGCGGTCCACCGTAGGGATAGCATCCTTGCCTACTTTGATCAGGTATACGGAGGGCTCACCGCCTATACGAGCCGTACTGACCTCAATGCTTGTAGGTGGCCCATCCCCTACTTGGATCTCCACGGGTACGGTATCGGGGCGCGGCACCAGTTTTAGTACATGGTACCCTTCCTTCGTGAGTTCCGCCTTCAAGCCACCATACACCAGGATCTTCACAATGGTATCCATGGGGCAAATGCGGCTGTATTGAAAGAGATGATCGCTGGTTTCATCCTTGAGAGGGGCACCCACGCGGGGATCAAAAACGGGCACTAGATCACCGGTGAGCATGTCCAGTTTTACAGGGACATGCTGTTGAGCTGATGTCCCCGATGCTCCGTAATAGACCAGAACCCCCAGAAGGCCGAACCCCACGCCGACGGAGATCGCTGCTGCGTCCACCTGCCCACTTCCGCCAAGACCGTAGTTCGCTTTGAACTCATTCCCGCTCCGGTTCATCCGCAGGTAGCGTTTCCCCATGTTGAGGTACAACTGCTTGCCGTCACTGACTCCCCATGGCTCACTCGGCATGGCTTCGTCGCGCGCTGTTTTCAGCTTGTACATCTCGCGTAGTGGATCATCCTTGCCGACGGGCTTCATCGTGAAGGTGACCGAGGTATCGGGGTGCTGATCGCGGAAGGCCATGAAGCTCCGATAGGATCCGCGTGCAGGCGCTCCGACGACCAGCACGGGATATGCCCTGTTCTCACCGCCATAAATACCCGCTTTAGGTGCGTCCACCAGGACAGGAGCAGGGAGTTCTCCAGACTGTTGTAAGCGAGTGAATTCTGCAAACCCCTGAGCAAAAGCGTCCACGATGTTCGCCGCGTGCTTGCCGGTAGCATCCAATCCACCACCCACCGTGCTCAAGGCTGCATGATCGAAGAGCCGCACCCACCCACTGTCAGTAAGTGAAAGCAACTCGAAATTCAGCGCACAGGTTGCTTTTTCCGAAGTACCCGTGGAGATCTCGCGGATGTCGAGTGCGTTGACCCGCATGGTGCAGTGAAGCACGCGATCATCACTTGAAGGATTCTTCAGCACGCCATGGATACCCTTGGCGACCCCTCCTGCCACGAAGGCCGGTATGGGCTTGTTGCCCAAGCCGCGCAGCACGGTCCCTATGCGCGCAGAATCGCTGAAGGAAGCCATCACTGAATCGATGTAAATGTCTTCCGGAACTGCCAAGGGGGTGACCTTGGAGAGTTTAATGATCTCTTGTGCATGGGCATGCACGCCACAGCTCATCAGCCAGAGCAACATGACCAGCTGGAAAGCACCTATAAAGCCCGATCTGAAAAGCCTTCCCATCCGACCAATGTAAAGGCATTGCACGGAACGCACCTTGGAGTGGCCTACACCGGTAAAGCAACCAGCTCGTGCTCGCGCGCCTCGGTGATGCGGACTTCCGCAAAGTCACCGATACGAAGGTGAGCAGCCGAAGTGGCGATCAACACATCATTATCCACCTCAGGTGAATCATGCTCGGTCCGGGCGTAATAGTTGCCGCCTTCGACCTTGTCCACCAGCACCTTGAAGGTCTTACCGACCTTCTCTTGGTTGAGCTCGTAACTAATGCCCCCTTGCAATTCCATGATCTCGGAAGCACGCTGAAGCTTCACCTCATCCGGCACATCGTTCTCCATGCCGAACGCGTGCGTGTCCTCCTCGTGGCTATAGGTGAAAGCACCTAAGCGATCGAAGCGCATGCGCTCGATCCAGCGCAGGTTGTCCTCATGGTCCGCCTCGGTTTCGCCCGGGAAGCCCGCGATGAGCGTGGTGCGCATACCGATTCCGGGCACTTTCTGGCGGATGGTATCCACCAAGGCCTCGGTCTTCTCTTGCGTGATGCCGCGGCGCATGCGCTTCAGCATATTGGTGCTGCCATGCTGCAACGGCATGTCGAGGTAGTTGCAGACGTTGCTGCGCTCATTCATCACGTCCAGGATCTCCATGGGGAAGCCACTGGGGAATGCATAGTGCAGGCGGATCCAATCGATCCCTTCCACGTCGCTGAGTTGCGCGATAAGCTCGTGCAGGTTACGCTTCTTGTAGATATCGAGGCCGTAATAGGTGAGATCCTGCGCGATGAGGATCAGCTCCTTGGTGCCGTTGGCTGCGAGGCTCTTCGCGCTCTTTACCAAAGCCTCTATGGGCGTGCTGATGTGGTTGCCGCGCATCAACGGAATGGCGCAGAAGGAGCATTTGCGGTCGCAGCCCTCGCTGATCTTGAAGTACGCGTAATGGACCGGCGTGGTGAGCAACCGCTCCCCTACCAGCTCATGCTTGTAGTCGGCCTTCAGGGTCTTCAGCAAGCGTGGCATGTCGCGCGTACCGAACCAAGCGTCGATCTGCGGAATCCCTTCCTTCAGCTCCGGCGCATAGCGCTGGCTGAGGCAGCCGGTCACATAGACCTTCTCCACTAGACCACGGTCCTTGGCATCCGCATAGGCCAGGATGGTATCTATGCTTTCCTGCTTGGCATTGTCAATGAATCCGCAAGTATTGATCACCACCACATTGTGATCGCCACTGGTGGATTCATGCTCCACCACAATATTATTGGCCTGCAGTTGGGCCATCAAGACCTCGCTGTCGAAGGTGTTCTTCGAGCAACCAAGGGTGATCACGTTCACTTTCGTAGGCTTGAGGGTCTTTACTTTCATCTAATTCCACCGGCTGGAATGGAGGGGCGCAAAGGTACGGATCTACGAACTCGCCATATTCGATGATATCACTCCTCCCTTCGCCGAAGTACTTCGGGTAGATCTTTCGCATGGAGGTCAGGGGTGAACCAAGCGTGCTGCTCGAGTTCGTGCATTACGGGCGGCGTAATATCGGTGAGGTAGACCGTGCGCTTTTTGGCCTGCATGCCTTGCACCATATCCTCCAGCCGCTTTACGCCAGTGGCATCGATCAACGGCACGTACTTCATGCGGAGCACCACCACCCGATGCTTATCGTTGAGCTCCGACAGCACTTGCTGGAAGCGCAAGGCCGCACCGAAGAAAAGGGGGCCCGTGATCTCGAAGACCTGGATATCCTTAGGCAGATCCTTCAGCTCCTCGCTCACTTCACGCGTGGTGGAACCCGTGCCTTCCGCAATGGCTGGCTTTAGATCCGTTACATCCGCCATACGCTTCATGAAAATAAAGGCGGCGAGCACCATGCCCACCTCGATCGCGAGCACAAGATCGAAGAGCACGGTGATCCCGAAGGTGACCAGTAGCACGGCCAGGTCGTAGCGGTTGCCTTTGATCGCATTGCGGAAGTAGCTCCACTCACCCATGTTGTAGGCCACCACCACCAAGATGCCCGCCAAGCAAGCCATGGGTACCAGACCGGCGAGTGGTGCGGCCACGAGCATGATCACCAGAAGTGTGAGCGCATGCACAACGCCGCTGATCGGCGTACGTCCGCCGTTCTTTACGTTGGTGGCCGTGCGGGCAATGGCGCCAGTAACGGGAATACCGCCGAACATGGAACTCAGCACATTCGCACCGCCTTGGGCCACCAGCTCCATATTACTGCGGTGCCTTCCACCGATCATGCCATCCGCGACCACGGCGGAAAGCAACGATTCGATACCGCCCAGAAGAGCGATGGCAATGGCGGGCTGGATCAACTCGCGCATAGTGGCCATATCCACCAAGTGCAATCGCGGCATGGGGATGCTGGCAGAAATGGCCCCGAAGCGGCTTCCAATGGTTTCCACAGGCAGGTCCATGAAGTATACCGCCGCCGTGCAGATCAGGATTGCAGCCAACGGACCGGGGATCACTTTCGTGAAGCGAGAGAGGTACATCGATAAGACAATGGATACCAAACCCAACGTTGTGGCGAAAGGGTCGATAGTGGAGAAATGAGCGCCGAAGGCGGCCCACTTCTCCAAGAAATCGGCGGGTACATCTGCGATCTGGAGACCGAAGAGATCCTTCACCTGTGTGGAGAAGATCACCACTGCAATGCCGGCGGTGAAACCTACCACCAGCGTGTGCGGGAAGTATTTCAAAAGCTGCCCGGCCCGCAGGAAGCCCATGAGCATGATGAGGAAGCCAGCCATGAAGGTGGCCACCGTGAGTCCTTCAATACCATACTTCTGGACAATGCCGAAAACAATAATGATGAATGCTCCGGTGGGTCCCCCGATCTGCACGCGGCTTCCGCCAAAGAGCGAGACGACCAAGCCACCGATGATGGCGGTGATGAGGCCTTTCTCCGGCGATACACCGGAAGCGATAGCGAAGGCGATGGCCAGCGGTAAAGCGACCACGCCGACGATCACACCAGCCAGGATGTCCTTCTTGACCTGCTCCCGGGAGATCCCTTCCTTCCACAAGGAGAAGAGCTTGGGGGTAAAGCCGTCCTCGGACGGTCTTGGGCCGCCCGCCTTTTCGGTGGGGCGAAGGGAGTCCATTATCTATTGGTCGCCGAAGAGGCTTTCAACAAAAGCCGCCTTGTTGAATACCTGCAGGTCTTCCATGCCCTCGCCTACACCGAGGTATTTGATGGGCACTTGGAACTGGTCGCTGATACCAATGGCCACACCACCCTTGGCGGTGCCATCCAATTTGGTGAGTGCAAGCGCGGTCACTTGTGTAGCCTTGGTGAATTCGCGGGCCTGTTCAATGGCATTCTGGCCCGTGCTGGCATCCAGAACAAGCAATACTTCGTGGGGCGCCTCCGGGATCACCTTGCGCATCACTTGCTTCACCTTGGTGAGTTCGTTCATCAGGTTCACTTTGTTGTGCAGGCGGCCTGCAGTATCAATGATCACCACATCGATCCCTTTGGACTTGGCACTCTCCACGGTATCATAGGCCACGGCTGCAGGATCGGCACCCATGCCTTGCTGAACCAAGGGAACACCTGTGCGTTGGCTCCAGATCATCAATTGGTCCACGGCTGCTGCACGGAACGTATCGGCAGCGCCCAAGAGCACGGTATTGCCGGCCTGCTTATAGGCATGGGCTAATTTGCCGATGGTGGTGGTCTTGCCCACTCCGTTCACGCCCACCACAATGATGACATGCGGCTTGGCCGTGGTCACCTTGAAGGGTTCGTCACCGCCATCCGCATCCCGCATCAACGAGGCGATCTCTGCACGAAGGATCCCATTCAGCTCGGACGTGCCCAGGTAACCGTCCCGTTTCACCCGTTCCTGCACACTCTCCACGATCTTCAAGGTGGTGGCTACGCCGACATCGCTGGTGACCAAGGTCTCCTCCAGTGCGTCGAGCACTTCTTCATCCACCGTGTTCTTACCTGCAATGGCCCGGGTGAGCTTGCCGAACAGGGAGCTGCGCGAGCGGTCGAGCCCGGCGTCGAGCTGTTCCTTCTTTTCCTTCTTTCCGAATAATCCGAAGAGTGCCATGATCTGTCAATGAAAAAAGGCCCCCGCCGTTCGGTGGAAGCCTTCTCAATGAGTTGAGTGAAAGTTCACTTTTTCGTGGCCAATGACTTGTCCACGTCTTCTGCAGGCATCACCTGCTCGTTGAACTGGTAGCCACCGGTCTGGTTGTTCTTTACCATACGGATGACCTTGACGAACACCTTGGCGTCCGCCTTTTTGAGCGATGCGATCGATTTCTTTGCCATGGCTTACTTGATCTCTTTGTGAACGGTCATTTTGCGCATGATGGGGTTGTATTTCTTCAACTCCAAACGCTCGGACGTGTTCTTGCGGTTCTTGGTGGTGATGTAACGGGAAGTGCCAGCCAGACCAGAGGTCTTATGCTCGGTGCACTCCATGATCACTTGTACTCGGTTTCCTCTCTTAGCCATCGCTTGTAGTAATGGGGCGCGAATGTACTACGAACTTGAACAACGGCAAAATAAATTACGCTTCATCCTTCACTTACCGGCATTATCCTGGGGGAACGCACCTGCCTCAAGTGTGAAGTGACACCTGCCAGCACACTATCCCGCAAAAGCCCCTGTAGTCGCTCCTTTACTGAATGCCTATAGGTGACCATGCCGATCTCGCGGACCGGCACAGGTGATCTGAACTCGCGCAGCCGTGCGCGCTGGGCAGGCCCCATACCAATGGTGGCCAGTTCAGGCACTACGGTGAGGCCGCCTTGCACATCCACCATCCGCATGAGTGCTTCAATGCTGCCCGAGACATAGGAAAAACGGCCGAGTCCCTCACTCCGCTCGCGCAATTCGCAGAGGTCCATCACTTGCGAGCGCAGGCAATGGCCCTCTTCCAACAGCCAAAGCCGGTCCGGATGGATCTCTGAAGGGAGCACATAATGCTTCTTCCCTATCCCCTCTTCCGGAGACACATATAAGAGGAAGCGTTCATTGAACAAGGGCTCCTCCTTCAAGCCGGGCACACCCAAGGGCGTGGCCAGAACGCCCACATCCAGTTGCCCACGCTCCAAATGTTCGATAATGGTCTCCGTGGTAAGCTCCTCCACACTGACGTTCAACGCCGGATGCTTTCGGAGCAACTCCCCTAGGAACAAGGGAAGCAGATAAGGTGCCAATGTGGGGATCATCCCGATGCGCAGCTCTCCCGCATGCTCATCGCGGCTGGCATCTGCCATTTCCTTCAGGGCTTGCACCTCCTTCAGCACCACCCGGGCCTGTGCTACCAACGCCACGCCTTCCGCGGTGGGCACCACGGGGGATTTGCTCCGGTCGAAAAGCACCACCCCGAGTTCTTCTTCCAGCTTCTTCACCATGCTGCTCAAAGTGGGCTGGGTAACGAAACAGGCTTCCGCGGCACGGGCAAAGTGACGGTGCGTGTCGATCGCAACCATGTATTGGAACTGCTGGAGGGTCATACCATGGCAAAACTACACATTCACGCCATCAATCGACATATAGAAACATTCAGTTTGTCGAATGATCTGGAATGGCGATCTTTGCAGCGCGAAAAACAGACCCGGTTATGGGTCATCATCCAAATCATTTTGAACAACATGGAAACGAAAGGACAAGTGCAGTTGGCACAACAACGTATGGTCGGTCTTGGAAGCAAGTTCCCGATCTTCAAGAAAACCGCATGTGTGAGCATTGAGAAGGGAAAGGAATTCGCCGAGATCACCAGCGACGACCTTACCAACACTCCTGGTCGTTGGACGGTGATGTTCTGGTGGCCGAAGGATTTCACCTTTGTTTGCCCTACCGAGATCGCCGCCTTCAACAAGGCCGTTGGCGAATTCAAGGACCGCGATACGCAGCTGATCGGCGCAAGCACGGACAGTGAGTTCGTTCATGCTGCATGGCGCCGCGACCACGACGACCTGCGCGACCTGAAATTCCCTATGCTGGCTGATACGAGCAAGAGCCTCGGCGAGGAGCTCGGTATCCTGACCGCCGATGAGAAGGTGGCCTACCGCGCTACTTACATCATCGATCCCGAAGGTATGGTGCGCTGGGTGAGCGCCTATGACCTCAGCGTGGGTCGCAGCGTAGAGGAAGTGCTGCGTGTGCTGGATGCCTTGCAGACCGACGAACTATGCCCTTGCAACTGGACCAAGGGTGAAGCAACCTTGAACTAAGCATGACCGAGCAACCGATGACCACTTATGAGGAAGGCACCGCCTCTCTTCTCGAAGAGGTCGGAGCGGCCACCGACCATGCCAATAGCGCACTGCGCTCCTTGGGCTCCGTATCCTCACGCTATGCTCGCGACCTGAAGCTCAACCTGAAGGCGGTGCTGAAAAGCACCCACCTCAGTGAGAAGGAGGCGGCCTTGCTGGCGCTGAGCGTAGCTGCGAACCAGAAGAACGACCTGCTGATCGACCACTTCCGGAACATGGCGGCCGCAGCTGGTGCGAACGATGAGGAAGCGGCTGAGGCCGTGGCTTGTGCCAGCCTTCTGGCTGCGAACAACGTGCTCTACCGGTTCCGGCACTTTGCCGATAAGGAAAAGTACAACGAGCTGCGCCCCTCGCTGCGCATGAACATCATGATGAACCCCACAACGGGCAAACATCTGTTCGAGCTGATGAGCCTTGCTGTAAGCGCGGTGAATGGCTGCGAGCAATGCGTGAAAAGCCACGAGGCTTCCTTAATGGGCCTGGGTGCCACCGAGGAACAGGTATGGGATGCCATTCGCATCGCTTCGGTGGTCACCAGCTATGACCGCATCGTGCACTGACCTGGACCCTGGATCACCAGTGGAGCCGCCTCACAAGGGCGGCTTTGCTGTTTCTTATCACGTAGGAAATACCCCGATCACGGTATGGTTTTACCGTTTGCGGTCGTGGACCTTTGTTCCTCTATCCGAATAGCCATGGTTACCACTAGCAGAAAATTCACGAAGCGTACCCAAGAACCTACTGCGGACCGTGTACTCGATGCCCGGAGCAAAGCAGTGCTAAATGCCATTCTCAAGGAACCGCGAGGACATGCTTTGGACGCCTACCTCCGTAGCCGAGGGAAGCGCACCAGCAAGGCGTGATCCACGGAACAACAGCTCGTCCATAAAAGCGGATGGGTCACCAACTTGGTGACCCATCCCTATCCGAACGACCATCTGCCGTTAAGGCAATTGTTCCAGGATCATATAGATCGGGTCAAACCCTCCGAGACTCTGCAGAAGCAGGTCGCGATCATTCCGGGCACCGGTATAACGCACCCGACCGTCCATATTCAGATCCTCCCTGTGGTATCCTGGTAGTATTGCGGTTGGCACCAACCCTCCAATTTTCAGTAGAATGGGATCCCGGTCGTTGTCCGAGCCGGTGTATTTAAGCCGTCCATCATTGACCGAGTTTCCCGACCACAGCGTCCAGCGCCCATTGCCTTGGGCCTTGCGCGCCCCGGAACCATACGCGAGTGTGGAACTATTGATGAGATCCACGAATGCCATGTTCTTGTTCAACTGTATGGGCGCACTGACCATTACTCCCAAGTGATTGCGGTGGCGCACCGCGATATAGTACTGATCAACAGGGAGGTTGAAGATGAGCCTGGAGTATCCATCCACCCCCACCACCGACCCGTCGCGTTGAAGCAGTGCTGATCGAGTGGCCAAGATCTGAGTTGGGTTCGTCTTCTTCCGCACTTCCACCAGCACCCAATCCACCACGGCATTCTTCCCGGTCACATTGAACCTCGCTTGAGAAACGGTTTCGCCACCTCCCCCGCCTGCCTGTGTGAAGCCCAATGCTGTATAGGGTTCCTGCAAGGGGATCACTCCCGTAGTACGCAGATCATCATTCATCAACCCGGTCGCAGGGTCGTATGGGCCGTCCAATGCCAGCCGCATCTTCACACTGGGACCACAATCTTCCCAGCGCACCAGATAGGCGCCATCCACAACAGTGAGGGTTGAATTGCCCGGCCGCGTCCAGCGGGCTGTCAAATGGTCCCCGGCGCTTGATTCCTTATGGAGAAATTCAAAGTAGTAGTACTTCCCGGCAACCAACGCAATGGAGTCGCTTTGTTGGCTGGGGTATTTCGTGTACTCGTTGTCGTTGGTCCAACCCGGCACTTCACAGATGGATTTCTTCAATGCCGGATCCGCATTGGGACTCAAGTAGAACACGGAAGCATCATCCGAAGTGGTATTGAAGGTATACTTTCCGGTGGTGGTTGGAACGATATATCCCCTCATCCGCGTGCCATAGTTGTTGGCGAAATTCATCGGCCCCATAATGCTTGTGGGATATGAGGTCCCACTGGGTGAGTCGGGGTATCCCGGGCTGTTGATCAATGAGCCGATGGTCTCGCCGGGTATGCCGGTCCAGTATTCACGCAGGACACTTCCGGCCGGCCCATGGCACTGAGGAGGATCCGTGTTGTATACAGTGAACACCTGAGTGGTGGATGCTGTCAGTCCATCGTTATCGGTAACGGTAAGTACGACATGGTAATCGCCGACGTCGTTAAAGGTCCTGGATACCGTCTCGCCTGTAGCCGAGGTGCCATCCCCGAACTGCCATTGATAGCTCACTACCGTGCCATTATCCACGCTTTGACTTCCGTTCATGCTCACCACCAACGGCGAAAGGCCATTGATGGAAGAAGCCGTGATCACTGCAGTTGGCGCGATCCTGGCGCAGTCCGGGAACAACTGATGAACCACGGTGGTGGACAGCCCTCCGGGATCCGATACGGTCAGACTCACGGAGTAATGGAATTGATCGGTATAGCAGCCCACGCCGGAAATGACCGTGGAGCTGCTTACAGACTGGTCGATCGGCTCGGAGTGGACATGATTGTCGTGGTGAAGCACGGTCTGCCAAGCATAGGTGAGCTGGGCTGCGGAATGCTCGGCATCGCTGACCTGGGCCACCAGTGAAAAAGTGGTATCAATCCCAACTGGATACAGTTGGCCATCCGGGAAACTGATAATGGCCACCACTGGGGGCGTATTGTTCACATTCACAGCAATGGTGGTGCTATTCGGCTGGTTCTGATCGTCGCGGACGGTAAGCGTAACAGTGAAGACCGTTGGAACGCCGCTGGGCGCTGTGAATAGGTGGGAAGGGTTAGCGGAAGTACTGGTGGTCCCATCGCCAAAATCCCAGAGATAGGTAAGCACGCCATTTTCGGGGTCGGTGCTGTTGCTCCCGGTGAATTGGACAGTAAGTGGGCCTGGACCATAGAGTACATTCTGTTCGGCCACGGCCACAGGCGGCAGGTTTGTAACCCCCAGTGGCGATACTTTACGGATCTGCCCATTCTCATAGCGCACATACCACAGAGCGCCATCCGGCCCCTCCTTCAGAAATACCACAGCGCCCATGTTGGTGCCGAAGTTGTAGACCTGTACCGCCTTGTTATCGGGGGTCACGGTCACGCGCTTGATCCAAGCACCGCCATAATCGCCCATGAAGTAACTTCCCTGATAACCCGCAGGCCAGCCCACTCCGGCAATGAAGGAGCCCCCCACTGCCGCATTACCACCGAAGCGTGGCCCGGGTACCGGCGATGCCGGATCATCGAGGTCATACGATACAGCGATATTGCCGTTGAATGCACTACACCGCGACTGGTTGCCGTGTAACCAATCGAGCACAGGCCTGTCGTGGGTGAAAGTGCGGATGTTAGGCGGGATCAGCACGGAGGGATCGCACGGGTTGGGAAGACCAGCGGGATGGGTCAGGGTCTCCTGCACGAGCAGGTCCTGAAAATCGAAGTACTTCTTGGTACATCCCCCTTGGCCATACAGCGGGTTCGGAGCAGAGATGTTCTGAGCCAGCGCATCCCGATAAGGAGCCAACTGGGTCATTCCTTCAAAAATGGGCCATCCGAAATTCATGCCACCTGTATAGCAGATATTCAGTTCTTCGTAAGAGTAATAACCCACATCGCCGATAAAGAACACACCCGGATCGCCCATGGCGGGATCTGAACTACCTGTTCCGGGTCTGCGGGTGAACCGATAGGGATTGCGGAGCCCCATGGCCCATACCCGGCTTTTGGAAGCGCGTGGTTCGCTTGGGTCGTAGAACGGATTGCTTGCCAGTCCATTTCCGGTGGCGGGATCGATACGGAGCATCTTACCATTCATGCCGTTCACCAACTGGGCTCTCATGGCCCCCACATTCTCTTCGGGGCGAAGGATGCTGTCCGCAAGGGCTTGAGCAAAATAGGTCTGGGGATCGCTGCCCACATCCGTACCGTTATAGCTGGCAGCATCCCCGGCGGTGACCATCAGGGTGCCATCACTTCCAAAGACCAACGATCCGGTACTGTGCGATTCATGCAGCAATGGAATGCCGGTGCTCTTCGACTCGCCAATAAGCACCTTACGGCTTCCCACGTTCACAGCGTTGAAGCTCGGGCCTACAGCCGTGTAGCGGGTCACCCGCATGATGGTAGCATTGTAGTACTCGTTGGTCGCCGGGTTGTATTCAGGCGTGCCGTACTTCATCAAATAGTGCCGATCCACCGTGTATAGTAGATAGATGAAGCCATTGGACAGGAAGTTCGGATCCAAGGTGAAACCGAGACAGCCATGATCGCGCCAGTTGCCCACTTCCTCGCTGATGTCGACCAATGGAGTTGGTGATCGCACTCCATTCTCCACGACCCACACCTTACCCTGCTTCTCCCACACATACATTCGATCATTGGCATCGAATGTGAAACCAACCGGTTCACTGAAGCCGCTTATTACAACCGCATCGTTAAAACCCGCGGGCACACTCTGGGCAGGTGCATCGGGCGCTATCAAAAAGAGGTTGGCTACAAGCAATACCCCTATCAATGGCGCTGTCCGGACGGACATACCACTTACCTTTCGTCGGCCGAATAACATCATTTGCCGAACAAAAGTCACTATTCGCGGAGAACATATCAACTCTAAAACCGTTAAATTGTGAACAATGGCGTCCTTGGCTTCCATTCACCTTCGCATTCACGTAACAGGTAAAGTACAAGGAGTTTGGTACCGCAAAAGCGCTTGGCAGGAAGCGGTCCGCTTGAAACTCTCAGGTACTGTGAAGAACCTTCCCGATGGAAGCGTGCTTGTGCACGCTCAGGGTGAGCGGACCACATTGGATACATTCCTGGCATGGTGTGCAGTAGGTCCTCCCTTGGCAATTGTTGCGAATGTGGAAGTAGAGGAGCTGGGCATCGGGGTCTATTCCGGCTTTTCGATCGAGCGGTGATTCAACTAAAAAGATCGAGTTGCCCATTCGGTGGTGGTTTGAACAGGCTGCGGTCCATGGGTGCCAGCTTCCGGTTCCCGAAGTAGCGCTCGCGGAACAAGCGGAACACGCGCCCAATATTCACTGCGAAAGCCCCTTCCCCTTTCATTCTCTTCCCGAAGGCGCTGTCGCTCATGGCTCCCCCATGGGCATGGCTTATCTGCGCGATCACCTTGGCTGCCCTGTCCGGGAAATGCTCTTGTAGCCAAGACCGGAAGACCGGCTCCACGGCACCGTTGGTACGCACAATGGTGTAGCCTGCGTTCACCGCGCCCGCCTCGGCAGCTGCCTTCAATAATGCCGGCACTTCATGGTCCGTGAGGCCCGGAATGATGGGCGCCACCATTACCTGCACCGGTATGCCTGCGGCGGCTAAAGCCTCAATGGTGCGCAGCCGGTTGACCGAAGTGCTGGTGCGCGGCTCCATTACCCGGCGGAGCTCCTCATCCAAGGTGGTAAGGCTGATGGCCACCCGTGCCAAATTGTGCTTGGCCATTTCCGCAAGGATGTCCAGGTCCCGAAGCACCAACGCGTTCTTGGTGATGATGCCGATCGGTTGCCGGAAGCGCTGGGCCACTTCCAATACGCTCCGTGTAATGCCTTCCTTCCTTTCTATGGGTTGATAGCAATCCGTGTTGCCACTGATGGAGATGGTACCCACATCCCATGAAGGTTTGCGCAGTTCCTTCTCCAACAAGATCGCTGCTTCGCGCTTCATCAGGATCACCCGCTCGAAGTCCAAGCCGGCTCCATACCCCCAATACTCGTGGGTGGGCCGGGCATAACAGTATGCACATCCGTGCTCGCAACCTTGGTAGGGATTCAGGCTCCATTCCATGCCCAGATCGGGCGAAGTGACCTTGTTCAAGATCGTTTTGGGATGGTTCACTACATACTTCGTCGGCTTAGCACGCTCATCCTCCGGCTCATCGATGCCTTCCCAATGGACAATGCCCACACTGCGCTGTAGGAACCTGTTGGGAACGTGGATCTGGGCACCTCTTCCTTTGATGGTTTTCCCGTCGATTTCCATCTTCCCAAGATAGCATTGCTTAAGCCTGACAATTGCCAAATTCCACCGGGATAGTTTCGCGCACTTTCAAAAACATGAAGCAAAGCATCGTTCTCCTCCCCCTTATTGCCCTCTTCGGTTGCGGCAGCCCCACGGACACCCAAACCACGGACGCGCCCAAGGCCGAAGTCTCATCACAAATTCCCGACAGCTTGTTCTGGAACGCCGACTCCTTGATCGACCCGATCGAAAGAAAGCACTTCGAACACTTGCGCAAGATCACCTTCGGTGGTGACAATGCCGAAGCCTACTGGAGCTTCAACGACAAAATGCTCACCTTTCAAGCCACTGTTCCAGCTTGGGGTGATGAGTGCGACCAGATCTATGTGTTCAACCCCTTCACGGACGACCTGGAGCACAACAAGCCAGAACGGATCAGCCTCAGCGGTGGCCGCACCACCTGCAGCTTCTTCCTGCCGGGCGACAGCTTGGTGCTCTACGCCAGCACCCATCTGGGTAGCACCGAATGCCCTCCAGTGCCTCCGCACGTTCCGGGTGGCAAGTATATCTGGCCCATCTACCCCAGCTTCGACATTTTTGTGAGCGACCTGAAGGGGAACATTCGCAAGCGCCTTACAGATAGCCCAGGCTACGATGCGGAAGCGACGGTTTCCCCAAAGGGTGACCGCATCGTGTTCACCAGCACCCGCAATGGCGATCTGGACCTCTACACGATGAACATCGATGGAAGTGATGTGAAGCAGATCACGAACGAGCTGGGCTATGATGGCGGCGCCTTCTTCAGCCCCGATGGTACCAAGCTGGTTTGGCGCTCCTCCAGGCCGAAGACACCCGAGGCGATCAAGGAATACAAGGACCTCTTGGCGATCAACCAAGTGCAACCCACTGAGATGGAACTCTACATCGCGAATGCCGATGGAAGCGATGCCAAGCAGATCACCAACTTGGGCCAGGCCAACTGGGCACCTTACTGGCACCCCGATGGTAAGCACATCGTTTTCGCCAGCAACCATAAGTCCGAGCGTGGCTTCCCCTTTACCCTGTTCATGATCGGCACAGATGGCCAAGGTCTGGAGCAACTCACCGAAACGGACATGTTCGATGCCTTCCCCGTATTCAGTCGGGATGGAAAATACTTGATGTTCAGCAGCAATCGTGGAGGAGTGAACCACGAGACCAACCTGTTCATGGCCAAGTGGAAGGAGTAACCCACTGCGACCCTTTTGAACAAGAAGAGCGGGAGGAAACTTCCGCTCTTCTTGTTTTCATCCCTTAGCTCTCCGTTCCAGCACCGATCTTCGCGCCCGAAATGAATGACGAAGACACCCCGATCCGGTCGGGATGGATGCAGCGCTTGGGTAAGCGCTGGGGCGTAAGTACGGGTCGAGTATTGCTGATCCTATTGGTGTTTGCCTGCACCGGCACTACGGTGATGTTGCTGAAGCACCCGGTGGTGAGCCTCTTCACGGAACATGGTGAGCAGCCCTTGCTGTTCTCGATCCTCTACTACATCCTGATCCTCCCGATCTACAATTTGATCTTGTTGATCTATGGGGCCTTGTTCGGGCAGTTCAAGTTCTTCTGGGCGTTCGAGCAACGCTTCTTCCGCAGGATCTTCGGAAAGAAGAAGTAAGTGTGGGCGTCGATCGACCGTCGATCTCCCTCCTTATTCACCAAGCGGACCAGCCTCCAAGGCTTTCCGAACCCGCCGGGCCTGGGCTTGTGCATCTTTCTTGAGCCGGCATTCCCATACCGTGATCACGCGCCATCCAGCTTTCCTCAAGGCGCGCTCCTTTTGCTGATCCCGCTGGATGTTGCGGTCCAATTTGCGATCCCAGAAATCGGAGTTGGTCTTGGGTCTGGGTGGCTGGCAATTGGGGCATCCGTGCCAGAAACAGCCATGCACGAATACAGCGACCTTCCTTCCCACAAAAGCAATGTCCGGCTTTCCGGGTGCCTTGGCATAGTTCAAGCGGTAGCCACGAATGCCCAGTGCGCTCAACGCTGCGCGCATGGCCTGCTCGGGCTTGGTGTTCTTCGCCCGGATCCGGCTCATCTGCTCGCTTACCCGGGAATCCTTCGGCACAGGTGCTCGGCCATCACGGAGATAGGTGCGCTCTGTCTTCATTCCCACGGTGCAAAGTTGTGGAGGATGTATCGAAACAACCGCTCCACGTGATCGGATGTTCGCCGCGCGACGGGAACAAGCGGTATCGGGTCTTGCGGCCTTGCGGCGTTTCTTTGCCGCATGAATTGGATCATCCTCATTATCGGCGGCCTATTCGAAGTGGGCTTCACCACGTGTATGGGTAAGGCACAGGAGTCCAGTGGTACTACTGCGCTCTGGTGGTGGGGTGGCTTTCTGGTGAGCGTGAGCCTGAGCATGTACCTGCTGCACCGTGCAGCCCTCAGCCTGCCATTGGGTACGGCCTATGCCGTGTGGGCCGGTGTGGGCGCCATCGGAACCGCCATCGTAGGCATGGTGCTGTTCAAGGAACCGGCCCAATTCTGGCGCGTGTTCTTCATCTTCACCCTCATCGCAAGCATAGTCGGCTTGAAATTCGTGACCAACGAATAAGAAGGTCGGCTACCTAGGGAGCCTTCTCGAAGGTCAGTTGCCGCTCCGCTCCTTCCATGCTTGCTCGAGGGCGCCGAGGAAGTGATCGCTGGCTTGTGCCCCGCTCACCGCGTACTTGTTGTCGAGCACGAAGAAGGGTACACCGCGCACCCCGATCAGCTGCGCCTCGTATTCATCGGCATGGACGGCTTCGGTGAAGGCATCCGTAGCCAAGACGGCATCCACCTCCTTGGCGTCCAGCCCGATCTCCACAGCGATCCGCTTCAAGGTCTCATGGTCGGCAATATGCTCGCCCCGCATGAAGAAGGCTTGGAACAATCGCTCCTCGGCAGCGTCTCCCTTGCCATTGATCTTGGCGAATTGGATCAAGCGGTGCGCATCGAATGAGCTGCCCAATACGGCGTTCTCCAGATCGTACTCCAACCCTACCTCACGGGCCCGCTCCACCGTTCCGGTCACCATGGACTTGGCCTCATCAACGGTCTTCCCATACTTCTTGGCCAAGTGGCCGAACATGTTATCCGGACTGCGGACAGGGGCTTCACGGTCCAGCTCGAAGCTCTTCCATTCCACCTCTACCTCGTTCTTATGCTCGAACCGGGCCAAGGCATTTTCGAACTCACGCTTACCAATGTAGCAATACGGACAAACCACGTCCGACCAGATCTGCACTTTCATGGTACAAAGGTGGCCATCATGCCCTCGGTTTGAAAGGGATTCTCCTGAACCCATCCTATGCGACCTATTTTATGTCTCGTAGTGTATGTCCCATAGGTCATGACTGCCTTTGGTCCTTACAGAACCGTCACTTCCGTGCGTCGGTTCAAGGCACGGCCTTCCTCCGTATCGTTGGTGGCCACGGGCGAGGTCGCGCCGTAACCCTTGGCCACGATGCGGTCCGCATGAATGCCGTTTGCGATCAGGAAGTCGCGCACCGCATTGGCGCGTTGTTCGCTGAGGACTTGATTGGCCGCGTCCTTACCCACCTTGTCGGTATGGCCACCCACTTCAATGCGCATCTCCACGTTGGTCTTCATCAGCTTCACCAGCTTCTCCAACTCCACGGTGGAGGCCGGCAACAGGGAGTAGCTCGCGGTTTCGAAGAAGATGTTGCGCAGCTCGATCTTTCCGCCCCGCTCGATCCGTTCCAAGCGCACATCGAGATCCAAAGGCTTGGCCGTTTCACTTTGTGCCACGCTGTAATTCTTGGAGAAGAACAGGAAGCCTTCGGAAGAAGCATTCAAGGCATAATCGAAACCGCGCGGCAGGCAGACCAGGAATTCACCCGTGACAGGATCACTATAGGCTGCTGTGGCCAGTTTCCCGTTCGTCAGTTCGAAGAGTTCCACATCGGCCTCCAAGGGTTTGCCGGTGGCCTTATCGGTCACCTTTCCGCGGATGTAACTAACAGCCATCGGCCTAGCTTCCGGATAGAGTTCGAAACTGTACATATCCAGATCACCGAATCCTCCAGGACGGTCGCTGGCGAAGTAGGCCAAGCGGCCATCGGCACTTACCAACAGGCTGTTCTCGTCGCCGCCAGTATTGATCGGATAGCCCAAGTTGAGCGCCGGTCCCCACGTACCATCCTCCTGCATGCGGCTCATGTAAATGTCCAATCCGCCCATGCCCGGATGGCCATCACTGCTGAAGTAGAGCGTCTTCCCGTCCGGGTGGATCTGCACACTCTCTTCCTGTCCCGGGGTGTTCACATTATCGCCCAAGCGCTCCGGCTTGCCGAAAGCCCCATCCTCTCCGAGGCGTGTCACATAGATGTCCATGTTCTTCTGTCCTCCAGCGCCCTTCGTAGCGCGGATGAAGTAGAGGGTGCGACCATCACTGCCCATGGAAGGCTGGCTCTCCCAGTTGGCGCTGTTCACAGGTGCGCCGAGGTTCTCGGGTTTGGTCCAGCGGTCGCCCATGCGACGACTGATAAAGAGGTCGCAGCTGCCCATGCCCTTCAATCCTTTACCGTACGTGCCATCTGGACCTGCACACTTCGTGAAGACGATGAAGCGACCATCGGGTGTCAGCGTTCCTGCGCCTTCATTATCCACGGTGTTCACCGAGGTGATCGGCTGGGCGATCCCCCACGTTCCATCAGCGGTCCGGTGGCTCACAAAAAAATCCTCCTGCTTACCATACGAGGAACGCTCGTCCTTGATCAGCCGGGTGAACATCAGTGTGCTATCATCCACCGTTACACAAGGGAAATATTCGGGATCCTTGGTGTTGACACCCGGGCCCAAGTTGATCGGGTCGAAAGGCACGGGTTGTTTCATGGCGTGCTCGGCAAAGTCGGCGTTGGCCATGCCTCTTACCGCGCGCTGCTTGCGCTGTGCATCGCGATCCACCTGCTGGACCATGGCAAAGTGCTTGCGGGCTTCCGCATAGATGCCTTGCGACATTTCCAGCTCAGCGAGGTGCAGCGTGGCCGGTGGAAAATAGCCGGGGTTGATCGCTACCACTTCGCCGTACACGGCCATGGCCTCCTTCAGCATGCCACGTTGCTCGTACATCTCGCCCAGGTAAATGCGCGGTTCTATGAAGCTTGGATCCGCCGCAGCTGCCTTCTTCAACCCGCTCTCGGCACAGTCCCATTTCTTCAAGCGCATGCACTCCGCACCGCTTTCGTAGAACTTGATGGCCTTCTTGTCCGTGGTGGTGTACTTGGTGGATTGTGCCTGAGCCGGGGCGATCAAGAAAAGCCCGACAGCCAATGCTATTGTCTTGAACATGCGAGAAAAGAGGGATCGTCCGGTCGGGCCTTGCATCAGGGAATGTTCATGTATTTGTGCGTCTGCAAGGAAACCCGCCAGCGGGGATGTGCCAACACATGGCTCACCACCAAGGGCATCATCGTATCGCGCTTGCTCCATTCCGGTTGCAGGTAAAGGGCACAGTCAGGCCGTGTAAGTGCGGCGTGGCCTTCAGCCCATTGCAGGTCGTGTTTGTTGAAAACCACCACTTTCAGTTCATCAGCCAGTGGATGAAAACCCTCCACGGGTGCCTTGAACTTTTTAGGACTGAAGCATATATGGTGCCACTCGCCGCTGAGGGGCGAGGACCCACTAGTCTCGATATGCGTACGGAAGCCGGCCTTGCGCAGGGCGGTGGTCAATGGAAGTAGGTTGTGGAGCAAAGGTTCGCCACCGGTAACCACGGCTATGCGGGCGGGGTGGCGCGAGGCTTCCTCCACGATCTGCTCCACGGATTGTACCGGATGCTTGGAAGCATCCCAGCTCTCCTTCACATCGCACCAAGTGCAGCCCACGTCGCAACCCGCCAAGCGGATGAAGTAGGCGGCCTGGCCGGTAAACGCACCCTCACCCTGCAGCGTATGGAAGGTCTCCATCACAGGCAGGTCTTGGCCATCAATTGGCATTACAGGAAGGATTGAATGGGGGGAAGGTTGGTCCACGGGAGGACAAAAAAAGCCCACACAGGACCGAGTTCAAAAAACCCATGGATCACATGAGCGGGTCGGACAGAAAGGGGTCGGTAATCCTCGATGTTCCCGAGGGATACCGCTCGAAAGCGGCGAGGCCCGCCCTTGCCCTTTGGATCTTCCGTCCCTGAGGTAGAAATGTTGGTTTTGAGAACCTATGGCCTATGTGGGCTGTCTGTTGATCAGCGCACGGCTGAGAAAGAACGCGTCAGTGGGTCGAAGGTAATGCATCCAAAGAGGATTGCAAAACCAGAGGTGGAGAGTTTGCCGCTGATGCGCAGAGACGCGGAGAAATGCCATTGGTGACCAGCGACTGGTGAATGGCGACTGGCGACTGGCGTTTCATCTTTCATGTTCCCCCTTTCAGCTTTCCCTTCAGCCTTTCTGTCCCACAAAGTGGTCCTCCTTGTCGTCGAAGAGGATGTTGAAGGTGGTGAGGCTTCCGTAGCACCGGGTGATGTATTGCTGAAGCTCCACTTTGTCCTGGTCGCTCAATCCGTCGTGTGAGTTGATCCGTTGTTCCAGCACCCGGAAGCGGTCGCGCATCATCACGATCTTGTGGAAGAAATCCTCAATGGGGACCTCCTTGCTTTTCAGGCTGGGATCAGCGGACTTCATCTCCAACATACCCTTCTGCCAGCGGCGCGCCAAGGGAACGGGCTTCTTCAACGAGTTGTCCTCGTCCAGCACTTCGCGCAGGGCGTCCTTCACGCTTTCAATATCCAGTTCAGCGGGTTCCACTTCCACCCCGGGTGCGATCACCACCAGGTCCTCGAAGGAGCGGGCGATAGGCTTTTCGCCATGCTCGCGGAAGAAGATGTGGATGGAGCTGGAGTCAATGTTGTAGACCACGCCGACGCCCAAGGAAGGGTGTTTTACGCGTGCGCCGATACCGATGTCGTAGAGTTCCATGATCGATGAATTGATTTTTTCAGGAAGGAAGGTGCTCCGGGGCCGCTTCAGGGGTGTGGTCGCTGATCTTATCCAGCTCCAGTTGCATGATGCCATCCTTCGCGGAGAAGGCCTTCGTAAAGCGACCGCCCCAAATGATCTCGTCCCAGCGATAGGACATGCGTGCGATCACCGGTTGCATGTAGACCTCATCCACCCCTTTTATGGTAAGGATCATTTCTGCCCTGCGTTCTTGGAGATCCTTGTTGGACATGCCAGCCAACGGACTGTCCGAATTCAACGGGTGAACGATGGTCCAAGTAAGTGGCAGGTAGCTCACTCTTTCCATCTGCAACGGGAGGTTGTAATAGCCCAATTGCTCCGTCTTGTCATTCACCTCTATCATTACCAACATCAACTTCGCTTCCACATCACTGAGCAATGTGCTCCGCCGATTTGCAACGCGGATCATTAACCCCCAGCCTTCCTGAAACGGCGAAAGCAACGCGTGTGAGCTATGCCTCAACCTTGCCTTGGGCCGGGCGAACCGGGCGAATATCACAGCACCTATCAAGGAAAATCCGAGAATGCCGAAAACACCTTCCACTCCCGCAACGAGCCAGATACCCGCGCTTGCTGGATAAAGCGATCCGTAGCCAACCGTGGTAAGCGTTTCCAAGCTCATGCCCACGGCGGTCATCACACGTCCGCCAATGGAACTGAGGTCCGCGTTGCCGATGTGCTCCACTCCCACGGCTGCATAGAGTCCTGCGAAGATCAGGTTCACCAGGAAGTACCCTATGAAGATCGTGACCAAAAGCCGCCCCACGCCCATGGTGGTCAGTTCCGTAAAGCCATCTAGCAAGCCTATGCCGGCGCTGTTACGCCCCACGCGGAATTTCCCATCCTTGCCCAGCATGCGGTCCAAGGGGCGATCAAAGACGTAACCGATACCCGGGTCAGCAGTCCTGTTCGGGTTGCTACGAATATGTAAGCTTCTGGCGATGGCGTGCTGAGGTTTAGCGCATGCGAAGATGCAAAGGAGCCACTACTCAACCACCCGCAGGACCGGATATTTCCGCCAGGTAGGCTCCATCCACGGCGAACGCCGGTAGAGCCAGACAAGCTGTGCGTCGGCATCTTTTGTGAATGCGGGGTCACTTCCACGCTTGGCCTCAAATGAAGCCTTCAAAGCGGGGTCATGCGCGAGCAACCGCGCCGCTATGTCCTCGAATACGTAGCCATCGAACCATTCCTTTTGTTGCAGAACGGCATCGAAGAAGTTCCACGCGAATAAGCCATCATCCGCCCGACTTTCCAACGCTTCCATCACATAGCGGTCCGTGGTGCGACCCATGGGAACAAGCACATCCCCTGCATGCACTTGGACCTGTTCCACTCGTCGTTCCGCTTGGATGTTCTTGTGCAGGTAGTGGCCTTCGTAGGCCATGGGCACGGTGATGAAATCCCCGATGCTGTCCTGTTCAACGGACAGCACATCGTCCTTCGCCAGCACCCTCATTTCCACACCGCTCAAGCGCAGCCTTTCGATCGCTTCATGCCATTGCTGGGGAACGATGTAGGCTTTGGGCTTGGGTGCGGTGAGCGATGGGCGATAGGTATCCCGCCACGGAACGCGGATATCCGTGGGTGCCTCGCGATCATAACGAAGCCGAGGAAGACCCGTGACGATGCTGGTTTCGATATGGGCTGTGTATCCCTTCCATGGAATGCTGTCCACCGCGGTGGAGTCCAAGCGCCAGTTCATGCCGAAGCCGGCTTGGGTGCGGGTGTATTCTTTGGCGGCTACACGTGCTTGGTGTAGGTCCGTGGGATGTTGGTCCATCGCAGCCAGCGTACCCAGGAACAGTTGATAAGTGGCGTTCACGCGCTGGGCATAAGGCTTCAGCACATGGCTTTCACTTACAATGCCGATGCGGTCGAAGAGCGTGTTGTACCCTGTACTGTAACGAGGGCTGTCGTAAAATCCGTGAAGGCCTTGCTCCGGAGCTTTGCCCCCGGTCTCAAAGTAGGGGCACATCAGGATGCCCTTCTCCCCCATCCATTTATACTGTTCCGGCACCAGCACTTGGTTCATGAACTTCGCCAAGGACGGGGCGAGCTTATCCTTCTGGGTGGCCAACAACGCCATGATGTACTGGTGGTCGGCTCCGTCGCTCACGTGGGTCTCGAAGTAGATGTCCGGATCCCAATAGGTGAGTGCAGCCACGAGGGAACGGGCATTCTCCGAGTCCATTTTCATGAAATCACGGTTGAGGTCCAGGTTGCGGGCATTCCCGCGGAAACCATACTCCAACGGACCGTTCTGGTTGGCGCGACTGTAGCTCCCCCGGTTCACTGCGCCACTCACATTGTACACGGGCACAATGCACACGGCCGTATTCACCAACAAGCCCATCAGTTGATCGCTATCCAACAGGGCTTGGCTCAGCATCAGGCTGGCATCGATACCGTCCGGCTCGCCGGGGTGGATTGCGTTGGTGATCCAAAGGATGTTCTTGCCCGCCGCCCGGATGCTGTCCGGTGTGAAGCCACTACCATCGCTCAGTATAAAAAGATGGATGGGCTGTCCACCATCGTCCTTACCGATCACGGTGAGCTTGGCTCCGGTGTTGAGTGAATCCATGCGTTGAAAGCGCGCAATGGCCTCCTGCCAGGTGACCGAGGTATTCCCTTCAAATGTCATTTGTGCGTGTGTGGTCGCACAGAGCAACAATCCCGCGGCAAATAGGATCGGGCGAAATGAAATGAGCATGCGCAAAGATGGCGGCTACCTTCCATAAAAAAGAGGAAACCCCGACGCAGCAAGGAGCGTCAGGGCTTCCGAAGTGCCGGCGACCAATGCCACCGGTCCATTAGGTTCAGCAATCGATGGATTCCGCCTCGCGCCATTGGGCGCAGCTCTCCTCCGGTACAAAGGCCGGAGCCACCTGATCTTCCATTTGTGGCTGCACCACGGGCTGCATCTCTTGGGCGAACAATTGCTCCTCGTAGGTCAGTTGGAGCAGGAGGGTGAGGGTCATTACGGGCCACATGGTTCTTTCGGTTGAGGGCCGCAAGATGGGGGTCGAACAAAGGCTTTGTCAAGACGAATGCCCGTTTTTCTTCGACGAACATCAATTTCGCAACACCTGATTCCAAACTTGCCCCCTGTTTTAGATGCAGATCATTGTCAATTGGGGTTGCTATCCCGTCTCCGTGTTGCACCTTCGTCCTTTGCGAGACCCAGATGAAATCCCGCTTCTCTTTCAGAACAGGCTTGATCGCCCTCATTCTGCTTCCGGTGACCCTTTCAGCCCAGGAACCGCGGAACGGCCCGAAGGTCGGCTTGGGCATTGCTACCCAAACGGCTGGCCAATTCCTCTCTTGGAGCGGCTTACCGAAACTCGGTCCGATCGTGGGCTGGAGCTTTGAGGCTCCCGTTACCCATCAAGTGAGCCTCTTGATCGAGCCGATGTACATCGGCAAGGGTAGCGTGACGGTGAACAGCTATGAGAAAACGCGTAGTTCGATCGCTCTGAACTATCTGGAGATCCCCCTGATGGTAAAGGTGAGTACCAACCCGGACCCCCAAGGTCTTTTCCTTACCGGAGGCTTGATGTACGGATACTTCCTACACGGGAAGGTCAAGAATTTCCGCTATGGAGATCTGGTGGATAGCTATGTCTTTTCACCTTCGGGCACGACCAACCGCAGCCAATGGAGTGCAGCATTGGGCCTCGGCCATGAGATAGGGCACTGGATGTGGGAGATCCGAGGACAGAGCAGCCTGAACACCTTCGATCGTTTTGTGCGCTCACACAATGTGGTGTACTCCGTTCAAGTGGCGTGGCGCTTTTCCACCCAAGCGGAAAAGGAGAAGAAGCGACTGGCAAAGGAGGAGAAGGAGAACGATTGATCTCCGACCGACGAAAGGACCAGTTACCCCCCTTTTGACTTCAGCCGTTGCTGATCCCGAATTCCTGGATACCTGATCTATAACCCGTCGTCGCGGAAGAAATCCAGGTTCTGGAGCTTCACCAAATGGACGTTGGCGTAATAGTGGTGCAGGATATCCGTGTAGGAATAGCCACCACGCGCCATGTGCATGGCCCCTTCTTGGCAGAGCCCTACCCCATGGCCGAAGCCTCTTCCGTTCAGCACCACCATATCGCCTTCGGGATGGACACTGAAATAGGCTGAACGCAGGTGGAAATCACGGCGCAAGCGGATCAGGGAAACGTTCGGACTGATGTTAGCCAGGAATAGCTCCCTGCATTCGGGGTCGTGCTTGGTTACGCTGGCCACCACATTGCTATCATCGGTGTTCACACCATATTCCTTGCGCAGGTAGCTGAGCCACTTGGTGCGTGGCACGCTCTTCTCCCAAACGGCGTGGGGTTCATGAAGGCAGAACGTATCGATGGTACTGATCAGGTATGGTTCGCTCTTGCTCCACACGTCCTCGGCGTTCGTGGTTTCTCCACCACAATTGCTGTGAAAGGTGGAATGGATCAGACGGATGTCGGAGTCCACCACTACCAGATCGCGGGTAAGTGCCACGGCCTGCGTGATACTGTCCTGTTTGTTGCGACCTTGGAACACTTGGCAGTGCGTGGCATCGCACACTTCGAATCCTTCGCCGGCATGGCGACGCTTGTTGACCAATGCATACGTGCGGCAACTCACCGCCTGCAACTTGTAGTATTCCAGCCAATGTCCTTTTCCTGCCTCGGCCTGCACCACGCCTGCCACATATTCCTCCAGCGGCACAGTGGCCACCATCTTCAAGTTCCCATTGGCCTTGCTCAATTCCAACGACCCCGGATAGGAACGTTCGGCAGTTTTCGGCGCCATGTTCCGCATGCGGAAGCCTCTCCCACCCTGTGAACGGAAGATAATCGACTTCTTCGCCGTGAGGTCAAGCATCAAGGACTTCGCGTGAATACCTGCATCGGTACTCTTCAGCACCAGCCCATCAGAGGCGGTCAGCTCGGCCACTTTCTTCCCATCCACCCAAATCGTCAACGGACCGCCATCTCCCATCACCATCACTTGGCGCGTGGGCGTTTCCCAGAGCAGGCCCACCCGTACATCAGCATATTGGCTGAATGCCATGGACGCGCACAGAATAGTGCACAAAAGAAGAAGGCTACGCTGCATTGCGGCGCGAAACTACCCGCTGGAGCAGCCCGCTTATGGATGGTCCCACAGACTTTTCCACACCAGATCGGCCACATGTGCGGAAGCGCCCGGCCCGCCGAGCTTATCCCGCAGTTCATGCAGGTCCGCTTTCATCCGCTCGCGATAGGCGGAATCGTTCAGCAAACGGTCCAATTCCTTGCGAAGCTCCTTGGGTTCCAGCTTGTCCTGAATGAGTTCGCGCACCACTTCGCGCCCCATGATCAGGTTGACCAAGGAAATGAACGGCACCTTGATGAAGCGTTTGGCAAGCCAGACATTCACTGCGCCACCGCCGTAGCACACCGCTTCGGGCGTGCCGATAAGTGCGGTCTCCAGAGTAGCCGTGCCACTGGTGACCAAAGCGGCCTTGGCTTTCCGGAGCAAGCCATAGGTGCGACCGGTGACGAGTTCCACCGGTGCATTACCGATGTAGGAGCGGTATACCTCCTCGGGCACGGATGGGGCACCGGCCACCACGAAGCGGTGATCGGGAAAGTGCTCCACCACGGAGAGCATGACAGGAAGCATGCGTTCGAGTTCCTGCATCCGGCTCCCCGGAAGCAAGGCTACTAACGGGCGCGGATCAGCGGCGACACCCGGATCGTCCAGCTCGGGGTTCTCCTGTGCGATCGCATCCAACAAAGGATGGCCGACGAAGTCCACTTCCACACCTCGTTCCGCATACCAATCCTTCTCGAATGGCAGGATCACGAACATGCGGTCCACCACGCGTTTGATGGTCTTCACGCGGCCTGCCTTCCAGGCCCACACTTGCGGGCTGATGTAGTAGAACACCTTGATCCCTTGGGCATGCGCGAACTCCGCTATGCGCAAGTTGAAGCCGGGATAATCGATCAGGATGATCGCATCCGGCTTGAATGCGAGGATGTCCGCCTTGCAGGCTTTGATGTTGCCCAGGATGGTGCGCAAGTTCATGATCACCTGCGTGAAACCCATGAAGGCCAGGTCGCGGTAATGCTTCACCACTTCAGCTCCCGCGGCTTGCATGTGGTCGCCGCCCCAAGCACGCACGGTGAGGTCCTCTCCACCCGTATGCGCCTTCAAGGCGCGGATGAGGTTTCCTCCGTGGAGGTCGCCACTGGCCTCACCGGCTATCACATAAAGCTTCTTCCCCATAGCAGCAGGAACAGCACGATCACCGCGCCATACACCAGCATGGCACCAATGACGCCACGCATGGCCTTGAGCATCCGGCGGCGATCCAGTACGAAGAACAGCACCACGTCCGCCAGCAGGCTCAGAGAGAGTGTGGGCGCGATGTTGCCTCGGATACCGAAGAGCATGCGCTTGAGCAAGAAGCCCAGTTCCAATTCAGGCCGCAGCACGGTAACGGCGAACGTGGAATAGACAAGCACCCCGACGGCCGGGGCCAATATCCCCAAGAGAAATCCGAAGCGGACGTTATCAAAGCGCATTGTCCCAGGAGTTGAGAATGCCCACTTCGTGATGGGCGGTCATATCAAATTGCACGGGCACCAAGCTGGCATAACCGTGGTCTGTGGCCCAGAGATCCGTATCCTCCCCTTTGTCGTTGGCAGTGAACATGCCTTTGAGCCAGTGGTACTCGTGGTTTGCCGGGTCCCGCCGTGTCTCCACGGCATCTTCCCAGCGCCCCAGTGCTTGTCGGCAGATCCGGATGCCCTTGAGCGGTCCGGCAGATGCGGGCGGAATGTTCACGTTCAGGCAGCTCCCTTTGCCCAGGCCGTTCTTCAGCACGTTGGCGGTGACCGAGCGCACCACTGCGCGCGTATGCTCGAAAGAGGCATCGTGGTCATAGTCCATCAAGGAGAATCCGATGCTGGGGATCTCTTCCAACGCCCCTTCCACCGCCGCACTCATGGTGCCGCTATAGAGCACGTTGATGCTGATGTTGCTGCCATGGTTGATGCCGCTGACCAACAAGGCCGGGCGGCCCTTGATGATGTGGTACACCGCGAGCTTCACGCAATCCACGGGTGTTCCGGTGCAGCTATAGGCCTTCACTCCTTCCATAAAATCCACCTCACGTAGACGGAGGAAATTGTGGATGGTGATGGCGTGGCCCATGGCACTCTGCGGCTTGTCCGGCGCTACCACGAGCACATCGCCGAAGTGCTTCATCTCTTCGGCCAGGGTCTTGATGCCCGTTGCGAAAATTCCGTCGTCATTGGTAACGAGGATCAACGGTCGTTCAGTCTTTTTCATGCGGGGCCAAAGCTAAGGTGGAGGTCCGCCTGAGGTTCGATCGATAGAGCATCGAGGGAATACCGAAGGTGCGGCCATGGAACCGACCTTTGTCGCATGAAAACTCCCATCTTCCCCAAAGGTGCCGCGAAGCCGTTGGCGCCGTACTCCCCCGCCGTAGAGATGAACGGCATGGTGTTCCTCAGTGGCCAGATCGCCTTGGTGGGCGATACCGGCGAACTGCAGATGGCCAGCATCGCCGCGGAAACGAAGCAGGTGATGGAGAACATGGGTCTGTTGTTGAAGGCGGCGGGACTTGGGTTCGAGCACTTGTTGAAGTGCACGATCTTCATGAGCAGCATGGATCATTATGCCGCTGTGAACGAGGTGTATGGCACCTATTTCACCGATGCTCCTCCGGCTCGCGAGGCGGTTGCAGTAGCGGGTCTTCCGCGTGGCGTGAACGTGGAGATCAGTGGGATCGCGATGCGGTAAAAAGCAGCCGCGGAGGCGCAGAGGCGCGGAGGAATGCTTCTTCGTCGTCAAGGTCCCGGAACGATGGCCTTGAGCGGACTTCCGGTTACTTCAATGCCTTCCGGTGGATGAAGTAGAGGTAGCACCAATTGATCGCGAGAATGAAGCCGATGAAGTTGATGGTTTCGGGTCCTACGATCATGATGGGAACGAGCATGCCCAGCAGTTGGGCACTGGTATAGATGTGGAAGCCGTCCTTCCAGCCTTGCCACATGCGGAAGGTGCCGATGAAGCGCGCCAATGTCCGCAGGGCGAAGACACTCATCAAGGCTAAGCCGTGGACTTTGAGCACACCGAGGTAAGTGACCATTTGCTCGCGCTGATCGGGTTGGATGAACTTGGCGTAGGTCTTCTCCACCAGCTCCCGGATCTCCTCGGGCGACATGTCCCGCATGACATAGGACATGAGAATGCCCATCAGGTACAGCGGGAATACCACTCCTTGATTGATGAAGCTGGCTACACAGAGCCATGTGAGCATGCGCGGGCGAGCTTCAACCGCCGCCATGTTCTGTTCTTGTTCCACGCCACTAAGCAACAAAAAGCCCCCGACACTGCCGGGGGCTTTTCAATGAAAGGCGATCAACCTTAGTGCATGTACTTGAGGTTCACGGCAAATAGGATGATGAAGATCAACGAAACAAAGCCACCGAACCCGACTGAAAAGAGTGCGAGCATGCTTCCTCCAAGGAAAACGAGCGGAACGATGAGGCCTCCGATGGCTGCGAGCACATAGAGCCAGAAGCCGCTCTTCTTCAGGTTCCACATTTGCCATACGCCGAAGAGGCTGATCAGTGCCAAGATGATTCCGGCAATGCCGATGGGCACCGCATTGGCAGCGGCTTTCTCCGTGATCTCCATGGCAGAGTCCAGGATACGTCCGGCCATGCCTTCCGCATTGTCGCCCAGATCGGCCCGGGCCTGTTCCATGTCGGCCTGCGCCTTGGCCAATACCACCGCAGAATCCTGAGTGATCTGTTTGACCCCACTAAAGATGCCCCATGCGCCCAAGATGAAGGCGATGACGCACACTACGGTAAGCAGTGTGGGACGGGGCTGCGCAACAGGAGGTACGGCAGTGTTGATATCGTTCATGATGAAGTAGGTTTTGGCTACGAAGCTATTGGGACGGACGATCGAGGCGCGCCTGTACAATTCAGTTTTCGACACTCCACTGTTCACCCTCCGCTTCCATTTCGCTATTGGCCAGCACCACCAAAGGGACTTCCGCCCCTTGATCGGGTATCCTTCGGAACTTCCGATACCGTGGTCCATGGCTTTTCCATCCATCGGACTACCTTCGCGCCGCAGTCCTTCCGGGGTGCCATTTGCATTCCGTCCGGATCCCTGACCAACAAAATCCTATCCTTCGAAGATGACCTATGATGTGATCGTTCTCGGCAGCGGCCCCGGCGGCTATGTGGCTGCCATCCGCGCCAGCCAACTCGGCCTTAAGGTGGCCATCGTTGAAAAGGAATCCTTGGGCGGCATCTGCCTCAACTGGGGTTGCATCCCCACCAAGGCCCTCATCAAGAGCGCCAACGTGTTCGAGTACATCAACCACGCGAAGGACTATGGGATCACCGTGGGTGATGCGAAGGTGGACTTTCAGGGCGTGGTGCAGCGCAGCCGCGATGTGGCCAAGGGCATGAGCAGCGGCGTGCAGTTCCTGATGAAGAAGAACAAGATCGACGTGGTGATGGGCACGGGCGTGCTGAAGCCCGGAAAGAAGCTGGAAGTGACCGGCACCGATGGCAAGAAGCAGACGCTGGAAGGCAAGCACATCATCATCGCTACAGGTGCACGCAGCCGCGAGCTGCCCGCCCTGAAGCAGGATGGCAAGAAGGTGATCGGATACCGCGAAGCCATTTTGCTTACTACCCAGCCAAAGAGCATGGTGATAGTGGGCAGCGGCGCCATCGGCAGTGAGTTTGCATACGTCTACAATGCCTTGGGCACCAAGGTCACGTTGGTGGAGTTCATGCCGAACGTGGTACCGGTGGAAGATGAAGAGGTGAGCAAGCAACTGGAGCGGAGCTTCAAGAAGCAGGGCATCGAGGTGATGACCTCCAGCGAGGTGACCAAGGTGGATGCCAGCGGCAAGGGTTGCGTTGTTTCCGTGAAGACCCCAAAGGGCGACAAGACCATCGAATGCGATATGGTGCTGAGCGCGGTGGGCATCGCCTGCAACATCGAAGGCATCGGCCTGGAAGAAGTGGGCATCGTGACCGACAAGGGCAAGATCACTGTTGACGGCTTCAGCGCCACCAACATACCTGGCTACTACGCCATCGGTGACGTGACCCCTGGACAAGCGCTCGCGCACGTGGCCAGCGCGGAAGGCATTATCTGCGTGGAAAAGATCGCGGGTAAGGACCCACAACCACTGGATTACAACAACATCCCGGGCTGCACCTATTGCTCCCCCGAGATCGCCAGCGTGGGCTATACCGAGAAGGCTGCCAAGGAAAAAGGCTATGAGCTGAAGGTGGGCAAGTTCCCCTTCTCCGCTTCCGGAAAAGCCAGCGCTGCCGGTGCCAAGGACGGATTCGTGAAGCTGATCTTCGATGCGAAGTACGGCGAACTCCTCGGCGCACACATGATCGGGATGAACGTAACGGAGATGATCGCCGAGTGCGTGGCCATGCGCAAGCTGGAGACCACCGGACACGAGATCATCAAAACGGTACACCCCCACCCTACCATGAGCGAGGCCATCATGGAAGCGGCAGCAGCCGCATACGGAGAAGTCATCCACCTGTAGGGGCGGACAATTGTCCGCCCGTATAGGTGGATATTTAACCGCCCGTATAGGTGGATCATATAAAGGCACGATGTGCGGAATAGCGGGTTCCTTCCAGCTTGATACCGGGCAACCGGTCACCGGGGAACGGATCGGCCCTGCCCTGCAAGCCATCGCGCACCGCGGACCGGATGATGAGGGCCGCTATGCGCAAGGGCGTGCCGTATTGGGACATCGTCGGCTCAGCATCCTCGATACATCGGAGGCCGGACACCAGCCCTTTACCGATGAGGGCGGGAGATATACGATCGTCTTCAATGGCGAGGTGTTCAACTTCCAAGAACTGCGTGCCGGTTTGGAAGCAGAGGGCCATCGGTTCCGGAGCGGGACCGATACCGAGGTAGTACTACGCCTCTACACGGTGAAAGGCCCGGACTTCCTCCATGAACTGAACGGATTTTTCGCTCTGGCGATCCATGATGCGGAGAAGGACACGCTGTTCTTGGCCCGCGACCGCTTCGGTGTAAAGCCGTTGCACTGGGCAGAAGCGGACGGGCGTTTCCTGTTCGGTAGCGAGTTGCGCGCCCTGCTGGCCTTGGGAGCGAAGCGCGAAATAGATCGCGATTCGCTGCGCCAGTTCTTCACCTACCACTTCACCCCGGCGCCGCACAGCGTGCTTACGGATGCCTATAAGTTGCGGCCGGGCCATTCACTTACTGTGGATGCCCTAGGCGTGAAGGAAGAACGATGGTACGACTTGGTGAAGGCCAGCACGAAGGTGGCCCGCCCCGCCGATCCGCAGAAGAAGCTGCGCGAACTATTGGATGATGCTGTACGATTGCGACTGATCTCAGATGTTCCTGTCGGGGCCTTCCTCAGCGGTGGTGTCGACAGCAGTATTGTAAGTGCCTTGGCCGCACGCCATCATAAGGGCCTCCACACCTTCAGCATCGGGTATTCGGATGATCCCTTCTTCGATGAGACGCGCTATGCAGAAGAGGTGGCGCGCCATATCGGCAGTGAACACAGTACCTTCAAATTAGGGCGGGAGGAACTGGCGGATGGCTACGTACGCTTGCTGAAAGCATTGGGTGAACCGTTCGCGGATAGCTCAGCGCTTCCATCCTTTCTCCTTTGTGAGCGCACACGTCGGCAGGTGACCGTGGCGCTCAGCGGCGATGGTGCGGATGAGATCTTTGGCGGCTACCGGAAGCACCAAGCCGAGCTCCGCTGGCGCGATCCCGGAGTTGCGGAAAAGGCCGTGGCCTTGCTCGCTCCCTTATGGCGCGTGCTTCCGCGAAGCCGCAACAGCCCGCTGCAGGACCGTGTGCGGCAACTGGACCGGTTTGCACGGATGAGCAGCACCGATGCAGGACATCGCTTCCTGCAATTGGCGGCCTTCATTCCACAGGAGGAGGCCCAAGCATTGGTAACCGGCCCGACCAACAGCGATGAACTGAAGACACGCGAGGCGCAACTGATGGAGTCCTTCCAGCAAATGCCCGGCATGAACGGGGTATTGCTCGCCGATGTAGCCTCCACCCTGCCGAACGACATGCTCTACAAGGTGGACCTCACCAGCATGGCCCATGGCCTGGAGGTACGCACTCCATTCTTGGACCGGCGCGTGGTTGAATTGGCGTTCAGCCTTTCCCCAGAGGAAAAACTGCGCATGGGGTCCGGAAAGCACATCCTTCGGGAAACATTCAGAGATCTGGTACCTGCCTCGGTGATGTCCCGCTCGAAGAAAGGCTTTGAGGTATCGCTGCTGGCTTTGCTCCAAGGTCCGCTGCAACCCTTGGTGGACGAGCTTCTGGCCCCGGACCTTGTTACCGAAGCCGGCTTGGACAAGGAACAGGTGGCGATGGCCGTGCGTCAGCTACGTTCAGCAAATACCGGGCATTCGCAGGCAACCGTACACGCTTTGATCGTCTATATAACGTGGTGGAAATCCCTCGGGAACTAGTTCCACTACCGAACGCCTACTTTCGTCCCGCAATCATTCATGCCCCGCGTCCTCCGTATCATCAATCGCTTCAACTTAGGTGGCCCTACGCACAACGCAGCCTACCTCACGCGATACCTTCCATCGGATTTCGAGACGATGTTGGTGGGTGGCCCCCAAGGTGAGAACGAAGAAGGCAGTGGGCACATTCTATCCTCTTTAGGCATTGATGCGACGATCCTTCCGGAAATGCGCCGGGAAGTTTCGCCTTGGCAGGACCGCTCTGCCTATCGGCGGATCAAGAAGATCATTAAGGACTTCAAGCCGGACATTGTACATACCCATGCTGCCAAAGCTGGTGCTGTTGGCCGAATGGCCGCCCATGATCTGGGCGTGAAAGCGGTGGTACATACCTTCCATGGTCATGTTTTCCATAGCTATTTCGGCCCTGTACGCACCTCGGTGTTCAAGGGCGTGGAGCGCTTCCTCTCACACCGCACCTCGCGGATCATCGCAATTAGCGAGAAACAGAAGGTAGAACTGGTGGACGAGCATCGGATCTGTTCCGCGGATAAGGTATCGGTGATCCCACTGGGGTTCGACCTGACCAAGTTCCGGGAGGGCCAAGCCGAAAAGCGCGCGCTGTTCCGCCGGGTGTATGGCGTTGCTGACGACGAGATCGCGATCGGTATCGTGGGCCGGCTGGTGCCGGTGAAGAACCACGGTCTATTTCTGAAAGGCATCAAGCATGTCCAAGAGCGGACGGGCAAAAAGGTCCGCGCTTTCATTGTGGGCGATGGCGAGGAACGGGAACGCATCCAACAGCAGGCAGCCGCATTGGGCCTATCCATGGCGCATGCTGATAGCTTTAATGGACATGGGTTCGGCCATGGGGTGAACGGCAAACCGGTGGTCGGCCGTGCCGATATCACCTTCACCAGCTGGGTGAATGAGATCGATGTGGTACACGCCGGGGTGGATGCCGTGGTATTGACCAGCTTCAACGAGGGCACACCCGTGAGCCTGATAGAGGCCCAAGCAGCGGGCCGCCCGGTCGTGAGCACGCGCGTGGGCGGGATCGAGAACGTGGTGGAGAACGAGGTGACCGGCTTGCTCAGTGCCAATAATGATGCATTGGCCTTCGGAGAGAACCTCTTACGCGTAGTGGAGAATGAGGCCTTGCGCTCCGGAATGTCCGCTGCGGGATGGACCCACGTGGGCGAGCGCTACCACTACTCTCGTTTGGTAAGTGATATGGCAACTCTTTATAAGGGGCTGATCGCCTGAGCGCCGCGCAGCGCCAATGGTTACTTTTGCGCGAAATCCGAAGGGAATGGGGAAGGTATCGATCGCGTTGATTTTAACAGCGCTCATGTTCACGGGCTGCGCGATCAACCGGGATATCATGTTCAAGACCCCGCGCGGTTACACGTTCGATACCGTATCGGATACGTTGGATAAGGAGTTCAAGATCCAGCCGAACGACATGCTTACGTTCCGGATGTTCTCCAACGATGGTTTCAAGATGATCGACCTGATCAACGAGAACCAAACCAGCTTGGTCTCCTCCAACCGCATTCAGTTCAACTACCCTGTACTTCCGGACGGCACTGCGAAGCTTCCCGTGATCGGGACCGTGAATGTGGTGGGCCTCACCGTGAGGGAAGCGGAGCTTCTTCTGGAAGAACGATACTCCCAATACTATCAGAAGCCGTTTGTACTGCTGGCAGTAGGCAACCGAAGGGTGGTCGTATTCCCTGGTGGTGGTGGGGATGCTAAAGTGGTGGCTCTTGAAAACAACAACACCACCCTACTGGAGGTCCTGGCCAAGGCCGGCGGCATGGCCAAGCGGGGCAATGCTCACCGGGTGAAGCTGTTCCGTCGCGAGGGTGGCTCACGGAAGGTGATGCAGTTCGACCTTTCCGATATCGCCAACCTCAAATATGCGGACGTGGTGATGCAGGCCGATGATGTGGTTTATGTGCAACCGAACCCCGAGTTGGCCCGAGGCATCCTGCAAGAGATCACTCCGCTGATCACCCTGCTCACCACCACCATCCTTGTGGTCGGCATTGTACAATCGTTGAAATAGTCCCGGCATGCTGAACGATGATGTGAGCAATCAGGCTGCCCAGATGGACAGCTATCGTGATCGCATCACCAATTTCAGCAACGAGTTCGATCTCGGCCTGTTCGTTTACATCGTTAAGCGGACCTTGGTCTGGATAGGCATGTGCTTGGTGCTCGCCTTTGGGGCGGCTCAACTATACCTCCGCTACACAGCCCCCACCTATGCCAGTAGCGTAGTGCTCCAGTTGGGGCAGAGCAACAATGCCCAGACGGTGTTGAAGGTGAACAGCTTGATAGAAGACAACAACCTACAGGCGGATGTCCAGCTGCTGCGTTCCAAGTTCTTCATCTCCAAGGCCGTGGAACGACTCCCCTTGGAGGTCCGCTATTTTTTCAGGGGACAGATCCTGACCGAAGAGCATTACAAGCAATCCTTCTATCAGATCAGCGATCTGCAGGTGATCAATGTGGCCGTTCGAGGAAGGCCCATCACCGTGTCCCGGATGGACGATGGGGCCGTCCTGGTCTCCTACACCATCGGCGCTACCGCGTTCAGCTTCCCTGTGGAACCCGGTCGTGCATTCTCCACGCCACACTTCACCGCCAAATTGGACTTTGTGAGGCGCGGCAAATGGCCTGCAGGCCAAGACCGTGGCACCTACTACTTCACGCTTAACGATACTCGCTCGCTCACCGGCGAACTAGCTCCGCAGATCAGTGTGTCCATCGCGGACCCGAACGCGAAGACCATTGTGATCGCCTATAAGGACCACAATGCCATGCTGGCGCGCGACCTCTGCCAGGCCATGGCCGATGCCTACATCCAGTACGACCTGGAACGCAAGTCGGAGAGTGCGGAAAGCATCCTGCGCTTTATTGAGAACCAAAAGGACACCGTATTTGCCGAGCTGCGCGACAGCGAGCTACAGCTGGGCATGTTCAAGCGGGACAATCGCGTGGCGAACATGGATCAGCTCACGCCCTTGCTGCTGAAACGCTCGGACGAGTATGAGGATGCCATGCTCAAGCTGCGCATGGAGGACAATGTGCTGAAGGAGATCGAAGCGGCGGCGAACCAGGAGGAGGGCCATTTGAACGTTTATGAGCTGACCCCATTAATGGCTGGTGCGAACCTCGCCCCGGCACTTCAGGAAGCCATCAAGGCAATGGGCAAGTTGCTGCAAGACCGCGAGACCATGGCTTTTGAGGTCACCACCGAGAACGAGAATTTGCGGGTACTGGATCGCCAGATCGAGCTTCAGCAGGGGTTGATCATGGAAAGCATCGGCACGCTGCGCGATCGGATCGCCTCGCGCATGGGCGACTTCACCGGAAAGTTGAATGAGTACGAGGATCGCTTCAGCCAGCTTCCTGAGAAGGAACTGGCTTATGCCCGCATCGAGCGCCTGTTCAACATCAATGAGAAGTACTATACCCAACTGTTGGAGAAGGACATAGAATACCGGATCAGCAAGGCTGGCTTCGTTTCGGAGAATCACGTACTGGAAACGGCGGTGTTGCCTACGCAACCGATCACGCCGAACCGGAGCATGGTGATGCTCTCCTACATCCTCACCGGCCTGATCATCGGCGTGCTGATCGTAATGGTGCGCTACATCCTGCACAACAACATCACTTCGCTGAACGATATCGCCAAGGCCAGCAATGCCTCGGTGGGGATCTTGGGCATGGTGCCCAAGTACAAAAAAGAGATCCCTGTGAGCCAGCTCTTGGTGGACAAGAACCCAAAATCCTTGATCGCCGAGAGCTTCCGAAGCGTGCGCACGAACCTGCAGTTCGTGGACAATTCTCCCGGCCCCAAAGTGATCGCCGTTACGAGCACCATTTCCGGGGAGGGTAAGACCTTCGTTGCCATCAACCTGGGTGGCATCATCAGCTTCAGCGATAAACGCGTCGTGATCCTGGACCTGGACATGCGCAAGCCCAAGATCCACCTTGGCTTTGGCGTGGAGAACATCCGTGGAATGAGCACCCTGCTGATCGGCAAGGACGAAATACACGGCTGTATCCAAAAAAGCAGTCTGCCCGGATTGGACTTCATTACGGCTGGTCCTATCCCTCCCAACCCGAGTGAGCTGATCATCAGTCCGAACATGGATCGTATCCTGGCGCAGCTCAAGCAGGAGTATGATGTGGTGCTGATCGACACCCCGCCCGTGGGATTGGTCACCGATGGCATCAAGATCATCCAGGAAGCGGACATCCCCATCTACATCTTCCGGGCCGACTACTCCAAGAAGGCCTTCGTACAGAACGTGGACCGCTTGATCAACGAAAACCACATCACGAAATTGAGCGCTGTGCTGAACGGCGTGGATGTGGACCGCAACAAGTACGGCTACACCTATGGCTATGGCTATGGGTACGGCTATGGCTACGGCTACGGCTACTATGATGAACGTGCCAAGCAAGCCGCACAAGGCAATTGGTTCTCCAAGCTCTTCAATCGGATATGATCGAGATTTTCCCTACGGCTCTGGATGGGGTAATACGCATACGTCCGAAGGTATTCGGCGACTCGCGCGGCCAATTCATGGAAACGTTCAATGAAGCGGCATTCTCCAAAGCCACCGGCCTGAATGTTCACTTCCGGCAGGACAACCAGAGCACCTCACAGGCGGGCGTGTTGCGTGGCCTTCACCTGCAAACGGCGCCCCATGCGCAAGCAAAACTGGTGCGCGTGGTGAGCGGCGCCGTCCTGGATGTTTGTGTGGACCTCCGCAGGGGCAGCGCAACCTTCGGAAAACATGTTAGCCTGCGATTGGACGCGAAGGATCACGACATGCTGTACATACCAGAAGGCATGGCACACGGCTTTCTGGCCTTGGAGGACAACACGATCTTCTCCTACAAATGTTCCGCCTACTATGCACCGCAAGCGGAGCGCACGCTCCTGTGGAATGACCCCGAGTTGAACATTCATTGGGGGATCAGCGATCCGCTCGTGAGTGAGAAGGACCTGGCCGGAACAAGGTTTGCTGAAAGAGCTTGGGAGAAGTAGCAATGTATTCCGCCAACCAATTGTTCTTCCTGCTCTCCGGGCTGTTCTTTTTGGCCTTGGTATTCACCTTGCTGGTGAACTCCGTTTTCATGCGCTTCTTCCGCACCTTCGGGATCCGCGAGAACGCACCTTCCATGGTGCGTTGGAACGCATCGTCCAAACCCGCCTTCGGCGGCATCGGTTTCTTCATCGTATTCCTGTTTGCCTTTTCAGCCTATGGTGTGCTGTTCCCTAAAGAATCCGACCCGTTCCAACCGGAACTGTTGGGCCTGCTCGCTGCCACGGGCTTGGGATTCCTCATGGGCTTGGCCGACGATGCCTACAATACGCGGCCACTGTTGAAATTCCTGACCCAAGTGGCCTGCGGCGTGCTGTTGCTGGCAACGGGCACCAGCATCCATCTCTTCCATATCCCCGCGATCGACAATACCCTCACGATCCTTTGGGTGGTGGGTATGATGAATGCGATCAATATGCTGGACAACATGGATGCCATTACCTCCGTGGTATCACTGGCCATCTTCGTCGCAGCACTGCTGTCGCAGTTCCTGATGGGCGCGGCCACCGATGTGAACACAGTGATCATTATCGCGGTCTGCGGAGCTATCGGGGGGTTCCTCTTCTTCAACTGGCATCCTTCGCGCATGTACATGGGCGATACGGGCAGCCAGTTCCTCGGCGTATTCTTGGCCTACATCGGCATCCGCTACTTCTGGAACGGCACCTCCCTCACCGGAGCCATCGAGCCTTGGCGCCAGATCTCGGTCGCGCTCGTGATCTTCGTCCTCCCCTTGGCCGATACCACCACCGTGTCCATCAACCGGATGCTCCGGGGGACTTCCCCGTTCGTCGGCGGGAAGGACCACACCACGCACTACCTGAGCTATGTGGGTCTTACTGATTCCCAAGTGGCCATGGTGTTCGGCGGCTTGGGCTTGATGTCCTGCTTCCTCAGCTTTATTGCGCTGCGCTTTATCCCGGTGTGGCAACCTGTGCATTCCATCTTGTATCTCGGATACGCGCTTGTGATCTTCATCTTCCTGTTCAGCTTGACGAAAAGGTCGGGGATCGAACGACCTTTGTAGTCCCATGCGGAATCCTTCCATCATCGGCAAAAGCTTGCTGATGCTCCTTTTCATTTGCGGGGCTGCCCTCGCCTTGCATCTCCTCACTTTCAGCGTCAGTAGTAGCGAAACGGACCTGGATCACCAGCGCCGGTTCAACGAGAGCTACAGCATCTTCAGCCTCAGCCTACCCTCGCAGCTCACTTTTTGCAACGAGTCCGTTCCATTGGAACTGCTCGATGTGCGGGAACGCCTGGACCGTGAACTGCTGGTTAACACCTATTGGCAGAGTAACTCACTGCTCGCCCACAAGCGGGCCAACCGCTGGTTCCCGTTGATAGAATCGATACTGAAGCGCGAAGGCGTGCCGGAGGATATGAAATACATTCCGATGGTGGAAAGTGGCTTGACCAATGTGGTGAGTCCTGCCGGCGCCGTCGGGTTCTGGCAGTTCATGCAGGCTACGGCCATCGCGGAAGGATTGGAGGTGAACAGCGAAGTGGACGAGCGCTACAATGTGGTGCGCAGTACGGAGGCCGCATGTGTTTACCTGAAGCAAGCCTATGCCCGCTATGGTTCATGGGCCATGGCCGCAGCGAGCTACAACTTGGGGCAAGGCAATCTGCAGCGGCAACTGGACAAGCAGAAAGAGACGAATTACTTCGACCTCCTACTTCCGGACGAAACCTCCCGCTATGTGTTCCGCATGCTGGCCATGAAATCGATCCTGACCGACCCGGAGCGATATGGTTTTCACCTGCGCCAAAAGGACCTCTACCCACCGTACCTCACGCGTTCCGTGGAAGTGACACCACCATTGGCCGACCTGAACGAATTCGCACGTGCGAACGGCACGAACTATAAGACCCTGAAATTGTTGAACCCGTGGCTTCGGGACAATGTGTTGAAGGAGCAGAAGGACCTACGAGGCAAAACGTATACGGTACTGTTGCCGGATGAAGGCTTCGACAAGGCCATGGCGGACGATGAGCAATAAGGGTAGAACTCCCGGGGCTAAGGAAGCCGTAGAGGTGGTGGATCAGGTCCCTACGGAAACGGAATACATCGAAGTGCTCGGTGCGCGCGTCCACAACCTGAAGAACATCGATGTACGGATCCCGCGTGATCGGTTGGTGGTGGTGACCGGCCTGAGCGGAAGTGGTAAAAGCTCCCTCGCGTTCGATACCATCCATGCCGAAGGACAACGCCGCTATATCGAGACCTTCAATGCCTACGCACGGCAATTCCTTGGCGGCATCGAACGGCCCGATGTGGACCTGATCACCGGCTTGAGCCCTGTGATCGCTATTGAACAGAAGACCATCAGCCGCAACCCGCGGAGCACGGTTGGCACCATCACGGAGATCTACGACCTGCTGCGCCTGCTGTATGCACGCATCGGCGAAGCATACAGCCATGTGACCGGCGAGCGTATGGTGCGCTACACCGATAAGCAGATCACGGACCTGCTCCTCACCGAGTATAGTGGTCAGGACGTGTTGATCCTGGCACCCTTGGTACGCGGGCGAAAGGGGCATTATCGCGACCTCTTCGAACAGTTGATCCGGCAGGGCTTTTTACGGGCACGCGTGGATGGCAAGGTGATCGACATCACGGGCCGCCCTCGCTTGGACCGCTACAAGATCCACGACATTGAATTGGTGGTGGACCGGCTGAAGGTGAGCGCATCACAGGCCAAGCGGCTGCGCGAAAGCTGTGCAACTGCACTGAAGTATGGCAAGGGCAACCTGATGGCGTTGAACGCTGATGTGCCCTTGGCCCCGCGCTACCTGAGCCGCCACCTGATGGACCCCGTAAGCGGTATCGCCTATGAGGAGCCCGAACCCAATCTCTTCAGCTTCAACAGCCCCTATGGTGCCTGTCCACGTTGCGGAGGCTTGGGCCAAGTGACCGAAGCTGCGCCGGATAAGATCGTTCCGGACCGTACGAAAAGCTTGAAGCGCGGCGCCATTCCGGCGCTTGGAACGTACAAGCCCACAGGCATCTTCCGGCAGGTGGAGGCCGTATTGGAACACTTCGGCCACGATGCGAACACGCCCTTCGAGGAGATGGAGGAGGAAGTGCTTACCGGCATCCTGAACGGCTTGGACGAGCCGTTGAAGATCGTGAGCAAGGCAGGACTGAGCGATCGCTCGGTCCGCTTCGATGGCATTATTCCCTTCATTCTGGAACAGGCTCAGGACGGTCCGCAAAGTGCACGTAAGTGGGCAGGGCAGTTCACACGCATGGTGGAATGTCCCCTGTGCGAAGGCACCCGCTTGAAGAAGACCGCACGTTGGTTCCGCATTGCTGGCAAGGACATCTCGCAGTTGGCGAACATGCCCATCGACCAGTTGCATACGCACATGCTGTCGTTGCCGGAAAGCCTCGACGATCGCCAGAAGGTGATCGCCCATGAAGTGGTGAAAGAGATCGCATCGCGCAGCAAGTTCCTGCTGGATGTGGGCTTGGAATACCTCACGCTCGATCGGAGCGCACGGACCCTCAGCGGTGGTGAAGCACAGCGGATCCGCTTGGCAACACAGATCGGTAGCCAACTCACAGGTGTGCTCTACATCCTCGACGAGCCCAGCATCGGCCTGCACATGCGGGATGATCACCGCTTGATCGACAGCCTGCGTGACCTGCGCGATGGAGGCAACAGCGTGCTGGTGGTGGAGCACGACAAGGAGATGATGATGCACGCTGATCACATCATCGATATCGGGCCCGGTGCAGGTATCCATGGTGGCCACATCGTGGCGCAGGGAACACCGAAGGAGCTCATGGAGAGTGATTCGCTCACCGCGAAATACCTTACCGGCAGGGTGCGCATTGATGTGCCCAACCAGCGCAGGAAAGGGAACGGACATACGCTGCTCCTGAAAGGCGCTTCGGGCAACAACCTGAAGAACGTCGATCTCTCCCTTCCGCTCGGCACGTTCATCTGTATCACAGGCGTAAGCGGCAGTGGCAAGAGCACGTTGGTCGACGACACCCTCTACCCTATTCTCAGCAAGACCTTTCACCGGGCGCAATCCCATCCGCTTCCCTACAAGTCGATCGAAGGATTGAAGTTCCTCGACAAGGTGATCGAGGTGGACCAGTCACCGATCGGACGCACGCCACGGAGCAATCCGGCCACGTATACCGGCCTGTTCGACCATGTGCGCCAGCTTTTTGCGGCGCTACCCAGCGCTAAGATCCGTGGATATAAGGCCGGGCGGTTCAGCTTCAACACACCCGGTGGCCGTTGCGAAACATGCAAAGGTGCAGGTGTGCGCACCATCGCAATGAACTTCCTGCCCGATGTATCCGTGCCTTGTGAGACCTGCCGTGGCAAACGCTACGATCGCGAAACTTTGGAAGTCCGTTTCAAGGGAAGAAGCATCGCCGATGTGTTGGCGCTGAGCGTGGAGGAAGCCATGGAAGTGTTCAGCGAGATCCCTAACATCAGCATGAAGCTGGCCACCTTGCTCGATGTGGGCTTGGGCTACATCACACTGGGGCAAGGAAGCACCACCTTGAGCGGCGGCGAAGCGCAGCGGATCAAGCTCGCTACAGAATTAAGCAAGCGCCATACGGGAAGTACGTTCTACATCCTGGATGAACCCACCACCGGACTGCATTTCGAAGATACCCGCCAACTGATCCACGTGCTGGACAGGCTCGTGGAGCAAGGGAATACCGTACTCACCATCGAGCATAACATGGACATCATCAAGGTGGCCGATCATGTGATCGATATGGGACCGGAAGGTGGTGGCGGTGGCGGTCGCATTGTAGCACAAGGCACACCGGAAGAGGTAGCCCTGTCGGGGCGTGGCCATACATCGAGGTTCTTGGAGAAGGAGCTTTTCAGCTGAGCCGTTATTGACGAAGCTTGATCCTTGCAGGTTCATGATCCATTGCACTATTCACGATGCAGTCGGATCATTACGAGCCATGAAATAGCACGCTCTTCAACACGGCGTTGTTGGAAGATGCATGAGGCTTGTGGCCTGCGCGCATAGCGGTGCGGATAGTTTTGCTCGCGTAGCAATAAGCATACATCCGCGAAGCCCCGCAATATGATCAAGCTCTTTACTCTCTTCAACGTCGCTGGACTCCTTCTCTTCAACTTGATCTTCGGAAGCGATGTCAGCATTGTGCAGGACATGCCCGCTCGTATGGACTCCGGGACGGAGGTGCGCGTAACGGTAACCGTATCCAAGGCGCAAGTTTCGGGTTTTGCCAAACTGCAGATCGACCTGCCTGCGGGCCTCACCGCCACTGCGATCGAAACGCGTGGTGCCTCCTTCACCTTCGCCGATGGCAAGGCCAAGTTCATCTGGATGGCACTTCCTACACAGCCATCCTTCAAGGTGAGCTACACCCTTCGCGCCAATGCCGATCTCAACGGCACCTTCCCCGTTTCAGCACGCCTCTCCTATATAGAGGACAATGAGCGGAAGACCGTGGACCTGGCCTCCACCACGCTGACAGTAGGAACTGGAATCGGTGGTGGCTCAGCGGTGGCGGTCACAACTCCCACACAGGAGGCTCCGCAGTCGGAAGTCAACACCCACGTTGATCGCAGCGAGGATCTTGCCAGTGCTGCCGGATCGGTGATCCCTGATTCACCCGTAACCGAAACACCTGGCCTTCCTACGTTGATAGGTCCAGGCGATGTAAGCGCGACCCGCACAATTACTGTGATCAGTGCCACTGAGGTGTTGGTGGAGGTGACCATACAGAAAGGAATACTCCGTGGCTTCGGGAAGCTACAAGAGAACCTGCCCGCAGGATTCACCGCTGTAGCGAAGGAAAGTGATGATGCCATCTTCAGTGTGAAGGACCGTATTGCGAAGTACGTTTGGTTGAATCTTCCCTCGAAGAGCACCGTGAAGGTGAGCTATCGCCTGTTGGCACCTTCCGGTGCTTCAGGATCATTCACCATGAACGGAGAGTTCGGTTACTTGGTGAACGACCTCACCCAGCGTGCCATGGTAGGCAGCTCCAGCTTCATCCTTGATGGCGAGGCCGTTGCCGCGAAGACCCCGGAGACCAAACAGACACAAGAGGCTCCGGAGACGAAACAGACACCCGTTGCTGAAAAGCAGCCGGAGCGTACAGCTGAAGTAGCAAAGCCTGTAGTGACCAAGCCAATACCTGCGCCCAAGCAACAGGTCGCTCCAGAGGAGAACACCACTACTGCCGCAGTTCAAACCAAAACACCCAAGGTCACCTCCACTCCCGCTCCGGAATCCGGCATCACCTTCAAGGTGCAGATCACAGCTGCCCATCGCGAAGTGGGCAAGGCTTACTTCGTGCAGCGCCACCGCTATGACGGTCCTTTCAGCATCGAACACAACGATGGCTGGATCAAGTATGTCACTGGCATGTTCGACCACTACCGCGCCGCCCGTGATCAACGTCAAGCCTATCTTGATGCCAACTACAACTTCCCCGGCCCCTTCGTTACCGCTTACAACAATGGCGAACGGATCACCGTACAGGAAGCCCTGATGATCGCGAAGCAAAGTTCTGCCCAGTGATCTGAACCCTCCACCCCACCCTTGGATGCGCACCCCGGCAACGCCCCCTCTGCTCCGATCCTTGGCGATGGGCGCTGTACTGGTCATGAGCACCGCGCAGTTGGTGCAGGCGCAAACAGATTCTTCCGGGTTCCAACTGAAACCAACCTTCTCCTTGGGCACCGGCATGCTCGGCTTTTATGGAGATGTGGGATTCCAGAGCAAAAGCTACAGTCCATTGGTATCGCGCATCGGCTATGAGCTTCGCGCTTCGGCACCGATAACGGACTGGCTCGATGTGAGCTTCTTTGCCCTGCATGGACGCTTGAGCGCTAACGAGCACAGCATCTCGCGCAACCTCAACTTCGAGTCGCGCATCACCACCGGTGGCTTGCAGTTCACCTACAACTTCCACCAACTGTTGAAGCCGAACCGGGTGGTGGAACCTTGGGTGAGCATCGGTTTCGAAAGCTTGGAATTCCTGAGCAAGACCGATCGGAAGGATGCCCAAGGTCGCTACTACAATTTCTGGAGCGATGGCAGCATTCGAGACATTGCTGAGGATGCACCGAACGCGGCGGATGCCGTGGAGATCCACAGGGATTATTCCTATGAGAGTGATATCCGCGAAGACAACCTCGATGGCTTCGGGAAATACACGGAGCAAACCTGGGCCATTCCCGTGGGCGTGGGCGTGAAAATGAAATTGAGCCATGGCTTTGAAGCGCGCATAGGAGCTACCATGCACTTCACCGCTACCGACTTCCTCGATGGGATCTCCAACAACAGCATCGGAGAGCGCCAAGGCGATGGACGCAACGACCGCTTCCTCTTTACCTCCTTCTCCGTTGGCTACGCGATCAGCACCAAGCCAAAGAAGAAGAAGTTCAAGCCCACCCTATCGCCTGAACAGATGGACGTGATCGCCATGCAGGACGATGAGGACGGCGATGGCGTCTCGGACTGGAATGACCGCTGCCCGCATACTCCGGTGGGTGTAGCCGTCGATCAATACGGTTGCCCGCTCGACAGCGATGGTGACGGCGTTCCGGATTACATGGATGATGAAGCCGGCACCATGGCCGGGGCAGCGGTGAATGCCCGTGGCGTGACCCTCACCGATGATGACTTCCTACGGGCTTGGCTCAACTACAAGGATTCCGCGAACATCACCACGATCTATAGCCGCGTGGAATCCTTCGGCCCCATTGGCAAGCCCAAAGTGACACGTCCTGCCTCGCCAGCCAAGCGCACCTACGTGGTGAAGGTGGGCACCCAAGTGGAGGGCATCAGTGAGGAACTGATCCAGCGGATCTTGAGCCTGCCGGATGTGCGCACGATCGAACGCGGCGACAGCACCTTCTACATCGTGGGCAACTACGAGCAACTGCCCGATGCCATCAAGCGCGAACTGCTATTGAAAGGACAAGGCTTCGAGGGTAAGGTGATGGTGGAACAGAACGGTCAACTGCTCGATCTTCCCAGCGGCGGCATTACTCCCCGTGAAGTGGAAGTGCTCACCAACCTCACTCCCGGCGCTCCGATCAAAGAAAGCCAAGCGGTGGTACGCGTGCAGTTGGGCGCCTTCAGGCATCGCTTGTCGGAGAACATCTTCGAGGGCATCAACGACTTGGTGACCTTGCAGGGCAGCGACGGTCTCACCCGCTACTACACCGGCTCGTTCACCGACATCAACGAGGCGGCCAAGCACAAGGTGAACATGCTGCTGAAAGGCTTCGACGGCGCATTCCTTGTAGCCTTCAAGGATGGCAAACGGGTATCCATCACCGACGCGGGCGCACAGCTCACCGGGCCCGAAAACCTCAACAATGTCCCCACGGGAAGCATCAATACCGAGAACCTCCACTTCCGGGTCCAGGTAGGAACGTTCGCTGGTAATGTGCCCATGGAGACCATGAGCAAGTATGTGGACCTGGGCAATGTGAAACCTGTGGCCAGCCAAAGCACCGTGCGCTATTTGTACGGCGAGTATTCCACCCGCGAAGCTGCCGAACTGGCCCGGAAGGAACTGCAGAATCTCGGCTTTACGGATGCGTTCGTAGTTGGCGAGATGAACGGCCGCATCATCCAAGCGGAGGATGCCCAGCGATTGCAGCAAGGGCAGTAGGCCTTTTGCCTCCGGCTTTTAGTGTTCTGAGCGATACGCCCGTGTTTTCGGGGCCGTTACCTTACAGCCCCAAACCACCCCGGCCTATGCTGAAGAAACTGCGCATGCTCCGTGTATCGTTCATTCCCGTTCTCGCTATTCTATTGGCATTTGGTTGCAAGGGCGACAAGACGCCCTTGCGGCCGGACGCTTCCTACGTGCCCTACGTATCCGCATTCACAGCTGGGCACATCTCTGCACGGGCACCCGTGCGTGTACGGATCGCCGAGGGGTTGGCATTGAAGGATACCAGCGACAATGCCTTGCAGAAGTTGTTCTCGCTGAGCCCCGGTGTGGATGGCATCGTAAGCTGGCAGGATGCGCACACCCTTGCCTTCCAGCCACGCGAACGCTTGAAGCAGAACACGGACTACACCGTCACCTTTCACTTGGGCCGACTGGCTGAAGTGCCGAGCGATCTGAAGGACCTCAAGTTCACGGTGAGCACGTACCAACAAAGCATTGATCTGAAGGTGAGCGATCTGCAGTCCCTCGCCCCTTCCGATCTCACCTGGCAGCGTGTGATCGTGAGCGTATTCACCAGTGACGATGCCACCGGACAGGACCTGGAAGGCACCGTGAGCGCTACGCAGGACGGGAAGAAATTGAACATGACCTGGGAACACGAACCCGGCGGCACCCTGCATCGTGCGGTGGCGGACAGTGTGCTGCGCGGCGAAAAGGCCAGCACCGTGATCTTCAAATGGGACGCGGGAAAGATCGGGGGCAAAGGCGATGGCCAACTGACCTTCGAAGTACCGGCCATCGGCGACCTGCAGTTGATCTCCACCGAGACCTTTACAGAAGGTGAACAATACGCTACCCTCCTCTTCAGTGATCCCTTGGATGCCGCGCAGGACCTCAGTGGCTTAGCGGGCATAGGCGGTTCAGACAAGGTGCGGCTCGCTGTGATAGGCAACAAGCTGATGATGTATCCCGAGCAGCGCCTCACAGGAGAGCAAACCGGCTTCGTGGCTGCTGGCCTGAAGAACGTCAATGGAAAGCCGCTCGGCAAGGACCTCAGCGTGGACCTGCTTTTCCAGGAGGTGAAGCCGAACGTACGTGCGGTAGGAACCGGTACTATCCTGCCCAGCACGGATGGGCTGCTGTTTCCCTTTGAAGCGGTGAACTTGAATGCCGTGGATGTGCGTGTGGTACGGATCTACGAGGACAACGTGCCGCAATTCCTGCAGGTGAACAATTTGTCCGGCGATGATGAACTGGTGCGCACCGGGCGGTTGGTGATGAAGAAGACCGTGCCGCTGGACTCCAAGGAAAAGGCACGGGGCGGACAATGGCAGCGCTACTATCTGGATCTGGATAAACTGATCAAGGCTGAACCGGGCGCGATCTATCGCATCAGTATCGGATTCCGCCAGGAGTACTCCACCTACCCCTGCGGAGGCGCACCGGTGGTTCCCCCACTAACTGCCCAACAACCGGAGGAACTGGAGGACGCTCAATGGGATGCTCCGTACAGCTATTACTACGACGATGACTACGGCTACTACGAAGAGGAGTACAACTGGAGGGATCGCGAAGACCCCTGCACCCCGAGCTACTTCCGCAGCAAGGGCAGCGTCGTGCAGCGCAACATCCTCGCTTCGGATCTGGGCATCATCGCGAAGCGCGGCAACGACGGCTCTCTGTTGATCGCCGTGAGTGACCTGCGCACCACAGACCCGGTGCGGGGCGTGGAGGTGAAGGTGTTGGACATGCAGCGCCGCACCATGGCCAAAGCCAGCACGGACAAGAACGGGATGATCACCCTGAACGCCACGGCGCATAAGCCCTTCCTGCTGGTGGCTTCCAAGGATAAACAACGCGGCTATCTGAAGCTCGATGATGGCAGTGCGCTCAGCGTAAGCGAATTCGATGTGTCGGGGGAAAGCGTGGACAAAGGCCTGAAGGGATTCCTCTATGGCGAGCGCGGTGTCTGGCGTCCCGGCGATTCGCTCTACCTCACCTTCATTCTGCAAAAGGCGCAACAGAACCTACCGAAGGACATCCCCGTGACGCTGGAACTTACCGATCCGCAAGGGCGGCTGGACCAGCGCATGGTGCGCACCTCGGGAGTGGAAGGCACCTACGCCTTCCGCTGCGCCACCGCTCCGGATGCTCCCACCGGTGTGTGGGGTGCACGCGTGATCGTTGGAGGCACCTCGTTCTACAAAGCCATCCGCATCGAGACCGTGAAGCCGAACCGACTAAAGATCCTTCTCGACCTTGGTGGAGACCGACTGACGGCGAGCAGCAAGAAGCCTGTTCAACTGCAGAGCAACTGGCTACATGGCTCGCCTGCCAAGGACCTGATGGCGCGCGTTACCGTGAGCCTCACGCGGTCCAGCGCCAGTTTCAAGGGGTATGAGAAATATGAATTCAACGACCTGAACAGCGACCTGAACACCGAAGAAACGCCGATCTATGAAGGGCAGCTGGATGCGAACGGCCATGCCGCCTTCCCTTTTGACCTGGATCTGAACGGGCGGGCCCCCGCAGCGGTAAAGGCCAACATCGTAACACGCGTGTTCGAAGCGGGTGGCGATGCCAGCATGGACCGCACCGATGTGCAGTACTACCCATACACAAGCTACACCGGCATACGTGTGCCGGAGAGCAACAGCTACTGGGGCAGCTACTTCACCGATACCACCTACGCGCTCGGTGCTGTTTCCGTGGATGCCGATGGCAAGCCACTCCCCCATCGCATGCTGAAGGCGCAGGTGGTGAAAGTGGGTTCCAACTGGTGGTGGAGCGGCGACATGGACGAACCTTCCAATTACATGGCCGCACCCAGCTCGCGCGTGATCAGCGAGCAGGACATTACCACCGATGCCAATGGCAAGGCCACTTTCAACTTCCGCGTGGACCGGCCGCTTTGGGGTCGCTTCATCGTGCGCCTTTCCGACCCGATCAGCGGCCAGGCTTCCGCAGCACAGCTGTATGTGGACTGGCCCGGTTACGGTGGACGCAGCCGCCGCGAGGACAGCAAGGCAGCGTCCATGCTGCGCTTCAACAGCGACAAGGAGAAATACACCGTGGGCGACCGCTGCGAGATCACCATACCCAGCTCGGGCCATGGCCACGCATTGGTGAGCTTGGAGACGGGCAGCCGCATCATCGAAGCGAAGTGGATCGAATTGAAGAACACGGAGACCAAGTACAGCTTCGTCATCACCGAGGCCATGGCGCCCAACGTGTATGCACATGTCACCTTGGTGCAACCACATGCGCTCACCGCATCCGCTGACACGGCTACCAGCACGGGCAACGACCTCCCGATCCGCCTCTATGGCGTGATCCCCATCTTCGTGGAGAACGTGGCCACACACCTCACGCCTGTGATCTCCAGCGCCAAGGAATTCAAGACCGATGAAGCCTTCAGTGTGGAGGTAACCGAAAAGGACGGCAAGGCCATGACCTACACCCTCGCCATTGTGGACGAAGGATTGCTGGACCTCACCCGCTTCAAGACGCCCGATCCGTGGAACCATTTCTATGCGCGTGAAGCGCTGGGCGTGCGCACTTGGGATCTCTATGACGATGTGATCGGTGCCTTCGGGCAGCGCTTGCGCCGCATCCTCGCACTCGGCGGAAGCGATCAGGCCAACCCTGCAGAAGCCGCAAGGGCACAGCGATTCAAACCGGTGGTGCGTTTCGTGGGACCGTTCACCTTGGCCAAGGGGAAGAAGGCCACGCACAGCTTCACCATCAGCAATTATGTGGGCAGTGTGCGCATCATGGTAGTGGCCAGCACGCCTGCGGGAGCTTACGGCAATGCCGAGAAAGCCGTGCCCGTGCGCAAGCCGCTGATGCTATTGGCAACCTTACCACGCGTGGTAGGGCCGGGCGAAACCGTGGACCTGCCCGTCACCGTATTCGCCATGGATGCCAAGGTGAAGAACGTGAAACTGAGCCTTGCTGCGAACGACCTCTTCACCGTACTGGGCGGTAAGGAGCAAACGCTCAACTTCCCCAAGACCGGCGAGCAAGTGGTGATGTTCCGCGTGCAGATGAAGGAAGGCATCGGCGTGGGCAAAGTGACCTTGACCGCCGAAGGTGCCGGGGAGAAAGCCACGCAGAGCATTGAAGTGGATGTGCGCAATGCAGGCCAACCCGAGACCGACGTGACCGAAGCGATCGTGGAACCGGGCAGCACCTGGGAAGGCACGCCCGAAGCGCTCGGCATTGCAGGTACCAACAGCGCCTATCTGGAGCTGAGCACGCTTCCTCCTGTGGACCTCGGACGTCGCTTGCAATACCTGATCGACTATCCGCACGGCTGCCTGGAGCAGACCACCAGCAAGGCATTCCCACAACTCTACATCGCCGATGTGATGGAGCTGAGCGATGCCACCGTGGATGAAATGCGCCACAACGTGCAGGCCGGTCTGGCCCGCTTGAAGCAGTTCCAGACCGCCGGTGGCGGCTTCGGATACTGGCCGGGCGACCGCGATCCCGACGATTGGACCACCACCTATGCGGGCCACTTCATGGTGGAAGCCGAACGGAAAGGTTTCGCCACGCCTCCCGGTGTGAAGGACGCTTGGCTCTCGTATTCACGCAAGCAAGCCCGCGATTGGGCGCCGAGCGAACACGATGGATGGACCCGCGGGCGGAACCAATTGGCACAGGCCTATCGCCTATACGTGCTGGCCTTGGCCGGCAGTGCCGAAGCCGGTGCGATGAACCGCCTGCGCACCACGCCCGCCCTAAGCGAACAAGGCCGGTGGATGCTCGCTGCAGCCTTCGCACTGAACAACCGCAAGGACGTGGCGCGCGAGATCGTGAAGGACCTCACCACCAACGTTTCCCCCTACCGCGAGATGGCCTGGACCTATGGCAGTGACCTGCGCGATGAGGCCATGATCGCAGAAGCCTTGATGCGCATGGACGAGAAGGCCGCTGCCGCAGGAGTGGTCCGGCGCATTGCCGAGCGGCTCAGCAGCGGCGCATGGTACAGCACGCAGAGCACCGCTTGGGGCATGCTTGCCGTGAGCCGCTTTGCGGCAGAGCATGCTCTGGACAAGACCATGCATTACACCTCCAGCGTCGCGGGAAGATCAGAGAACCGCGTGAGTGCCAAGCCCATCGTGCGGGTGGACCTACCCGTGCCCGATGGCAAGCGACGCGCCACCATTACCAACACCGGCAAGAACCTGATCTACCTCCGGGTGGTGCGTACCGGCACGCCCGCCGCAGGCCAAGAAACCCCTGCCAGTAACGGCCTCGCCATGGAAGTGCAGTACCGCACCATGGATGGTAACGAACTGGAACCCAACAAGCTCGACCAAGGCACCGACTTCCAAGCGGTAGTGACCATCTACAATCCGGGCACCCGTGGTAGCTACCAGGAACTTGCACTCACGCAAGTTTTCCCGAGCGGTTGGGAGATCCGCAACAGCCGGTTGGAGGAAACAGAAGGTGTGCAACGCAACAGCCCGTTCAACTACCAGGACATCCGCGATGACCGGGTGATGACCTACTTCGATCTGGGCCCTGCGCAATCCGTCACCTACCGCGTTCTCCTGAATGCTGCATACACCGGGCGCTTCCACCTCCCCAGCGTAACCTGCTCGGCCATGTATGACAACACCGTGAATGCCAGGAACGGAGGCCATTGGGTGACCGTGGTGAAGCCAGGACAGTGAGGGATGCACCAGAGGTTCGGCCTTGTCCTATGTCCCATGTCTCATGCTTTCACCGGCCTAAGACATGGGACATAGGACAGGATTCAATTCCACTAATTTCACCTCACTTTAAATCCCCTCCATCATGCTATTCATCGATAATAAAGGCAACCTCGATGCTTCGCTCAATCTGGCACTGGAGGAATACTGCCTGCTGAATTTGCCGATGGACGAGAGCTATTTGCTCTTCTATGTGAACGCACCTTCGATCATTATCGGCAAGCACCAGAACACCTTGGAGGAGATCGATACCGACTTCGTGGAGGAGCGCGGCATCCGCGTGGTGCGACGCATCTCCGGTGGCGGTGCGGTGTACCACGATCAGGGCAACCTGAACTTCAGCTTCATCAAGCGTTTTGCTCCGGAGCATTTCAACAATTACCGCGAGTTCACCGGGCCGGTGGTGGCTGCATTGAACGATTTGGGGGTGAAAGCGGAACTGACCGGGCGCAACGACATTTTGGTGGACGGCCGCAAGGTCTCCGGAAACGCACAGGCCGTGCGCCGCGACCGCATGGTCAGCCATGGCACGCTTCTGTTCCGCTCGGAGCTGGAGGATGTGGTGCATGCGCTGAAACCCAAGCCGGGCAAGATGATCTCCAAAGGGATCCAGTCCATCCGCAGCCGGGTGGTGAACATCGGCGACTTCCTGCCCGCTACCGTGGACATGGAGCAATTCCGTGCCGCCCTGCTTGCGCACCTCTTCCCCGGCAAAAGCACGCCACCCCTGCAACCGATCACCGATGCCGATTGGATCAAGGTGAACGCATTGGCCGATAGCAAATACCGCACGTGGGATTGGAACTTCGGGGAATCCCCGTCCTTCAACCTTCAGCGGGTCCAACGCTTCCCCATCGGCGAAGTGGATGCGCGCTTACAAGTGGAGGACGGCTACGTCCGAGGCGCGAAATTCTATGGCGACTTCTTCACCCATCGGGATATCAGCGAACTGGAAAATGCCCTTATCGGCGTCCGCTACCAGCACGAGGATCTTCGCGCAGCGGCGGGTTCGGTGAATGCCCATGAGTTCTTTGATGGCGTAGGCATCGACGAGCTGGTGAAGTTCCTCTATTGAAGCTTGCCCGCCTACCTTCGCGATATGCTTTCCCGCTCCTTCCTGCTCGCTATTCCGCTGCTGCTCTCAACGGCGGTCAGTGCCCAAGGCTTCCAACTCCAATATGGCGGCGCCAACCTGCAGGAAGCGGTGGCCACGGTGAACGATGCCCAAGGCTACAGCACCTTGGTGCGCGAGACCTACACCAGCGGAGCCAAGGTGCGTATTCGGCTGCTTCGCACCAACCTCCAAGGTCAGAACCAGCAGTGGTACGAGGTGGGCATCGCTGGAGCCTCCTTCGTACATGCCGCCGTTCCTTCCAGCGATGGGAAGATCCTCTTGTGCGGATCGCGGATCGCGCCGGGCCGGTCGGACCAGGATGCGCTGATCGCCAAGATCTCGCACACCGGCGAGGTGCTCTGGAGCTGGACCAGCAACACGCCTGATGAGCAGGAAGAACTCCGCGACCTGAAGCAGACCACCGATGGCGGCATCATTGCTTGTGGAACTCAACGTGGGGACGCGGACAGCGATGTACTGCTGGTGCGTACGGATGCCTCCGGTGACCTGCTCTGGCAACAACACTATGGCACATCAGGAGAAGAATCCGGCTCCGGCGTGGCATTCGATAACGACGGATACATGATCGCTGGGCGGATCGGCGGCTTCTCCGGTGATCTGGATGCCTACATCGTCCGAACGGATAATGACGGCAACGAGCTCTGGTGGCAAAGCTGGGGCGGCGTGAAGAACGATCTGTTCAAAGGCATCGTGCACAGCGGAAGCATGTTCGTGATGGCCGGATATACGGACAGCTACGGCCCGCAGGTAGGTACGCAATACGTGCGCAGCGTATACATGATCGCGATGACTGCAGCCGGTGATACCCTCTGGACGCGCACCATCGGCGAACTCGGCGCGGCCAGCTCCGCGGAGGATATCCAAGTGGCCAGCAACGGGGACTTCCTACTTGCGGGCCAATCGGGCAACAGCCACCTGACCAATGGCATGGTGATACGTGTTTCCCCCACCGGCAACCAGCTCTGGAAACGAACTTACAACTTGGGTAACGAGGACCTATTGCACCGACTCACCCTCCTTCCCGATGGCGGCTTTATAGCGGCAGGACGCAGCTTTGGCCCCGGAAGCATGCAAGCGGTGCTGGTGCGCAAGAACGCTTCGGGGAATTGAGGCGTTGTCAGTTGCACGTAGACGCCCCGCCTCTACCCAAGATCCATCACATCCCCTACTCCCGGTGGCCGCTCCACTGTGAAGCCCTCACCGTAAACCGCACCGATCAGGCGGCCCATGTCGCGGGCGCGGCCTTCCAATGTGGGAAGGAACTCCGGTACGCTGATGGCCGAAACCGGCTCCGTGCTGTTGGGGTCAAAGAACTGCGACTTGAAACAGGCCAGCGCCTCCATCTTGCCTTTCCAGAAGTCGCTCACATCGATCACCAGATCGGGATCGATCCAGCGGTCCTGAATACAGTGGTATACGGATGCCGGCCGCCATGCCTCCTGTGCTTCGCCCCCATGTTCGGTGGCGATCCGACGCAGGCCGCTCAGGAAGCAGGCCTCCGAAACAAGTTGCGATCCGCGCCCATGGTCCGGATGCCGATCATGGACGGCATTGGTGAACACCACACGCGGACGGTGCCTGCGCAATGCTACTACCACTTTCAGCAAGCTCTCTTCATCGACCCGGAAGAAGCCATCGCGCAGCCCGAGCTGGTAACGGAAACTCACCCCGAGTGAGGTTGCGGCCGCTTCCGCCTCCTGCTTCCGGAGCTCGCCGGAGCCGCGGGTACCCAGTTCACCCACGGTGAGGTCTACCAAGCCTACGGTATGACCTTGGTGAAGATGGCGCAGCACTGTGCCGCCCATACCGATCTCCGCATCATCCGGATGTGCCGTGATGCAGAGGATGTCTACGTGTTCATTGCTCATTTTCCGTCGAGCCAGTTGAGGATGGGATCGCTCAAGGGCTCTTGGGCGCTGGGGTACATGGTGACGAAGTTGCCATCCTCGTCAATGAGGTATTTCTGGAAATTCCACTTCACTTCGCTGTCCAGCTTACCGTTCTCAGCCTTGTGCGTGAGCCATGCATACACCGGACTTTGGTCGGCGCCCTTCGTGGCGATCTTGGACATCAAGGGGAAGGTGACCCCGAAGTTCTTCTCGCAGAAAGCAGCGATGTCCTTTTCATCGCCCGGCTCTTGCCCACCGAAGTCGTTGCTCGGAAAGCCAAGGATCACGAAGCCCTTGTCCTGGTATTTCTTGTAGAGTTCCTCCAGTTGCTTGTATTGTGGCGTGAAGCCGCATTCGCTGGCGGTGTTCACCACCATCACCTTATGGCCTTTCAGTTGGGCCATGTCGTACGGTTTGCCGTTGATGTCGGTAGCGGAGAGCTGATGGAAGTTCATGGTGGTCGGTTCTTGTATGGTGTTCGTCGCTATGCTGGTGCTGTCGGGCGCATTTCCGCAACCCAGCAAAGCCAACGGGAGTAGGAAGATGAAGGATCGCATGTGTGATGTTTGGCACAAAGTTGCGCGATCCACGCTCAGCCCGCCCGGTATCTTTAGCCCTTGATCGGGATCCCGAACCTCCGAACAGCCATGCGCAGCCTAATTCTCATCCTCTCCTTCGCCCTTCTTCCCCACCTCTTCGCACAGCAAGAAGTGAAGATCGCTGATGCCAAAGCCTTGGCTGCGGCCCGTGATGTGAGGAAAAGCAAAGCCGCCCAAGAATCCTTGCACGCGGCAGGATTCACGGAAGAGGAGATCAGTGTGATCCAACAATTCGGCGATGTGGACCAGTGGCCGGAAGGGATCCGCACGGACACCGCCCGCTCTTCCAACGCACCCTATGTCATCAACTATGTGGGCTTCCAGCTGAGCAGCTTCCAACAGGATACCAGCCGCATGGCTGTGGTGATGGTGCCGGCCAAGAGCAATATCCACATGCCTGAGGGAATGCGCCCCTTGGGAGACTTTTACTTGGTGCTACCAGAGAAAGCACTGAAGAACGTGGAAGCGCCGCAGCGCAGACCCATGGTCAGCCGGGGGCCTCAATGGAAGAAGCGCGCGAAAGTGAAGATCGTAAAGCCGGATGGCCTCTATGCGGCATACGATCTGGCCTCGGACACCATTGGTCTTCGAGCTTTAGCAAGAACGGGCATGAGCATGGCCGAGATCGAGGCAGTGATCTTCCGCAGCACCGAACGCAACTGGCCCGAGGGCATTGACAACTTCGAGAAACGGTACCCGCTGCTGGCGAAGTTCCCGAAATACGGAGCTTACTTGGGTGCCCGTTGGGGGGACAAGGTGCTGGTGATCGTGCCGGTGGAGAAGAACCGCCGGATGCCCGTGGCCATGCGCCCCTACTTGGACCTATACTTCGTGTATACGGCCCCTGCGGTGAAGATCCTCGGAAGGAAGTGATCCACGGAATTCCCGACCGCCGTCATTTTAACCGCAGATCCCGCAGACTTCATAGAGCCGTTTTTGCGGCATGGACATAGATACCCGCAAGCGGTCCTTGTTCCGGCGGAGTGTCTTGGATAGCGTCGTTGAAGGTTCATCCACAGATCACACAGATGGACACAGTGTCGCAGAAGCTGGTTCTGCACCGCAGGCTTCATAATGCCGCAGTAGCGGCATAGAGGCGCTGAGATTTTAACCGCAGATGGCGCAGACTTCATAGTGCCTGCGGCATGGACACAGATAATTCTGGCTGCGGACAAGCTTGGTCCAGATGGACACAGATGGACCTGTGGCACTGGACGGCTTACTGCATGACGCTTTATCCCATCACACTTTCGTCCGGACCTTTTGCCAATCCTTCACCTGCCAGGTGATGTGGCCTGTAGCCAAGTGATTGCCAGCTACATCGTGCAAGGGTACTTCCGCCGTGTAGAGCACCGGTTCGCCAGTGCTTAAAGGCTGAAGGATCTTGCTTTCCAGTTCCGCCGACGAAGGCGCGAACTCCGCATGAGCCTTGGCCTTGGCTTGGTAGTGGTACTCCATCCGGAGCGTTTTCATGATAATGCGATACCGCTTCGGATCCAGGTGCTTCATAAGGGCCAGCCCGCTGCAATACTCGGCGGCGGTGGCGAGGCAACAGGCATGGATACCCTTGATGTGGTTGCGGTTTACGCGCCAATGGGGGATCTCCACCCGGATGCCTCCGCTGGTCAATGGCACCACGTGGAAGCCATGCGGCCGGTTAAAGGGGATCATCCAGCGCAGGCCCACGTTCATCCACCAGCGGGTGAAAGAGGAACTGCGCGATCGTTCGAGGAGTTTGGAAAGGTCCATGGCGGATGATCAGCGTTCCAGCACGGCTGCAATGTCGGGTCGGAAGTAGCGGTCGCTCTTCAGCACTTTTCCATCCTCCCTGTAAATGGGTTTCCCATCGGCCCCGAGCTTGCTCATGTTGCTGCGCTGGATCTCTTGGAACACCTCTTCGATCTTATGCTCCAGGCCATGCTTGAGGATGGTGCCACACAGGATGTAGAGCATATCTCCCAAGGCATCCGCCACTTCCACGAGATCACCTTGCTGTGCCGCATCCAAGTATTCCTCGTTCTCTTCCCGCATCAATTCATGGCGCAACCGCACTTGGCCCTCACCGATGGCCGCTGTTGGTACGTCCGAATTGGAGATCCCGAAAGCATCGTGGAAAGTGCGCACATGGTTGATGGTTTCTTTGAGCGTCATGGGCATCGTTGAAGGGTTCAAGCCGGTTTTTCACAGATGTTCGCAAGTGCACGAATGTACGCTGCAAGCTTCTCCGATGCTTAACACTCATTAACTGCGAAACACCAGCAAAGGCCCGTCAATAGGGGCAAATTTGCATTGCGAACCTAGCGCTACCCCTCTTATGGAAATCCCTCAGCCATCTCCTTCCCCCGCTCCTACCTCCACATCAGATACACTTCGGGCCCTGAATGAACGCATCCAACAGGCCAGTTCCTTCGTGGACCTGATCGATCAGGAGATGCAGAAGAACATCGTGGGCCAGAAGGACATGGTGCAAAAGCTGCTGGTCGCTTTGCTCGCGGACGGCCACATCATGCTTGAGGGCATGCCCGGATTGGCCAAGACGCTCGCCATCAAAACGCTCAGCGATATCGTGGACGTTGGATTCAGCCGCGTGCAATTCACACCGGATCTGCTGCCAGCCGACCTGGTGGGCACTATGGTCTACAGCCCGCGCAACGAAGAGTTCACAGTGAAGAAGGGTCCGATCTTCAGCAACTTCATACTCGCTGACGAGATCAACCGTGCACCTGCCAAGGTGCAGAGCGCTTTGCTGGAGGCCATGCAGGAGCGGCAGGTCACCATCGGCCCCACCACTTACAAACTGCCGGAGCCCTTTCTGGTGATGGCCACCATGAACCCCGTGGAGCAAGAAGGCACCTATCCCCTGCCGGAAGCGCAGACGGACCGTTTCATGCTGAAGGTGGTGCTGGACTACCCACGCAAGGAAGAGGAGCGCGCCATCATCCGCCAGAACACGGGCAGCGGCGCACGCCCGCAAGTGCAGAAAGTGATCCATCCGAAGGACATCGTGGAGGCCCGGCAACTGGTGCGCGAGGTGTACATGGACGAGAAGATCGAGCAATACATCGTGGACATCGTGTATGCCACCCGTAAGCCGGCCGATTACCGCTTGAGCGACCTCAGCTCACTGATCAGCTTTGGCGGCAGCCCCCGAGCCAGCATCAATATGGCGTTGGGCGCAAAGGCCTATGCCTTCACGAAGCGGCGCGGCTATGTGATCCCCGAGGATGTGCGTGCTGTATGCCCGGATGTGATGCGGCACCGCATCGGCCTGACCTATGAGGCGGAGGCGGAGAACATCAGCGTGAACGAGATCATAGATCGCGTGCTGAATACGGTGGAGGTGCCTTGAATTTCGAGTCTTGAGTCGGGAGTCTTGAGTCGAAAGTCCGATCGGTCGCCGATCAGTTAAAAGATGAAGCACGAAAGCTGAAAGATGAAACGCATTCAACGGAGTTACTCCTCCGACAATGCTCACCGATCATTCGTCGCCAGCCACTAATCACCATTCACCCATCGCTACCCTCCAACATACCAAGGACCTCCTGAAGAAGGTACGGTTGATCGAGCTGAAGACACGCGGCTTGAGCAATCACATTTTCAGTGGTGAGTACCACAGCGCCTTCAAGGGGCGTGGTATGGCCTTTAGCGAGGTGCGTGAATATGTGCCAGGCGATGAGGTGCGTGCGATCGATTGGAACGTGACGGCCCGGCTGGGGCATCCGTATATCAAGATCTTCGACGAGGAGCGGGAGCTTACCGTGATGCTGGTGGCCGACGTGAGCGGCAGCGGCGATTTCGGTACGGAGAACCAACTGAAACGCGAATTGACCACCGAGGCTTGTGCCACCATCGCCTTCAGCGCCATCCAGAACAACGACAAGGTGGGTTTGATCCTCTTCAGCGATCAGGTGGAGCTCTTCATTCCGCCGAAGAAGGGCCGCAGACATATCCTCCGGATCGTGCGCGAGCTTTTGGAGTTCCGCCCGAAAGGTCGCGGCACGGACATTACCGGTGCGCTGAAGTACTTGAACAACGTGATCAAGAAACGGAGCATCGCCTTCCTCATCAGCGACCTGATGGACGAGGGCTATGAGGATGCCTTGAAGATCGCGAACCGCCGGCATGACCTGGTGGTGTTGCGCACTTCGGATCCGCGCGAATTGGAACTACCGAACATGGGCCTTGTTCAGTTCCTGGACCCGGAGACCGGCGAGACGCAATGGGTGAACACCCGCAATAAAGCCGTTCGCGATCACTACCGCGCACAGGCCTTGAAGCATCAAGCCCACTCCCGCGATGCCTTGCGGCGTGCAGGGGTGGACCATGCAGTGATCAGTACGCGAGAGGGCTACGTGCGGCCATTGATGAACCTGTTCCGGCAGAGAGATTAAGAGGATGGGGAGCAGCATTTGTAGCCGCAGAGGCGCGGAGACGCGGAGAAGCAGAAGCGTGCTTCGGACCTTACCGACGTTCGTTGTTGCCTTGGCCTTGCTGGTCTTCACGGGAGCAACTGCGTTGGCTCAAGTGCCGCAGGCGGTGCTGGACAGCAACACCATCCTGATCGGCCAGCAAGCCCATGTGGAACTGAGCGTGACCTATCGCGTGGATGCAGGTCCGGTGAACATCGTGTGGCCGGTAGTGACCGATACGATCTCCTCCAAAATACCGGTGCTCCACGACAGCCATGTGGACACCATCCTACCGGACAAAAAGAACGACCCGTTCCTGTTCAAGCAGGTACGTACGCTCACCATCACCTCATGGGATTCGGGCTACTGGGCGATCCCGCCATTCACCTTCATCATCAATGGCGACACGGTAGCTACCCAGCCGATGCTATTGACCGTGAACACCGTGGAAGTGGATACCACCGAGGCCATCCGCGACATCAAGGAGATCTATGTCGTGCCCTTCAGTTTGGTGGATTGGGTAAAGGAGCACTGGCAATGGATCGCTGGTGGGTTGGCGGCCGTGGCCATCCTTACCGGGCTGTTCATCTTCCTGTATCGGCGATCGCGTCGCCCCAAGCCACCCGTTCCGGAGGCCCCCAAAGCACCTGCTCATTTAACGGCATTCCTCGCCTTGGAGGCCTTGAAGCAGAAGAAGCTCTGGGAGCAGGAACGCACCAAGGAATACTACACCGAGCTTACCGAGATCATCCGCGGCTATGTGGAACATCGCTATGGCGTGCCCGCCATGGAGCAGACCACCGATGAACTGCTCACCGCCCTGCGACTGAGCAGCATGCCCACGGGGGCGCAGCAGCAGTTGGGCCAGATCCTCCGCTTGGCCGACATGGTGAAGTTCGCCAAATGGATAGCGCTGCCCATTGAGAACGAACAGGTGATGGCCAGTTCCATCCGGCTGGTGCAAGAAACCGCAGATACACGACCCGATGCGCCGCTCGCGTGACCTCATCATCCTCATCGTACTGCTCGTGCTGGTGCATGTGGCGGTGTTGGTGGCTGCGTGGTGGCTGAAGGAGCACTACGAGTTGGCTTCGCCGAAACTGCTCTGGGGCTTGGTACTGGTGCCGCTGCTCAGCATCTATTACGTGATCCGCAGGGACCGCCGCCGACCACGTGCGACCCTCAGCACACTGAGTACCTTGCGCAACGGGCCTACCGACCTGCTCGCCCGCATGCGGCATCTCCCCTTCGCCATGGCGATGCTCGGCTTCGGACTTATGCTGCTCTCCATGGCGCGCCCCCAGAGCAAGGATAGCTGGAAGGATGTAACGCACGATGGCATCGACATTGTGATCGCCATGGACTTCAGCGGCAGTATGCTCGCCAAGGACTTCAAGCCGGACCGCCTGGAAGCCGCGCGGGATGTGGCACTCAAGTTCATTGATGCACGCCCCAACGACCGTATCGGGTTAGTGATCTATGAGGGCGAGGCCTTCACGCAGTGCCCACTTACCACCGACCATGAAGTGCTGAAGAACCTCTTCATGGAAGCACGCACCGGCATGATCACCGGTGGAACCGCCATCGGCATGGGGCTGGCCACGGCCATCAACAGGTTGCGTGAAAGCACCAGCAAGAGCAAGGTGGTGATCCTCCTCACCGACGGCATGAACAATGCCGGCACCATTCAACCTTTGGATGCCGCACAGATCGCTGAGGAATTGGGCATACGGGTGTATACCATCGGCGTGGGAACACGCGGACGCGCGCTTTCGCCCGTGGCCATCTATCCCAACGGGCAGTACAAGTACGAGTATGTGGATGTGGACATTGACGATGACATGTTGCAGAAAATGGCCACCATGACCGGTGCCCGCTACTTCCGCGCTACCGATGAAAAGAAGCTGAATGCGATCTACCAGGAGATCGACCGCTTGGAAAAGACACGCATGAAAGTGACCGAGCATAGCAGCCGTACTGAAGAATACTTCAAGCCCCTTTTGGCGGGCTGCTGCCTCCTCTTCCTTTCGCTCTTCTTGGGCAGTACACTCCTTCGCACCACTCCATGAGCACGCCGGGCACATATCGCACAGGCACGATCACTGCGGTGATCCTGATGGTGGAAGCGCTGGCTTGGGGGCTTGGCCTCGCCTTCTGGTTCTCGGCCGCACATTACCTCCCGCAATTCCGTGTGAAAGAACCCGATGTGCTGTGGGCGCTGCTCGCAGGGCCGCTCTTGGTCGTCCTCTACCTCACCTCGTTGGTGCTGAAGAACAAGGCCATGCGCCGCTTCAGTGGGGATCCATTGATCGGCGACATGGTTCCCGGTGTCTCCTCTTGGCGCTCCGCCCTGAAGTTCCTGCTCTTGCGCCACGGCTTCAGCTTTGCGGTATTCGCATTGGCCGGCCCGCAAATGGGAACGCGCTTGGAGGAGATCACCGCCAAGGGCGTGGATGTGGTGGTGGCCTTGGATGTGAGCAACAGCATGCTGGCCGAGGACCTGAAGCCGGATCGCATGGAGGTGGCCAAGCGGGCACTTTCGCAACTCATCGATCGTATGCAGGGGGATCGATTGGGCATCGTGGTCTTCGCTGGCGATGCCTACACGCAACTGCCTATTACTGCCGATCGCAGCGCGGCCAAGATCTTCCTCAATAGCATTGGCCCCAATCTGGTACGCGCCCAAGGCACCGCCATCGGTGCAGCCATCGACCAGGCTCGGAAGAGCTTTGGCGAGGATGCCGCAAAGGGAAGAACGATCATCTTGATCAGTGACGGGGAAAGCTTTGAGGATGATGGCATCGGAGCCGCCAAGCGTGCGGCCGAGGCAGGCATCATCGTGAACGCCATCGGAATGGGAACTCCCCAAGGAGCGCCCATCCCCATCCGCATCGGCGACCGCATGGTCGGCTTCAAGAAGGATAAAGAAGGGCAAACAGTGATCACCAAACTGGATCCCGAAATGCTCAAACGGGTGGCCGAAGCCGGCAAGGGGGAATACATCCAAGCCACCTCGGGCGATACCGGCGTGAACACCTTGATCGCGAAGCTGCGCAGCATGGACCAGACCGAACTGGGCAGCTACAAATTCGCCGGCCATGAGGACCGGTTCCAGTACTTTTTGGCCGTGGCCTGTGTGCTTATCTTCCTCGGATCGCTGATCGGTGAACGCACCCTTCAGGTAAAATGGAGCAACTTGATGCCATGGAACGCTTGACCGTGACCCTCTTGATCTTGGCCACCGCATGCACCGTTCATGCGCAGGAGGTGGACCGTACCCTGCGCAAAGGGAACACCGACTATAAGAGCGGGAACCTGGAAGGTGCCATCGAATCCTATTCCAAAGCGGAGAAGGATGAGCGGGGCATGTTCAATCTGGGAAATGCCTATTACCGGCAGGACAGCCTGGCCGATGCGCAACGGTCCTATGAGAATGCCGCATCCATGGCCAAGGGGACGGAAGCACAAGCGCGTGCCTACTACAACCTGGGCAACAGCTGGATGAAGCAGGATAAGTACCAGGAAGCCGTGAATGCCTACAAGGAAGCCTTGAAGCGGGTGCCGACGGATGAAGACACCCGCTACAATCTGGCCTACGCGCAAAAGAAACTGGCCCAACAGCAACAGGAACAACAGCAGGACGACAAGAACAAGGACAAGAACAAGGACCAGGATAAACAGGACCAGGACAAGAAGGACCAGGACAAGAAGGATCAGAAGGACAAGGACCAACAGAAGAACGAGGAAAAGCAGGATCAACAGAAGCAGGAGCAGAAGCAACAGGACCGGATCGATCCGCAGGATGCGCAGCGCATGCTGGATGCTGCTCAACAGAAGGAGCAGGATGTGCAGGAGAAAGTGCGCGAAAGGATGCAACCCAAGCCGAGCAAACCAGCTGAAAAGGATTGGTGATGATGTTGAAGAAATTCATCCTAGCCCTAGCAACATTCCTGATCACGGGCTTCTTGGCGCATGCCCAAGAATCCACCTTCCGAGCCAGTGTGGACCGGAATGAGATCACCACGGGCGAACCCGTGAAACTGACCCTCTATCTGACCTATGAATCCTCGGCAAGTGGCCTCACCAACCCCAGCCTCGGTGGCCTTACGGTGTTGCAAGGCCCAATGGAAGGGAGTGATATGAGGAACATCAACGGGCGTATCAGCCGTTCCTACTCCCGGGTCTGGTACGTCACTGCCACGCAACCCGGCACCTATGAGATCGGATCGGCCGCGGTGCGCGTAGGCGACCAAGTGCTACGGACAGACCCCATTAGCATCATCGTCTCCAAAGATCCGGGCGGCGGATCCAACGCGGCCATGGACCAAGGCCAAAAGAGCAACCCTGACCTCTTCTGTACCATCAGCCTCAGCAAGAACAAGGTGTACGTGGGCGAGCAGGTCATTGCCACTTATACCGTGTACAATCGCTACAGGAATACAGCTTTGCAAGACTTTGACATACCCAAGCTCAACGGCTTCTGGGCGGAAGAAGTGGACATGGGGAATAACAGCTGGGATCCGAACCTGAAAACGGTGAACGGCCTGCAATACCGCGTAGGCGTGTTGAAGAAGCAGGTGCTGATCCCGCTCCGCAGTGGCAAGCAGACAATTACTCCCATGACCTTGAACTACCTGGTGAACCCGGGGTTCTTCAGCAGTGGGACGCCGGTACGTATCCAAAGCAATACCAGCGAAGTGACCGTGATGGAACTGCCAGCGGGCAAACCAGCCGACTTCATGGGCGCAGTAGGTGATCTCCGCTTGGAGATGAATACCGCCGGCAGCACCGTGAAGGCCAACGAGGCCATCGACCTGACCATCCGCTTCACGGGCCGGGCCAATCTGAAATTGATCGATGCCCCCAAGCTGAACCTACCGCCCGACTTCGAGACCTACGACCCGAAGATCAGTGACAAGATCAGCGTGAACGGCGCTGGCATGAGCGGCAGTCGGGAGTTCCAGTACTTGCTGATACCGCGCCATCCCGGAAAGTTCGACCTGGGTGAAATGACCTTCAGCTATTTCGACCCCAGCAGCGGCAGCTACAAGCAATTGCGTTCCGGTGCGCTGTCCTTCGATGTGCAACCCGGCGATGTAGGCTCCAGCGCTTCAGTAGGTACTTCCTCCAAAATGGACGTGCAACGTTTGGGCTCGGACATCCGCTACATCCGCACCGGCGATCTGGAACTGCGGCGTACGGGCGAACACCTGTTCGGCTCAGGCAAGTACATCGTGGGCATGGTGGTGCCTCCTACCCTTCTCCTGCTGTTGTTCCTCTGGCACCGCAAGCGGGAAGAACGTCTCGGAGACCTGAGCGGTCAGCGCCGACGTGGAGCGGACAAAGTGGCCAAGCGGAGGCTGGCCGATGCGGAAGCGGCCCTGAAGAAGAACGACCCGAATGCATTCCACGATGCCTTGGGTAAGGCGCTGGAAGGGTACTTCGCCGATAAGTTCAACCTGGGCGTGGCTGAAGTGAATACCGCCATGATCCAGGAAAAGCTCGGCTCCTTGGACGAAGGACGCACTGCGCAGGAGTACATCAACTTGATCAACGAATCGCAGATGGCGCGGTTCGCGCCTATTGAGGGCAAGCCCCAGCGACAGACGTATGATGAGGCGGCCGCCATTATCAGCCGCATCGAAAACCAGATCCGCGGATGATGCGACAGTTGCTTCCCTTTCTGGTCTGCTTGCTCCTGCCTGCATTTGCCCAGGCCGACAATACCCAACTGCTGGAGCAGGCCCAAGAGGCCTATGCCAATGGCGATCACAAGCAGGCCTTGGCGCTTTATGATTCCGTGAATACGGAATACACTTCGGCGGGTCTGCTGTACAACATTGGCAACTGCTACAGCAAGCTGGGGCAAATGCCCCACGCCATCCTCTACTACGAGCGGGCCTTGCGCTTGGCACCGGGTGCGGATGATATCCAAGCCAACTTGGACCTCGAACGTTCCAAAGTGGTGGACCGCATGAATCAGCTACCCGCCTTCACCTTGGGTTCCGTATGGGATCGGTTGCAAGGCGGAAAGGACGTGGACCAATGGGCGCGGCGTTCGATGTGGGCCTGCGTGATCATGGTAATTCTTGCCGCAGCGGCGCTGCTGATCCGTCGTCGTGCACTCAAGCGGGCGCTTTTCGCGGTCGCGTTGTTGTCCCTGTTGTTCACTGTACTCTCCACTACGCTGGCCGCCTATCGGGTGCAGGAGGTGGAAAGTCGTTCCGAGGCGATCATCATGTCCCCTACCGTGGAAATCCTCGGCGAACCGCGCAAAGGCTCAACGCGCTTGTTCATCCTTCACCAAGGAACCAAGCTGGGCGTGGTGGGCGAACAAGGGGACTGGCAAGAGGTTCGCCTATCCAGCGGATCCGTTGGTTGGTTGCCCAAGGAAGCGATCGAGATCATCTGAGTGACTGGAAGCCCGATCCGAAGTGAGCATGCAGCTGGCTTTGGAAGCATTCGCTAACAGGTGAGGAAGCATTCCAGGGCGTATTGAACGGACGATCCCGCCCTGACCTGAGGTCGGGCGGGATCGTCTACAGGCTGATCTTCAGCACATCTTTGGAAGTGGCCTGCTTAAGGCATTGCCTCCGGTCGGATCGCTGTGCCAAAGAGACCACCCACAGTGAGAAGCACCATTTCCCGGTCGTTATCCAAGCCGGTGTAGGACACAAATCCGTTCATGTTGGTATCCTCCACGAGGTAGCCGGGGACAACATTATTGGGCTGGATGCCGATCAATAGCAGGATGCCATCGCGATCGTTGCCGATACCGGTGTACTTCACTTCGCCGGAATTCATCACGCTTCCCGGCCAGAGGGCCATGCGCCCATCGATCATGGTTTGAGCATTGGTGCCGAAGGTGGGTGTACCGTATTGGCTAAGATCCACCGTTTGACCCTCGGATGTGATCGACGTTGTGCAGAGGACGCCCAAGTGATTGCGATGCTTCACTGAGACCTTCCGCCCAATGGCGGAGCCGTTGAAAGTGATCAACTCATCACCCTGCGGGGTAACCACTTTACCATTGCGGAGCACCAGCGCGGCGCGCCTTCCTGCCACGGTGTATCCGGAATTGTCCTCGTGCAATTGCACCAACACCCAATCCACCACGGCGTTGGCTCCGCTGGCCTGCATCACCCCGTTGGCTACGCTCACTCCGGCATTCTCCAGCGTGTAGCCCATACCGGAATAAGGCTCTGTGGTAGGCACGAGACCCAGTGTGCGCAGGTCATCGCGCATCAAGGATTCGCTGCCATCCATGGCACCTCCGAGCAGCATCTTCACGCGTACGCCTCCGGTAGGTACCACCACGCCGCAATCAGCGCCATCAATGCGATATGCTACTCGCGAGGAGAAGGCCGGTACTTGAATGCTGCCTTGGAGCGCATTGCCATCGATATCCCTCCAGCACCCAGCGGGGAGGTTGAAGCTCTGCGCGGTGCTCAGGTCGTTCACGTAGAGCTTGTGCCGCTCATGCGGATCGAGCGGTTGCACGTTCACTTTGGTCAACTCCACATTGTCCAAATAGTACATCGGTTCGGTCCATTGGTTTTGGAACTGGACCTGTGACTGATCGGTGAGGTTTGCTTGGAAGTACATCTCCAAGTCCCGGCGCTCCTGATCGAATGGTACGCGATAACGCCACATCCCGTATGGCAAGGAGGATTGGCTCTGCCCCCTCACTCCTACGAAGAGCTCACCCAGCGCATCGCTTTGGATGCTGACCCGCAACCGGTACCACGCTTGGTTCTGCACAGGGAACACATCGGGATTGCTCAGCGTGAAGCTGGGGTACTGACTGTTGTTCGGCAGGTTGGCCTTCAAGGCACCGTTATCCAGCTTGTCGGTCACACGGCTCACTTGGGCATTGGCAGGCCAACCGCTCCAACCGTTCACGTTCGATGTAAAATCACCATTCATCACGAGGTTGCCGGATAGGTCCTGGGTACTGACATGGTCCGGCAGTCGCAAGGGGCTCCGCGTGCTGTTCGCATCCACGGATCGCACGGCCTTCCATCGTTCGAGCGTGTAAAAGGTGACAGTGCCAGCGAAGGTGTTCTGCACCCGGATGCTCATCTCATTGTAGGGGTTGAAGTACCGGTTGTTCGTGAAGGTGCCGAAGTTCACCGGGGTGGCGCTGTAGCAATTGTACAGGCGCATGCAAAGCTGATCCTTGGTCAGGCTGTACATCACGTTCCCACTGTACACATCATTGAAATTCTCCTTGAAGAAGGGCTGCTGGGCATTCGGGCCGTTGTAATTGGAGTAGTCCGAAATGCTCAGCTGGATCCCGTTATCAAAAAGCACGTTGTCCTTCACCACGTTCCCCGAGGCTACCATGGTATGGTCCACGTGGATGCCCGAGGCCGTGCACTTGCTGACCGTATTGCCTTCCACCGTGGTGTTCCGGATGGTGGTGTTGCCGAAGTAGATCCCATGGCTGATGGGCTCATAGGTGGGATGGTCCGTAGCGGCGCTCTCCAAGTTCCCCACCATGTCGCGCACGATATTGTTGCGGATGATCATCCCGTTGGCATTGTCAAAGGCGATCCCGCCTCCATCGTTCAAGGTCGTCAGGCAGCGCTGCACGATGTTCTTCTCCACCAGCGTGTTCTTGTCCATGACGATACCGATGTAGCCGATGCTATCCAGGAGGTTGTTCTTCACTTGGTTGTTCCCCCCCGTTACGCGCAATCCGAAATAACCCCAGAGGTTCTCTCCTCTTCCAGGGTGGTTCGCTATGTCGACCATGTGATTGTTCGAGAACACGGTTCCGCTGTCGATCAGGAATGCCCCGGTGGCATAAAGCCCTCTGAACAGACATTGGTTGTAGAGATTGAATTGGCCGTAGCTGCGTATCCCGTGGTAGGAGTCCCGGAACGTGCAATTGCTCACGTCGATGTAGTTGCCACCATCATTCCGGATGCAGGCCTCCTTTTGATGGCGGAAGGTGAGGTTGCGAATCTGCACGTATTGCCTTTGCCAGGCGATCACCATTCCATGCGGGCGCACCGCTGCTTCCACCACCAACGTGTTGGGGTTCACATTTCCGGGTGCTTGCAGGTACAGCATGCCCGCGCTGCGATCGTAGTACCATTCCCCCGGCGCATCGAGTTCGCTCAGCTTGTTCTCCATGAAGTATCCCCAGCCGTAACTGCCGGGATCTTCATAGATGGACGGGAACGACAGGGTCTTGTTGGTGAAACCGGAGACCACGGCGCGGTCGTAGCTCCAATTGGTCGCGCGGATCACTGCCGTGGCACCCACCCAGTAGCCATTGGCTTGCCCCAGATCGTTATCCCGTAAAGTGGTGGCGGTGCCTTGGTCCATGCGCAACCAGCCTGTGTTCGGGTAGCGTGCAAGTGTCATCATCTTCCCGTTCACATGAACGTATTGGACGCTGTCCGATACGGGAGCACGCCAGATGTTGCCTTGATACTGCTGCCAGCCGGTGATCACATCACTTCCGGAGATCACAGGGTCATCGCCTGTTCCGTACGCACCATAGACCAAGGGTGCTCCAGGGGTACCCGAGGAGCCAACAGGAATAGTGCCGCGATAGACGCCGCCACGTTCCAACAAGATCTGATCACCGGACTGAAAAGCATACTGCACTTGTGCAAGGCGGTTCAGGGTGCGCCAAGCTTGGGACTGTGAAGTACCGCTATTGGAATCGTTGCCGTTGGGAGAAACGTAGTACGTCGCCGCATTGGCCAGGAAAGCAAAAAGCAGGGCTGAAAGGAAAAGGAAAGAGCGCATGGTCGTCTATGAAAGGTCTGAGAAAGCAGTGCGAAGATGCTTCCTAACCGAACTGAGGAACACGGTGTTGTGCACCAACGATCAACAATTCGACGACCTGCCCTTCATGCCCGACCAGCTGCCCAACTGGACGACGAGCAAGGGGGAAATTGGATCACTCTCCGGCTCGATCCCAATCGATCTTCCGACTTACGGCCATCACGATCGCAAGAACGATGAAAAGACCCACGCTTCCGATCAGCAAAGCATAGTCTTCCTGGTTGATCACGGTGAACATGAAGCCGAACACGAGCACCATCACCAGACCCAGCAATTGAGTAGCTTTCATTTGCTTGAACACACTACGTGCATAGAACACCACCAAGCCGATCACAGCCAAGGCCGAGGTGATGTAGGCAGCGCTGAAGCCGATGTGTTCGCTCAGCGCGATCAGCAACGTGTAGAAGATGCAAAGCGCCAAGCCTACCAACAGATACTGGATAGGATGGATCCGGAGCTTCTGCAGGATCTCCACGAAGAAGAACACGAGGAAGACCATCACGATCAACATCAATCCATACTTGGTCGCGCGTGTGCTTTTCTGGTACTCGTCAACGGGAAGGATCAGGTCGGGGCCGAAGGCACTATCGGCCAACTCCATGTTGCGGCTGCCTGTGAATTCCTGCGGATAAGGCCTGTTCAAATGCAGCACGCTCCAATGTGCCGTGAAGCCATCCTTGGAAATGGTCGAACTATCCGGCAGGAATGCCCCTTGAAAGCTGGGATCCGGCCAAGTCGAACGGACGCTTACGGATGTACTTCGGCCGATGGGCACCACCCGGAAGCTTCCGCTACCATTCAGTTCCAAGGCGATGGAAAGGTTGAATGTCCGTTCCAATGATGCACTGTCCAAGGGGAATGGAACACTGAGCCCGGACCGCATCAGGTCATCGCTCGGAAGGCCCGGTTCGAACGCCAAGTTCCGACCATCCATCCGGGTGGAGACCTGTTGTTTGATACTGCGCAGATCGGAGATGCCCAAGCAGAGGGAAGCCTCGTTCCAGCGCAACGCCGAAGCCACGGTTGGAAGCAGCTCCGCCATCTTCGGGAAGGAGGCTGTGAGTTCGATGTGGCCCTTGTACACCACCACATCATAGATGCCCCGGTGGCGCTTCTCGGGGTCCAAGGTGGTTTGAACGTCCAGCTTTTCCGGAAGGAAGTGGGCGTACTGCGTCACGTTGCGCATCTCACTCCGGCCATCGCCCAAGTCCACCCGCACCGTGGCTTGGTAGGGCACACTGATCAACGGTCCCGTGATCGTTTGGCTACCGCCCCAGGTGGAGCTCACGTTATTCACCGCTTCATCCTTCCGGTACTCGCGCTCCTGCACCAGGTCCTGCACCATCGCCAGCGGGATCAAGAGCAGGAGCACGAGCACCGCCACCAACATGGCGCGCATGGTCATGGAACGGCGCAGCCAGCCCAAGCGGTCCGGGCGCGGCGTTGGAGGATCGGGGAAACGGGGTGTGGTGGGTGGAAAGTCGTTAGGGGCTCCCGACATGGTGGTGGCGTTAAGTGGAGATCGGACAACGCGCTTGCACAGAAAGGAAGTATGCCACCGGTTTCATGCACTAAAATATTCCGGCCCACCTCCGGAGGAACATCTTTCACCACCCAGCTAAGGGAGGGGTCATTCCAAAAGAAAAGAGCCGTTCCAAATTGGAACGGCTCTTAGTTGTCGGGGCGGCCAGATTCGAACTGACGACCTCCTGCTCCCAAAGCAGGCGCGATACCGGGCTACGCTACGCCCCGAAAACGGGCTGCAAAGAAAGGCTTTTACTCGACACTCCCGACATCCGACAAAATAAATGGTTCGAATCGTACACGAGGATCCCTTCCAAAGTGACTTGGACAGGACGTTCGGGGGCTTGCCTCACCTGTTCCGAGGGGATCGTGCGAGGCGCATTCCCTTTGGGGGTGGCCTCAAGCAGAACGGGGTCGCTACGCGGCCCCTGGTTTTGCGTTCTGCCCGAACTGCTTCGAGCTAGCTCGGCAGGGGATTGCGCGAGGCGCGCGTTCCCTTTGGGGGGGCTTCAAGCAAAACGGGGTCGCTACGCGGCCCCTCGTTTTGCGTTCTGACCGAACTGCTTCGAGCGAGCTCGGCAGGGGATTGCGCGAGGCGCACTTTCCCCTTGGGGGGTGGCTTCAAGCAGAACGGGGTCGCTCCGCGGTCCTTGGTTTTGCGTTCTGCCCGAACTGCTTCGAGCGAGCTCGGCAGGGGATTGCGCGAGGCGCGCGTTCCCTTTTGGGGGTGGCTTCAAGCAGAACGGGGTCGCTACGCGGCCCCTGGTTTTGCGTTCTGCCCGAACTGC
>JBEBYG010000018.1:0-76326 GCA_040391235.1 Cryomorpha ignava
ACCTGGTAGGTGTATCCGCTGATCAGTGGTGGTGCCACGGTGTTGTTCCACTTCAGTTGCAGGATGTAGGTGCTGCGTGTGAAGGTCTGGTCGTACCCCTCTTGGGTATTGAAGATGCGGAACTGGTACTCCGTAGCGCCTTGCACCGGTGTGGCGTAGATGAAGCTGTTGTTGGTGTTGAAGGTGCGCACCTCGTTGCAGGAGTGTCCGTAGGCAGGTGCGGGGATCAACTGCGTGCAGGCTACTGCCGCCATTCCTATGCCCATTTCACAACCTGTTCCGAAGTGTTGCAGCAGCATGGGTCCATCGCGGTCCGTGCGGACACGTGCGAAGTACTTCACACCGGGTACCAGCGGGTTGGTCACCATATCCCAGAAGTGCACGTAGTTGTATGGGCGTGCAATGCGGCGGAAGAATCCGGCATCGGGATCGGAGAACTCGAACTGGTAGTTGGCCGCACCGGTGACCTTGTTGGCATACACCTTATTGCCGAGGAGGTTATTGAAGATGCCACACTCGGTAGGAGCGATGTTGGCAGGGCCGGGAGGCAAGCAGAAGCTGTGGTTGGCTCCATAGCTCGGGTTCAGCGGTGTGCTTGAAGGCGATTCGTATCCGTTCGCGAAGTCATCACCCAAGAGTACCCGGCCATCCGCGGAGCGCAGCTGCCAGTTGCCCACTCCGGTAAGACCATCGCCGAAGCTGTCGTACAGGTGGAACTGGTAGCAGGCACTCACCGGTGCGTTGCCAATACAGATCGTTTCCGTGACCAAGGTGTTGTTCTGTCCCGTGTAGGGTCCGCCGAAAGCCACGTAGGCATTGTTCTCATCCAATACGGCCCAGCTGGTCTGGTCGCCGTTAGCATCTGTGTTGATGGCCACAATGAAGGAGTTGCCCGGGCAAGCCAGTGTGGTGACAGCGATGGTGTTTGAATTGTCGGACACGCAGGATCCTGCTTCCACCCGAACGCGGTAGTAGTAGGTGGTGCTGGGGTTGAGTCCGGTAACGCTCTGTGATGTGCCGGCTACGGCCAGGTCATCATATCCCGGCACATAGGAGGGGATGAGCGCTGTGTAGTCAATTGCGAGATCATCAAAGGCCAGGTTGCCGGAGACCTTGGTATAGGTGAAGCGGAACTGCACGTAGTTATCCCCAGCGTTCAAGGTGGTGCTCCATGTGCCCACGAAGTTGTTGGCGATGGCAGTGAGGTTGCCCAAGGTGGACCAGGTGGAACCATTGTATCCTTCGATCAGCAATGCGCTTGCGCTTGCCAGTGTGCCTTGTCCTTTGTACCAGAAGCTCAGGCTGGTGGCCGGGCCGCTCAGTACGCCGGTGATCAGTCGGTCGTTGCTGGTGTCGAACTTCAAACTGGGAGAGGAAGCACCGTAGTTGCCGGCCGTGTTGTAATCGGTGCCGAGGCCGGTATGGCTCCAACCTGCGGGCAGTGCGTCCCTTCCATCATCAAAGCCTTCCTCCAAGTTAACGGGGCCGCTTGTGCCGAAACCGGGCAGGGTGCTCACATCCAAGCGATAGCCGGATGCACCGCTCACGGCACCCCAAGTGGCGGTAAAGTCCGCCTGGTTGATGGTGCCGGGCACAGTGGCCACGGGTGCGGCAATGGGGCCGCTCTCAAAGGACGACGCGCTGCCATAGCTGGTGCCGCCATCATTGGTTCCGTAGGCCACGTAGTAGTAGGTGGTACACGACGTGAGGCCAGTGAGGTTGCTCGAATAACTGCCTCCGGAGAGGTTGGTGCTGGCCACAGCCGTTCCCGTCCCCGGGGTGAAGCCTTGCGTCGTGCTATACTCAATGCCATACTCGGTAAGGGCCGAGCAACCTATCGTGCTAACGCTACCGCTGAGCTCAGCTTCGTCCATGCCAATATTAACAGGGCTTCCGGTCGCCATGGAGGCCCGGGTATTGATCCCGCTGCCTGTGGCTGCCACGTTATCGCTGGATGCTCCGCCACCGCCAACTGTGATGTTGCCATTGTAGCTCTGCGCAAGTGTCGGAGTGAACTTCACCCAGATGTCCTGCGAGAACGTGCCGCCGGCCTGTGCGATCGAGAGGGAAGGGGAGTACGTTCCCAGTTCAGTGGTGGAGAAGGTGTAACCGCTCAGTGCGGACACGGTCACATCGGCAGTGGTGAGGTTGACCCCGTCCACATGGAAGGAGAGGGGGCCTCCGTCGGCATGGAGGCAGACGTCACCGAAGTTGGCCAAGGTGCCCGTGGTGAGGATCGGGTTGACGCCGGCTGCGGTGGTCACTTGGATCACATTGCTGTTGGCGGTGGCAGGGCAACCGCCGCCGGTTGCACGCACGCGGTAGTAGTAGTCCGTCATTGGATCAAGCCCGGTGACATTGTAAGAGGTCACGTTGCCCAACATGAAGGGGGATCCTGATACCATCACGGCACCAATAGCGCTGTAGGAATGGCTTCCGAGGTTGGTCACATTATCGATGGCCAGCACACTCCATTCGCTGTTCAAGCTGGGGAAGCCGGTTGCGGGGTTCGAGGTGATACCGCCAGTAACGGAAGGATTCCGCACCAGGGTCTTGTCCAGTGTCGAGCGCCCTCCGGTACCCGTCCAAGCGGTCCCGGGGTCTTGGCCAATGCGACCGATGATGTCAAGGGTGTCGCCGGTCACATTGTTCAGAAGCAGCACGGCATCATTGCCGTTGAATCCGCAAGCGGGCGCGTTCGTGGCCGCCCCTGCGTAGATCGTTGCCGACGAATTCTTCAGGATGATCACGCTGTTGTTGTTGAGTGTTCCGCTCAGGATGTTGGTAGCACCGGCAACGGTGGCTCCATTGTTGAAGAGCTTCACTGTGTAGTGCGAGAGATTCACGCTCGCGCCGGTCCCGTTGTAGATCTCCAAGTACTTGTTGTTGCTTGATCCTTCCACATACTCAGAGAAGAACAGCTCGCTGGTGGGAATGGGTCCGTTGGTATACACGTCCAGCTCATAGCCCGTGGCTCCCGCGCTGGCATTCCACGTGGCAGTGAAGTCATTGCTGTTGATCACGGTAGGCGTGGTGGCGACCGGAACGGCCAAAGCATCGTTGTCGGTGACCAGTAGGGTATCCGTGTGGCCGGCTCCAACGAAGGCGGTCCCTTGTCCACCGGTGACATTCAGAATGGTGAAATAGACCAATTGGTCCCCATCGCAGATCGCGTTGTCGTCCAAGGTCACCGCCACGTTCTGGTTGGCATTGGAGCCTCCGGGAAAGGTCACCGGCGTGGTGAAGGAAGATACCCGGCCCGTGGCCCCGGTGGCGGTGATGGTCACATTCGTTGCATTCACAGGATCAGGGTTGCTGATGGCCAGTGCGAGATTGATAGTTCCTGCACCTTCCGAAGCGCTGGAGGAGGTGCTGACGAATTGCACGGAGGTATTGTTGGTAGGGGCTGCAATGGTCACGGTGCCACCGATGGACAGGCCGTCATTCGCGGCTGCGGCCGAGGAGGAAGCGAACCCCCATCCGCCCGTTGTGGTCTGACCGGAAGCATAGTAACGCAGTGTGATAGTTGTCCCCGCTGCCACATTCTGCAAGGCGGTCACCCCGCTTACATTTATCTGTGTCAAGGGTGTTGTGTTACCAACTGTCACTTGCGGTGACCCGATCAAAGTGAAGGTCGTTCCATCCAGACTGTATGCGAATTGATGGGTAACACCCGGGCTTATAGCGAATCCAGCGGTGCCGTTGAACTTGGCATCGATGGTGGAGAGAGAGACGGCATATCCTGCGTTGGCACCCAGCGTCACTTGGAAGTAGTCCGTGTTACTCGTCGAGATGCCGTTATTTTGAAAGCCTGTTGTGCGAAAGGAATTGGATGCGGTGCTCGCCGCAGCGCCCGCTCCTCGGGTGATCAGGTTTGAGGAAACAAGGTTGGCGTTGAACGTGGTGGCGGCCATGGTCGCCGGTGAACTCGCACCGAAGAAATTCCATGTTGCGATCTGTGCGGACGCCACTATGGAGATGAATAACACGCCACCAAGGAGTGCTAGCCGATGGAGGAATAGGGAAGGTGTAATTCTGTGCATGAGGTTGATCTTGTTTTCAATAGAAAACCAACTGGGCCTGTGCCTGGTTGGATGCCTTTGGTTTTTGGGGCAACTAAACTATATTTCTTTGGCGATCAAACAAGCGAATGTTGATAGTTTTCATGTGTTTCATAGGCCCGGAATGAAAAAACAGGTGCCGGTCAGGCACCCCTTTTTCTTGAAGAGGAACGAGCTTATTGCTTCGTGAAGCGGATACGGCTTGGGGTGGCAGCATGCTGATCGATGATCAACGCGCTGTAGCTGCCTGGAACCAGATGTCCGATGTCCGATCGGTTGGTGCCCTCGATCCCGTGGGGCCCCGGCCAGACCTTGAGTTGTCAACTATCCTATTGCGTAGCATGAAAAAAGGCCCCCTTCCGGAGGCCCCTTTTTCATGGGTGATCCGTTTCGGCTTACTGCTTCACGAAGCGGGCATGGGCTTGGGAAGTCCCCTGGTCGTTCATGATCAACAGGTTGTAGCTACCCGGTGCCAGGTCGGCAATGTCCAAGCGGGTCGCCGTGTTACGCTCCATCACAAAGTGACCGACCATGTCGTACACTTTCACATGAACGGGAAGGCCGTTGGCGGAAGCGATGAAAAGCTCCGTGCTCGCTGGGTTCGGGTATACGCCGAAGTCCGCGGTGGACACGTTCGCTATACCCACCGTCGAGGTCACTTCCACGGAATAATCCTCCGCTTGCCCAAAGTTGTAGACGCCGCAAGGGTCTTCGGGTGTTTCATTGTAGTTCTTCACGATGCGCATGCGGGATGCGGAGGCCGCATCCAACGGCACACTTATCATCACTGAGATGGCTTCCTCACAGTTGTCATCATACAGCGAATCGATGGGTATCACCGTCTCGAATTCACCATCCCCGTTCCAATCAAAGAAAGCGGTGACGTAATTGGTATAGCTTCCGGTGGTGTTTCCCTTTACGCTAAGCAAATAGTCAAAGCCCCTTGTGAGTTCCGCCGTTAGATCCGTAAAGTCCTCCAAGCTGGGTAAGTTATCCCCCACACCCGGGCTGGAGTTGTCGATATTGGCGAAGGTGACGTTGCAAATGGGTTCCACCTCAAGCACAAAGTCAATGGTTGTGCAGTAGCACTCCGAACCGGGCACCATGGTCACTTCGAGGGGCTCACTTGTGCCGGTGCCAATTTCTGCACAGGTCACTTGTGCTCGGTACCAAGTGTTCTCCATCTGGCTGGTGGTAAAGTGGGTGTCCGTGCTGTTCCCGGGAGCGTCGACCCAGGTCACTCCATCGGTGGAGGTCTGCCATTGATAGGTGATGTACTGCTCAAAGGTCTGGTTCTCCACAGCTACTGTGAAGGGAGATCCGGAACAGATCTGTGCGGGTCCGGTGGTATTACCCGGCGAGGGAATTGCGGAACACGGTATTCCTTCTATAAGCTCCAAGGTGTAGTCCTCCACTTGGCCGAAGCCGAGCCCTGCCAAGGTGCAGCCATCGTTGGGGCTGGGCACATCGGTCCCGAACTGCTTGATGATCCGCATGCGGGTGATGCCAGCGATCGCGTCGAGGGGGATGGGGATGTCGGTTGAAACCGCACCGGCTGCCTCGCAGTTGGTGAAATCCAGTATCCCGACGAGGAATACTTCATCCGGAGCCGTGAACTCCCCATTTCCATCCCAGTCAAAGTAAGCCCAGACCGTATTCTCGTAGGGGCCATCCGTGTTTCCCGTAACGGTAAGTGCATAGGTGTTGCCACGGATCGCCATGCCGGTGATGTCCGTGAAATCCTCATAGCCCGGTGCGTCCGTTGAGCCATCGGAGGAGTTGTTGATGTTTGAAAAGGTGACATTGCAGATCGGCTCCGGGCTGTCAAACACCACGTCGCAATATTGGGCTTGGGTAGAGGCCCCCAGAAAAAGGCCTGCCATTAGAAGTGCGCTTTTTCCCTTGATGAAGGAGGAGCGTGCGGAGACTCTTGGGTCGTGCTTTTCCATGATCTTTTGGTAAGGTGAACTGTGAGGAGTGAACATTCGAATAGCCTTTTAGGTTCTTGGGTTTTCGCACTCCTGCGAACTTTTTCCAGGGCGCCGTTGGACTTAAAAGAAAGAGGCCCCCTTTCGGAGGCCTCTTTGCATGTGTGAAGTATCAGCCTACTGCTTCACGAAGCGTGCATGGGCTTGGGTATTCCCTTTGCCATCCATGATCAACAGGCTGTAGCTGCCCGGTGCGAGGTTGGCGATGTCCAAGCGGGTCACCATGTTGTGTTCCATTACCAAGTGCCCGACCATATCGTAGACCTTTACGTGTACGGGCATTTCGTTTGCAGTGGCGATGAAGAGTTCAGTGCTGGCGGGGTTGGGGTATACTGCTACTCCTTCCTTGGCCACGATCTCCTCAATGCCCACATTCTCAACGCAGACACAGGCATCGCTCCATACACCGCCGAAGCCATTGGCGCCGATGCAAACGGAGCCCGGCACAGCTGGGCCGCCCATCACACCTTCACAATCCGCTACCGCAGTACCTGCCGCGATCTGCACAGTGTAGTCCTCCGCTTCACCCCACATGGCATTGTAGCAAGGGTCCGCAGGCGTGCCATTAAAGGCCACCATCACGCGCATACGCGTTGTACCCACGTAGGCATTGGCGGGAACGGTTATCGCCAAGGTGTGCGGTCCGTTGTTGTCCGTATTCTCGGCTAAGGCGTATACCTCCCCTGCATCATTCAGAATGCCATTGTGGTTCCAATCGATGAAGGCATACACGTAATCGCCTGCATCCGCAAGGATCGTCACTGAAAGGGTATTGGTCCCACCTTGGGTCACTTGGGCTACTTGGGCTGTATAGTCCACCGGACCACCAATGGTGCCAGCGCTGGTGTTGTTGATACCGGCATAGGTCACGTTGCTTACGTACTCAAAGGTCACGCTGGTGAAGGCCGATTCGCAGTAGCAATCACCGGGTTCGTTCACCGTCACTTCCAGTGGTGTGCTGGCCACCGTGCCTGCCACATCGCAGGTTACTTGCAAGCGGAACCAGGTGTTCGCGGTCAGTGACGTGGTGTAGGTCTCCAAGGAATCCGCGCCGCCGGCGGCGGTCCATGTGATACCATCGGAAGAGGTCTCCCATTGGTAGCTCAGGCCACCCGCAACCGCAATGTTCTCCACGCCCACCGTAAATGCCGTTCCGGGGCAGATGTTGTTCGGACCGGTTGTGAGACCGGGTTCAGGTAGTGCCGTACAATCCGACATCTCAATTACTTCCACATTGTCCAGATAGAGTTGGTTCTGGTTGGCAATGGAGTAGCACTTGAAGCCGATATAATACACCCCACTTGTAGGCACGGTGAAGTTGGACGTGGCGTTCTGCAAAGTGGTCGTGTTAATGCTTGGGTGATCCGCCAAGGAAGTGGTCATCGCTGCGCCATCGGCGGCAGTGCCGTAGAACACGCCCATGCTTTCGGTCCAAGTGGTGCTGTTATTGAAATAGTCGTAGGTGAGCCTGTAGTTGGTACCCGCCACAAGGTTCAGCCCTTGGGTGTACAACCACGTGTCCATTGCCGGGCTACCCGCTGGGGTATAGCTAACGTTGGCAACATTTCCCTGCATACCCGCCGGGGCACCGGTGGTCTGCCATGGGTTTCCGCTGATCACCTGGCGACTCATGCAATTGGGAATGTTGGGTGTGGTCACACCGTCGAAATTCTCCAAGTAGGGGAGGTCCGTAGCATCACAGAGGGTGATGAAGCTTTGTGGACCGGCCCAGAGACTTTCGTCGTTGGTTCCACACATTCCGCGGACGTAGAGGTAGTAGGTATTGTCGGGGGCGAGCAATGCGGTGCTGGCCGTGGTAACGCCGGCGGCGGTAGTACCTGTAACCACCAATCCTGTTGCGCCACTGCCTCCATCGCCCGAAGAGCGGATCTCCCATTCGTATCCGTTAGCCGGGTTGGTCGCGCTGGCGGTCCAGGAGAAGTCAGCACTCGAATTCGTGATGCCGTTCACCACAAGGGCCGTAGGCTCTTCGCAGGTTGGTGATTGGATCACCCGGATGTCATCCACATACAACCGGAATTGGTTGGCGATGGAATAGCACTTGAAGCCGATGTAGAAAACGCCATTTGCCCCCGGCGTGAATTCCACGGTATCGATCTGTACCGTCGTAGTAGAGATGGCGGGATGATCCGCCAGTTGCAAGGTCATTGCAGCGGCGTCGCTGGAGTTTCCATAATACACAGCCAAGTTCTCTGTGTAGCCCGTGACGTCGTTGTTGAAGTATTTGTAGGTAAGGCGGTACGTGGTGCCTGCGGAGAAGTTGAGTCCTTGGGTGAACAACCAAGTGTCCTGGTCCGGACTGCCGGTCGGTGTATAGCTAACACTGGCGGCATTGCCTACCATGCCTGGAGGTGCTCCAACGCTGGTCCATGGGTTGCCACTGATCACGTCGATGCTCATGCAGTTGGGCAGGGCAGGTGTGGTCACTGCATTAAAGTTCTCCAAGTAGGGTACGTTGGTGGGCGCACATGCCGAGATGAACGAGATGGGGGCGGACCAGAGACTAAGGTCCCCTTGGCCGCAGTTGCTGCGTACATACAAGTAGTATGTGGAGTTGGCATTCAACAAGCTGGAGGAGGCGTTGGTAGTGCCTGGAGGTGTGGTTCCGGAATCAACAAGGCCTACGCCACCGCTTCCGCCATCACCTTCCGTGCGGAGTTCCCATTCATATCCATCGCCGGGCGTGGAAACACTTGCAGTCCAGGAGAAGTCGGCTCCGGTATCGGAAATGTTGCTGGTCGCCAACCCCGTCGGCATTTCGCAGGAAGGTGTTTCCTGTACCAGAATGTCATCTACATAGAGTTGGTTCTGATCTGCGATGGAGTAGCATTGGAAGCCGAGGTAGTAAACACCATCAACAGCGGGGGTGAACTGCACCGTGTCGATCAGCACCGTGTTGGATGCGAATGAGGGATGGTCCGCCAGTTGCTGGATCATGGTGCCCGAGGAGGTCCCGGTGCCATACGAAACGGCTAAGTTCTCCACATAGAAGGTGCCGTCGGTGAAGTACTTGTAGGTGAGCCTGTAAGAGGTCCCTCCGGTCAGGTTCATAGCCCGGGTAAAGAGCCACGTATCCTGATCGGGACTTCCTGCTGGAGTGTAGGTCACGTTCGCGGCATTGCCGGTCATCCCATCCGGTGCGTTCACCGTTTGCCAAGGATTTCCACGAATGGTTTCCAAGGACATGCATTCCGGAATGGCCGGAACGGTCGCGGCATTGAAGTCTTCCGCGTAGGGAAGGTCAACCGGGTCACAGTTCTGTGCGCTCAGCGCGGTGCCCATCGCCAGTGCGGCCATGACCAAAGCGCATCGCCATGTAGTGCCGTTATTCCCGATCACACTTGATCGAAATGTAAGGTGTCTCATCATGGGGTTTGGATGTTGGGTTGGGTTAAAGAGAGAACGAAAGTTGCAGAACCGAAGGATCCGTGGTGAGGATCCCACATTTGGACCGGTTGGGCCCGATATTCGAAATGGCCCGCTGCTATGGCACGGGTCTACAGACGAATAACACCGGTCTTCGGAAAATGATCATTGAAAGGAGAAGCTTTGCTCGGATCTCTCCAAGCGGATGGATGCCAGTGACCCGTCCGGCCCCAGTTCTGCTTCGTGCCACTTGGCTCGGCACCCCATGTGGTCGTCCGGAACCGGGTAGTGCTTCTTGCTCATCTTTTATGGATTGAAGGGTTGTTGGAAGCATCGTATCCACGCATGCACCGTGCATAAGCCCAGGGCTGCTTTCCCGAAAATTACAGAGCCCGAAAAGCGATGGGTTTTCTGGTGGAGTATTTAACATTCGGACGCGCTCAATCACGATCGATCGTGTACAACTGCACCAACCTGATCCGCTTTTACCTGTGGTTGGCGCCCACATTTGACCAAGCCCCTATCGCGAACACATGAAGAAGAAAGAGCGGAAGATCTTCGTCCTGGACACCTCAGTGATCCTGTACGACCATTCAGCCATCGATAGCTTCCAGGAGCACGACGTGGCCATACCCATACAAGTATTGGAGGAGCTGGATACGTTCAAGAAAGGGAACGACACCATCAACTTCGAGGCCCGGGAGTTCATCCGGCACTTGGATGGTATCGCACAGCACGACCTCCTTACGGATTGGGTACCGCTGAACGGACCCACGAAAGGCCATTTCAAGGTGGTGGCCAAACACGACCTCAATGGCGTGGATGCCACCAAGGTTTTTCAGGATGGCAAGAATGACCACCAGATCCTGAATGCTGCTCTTACCCTTCAACGCCAGAACAAGGACCGCAAGGTGGTGCTGGTGAGCAAGGACATCGCGCTGCGACTAAAGGCGAAGAGCTTGAATATCGTGGCCGAGGATTTCCTCACGGGGAAGGTGCGTGACCTGGGCCACAACCTCTTCACTGGGCTCACGGTGGATGAAGGCATGGATGAGCAAGCGATCGATGAACTCTTCATGCACGGGGCCGTGCCCGTGGAGAAATTCGGCCATCAACCACAAGGCAACCACTTCTTCATCCTGAAGAACGGCAAGAAGAAGGTGCTGGCCAAGTTCGATCCGCGCACACGCATGGTGGAGCGGGTGGAGAAGCAGACCGTATTCGGCATCAGCCCGAAGAACCCGGAGCAAGCCTTGGCCATGAGCGCCTTGATGGATCCGGAGATCAAGTTGGTGACCATGCAAGGTGCAGCAGGTACGGGCAAAACCCTCTTGGCGCTGGCCTGTGCGATGGAGCAGCGCCGCGACTACCGGCAGATCTTCGTTACACGGCCCGTGGTGCCTTTGAGCAACAAGGACATCGGCTATCTGCCGGGGGATATCCAGAGCAAGATGGATCCTTACATGCAGCCTATTTGGGACAACCTGAAACTGATCCGTGGGAACTTCGATAAGAACGACAACACCCTGAAGCGGATCGACGAGATGGTGGAGAACGAGAAGATCACCGTGGCACCGCTGGCCTACATCCGTGGGCGCAGCCTCAGCAACATCTTCTTCATTGTGGACGAAGCCCAGAACCTTACTCCCTTGGAAGTGAAGACGGTGATCAGCCGCGCAGGGGAGGGAACCAAGATCGTGTTCACGGGTGATGTGCATCAGATCGATACCCCTTACCTCGACTCCGAGAGCAACGGCCTCAGTTACTTGATCGACAAGGCCAAGGGCGATCCACTCTTCGCGCACATCACCTTGGAGAAGGGAGAGCGCAGCGCACTGGCCAACTTGGCCAACGAGCGACTGTAGTTCGTCCGACCATTGAATGAAGAAGGGGCCGATCCACATGGATCGGCCCCTTCGCTTGTTGCGTATTTCGAAGTACGTTCTTAGCGCACCACGAGGCGTTCGGTCCGTTGGCCGTTGGCGTGCTTCAGGCGCACCAGATACACTCCGCTGGTAAGTCCCATCCGGGCCAGGTCCAGATCCAATTGGCTTTCACCTGCATGCACCGCTTGGGTATACACGGTGCGTCCGGTCATGTCCAAGAAGGTGAGGGTACCCGTGTTCGCTCCAGCGAGATCCATTACCACGGTCAGGCTATTGCTGGCCGGGTTCGGCATCAGGCTGATCCCGCCGTTGCGGGCGATCTCGTCAATGCCCACGTTGGTGGCATCAATGTTCACATCATCGATATACAGGTCATTGGAGTACAAGCCCGAAGTGTACTCGAACTTCAGGCGTACGTGGTTGCCTGCATAAATGCTCGGTAGGCTGAAATTCGCCTTGCGCCACTCATCATTACTGGGCACGTAACCCGGCGAACGCACACCCGCAGTGACCAAGGCAGGGCCGTCCAGCGTGAGGCGCAGCAACCAGGACTTACCGCAGTCCGAAGAGGCATACACTTTCAACGACTCGGTGATGTCGTCGGAGGTGCTCGTGCGCGTGCTGTAGGCGTACCAGAAGCTCATGTTGATGCCGGTGTAGAATGGCATTTCCATGATCGGGGTCAGGAGGACGTCCTTATCCTTGAAGTTGTTCGGAGGGAACAGGTCCTGGATCAGGTTATAGGTCTCGGAAGCATTGAGCTTGGCAGAGCCGGGAGCATTATGGCCCACTTGGCTATTCCATTGCCAGCTTGACGTGTTGTTCTCATAATTCACACGTGGCCAACGGTTGAAGTTGTTCACATTGTCGAAGGACTCCTGCAGGAGGCCGTTCACTTCCGGATAGTTGGGGCCGACCATCACGGCATCCCACTGGCTGGTGGTGCTCGAGCCGTTGTCGTTGCTCACGGTGAGCGTTACGTTGCGGGGGCCGGATTCGTTGAAGGTAACGGTAGGGTTAGGCTGGTTCGAAGTGGCCGGGGTGCCGCCTTCAAAGGTCCATGCCCAAGTGGTCGGGGTGGCGTTGGTGGAGTTGTCCTTGAACTTAACGGGAACTCCCATGCAAACGAAACGATCCTGAGTGTAGAAGCCCGCCTTCGGGCCACAGGATACTTCATGCCCGGCAGTACCGGTGAAGATGTGATTGTCCTCGGACCAGAGCTTATTGCGCCCGCTCACCGCGCTGTTCAAGGTGGCGCGCATCCGATCGCTCTGTCCTTCGGTGAACATCAAGGAGCAATAAGCATACTCCATGTAGTTCTGCGTGTTCTCGATGATGCCGAACTGGCCGCGCACCAAGAGGGAATCCACGGTGAAGGTTCCATCACCATCCTCAGCGTTCCATGCATAGATCCGGAAGGTGACCGGGTTTGCCAGGTTCAGGTAGCTCGCCTCAGGCGTGTTCACCTTGGCCTTGTAACGAGTGCCGCTGGTATCCGCGAGGAAGAAGAACGTGTTCGCGGAGGGAACCCGGATCCCGGCGGTATCGGCTCCGGTAACTACGGCAGCAATGTTGGAAGTGTAGTTGTTCAAGCTGCTGCGCACAGCGAACGTGCGCGGGCCTGTGGCTGAACGGTCCACCTCGAAGGTGAGTCCGCTAAGCGTCATCGACTTGCCCAGTTGAGGGGTCACTGTGAAGGAGTAGTACTTCGAGGTGTTCAATTGCCCGGTAAGGTCGCCGAAAACGGAGTCTGCATCTTGGGCACCAGTGCCCCACTGGGAGAATGTGAAGCTGCCTTCTTCCTCGGAATTGGCGGATACACCAGCTGCAGTTACAGGGCTGAATGAAACGGCGACCTCCGCGGGCCAATCGAGCATGGCGGAAGGAGTAGGGGTAGGGTCCGTGGTGCCGGAGGTGAGGGTAACATCCCGGAAGGTGTAGAACGTGTCCACGGGCTGCCAGCTGCAGAAGGAATCGTAGAGGTCCGCACTGGTGCAGCTATTGTGACCTTTGGTAATAGGGGTATCGTCCACGCTGTCATCACCGCAAGCGATCCCAGGGGCATTGGTGCCCCCCCACACGTGCTTCAGGTTCAGGTAGTGTCCGATCTCGTGGGTGAGGGTGCGGGAGCGGAACACGTTGCTCGTGCCATTGTCACCGGTGTAGTCGTACAACAGGATCACACCGTCGCGGAGTCCTCCGGAATCGTCCTGTACATCAGGTGGGAGCTGAGAGAAACCCGCAGGTGCGAAGTTGTCCGTGCTGCCGAGACTGCGTACCACCCAAATATTGATGTAACGATCGCGGAACCAGGAGTTCAACTTGGAGAAGTTGCCACCATCGGTGGAGCGCTGGGAGGTGATCCGGTCGATACCATTGGTGCAATTGCCAAAAGGATCCTTGGTGGCCAGTTGGAACTGGATGCGGGTGTTCGCTGCAATGGCTTGGAAGCCACAGCACACGTCCGCGATGTCCGCATTCTGCTTGGCGTAGTCCCGGTTCATCACGTTCAGGGCCTGATAGATCTGCGCATCGGAGATGTTGTGCGCATCCGTGGTGGCTGTGGGGTCATACAGGATGTGGAACACGACCGGCAACACATAGGTGGCGGTGTCGCCATCATCGCGGAGGCCGGCCCTCATCTGAAGGTATTCCTGCAGCCCCAGTTCATACTCGGCTTCCAGGCGGAGCAGGTCGGGATTCTCCTCGAACATCTGCGCCCGGATCTCATCGGTACCACAAGGCTTTGGAGCTTGGGCATTCACCACGTTGGAGGAGAAGAGCAACGCGGCCGCGGCCATGGAAAGTGAAAGTGGAAAGAGCTTCATGTTAAATGTTGAATGCGGGCTAAAGTATAGGACAACGCCTATGTGGGCGCCATGAGCGGGGTTCTGCCCCCGCCAATGGCCGTTTCTCGGTCACATAAAGCCTTGTCCGTAGGGTCCGAAAGCAGAACATGCCACCAACCCGAAGGCTGATGGCATGTTCGATCATGGAAGCGGTTGCTTAGCGAACCACCAAGCGCTCTACACGGCGTCCGGTTGCGTGCTCGAGGCGTACCAAGTATACTCCGCTCGAGAGGCCGATCTGGGCCAGGTCGAGATCAACCTGCGGTGTTCCAGCCATCACGGTTTCGCTGTGGATGGTTCTGCCGGATACATCCAGGAAGGAAAGGGTCCCGCTGGGGTCGCCTGCCAGATCCAATACCACGGTAAGGCTGTTGCTGGCCGGGTTCGGCATCAAGCTCATGCTGCCGCTTTGTGCGATCTCGTCAATGCCCACGTTGGTGGAACCGATGTTCACATCATCGATGTAGAGATCGTTGGAGCTCAAGCTGGAGATGTATTCGAACTTCAGGCGCACGTGGTTGGTTGCATAGATGCTCGAGAGCGCGAAACTGGCCTGACGCCATTCATCGGCAGCTGGTATATAGCCCGGCGAGCGAACGCCAGCGGTCACCAATGCGGGACCAGCCAACGTCAAGCGGGGCAGCCAGCTTTTTCCACAGTCCGTGGAGGCGGATACCACCAAGGATTCCGTGATATCCTCCGAAACGCTCGTTCGCGTGCTGTATGCATACCAGAAGCTGAAGGTCAGGCCGGTGGAGAAGGGCATCTCCAAGGTCGGGGTCACCAGGGCATCAATGTCATGGAAGTTATTGGGCATGAAAATGTCCTGCGTCAGCGTGTAGGTGTTCGAAGCATTGAGCTTCGCGGAACCAAGCGCGTTATGTCCGGCATCCCCGGACCATTGCCAGTAGCTCTGGTTGTTTTCAATGTTACGGGTAGGCCAGCGCTGGAAGTCGTTGGGGGTATTGAAGGACTCCTGCAGTAGACCATTTACCTCCGGGTAGTCGGCGCCAACGCGGAATTGATCCCAAGACGTGTAGGAGTTGGATCCGTGGTCGTTGCTCACGGTAAGGGTAACACTGTGTTGACCAGGCTCCGAAAAGCTCACGGTAGGATTCTGTTGGTTGGAGGTGGCCGGGGTGCCGCCGTCGAAGGTCCATGCCCAGGAAGTAGGGGTGGCGCGCTTGGAGTTGTCCTTGAAGCGGATGGGGGTGCCGGGGCAAACAAAGTAGTCCAGGGTATAGAAGTCCGCCTCCGGAGCGCAGGTCACCTCATAGCCATCGGTGCCGGTGAACATGTGGTTCTGATCCTCCCAGAGCCTGTTGCGTCCGCTCACGGGGCTGTTCAAGGTGGCCCGCATACGCGCGGCTTGGCCATCGGTGAACATCAGAGGGCAGGAGGAGTAGTCCATATAGTTCTGGGCATTGTCCACATCTCCGAAGTTGCCGATCAACTGCACATTATCCACGCCGAAGGAGCCATCGCCGTCTTCCGCATTCCAAGCATAGATGCGGAAGGTCACCGCATTGCGAATGCTGGAATAGGTGGTGAAGCTGACCTTGTTGCCTCCCCATTGTCCCGCAGTATCAGCACTGAAGAAGAAGGTGTTCGGAATTGGAAGCTTGATAATGCTGTCAGGGCCCAGGAGCGATGCGGTGTTATTGGCCGTGAAGTTGTTGTTCGTGCTGGAGCGGACCGCGAAGGTGCGTGGCCCGGTAGCAGAGCGGGATACCTGGAAGGTCATTCCCGTGATCGTCATGGATTTCCCGAAGGTCGGCTCCACCGTGAATTGATAATACTTCCCGGTGTTGACCACTCCGGTCATCTGGCTGAACAGGCTATCACCATCGATTGAGCCGGTATCCCACTGCGAGAACGCGAACTGGCCATCTTCGGTCGAATTGGCAGAGAGGCCCTGTGCATTGAACGGATAGTAGGTGAGGCCGGGAAGGCTGTCCTGGTAAAGGCCGGTTGGTGGGGGGGTGGGGTCGTTGGTCCCGGAGCCGGTGGTCACATCGTCAAAGGTGTACGCCTGGTTGATATTCCAGCTGTTGCATTCATGGTCATTCAGGTCGCAGAAGCTGAAATGGCCTTTGGTGATAGGCGTATCGGCCACATTATCATCGCCACATGCTACTCCGGGCTGGTTGGTACTTCCCCACACGTGCTCCAAGTTCAGGAAGTGCCCCAGTTCGTGGGTAAGGGTAGTGCTAACGGTACCGATCTCAGAAGACAGCATGATCACGCCATCGCGCAAGGCACCGTAATCATCCTGCACAAAGGCGGGAAGTTGGGAATAGCCCAAGGTGATGCTTCCCGGAGTGTTCTGCTCCAAGGCACGGATCACCCAAATGTTCACATACCGATCGCGGAACCAAGGGTTGAGCTTGGAGAAATCCGCGGCTTGTGAGGAGCGTAGTGATGTGATCCGGTCGATACCATTAGTGCAGTTCCCAAAGGGATCCTTGGTGGCCAGCTGGAATCTCACCCGCACGTCGGCAATAATGGACTTGAAGGGGTCCACAACGTTCACCGTATCCGCATTCTGCTTCCGGTAGTCTCTGTTCAACTGCGCCACTTGGGCCTCGATCAATGAATTGCTGAGGTTGTGATTGTCGTTCCCGGTGGTAGGGTCGTACAGTATGTGGAACACGATCGGGATCACGTAGATCGCGGTATCCCCATCATCGCGAAGGCCCGCTTTGGCCTGCAGATATTCCTGGAGTCCCAGTTCGTACTCGGCATTTTGCCGCACGAGATCCGGATTTTGGTCTATCAAGCGCTGTTGTACCTGGTCCGTAGCACAAGGAAGCACCTGCTGGCCGTGAGCGAGGCCTACTGCAAGTAAGAAGGGCACGGCCATCAACGACCGGGTGCGGAGTAAAAGCTTCATGTAGAATTGGGGATTGACAACGCGAATTTAGTCACCCATCGGCGTTTTTCGATAAAGAGGGTGAGAGAATAGCGGCTTCTACATTCGACCCGTGCATCGTTCACCTGCGTTTGCCGATCTCCCTGATCTTCCCGGATCCCTTACGGGGACGGTGTGGAACGAGGAATGGCCATGCAGCGTTGGAGGTCGTTCTTCCAAAGTTGGACCTGTATATTCCGTGCTGAATTTGGATCAACCCCTTCCGTCCAAGTCAGCAATGGTAACATCCCAATGTCCATGCTGCGGCTTAGCAGTACTTTCGCGGCCCGTTTGAGGGGGTGAAGAGATAATTCAGAAGAAAGCATGGGTTTGAAGTGTGGCATTGTAGGCCTGCCCAACGTGGGCAAGAGCACCTTGTTCAATTGCGTCAGTAGCGCGAAGGCCCAAGCGGCGAACTTCCCCTTCTGCACCATCGAGCCCAATACGGGCATCATTACGGTACCCGATCCGCGACTGCAGGCGCTGGCCGCGATCGTAAAGCCCCAGCGCATCCTCCCCACCACAGTGGAGATCGTGGACATTGCCGGCCTTGTGAAAGGGGCCAGCAAAGGCGAAGGATTGGGCAACCAGTTCCTGGGCAACATCCGCGAGTGCGACGCCATCCTGCACGTGCTCCGCTGTTTCGATGACCCCAACGTGATACACGTGGACGGTAGCGTGGACCCTGTTCGGGACAAGGAAGTGATCGATATTGAACTGCAACTGAAGGACCTCGAAACAGTAGAGGCCCGGCTGAAGAAAGTGGAGAAGCAGGCCCAGATCGGCGAGAAGGAAGCCAAGCGCCGCTTCGAGCTGCTCAGCCGCATCCGCGAAGCACTGCTGAAGGGTGAAAGTGCCCGTACCGTGATCACCGAGAACGACGATCCTGCATTGCTCAACGAGTTCCAGTTGCTCACCAGCAAGCCGGTGCTCTACGTGTGCAACGTGGAGGAGAAAAGCGCCGTTACCGGCAATGAATACGTAGAGGCCGTGCGCAAGGCAGTGGCAGCTGAGAATGCAGAGGTGATCTTCGTTACGGCAGCCATCGAGGCGGAGATCGCCAGCATGGAAACCGCCGAGGAGCGCGACATGTTCCTACTGGATATCGGACTCCAGGAACCCGGTGTGAACAAGCTGATCCATGCCGCCTACAAATTGCTGGAGTTGGCCACCTACTTCACCGCAGGGGTGCAAGAGGTGCGCGCATGGACCATCGAGCAAGGCATGACCGCTCCTCAAGCCGCGGGCGTGATCCACACCGATTTCGAAAGGGGCTTCATCCGCGCGGAGGTGGTCGCCTATGATGACTTCGTTCAATACGGCGGGGAGGCAGCAGCGAAAGCAGCGGGCAAACTGCGCGTGGAAGGGAAGGAGTATATAGTGAAGGATGGCGACGTAATGCACTTCCTGTTCAACGTGTGATGTTCCCCCGGAAACTTCTCATCTTCCTTTTCGCGATCTGCCTGGGCTTTCATGTCCACGCAGCTGGAAGTGAGGACGAACAAGCGCGCACCGTGGTGCACATGCTCGACTATGTGAGCGTGGACTATCCGGTGTTCGTGAAGGATGGCCAAGTGCTGGACACGGCTGAGTACGCCGAGCAGCTGGAGTTCGCGCAGCAGGTGATCGCTATTCTGGAGGAACTCCCCAAAGTGGAGGGTGCCCCGGACTTGGTGGGGCATGCTCGCACGTTGCGTGATCGCATCATGGGCAAAGCCGATGGCATGGATATTTCCGCCTTGGCAAAAGCGTTGCGCGGAGAAGTGATTGCGGTGTATCGTGTTGCCGTGGCGCCGAAGCAGGCCCCCGATCTAGCATCCGCCGTCGCACTTTATAGCACCCACTGCGCCAGTTGCCATGGGGCCACGGGCCATGGCGATGGTCCGCAGGCCGCAGGCATGGAACCCGCACCACGCGATTTTCATGATGCCGAGGCGATGGCCGTGCGCAGTCCCTTCGGATTGTACAACACCATCACCTTGGGAGTGGCGGGTACGGATATGCAGGCCTACTCGGGCCTCTCGGAGGATGAGCGCTGGGCTTTGGCCTTCCATGCTGCAGGCATGTTGGCCACCCCGGAGGAATTACAGCGCGGGGAAGCGCTCTGGAATAAAGGCGTGGGCAAGGATCAGTTCACCAGCCTGAGCGCCTTGGTCATCGCCACGCCTGAGGAAGTGAAGCAGCGCGATGGAGCGGACCGTGCCGCAGTCCTCGCCTTCCTGATCGCGAATCCAACAGCGGTCCAGCAATCGGCCCCTTCGCCGCTATCTTTATCCCGGAAACGCTTGGACGAAGCCCTCGAAGCCTACAGCAAGGGCGACCCGGCCACTGCGCGTCGGCTCGCCATCAGTGCCTACTTGGAAGGCTTCGAGCTGATCGAGTCCGCGTTGGACAATGTGGATGCACCCCTGCGCAAGCGCACCGAGCGGGAGATGATGACGCTTCGCTCACAGATCGGCTCGGGTGCGCCCAGTGATTCCGTGGCCGCCAGCATCGCCCGGATCAACATACTGCTGGATCGCGCCGATGATCAGCTTTCGGACGGTGGACTTACCACTACAGCTGCATTCATCAGTTCCTTGCTCATCCTGTTGCGGGAAGGATTGGAGGCCATCCTTGTGTTGGCGGCGATCATCGCTTTTGTACTGAAGACCGGTCGGCGCGATGCGCTCCCGTACATCCATGCGGGTTGGATCGGCGCGGTGCTGTTGGGAGTAGGGACCTGGCTTTTGGCGCGGTATGTGATCAATATCTCCGGTGCGGATCGCGAGGTGACCGAAGGAGTCACGGCGTTGCTGGCTGCGGCCATGCTACTCTATGTGGGCTATTGGCTGCACAACAAATCCAACAGCAATGCTTGGCAGCGTTTCCTCAAGGATAAAGTGAATGCCGCCCTTAGCAAACGCACCCTTTGGGCGCTCGCGGGCATCTCCTTCCTGGCCGTCTATCGGGAACTCTTCGAGATCATCCTTTTCTACGAAACGCTCTTCAGTCAAGCAGGTCCGAGCGGTCAACATGCCGTGCTAGGAGGCATCGGCGCGGCGCTTATCCTCTTGGCCATCGTCGGCGGTGCCATTCTGAAGTACAGTGTGCGCCTGCCCATTGGTCCGTTCTTCGCAGCTACGGCTTTGCTGTTGGCGCTTATGGCGGTGGTGTTCTCAGGCAACGGGGTAGCGGCACTGCAGGAAGCCGGGATATTCGATGCCACCTTCGTACGCTTCATCTCCATTCCGGTACTTGGTATTCACCCCACGATGCAGGGGCTGATCACCCAAGGAGCGGTGCTCGCCGTGGTGATCGGCGTTGCCGTATGGGGCCGCATGCGCATGGCACGTCAAGAGGCGGCATAGGCAGCACTACTTTTTTAAAGGTTTCCGTAGGTCCGATATCTATCAGACCACGTCACCGGTATCTGCGATACAAGCGATCTTTCGTGGGATGATCCTTCCATTCGGTGATCCTATCCAAAGGATCTGACTTTCATTACGGTCCGCTTCGGGAAACTACAGATGGAACTAATTTTCAGGCCACATGCGGTTTCTCCGTAAGATCCACGGGCCTCTTTCGCTACTGCTTGCCGCGGCCGTATCCGGGCAGACTCCTCTCGAGGTCCGTGTGGTCGATGGCGCCACTTTGAGCCCTTTGCCTTATGCAAGCGTGGTCTTGGAAAGGACGGGCGAAGGCGTGATCACGAATGAGAACGGCGTATTCCGCATGGTCGCGGTGGATGATGCCGATACCTTGATATGTTCATACTTGGGCTACCAGCGGCTCCGGACTGCCGTGGCGGCGATACGTCAGCGATCCGAAGTGCGCTTGATCCCATCGCGGACCGAACTTTCCGCCTTGCAAGTAGTGGGCCGTTCAGATGCTCTCTACGACCTGGTGATCGCATCCGGGAAACACCTGCGACAGATCGGGCAGTATGGAGGGAAGGTCTACTTCGAATTGGAGACCCGGACCGCCGATCACACCGTGGAGGGGATCGAATGCTTTTACAACGGAAGCTTCAACGGTGCGGACATCGAGGCGCTGGACCTGAAGCAAGGAAGGATCGGCCTGCTGCCCGACAAGAACCGCTACGTGGTGAACCTCAACACGAGCCGAGGCTTCATGCTGCTGCATCCGGCGGATCGCAACAATGCATTTCCGGCGACGCCGCTGCAGTATCGATCTCGCAAGGCATTGCGTCGCGCCTACGAACTCACCGTGCTCTCGATCACACACGACCCCGATGAACTGTACCATGTGCGCTGCACCCCGAAGGTCAGTGATGGCACCTTCTTCCAGGGCGAACTATGGATCGATGCGGGAACCGCCACCGTGCGCAGTCTGCAACTGGACTGCGATAGTTGCACGCCACATCCGTTCCAAGCTTTAATGGCCAATGATGAACTGCGTGGGTTGGCCCTGCATTACCGCCAGACCTATGTCCCTTGGGAAGGCCGTTCCATCCTGAGCACCATCGAGCTGGAGTATGCGCTCACTTACCACAGTGGACAGGGCGATCCGAGGATGGCCGCGCTTGCAGAGGACGTTCCAAAAGATCGCCGGATGCGTACAAAGGGCATCATCCATCTGTATGCGCCGGGCGAGCAGTTCATCCTGCCGTTCTTTCACTCTGATGCCGAGCAGACGGACTACCGAAAAGTGCTTTCCATGCCTTACGACAGCACTTTTTGGGCAGTGGCGCCGCGATTGGTGCCCACGGAGCGGCAGTTGCAGGACCAGGCGCTCTTCGCGAAGGAAGGCCTGCTCTTGGGCAACAGCCGGAGCCTGGACCGGACAGGAAAGGATGGACGGGGATTCTTTGAAAGCAATTACGCTTTCTGGTCGCCGACGCTTCGGATCGGGTTGAAGGGAATCATGGAAAGTTCCGCATACAGCCCACCGCTGGCGGGCGGTGCGGATGTTAGCGCCAACGAGGTGCATCTTGTGGCCAAGCTTTTCTTGAACATCGACAGTACGGAGGTAGGATACCGCACCTTCAGTGCCACCGTTTTCGATGGTTTCAGTTCCTATTGCCACTTGGCCGACAAACGCAATGCGGACCTGCTGTTGAACCTCTTCTTCGATCTGTGTGAGATCGAGCGGAGGCGCATGCAAGCGGCACTGCACCAGCCCGGGATTTCCTTGGGCCGCATCCGGACTATCCATGCCGAGGCGCAAAAGGCCATGGACCGCACCACCGGGAGATTGCTGAAGGAGACACACTACGGAATGGACCAGCGGAAAATGGCACAGTGGAATGAACAAGTGCGCGACGAATTGGGCGTGGACAACTTCGCCCTGTTCGGGGTCTCTACGGAGCAGAAATAGGTTCCGGTCCAGTACCGCTACATTCGCCCTCCCATTCACATCCCGCATGAACCATTCCCTCGCCGCGTTGTCCATGATGTTGCTCGCCGCCTCCTGCGGTACTGGTGAAACCCCGAAGTCCGACATGTCAACCACTACACCCGTTCGTGAAAATCCTTTCACCAACCCCAGCACCCTCTACCTGCAAGCACCCGACTTCAGCAAGATCCACAACAGTGATTTCGCACCGGCCTTGGAAGAAGGCATGCGCAAGCACATGGCGGAAGTGAAGGCCATTGCAAATAGCAAGGAACCAGCCACCTTCGACAACACCATCGTGGCCTTGGAGAAAAGTGGGCAGGAACTCACGCGGGTCAGTCACGTTTTCTTCGGCCTCATTTCTTCCAACACCAACGACACCCTGCAGGCGGTGAACACGGAGATGGCCCCCAAGCTCTCCGCGCATGACGATGCCATCACCCTCGATCCGAAGCTGTTCGCGCGGATCAAAACGATCTATGATGGGCGTGCGGATGCCGGTCTGGACAGCGTGTCCGCGTATCTGGTGGAGCGATACTACATCCGCTTTGTCCGTGCCGGTGCGTTGTTGAATGAAGCGGATAAGAAGTCCCTCCGCGCACTCAATGAGGAAGAGTCCAAGTTGACCACGCTCTTCAGCGAGAACCTCCTGAAGGAAGTGAACAATGCAGCCGTCCTGGTGGAGGATTCCACCGAGTTGGAGGGTATGGAGCCCGCGAATATCGAAGCCGCTGCTACTGCCGCCAAGGAGAAAGGACAGGAAGGCAAGTGGCTGATCACTTTGCAGAACACCACTATGCAGCCTGTTCTGGTGGAACTCAAGAACCGCGCACTTCGCGAGCGCATCTTCAACGCTTCCATCAACCGGGGCATGTTGGGCAACGCCACGGACCAGAAGGCCACGGTAAGCCGCTTGGCGCAGCTCCGTGCCCAGCGCGCCAAGCTGCTCGGCTTCCCCAACTATGCCACCTATACGCTGGACGACCAGATGGCCAAGACCCCGGATGCAGCCGTGAAGCTGCTCACTGGCATGGTTCCCGCAGCCGTGAAGAACGTGAAGGCGGAAGCGGCCAAGCTTCAGGCCATGATCGATAAGGAAAAAGGCGGCTTCACCTTGGAGCCATGGGACTGGGACTATTATGCCGAAAAAGTGCGCAAGGCGGAATACGACCTGGACGAAAGCCAGATCAAGCCTTACTTCGAAATGGACCGGGTGCTGAACGATGGTGTCTTCTTCGCAGCCCATGAGCTTTACGGCATCACCTTCAAGGAGCGCCACGACCTACCCACCTACCTGCCTGAAGTACGTGTGTTCGAGGTGTTCGATGCGGACAGCAGTGTGATCGGCCTTTTCTACGCGGACTATTTCTCGCGCGACAACAAACAGGGCGGTGCCTGGATGTCCAGCTTCATGGACCAGAGCTACCTGCTGGACGTGAAGCCTGTGATCACGCAGGACATGAACGTGCAGAAGCCGGCGGATGGCCAACCCGTATTGCTGAGCTTCGACAATGTGATCACCATGTTCCACGAGTTCGGCCATGCCCTGCACGGCCTGCTCTCGAAGCAGAAGTATCCTTACTTCTCCGGCACCAATGTGCCCCGGGATTTCGTGGAATTCCCGAGCCAGTTCAACGAGAACTGGGCGATGGACCCCAAGGTGTTCGCCAACTACGCCAAGCATTGGAAGACCGGCGAGGCCATGCCTAAGTCACTGGTGGAGAAGATCAAGAAGTCCGGGAAATTCAATCAAGGCTTCATGACCACCGAGTACCTCGCAGCAGCCTTGTTGGACCTCCAATGGCACATGCTTCCCGCCGATGCCCCGCTACAGGACGTGCCCAAGTTCGAGAAGGCAGCTTTGGCCAACTACGGCTTGGACCTGCCCATGGTGTACCCACGCTACCGCACCTGCTACTTCTCCCACATCTGGGGTGGTGGTTACGGTGCTGGCTACTACGCCTACATGTGGTCCGAGGTGCTGGAGGCCGATGCGTTCCAGTGGTTCAAGGAGCACGGCGGCATGACGCGTGCCAATGGCATGCATTTCCGCGAGACCATCCTTTCCACTGGTGGCAGCAAGGATGCCGGGCAGCTCTACCGCGATTTCCGCGGCCGCGATGCCGTGGTGGGACCTTTGCTGGAGAAGCGCGGGCTGAAGTAGGAGCGACCCATTCCGCAAAGCGGGAAGGAAGAAATTGGAGGGGGGGCTCGTAGGGGTGTGGCCGATCCGTTGTTCGTTTAGTTTCAGCAGGGTATGGGTCCACTCAAGGATGTGGTGCCATAGCCTATGATCCGTCGTTCCACTACCTCCTTCTGTCCTTCTTCCTATTGTTGAATTTGTTCGGGCAGGGCCGTTCGGGCGGTCTGGTCCCTGAACATGTTCAAGCCTCGATATCCAAGGGCGTGGCCTTTGAACCTGTGGAACGGCAGAACGGTTCATTTCCGGGAGCGGATCATCCCCGGCACCGATACGCCTATTGTTGAAAACCCGTGCCTGATCGTTGATAACGTGCGGTTCGATCGACCGCCGCTCCACGGCTGGCGCGGGTTATCTTCGTGCCACCTGTACACCATCACGGAAAGCCAAGCCCCACGCCGATGCCTTCATGGGCCACCAAGGGGGCAGAGTGAGCCACAAGACATTCCCAATGAGCTGCGGGCCACCACGCTGGGGGCATAGCTTCTTTGATGAACAGCCTGAATTGAATGAGCGAGACGAACTACGGTGAGGAGCATATCCGGTCGCTGGACTGGAAGGAGCATATACGGCTGCGGCCGGGCATGTACATCGGAAAGCTGGGCGATGGCAGCAGCTTCGATGATGGCATCTACATCCTGCTGAAGGAAGTACTGGACAACTGTATTGATGAATTCGTGATGGGCCACGGCCGGAAGGTGGAGGTCACCATCGACGGCTCCCGCGTGGAGGTCCGCGACTTCGGACGCGGCGTGCCGCTGGGCAAGGTGGTGGATGTGGTGAGCAAGATCAACACCGGTGCCAAATACGACAGCAAGGCCTTCAAGAAGAGCGTGGGACTGAACGGCGTTGGTACCAAGGCCGTGAATGCGCTCAGCAGCTACTTCCGCATCGAGAGCGTACGCGAGGGGCAACTCAAGCGCGCCGAGTTCGATCGGGGTGTGCTGCGCAAGGATGAAAAGCTGGAGAAGAGCGACGAGGCCAACGGCACGCGCGTGGTCTTCGAGCCGGACGAGCAGATGTTCAAGCAGTACTTGTTCCGCGAGCAGCACATCGAGCGCTTGCTGTGGAACTACTGCTATCTGAATACCGGCCTCGCCATCTACTACAACGGACGCAAGTTCCAGAGCAAGAACGGCCTGCTCGACCTGCTGGAGACGAAGATGGACGGCGAGCCGCTGTACCCCATCATCCACCTCGTCGGCGACGATATCGAAGTGGCGATCACCCACGCCAGCCACTACGGCGAGGAGTACTACAGCTTCGTGAACGGCCAGCACACCACACAGGGTGGCACCCACCAAGGTGCCTTCCGCGAGGCGGTGGCGAAGACCATCAAGGAACACTTCAAGAAAGACTGGGAGTCCGGCGATTGCCGCACGGGCATCGTAGCCGCTGTTAGCGTGAAGGTGGTGGAGCCGGTGTTCGAAAGCCAGACCAAGACCAAGCTCGGTAGCTTGGAAGTGGAGCCCGGCGGCCAGAGCATGCGCGGTTTCATCGGCGACTTCCTCGGAAGGGAGTTGGACAACTTCCTGCACAAGAACCCCGCTGTGGCCGAAGTGCTGCAAACGCGCATTCTGCAGAACGAGCGCGAGCGGAAGGAACTCAGTGGCATTCGCAAGCTGGCCCGCGAACGCGCCAAGAAATCCAACCTGCACAACAAGAAGCTGCGCGATTGCCGCATCCACCTCAACGACCCGAAAAAGGACGACCGAAAGGAGAACAGCACGCTCTTCATCACCGAGGGAGACAGCGCCAGCGGCAGCATCACCAAGAGCCGCGATGTGAACCTGCAAGCGGTTTTCAGCCTGAAGGGAAAGCCGCTGAACTGCTACGGACTCACCAAGAAAGTGGTGTACGAGAACGAGGAATTCAACCTGATCCAGGCCGCCCTCAACATTGAGGATGGTATGGAAGGCCTGCGGTACAACAAGATCGTGATCGCCACCGATGCGGACGTGGACGGTATGCACATCCGCTTGCTGCTGATGACCTTCTTCCTGCAGTTCTTCCCGGACCTGATCAAGAACGACCACCTCTACATTCTGCAAACGCCGCTCTTCCGCGTGCGGAACAAGAAGGAAACGTTCTACTGCTACACTGACGAGGAGCGTCAACGCGCCATCGCCAAGCTGGGCAAGAGCGCCGAGATCACTCGGTTCAAGGGCTTGGGTGAGATCAGCCCTGATGAGTTCAAGCACTTCATCGGCCCGGACATCCGCTTGGAGCCGGTGATGATCACCAAGGATGCCAAGGTGAACGACCTGCTCAGCTTCTACATGGGCAAGAACACGCCGAGCCGGCAGGAATTCATCATCGGCAATTTGAAGGTGGAGAAGGACCTGGCGGAGGAAACGGCTGCAGAAGCGGCGGCCGCCAGTGTGCGTGCGATCGCGAGAAAGCTGGAAGAGAACGAAGTGGAGGCGTGAATACGATCGGATATTGAGTGGCGCACTGATCAAGAAAGGAAGAGAACCGCAGGAGACATGAGCTTGAAGGGACTGCCATATCAGAAGTTGCTCGCTACTGCGATGTTGGTCATGGCAGTGACGGGCTCGGGAATGAACGCCGCTCGGGCCCAGACCAGCGGGAAGCTGCGCATGCTCGTGGAACCCGGTGATACCTATCAATTCATTGTGGACCATCAGTTCCGGATGCAGCAGCGCGAAGTGGAGTTGACCACCGGGCCGCACCATTTCAGCTTTTGGGCACCCCAGCGCATGGTGGTGGATACCACGCTGATGGTGGAGGAGGGGAAGACAAATAGCGTGGTCCTATATCTCCCGTACTCGAAGGACTTTCTCGTGTATCAGCGCGAACTGCAGAAGTATCAAAGGACCATGAAGAAGTATCGCGTGATCCCCGTGGTGGCTACCGGGGGGGCCGCACTTTTCACGGTGCTCAGCTACGGCAAGGCGAAGAAGGCACATAACCGGTTGGAGGATGATCGCGCGGCTTACGATGAAGCCAAATCCCCGAACCGGATCGACGTGCTGAAGTCCGGAACGATCCCGGAACACAAGCATGACTTCAAGAAGGCGAACTCCCAGTATCTGGTAGCTGCGGGGGTAACGGCCTTGTTCGCCGGTGCCACCGTATACCTCTATCACCGGTCCGGCAAGATCGACAAACCCACCTACCTCGATAAGGAGAAACTGCGTTTCGACGGACTGAGCTGGATGCCCGGGCCGCAAGGTGGTACGTGGATGGGTGGGATCACTTGGAACATCGCGCGATGAAGAACCTGCTCCTGCTGCTCACCGCCTGCCTGCTGCTTTCCGCGTGCCTGAAAGATGATCTGGATCCTGCCAAGCTCACCACCAATCCGCTTGATCCGGCATACGACGGCACTCCCTTGGTGGTGCTGGACCGGGACACCATCAAGCTGGTGAACAACCCCGGCGGGGGTCCTCCCGATACGGTTTTCCAACAGACGGTAAGGGTGCGCACCGAACTTCTGAGCCCGTTGACCGATTGGACCTGGCAAGTGACCAACCCGAGCACGGGTGAGGTGGTGAACTCTTCAAGCACCAGTAGTACCTATACCAGCGAGGTTTCAACTGCGCATATAGGTGAAACGTATTGTTTCAAGTACACATTGATCGTTCAGTATACCCCCACAAAGCCCTACATCATTTGTGGTGTGGCCAACCTGTGAACCGGGGCAATTGCCTCGTAAAGGAGAAGTAGAGAAGTACCATGAGTGAAATTGAGGAGGACGGACCCCAACGCGAAGAAGAGGCGCCTCAGAACGACAGTTCCACACCGGAGGGTGTTCCCGGCGCAGGCCAAGCGGGCACCTTCAGTGTGAGCGGCATGTACCGGGAGTGGTTCCTGGATTACGCGAGCTACGTGATCTTGGAGCGCGCAGTACCGGCCTTGTACGATGGTCTGAAGCCCGTGCAGCGCCGGATATTGCACAGCATGAAGGACCTGGATGATGGGCGCTACAACAAGGTGGCGAACATCATCGGGCATACCATGCAGTACCACCCGCACGGGGATGCCAGCATCGGTGATGCGCTGGTGCAGATCGGCCAGAAGGACCTGCTGATCGACATGCAGGGTAACTGGGGCAACACCCTCACCGGGGATAGCGCCGCAGCACCCCGATACATCGAGGCACGCCTCAGCAAATTCGCCAGCGATGTGGTCTTCAATCCGAAGACCACCGAATGGCAAAGCAGCTACGATGGTCGGAACAAGGAGCCGGTTTTCCTACCGGTGAAATTCCCCTTGCTGCTCGCACAGGGCGGTGAGGGCATCGCCGTGGGCCTTAGCTGCAAGGTGCTTCCGCACAACTTCATCGAGCTGATCGATGCCAGCATCGCGGTGCTGCGCGGCAAGACGCCTAAGCTGGTGCCGGACTTTCCCACCGGCGGACTGGCCGATACCGACAACTACGATGAAGGCCGGCGCGGAGGTCGCGTGCGAGTAAGGGCGCGCATCCGCAAGGAAGATGCGAAGACCTTGATCATCACCGAGATCCCTTTCGGCACCACCACGGCCAGCTTGATCGAGAGCATTATCAAGGCCAACGACAAGGGCAAGATCAAGATCCGGCACATTGAGGACAACACCGCCGCCAATGTGGAGATCCAGATCCACCTGGCCGCGGGGGTTTCCCCCGACAATACCATCGACGCACTGTTCGCCTTCACCGATTGCGAACTGAGCATTGCGCCCAACGCCTGCGTGATCGAGAGCGACAAGCCGCGCTTCCTCGGCGTGAACGAACTGCTGAAGATCAGCACGGACAACACGCTGCGGCTGCTGGAACTCGAGCTGCAGATCAAGAAGGCCGAGCTGCTGGAGCAATGGCACTTCTCCTCGCTGGAGCGCATCTTCATCGAGAAGAAGATCTACCGCAAGATCGAGGAAGCCGAAACCTGGGAACAGGTGATCAGCTTTATCGACAAGGGTTTGAAGCCCTACGTAAAGGAGCTGCGTCGCGCGGTGACCGAAGAGGACATCGTTCGCTTGACCGAGATCCGGATCAAGCGGATCAGCAAGTTCGACAGCTTCAAGGCCGACGAACAGATCAAGGGCTTGGAAGAGCAACTCGCCGCTGTGCAGGCCAAGTTGGATGCCATGGTGGATTATGCCATCGAATACTTCCGGGAGCTGAAGCGCAAGTACGGCGCGGGGCGCGAGCGGAAGACCGAATTGCGCACCTTCGACACCATCGTGGCCACCCAAGTGGCCGTGGCCAACCGCAAGCTCTACCTGGACCGGGACGAAGGCTTCATGGGCTGGAGCCTGCGAAGTTTCGAGCTGGTGGACGAGTGCTCGGAAATTGACGACATCATCGTGTTCCGCTCGGATGGGACCATGCTGGTGACCAAGGTGGCCGACAAGAAGTTCATCGGCAAAGGCGTGCTGCATGTGGCCGTGTGGAAGAAGAACGACGAACGCACCATCTACCACTTGATCTATCAGGACGGAGCGCAGGGCGCCAGCTTCATGAAGCGCTTTGCCGTCACCGCCATAACGCGTGACAAGGAATACGACCTCACCAACGGTACCAAGGGGAGCAAGGTGCTCTACTTCACCGTGAACCCGGACGGAGCTTCGGAAACGGTGCGCATCAACCTACGACCCCGACCCAACCTGCGGAAGACCCAATTCGATGTGGACTTCGGCGATCTGATGGTGAAGGGGCGCGGCAGCAAGGGCAACCTGCTAACGCGCTACATGGTGCATAAGGTGACGCAGAAGGAGCGCGGCGGCAGTACGCTCGGTGCCATCCCGATCTGGTTCGACGAGACCGTGCGCCGCCTCAACGAGTCCGGCCATGGGCGCTACCTCGGTCGCTTTAGCGGGGATGATAAGATCCTCGTCATTCTTTCCACCGGCAGCTACCAGCTCTTCCCCTTCGCCCTGGGAACGCACTTCCCGGATGAAGCCATTACCCTGGTGAAATGGGATCCGGAAGCACCGCTGACCGCCGTGTATTGGGAAGGGGAGAAGCAACAGTACAACGTGAAGCGCTTCCTGGTGGAGAATGCCCGCGATCCGGTGCAGTTCATCACCGATCACCCCGATAGCAAGCTCGTGCTGCACACCTTGGTAGAGGATACCGGCTTGCATCTCACCTTCGACAAGCGGAGCAACGATCGGCCGGAGGAGGAGATCAACCTCTCGGAGTTCATCGCCGTGAAAGGGGTGAAGGCCTTGGGCAATCGCCTTACACCCTACAAGGTGAAGGACCTGAAACTCGTCGGCGAGGTGTTCACGGTAATGACCCCCGAGCTGGAGGAGAAGCAGCGCATGCTCATCTCCGAGGATGAGATCGGGCACTTGGACCCACCGGAGGAAGATGGTCTGGAGCGCTCTCCCATGGAGGAGTTCCGCAAGAGCCACAAGGCACCCAAGGAGGAAGACCCCGATCAACCGATCATCGGGTACAAGCCCGGGAAGCAGATGGATCTGGGATTGGAATAAGAAAAGCCACATGATGCGAAACTGGGTCTCCGTGACGATGCTTCTGGCGGTGTGCCAAGCCACTGCCCAACCGGTAGTGGTGGATACCCTTTCCGCCATGCAACCCTGGTCGCCCTATGAGGAGTTCACCTTCCCGCACTTCATCATTCCGGGTAAGCCCCAGCTGGCCGAACGGATCGAGCGGGACCTTTGCATCGACTTTCTGGAGGTCGATCCGGATACCGCGAAGGGCAGCATTTTTCAACAGGTATGGGGTGATCGAGCCAGTGCAGCGCCCCAACGGCTCTCTTCGCTTTCCTGGACCTCGGAGCAACCGTTGCCAGAGGTGCTCTCCGTCTCCTTCACTGCTGAAGGATGCGGAGCCTATTGCGAAGGATTCACGATCCACTACAACTACGACCTGCGCGATGGGCACCGCCTGCAGTTCGATTCACTCTTCACGGCAACGGGTCGCATCGCGGTTGACGACAGCTTGCGAAGTAACTGGCAGGGTGCAGTGGAAGCACATATTTCGCTGTTGCTACATGACTCCCTGCCGGGAGCTGATGGATCCAACGAATACAGGGAATGGCGGGAGGATGCACTGAGCATGTACCGCCAATGTTTGCTTGAACGGGCGGACTATCGGCCTTATGTATCGGACGTCGAACCACTGGGACAAGCCTTGCGTGTGCATATCGCCAGATGCAGTGCGCACGCCAACCGGAATTTGGACGAGCTGGATGCGGTAGAGGTGGACCTTCCCTATAAATGGCTCCGTCGCTACCTGCGGCCCGGGCTGGCTGCCCTCTTCACGGAATAAGTCCGCCAAGTGGAGCCTGCGAGAACGGAGCGCACGAGTTCCTTCCACAATTCGCCGGAAACAACGAGCGGGGTCCGATATGGATCGGGACCCCGCTCAAGTGGCTTTTGATCTGAATTGATCTTACACCGCGCAGAGGATGGGAACGCCCAGCTCGTTGGTGATCAGCTCTTGCTTTTCCTTGTCGGCGATCTTCTTGTGCTCACCGCTGGCGTGCGCCATAATAGCGATGCAGGTCACGTTGGCATTCCGGGCATAGCGGATGGTGCGCAACACAAAGCCTTCATAGAACTTCTCCACCGGCTCGTTCACCTCGGCGTGCTGGATGCCCTCCTTGGCCAACCGCTCCAGCATCATCACTTTGTTCCGCAGGAGTGCATTGCTGGTGGTCTGTCCATCCACCATCTGCTGGTACACGTCCACTTTGGCACCGCAGGTCTTGGCCAAGGCGCAAACAGCATCCAGCAAGGGCGTAATGTCCTCGTGGCCGGCCACCGGCATCAGGATGTGGTCCATCTTCACCACCCGCGGTGAATACACTTGCACTACCAAGGAAGGAATGGTGACCTCCCGTACGAGTCGCAGCATATCGGAGCCCATCACCTCTTGGCGCAATCCGCGCACGCCATGGGTACCGGCCACCATCATCGTATGGCCTTTGCTGGATTCGGCTACGATCTCCTTGGCGAAAGCACCCTCCCGCTGTATCTCGGTCACCTTCACCCCTTGACCGGCCATGTGTTCCAAGGTGGAACCGTGGGTTCTTTTCAGGTCCACGCCGTCGCCTTGGGCGTCCTTCTTGGACAAAGCATGGAACAGTGTGACATCCCCCTTGGCGCACGCAGCAATATGGCCTGCATAGCTCAGGGCTACGTCCGCGGCAAGTGTCAGGTCAGTAGGACAGAGTAGGTTCATGGTTGGGTCTTGATCGTAGGCCAATAGTACGGAATTCCTCACGTTGAGATCGCCGATGTAGCCACAGTTCATCAACAGTCTGCTGTCCCCGGGCTGTGTGTGGCGTAAGCTTGCAGCATGAAATCCCTTCTTGCCTTGGGCGTCGGTTTGCTTTTGACCATGCATGCCCATGCTCAAACCAACATCTCGCTGTTGGGTCATTTGGACTACCAGGCCCTGCGCTCAACCAACCTGAGCAACCTGTGGGGATATACCGATGAAGAAGGGAACGAATATGCCTTGGTAGGGGTGAACGGCTTGGGAACGCCGAACAGCGGAGGACTCTCCGTGGTGAATGTCACCGATCCCGCCGTTCCGGTGGAGGTCTTCTTCGCACCGGGGCCGCCCAGTGCATGGCGCGAGATCAAGGTGTGGGGTGACCATGCTTACGTGACCACCGAGGCGAACTTCGGCTTGCAGATCGTGGACCTTTCCCCCTTGCCACAAAGCACCAACCTGCCGGTCACGGTCTTTCAGGGGCAAGGCTGGAACACGGCGCACTCGCTCTTTATCGATGAGAACGGACGACTCTATCTCCATGGGTCGAACCGGGGGAACGGGGGCGTTATCATGTACGACCTCACCCAGGATCCTGAAGCGCCGGTAGAAGTGGGTTCATATGATCCGATGTATTGCCACGACAGCTTTGCCCGGGGCGATACCCTCTATGCCGCACACATCTATGCGGGGACGTTCACCATTGTGGATGTGAGCAACCCGGCGGCGCCGGTGATGTTGGGTTCGTCGCCCACGCCCTCACACTTCACCCACAACATGTGGCTCGACGATAGCGGCGACCACTTGTATACTTCGGATGAGGTGGCGAATGCCTTTGTGGGCTCCTATGACGTCAGCGATCCTTCGGATGTGGTGGAGCTGGACCGCATCCGCAGCGATCCGGGCTTCAGCGTCATTCCTCATAATGTCTATTGGCTCGATCACTACTTGGTGGTGAGCTATTACACCTACGGCGTGGTGATCTACGATGCCACCCATCCGGACAATTTGGTGGAGGTAGGCCATTACGATACCTCGCCCTACACGGGCTATGGTTTCCATGGTGCTTGGGGTGTTTATCCCTTCTTCCCCAGTGGCAACTTGGTGGTCAGCGACATTGAGGGAGGGCTCTATGTGCTGGCTCCCACCTATGAGCGCGCTACGTGGTTGAAGGGCTTGGTAACCGATGCCGGCACCGGTGTTCCAGTGAACCAAGCGTTGGTCACTTTGGTGAGCACCACTGCGAAGGACAGCACGAGCTTCAACGGGCGGTATGCGTTGGGTACGGCGGATGCCGGCACTTACACCGTCACGGTCTCGGCAGCGGGTTATCCCACGGCCACCATCACTGATGTGGAGCTGGTGCAAGGCGTGGTCACCATTTTGGATGTCCCGTTGGGAGGCTCCACCGACGTAGCGGAATTGACGGAAGAGGCCGGCCTGTTCATCGCTCCGAATCCGTGCCACGGGCAAGTAACATTGGAGCGTACCTTGCCGGGTGCGGTGCAGGTTGAATTTCTGGATCTATCGGGTCGGGAGGTGATGCCTTCGTTCCGGATGCAAGGCAGCAAAGTGTTGCCTGTTCACGATCTGTCGCCCGGCCTGTACCTCGTGCGAAGCACCGACCCCCTCGGGGCTACAGCGGTGCAGCGATTGACGGTGGAGTGATCCCTCGGGACTACTTGGACGTACCCGGGCAGTTCTCCTTTATCAGGCTGTCCACTTCGGGTGCCCCGCCCATCGCTTTGGAAAGGGAGAGGTCATTACAGGCCTTCTTCCGATCGCCCTTGCGCAAGTACAACATGGCACGCGTGCACAGTGCATATGGGTTTGTGGGATCCGACTTCAGGCTACGGTTCACATTGGTGAATGCGTCCGCATCGAGCCCAAGCTTGAACTGCGCATAGGCCTTGTTGCTCAAAACCACCGGCTCGTCCTTGTCGATCGCCAAGGCCTGGTCCAGCACCTGCATGGCTTCTGCATAGCGCTCCAATCGGCTGAGTTCATAGCCGCGGTTGGTCCAGTTCCCGATGTCATCCGGTTGCAGTGCGCAGAGTTTCTCCAACACGAGCAAGCTGGATCCCGGGTCGCCGGTCTTGTCATAAAGCCGTGCCAATGTTTTCATGGCGAGCAGGTCCTCGATGTTGCCTTTCAAGCCTTTGGCGAGATCGGCAATGGCCTGGTCGGACATCCCCAACGCGGCTTCGGCCTCGCCGCGAAGGACAAAGGACTTGGCAGTAAGGAGCGAGTCCGTTCCAATATTGATCACGTGGGTGGCGAATAGCACGGTGTTGAAGTGGTCCTCCGAACGTGCCGCATAGGCTGCACGCTGGTAGTTCGCCTTCACGTTCATGCTGTCCAGGCCCAATGCGCTTCGCACATCGGCCATGAACTTGTCGTACTTGCCCAGCGTGAACCAACCCCTTGCGCGCGCCGCATAGGCATCGGAGGTGGCACCCAAGTTCAGGGCGGCGTTGTATTTCTCCATTGCCTTATTGGCGCTGTTGCTTTCCAGAAGGCTGTCCCCTTCGGCGATCAGGGTATTTGCATTCTGGGCGAAAACGCCGATGCTGAAATGGAACAGGAAAATAAATAGAAGGGTGGTGAAGCGGTGAATGCTCATACCTGCAAATGTAGTTGTCCGCCCGAGTGGCTCAATGGGTGCGCGCCACCGGCACCACATCCAAGGTGGCAAAACGCCCTGCCGCCAGTAAATGACGGCCCGCCATGGCGATCATGGCCGCATTGTCCGTGCAATACGCGAATGGTGGAATGAAGACCTCCACACCTTCGCGTTCACCCAGCTCGAGCAACCGCTTTCTCAGGCCACTGTTGGCAGCCACCCCTCCGGCGATGCCAATGCGCGTCACCTCGTGCAGGCGGATGGCGCGTCGCATTTTGGCCATCAGATGGTCGATGATGGCTCGTTGCAAGGAAGCACAGAGGTTATCGCGTTCGGCCTCTTTGAAGCCGGGGTTCTTCATTTCACCCTGGTTCACCAAGGCCACAAAGGCGGTCTTGATCCCACTGAAGCTCAGGTCCAGGCCGGTGATAGCCGGCTTGGGCAGAACAAAGCGGTCCGGGTCTCCGGTGAGGGCATGCTTGTCCACCAACGGGCCACCGGGATAGGGGAGGCCGAGCACCTTGGCTCCCTTGTCAAAAGCCTCGCCGGCGGCATCGTCCAGCGTGGTGCCGATCACTTCCATATCCAGCGGCGAGCGCACCAGGACCAGTTGCGAATGGCCCCCACTTACGGTGAGGTTGAGGAATGGGAATTCCGGCATCGGCCGTACCTCCCCGTCATGTATGAAATGGGCCATCACGTGCGCCTGCACATGGTCCACCGCCAGCAGCGGGATCTCCAAAGCCTGCGCTAAGGAGCGGGCAAAACAGGTACCCACCAGCAACGCCCCGATCAGGCCCGGTCCACGGGTGAATGCCACGGCATCCAGGTCCTCCTTTTTCACGCCGGCTGCTTCCAGGGCCTCGTACACCACGGGTACGATGTGCTCCTGATGCGCCCTGCTGGCCAGCTCCGGCACCACGCCTCCCCACTTGGCGTGTACCTCCTGCGAGGCAACTACGTTGGAGCGGAGCACACCATCCACGAGGACGGCGGCGGCGGTCTCATCGCAGGAACTTTCAATGCCAAGGATCACCTGATGCACGGTAGGGGGTGGGGTGGGGTTAATTTGGCCGATCGGGCCTGATGCTTGCATGAACGGCCCGAAGCTAAGTAAGGATGGCAGGGAAAAAGGAGAAGCATATCAAACCTTGGCGCACCGGGCGCCGGGTGTTTCGTGTGCTTTTCGCGCTCTTCCTCTTGTTGGCGTTGGTGGTAGGGGCTTTGATGACCCCGGCCGTACAGACCGAACTGGCACAGCGCCTCAGCGCCAACCTGAGCACAAAGCTCGGTGCGGAGATCCGGATCGAGCGGTTGGAACTCCGGCTCTTTGGACCGAACCGGTTGCACGGAGTGTTCATCGCCGACCTGAAAGGGGACACCTTGGTGGCTGCGGATGAGATATGGATACGTGGCTTGAAGGTCCACCCCAAGAGCCATGTGCTCGAGGCGCGCCGGCTCGAACTGCACCGCTCCCGCTTCGCCTTGGATCGCGCAGCCGACGACCCGCACAGCAACCTGACCAACCTGCTGGACAAGCTCTCCTCACCTTCCGGTACCGATACGACCGCCGCTGCGGCGTGGACCATCCGTTGCGCCCAAGTGGACATCCGGGAGCTCCACTTCACCCATCACGACGATCATTACAAGCGCATCCCGTTCGGCGTGGATGTCAGCCATGTGGAAATTCCTTCGGCGAATATCATCGGTCGCGATTTCCTCTTGTCCGGAGATTCGGTGTTGTTCCATTTCGATCAACTCTCCCTTACCGATCACAGCGGATTAGTGGTTCAGCAGCTCAGCGCTTCAGCCCGCGTCGCCCCGCATGGGATCCGCTTGGACGGCCTGCACCTGATCACCGGCCCGCAGCACGAGGGAAGCATCGGCAGTGATATCAGCGGCGACCTCGATCTGCGTTCGGAGGAACTGGCCGATTTCGACGAGTTCAATACGCGCATCTTCATGAATGCACGGCTGGACAGCTCGCGCCTTCAGTTCGCGGATGTGGCGCTCTTCGCACCGGACCTGAAAGGCATTGATTATCCAATTGCATTGAAGGGCCGCATACAGGGACGCGTGAACGAGCTGAAGGGGCGCGGCATGGACCTGTACTTCGGGAACCGATCGTTGTTCCGTGGTGACGTCGAATTGACCGGCCTGCCGGACTTCACGAACACATTCATCCTGCTGGATGCCGAACAGATCCGCACGGATCCCACAGACCTGGCCACACTGCCCATGCCACCCTTCACCAGCAAGAAAACCTTGGTGCTTCCCCCGGAAGTGCAGCGTTTGGGTTCCATGGCTTTCAATGGCAACTTCACGGGCTTCATCAACTCTTTCACCACCTATGGCAATGCATACACCGAGGCCGGTTCATTGCGCAGCGATATCTCCTATGAGCGGGATACGGTCACGCAGATCTTCGAGCTGAAAGGCAAGTTGGCCACCGATGGCTTCGACCTGGGAAAGGTGCTGGATAGCAAGGCGATCGGCCGGATCGCCATGGACACCAAAGTATCTGCCAAAGGCAAGGACCTGGCCACCATGGAGGCGGAGATAGAGGGAAGTGTACCGGAGCTGGGGCTGGAACATTATACCATCGCGAACATCACGCTGAACGGGAAACTGGAGAAGAACCTCTTCAACGGGGAACTGCATTGCAACGACCCCAAGCTCGTGCTGGATTTCAACGGCCTGGCCGACCTGCGTGGCCGGTGGCCGGATGTGGACTTTACCGCCGATGTACGCCGACTGGATCTGCGCGCCTTGGGCGTGCTGGGTGGAACGGGATACAGCGACATTCAGATGAGCATCAACGCCAAGGGGCAACTGGCTCCGGATAGTCTGCAGGGCACGGTGCGCATGCGGAACGTGAGCTATTGCCAAGATTCCGTGGACCTCTATCTGGGCGACATCGCCTTGGACGCATGGCGCGAGAATGGCGTGCCCAACGTAAAGCTCGAAAGCACGGTGGCCGATGCCATGGTGCGCGGAACATTCTATCCCACGCTGCTACCCGGTGCAGTACAGAGCACCATCTTCAGCGTGTTCCCATCCTTGCAGAGCGAGGTGCAGTATGCACAGGAGCAGCAGGACTTCGACTTCAACGTAACGGTAAATGCCGCGCAGGACTTGCTGGAGGTGGTGGCTCCCGGGCTGGAACTGGCCAGTGGCGCAACGGCCAGTGGCCACTTCAATAGTCGCACCTTCGATCTGGACATGGATGCGCACCTGCCCTCGTTCGGCTTCAAGGGCTTCGCAGGCGATTCACTCCATGTGACGTTGGGCAAGACCATGGACCTGCTCGCTTTCAGCGTGAAGGGCAACGGCATGTTGCGGAAGGACAGCATTGCGCTCAGTGACCTCTACATCACGGGCAAGGCTTATCAGGACGAGGTAAGCTTGGCTGCGGATTGGGCCAGTGAGGAAGCGGCGAGTGGTACAGTGAACCTGAGCGCCTTGGTGCAAGGGCCTAATTCCGTGGCGATCGATCTGGAGCCGAGCAGTGTGAACTTCGGAAAGGGCAATTGGCACAACGAGCAAACCGCACATATCCAAGTGGACAGCAGCACCATCGTACTCGACACATTAATGATCCGGAATGAGGACCAGATGGTGAGGCTGGGAGGCTCCATCGGTCGGGACCCCGCGCGCGCCTTGAGTTTCGACCTGCACGATGTGCGCTCGGAGAACTTGGAACCCCTCTACGTAGGGCCGGTGATCCATGGATCCATCAGCGGCGACGGTCGCATCTTCAACCTCTACGGCGAGCCTTACCTGCTGAGCTACCTCTGTGTGGATAGCTTGGCGATCGAGGACATCCAAGTAGGCGACCTGCGCTTCGGGGCCACCTTCAACGAAGGGGACAATGTGATCGATGTGAACGGCTCACTTCAGCGCGATACGTTGCGTGCCTTCGACTTCACCGGAAGGTTGAACCCGGGAAAGGAGAACGAACTGGACCTGAAGCTACAGATGGACCGCTTCGACCTCCGCTTTATCAATCCTTACCTGCCTGAGGCGATCAGCGATATCCAAGGGAAGGTCACCGGCGACATCGACCTTACGGGCCGTATTGCCGATCCCCAGATCAATGGCTATGTGGAGCTGGAGAACGCCGGGCTGCGGATCCAATACCTCAACACCTTCTACAGTTTCAGCCACCGCGTCACCATCCGGCCGGACATGTTCGCGTTGGACCAAGTGAAGGTGTACGACGACGAAGGCCACTACGGCATTGCGAACGGCACCATCATCCACCATGGCTTGAAGGATTGGAACTTCGATGCGAGCATGGACATGACCAATTTGAAAGTGCTCGATACGGACACGCGCATCAATGAACTCTACTACGGCAAGGCATATGCCACGGGAGTGCTGGGTATCAGCGGCTATGCGGATAACCTCGAGATCAACGTGGACGCCGCCACGGCCGAAGGCACCGACATCCACTTCCCACTGGGTGCCAGCCAAGATGTAAGCGGCATCTCCTTCGTGCGCTTCACCGACAGCCATGGCGTGGAAGGGGAGGACACGGGAGAGGTGGACCTCAGCGGCATCCGGCTGGATATGAAAGTGGCCGTGACCCCGGTGGCTCGTTTCGAGCTCATTTTCGACCCCACCGTGGGCGATATCATGCGGGGACGCGGCAGCGGAAACATCATCATGTCGGTGACCCCTTCGGGTGATTTCAGCATGAAGGGCGATGTGGAGCTGGTGGACGGCGACTACCTCTTCACCCTTCGAAATCTCGTGAACAAGCGGTTCGGCGTGGAACCCGGTGGCCACATCACTTGGTTCGGCGATCCCTTCGACGCCATCATCAATGTGGACGCGGTGTACCGCTTGCGTGCAAGCCTTTACGATGTGATGCCACCGGCCTTGCGCACCGAGGCCTACAAGAAGCGCTTCCCGGTGGAAGTACTCATGCATCTGAGCCAGAACTTAATGAACCCGGAGATCGGTTTCGATGTGAAGCTGCCCACCGTGGATGAAGGCGTGCGCACCCAAGTGAAAAGCGCTTTGGCCACTACGGACGACATGAACAAGCAGGTCTTCTCCCTGATCGTTCTGAACCGCTTTCTGCCCAATGACGCCACTTCCGGACCATCGGACAACAGCGGCTTGGGCGGTGCCACGGCGGCCACGGGTACCGAGCTGCTGAGCAACCAATTGAGCAACTGGCTCAGCTCCTTCAGCAAGAACCTCGACCTGGGCGTCAACTGGCGCACCGGCGACGTGATCTCACAGGATGAAGTGGAACTGGCGGTAAGTACGGCCATCTTCAACGACCGCTTGCAGCTGAACACCAACGTAGGCTTGGCCTACGGCGCCGGAGGCACCCAGCAGGGCACCAACTCCATCATCGGCGACTTCTCCGCGGAATACAGCCTCACCCAGGACGGCAAGCTGCGCTTCAAGGCATTCAGCCAAAGCAATGACCGCAACCTGAACCAAGTGGACCAAGCCCAGACCACTCAAGGTGCCGGCCTCGCGTACCGGGAGGATTTCGATACCCTCGGGGAGTTCTTCCGCAAGATCGGATCGATCTTCAAGAAGAAGAAAAAGTAGGGGAGGGCTCTGAACGCGGAGAAGGTTTCTAGCCGCAGATGATGCGGACTGCACAGATGCCGCGATGCGGGCTGAATGCGATGGACCGCTGAACAGCCATCGCGGCAAAGGCATTTATCCGTGCCCATCCGTGTTGATCCGTGGTTCCTATCGGCGGCCGTCAAGCCCTCCGAGCCGCAAGGCACATCAGTGTCCATTTGCGTGATCGGTGGACAGCCATCGCGGAACGGCATTTATCCGTGCCCATCCGTGTTGATCCGTGGTTCCTATCGGCGGCCGTGCCCTCCGTGCCGCAGGCACATCTGTGTGATCTCTCAGCGGAAAGCCCCCAGGATCACCCCTCCAAGTCCAGATGGTGCCCCATCTTCAGCTTCTTCGTCAGTAGGTACTTGTGGTTGTGCTCGTTCGGCATGATCTGGATCGGCACGTTCTCCGTGATCTCCAATCCATATCCCACCAAGCCTGTGCGCTTCTTCGGATTATTCGTCAGCAAGCGCATGCGGCGTACACCGAGGTCGTGCAGGATCTGGGCACCCACACCGTAATCCCGCGCATCCATATCGAAGCCCAGCATCAGGTTCGCCTCCACGGTATCCGCGCCGGCCTCTTGCAGCTTGTAGGCCTTCAGCTTGTTCATCAGGCCGATGCCACGGCCTTCCTGCTGCATGTAAACAATTACGCCTTTGCCCTCGCGCTGAACCATTTCCATGGCGGCGTGTAGCTGTGGGCCGCAATCGCAGCGGCGGCTCCCGAAGATGTCCCCGGTAAGGCAGCTGCTGTGCATCCGCACCAGCACCGGCTCATCCTTCTCCCACGTGCCCTTCACCAAGGCCAAATGCTCTTCTCCCGTGTCCGTCTGCTTGTAAGCGATCAGATGAAAGTCACCATAGTCCGTGGGCATGTTCACCTCCACCACGCGCTCCACGGAACGCTCCGTTTTCATGCGGTAGGCCACCAGGTCCTCAATACTGATCAACTTCAGATCGAAGCGCTTCGCCACCTCGCGCAACTCCGGCAGGCGGGCCATGCTTCCATCCTCGTTCATGATCTCCACCAGCACCCCGGCGGGTTCCATGCCAGCCAAGCGGGCCAGGTCCACCGTGGCTTCCGTGTGCCCGGTGCGACGGAGCACTCCGCCGTTGCGCGCCTTCAGCGGGAAGATGTGTCCCGGACGACCCAGGTCCGAAGGTTTCGTCTCCGGATCGATCAAGGCCAAAATGGTTTTACTGCGGTCGCTTGCGCTGATGCCTGTGCTGGTGCCGTGGCCGCGCAGGTCGATGCTCACCGTGAAGGGTGTTTCATGCAGTGCGGTATTGTCCTGCACCATCAGGTCCAGGCCCAACTGTTCACAACGCTTCTCGGTAAGTGGTGTGCAGATGAGGCCGCGACCGTGCGTGGCCATAAAGTTCACCACCTCGGGGGTAGCGTTCTGTGCGGCCGTAATGAAGTCGCCTTCATTCTCCCGGTCCTCGTCATCCACCACGATCACGAGCTTGCCCGCACGGATGTCGGCAATGGCACTTTCAATACTGTCGAATTCAGGGTTGTTCACCATCATGCATAGCGCGCTAACACCGGAAAAGTGCTCGAAGCGCGGCGCAAATTTACGATAGGAAGAGGTGGGGGGATCAGTTCGCTCAAGCTCTTCCGAGTTGGCCTGAACACGCGCGCACGGTCTTTCGCAGATGACCAAGCGTATGTTGTATCGATGCCACAGGCGCTCTGAGGCAGAAGGCCCCGGCGGAAATGCCAAATTCCCTGGTTGACAACCGCGACCGTCTCTTCGGAAGGCAAGCACACGAGCGCCGCCCCGTCGATTGCAGCGACCGAACAAGAAGAGCCGCGTGTGGGGCGGCTCTTCTCGGAGGGTATAGGACGCCCGCTAGTTCTTCATCAGCTTTTTGGTCAATGTGCCACCGTCCGTTCCGATCAGCACACAGTAGAAGCCGTTCGGCAAAAATGTGAGGTCAAGTTGGATCACGTCGTCTTTCATAACGGATGAAACCACCACGTTGCCGAGCGCATCCAGTACCCGCACCTCGGCATTGCCGCCGATCGCGGAATGTGGACGGTGCAAGCTGACAAGTCCCGACGTTGGATTCGGGAAGAGGGAAAAGGCGTCTTTGGACTCCTCATTTTCATCGATCGAACTGGTGCCGGATATGGCGACTCCTAGGGTCACGCTATTGCTGGAGCAGTTGGTGATTCCTGCTGTATTCACTACCACGCTCACGGAGCCGATCGGGCCAGGACCCCACACCACATTGATGCTGTTGGTGGTTGACGTGCCGGCACCTCCGGTAACCGTCCACGTATAGGTGCAACCCGCCACCTGCGGCACGGTATACGTGGCCGCTGCAGCCGGCGCCACGGAAGCAGGCCCGCTAATGGCGACCGGGGTCTGCGGAGCAGGGCTGCCTACGAACACGGCAAGGTTCGGGGAGCCGAACGGACCCGCATACACGGTATCGCCGGCCACATGGATCGCCTGCACCGTGCTCCATGCGCTGGAGGTGGCGGAGGCATCCCAACAGCTCGCAGTCGAATTGCTGATCTGGATCTGCGCGATACGGAAACGGCTCTGCCCACCCAAGAGGCTCGAATTGCCGCCCACCCAAATATGGTCGCCATCCGGATAGAGGCTCAATACCTCGGAACTGCTGCTGTTCTGGTTGAACGCCGCCAGCGTGCCGTCCAAGTTGTACGCAGCTACCCCCTTTCTGGTCTGTCCGCTGATAGAGCCGAAATCTCCACCGATGAAAATGTGATCGTTGGTGCGAACGATGGAGTTGACGCCGAAGTTGCCGACGTTCGGTTGGGGATGCCAAGTGCTGTCCAATGCACCGGTTACCATATCGAAGCGGCAGAGATGGTCATACACCGAAGGGCCCGAAGCGAACCGGAAACTACCACCCACATAGACATGGGCCCCGGAGACGTAGATGGTATTAATGTCTCCCTGTTCTGCGAATGCAGGTGAAGATTGCCAGGTCGTTGAGGTTCCAGTGGTGGCATCCACGGCCACGATCCTGCTGGGACTGAGCGGGGAGTAGTAGAAGTTGTTCCCGTACACGCCCACGCCTTGCCGCCAGGAAACGAAGTTGGCTACATCAGACCAAGGCTCCAAGTTGCCCGTGGCGAGGTCGAACATGCAAATGCCCAACCGGGGCTGGCCGTTCACCGTTTGGAATGCACCACCAGCGATCAATTTGTTAGCCACTCGCGTCAACGAGGTAACACCGTTGGTGATACCCGTTGGAGCCCAACCATCGAGTGCTCCGGTGGTCGCATTGAAGCGGGCCAGGCCCGCACGCGGCTGCCCGTTCACCTGCGTGAAGAAGCCACCGATGTACATGGTATTGCCGACCTTTTCAATGGCGTACACTTGGCCCTGCACGTTGGGCATACCCGGCAGCACCGTCTGCGCGGCGAGTTGATAGAAAGTGAATAATAAAAGGAGGGTCAAAAGTTGTTTCATAGGGGTTGTCTATTTAGTTCAAGCTCCAAGTGGACCGTTCTGTTCACCTTCCAGAGCACGTACGTTGAGACGAAGCAGGCACCCTTGGGTTGCTTTTTCGGGGGCATCCGACCAGGAGCGTTCATGCGCCGAGGGATTCCTTTCGAACACTTCCAAGGAATTGCGCATTGAACCAGGAACCCCAGAACCCAACTCCATTGAAGCCTTGTTGGATTTACATTCACAATGGCTACCAGAGAGGGAAAAGGAAAATGTAGAATGTAAAATATGACACTGCGATCTTGACTGTCGCAGGCATGATCAACGGCTCTTCGATCACCACGGAAGTATTTCTCCGCACCTCCGCGTCTCTGTGGCTGCAGCTTGGCCTACACCGGAAACATCAAGCGGTCCAATCGTTCTGCCGCGCGGTCCCAATCGAAGGCGTGTTGCACGAAGCGGAGCGCATTGCCGGCCAAGCGTTCGCGCTCTTCGGCGTGGTCCATGAGCCGCAGGATGTGTGCGGCGTATTCCTCCGGCTCATGGCCGATGAGGATGGCTTCGTTCGGTGTTGCGCCTACGGCGTTGTTGGCCAGGTCCGAGGTAACGCAAGGCATGCCCATGGCCATAGCTTCCAGGAGCTTGTTCTGCAGGCCGGTCCCGATCTGCATGGGAGCGACGAAGATCTGTGCGGAGGCATACGAATCCCGGATATCCTTCACCCATCCACTCACGGTAACACGCGGATTGCGGGTGGCGAGTTCGAGTACCCGCTGGTCCGGGTCCACTCCGGCGATGAGCAGGGTCGTCTGTGGTCGCTGGGCATGCACCAAAGGCAACACCTTGTGCACCAGAAAGAGAACGCTGTCGATATTGGGCGGGTAGTTCATGTTGCCCGTGAAGAGCAGGTCGTGGGTCTTCACCGTTTCCCTCGGGGTGAAGTATTCCGTGTCCACACCGTTGGGCACCACCGCTACTTCGTCGCGCTGCGGGTGGTAGAGCAGGTCGCGATCCTGTGCGCTGATGATGGCTTGGTGGTCGAAGAGGTCGAACATCAGGTTCTCGTAGTGGATGAGCCTGCGTGTTTCGGCCTTCAGGAAGTAGCGAACAGGGAAGGAGGCGTTCTCGGCGCGGCGCTCCATACCCTTGCTCAGGGTGTCCATGTAGTCGAGCGTTTTGCCCAGGTCGTACCGGTAGCGCACATATTCGGTGGTACGCACCAACTGGCAGAGCACATGGTCCGGCCGGAAGCTATCGATCACTTGGTCCATGGCCTGTTGGGCATGGTGGTGGTGGAAATAGCTCACTTGGAAGGGGAGCCGGGAGAAGAGAGCGGTGAACATGCGGAGCAGGATGCGCCACCGTGGGATATGGATCACTTGCAGGTGCTTGCAGAAGCTGCGGAGGTGCTCTTCATCGGTAGGCTTGGTAGGCTGGTCGCTGAGGCAAAAGAGGTAGATCTCGTGCCGCTTGGCCAAGCGCTTCACCAAGTGATAGGCGCGCAGTTTATCACCCTTCTCCAGCGGATAGGGCATGCGGGAAAGCACCACCAATAATTTCATTTCTTCAGCAAGGAAGCATAGAAGGCCACGAGGTCCTTGATGATCTCCGCGTTGGTGTGCCGCTTGCGGATGAGTTCCCGGGCATTGGCCCCGATGGTGTCGGCGAGTTTGGGGTCGGCCAGCACCTTGTCGATCTGTTCGGTGAAGGCGGCGGCGGTGTCCGCTATCAGGATGTTCTTTCCCGGTTCAATGTCGATCCCTTCCGCGCCGATGGAGGTACTGATGATGCACTTCCCCATGGCCATGCCTTCGATGATCTTCACGCGCATACCGCCCGCGCTGAAGAGGGGCACCAGCATTACATGGCGCTGGGAGATGTATCGGTTGGCATCGGGTACGCGGCCTACCACGGTGGTGCCCGGCAGTCGCGCGCGGATCATATCCTTGGGCATGCGGTTGCCCGCGAGATGAAGCTTGGCCTTGGGATGTGACTGGAGCACGCGTGGCCATACCGCACGAAGCAGCCAGCGGATCCCTTCCTCGTTGGGCAGCCAGTCCATGCTGCCGAGGTGGAAGAAGATGGGTTCCCCGGATGGCCGGGTGGCTTCATATTCAGCAGGGTTCAGTCCGAAGGGGATGGTGATGATCGGAGTGGTACAACCGTGTTCTCCCATTTGCTTCGCATCCGCCGCTGTGATGGCCGCCACGCCATCCACCTGCTGGAGCACCTTGTCCTCGTAGTTCTTTAGCTGGCGGGCGAGGAATTTCCGATAGGGCTTTTTCAGGATGTTTCGTTCGCCGTGCGCAATGCGTTCCTGGATCACGTGTTCCAAGTTGTGCGAGCGCAGTACGATGCGCGCCTTGGAGTAGCGGCGCAGCGTGGGGATGTAGGGGGTAACGAAGAGGCTTTCCAGATGAATGATGTCGAACTCTTCCTGCGAAAGCAATTGGATCAGCCGGATATCCATGTCCGGCGAGAAGAAGCGGCTGATGTTGTAGTTGTCCGCCGTTACCAGGTCGGTGAAGGCATCCACCACATTGAGGGAGGTGTCCACGAAAACGCCTTCGATGCGGGTGCGTTCGCGCAGTTCATCGGGGATGGAGGCCACCTTGAGCGGATGCTTCTTCGTGCTGATGCAAAGCACTTTCACTTGATGCCCCGCATCCAGTAGGCCCTGCGTGATATTGTGCATGGCCTTGGTACCCCCATCAATGGGCGGATAGGGGGGCTTATTGCACAGTTGGAGGATGCGCATGGCGAAGGGTGAAGAGCGACCGGAACCTCTTCCAGACGCGATCATACGCATCACGGTCGAACAAGGGGCTGTCCGTTGCCGCTTTCCAGGTAAGGAATATGCCGATAGGGAGCAGAACAAAGGTGCTGATCCACATACCGGGCCACGGGTTGAGTGTGCCCGCCTTCACCATTTGCTCGGTGGAATAGCTAAGGATGTGGAAGACGAGGAAGAAGACGATGGCGATGACAGCTGGCAGGCCCATGCCGCCTTTGCGGACGATGGCACCCAAGGGGGCACCGATGAAGAAGAAGACCACACAGGCGAAGGCGAGCATCAGCTTGCGGTGCCATTCCACTTGGAATTTGGCGATCTGGGAGGTGCGGTCCTTGCGTTCCGCCGTCATGCGGTCCAGCTCGTTGATGGCGTTGCGCGCCAGGTCCGTAGCGATAGGGAACCACATGGCGCGTTGTTCGATGGAAGGGGTGGTTGTCCCATTTTCAGTGCCCTGAACAACCGGGGCGATGGGGCCGCTGAGGCTGTCCCGGAATATCAAAAGGCTCTGTCGCAGGTTCCGTTCCTGTTCGTCCATGCGTGTATTCAAGCGCTTGGCCAAACTGTCCTCGGCGTAGGCCAGTTGGCCCAAGGTCAACATCTTGTAATGGTCCTTGAAGAGCTCCTCATCGGTACGCTTCATACCCATGCCGGAAAGGTCCATGCGGATCTCTTCCCGCTGGAAGCTGCCGCGGAGTAATGGGAAGTTGCCGCTCATGCGCGAGGGATTCTCTCCGCGTTCGTCATAGATATGGCCGTTCTCCAACACAAGGACCAAGTAGCGGCCATCCGTGCTGCGTTGCATGATCCCCTTTTGGGCGCGCACCACGGTCTTGTTCGCCTGAAAGGGTTTGCGATGGTCGTAGATGAGCACATCGTGGAGCTCGCCGGTGTGCTCATCCTTGTCGCCCACGCGAATGGAGAAGCCGTCCAAGCCTCCGAAAAATACGCCGGGCTGCAGGTTGAACGCGGGCTTGGCCTTGGTTACATCCCAGAGCAGGCTCTGGAATTTCAGGTTGGCCACGGGGAGCACGTTGTTGCTGAAGTAGAAGGAGAAGCCGGCCAAGCCGATGACGAAGACCACCAAGGGCGCCAGGATCTTGAACAGTCCCAGACCTGCGGAACGCATGGGCGTGAGCTCCGAGCGTTCCCCAAGACCGCCCATGGTCATAATGGAACTGAGCAATACGGCCAAGGGCAGGACGGCGGGCACAAAGGCGGATGTGGCAAAGGCGATCAGCTTGGTGAGAACATCCCAAGGGAGTCCCTTTCCCATCAACTCATCCACCCATTTCCACAGCCATTGCATGCTGAAGAGAAAGAGAACAATGAGGAAGGTGATCAGCAAGGGGCCGATGTAGACCCCGAGTATCATGCGGTGCAAACGCTTCATGCGTGGTCCGCAAAGATCGGTAAAAGGGTTCGAGCTTTCCGGTGCCTGGTGCTCTCGAATGGGCAGTAGGCTCGAAAGTTCGGGGATCTATGCACCCAATACGCGGGTGAGCTGTTGGATCTGCGATTCCCACAAGGCCTTTTCTTCTTCCAGGTCGCGGGGCCATGCGTGGTCCGTGACCACCAAGCAGGTCTCGTTGGTCATGCCGTCGATGCGGATGCGGAATTCGAAATAGGCGGCGGGATCTTCATCCATATCGTCCTCCCAGCGGAAACGGATGTATTCGCCGAACCGCTCGCTGATGCATTCTGCTGATTCGGTTTCCTCGCCCCACTTGAACGTGTACATATCGTCCATCACGTTCAGGTCGTCGCAGAACCACTTGCTGAAGCCGCTGGGCGTGCTGATGTGCTCGTAGAGCGAAGCCACCGAGGCGTTCAAATAGAACTCCAGTTGGTAGCGCTGTTTCAAGGCGGTCCTTGCAGGACGGGCCGGTGCCACGGTGGGCTTGGGGGCTGGTGCCACCTGCTTGGGTGCTGCCACCTTGCTCGGGTGGGCAGGAGGTGCTGCGGCCTTTTTAGCTTCTGGCTTCTTCACCACTTCCTTCTTCACGGGTGCTTTCTTGGCTGGAGCCTTCTTAGCTGGAGCCTTCTTGGCCGGAGTCGTCTTAGCTGGTGCCTTCTTAGCTGGTGCTTTCTTGGCCGGAGACCTCTTAGCTGGAGCTTTCTTGGCTGGAGCCTTCTTGGCTGGAGCTTTCTTAGCTGGTGCTTTCTTAGCTGGAGCTTTCTTAGCTGGAGCTTTCTTGGCTGGTGCTTTCTTGGCTGGAGCTTTCTTGGCTGGTGCCTTCTTGGAAGGAACCTTCTTAGCTGGAGCTTTCTTGGCTGGTGCCTTCTTGGCTGTGGCCTTCTTCACTGCGGCCTTTTCGGCTGCTGGTTTCTTGGTCGCAGCCTTCTTCGCCACGGACTTGGAAGCGGAGGCTTTTTGCTTACCGGCAGCACTGCTCGTGGAAGATTTCGCGGTCTTTGCGGCCTTTGTTCGAGGGTTGGTCTTCAACTTCGCCATGGTAGGGGACAGTGCTTTGGGGTTGGCGGAAAGATAAGCAGATCTCTTTTCCGTGCAAATGGAGTTAAGTTTTCCGGGGACGGCACCCTTGCTATATTCGCCGCCCGAAATGGCGCGGTAGCTCAGCTGGTTAGAGCGCAGGATTCATAATCCTGAGGTCGAGTGTTCAAGTCACTCTCGCGCTACTCTTACAGGGACAAGCCCTCCAGCACATGCTGGGGGGCTTTGTCGTTCTTGGTCATGTACGGAAAGGGAAGGACCAGTTGCAGGCCGGGTAGGAGCGTGTAGTGCCTTCCGCACCGCATCTTTGTCATGCAAAGACCACTTATGCAGCTCAAATTCCTCTCCTCGGTCCTTTTATTACTGCTTATTTCATGTGCTCCACAACAATTCAAGCCAGCGGATGCGGAGGCCATCCGCGTAGTGATGGTGGAGCAGGAAGCCGCTTGGAACAAGGGCGACATTTCTGGCTATATGGAAGGCTATAGCGATAGCATCTGCTTCATTAGCATACACGAACGCAGCTGTGGAAAGGAGCTGGTGACCGCGAGGTATGAGCGGAGGTACCCGGACCGTGCGGCAATGGGACAGTTGGATTTTGCCGGGCTGGAGATCTTGGCCGCCGGTTCGGATCATGCTTGGTGCACAGGGCGCTGGCGGCTTATCCGCTCGCAGGATACGCTTTCGGGAGGCTTCAGTCTTTTATGGGAGCGGACAGCTGAAGGGTGGAAGATCTTGCGGGATCAGAGCTATTAGCGTGTTGAAGACGGAAGTAAGGAAGGTAAGGGAAGTAGGATGTGTAAGGACCACTGTTGCGAGCCGGACCGGGCACGCTACTAACTTGCGCCCATGTCGATCACCTTGGTCATTATAGTGGTTACGGTGCTGGTCTCCATGGCGGCGCTTAACAACCAGGAGTTATTCTCGAAGCTCTTGTTCCAGCCCTTCGTGATGCACGATAGCAAGGACTGGTACCGCTTCATTTCGCATGGCTTTGTGCACGGCAGTGTGATGCACCTGCTGGTGAACATGTACGTGTTGTGGATGTTCGGCACGGCAGTGGAGAACGCATATGGCGACCTGATCCATGGGGATCCCTTAGTACCCTATCTCATTCTGTACATAGGCGGCATCCTGCTCAGCTCGCTACCCGGGTACTTCAAGAACCGGCACGATCCAAGCTACCGTGCGGTGGGTGCTTCCGGCGCTACTTCCGCCGTGGTGTTCTCCTTTATCCTTCTTCACCCGGATACGAAGCTGATGCTGATCTTCCTCCCCATTCCCATGGCGGCTTGGATCTTCGGCGGGCTCTACCTCATATATGAGTGGTACATGAGCAAGAAGGGGCAGGGCAACATCGCGCATGATGCCCACTACTTCGGTGCGCTTTACGGCATCGCATTCACTGCCATCCTCGGCCCGCACGTGGTGGGTCACTTCTTCGACGTGGTCGGTTTCTGAAATGGGGGAGAAGCGAGCTGCCCTTTTTCTGGATCGTGATGGGGTGATCAACCGCGAGCGCGGAGCACACACTTGGCGCTTGGAGGATTTCGAGATCCTCCCGGACGTGGCCCAAGCAGTGAAGGCGGCACATGATGCAGGGCTCCTCGTGATCGTGATCACCAACCAGAGCGGTATCGGCTTGGGGCTCTACGGACATGCGGATGTAGCGCTGCTGCATGCCTACCTTCACCGACAGCTGGCCCTGCAGGGCGCCCAACTCGACGCCGTGTACTACTGCCCCCATCATCCTACACAAGGCCGATGCCTATGTCGCAAGCCCGGCGGGCTGATGGTTGAACGTGCGTTGGCCCGTTTCAACATCGATCCATCGCGATCGCTGATGGTCGGCGATCGCCAACGGGATGTGGATGCTGCGAACAGTGCGGGAGTGCGCGGCATACTGGTAGGGCCGAATCAACCGTTGATGCCCTTATTGCAAAAGGAAGGAATGATCTAATGGCAGCATTTGTAAACCTCAACGGGAAGCTCTATCCCGCCGATGAACCGGTGATCCCACTGGACAACCGGGCCTTCCACTATGGCGATGGTGTGTTCGAGACCATGCGGATCGTGCGTGGCCGGGCCTGTTTCCTGGATGCCCATTGGGCCCGACTGATGGAAGGGCTTAAAGTGCTCCGGATCGAGATGCCCAAGGAACTTGGTCTCGAGAAATTGGAGCGGGCGATCAGTGAATTGATCCAGCGCAACGAAGCCGTCAACGCACGTTGCCGCCTCACCGTGTATCGGGATTCATCAGGCTACTTCAGGCCGGAGCGCAATACCGGTGCGTTCACTTTGGAACTCTTTCCGGTGGAGCGTGAAACCTATATACTGAACGAGCGGGGCTATACCGTGGACCTCTATCCCGAAATGCGCAAGCCGGTGAACCTGCTCTCGGTCCACAAGACCTTGGACTCGCAGCTTTATGTGATGGCGAGCCTGTGGAGCATCGAGCACCATTTGGACAACTGCCTCTTGCAGAACGATCGCGGCAACATCATCGAGAGCAGCTCCGGCAACCTCTTCATCGTAAGCAATGGCGTGCTCTACACACCTCCACTCTCCGATGGATGCCTGGGTGGCATCATGCGCATGCAGGTGATCAACATTGCGCTGGAGAACGGTATCAAGGTGTACGAGAGTTCACTGAACCCTCAGAACCTGCTGGTGGCCGATGAGCTCTTCTTCACCAACGCACCATCGGGTGTGCAGTGGGTGGGTGCATACCGCACCAAGCGCTATGGCCATCGCATGGCGTTGCGCCTGCAGGATCTGCTGGTGAAGAAAGTGTTGAGCTAGTTCAGCGAAGGGTCATCCGGGAAGTTCGCGAGCGGGGCATAGGCAGGTCCCATTTTGCGCAACGTCTCCGCCCATAGGTCGGCGGTGGGTGCCTGCATCACCAAGCGCTTGTTGGCTGGATGAACGAGCCAAGCACGTTGTTCGATCTCCGTGTTCAACTGATCTTCTCCCCAGCCGCTATAGCCTACAAAGAAGCGCACATGCTTGGCGAGCTTCGGTGCAGCGGCCAGCACGGCACGCAACTGGTCATAGTCGCCTCCCATGTAGATGTCGTCCACCACGTGCAGGCTTCCTTCAATGCGCGGTGCAAGCGTGTGCAGATAAAAGAGGTTGCCACTTTGCACGGGCCCACCAAGTCCCACGGGTGAGGGTACGATAGGCATGTCCTCCATCAGGTCGGCCACGGCCATGTCGATGGGGCGGTTCAGCACCAAGCCGAACGAGCCTTCAGCATCGTGTATGCACAGCAAGACCACCGCTCTTCGGAAGTAGGGGTCGGCGAGGAATGGTCCGCTTACCAGCAAGGTGCCACGCTGTGGCGGTAAGGGATTGGGCGGGTCGAAGTCGAGCGGGTCGTGGGACATGTCAATGGTTTAAAAGTACGGGATCCGCTGTGATGGCGGACGGGTAACTTCGCTGCCACAGAAAAGCACGACGCCATGAGCGAAGAACGTAAGGTGGATCTGAGATCCGAGTACAACAAGGATTCTCTCTCGGAGGAAACGGTGGGCATGGATCCCATGAAGGTGTTCATGGAATGGTTGGATGAGGCAGAACGGAGCGGCCAGGCGGATCACAATGCGATGATGCTATCCACGGTGGGTAGTGCGAGCATTAGTTGCCGGGTGGTGCTGTTGCGCCATGCCGATGCCCGCGGCTTCGTTTTCTACACCAACTACAACAGTAGAAAAGCGATGGACCTGGAGCGTGATCCTCGCGCAGCACTCACCTTTTTTTGGCCGGCGTTGGAGCGGCAGGTACGTGTGGAAGGCAAGGCTGAAATGGTTCCTACGGAAGAGAGTGATGCCTACTTCGCATCGCGCCCACGCTCCAGCAGGATAGGTGCTTGGAGCAGTGATCAAAGCCGCACCGTGGAAGACCGTGCAGCGATGGATGAGCGCTTCGCGCGTTGGAGCGAACGCTTCGAAGGGCAGGACGTACCACGCCCGGAACATTGGGGTGGCATACTGGTGCGACCCGTTCGCATTGAACTTTGGCAAGGGCGTGAGAACCGCTTGCATGATCGGCTTGCCTTTGAACACTTCCAGGACGGCACGTGGCAGCGGATGCGTTTGCAACCGTGATCCAACGTTGATCTTCTTTCCTTTCCAAACAAAAGCCTCCCGAGCGATCGGGAGGCTTTTGCTTTTACAGCATGTCGCTTCCTTCCTTCCTTCCTTCCTTCCTTCCTTCCTTCCTTCCTTCCTTAACGGAGTGTATAGAACAGATGGGTTGGTTCCTCCACGGATCATACAGCTGGACACAGGTGACTGAGAGGCGGACCGAACGTGGCAGCTATCGAACCACGAAGCTCACCTGTGCAGATGTCCCGTGTTTCATCTGTGGCCATCGTTGCCCTGTGAAGGTGCGCTCTGGTTGCCTATCAGTTTCGTGCACACACTTCATGTGTCAACTGCATCTGCAACCACGCTCTTCGTGTGATCACGTACCTCTATAATGCAGAAGACCCCCGATCTCTCGGGGGTCTTTGCTTCTGTAGCGCTGTGCCGCTTACTTCTTCTTAGCTGCAGCTTTCTTGGCTGCTGGCTTCTTGGCTGCTACCTTTTTAGCTGCTGCCTTTTTAGGAGCGGCCTTCTTGGCTGCTGCCTTCTTCGGAGCTGCCTTCTTAGCTGCTGCCTTCTTTGGAGCGGCCTTCTTGGCTGCTGCCTTTTTCGGAGCTGCCTTCTTAGCTGCTGCCTTCTTCGGAGCGGCCTTCTTGGCTGCTGCCTTCTTCGGAGCTACCTTCTTAGCTGTTGGCTTTTTGGCCATAGCTTTTTTCGGAGCTGCCTTTTTAGCTGCAGCCTTCTGGGCTACTGGCTTAGTAGCAGCTGCCTTTTTCGGAGCTGCCTTTTTAGCGGCTGCCTTCTTAGGGGCTGCTTTTGTTGCGGCTGCCTTCTTCGGCGCTGCTTTCTTCGGTGCGGCCTTTTTGGCTGCAGCCTTCTTGGCAGCTGCTACCGTGCTCTTGGCAGGACGAGCCTTGCCTGTGCTGCCAGCGGTGCGCTTACCCTTCTTCGTTTTCATATCACCTTTACCCATTGTCTGGAGTGTTTAGGATTCGATCCAAATCTATTCGCAAGCTGTAACGCGCACGGTGTTGCATCGGTTTCATTTCTCCACGCTTGTTTGTTGAGAACCATGGTGTTGAAATGCGATCAACGCAAGCACATGCATCGGTGAAGTTTTGCGCGATGCGCTGGAGGCCGCGCGGATGCTGGAATATTTGAGCGGTGTTGATGTTCGCGTTGATCACATCATGCAATGAAATGCACTGCTGAAAATCGTGCGCGCTTGATGTCGATATGTGACGCGAGCAGCAAAAAAAAAGTTGTGCGAACTGGATGATCGCATGTTGAAGAGCGATGGATCATCACGTTGCAGGATCATGGAACAGCATGATCATCACTTGCGATGGATCGTTCACCGAGCGATCAACACACGCACATCGACGCGATGATGATGATGCGATCCATCAACATCATTCGGTGCTCTTGTCCTTCGAGTCTTGATCGAAACGTGCTTCGAGGAATTGCGCGGAGTGTACTGTCTTGCGCGCCCAGGAAAGTTTGAGCGCATCGAGTTCTTCCGCGCTCAGTCGCCAGTTCACATCGCTGCTTCGTAAGCGTTGCATCACGGTATAGAGTACGATCGCTGCCGAGACGGAGATGTTGTAGCTCTCTGTAAAACCGTGCATCGGAATACGGAGGAATGTATCCGCATGTGCCATCATGCCATCGCTCAGTCCGGTGAGCTCGGTGCCGAAACAGAATGCCATGGGCGTATCCAATGGAATGGATTCCGGCGTCACGCTATCGGCACGCGGCGATGTTGCCACGATGCGATAGCCTTTGGCTTTCAATCGCGCGACGCATGCTTTCGCATTGTCCGTATCGCGTTCGCGGTAGCGGATCATCTCCGTCCACTTGGAAGAACCAAGTGTCACATCCGGATTCACCGTGTACTTGTTCCTGTTCTCTATGATATGGATATCCTGCACGCCGAGCAGGTCAGCCGTGCGCACCACGGCACTTGCATTGTGCGGTTGGTAGATGTCTTCGAGCACCACGGTCACATGGCGCGTTCGCTCCTGTGCGATGCGCTCGAAGAGCCCACGCTTATTGTCGGAGATAAAGGGAGCGAGTTGTGCGTAGCGTTCGGCGTCTGTTACCATGTGATGAGTGATGATGGGGGTACAAAAGAAAAGGTCCCCCACGGATGGAGGACCTTATCTCAAATGGGTGTTTCTTATTTCACCTTCTTGCTCAAGTCCGCACCGGCCTTGAACTTTACCACTTTCTTGGCAGCGATCTTGATCTCTTTGCCGGTCTGTGGGTTGCGGCCTTTACGGGCTGCACGCTTGGTGACGCTGAAGGTGCCGAAGCCAACGAGGGCAACGCGCTCACCTTTCTTCAGTGCCTTCGTGGTGTTGTTCACGAAAGCGTCCAATGCACGCTTTGCGTCCGCCTTGGAGATCTTCGCCTCAGCGGCGATCGCTTCTACCAATTCTGCTTTGTTCAGGCCCATGTTCTTTGGTTTTGTTTAGGGTGTTTGTTTGAAGACTCATGGCAAATGTATCCGCAAAGGCCCTGCTGCCAAGGGTTTCCCGAGGTTCGTGCGGAAAATGTTGAAAAATGGGGGTGTTTGTTCATAAGTCGCCCGATTTTCTACTGATACCAAGGGTTTCGCAAATCGGCATCAAGCATTTTCAGGCTTGTATGAGAATGGCCCATGATCCCTGTGCAGGTTGTTCAACCGACCGTGATATCCGTTCGCCGCTGCAATCCCCGCAGGAACGAACCCGCATCCATCGGCCGTTTCCCCTGCATCTGGATCTCCGTCGCTTCGATCGCACCTGTGCCGCAATGGATCAATAGACGATCATTGGTAATGGTCACCGTTCCCGGAGCGCGCTCCTTGCCACTGTCCGTGGCCACCTTCGCCGATAACACTTTGAACTGGCGATCCGGATGTCCCTTCTCTTTCCAGTTGGTCCATGCACCAGGAACAGGAGAGAGCCCACGTATGTGATCGTGGATCCGCCGTGCAGTGAGCTTCCAGTTCACCTCGCAATTCTCCGGCGTGAGCTTTGGCGCATCATGCACATCGTCGCCCACGAAGTCCAGCTGTGAGATCGGCTCCGCCGTGCCGTCCAATACATTCTTTACGGTGTGCACCAAGAGTTCTGCTCCGGTGATCATCATGCGATCATGCAGAGCACCCGCATTCTCGTCCGGACCTATCTCCACTATTTCGCGTAGCAGGATGTCGCCCGTATCGATCCTTTCATTGATGAAGAAGGTGGTAAGCCCCGTGCGCGCTTCCCCGTTGATCACCGCCCAGTTGATCGGTGCAGCTCCCCGGTAGTTGGGCAGCAGCGAGGCATGAAGGTTCATGGTGCCGAGCTCCGGCCTGTTCCAAACAGCTTCCGGCAACATGCGGAAAGCGACCACTACATATAAGGATGCATGCAGTGCATCGAGCTGCTTGTGGAACTGCGGGTCCTTCAGGTTCTCCGGTTGAAGCACGGGAAGGTTGAGTTCCAAGGCGCGCTCCTTCACAGCGCTCATACGCAACTGTCGTCCCCTGCCGGCGGGGCGGTCCGGTGCGGTCACCACAGCGACCACATCGAGCTTGGCCCCAATGAGCGCATTGAGCGAGGCAACGGCAAAGGCCGGCGTTCCCATGAAAATTATCCGTTTGTTCATTGAAGTATGCGGGGGTGAAAGTGGAAGCGATAGGGAAGGAGTGCATCGTCGCCGGCATAGTCCACGCCAATGCGCGGGCCGATGATGATCTCATTGTCGGGTATGATGATCTGGTGGTCCTCGATGGTGATAAGGTCCCCGAGGAGGTCGGTGCCGGTATGTTCCGTGCGAATGCCGAGCGCCTGGGTGAGCGTGCCCGGGCCGCCGGTGGTGAGCACCTTGGTTTTCCGTCGTTCCAGCATCAACTCCTTTCCTTCCAGCGGATGGATGGCGCGCACCAGAACGGCATGGGCAATGCCCGGCACATTGGTGACCACATTGAAGAGGTGGTGGATGCCATAACAGAGGTAAACGTAGGCTACTCCGGACTTACCATACATCACCTTATTCCTTGGCGTCACCTTACCACCATGTGCATGTGAGGCACGATCGATGGCACCCATGTACGCTTCAGTTTCGGTGATCACGCCGGAGGTGGTGGTCCCATCGAAGTGGGTCACCAGCACTTTGCCGAGCAGTTCGCGGGCGATCGCCACCACGTCGGGGCGTGCATAGAATGATCGTGGGAGCTTCTTCATGCCTTCGTTGGTCCGTTCACGATCTGTCCTTCATCCGTTACCCATCGAACGGATGGCTCGGCCACTGTGTTCGCATCGCGCATGGCTTTGCAATTATCACAGCGCCCGCAAGGTTCATCCGCGTGTTCGCCGAAGTAGCGAAGCACGGCTATTTCTCTACAGCCTTTCTCTTGGAAGGTGAAATGGATGATGGCCTCCATGCGCTTTCGTGCCCGCTCTTGACGGGCGTGCAAGGCTTCCTTGTTCAATGCCAATGTCTGTGCATCCGCGCGGGGGGTGAGCAAGGTGGCGGTGGGCGAGTCATTCCGGGGGCGATAGAAAAGCACGTTATCCCTTGCGAGTTCATGGAGGGAAGCACGCACGTGTGAAACGGATCGGCCGAGATGCTTCGCGAGCAGGGTCTCGTCGATGATGGAAGGTTCCTCGAAGAGTCCGCCATACATCCGGAGCATCGCCTCCAGCAGAGGGCCTACCCGGTTATCCGATATCCGCAGGGAATGGATGGTGTCGCCCCCGGCACGCATGAGCACACGGGATGGAGTACGAGCACTTTCGGAAAGAGCGACGCGGCCATCAAGCTCCAAGGCTTTCATGACGCTGTTCACCGTGGAAGCAGGTAGGGAAGTACGGCGGCCCAGCTCCGTCAGGTCCAAGTTGTAAGCCTCGAACTCGCCGGAACCAAGAGCGATGCCATGTAGGTCGGCGAAGGCTTGGTACACGCGCCTCACTTCACTGAGCGTAGGAAAGGAGGCTTCCAGCTTTTCGCGCAGTTTGGCTTCGTCGGAAGGATGCGCCAATAGGAAGGCAAAGGAGGGTTGTCCATCGCGACCCGCCCGGCCCGCCTCCTGGTAATAGCTCTCCATGTCGGGCGGGGGTTCCATATGGATCACAGACCGTACATCGGACTTGTCGATGCCCATGCCGAATGCATTGGTGGCAGCCACGAAGCGGATGGCACCGCTGGTCCATTCCTTCTGTATGTGATCGCGCTCCTCCATGCCCAGCCCAGCGTGATAAGCCTGTGCGCTGATGCCGTGCTGTTGCAGGAACTGTGCGATGCGCGTCGTGCCGCGCCGGTCGCGTAGGTATACAATGCCGGTTCCCTTCACATGGTTTGCAATGCGCAAGAGGCGACCGAACTTGTCCTCGCCATGGCTCACCCAGAAGGTGAGTTCGGGGCGTCGGAAAGAACCGCGCAATTCATGTGGCTTGTGGAACGCTAAGCGCTCCATGATGTCCTTGGCGACCTCGGGCGTGGCGGAGGCCGTCAGTGCCAGGATCGGCACCTTGGGATGTACTTCGCGCAAGCTTCCGATCAGCATGTACGAAGGCCTGAAGTCGTATCCCCACTGGCTGATGCAATGCGCTTCATCCACCGCGATCAAACCCACCGGCATACGGGGCAGGCGCGCCTTGAACAGGTCGGATCCCAAGCGTTCCGGCGATACATAGAGGAAGTCCATCTTGCCCATGGCGGAACTTTCCAAGGCATTCTCGATCTCCACATGGCCCATGCCACTGGTGACGGCAACGGCACGCACGCCGCTCCTCTTCAGCCGTTCCACCTGGTCCTGCATCAATGCGATGAGCGGTGACACCACGATGCACAGACGACCCATGGCCAAGGCGGGCACTTGGAAGCACAGGCTTTTGCCGCCTCCGGTGGGCATCAACGCCAAGGTGTCGGTGCCGCTCATTACCGCGCGCACCACCTCTTCCTGCATGGGGCGGAAGCTGCTATAGCCCCATACTTCGCGGAGCACTTCGTGGATATCGCGTGGCATTGGCACCACAAGGATACGGGTCCGCGCGTTCCGCCCATCCCCGCCGAAGGGGTTACATTTGGACACAAATAGTATCGCCATGATAAGCACTGCACCTGATATGGATATCACACGCGTTGGACAATCCCGCCTGCCACAGACGGACTTGGAGAACTTGACCTTCGGACGCGTCTTCACCGACCATATGTTCGTGATGGACTATGTGGATGGTGCGTGGCAGCGCCCGCAGATCATGCCGTACGGCGATCTGGAATTGAGCCCTGCTACCTTGGTACTGCACTATGCCCAGACCATTTTCGAAGGCATGAAGGCCTACCGGAACGAGCAAGGCGAAGTGGTGCTTTTCCGTCCGCAGGCGAACATCGCCCGCATGAACCGCAGCGCGAAGCGCATGTGCATGCCCGAACTTCCGGAGGATGTCTTCCTGGAAGGGTTGAAGGAGTTGGTGCGCATGGATGCCGGCTGGGTGCCCCATGGCAACGATGCCGCGCTCTACATCCGTCCGTTCATGTTCGCCAGTGATGAGTACATCGGCGTGAAGCCCAGTGATGGCTACCGCTTCATGATCTTCATCAGCCCTGTTCGCGGCTATTATCAGGAACCATTGCGCGTGCGCATTGAGCTGGAGTACAGCCGGGCTTTCCCGGGTGGCACTGGCGAAGTGAAGTGCGGCGGCAACTATGCCGGTGGACTTTACCCTTCGAAGATGGCGCAAAATGCGGGCTACCACCAGCAGCTCTGGACGGATGCCATCGAACACAAGTACATCGAGGAGAGCGGTACCATGAACGTGTTCTTCATCATCAATGGCGTGCTCACTACACCCAGCTTGGATGGCACCATCCTGCCCGGGATCACCCGCGACAGCATCCTTACACTGGCCCGTGAGAAGGGCATACCGGTAGAGGAACGAAAGGTGACCGTGGAGGAAGTGATCACCGGGCTCGGCAACGGGAAGGTCACCGCTGCTTTCGGTGCAGGCACTGCAGCCACCATCGCACCCATTCGCGTGATCGGCTACAAGGGAAAGGACTTCGACCTGCCCGAGTTGAAGCCGGACAGCGAGGTGCTGGTGATCGGTAAGGTGCTCGATGACATCCGCCGCGGCCGCGTTGCCGATACACACAATTGGGTGGTAAAGGCTTCGTGAGCAATTCGGTCCAACCGAACGATAGCTAAGTGATGCGATCCCAAGGTCCGCGCCTGGTTGAAGGGCAACGGCCTTGGCGACAGGTGCTGCCGTGGATCACGGCCTTCGCCGTGGCCATGGGCTTTCTGGAGTCCGCCGTGGTGGTTTACCTGCGGGAGATCTACTATCCGGATGGGTTCACCTTTCCTTTGGTGTCCATGTCGCCGAAGCTGGTGGTCTCCGAGCTGCTTCGCGAAGCGGCCACATTGGTGATGCTGTTGGCGCCGGCAGCCTTGCTTTCGCGGAACCGGTTGGAGCGGTTCGCGTGGTTCTGTTGGGCCTTCGCCGTGTGGGACCTCTTCTATTATGTCTTCCTGAAAGTGCTGCTGGACTGGCCCGAAAGCGTGCACACGTGGGATGTGCTCTTTCTATTGCCTACGGTGTGGGTAGGGCCGGTGCTCGCCCCCTGCTTGATCTCCCTGGGCTTGCTCGTGCTCGCTGTGGTGATCCTGAGCGGACGGGAGCGCAACGCCAGCTATGCGCCCACCCGGTTTCACTGGTTCCTGTTGATCGCTGCGGGGCTGATCATGCTCTACACCTTCATGGTGGATCCCATCCGCTACTTAGGGTCGTTGGAACCGGGCCTGCGCATGGGCACAGCAGCCATGTCCACTTTGGAGCATTACCAGCCAGCCATGTTCCCATGGCCGTTGTTCCTCTTCGCCTGCGCAATAGGCACGGGGGCATTGGTCCTCATGCTCCGCGATACACGCCAAAGTGCTACTGTGGAAGATCGGTAGGCTACAACATGGATCGTGCATTCCGACCTACTGTTGCATCCTACATAGTATGAGGATTCGATCCGTGATCTTTCATTTCCTACTGATCGGCATCACATTGCTCGTCGGCCAAGGAACATTGTTTGCACAGTCCGGCGATCGGACGGTGCTTGTGGTGAACAGCATCGATGCGCATCCTATTGCCAACGTGGCCATTTCCGTGGAAGGAAGAACGCAGGGTGTAACCGACTTGGAAGGGAAGGCACGACTTACGTGGAATGAGCGCTCGAGCGTGTTGGTCCGTTTCGAACATGTGAGCTATCGCCCCTTGGAGGTCCGGATCACGGGGGCGGTGGAAGAGCGAGGTCCTTGGATGGTGCGTTTGATCCCACAGGACTATCAGTTGGGTGAGGTCATCGTAGGGCGTGCCAGGCCCGAGGTTATTTTCCAACGTGCCGACCTGCATGCTGCCGACCTGTTGATCAACGATGTGGGCCTGTGGGTGTTGGCCTATGAGCATCCGCGCATGGTGCGTTCACAAGCGGATGCAAGCAAGGAGATCCTGCGCGATGTGCGCTTGGTGCTGCTGGATACGCTCTTTCAGGAAGTGGCGTCGTGCCCGGTTCCGGAAGATGTGTTCGGCCTGCGGCATGATCTGCGGAACGATGTGTTGATCGAAGGAACCCGTCGGGCCTACAGTGTCGGACGTAAGGGAGATGAACTGATCCTGCTGCCTTTCGGTCTGGATGAACTACGCCGCGCGGTATTGCCATGGACGGACAGCATCCCCGGTTGGGTCGTTGGCTCGAACGCCAACGCGACCTATCCGGCTCTCGATCACTTGGCCTTTGATCCCTTGGAAGATTCAACCCGGAAGATCTGCTCTGTGGTCGACACGTTCATGATGGATCTTTTCCGCAGCGAATACAAATACCTGAAAGGGCCGGATAAAGTGGCGGCGATGAATTTGGCCGCCGAGCTGGGCGTGGATAAGGAAATTGTAGCCGGCTACATGACGGGCTTCAGTCGGAACATCTGGTTCAAGCCTTTGTATGCGCCACTGTTCGTGGTGGGTGATACGCTGTTGGTCTTCGACCATGTGCGCTCCCGGCTCCGGAAATATGACCGCGCATTCAGCCAAGTTGGGGAGGTGGGCTTGACTTACCAAGGGAGTGCCGACGGGAAGTTCTGGTCCGGTCGCTTGCTTCAGGATGGTTCGGACCAGCGTGTCTACGCAGAGTTCCGCCGCAACGGCATCAGTTGGCTACGGGCCATCGATCCTGTTACCGGAAGTGTTGGCGATCGGATGCGATTGGCGAATGTCTATCCCGAGCGCGTGCAGGTTTATGCCGGGCAGGTGTATTACATCTGGCGTCCGTTCGGCTCCTTACAGAAGCGCACGATCTATCGCGAAAGGCTTTGATCAATTCCGGAGTCCTGTTCATCGGCCAACAGTGACCAGGAATAGGAGGTCAGCGGATCATTGGTGTAATTCAGTACCCGCTCTTCGGTGCATCCCACCATGTCAAGGTGCCGGTGCCTGCTGCTACCTCCTGCCAACTGTCCGCATTGAAGTCGATACGCACGACCGCGCAGGTAGGCAGGTCGCGTGGGCCCGCATGGGTCAGGTGCTCCAGCAATTCGCTGAGGCCGGGATTGTGTCCGAAAAGCATCGCATGGCCAGAGGTATCGGCAAGGTTGTCGATAAGGTCCATGAGCGTGCGGACATCGGCCAAGTAGAGTTCTTGTACTTCCTGGATCGACTTCGCTCCCAATGCTGAAGCAAATGTGCGCGCCGTTGTGATGGCTCTTTTTGCAGGGCTGCTTACCAGTAGGTCCACGGGTTCCTTCCGCTCCGCGAAGCGCTTTGCCATCATGGGTGCATCATGCAACCCGCGTTCGTTCAAAGGGCGCTCGAAGTCGCTCATGCCGGCATCGGCCCAAGAGCTTTTCGCATGGCGAACGATGTAGAGGGTCTTGATGGGGAACGCCTTTATAGAGTTGAAACGAACGCAACGATCCAGTTCGGTAGTGAGCAGTAGCAGTGGCAGGGAGGCGACCCGTCACCAGCCTCACGCTTTCGCGAAATCCTTCAAGCCGCCTATGAGGGAGAACAACAAGGCATTGGGGTCGTTGCTCACCAGCAGCGGCACTGCCATGGCTTGTGCATCACTGAACTGATTCTTGTTGGCCATACCCTTGCTGATGTGAAGGTGCAGGCTCTCGGGATACGTACCGGTGAAGAGCAGGTCCAAAATAGCACCGCCACGCACGCGCAGTTCGAAGCGAGGGTAATGGCTTACGGGGTCCTTCCAGGAAGTGATCTCATCCAGGACATGGCCTTCTTTGCGAAGGTCCTGTGCCCATTCATCCATCACATAAAGCATCACGTCCTCAACGAAGATCTCTGGATCGGATGGCAATAGCAGTTGCTGGTGGTCCAAGGGGGCCAAAAGCCTCGCTTGCGTATTGCGGAGTGCGATGAGCATCTCCTCGAGTTGGGAAGTAAAAGTCATTTTCTCGGTCTCTGATCGGACGCAAACTACTTGCGCAGAAGACGCAGAAATGATCCGGGCGGAACGGGTTATACACGATCGATCAACGATCCTTAGAGCGCAGCGGCTCTGCCGGAGGGGCGGGGAGGCGCAGCAAAGGTCCATTTATACGACTGGAGGTCGTTGGTCCCGCGTGGCTCTGATCAATTGCACGTGCCCAAGAGCCAGTAGATGAGTATGAACACGAGTACCGTACCCACACAGCCGCCCCCGAGCTTGGAAGCGCCATAACCGGCAATGATGGTCTTGAAGAAGTTGTTCATGGATGCTTGGTTTGGCAAAGAACGCGCAACCAACCATCCGGTTCGTTAGGCATGAAGTTTCACCACCATTCCCCTTCTTCCGGACCGAACAGAACAGTTGGAGTCATGCGTCCGGAGTTCTGCGAATGCTGGGTTTCCCTCGCCATTCACTCCTGATCCATGCAGGGGCGCCAGCCACCCAGTTTATTCCTCTGCACCTTTCCGGAGGATCCAGCGTGCTGCTGTAGTGTTACCGTTACACGCTCTCCTTCTTTCGCTTCTTACGCTCCACACCGTCCACACTTTCCTCATCATCCAACGGCTTGCGGAAAACGATCTTGCCGTCGAAGACATCGATCACCATGGGTGTGTTGACGTCCACCTTGCCTTCGATGATCCAGCGGCTCAGTTCGTTCAAGAGCTCTTTTTGGATCATCCGCTTGATGGGTCGGGCACCGAACTGCGGATCGTAACCCAAGTGGGCGATGTGGTCCACGATCTCTGCACTCGGGGTCAGTAACATGTCGCGATCCGCAAGCTTGGCCATCAACGCATCCAGTTGGAGCATCACGATCTCGCGCACATTGGCGCGGCTGAGCGGCTCGAACATGATCACATCATCAATACGGTTCAGGAACTCCGGTCGCACGCTCTGCTTCAGGCGTTCCATGACTTGGTCGCGCGTCTTCTCCAAGACCTCCAGGTGGTTCTTTTCGTCGATCTTTTCGTAGTTCTCCTGAATGATCTCCGACCCGATGTTCGAGGTCATGATGATGATGGTGTTCTTGAAGTTCACCGTGCGGCCTTTGTTGTCGGTGAGCCGGCCATCATCCAGCACTTGCAGCAACACGTTCCATACATCGGGATGTGCCTTCTCGATCTCATCCAACAGCACCACACTGTACGGTTTGCGGCGCACTGCTTCGGTCAGCTGGCCACCTTCCTCGTAGCCGATGTAGCCCGGAGGAGCACCCACGAGTCGGCTCGTGCTATGGCGCTCTTGGTACTCGCTCATGTCGATGCGCGTCATGGCGTGTTCGTCGTTGAAGAGCACTTCGCTGAGCGCCTTGGCCAATTCGGTCTTACCCACGCCGGTAGTACCCAGGAAAATGAAGGAGCCGATCGGCCGCTTCTCATCACCCATACCCGCACGACTGCGTCGAACAGCATCCGCCACTGCACGCACGGCCTGATCCTGTCCCACCACGCGCTTATGCAGTTCATCCTCCAAGGTGAGCAACTTCAAGCGCTCGGGTTCTAGCATGCTCGTGACCGGGATCCCCGTCCAGCGGCTTACCACTGAAGCGATCTCTTCCACGTCCACTTCCTCCTTGATCATCTTGGAGGAAACCTGCAGCTTTAAAAGGTCCGCCTTGGCCTTGGCCAGTTGGTCCTCCGTCTCCTTCATACGGCCATAGCGGATCTCCGCCACCTTGCCGTAGTCGCCCTCGCGCTCAGCTTGTGCTGCATCGAACTTCAGTTGCTCAGCGCGGTCCTTCGCCTCGTTCATCTTCTCCACCAGTCCGCGCTCATTCTCCCAGCGGGCCTTCAGTGCATCGCGCTTGCCGCCCAACTCGGCGATCTCCTTGTTCAACCCTTCCAGCTGTCCCTGGTCACCTTCCCGCTTGATCGCTTCCCGCTCGATCTCCAATTGCATCACGCGGCGATCCACCTCGTCCAGTTCCTCCGGCTTGGAGTTGATCTCCATGCGCAGTTTGCTGGCCGCCTCATCGATCAGGTCGATGGCCTTGTCCGGAAGGAAGCGGTCGCTGATGTAACGGGTGCTCAGTTCCACCGCGGCAATGATCGCGGCATCCTTGATCAGCACCTTGTGGTGGCTCTCGTACTTCTCCTTCAGCCCCCGGAGGATGCTGATGGCATCTTCACGTGAAGGCTCATCCACGTTCACCTTCTGGAAGCGGCGTTCCAAGGCCTTATCCTTCTCGAAATACTTCTGGTACTCGTTCAAGGTGGTGGCACCGATGGCACGCAGCTCGCCACGTGCCAGTGCTGGCTTCAGGATGTTGGCCGCATCCATGGCACCCTCGCCACCGCCGGCGCCTACCAACGTATGGATCTCATCAATAAAGAGGATGATGCTGCCTTCCGCACCGGTCACCTCCTTCACTACGGCTTTCAAGCGTTCCTCGAATTCGCCTTTGTATTTCGCACCGGCCACCAGCGCTCCCATATCAAGGCTGAAGACCTGTTTGTTCTTCAGGTCGTCCGGCACATCGCCGCTTACGATCCGCTGGGCAATGCCTTCCGCAATAGCGGTTTTACCTACGCCGGGTTCACCGATCAGGATCGGGTTGTTCTTGGTGCGCCTGCTAAGGATCTGGAGCACGCGCCGGATCTCCTCGTCGCGCCCGATCACCGGGTCCAACTTGTTCTCCTTGGCGAGCTGGTTCAGGTTCTTCGCGTACTTGTTCAGCGCGTTGTAGGTCTCTTCTTGGCTTTGGCTGGTCACCGTGCTACCCTTGCGCAGTTCCTTCACCGCAAGGATCAGGTCCTTCCGGCTCACGCCGCCATCCTTCAGCAATTGAGCCACATTGTCACTGCCTTCCACCAAGCCGATCAGTAGGTGCTCCACGCTGGCGAACTCATCACCGAATTCCTTCAGCGAGGCTTGGGCATTGTTCAGCACCTGCGCACTCTGGCGGCTGAGCATGATGTCGCCCCCCTGTACTTTCGGGTAGCCGTTCACGATGCGATCCAGCGCTTGTATCAAGTTGGCCGTGTTCACATTCAACTTCTTCAATAGAAAGGGAGTCACATCCTGATCCACTTCCAATAGGCCCTTCAGCAAGTGGCCGGTCTCGATCTGTTGTTGACCCAGACCAGCGGCGATGGTCTGTGCTTGTTGAATCGCTTGCTGCGAACGGATGGTGAATTTGTTCAAGTCCATGTTGGTAGGGTATGCGCTATTCGTTTGGCTGAAGGGAATTCCATCAGCACGCTGGGCCTTGATCAAAGTTCGCTCCAAGCGGGCCTTAGTTCCATAACCTGAACAAATGACCGGAAGAATGGATCGCAGGGTGACGAGATGTCGGGAATTTGTTCCGTCCGCGGGCCCGGTTCCACAAAATTCCATCTCCTTGGCCGGTAGGTGCCGCGCCCTGAGGCGGACCTACGTGCCTACTCAGATCCCCAGCTTCTTCACCAGCGCGCCTACTTCAGCCTCCGTGCTTCGGAGCATGTCGTTGCAGAAGGTGATCAGCACCACGGCGCGTTTCACCTTGCCTGTTAACTCGTCCACGGAGACCTTATCATCCTGCAGGTCCCGCATGATGCGCTCCAGCTCGGCGTAGGCCTTTTCGTAGGTGAGGTTCTCTTCAACCTTTTTCATGGGGTACAATGGTGTTGATGGTGGACCAGGCCTTCCCTTGTGCAAAGGTGGTCTCCAGTTGGTCACCGGGTTGCAGGTTGCTGGCATCCTTCACGGCGCACCCATCCTTGCGGGTGATGCTGAAGCCACGTTGGAGAAGCTTTTCGGGCGAGAGGAATTGGACGGCATCGTCCATGCCTTGCAGTTTGCCGAGCAAGAGTTGAAAGCCGCGTTGGGCAATGCCTGAAAGCGCGGTGCTTTGCTCTCGTATCCGCGCCGCTTCCAACAGGATCAGCTTGTTGCGGGGAAGAACTGCCAAGTCCCGCCCATGGGCATCCAGCATTTTGCTGGAGGTGGCGATGCGGTCGGTAATGCTGCGTGCGAACTGGCCGGTATAGGTGTGCAAGTTGCCCCGCTGGGCGCGGCACAGGGCGGTGGGCCGCATCGCCACCATTTCCTTGAAGGTGCTCAATTGGTCCTTGCGGTCGGAGAAGGAGGTAAGCATGGCGTTGTGGATGTGGATGAGCATGCCCATCATGCCGGTCTCGAAGTAGAGCATCCGGTCCACGATGAAATCCGCAACCGCCGTGGGCGTTTTGTGGTGGCCGTGGGCGATGAGGTCCAGCACGGAGATGTCCACATCGTGCCCGATGCCGGTGAGGACAGGGATGCGCATTTGTGCGGCCATGCGGGCCAGGTCCAAGTCGTTATAGGGTTCGAGGTCCAGCTTCGAACCACCGCCACGGATCAGCACCACAGCATCGAAGCGATCGGGATCGATGCTGGCCAAGGCAGCACACAGTTCCTGCGCCGCTGTAGCACCTTGCACCGCGGAGTTGAACAGGTGCACGTGGAAGAGGTAGCCGTGCTCGTTGTGCTCCAAGTGCTTCATGAAATCCGCATACGCGGCCGTTCCCTTGGAAGCCACCAACGCGATGCGCTGCACCACCATCGGGAGGGGTATGAAGCGGTTGCGGTCGTAGAGCCCTTCCTCTTTCAGCTTCGCGATCGTCTCGCGTTTGCGCCGCTCCAGCTCGCTGATGTTGAAGCTGAGATCGATCGCCTCGATCACCAGGCTCAGACCATACACAAGGTGATAGTTCGTCTTCGCGAGAAAGAGGATCTCCACGCCATCTTTTAGGATGTTGCGGCTTTCATTTCCCAGTTCCTCTCGAATGCGATTCAATGCGGTCATCCAGATGGCACCACGCATCACGGCCACCTTCTCGCCGTCCTGATGCTGCACGAGTTCCAAGTAGGCGTGTCTACCCACATTGATGGACGCGATCTCCGCCTTGATCCAGAAGGACGCCCCGTGCGTGGCCTCCTCGATCCGTTGCTTGATCGCGGTGCCGACCTGCCGTAGCGTATAGATCTTGCGCTCCTCCATTTTCGGGGAACAAGTGTACCAACTTCGGCGGAGGGAGGATTTTCTAACCGCAGATATCACCGATAACACAGATGGTACTTTTTCATTTTGAATGAAGGTGAGGCCACCAGGTCGCTACGTGGAACATGTGTGACCCTCTGTGTGATCTGTGGATGCGAACTGAAGGACGACGATCCATCACAGGCAGCGAAATGGCGGGACGGTCTATCTTCATCATGTGGGGAGGAAGAATGCATTACTTCTTATAAAGATCCGGATCTATTATTTCCGGGTCATGCTGTTCATGGCTTTGCTTGCTGGGCATGCCGTGCAGGCGCAGCCGTACTGGTCCCAAGGCATCGGGGGGCCGGGCAATGATCATGTGGCGGATGTGAAGACCGACGCTGCTGGGAACATCTACGCGACGGGTGAGTTCAGCGGGGTGATCCAGTTCGGTGGGTCTACTTACACTTCCACGGCGGGTATCGATATGTTCTTGGCGAAGCTGAGCCCGACCGGTCAGGTGCTCTGGTTCGTGCAAGGTGGCGGTCCGGGGATCGATCGAGGCATCAAACTGGCGGTGCGCAATGGCCAAGTGGTCGTGGTGGGCACATTCATGCATACGGCCACCTTCCAGGGGCAATCCATCACTTCGGCTGGAGGTCCGGACATCTTCCTTGCTATGCACGATGCTGCCACCGGCAGTTTGCAATGGATCGTGCAAGGCGGTGGTCCTTTAGCCAGTGATCGGCCCTATGGTGTCACCATCGCAGGATCGGGAAATGTGACCATGGTAGGGGAGTTCAGCGGCACTGTCAGCATTGCCGGAAGCATGCTTTCCAGCATGCTGGATCCCCAGACCATGACGCCAAGTGTGGACGTGTTCATTGCGACGTATTCACCAGCAGGTGCCCCGCTCTGGACGCGGCACGGTGCTGCGAAATACACGGACCGTGCGATCGATGTGGTGAACGATCCGGCGGACAACATCTATGTAACAGGCCAGTTCAGCGATACCGTCCAGTTCGTGAGCACGCACCCGAACACGATGTACCACGCCAACTTCCTGCTGAAGCTGGATGCAGCGGGCAATGAGGTCTGGTTCCGCCGGATGGGCGGTGCGGTGTACAACCAAGTGCGCGACATGCAGTGGACCAGCGCCGACGACCTGCTGCTTGTAGGCGATCTGCAGGGAACGATGATCTTCCTCGATAGCGCGCCCGACCTGATCGCCAGCGGTGATCCATACGCATACTTCCTACTGCGTGTGGAGAGTGACGGAGAACTGCTTGCTTCCACCGTGGTCACATCCTTGAACCAAGTGAGCGGTAGAGCGCTCGATGAACGCGCAGGAACAGTGACGGTGCTCGGCCAGTTCGAATGCCAGTTCACCTCCATGGTGGATAGCACGCACACCGGACTTTGGCTGGCCACGGGAGAGCAGGACCTCTTCATCGTAAGGCATGAATTGGACAGCCTTACCATCAAGGATGCGCAGCAATTCGGTGGGAGGGAAGAGAAGCTCGCCGGGCAGGTGGCCACCTTGAACGATAGCTCGCCGATCTTCTGCGGCAGCTTCGAGGACATGCTCGTATTCCCCTGCCAAGGCGCGTTCGCAGCGGACATTGCATCCGTCTTTCAACCCTATGGCCTGATGGCGAGGAACATGCTCGGATACTGTGGCGATCCGCATTATGGCTCCTTCGCGGCGGACACCAGCAACGGCTTGAAGGATGGCTTTATCGCACGCGGATATGTGCTGGGCCGGGCACCCTATGATTGGTGGGACCGCAGTGGTGCCAGTTGCGATTTTTCGCAGCGAAGCTTGTGCTTGGGCGCTGGAGAGATGGCCTATACATGCACGGATACCGTTGAGTTCTGTGGCCCGGACGTGATCGGCATCCGTCCCGACTTCGCGTTCAGTATCGATCACCGGGACTTCTTTGTAGGACCCGAACTCGACTTTCTATGGAGCACGGGAGCCACTACGGATTCACTTATGGTATCCACCACCGGCATGTACAGCGTGACGTGCACTACCACGAACGGCTGCCTGCAATGGACCGATTCCATTTATGTCATCATCCACCCATTCCCGCCGCAGCCCTTGCTTTCGGATGATGTGGTCGTTGCGACCGATTCCCCGAACCCCTACCCGATCTCCATTTGCGATCCCACGGAAGTATGGATCTGGTGCAGTAACGTGGATACGACCAACACCAACTACTGGAGCGGTTCAGCCGGCCTTGTTCACTCCGACTCGCTTTTGGTGGACACCAGCGGCACCTTTCACTTCAATATGGTGAATGCCTTCGGTTGCACTTCATTCAACAGCATCATCGTGATCGATCATCCCAACGTGCCCATTCCCGACGTCACGGTCAGTTTGCACATCACCTATCCCCAAGACTTCGACCAGAATGATTCCTTGGAACTCTGCCCTTTGCTGCGCCGAACGCTTCAAGTGGCAGCGACCTGGGAATTGAACGGCGCTCCCTACACCTTTCCGTATGCGGTGCCACCGGAGTACTACTTCGGCTACATCTTCAATGGGGATACCGTCTATGAGGATGAACCGGATTTCATCGGGGACTTTCCGGTGACCGGGTCCGGGTGGTATGTGGACACGGTTACTGTATTCATCATCAATTCCCCCTGTGGAGTGGATACGCTCTCGCTCCCGACCGTGGTGGTGGACAGCATTTACGTCCATGTGTTTCCTTCGGTCACCGTCGATATCGGTCTTACAGGACCATCGGTGATCTGTCCTTCAGATACGGCGCTTCTGGTGACCAGTTGCACCAATTGCGATGCCGTCGCTTGGCAGGGTGGTGGCATCCTCAGTATCTCTGGAGACAGTGCTTACGCCATTGGCGGCGGGAACTATCAAGTAACCGGCTCGGTGGTGGATACCAATGGCTGCTCATTCAGCCAGAATGCTTACCACTTGGTCTCCATTGCGGCAGCGCCTCAACTGGATGTTTTCCCTCCGGATGGGATCATTTGCCCGGATTCCATCGCGATCATATCCACCCATGCGTTGGGGAACTACACGTGGTATGGGCCCCAAGGGGAGATCGCGATCAACAACGATTCCATTCAGGTCACCATTCCCGGAGAATACTACTTGGCGCTCGATGATGCGAATGGCTGCTACTTGATCTCCGATCCGATCTTGGTCACCGGTTATGCCACGCCCTTCCTCCAAGTGCTGCCTGACGGCGTGCTATGCATAGGGGATGACCCCGTGCTGCTGCAGGTGGTTACCACCGGATACTCCTCCTTGTTTTGGGGAGCGCCCTTATCCGGAAATAGCCTCACTCAAGCGGTGGATCAACCGGGTGTGTACAGTTGCACGGTGCTGGGCTGTGGCATCAGCACGGAACTGAGCACAGAGATCATCGTTGGTTCGGCAGTTGCTGAAGTGCTCACGCCCGGACCGTTCTTCATTTGCCCCGGCGATACCGTGGTGCTGGCGGCGGCGGATGGGCAGGCCGTCTATTTCTGGAATCCGGGGCCCAGCTTCGGGGACAGCCTGCTCGTGACCCAAACCGGCAGTTATATCCTGACGGTAATAGATGCCAACGGCTGCTCTGATACGGCGGATGCCGTGCTGGTAATCGTCCATGATCTTGGTAGCCCGCTCACCGTCACCGACTTGACCGTTTGCAGTGGCACGCCAGTGAGTTTGCATGAGACCGCTCCGGGTAGCTTCAGTTGGTATGCGGATATCGCATTGGACGTGCTGTTGGGCAGTGGACCGAACCTTGATCTCGGAACGCCTACGGATAGCACCGTCGTATATCTGGTCCGCTCCGACAGCGCATGCACTGCCGCGCCTATTCCGGTTCATGTGAATGTGATCCCCACACCCGACGGCGTCACCTTGGATGGCCCCGACCATTTCTGCTTGAATGCACCGGGAACCCTCATGGTATCTGGCCCTACCGACCTACAGGTCACTTGGTCCACACCTGCGGGTCCATATAGTGGTATGGCACTGGACTTCTCTCCAGTGCATCTCGCGGATGAGGGTTGGTACAGCATCATGCCCTCCTTGGCCGGATGCCCGGGCGCTGCGGATAGCATCTTCATGGCCGTATTTACCCCGCTACCGATCGAACTGGGCCCGGATACTTCTTTCTGCGATGGTGCTCTCTTCATCCTGTACTTGCCTCCGGGCTTCACCGATCCACTCTGGAGCACGGAGGAAACAGGAAGCTCGATCACCGTGAACATTGAGGGTACCTATAGTGTGGAGGCCACGGATGCGAACGGATGCAGGTCATTCGCATCCATGCTCCTTACCGTTGTTGACTGCGCGCCCACCGTGCCGAACGTGATCACGCCGAATGGCGATGGGGTCAATGACACCTTCACATTCGGCCCTATAGGTGCGATCAGTGGTGAGTTATTGGTCTACAACCGCTGGGGCAACTTGGTGCACGTGGGCAATCCGGTAGGGAAGGCGTGGGATGGGAGGCACTACAAAAATGGGCAACCCGTTTCCGACGGTGTGTACTACTATATCCTACGGTTGACGGACAAGGTCGGCGTGGCGAAGGAGTGGACCGGTTACGTCACGATCCTACACTGAGCTTCACACCACCCGCTTCACCATCCGCAGCTTGTGCGTGTACTTCTTTTCCGCAGCATTGAAGATGCCTTCCTGATCCAAGCTGTCGATCCGCACCCGGCCGGAGGCGTGAAGGATCCGGCGTTTTTCCAGCACAATGCCCACGTGCGTGATCTTCCCTTCTTCATTGTCGAAGAAGGCGAGGTCGCCCGAGGTGGCCAGGTCTATCAGGTCCACAGCGGTGCCGAGTTCCGCTTGTTGCCAGGCATCACGGGGTAGCTTGATGCCACCTACTAAAAAGAGCATCTGTGTGAGACCGGAGCAATCCACTCCGAATGGCGAGCGACCGCCCCAGAGGTAAGGCGTGTTGAGCCATTGGTCCTTCAGCGTGAGCATACGCATCACGGGTGTGCCGTTCGGTTGTGCGGTGGTTCGGCCGGGGAAGGCTAAGCGCTCCGCACCGATATCGAACTGCCCGGCGGAGTAGGCGGGAAGCACTGCACCGAAAGGCATGACCATGGCACCCATGGCGGTATCCACGTGCATGAACTGCTCGATCGAGCGCACCGGCTTCACGTCCACGCCATCCTGCGCGCGACTGATCTGCTTGTTGTCCACCCAGCCTTCATAGCCGTCGTGGTGGAACTTCAACCGGGTCCATTTGGCTTGGCTTTCCAGCACATCGGCGGTCTCGCCGAAGAGCCATTGGGTCACCTGTTCGGCCCGGTCATTCGGATCACGCCGCACCGGCACGATGCTCAAAGGGCAGATGGCTTGGTCATTCTCGCTCATGGCGGCGAAGGTCCAACAAGCCTTAAGCGAGCCAACGGACCACCGAACGAAGTTTTGCGCGTGTCGGCGTTGATGAACGCGATGTCATTCATAAATCGGAGGGAGCTGGTATCGGAGGCATCCGCCGAAAAAGGAAAGCCGCAGATGGTGCAGTTCTGCACCACCTGCGGTCAATACCTCAGAGGAAACTATTCGGGTCCATTAAGGACCAAACGGCTAGAGCACCTCGATCACCATCGCGCTGGCACCGCCGCCGCCATTGCAGATGCCGGCAGCACCGTACTTCTTGCCGTTCTGCTTCAGTGCATGGAGCAAGGTCACAATGATGCGAGCGCCGCTGCAGCCAAGTGGGTGACCCAAGGAAACCGCGCCGCCATGGATGTTCACCTTGGCGGGGTCGAGTCCCATCAGCTTCGTATTGGCAATGCCCACCACGGAGAAGGCTTCGTTCAGTTCCACCAGATCGATGTCCTCCATCTTCAGGCCAGCCTTCTTCACAGCCAAAGGCACGGCCAAGCTGGGCGTGGTGGTGAACCATTCCGGTGCCTGCTCGGCATCGGCATAACCGATCACCTTGGCCAGCGGCTTCAAGCCGAGAGCCTTGGCCTTCTCGGCGCTCATCAGCACCAAGGCTGCGGCACCGTCGTTGATCGTGCTGGCATTGCCGGCGGTGACCGAACCATCCTTGGTGAAAACGGGGCGCAGCGTCTTCAGCTTCTCGAAGTTCACGTTGGTGTATTCTTCGTCCTCGCTCACCACCGTGTCGCCTTTGCGACCTTTTACGGTCACGGGGACCACCTCGTCCTTGAACTTTCCGTCCTTCCACGCCTTGGCGCTGCGGGTGTAGCTCTCAATGGCGAATGCGTCCTGCTCTTCACGGCTGATATGCTTCTCCGTGGCGCAGAGGTCGGCGCATACGCCCATGGCCTGCTGGTCATACACGTTCATCAGCCCGTCCTTGCTGATCCCATCGATCAGCTTGCCATCACCGAAGCGATAGCCGTAGCGGGCATTCTCAACATAGTAGGGGGTGCGGCTCATGCTCTCCATGCCACCGGCCACCACCACTTCGGCATCGCCAAGAAGGATCTCCTGTGCGGCGATCATGATGGCCTTCATGCCGCTGGCGCACACCTTGTTCACCGTGGTAGCGGGAATGGTCTCCGGAAGTCCGCTGCCCATGGAGGCTTGGCGCGCTGGTGCTTGGCCCAGGTTGGCCTGCAACACACAACCCATGATCACATCGTTCACCTCTTCCGGCTTCACGCCTGCTTTCTCAACAGCTGCTTTGATGGCAATGGACCCCAGCTCGGTGGCGGGCACGGTGGAAAGACTACCCCCGAAGGAGCCGATGGGAGTGCGAACTGCGGAAACGATGACGACTTCACGGGCCATGAGGATGTTTTTTTGATTGGGCCGCAAAGGTACGGATCAGGGTGGGGATGGTGCTCCTTCGGCTGGAAGGACCTTACATCGCAGAAGGCCATCATGTCCTCGGTCGTATGGTGTAATGGGCAGCGTTGCAGGGTGGTGCGGGGATGAAAAATGAAGAGAAATAGGAGTGGATTCAACTATTTTTTGGTCCCTTCCAAGAGCTGAGATGCCCTGCACGCAGTGCAAAATGACAGGTCGCCCGTATCGGCTTTTTCTTCGGAATGCCTTGATTAGCTAAGGAGTCTCTACTTTCGCCGCTCGATCGGGTCCCGTAGCTCAGATGGATAGAGCACCTGCCTTCTAAGCTGGCGGTCGTTGGT
>JBEBYG010000019.1:0-74830 GCA_040391235.1 Cryomorpha ignava
AGTTATCATCATCAGAGGTGTTGCGCACCTTCACGAGATAGTTGACGTTGGGCTGCGTGCCGACTTCCTCGAGCATCTGGTATCCGCGCGGGTTATCGCGGCCTGCGCGGGCCTTGCTGTCGACATCGTTCAGATCCCCGAAGGTGATGGCTCCGAAGCCGCAGGCTGAGGAGCAGGCTGTTTCGATGTCGCCATCGCGAACGGGCCTTCCATCCTTCTTGGCATCGAGTTTTCCAGCTTGGATGCGCTGAACGCACATGGTGCACTTCTCCATGACACCGCGGCTACGCACCACTACGTCCGGATTCAATACCATACGCCCCAGTTCATCCCATGCAGGGTTCACTTGGCCAAAGTCTTCGGTCACGTAGTTGAACCAGTTGAAGCGGCGCACCTTGTAAGGGCAGTTGTTCGCGCAGTAGCGCGTGCCGATACAACGGTTGTACGTCATCATGTTCAACCCTTCCTCGCTGTGCGTAGTGGCTGCCACTGGGCAAACCGTTTCGCAAGGAGCATGGTTGCAGTGCTGGCACATCATCGGGATGAAGATCACCGATGGGTCCTTGGAAGGCCTTTCCATGCTGGCCAGCTTACCGGCCCAGCTCAGTCCTTCGGTATCCTCGTGCGTGTCGCTGGTGTAGTAGCGATCGATCCGGAGCCAATGCATTTCACGGCTTCTGCGCACTTCATCCTTGCCCACCACGGAGATGTTGTTCTCGCTGTTGCAGGCGGTGATGCAAGCCCCACAGCCGATGCAGCTATTGAGGTCGATGCTCATGCCCCAACGGTGACCCACCTCTGCGATGGGATGTGCGGCCCAAAGGTCGATCGAAGTGGCAGGCACGCGGTCGAGAGCGTTGATCTTGCCGTCGTTGTTCACATCCTCATGCACCGCCAATGTATGTGGCGGGTTGTAGGTCTCTGCAGGTTTGTTCAGTGCCCATACTGTGAAGCTGGTCTCCTTCACAATGCTGCCGCGGTCCATCCCGGTCATCTGGGTCTGGGTAAGCGCGATGGCGTAGGTACCTCCGGTGGGTTCCACCGTGGCATTCAGAGCCTCGTAGCGTACCGTGTTGCCACGCAGGCTGGTCCATGGATAGACATTCTGGCCCACTGGGTTGACGCCTCCTTTCGAGTCACGCATGCAGGCCGCACGGCCTACGCGCTCCCCGTTGGCACCGCGGCCGTAGCCCAAAGCCACTGCAATGGTGCCGGATGCTTGACCAGGGCTCAGGACCGCAGGCAGCTCCATGGCGATCCCGTTCACGGTGACCTTCAATACCTGCGCGGGATGTTCCTGTCCGATGTACAGTTGCTTGAAGCTCTTACCGGTGAGGCTGCTGAGGTCCTCCGGCGAAATGCAGATGTAGTTGTCCCAAGTAGCCTTGGTGATAGGATCGGGCAGTTCTTGGAGCCAGGGGTTGTTGGCATGGAGACCACTTCCGATCGCTTCGGAGGTATACAGTTCAACCTCCCACTCCCCATTGCCTGTGGCACTCTCGCTCGCGCGCTTGGCTGCATCGGAAAGATCCGCCACAAAAGCTGCGGGTGCACCCAAGCTTGAGCTGGCACTCGTGTAAACACCATCATGGAGGTGTTGATCCCAAGAACCGGGCATCGTGTCCTTCACAACGGTCTGGACAAATGAGCGCCAGTCACCGTCCGCACCGCTCCACTTCAACAAGCTATGCCCCCACTGTCGAGTATCGAACAAGGGACGGATCGTAGGCTGTGTGAGTGCGAAAACACCGGCCTTCGGGTTGTGGTCACCCCAGCTTTCCAACCAGTGGTGATCGGGGGTGATCCAGTTGCAAAGCATAGCGGTCTCGTCCGCATGACTGCTGAAGCTCACGCTCAAGTCAGCCTTTTTCAGTCCGGTCTTGAACTCCTCTGCATTGGGCAGGGAGTAGGCCGGGTTCACTCCGTAGATCAACACCGCACCAACAGTGCCGGCGTTGAGGTCTTTCACCAACTGCGCCATCGCGGCATCGTTGCCCTTGAAGAAGGGCGATGCATTGTTGATGTCAATGGTCCTGCCGTAGTTGGACAGCATATTGTTGATGCTGTTCACCAAGACTTGGACACCTTCATCATTGATGCCGCACATCACAACGCTCTTGCCTTTGGCAGCAAGCAACTCCTTGGCGCACTGGGCCACTGCGGCTGTAGTGGCCTCGTTCAGTTTAGCAGTACCCACACTGGTGCCACCGACCTTTTGGGCAATGGCATCATGCAGACCCATCACTACATGGGGAAGTTGGCTGATCTTCGTTGCAACGCGCTTATCGGCATTGGCACCGGTCATGCTCATCCGTGCCTCGAACTGCCAGTGCCTGCTCATCGGCAAGCTTGCGGTGGCATACTCAGGCTTGCGACGATTGGCGTACTGCCAAGTATTTTCGTTGGTGCTTCCCCAGTTGCTGAGGAAGTCGGCACCGATGCCTACCACTACATCCGCCTTGGTGAGGTCATAGGTTGGAAAGGCCCACTTGCCAAAGCTCTTGAGGTTGGCGCTAGCGATTCCAGCATAGCTAATGGGGTCGTACTGCACATGGTCCACGGCACCACCTACGTTCACGCTCACGGATGGGTCTCCGCTGTTGAGCTTCAGGTTGTGCTTGGTACGGAACAAGTCGATCGCCGCCGTGATACTGGGGCTGATCACCGTATTGGTCAGGAGCACGATACGCTTACCGGCAGCACTCACTTTACTCAATGCATCGGTGATGGCCTTGTCCGCATCATTCCAGCTATGCTCGGTGAGATTGCCCTCCGAGACCTGCATTGGCGTAGGCAGTCGCTCACTATCATAAAGCGAAAGCACACTGCTGTTCACCCGTGCATTCACCGCACCCTTCCCAACGCGGGGGTCCCGGTTGATACCGAAACGGGGGTTACCGGTGACATGGATCGGGCGACCTTCGCGGGTCTTCACCAATACGTTGGCGAAGTCCTCCCCATCGTAATAAGTGCTGGCATACCAGTTTGCTACACCCGGGGTGATCTCCTCGGGCTTGTTCACATAAGGAATGCTCTTGATCACGGGTGCTTCGCAGGCAGCCAAGGTGGCGGCCCCCACGGAGAAGCCCAAAAATTTCAGGAAATCACGGCGGCTGGTGGTGGAGCCTGTAATGCTTCCGTCCGCCAGCACCTGATCCAAGGGCATGGGTTCGTTGAACTCCTGTACCCCGGCATTGGCCGGTAGGCCTGCAGGGTCCATCTCGGACAAATCCTGCCAGTATCGCTTATTGCTCGACATCTGTGTTCGCTGATCGGTCTTAGTAATGGCACTTGGCGCACTCCCAGCCGCCAAGTTCACGAACGGTGATCTTCTCGTCCTCCAAATATTTGCGCAGCTCACGCTGCCCCATCGGAGTTTCCGCTAAGCGGCGGTGGATCTCCTTGTAATAGCCGTTGTCGGATCCAGCCACGGTCACCTCGGTGGTATTGTGGCAATCCAAGCACCAAGCCATGGTCAATGGACTCCATTGTTGCACTTGGTCCATCTCCGTGTCCACGGGACCATGGCACTTCTGGCATTCGATCTTGCCAACGGCTACGTGCTGCTCATGGCTGAAGTAGACGTGGTCAGGTAGGTTGTGCACCTTGTTCCACACAATGGGTTTTTCCGCGCCTGTGTAGGTCATCGTGCTCGGGTCCCAACCGGTCGCGGCATAGATCTTGGCGATCTCCGCAGTACCTGTCAGCGGTCCCTCGCTCACCGCTTGGTGGCAGTTCATGCAAACGTTGGCGCTGGGGATACCCGCATGCTTGCTCTTTTCGGCACCGCTATGGCAATACTGGCAATTGATCGCCAAGTTGTCCACCCCAGCGTGCACGGTATGATTGAAGTTGATGGGTTGCGAAGGCTTGTAGTGTACCGCCTTGTCGCCGCCGTACACGCCGATGCGGAACAGGAAGTTCCAGCAGAGGATGCAGAGCCAAACCACGATCAGCAGCCCAGCCACGGAGGCCCAGCCTTTGTTGCGGCCCGCCCAACGCTTGATCCGTCCCCATGTTCCCAAGGGTGGCTCAGCGGCCTCTCCCCGCTTCTCACGAACCGCATTGGAGAGCTGGTGGCGCACGCCTCCCAAGGAGAGCAGCACCAACAACAACAACAGGCCAGTGATCACCAACCACTCCCAATTGCTTGAAGGCGCAGTGGCCGCTACAGGGGCTTCTGCAACAGCACCTTTCTTGGCACCAGGGGGAGTGTAGTTGTCCGCGAAGTAGAGGATGGCATCGATGTCCTCATTGGTTACCGCTTGTGGCGGCATCACTATCTTGTTGTGCTTCTCGAAGAGGTCCTTGGCGAAAGCGTTACCGGTCTTGATGTAGGCCTGGCTGTTCTTCACCCACTCGTGGATGTCGCCCTTACCTTCCCACAGCGCCTTGGAGCCCTGCAGTTTCGGACCGGTCATGTCCTTGTCCGGCTTGTGGCAACTGGCACAGTTCGCCTTGAAGATCTTCTCGCCCTGGTCGTAGACCGCTTGGTCCACCTGCGCAGCTGCGCCGGTAGAGATCAGCAGGAAAGCAAGAATGGCAGCATTACCGAACCACCCGATAGAGCGCTTAAGAAGCCTGAAGACAAGGGACATTCCGAACGATTTTGATAGCGGATCTCAACGGATCAGCGCCGCGCAAAAGTAGCCTCCAAGGCATAAGGGCGCAGCTATCAGACCAGCTGCCGTCCGGTAACCGCCCTATTTAGAATGATTCTAAGACCGTCCAATGTCAACGTAACCCGCATCGCCATTGAGGATTTGCATGTCACAGCCGTGTCATTTTACGATGCCTTTTTCCATTGTTGGGAGGCGTGGAAGACGCCTAAAATGACGTTTCGGACCTCCTCTCACGACCGTAGCATGGTACTTGTTTGATGGGTCCGGACCGGTACATTTGGCCACATCATGCGCATAGCCTCCACCCTCCTGTTGCTTTCCCTTTTCGGCCCGCTTTCCGCCCAGGACGACCTTCGTCTATTCCGGCCAGCAAATGCTCCGACCGATAGCGTTGCGCAGTCCCAGATCCCCACACGTACCCGCGCCTCCATGCAAACGGACAGCGTGATACCGGGCACCATCACGGTGGTAGAGAGCGAGCGGATCAAGAACCTGATGGCGAACTATGCTATGAAGAAGCAAGCGCTGAAGGGCTTCCGTGTACAGATCTTCTTAGGCGACCGCGCCACTGCTGAGAACACGCGACGTGCTTTCCTGCTACAGCACCCGGACACACCGGCCTACTTGAGCTATCTCGCTCCCAACTTCCGCGTTCGTGTAGGTGATCTGCGCGATCGTGTCGCTGCGGAATACCTCCGTGAATCACTGAAGGGGGAATTCCCGGGGCTCTACGTAGTGCCAGACCAGATCGAGCCACCCAAACTTCTGTCCACGGAAAACTGACGTTGAGGTTGGTCAGCCTTCCGAATGGCCCTCGAGAAGGTCGGATCAGAACGATATATCGTCTTCTCGAAGACCGTCCAGGACCGGACCCAAAGCATTACCATTGAACCGCTCAACGCGAAGGATGATGCGCAGCTCTGGGACATGTAAGCCAGGCTCCTACGAACTGCTATCCGGTTCCGAGGCCCGCTGAATTGCCATCAATCGTAATGGCGTCAGAAGCGGTCGACACCTGCTGAGCGTCCTCCAAAAGGGCTATCACCCGGAGCGCTTCGGTTGGCTCTTCGAATAGTAGGTCGAGGCGTTATGCAGTATTGAGTTTCCCGCAATGGGGAACCCATATGCATCGAGCCTCAGATGAACATCCCTTTGATACGGCACCTTCAGGGTTATAGCACAACCAAGGGTCAACGTCCCTTGCGATGTCCTTTCAGGTTCAGCTGCGCGAAATGGCAGTAGCTCAATCCTCCAGCGTCCGCTTCACTTCCACCATTTCGAAGGCCTCGATGTGATCCCCCGTCTTGATGTCGTTGAAGTTCTTGATGCTCAAGCCGCACTCGTATCCATGAGTAACTTCCTTCACATCATCCTTGAATCGCTTGAGGTCGCTCAATTCGCCGGTGTATACGACGATGCTGTCGCGGATCAGGCGGATCTTGCTGTTGCGGCTGATCTTGCCGTCCAGCACGTAACAACCAGCCACTGTGCCCACCTTGCTGATGCGGAAGGTATCGCGCACTTCGGCCGTTCCGACCACTTTCTCCTCCTCCTTCGGGGTGAGCATGCCTTCCATGGCCAGCTTCAGTTCCTCGATGGCGTCGTAGATGATGGAATAGAGGCGGATCTCGATCTCCTCGTTCTCCGCAAGCCTGCGTGCACCCACGGTCGGGCGTACTTGGAAACCGATGATGATGGCATTGGATGCCGACGCAAGCAATACATCGCTCTCGGCAATAGGACCCACCGCCTTGTGGATCACGTCCACCTTGATCCTTTCGGTACTGAGCTTCAACAAGGAATCGGTAAGCGCCTCCACGGAGCCGTCCACGTCGCCCTTCACAATGATGTTGAGCTCCTTGAAATCCCCGATCGCCAAACGACGGCCGATCTCATCCAAGGTGATGTGCTTGCGGGTACGGATACCCTGCTCACGCTGCAACTGCTGCCTGCGTGTAGCGATCTGGCGCGCTTCGCGCTCATCTTCCATCACGTGGAAGCGATCACCCGCATTCGGAGCGCCGTCCAATCCGAGGATGGATACGGGTACACTTGGGCCGGCCTCAGCGATGGATTGCCCACGTTCGTTGAACATGTTACGCACACGACCGCTATACTGGCCTACCAGTATCACGTCTCCTTTGTGCAAGGTGCCACTTTCCACCAGCAAGGTGGTCACATAGCCGCGGCCCATTTCCAAGGTACTCTCGATCACTACGCCAGTACCGCGCTTTTTGGGGTCGGCCTTCAGATCCAGAATGTCTGCTTCCAGGAGCACCTTCTCGAGGAGCTGGTCAATGCCTTGACCTTTCTTGGCACTGATCTCCTGCGTTTGGTATTTGCCGCCCCACTCCTCCACCAGAATGTTCATCTGGGAGAGTTGCTCACGGATCTTCTCCGCGTTGGCCTGGGGCTTGTCGATCTTGTTGAATGCGAACACCATCGGCACGCCTGCTGCTTGCGCGTGATTGATGGCTTCACGTGTCTGCGGCATCACACTGTCGTCCGCCGCGATCACGATGATCGCGATGTCGGTGACCTGTGCACCACGGGCACGCATCGCGGTAAACGCTTCGTGACCCGGTGTGTCCAGGAAAGCGATGCGCTTGCCATTGTCCAACGTCACGCTGTATGCACCAATGTGCTGAGTGATGCCACCGGCCTCACCTGCGATCACGTTGGCCTTGCGGATATGGTCAAGCAAGGAGGTTTTACCATGGTCCACGTGGCCCATTACCGTAACGATCGGAGCACGGGGCACCATCCGTTCAGGAACATCGGCTTCCTCTATGGTGACATCCTGCACATCCGCACCCACGAACTCCACTTTGAAGCCGTATTCATCGGCGATCACGGACAAGGTCTCCGCATCCAACCGTTGGTTGATGCTGACCATCATGCCCAGCGAGAAGTACGCCTTGATGATGTCCGTGACGGGAACATCCATCATGGATGCCAATTCACTGGCCGTCACGAACTCGGTGACCTGCAAGGTGCGACCCGCTAGTTGGCGCGCTTGGTTCTCATCTTCACGGCGCTGATAGCGTTCTTGGCGCTTGTCACCACGGCGCTTTGAGGCACGTCCTCTTCCGCCTCCACCCGTCAAGCGGGCGAGCGTTTCGCTCACCTTACGCTTCACGGCATTCTCATCCAGTTCGCCTGGCCGGCCTGGAACGACCTTGCGCTGTTCTTGCTGTACCACGCGGCCCACATTCACCGGGCCTGGCTTTACAATGCGCTTCCGGCGGCCGCGGTCCTTATCACGGTCGATCGGCTTGCGCTCGCGCTCTTTCGGCAGTTCTATATGTCCCACCGTCTTCGGTCCCGCCAACTTTTCCACGTTCACCCGGATGGTTTCGGGCTCAGGAGCTTTGGCCGGAGGCGTTGGCGCAGGGGGCGTGGCGGCAACTACAGGAGCGGGAGCTGCTGGTTTCGGCTTCGCGACCGGCGGAGCAGGTGGTGTAGCTGGTGCGGCCTTCGGGGCCGGAGCAGCCTTCTTGGGCGGATTCAGATCGATCTTGCCCACGGTCTTGGGACCGGCAACACGCTGGGTAGCAGCGCGGAACACATCTGAAGCACCTGCCTCTGGGGCTGGCTTTTCAGCTACTGGTTCCGGGGCTTTCTCCTTGGGGGCTTCCTTCTTTTCGGGAGCCTTGGGCTTTGGCACCTCCACTTTCGGGGCTGCGGGAGGCTCTGGCACCGGGGCCACTACAGGCGGCGCTGCCGCTGGCGGGGGCTCCGGCGTTGGAGCTGCAACCGGTTCAGGAACGCTGGCCAAGGCCACCACTTCCCGATCCTGACGTTCTTGGATCACCTGTTTACTGGCTTCCTTTTCCGCTTTGTCCTGACCGAACTCCTTCTCCAGTAGCGCATACAATTCGCTCGGGATCTTGGTGTTGGGCGAGGCTTCCACGGCATGGCCCTTTTCGGCCAGGAACTCCACCACGGTATGCACGCCGAGATTGAAGTCCCGCGTCACCTTGCTCAATCGCACCGTCTTTCCTGCCGTTCCGCTCATTCGCCTGATCCTTGTTTGCCCCTTTCGTTCGTTAATGCCCCCGTGCTTATTTCGACAATTCCAATTTCAGCACGCGAAGCACTTCAAGCACCGTCTCATCTTCCAGATCGGTGCGCTTGGCCAGTTCATCCGGGGCGATCTCCACCACCGACCGTGCCGTATCACACCCTATGTTCTTCAGCGCTTCGAGGATCCAAGGCTCGATCTCGTCGCGGAATTCATCCAGATCGACATCGTCCGTCACCTCATCGCTATCCCGGTAGACATCGATATCGAAACCGGTGAGCTTGCCCGCAAGCTTGATGTTGTGCCCACCCTTTCCGATGGCCAAGGCCACCTGGTCGGGTTTCATGTATACCTCGGCCCGCTTGTTCGCCTCATCGATCTTGATCTCACCCACCTTGGCCGGGCTCAGCGCACGCTGGATCAGCAATTGATCATTGGTGGTCCAGTTGATCACATCGATGTTCTCGTTGCGCAGCTCGCGTACGATCCCATGGATGCGACTGCCCTTCATACCCACGCAGGCGCCAACTGGGTCGATGCGATCATCGTAGCTTTCTACGGCCACTTTGGCACGTTCGCCCGGCTCACGCACGATCCGCTTGATCGTGATCAAACCGTCGGCTACTTCAGGTACTTCCTGCTCGAACAGTTTCTCCAGGAATTCCGGGGCCGTGCGGGACAAGAGCACCACGGGGCTGTTGTTGCGCATCTCCACTTTCCATACCACCGCACGCACTGTATCGCCCTTCTTGAAGAAGTCGGTCTTGATATGCTGATCCTTGGGCATGATCAGCTCGTTGCCCTCATCGTCGAGCACCAAGGTTTCGCGCTTCCAGATCTGATAGACCTCACCGGTGATGATCTCCCCTACGCGCTCCTTGTACTTCGCGTAGATGTGGTCCTTCTCCAGTTCCATGATGCGGGCCTGGAGGTTCTGCTTCAACGAAAGGATGTTGCGTCGACCGAAATCGGGGATCTTCACTTCCTGGCTCACTTCCTCACCCACCTCGAAATCGGGTTCGATCTTCAAGGCATCGGACAAGGAGATCTGCTGACCTTCGTCCTCCACCTCGCCGTCCGGCACGATCTCGCGGTTCAGCCAGATCTCCAGGTCACCCTTATCGGGGTTGATGATGATGTCGAACTTGGCTTCCTCGCCATATTTCCGTTTCACCACGCCGCGGAACACATCCTCCAGGATGCCCATCATGGTCACCCGGTCGATGTTCTTGATGTCCTTGAATTCCCCGAAGGATTCGATGAGGTTCACTGTGCTCATTGCACTGTTTCAATTGAGGTTGATACTGGCCTGCGTGCTCTTGATGCCGGTGAATGGGATCACCGTGGTTTCATCCGATAGTTTGGGCTGCCTACCTTTCACCTTGGAAGGTTGAAGGATGCGCAGCGTAATACCTTGGTCGTCGTAAGCTTCCAGCACGCCCTCCAAGGAAGTGCCATCGCTCAACAGGACTTCCACGTTCTTGCCAAGGCGCTTGCGATACTGGCGCTCCACTTTGAAGGGCCTTCCCAGACCGGGACTGCTGACTTGCAGTTCCAGGTCATCCAATGCCTCGCCGAATTCCTCGTGGAGAAGTTTGTTGATGGCGGTAAGGTCCCCTAGGGTAATGGGTGCTTCATCATGATCCACTTCCACCAAGGCCTTCCCACCAGCACGCACTTCAGCGCTCACCAAAAAATGGGGAGTATCGGCCAAATGCCGCTGTAGTGCTTGTGCCAGCTGGTCTGAGGTGATCATTTATGCTATCCGGGACGTGGGAACAAAAAAGAGGGGCGGCCCCCTCTTCCTCACTTCTCCGCACCGAAACGGCTGCAAATATAGCGGTTTTGGGGAGAATTCCGAAGAAGTTTCTTAACCGGCTTCGTTAAGCCACATGAAATGGAGCGTGGCACCAAAGTTTGGTCAGCGGGTCAGGCCCAGCATCACCTATGCCAGCATAGTCGACCCCGGGCCCACGTTCCATGGTTCTTCCTCTCCTTTCCTGCGCCGGCACGGATCATCCACCGCTACCTTCACGGCCTTCTATTCCATCGGAAAACCCGACCCATCTCGCGAAGCATGTCCCTTACCATTGACAACAATAATCCGGTCCCCGACGACAAGCGTCTCTTCCTGCTCGATGCCTATGCCCTGATATACCGGGCCTACTTCAGCTTTATCCGCTCCCCGCGCATCAATAGCCAACGCTTGAACACCAGCGCAGCATTCGGATTCACGCTCACCTTGTTGGATCTGATCAAACGGGAAAAGCCCACACACATCGCAGTGGTCTTCGATACAGCGGCACCCACCGAGCGCCACATCGTACACACCGAATACAAGGCCAACCGCGAGGAGATGCCGGATGATATCCGAAGCAACGTGCCCTATATCCGACGCATCATCGAGGCGTTCAACATCCCAGTGATCGAAAGTGATGGCTACGAGGCGGACGACGTGATCGGCACCTTGGCCAAGAAGGCTGAGAAGGAGGGCTACACCACCTACATGGTAACGCCAGACAAGGACTTCGGCCAGCTGGTTACCGATAAGATCCTGATGTACAAACCGGGCCGCAGCGGTGCACCACCTGAGCTACTGGGCCCGGAAGAGGTGTGCGCACGTTGGGAACTGGACAACACCGACCAAGTGCGCGACATCTTGGGTCTGATGGGCGATGCGGTGGATAACATCCCCGGTATCCCCGGCATCGGGGAAAAGACGGCCGTGAAGTTGGTGAAACAGTTCGGCAGCTTGGAGGGTGTGCTGGAGGGGGTAGAGCAGCTCAAGGGCAAGCAGAAGGAGAACGTGATCGAGTTCGCGGAGCAGGGCCGCATGAGCAAGTCCTTGGCCACCATCATGGTGGATGCACCGGTGGAAGTAGATCACAACGCACTGCACTTGGACCCGCCGGACGAGGAAAAGATCCGCGAGGTATTCAGTGAATTGGAGTTCAAGAGCTTGCTGAAGGCCGTGATGGGTGAAGATGCCCAACTGGAGGCTGGGGCTGCCGCACCCACGCCCCGGAAGAAGGCTGCAGTACACGCGGACCAGATCAGCATGTTCGGAGGTGAGGAGCACGCGGGCAGTCCGGGAGAACCGGCAGTCTCCGAAATGGATGACCTCTCCAACACACCGCATGATTACCGGGTAGCCGATTCGCCGGAGAAACAGATCGCCTTGGCCAAGGAAATGGCCGGACTGGAAACATTCTGCTTCGATACGGAAACCGATGACCTGGACCCCTACGAGGCCGAACTCGTAGGCATCTCCTTCAGTTGGAAGGCAGGTGAAGCTTGGTATGTTCCCGTCCCCGAAGGGAAGGAGCTTGCGCAACCCATCGTGGAGCGGTTCCGTGCCGTGCTGGAGAGCACGGAGATCGGAAAGGTGGCGCAGAACCTGAAGTATGATATGCTTGTGTTCGAGCAGTACGGGGTAAGCGTTCAAGGACCACAGTTCGATACCATGCTCGCGCACTTTCTGCTGGAATCGGACCTGCGGCATGGCATGGACTATATGGCGGAAACCCTGCTGAACTACCGGCCCAAGCCCATCACCGACCTGATCGGACCCAAGGGAAAGAACCAGAAGAACATGCGCGATGTACCGGTGGACATGGTGGCGGAGTATGCCGCGGAGGATGCCGATATCACGTGGAGGTTGTATGAGCTTCTGAAGCCAAGGTTGAAGGAGATGGAGCAGGAGAAGCTCTTCCACGATGTGGAGATGCCCTTGGTGCGCGTGCTGGCGGATATGGAGCGCGAAGGGATCCGCTTGGATGTGGACGCCCTCAAAGCATTCAGTGCCGAATTGGGCAAGGATCTGGTCGTGCTCCAGGACCGGATCTTTGAGGCGTGCGGCGTGTCCTTCAATCTGGACTCACCCAAACAACTGGGCGATGTTCTTTTCGAAACGCTCAAGCTCGGAGGCGACAAACCAAAGAAAACCCGCACCGGGCAATACCAGACCAGCGAAGACATCCTGAGCGCGATGGCCCATGAACACGCCGTGATCCCGTTGATCCTGGATTACCGCAGCCTACGCAAGCTGAAAGGCACCTATGTGGATACGTTACCCCTCGCCGTGAGCCCTACGGATGGGCGCATACACACCAACTACCGTCAGGCAGTGGCAGCCACGGGCCGCTTGAGCAGCGACGAACCCAACCTACAGAACATCCCGATCCGTACGGAGAAGGGTCGCGAGATCCGCAAGGCATTCGTGCCACGCGATGAGAACTACGGACTGCTAAGCGCCGACTATTCGCAGATCGAACTACGCATCATCGCACACATGAGCGGCGACCCCAATATGCAGGAGGCCTTCCGCAAGGGGCTGGACATCCATGCTGCCACGGCCGCCAAGGTGTTCAATACCCCCCTCGACCAGGTCACCCGGGACCAACGCAGCCGTGCAAAGGCGGTCAACTTCGGTATCGCATATGGCCAAGGGGCATTCGGATTGAGCCAAGTGCTGGGTATCCCCCGCGGGGAAGCACAAGGCATTATCACCGGCTATTTCGCGGAATTTCCCGGCGTGAAGGGCTATATGGACGAAATGATCGGGTTCTGCCGGGAGCACGGATACGTGCAGACCATGATGGGGCGGCGCCGCTACCTGCCGGACATCACCAGCGGCAACAACACGGTACGGGCTTCTGCGGAGCGGGTAGCCATCAATGCACCCATGCAGGGCACCGCCGCGGATATCATCAAGGTGGCCATGATCCGCATACACGCGTGGCTGAACGAAAATCGCATGAAGAGCAAGCTGCTTTTGCAGGTGCATGACGAACTCGTTTTCGATTGCCATCTGAAGGAAGCGGAGGAACTGCAAGCCAAGGTGAAGGAGATGATGGAAGGGGCGTTGGAATTGGCCGTACCGCTTGTTGTTGACATGCGCGTGGGGAAAAACTGGCTTGAAGCTCATTGATCTGTCCCACCTTGGGAGGCACCTTTACCCCGACCATCAACCCCGAAGTCAGTTTATCATGCGAGCGAACCAGATCATTTTTGCCAGCATTGCGACCTTGATGCTGGCCGCATGCGGCGGAGACCAGCAACAGGACAAGCTCACTGTGCCCGCAACGGACTCTACCGCAGTGATCCGTTCGGAACGCACCAAGAGCATCTTCCACAACATCCCTTCACCCATGGAGACCGCTGGGCTCCTGAAGAAGGCAGGCGCAGAATACGATCGGAACATCCTCAACGATGTGAAGAACGTGGACAACTACACCGCAGCCAGCAAGCAGGCCCTGAACTTGGGCATCTATGGCGCAGACCTGAGCTATGCCAGTGTGTTCAACAACACGCAGGAAAGCATGCTCTATACCAGCTGCGCCCAGAAGTTGGCCAAGAAGCTCGATGTGAACAACGCCTTCAATGAAGAGGTGGTCGGACGCTTGGAGAAGAACCGGAACAACCGCGATTCGCTCCTCAGCATCATCAGTGAGACCTACTGGCACGTGGATGCTTACCTGAAGGAGAACCAACGCGACAACATCAGCGCATTGATGGTGGCAGGTGGCTGGATGGAAGGACTCTACATCGCCACACAGGTGACGAAGCACCATGATACCCCGGAACTGCGCCAACGCATCGCTGAACAGCGCTTGCCCTTGGTGGACCTGTTGGAGCTGGTAAAAACCTACAGCCCCGATGATCTGGCCATCGAATCCGTACTGAAGGACCTGGAGGCACTGCAAGTGATCTATGCCGATGTGCAGATGCCATCCGGCAACAGCACCGTGACCGAAGAGAATGGCGTGGCCACCATCGGCGGCACCGCCCCCACCGCCTCCCTCACGGATGCCCAATTGAAAATGATCACCGAAAAAGTGGCCACCATTCGTGCCAGCTACATCAACTAAGACCGGTCATGAAGCACCTTATCCCGATCCTTTCCGTACTGTTCATCCTGGCGCTTCCGGCTGCTTCGCAAGCACAGTGCCGAAGCTTTGCCAAGAATAAGTGCATGCCCTCGATGGCACCCTACAAGTTCAACGAGACCTTCAACGCTGCACAGCTGGCCCCGGGCGAAGAGGCCGAGGTGGACCTCACGTTCTACAGCGGGCAGGAATACCGCCTACTGGTATGCGCCCACCCCATTCTGGGCAATGTGAACTGGCAGCTCGCCGATGCTGCAGGTAACGCACTGTTCAAAAGCACCGCAGATGATCCCAAGGACCACTTTGACTTCAAAGTGGCCACCACCCAGAAACTCAAGGTGCACATTGATGTGCCCGCAGCAGAAAAGGGAGGCAACAACATGCTCACCGTGGGCTGTGTCGGCATTCTGGTCGGGTACAAGGAGTGAACAACCCGTAACGAAGGAAAAAGCCCCGGAGACCCCGGGGCTTTTTCCTTCGTGGAATTCAACTCCCGTTCATAAGACCACTTGGTCCTTCTCGTACTTCTGCTCAGGAGTGCACCCACTTGCCGGTCTGTCCTCGATGTGTTGGATCCAAGGCCTCCAATGGCCAAACAGGAGACGGGTCTTATGGGATAGTCTGTTCAATACTTGGCTCGAAGCGAATGGAGGGATCGAGACTAGTATGCTGGAGCAGGTCCTGCACTTGGTAGTAAGCCGAGGCTGAATCGCTGATATTCCGGGCTTGGCTTGGTCCCAGTAACTTGTGGAGCACAAGAAAGCCCCTACTCCATTGCTGAAATAGGGGCTTTCAATTTCAGGGCGCTGCCCTTCTTTGATCACTCCTTGGTGAACTTCGCCACCCGCATACCATCCGCCTGTTGAATGCGGACGAAATACATTCCGCTTGGGAGCGTGGCCAGATCCAGGTTCCACTGTGCAGGACCTGCAGCGCTGGTTCCCTGAGCGATCTGTTGGACCGGACGACCTAGCAGATCGACCAATTCAACCTTCACCGGACCGGCAACCGCCAAGTTCGTGGATACCACGGCATGATCCTTGGCCGGGTTCGGAACCACGAGGATGTTGTTCCCACTGGATGCTACCACCTCATCAATTCCCACGGATGCACCATTGATGTTGATGTCGTCCAACCAGAGGTTGTTACCACCATCGCTTTCAAAAACGAACTTGAAGCGCAGGTTGGTCACTTCGAACAGCCCACTGATCGGGGCGGATTCGTTGTACCCCCATTGATCGGGCCCATTTGGAGTGAATGAGGCTCCCGTGTTCCCCGCGGTAGCCAAGCTGCTTCCGATCAAAGCACGGCGCAAGCTCCACGTCTGTCCGCAATCCCTGCTGGCATAGACACGCAGCGCATCGTTATTACTGCTGGTCCGCTTGGCATATGCATACCTGAAGCTGATCACGGCCGGTGCGTCCATGGTGATATCCACCGTGTTGCTGATCAACTCAAATTTGCGACCTGCATTGGCGACGGAATTGGGTACCATTATACTGTGCGAACCGCTGAACGCAGCGGAGCTGCTGAGCATGAAGCCGGCACTACCCTCGCTATTATCCACTTCCCAATTAGCTGTAGGAAGCTGGTTCACGTCCTCGAAGCCTTCGATCACCGGTAGAGGCATTCCTGTTGTGGGAAGTACCGTTATGTATTGTTGCTCGGTCACCGCTTCACTATCGGAACTGTTGCTCACCGTAAGGCTTACGTTGTACTGGCCGGGCGTATCATAGGTAACCACGGGGTTGGTTGAGGTGGAATTGGCCGGGCTGCCTCCATCGAAAGCCCAGGACCGCTGCGTAACGCCATTGAAGCTCGCATCGGTAAAGGTGACACTCTGGCCAGCGCAGATGGTGCGCTGGCTGCTGTTGAACTCCACGCTACAGATCTGCGGAGCCACGGTGAGACCGGTGGCTATCAAATTCGAAACAGTCCAAAGGTTGTTACGGGATGCCGTGCTGCTGTTCAGCGCGGCGTGTACCCTGTTCTTTTGGCCCTCGGTGAACATCTTCGAGCAATAGGAATACTCCATGAAGTTCTCCACGTTATCCAGGGATCCGCAGCTTTCGCCGCGCAGATTGCAACTGGTCCAACCCTTGGTCAAGGGCGTATCGGAAACACCGTCGTCCTCATTGCAGTTGGATGCCAACCCTGGATCATTCGAGTTGCCCCAGCAATGCATCAAATTCAGCCAGTGGCCTGCCTCATGGCTCAATGTGTGTGACCGATCCATGTTGCTCGTGCCAATGGCACCCACGTAAGTGCTCAATACCACGATCCCATCGGCTGCCACACCCCATCCGCTCGCAACAGTGCCAGGATACATGGAGTAACCAGCAGCACCTTGGGCATTTGCAGCCACCCAGATATTCAAGTAGCGGTTCCTAGGCCAATTGATCAGGTTCTTCATGTTCTGATCACCGGAGTTCGTCAAGGAACTCACCGTGCGGGTGATGCCATTGGTGCAATTCCCGTTCGGGTCCAGCTGTGCTAACTTGAAGGTGACTCCCATATCAGCTACAATATCCACGAATTCCGGCTGCACAGAGCTCCAGTTCGGGGTCAGCTTATTGAAGTCTTCGTTCATCACCCGTATGGCATCATGCACTTGCTCATTGCTGATGTTCTCCGGACCATTGATATGGATGATGTGGAACACCACTGGGATCACATAGCCCTCCCCATCGCGCGAAGCATCCCCTTCCCAGGTCTTGGTATATTGCTCCAGCTCCGCTGTAGCTTGAGCGATCTCTTGCAGCCGTTCCGGGTGTTCGCTGATCAATGTCCCCATCCGGTCCAACTCATTGGCGCCACAATGGAAATCAGCTTCCTGGGCATGGACCAGCACAGGAGATACAAGGAGGATGGCCGCCAGTAGACGGAGTGTTCTTAGGAGCATGTTGGGCAACTTTTCGGGTAATGATATTCAATCAAATCTAATCAAGGACCGGTTTGTTGGATGTGCCAAGCGTGACACTACTCTTGGGTTCCAAGCAGCCGATCGCGAAGATCAGCCCAAAGCTTGTGCCAGATCATCGAGCAGGTCTTCCGGGTCCTCAACACCCACGCTAAGCCGGATAAGGGAGTCGGTAACACCGGAGACCATACGCACTTCGCGAGGGATGCTGGCATGGGTCATGGTGGCGGGGTGACCCATCAGGGATTCCACGCCCCCCAAGGATTCGGCCAAGGTGAAGAGCTTGCAGCTGCTGAGGAATTTCATGGCATCCTCCGCTCTGTCACCTTTGATGGTGAAGCTCATCATGCCGCCAAAGTCACGCATCTGCCGTTTTGCCACATCGTAGCTGCGCTGGTCCTTAAAACCGGGCCAGTAAACGTTCCCGACCTTGGGGTGCTTCACCAGCCACTCCGCAATGGCGCGTCCGTTGCTGCAGTGACGCTCCATGCGCAAGTGCAGGGTCTTCAGGCCACGCAGCACCAAAAAGCAATCCTGGGGACCGGGTGTGCCACCACAGCTGTTCTGAATAAATGCCAAACGCTCGGCCAAGGCATCATCATTCACCACCAAGGCACCCATCACCACATCACTGTGACCGCCCAGGAACTTGGTCACTGAGTGCATCACGATGTCCGCTCCCATATCCATCGGATTCTGGAGGTAGGGTGAAGCAAACGTGTTGTCTACGGCAAGGAGGATATCCTTCCCTTTCGTGAGCATGGCAATGGCTTCAATGTCCACGACCCGCAACATGGGATTCGTAGGCGTTTCCACCCACACCAGCTTGGTCTTAGGCGTGATAGCCGCAGCCACATTGCTTGGATCACCCATGTCCACGAAAGTGAACTTGATCCCATAGGGTGCGAAGATCTTCGTGAAAAGGCGGTAACTGCCGCCATAGAGGTCGTTGGTGCTCACCACTTCATCCCCCGGCAACAGCAACTTCACTACGGCATCAATGCTGGCCATGCCGGAGGCAAAGCACAAGCCATGCTTCCCGTTCTCCAGCGCCGCCAACGCGTTCTGCAAGGCCGTGCGGGTCGGGTTGTGTGTGCGGCTGTATTCATAGCCTTTGTGCACTCCGGGGGCCGACTGCACATAGGTGCTGGTCTGGAAGATCGGGGTCATGATGGCACCGGTGGAAGCATCGGGTTCCACTCCGGCGTGTACGGCCTTGGTCGAGAATTTCATTGGCAGGGTATTCAAATGGGCCGCTAAGGTACCGGAGGTGGTGAGGGAGCTCGATCCATGCCATCCCCTCGATCATGGCTATTTTTAGCGCTTCGCCCGGAATTGTATGAGCCCGTGCCATCACCCACTTACCAGGGTTTGGGCCAATGCCAACAGACAGAACAATGAATCCACGAAACATCGCCCTTCTACCCCCGGACAAGCACACTGGCCTCAGGCTCTCTGAGCGAAAGCACCGCGCCGCTGGTATTCCTGCGGTGATAGAGTCGCTGGCCCACATCCGCGAAGAGACCGGGGTACTCGATGGTATCAAGATCTTGAACAAGCTGAACCAGAAGGATGGCTTCGACTGCCCCAGTTGCGCATGGCCCGACCCACACCACCGCAGCAAGCTCGGCGAATACTGCGAGAACGGCGCAAAGGCCGTAGCGGAAGAAACCACCACCAAGCGGGTGGACAGGGCCTTCTTCGCGAAGCATGGAATAGAGGAGATGAGCCATTGGAGCGACTATGAGCTGGGAAAGAGCGGGCGGATCACCGAGCCGTTCATCCTGCGCAAGGGAAGCGACCATTATGAGCCCATCGGTTGGGATGCGGCCTACGAGAAGATCGCGAAGCACCTCAACGGACTGGCCTCGCCGGACGAAGGCATCTTCTATACCAGCGGTCGGGCCAGCAACGAGGCGGCATACCTCTACCAGCTCTTCGTGCGGCTGTTCGGCACCAACAACCTACCGGATTGCAGCAACATGTGCCACGAAAGCAGCGGCACCGGCTTGGGCGAGACCATCGGCATCGGCAAAGGCACCGTTTCACTGGATGACATTTATGAGGCAAAGGTGATCTTGCTGATGGGCCAGAACCCGGGCACGAACCATCCACGCATGTTGAGCGCCTTGAAGAAGTGCGTGGAGAACGGTGGTAAGATCGTGAATGTGAATCCCCTCCCGGAGGCGGGCTCGCTTGGTTTCATCGATCCCCAAAGCGTAACGAACGTGCTGAAGAACGGCACGGATTTCCATACCCTCCATGTAGGCTTGCGCATCAACACCGATGTGGCATTCCTGAAAGGCGTGATGCGGCTGCTGTTGGATAAGGAGGATGCAGCTCCCGGTTCTGCATTTGATAAGGCATTCATCGGGGAAAAGACAATTGGCTTCGACGCCTTCATCGCCGACCTGCGGAACACCGATGTGCAGGCCATGGCGGAGATCTGTGGCATTCCATTCAACCAATTGCAACAGGTAGCTGACCTGGCGGCATCCACGGACCGCATCATTATTTGCTGGGCCATGGGTCTTACACAACACGTGAACGCAGTGGCGAACATCCACCAAGTGGTGAACCTCCTATTACTCCGTGGCGCATTCGGAAAGCCGGGTGCGGGCGCCTGCCCAGTGCGCGGGCACAGCAACGTGCAGGGCGATCGAACGATGGGCATTTTTGAAAAGCCGAGCAGCTCATTCCTGGATGCCTTGGATAACCGCTACGGTTTCAAGTCGCCGCGTGAGAATGGTACTGATGTAGTGGCTTCCATCGAATCGATGCGTGATGGCAAAGGCAAGGTATTCTTTGCCCTCGGCGGCAACTTTATCAGTGCCACACCGGACAGTGAAGTGACGGCCCGCGCGTTGATGAACTGTGAGCTAACCGTGCAAGTGAGCACCAAGCTCAACCGCAGCCACGTGATCACCGGCGAGGAAGCGATCATCCTGCCCTGCCTCGGTCGCAGTGAGCGGGACGTGCAGGACGGGAAGGTCCAGTTCGTTACCGTGGAGGACAGCATGAGCGTGGTACACCGCTCCCAGGGATCACACGAGCCCGCGAGTGAACAGCTACGAAGCGAGCCCGCCATCGTGTGCCAGCTTGCCGCGGCCACATTTGGGAGCAAGTTCAGCGTGGATTGGCCGGCCATGGAGAAGCGCTACGACCTAATCCGGGAAGAAGTGCAGGCGGTGATACCGGGCTTTGATGATTACAACCGCCGCGTGCGCCAGCCCGAAGGCTTTGTATTGCCGAACGGGCCACGCGATGGAGCCAACTTTACCACGGAAAGCGGCAAGGCGCATTTCATGGTGGACCAAGCACCCCATTGGAAATTGGACGAGGGAGAGTACCTGATGATGACCATCCGCACGCACGACCAGTTCAATACCACCATCTACGGCTTGGAAGATCGCTATCGCGGGATCCACGGTGAGCGTCGCGTGGTGTTGATGCACGCGGACGACATGGCGCAAGAAGGACTCGCGTCCCGGGACCGTGTGGACCTCGTGAGCGAGCACGGACGCGAGCGAGTGGCCACCGACTTCTTCGTTATCCCGTATGACATCGCGCGCGGTTGCGTGGCCACCTATTTCCCCGAAGCCAATGTGCTCGTGCCGCTGGAGCTGAAAGCGGAGCGGAGCGGAACTCCGGCGAGCAAAAGCGTAGTGATCAAACTACGCAAGCGATAGCTGCCTTATCCCCTTTCCTTCCATAGGGTCGCTCGTGCCAGCAGCATGCAGGAGCGTTTTTGCCCTGCTTTTTCACCAAGTAGCGCGTTCACACTTGCTCAATTGCTCCATGAACACACCATCCATATTTGCAGCCATATTCACTCCTTGTTCATCTTTATTTTTGTTTTCATGAACACTCCGGATCTTGATGTGTTAGGTTTGCAGTCCCTAACACACCCAACACATGAAACTCAAGAACACTTTCTTCGCGGCCCTCGGGCTTGCCTTATGCACACCCGCTTGGGCGGGAGGGGGGCAGACCGCCTCTGTGCAGATCATCCACAATTGCGCTGATGCTGCCGCTGCTCAAGTGGACGTCTGGCTCAATGGAGACCTCCTGTTGGACAACTTCGAGTTCCGGACAGCAACACCGTTCGTTACAGCACCTGCGGGAGTGCCTTTGACGGTGGGGATAGCTCCTGCCAATAGCACCACCGCCGCTGATGCGCTCTTCGAACAGACCTTCACCTTGGCGGCGGATGCGAAATACATCATTGTAGCATCCGGCATTGTGAGTCCTACCGGATATAGCCCTGCACAACCCTTCCAACTTGCCGTATACGATATGGCCCAAGAAAGTGCACCCAGCGGATTTACGGACGTGCTGGTCTACCATGGTAGCAATGATGCACCCACGGTGGATGTGTTCGAAAGCGGCGTTTTGAACGCTACGGCCGTGAACGACATCTCTTACGGTGAGTTCGCCGGCTATCTCTCGCTACCCACGAATGATTACACCCTCCAAGTGCGCGATGCCGCCAACAGCACCATCGTTGCCGCGTACGCTGCGCCTCTCGCCACATTGGGCCTCGACGGCGCTGCCCTTACCGTGCTTGCCAGCGGCTTCTTGAATCCTGCTGCAAATAGCAATGGTCCTGCCTTCGGGCTGTATGTGGCCTTGACTTCCGGCGGATCCCTGATCCCCCTGCCTGCAGCGGCCATTCCTACGGCACGTGTACAAGTGGTGCACAACTGCGCTGATCTAGCCGCCGCTTCGGTGGATGTGTGGGTGAACAACACCTTGCTTTTGGACAACTTCGCATTCCGTACCGCAAGCCCCTTCGTGGATGTGCAGGCAGGCGTGCCTTTCGTAGTGAGCATCGCAGCACCTACCAGCACCGATACTGTGGGCGCAATTGCACACTACACCTTGAACTTGGAAGAAGGTGGCAGCTACCAAGTGGTCGCTACCGGCATCGTGAGCGGTACCGGCTATAGCCCGGCCCAACCCTTTGCGCTGGCTGTGTATGACATGGCGCGCGAAGCCGCTGTTGGTGGACCATCCACTACGGACGTGTTGGTATACCATGGCAGCACCGATGCTCCCACTGTGGATGTTCATGAAAGCGGCGCGTTGGATGTTACCGCCGTGAATGACATTTCATACGGCGAATTCGCTGGCTACTTGGAACTGCCAACAGCTAACTACACCCTTCAGGTTCGTGATGGAGCCAATAGCACGATCGTTGCCGCCTATGCAGCTCCCTTGAGCACCTTAGGCTTGGGTGGCGCGGCCATCACCGTATTCGCAAGCGGCTTTCTGAACCCTGCGGACAACAGCAATGGACCGGCCTTCGGCCTCTACGTGTCCTTGGCTTCCGGCGGACCCTTGGTTCCGCTTCCATCCGCAGCCATTCCAACGGCACGTGTGCAGGTGGTACATAACGCAGCCGACCTGGCAGCAGCTTCCGTGGATGTTTGGTTGAACAACACCTTGCTCCTTGACAACTTCGCGTTCCGCACCGCTAGCCCGTTCGTTGATGCACAGGCCGGCGTGCCTTTCGTAGTAAGCATTGCCGCACCCACCAGCACCGACACTGTGGGCGCGATCGCTCATTACACCTATACGCTTGAGGAAGGCGGTAGCTATATCCTTGTTGCCAACGGTATCGTGAGTGCAACTGGCTACGCTCCGGTAAAGCCGTTCGACATCTATGTAACCAACGGTGCACGCGAAGTTGCCAGCAACCCCGACCAAACGGACATCCTCGTGTTCCACGGGGCAACGGATGCTCCTACTGTTGATGTAGCTGAGACAGCAGTACTTGGCGGCGCCACCTTGGTGGATGATCTCTCCTATGGCGAATTTGCCGGATATCTTGAAGTGCCAACGGCTGACTACGTATTAGAGGTTCGCACTGCCGATGGTACCCCGCTGGTCTCCTATGATGCTCCGTTGGCCACCTTGGGGCTGAGCGGACAGGCTATTACCGTATTCGCAAGTGGATTCCTCAACCCATCCGCCAATAGCAACGGCCCCTCATTCGGCCTGTGGGCTTCCTTGGCAACAGGTGGTCCCTTGGTGCCCCTCTCCATTGCCACTGGCGTGGTTGAAACCGCCAAGGTGGCCGAGCTGATCAGCCTTTATCCGAACCCGGCTAACAGCACGGCACAGTTGGAGATCCGAGGTGCGAAGAGCCAGCGCATGAACCTGCAAGTAGCCGATGTGGCTGGACGCAAGGTGCTGGACCTGGGCACTTACGAGACCGCACTGAATGGCAATTCATTGGAGTTGAACGTAAGCAACTTGGCACCCGGCAGCTACCATTTGCTCCTCAGCACCCAAGATGCCGCCACTTCACTTCCTTTGCAAATTGTACGCTAAGAAGAACAGCACATACCCTTAGTAGTGGGAAGAGGCGGTCGATCGGATCGCCTCTTCCTTCATTACATAAGACGCCATCCCTATGCCAACTCAACACACCTACTTCAGTGAACGATTCAGCATCAAGGACCTGGAGCTTTTCTCTGGGATCAAGGCCCACACCATCCGGGCATGGGAGCGGCGCCATGGCCTCTTGAAGCCGTCCCGGAGTGATACCAACATCCGGTCGTACGACATGGATGACCTGAGGACGATCCTCAATACATCCCTATTGCTGAAGGAAGGCATGTCCATCTCCCAAGTAGCTGCTCTTACGGAACAGCAACGCGACGAGAAGATCAAGTCAGGGATCGGCACCAAGTGGGGAAAGGACGAAGCCTTGAACGCCTTGAAGATGGCCACCGTAACCTACGACGAGGACCTGTTCGAGACCACGTCGCGCAACTATCGCGTGGATCATGGATTCGAGGCTTTGGTGGAGAATCTCTATCTGCCCCTGTTGAACATGCTCGGTCTCTTGTGGCAAACTTCCACGATATGCCCAGCGCAAGAGCATTTCTCCAGCAACCTCGTGAGGCAAAAACTGGTGAGCGCCATCGATGGCCTTCCTCAAGGAAGCAATGACCCGCGCCCCATGGCTGTGCTTTATCTGCCGGAGAATGAGATCCACGAATTGGGTCTGCTATACCTGCAATACCGCTTGCGACGCGAGGGGCGACGCAGCATCTACCTGGGTGAAAGCGTTCCGGTGGCGGATCTGGTCGGCCTAACAAAGCAGTGGAGCGGTGCCTTGGATATCTGTGCCATCCTCACCGTCTATCCGCAAGCCGGAGATGAGATCGACTACCTCAACCAATTGATGTCGCAGCTTCCGGATCCGGAGGTTCATTTTCATTTCTGCGGTCCTGTCTTGCAGGTCGTGCAATCCGGCAAACTTCCAGCGCGCGTCCGTGTTTATCCGGATATCCCGGCATTGATCAAAGCCGTGAACGCCGTCCGTTAGACCTACCTTTCACACTTCATCCCAACTGTATGAGAACCATTCTATCCCTGCTTTTCGTGGTCCGGATCGCGCTTTTTGTGAATGCGCAATCATTTCCAGTTGGCTCCACATCCTTGACCCTGCACGATGATACACGCAACCGGGATGTTCCCTGCACGGTCTACTATCCGGCCGTAGCCGCAGGTGCCGAGCAATTGGTGGCGTCGGGGGCTTTCCCTACGCTGATATTCGGCCATGGCTTCGTAATGGCAGTAAGTGCCTATGCATATGTCGGACAGCACTATGCCGGTATTGGATACATCGTTGCATTGCCAAGCACCGAAGGTGGCATTTCACCGAACCATGGCCGTTTTGGCGAGGACCTGGCGTTCGTTTCCAATGCGTTCCAAGGCTTGGGCACGGACGCAGCTTCGATCTTCAATGGACATGTGGCTCCTGCTTCCGCATTGATGGGACATTCCATGGGTGGTGGAGCGGCCATACTTGGCGCATCAGGAAATAGCGAGATACAAGCGGTTGTAGTATTGGCTCCTGCGGAAACAACCCCCAGTGCCATCGCAGCAGCCGCGCAGATCTCCGTGCCCACGTTGATCATCGCTGCGAGCGAGGATTGCGTTACCCCGATCGCCCAGCACAGCCAGCCCATGTATGATGCCACCGGAGCCAGCTGCAAGGCGTTCGTGAACATCCTCGGTGGAGGCCATTGCTATTTCGGCGATTCCAGCCCCACCTGCTCCTTGGGTGAACTCACTTGCGGACCTAACCTTACGATCAGCCGCCAAGAACAACACCAAGCCGTATTGGATGTTGCCGACCTCTGGCTTGAACGTTTTCTGATCGGCATACCACAAGCCCTTATCACGTTCTCTGATACACTTGCCAACTCCCCGCGCTTCACCTCCCAGTTCGAATGCCTTGCCACAGGGGTGGCCCCCTTGCCTTCGGAAGTTCCGTTCACGGCCCAATGGATGGCCGGCACACATTCCGTAGCTCTCTTGGGATTGCTTTTGAATGACGTCATCGATATTTACGATGTCACGGGTAAAACCCTTGCACAAGGCACTGCCACTTCGGATCGTTCCATGTTGAAGATCCCTTCCGCCGTGAATGGAATTCTGTTGGTCCGGATACAGCGTGATGGACAGAGCTATCTGAGGCGCGTGCTTGCCATTGATTAAGCGTTGCTCGCTCTGGGCATGCCCAGGTGGAAGAAAGGCGGGCGTTACTTGGCTCCTGAAAGGCACGCAGCCGGTCAGGGATCTTTCTTCTTGTGCTTCTCTTTGCGCGTATAGGTTTTCTTGCTCTTCTCCACCTTCTCGCGGAAGCGGCCATCCAGCGCTCCCTGCTCTTTGCGCTCCTCGCGTACGGCAGCCTGCTCGATCTTCAACAGCTCCTCTTTGGTGATGCGCTTCTTGGCCATGGCACTGCAAAAGTGTGGCCTGAACTTGTGAAAACATACATATCGCTTATCACTCGCATTAATTTGTGCCGCCATAACCCACCCCCACCATGAAAAAACTGCTTAAGGTATTCGGCGTGCTTCTGCTCGTCATCGTGATCGTCATCTTTGGTGGTCTTACTTATGTCACCCAAGCATTACCGAACATTCCCACACCGAAGGATCTGCACGTCGAAATGACGCCGGAGCGTGTGACACGTGGTCAATATTTGGCCAATCACGTCACCGTATGCATGGACTGCCACAGCACCCGTGAATGGAATAGATTTTCAGGACCTTTGAAGGCCGGAACCTTGGGAGTGGGTGGCGAGGTGTTTGACCAAGCGATGAACTTCCCCGGTCGCTTCGTCTCCAAGAACATCACACCGTTCAACCTTGAGAACTGGAGCGATGGTGACATCTATCGCACCATTACCAGTGGGATAAGCAAGGATGGCCATGCCCTCTTTCCCGTGATGCCTTATCCATACTATAACAAGCTCGCTACGGAGGATGTGTATAGCATCATTGCCTACCTGCGCACGCTCCCTGCCATTGAAAGCCATCCTGAAGCATCCACAGCAGAATTTCCGATGAGTGTGATCATGCACACCATACCTGAGGAACCCCACCCGATGGTCTTACCCAAGCAGACGGATCCCGACTATGGAGCCTACGTCACCAATGCTGCCGGCTGCCGGGAATGCCATACGAAAATGGAAAAAGGAAAAGCCGTGGGCGAACCCTTCGCAGGAGGCTTTGAATTCCACTTTCCGAACGGTTCCACTGTACGGTCAGCGAACATCACTCCGGACAAAGCCACCGGCATTGGCGAATGGGACAGAGAGACGTTCATCCGTAAATTCAAACAGTTCGCTGATAGTTCCTACGTGCCCCTGCCCATTGTCTGGAAAGAACAGGACTTCCAGACCGTGATGCCCTGGGTGATGTATGGCGGCATGAGCGAACAGGACCTGGGTGCCATCTACGACTACCTGCACGCGCTTCCACCGGTAGTGAACAAGGTGGAATATTGGTCACCTGCTGAAGCGAAGAAGACTGCAGAGGCGCGGTAAATGCGAACCGCCCTTCGCGAGATCTCAGGGATCGAAGGGCTCAGGACTGCAGAAGGACTGCAAGGACGACGGCTAGTTGGGGCTGTATCTGTGATGGTAACTTCGAGGTCTCCTCGCGGCAACGGCGTTCCCTCATCCGCCCGGATATGCATCCGGGTTCTGATCGGTTGATCGAACAACATCTCCGATCCTCACCTCACCACCTTCAGGAAACACCGCGTACATCCCAAAACGCACCTTGTTCCCCACGGAGCGGTACGTGGACAGTGTGCGCAAAGGTTCCGGCGAGCGTTCGCCTGTTTGTTGGTCAGTGGAGGTAATGATGCAACGGGAGCAAGGCTTCAACATACTGAAGCCTTGTTCTCCGATCGTCATCTCCTTCCAGCCGTCTTCCTGAAAAGCCAGCCCTCCGCTCATGACGAAATTGGGGCGGAAGCGATCCATGGGCACCGGCGTTGCCAGTCGCGAATTCAGATGGTCCAATGAAGCTTGTGAGAGGATCAGCGCCGGGAATGAATCATTCAGCGCAACGGGCACTTGAGCATAGCGCGGGTCCGTGATGCGCAGTGTACTGGAAGGCATATAGGCCAAGCGCAACGGACGTTGCAGGGTTTCACTGAACCATGTGTGCATGCGTGCATCCGCAAGTAACAGCTCCACTTCATCGTCCCAGACCTTGGCCAGCACGCGCTCGCCATCGCCCAATGACCAAGGTATATCGATCGTGTTTCCGTTCCGGATATCGGTGACACGGAATCCCATAACCTGCGGCACACAATGCAAGCAGGCCATCGCCGGACATTTCCGCTGGGAAAGAAAGCTTCCCACCGGATCGATGAGCATCCAGCGGCGGTCGTGTTCCAAGCCGCGGTCGGTCAACCGCACCTGCGGTACTGAAAAACCACCGAGGGATTTTATCGGATAGATGTGAATCGAGGCGAGGGTGGTGGTCGTCATGGCGTCATCCGCACCACACGCACCAAGCGTTCCCCCTGCGGTGTTGAAACCACCAGATGGTAAACCCCAGGCTCCTCCGGCAGCTCACAGCGCCATCCATCTCCGCTGCGGCTGCTCTTCAACGGCACGCGTTTGCCCGCCGCATCGTATGCCAACACTTTAGTGGCTCCGGGTGAGGGCACCATAACGAAGCCATCGCGCGTGGGATTCGGGAAAGCCTGTAGTACGCTGCGTTGCAGCGCCTGCATGCCGGTACCGAGCACTACCATTGAATCGGCAACCACCAGATCCGGTGTGCCATCGGCGGCGGCGTACATGGCACGAAAGGCATCGATCCGCGGTGCATTATGGCTGAACATTTCCCGATTCCAGCGCGGCGGCACTTGTTGGAAGTACACCTTCGTCTTCACCTCCACAGCACCTACGTATCCTGTGGTGGCGATGTGGTAATGGATCACATCGCCGCCATTGCCTTCCGTGCCCAACGCATCGTGGTTGAAGTTCGGATCGATCAAGGCCGATCCGGCGATCCGCGTGGTATCATAGCTGGCGTGCGAAGTGGTGAAACCGATGGGCGGAATACGGTTGTCCTTCAAGCGATAGGCAGCGCGGAGCAACGTGGTGGTCACCTCACCGTTCACATCTCCCATCACGAATTCATAGATCTGTACTTGGTCCCCACGGGTGATCACGTCGTGGTGCGGCTCATAGATGGAGTCGTGCCCGTATACCTCATAGTTGCTGTCCCAGCGACCACTTTGGAAGATCGTATCCCCGGTGGTCGTGAGTGCGATCACTTGCACGAATGCGCGCCTGTTCGGAAACCCGCTGGGGAATTTGTGTCCAATGATGTTGGTGAGGCCCACTTCAACGAAGAGCGTATCGTCGGTGCGGTCCATCACTTGGGTGTTCATCACGATCGAATTGCGCAGATGTGCCTGTGTGCGCGCTATGGTGCTATCGAACTGGACAGGCGTGGCGGGTATACCCAAGGCATTGACCTGTTCCTTCATCAGCTTCAGCATGAAGGTGCCTCCGCCTGCCAGATGGTGCTTCCCGAAAGGCGATTGGCCATTGAGGAAGATGTATTCCGAGGCCAGCTTTACAGAGTCTTGGATCCGCGGCATGTGGCAGCTCCGGCAATTCTGTTCGGTGCCGTAATAAACGGAGTTCTTATACTCCTGCCACATGGTCTGCTCGAAGAAGGATTCTCCCGTGAAGTTGCCACTGAGGTCCATGGTCTTGTTGATCGCTGTGTGGCAGCCGGCGCACACACTGCCATCCAGGATATGGGAGCCTTGGTCAGGTGTGAAACCGACGAAGAACTCCATGATAGCGGGATTGATCTGATCCTGCGTGTATGGACCCCACACGCGGGCACTATCAAAAACCAAGCTGCCAGAGAAGACGTTGCCTCCGGACCCCGGGTTCTGCATGTGGCAGGCCAGACAGGAGACCCCATCCTGTGCCAGCACACTGGTGTCCAAGTGCGCCATGGTGAAAGGCGGGTTGCCCAGCATCTTCTCCTCGAAGACGGCGAGTGGTGCATGGCACTTCAGGCAACTGTGTTCCAACTGTTCCTTGTACGCCGGGTTTACCAATCCTTCGTGTTCCATCTTGGCCAGAAAGAAGGGATCCCGAGCGCTATTGGCCATCATACTGCTGCGCCAGTCGTCCACTACGTTCACATCCTCATCCCCAGCCACCATGGCAATCCCGAGCGAATCGTGACCGTGGCAGCCGGCACAACGGCCGGCCGTAACGAAGTAAGTGCCGAACTGCACAGGAAGGCCCTGGATCTGCTCGCGCATGAAGGCCAGTTCGATGGGGCTGTGCGGCCCCTTCACCGGTGTGGTGGCAGCGGACCAGCCCACCAATAGAAAAACCAGCGCCAGCAACCCCGTGAGCACGCGGATTTTCCTCGGGATCAAGACCTTTCGTTGCATTGGGACCGCAAGTTATACGTAGCAAAATCGAAAATGTGCGGATCCACTCCAGTTGGGACTTCTTCACCACACACCATCGTTGATGCTTCCGCGTTCCTTTCGCAGCGCCGTAACCCTGTGCTTCTATTTTTGGCCACATGCAAGCATCACGGATCCTTCGTTCTGAAAAGGGAATGTCCCATCGCTTTTTCGCCATCGTTATTGGCATCTGCCTGCTTGCGCTCTTCGCGCCCAGCGTGTCCGCGCAGTCGGTGCAGCCTTACGTTGATCATTGGGACAGCCTGAAGACCGTGAAGAAGAGCGAGGGCTTGATGGTGAACGGCCGCGAATGGGGCGAGTGGAAATTCTGGGACACCCAAGGCCGCCTCACGGAACAGTCCGACTTCAAGAGCGGACAACGGGATGGGCACGTAGTGATCTACTACGACAATGGAAAGGTGCAGCATGATGGCTGGATCCATCAAGGTAAACAGGACAGCTTGATGCAGAGCTTCTACCGCAGCGGCCAATTGATGGAGGAGGGCAACTACCTGAAAGGCGCCAAGCGCGGGCCGTGGAAGTACTACTACCCGGATGGGCGCAAGTTGTTGACCGAACAATGCGACAAGGACATTTGCCTGAGCATGGATGCCTGGGACCGCGACAGCACCCAGACGCTGAAGAAGGGGGAAGGACTGATCCGCACCTATTACCCGACCGGTGATACTGCCGAAGTGAGCCATTACCATTTGGGGGTGCTAAGCGGAGAGCAACGGGAATACTGGCCTGCAGGAAACCTGAAAGCCAAGGGCAATTGGCTCGGCGGCGTGAAGCACGGTGCATGGCAATTCTGGTATTCCACCAGTGTGCCGGAGCGGACTGAGTCTTGGGACAAAGGCAAGCTCAACGGACCATTCACAACTTGGTTCTCCACAGGCAAGGTGAACGTAACAGGCTTCTATGCAAATGACCTGAAGGACAGTACCTGGACCTGGTACACGACCACCGAGGCGCGGGATATGCTCGGCCACTTCAAGGCGGACAAACAGGATGGTCTCTGGAAATACTGGTACCCGAACGGGCAGCTCAGTTCCACCGGGCTATACCGGGATGGTAAACAGGAAGGTGAATGGGTGTACTACTACGAAGCTGGCCAGAACTGGAAGCGCGGGAACTGGAAGAACGGGGAGAAGGACGGCCTGTGGACCACGTGGTTCGAAAGCGGAAAAAAACTTCAGGAAGGGAGTTATGTGAACGGGAAAGAGCAAGGACTTTGGGAAAGCTGGTTCGAGAACGGGCAGCAAAAGGACAAGGGCTCTTTCAAGCAAGGACAAATGGATGGCATCTGGCAAGGCTGGCTACCGGACGGCACCCAGAACTACTTGGCCACGTGGAAGAACAACATGAAGAACGGTCCATGGAAAAGCTGGTACGAGAACGGGAAGCCATTTGAGGAAGGCAGTTTCGCGGATGGATTGAAGAGTGGTCGGTGGCTGGAGTACAACAAGCGAGGCTTGCCGGTGAGCGAGGGAATGTTCGCAAAGGGAACGCCTACCGGCCGCTGGATCTACTATGACGATGCGGGTGTGAAGCAACGCGAGCAGGGTTTTTTGAACGGGGCCCCGGATGGCAAGTGCATCGTCTACAACAAGCGCGGCCGGGTCGTTCAGGAAATGAATTACAAGGCCGGGAAGTTGCATGGGCCGATGATCCAATATGATGGCACCGGCAAGGTGGTTTCAACGGTGGAATATGAGAACGGCACCGTGAAGCGGACCCCGCCACCGACAATACAAAAAGGACGTCGCTGATCCAGCGCTTTCATTCGCAGACCGGTGCTGGCGGATAGCGTGGAGATCTGATGCCACCCCTGAACGTGAGAAAGCCCCGGCTAGTAGCCGAGGCTTTTCCACCTGTCCGTTTTGAGCCCCGTCAAGAGGGAAGAACTCGTGCTGTGTTCATCGGTAGCCGTTGATGTAAGCGTTCGCGATCAACTCGCTTTCCCTTACCAGCCCCTGCACGATCTCCCGGATCAACTCGTCGAGCTGAATGTCCGAGTATCGCTGCAGGTCGTTGTACACATGCGACTTGCGCTTGCTGCTCTTGATGAAGGCTATCTTATCCTTCTTCGTCATAGGCCCTTCAACGGCAACAGCGGGGAAAAGGATCCATTGAAGGAGAAATAATCTTTTCCCGGATGCTCCGATCGAACGAAGGCCCTTGCAGGAGCGCTATGGCGGAGAGGCTATTCAGGCTTACGCCATGGCCACCACGGGTCTACTCCGCAGCGCAAACAGTAGGCGCAGCGCGTGCAGGTAACGTTCCACGTTGCCATCCAACATCATGCGGGTGGCTGCTTGCTGTAATTTTTGGGCACGTTCGATATTGGGTTGCATCGTAGGTGGATGTTTGGGTTTGGCCAAAGGGAAACCAACGGCGTGCCAAACTCAAGGAAGCGATGCGTGGAGCGGGGTGGCGGGAAAATTTGGGGGCAAGCTTTCCACAGGCTTCCCCAATATGGTGCAATGCCCTACTTTCGTCCCCGATGCATCAGGGCTCCTACCTAGTTGGTGTGGCCGGAGGCAGTGGATCGGGGAAGACAACCTTGGTCCGCGCACTCCGAGACCTACTCCCTTCCGAAAGTGTGTGCATCGTATCCCAGGACGATTATTACCTGCCCATCGAACGGCAGCTGAAGGACGCCAATGGCCGCGTGAATTTCGACCTGCCCACCGCCTTGGATCTGGATCTGTTGGCCGAGGACCTGCGCTGTTTGGCTCAAGGAGAAGCCGTCTATCGGAAAGAGTATACCTACAACATGGCCACCGAACCCAAGTGGATGGAGATCCGTCCGGCCCGGGTGATCTTGGTGGAAGGCCTTTTCCTCTTTCACCACCCCGGTTTGCGCGAGCTGTTCGACCTGAAGGTGTTCGTAGAGGCGAGTGAGGAGGTCCAACTTCTTCGTCGCATTGCACGGGACGAGCGAGAGCGTGGTTACCCCTTGGCCGATGTGATGTACCAGTGGGAGAATCACGTGATGCCCGCCTACCGCGAACACCTGCTACCCTACCGCCACCAGTGCGACCTGCACGTGGTGAATGAGCATCGGTATGAGCGAGCCTTAGGTGTATTGCGGGACCATTTGGCCCAGCGCACCGGCGTTGAGGCGCTCATTGCACAGAGCGCGTAGTACAGCACTCTGCGCGTCAGCCCGCGTAAAGCCCGTTCTGGCGGATATAGGCAAGTACCTTGGGATCCAGCAGGCCATCCACAGGCTTCCATCCTCTTAAACGCACCCGTATGCCGGTGGAAGAAACCGGTGTTTGCGGCGCATCCGGAAACAAGGTAACGGAAGGATGGTAAAGCAGGTCTGCTTGTGCCAAGTGCTCTTCCAAACCCGGTCTTGGGTAAACCAATACCGGCGTCTTTTCCAGCATCTGTGAGGCATCCTTCCAGTGATGCAGGCTGGCCAAATTGTCGCTCCCGATGATCAAGGAGAACTCGTGTTGGGGCCATCGCTCCCGCATGAACGCCAAGGTGTCAACCGTGTAATTGGGTTGCGGCATGTCCAGTTCCAAGCCGCTGGCACTGATACCGTCCTGCCCTTGCACGGCCAAGTGGGTCATCGCTAAGCGGTGCTTCTCAGGGCTGAGCTTGCGGTCCTGCTTGAACGGATTTTGCGGAGTGACCACCAGCCAGACCTGGTCCAGGCCACAGTGCTCCTTCATGTATTTCGCCAACAGCACATGCCCCAAGTGGGGCGGATCGAAGGAACCGAAGAGACAACCGATCTTCATGATTTCAGGAAACCGTGCACTGCCCTGTAAGCCTCTTCACAGGCTTGGTGCATATCGTCATTGATCACCACTTGGTCGTAGTGAATGGTGAAAGTGAGTTCAAGCGATGCCTTGTCCACGCGCTCACGGAGCGTCTCCGGGGTTTCCGTGCCACGCAGAAGCAGCCGTTGTTCCAAAGCCTCAATGGTGGGCGGCGAAACGAACAAGCTCAGTGCTTTGCTCCCGAAGATCTCCTTCAACCGAACGCCCCCTACTACGTCCACATCGAATATGGGATGGTGTCCGGCCTGCCAAATGCGCTCGATCTCGCTTCGGAGCGTGCCATAGAACCGGCCGGGATATACCTCCTCCCATTCCACAAAGGCATCTTCAGCGATACGTTGACGGAACTCCTCAGCGGAGAGAAAGAAGTAATCGTGACCATCCCGCTCATGCTCCCGTTTGGGGCGGCTGGTGGCGCTGATGGAGAAGTCCAAACCAAGGTGACGACCCAGTAAATGATGCACAATGGTGGTCTTGCCCGCACCCGAGGGGGCGGAAACGATAATGCACTTGCCGCTATCCATCGCTGCCATGATCAGAGCACGTTGAGCATTTGCTCCTTGATCTTCTCCAGTTCGTCCTTCATCAGCACCACGCGCTGCTGCATGTCGGCATCGTTGCTCTTGGAGCCGAGCGTATTGATCTCACGTCCCATTTCCTGGGTAATGAATCCCAGCTTCCTGCCTTGGCTCTCCTCCTCTTCCATCGTGGTGATAAAATAACCACAGTGCGTGGCAAGGCGTAGCTTCTCTTCGGTCACGTCCAGCTTCTCCAGGTAGAACACCAGCTCTTGCTCAAAGCGGTCCTGATCCACCTTTGCCTTCAATTCCTCCAGCCTGCCCAAGATGCGCTCTCGGGTCCGCCCGATGCGGTCGCCGTCCATGGCATCCACCTCGGCCAACAGGCGGGTGATGTTGTTGGTGCGCTCCTTTAATTCCGTGAACAGCTTAGCACCCTCGGTGGTCCGGAATTCTTCGTATGCCGTCCAAGCCTGTTCAACCAAGGTGAAGACCTGTTCCCAATCGGCCGGATCGAATTCCTCCTTGGCGGTGGACATCACATCCGGCATGCGGAGCACGATGGCAAGCAGATCCGTGGTGGATTCGGGTGCCACGTTCCTATTCACAGTGCGCAATTCGTCGTAGTAAGCCTGGATAAGTTCCGTATTGAAGACCGTGCGCTTTGCCGCTTGAACGCCTTCCACCCCGATGTACAGGTCCGCCTTTCCACGCACGATACGCTCTCCGGCCCATTGGCGCAGCTCAGCCTCCTTTTCCCGCCAGGGTGAAGGCACTTTTACTTGCAGGTCCAGCTGCTTGCTGTTGAGCGATCGTAGCTCAACGGTCACTTTCTTCACACCAACCAAGCCTTCGGCTCGGCCAAAGCCGGTCATGGAACGTAACATGGGTGGCAAATGTAGTAGGGTTCTCGTCCCTCTTCGCACGTAGGGCCCTCTTCTTCCGGAGATGTATCGGGTACCCTGCGATGACTGCTCAAGCGATCGCCCGCCCATCTTTCCGTCCTACCAGCCATACCCCCACGAAGATGCACACGGCAGCCAAAGCTTGCGGCCAACCCAGGCCCAACTCTCCAGGGAGCATGAAGTAAGCGGCCAATAACGCCAGCATGGGTTGCAGATAGATGAAGGTGCCCGCCACGCTTGGCTGCACCACCCGAAGCGCCCATGTGTTCAGCAGATAGGCGACAAAGGTGACCATCACCACCACGAAGGTCAGGCTCCAAGCATCCGTTGCCGCCAGGCCTTGCCAATCCACTTGCATGAATTCATGAAGGCCGAAGGGGATCACGATGATGCTGCCCACGAGGAAACACCAGGACATCACGGTGACAGCAGAGTACTTCGACATCAACGGCTTCACCATCACCAGGAAGATGGCATACGAGCTGGCATTGATAAAAATGTAGAAGTCGCCCAGCACGGAGGATCCCCCGCTTTCACCGCTACCGACGAAAATGAGCATCAAGGCCCCGATAGCGCCTAGTGAAACCCCCAACATTTTGCCCCGCGTGATCCGTTCACCGATGAGCACGCCACTGAGCACCAGCACCAAGATGGGGGTGGCGACCATGATGATGCTTGCATGTACCGGCGAGGTGCGCATAAGCCCGTGGAAGAACATCAATTGATTGACCGCCACACCGGAAATGCCGCAGAGCACGAGGCGCTTGGCATCGGACCAGGCCACTCGCTCACGCTTGATCAGCCAAACGGGCCAGAAGAGCAGGTTCGCACCAGCCACTCGCAACAAAATGAAACCGGAAGGGCCGATCACTTCCGGCATCAGTCCTTTGGCCACCACGTAGTTGATGCCGTAGAGAAGATTGACGAAGAACAGGGCGGCAAGCGCACGGAAGCGACGATCCATGTAGGGTTGTAATGCGCGGAACAAGGATGAATGCCTCGGCACGGGGGCAAAGGTGGTGCAAGATGACCTGGCCTTTGGTGACCGACCTGAGTAAAGCGAGGCGCATGTTATGAGCGCCTTTCTGGTTCGCTGCCAGCTAACACTTCCATCGATCTCTCGGTTCGGTCTTGGCTCCAGGGTGATAACGCCGTACCGGAAAGTCCCGCCAACGCTGAGCCAACGGGGAATTCCACATCGAGATGTGCGTATTCGATGGCGATCCACCAACTTTGTACCCACATTCAGCCATCCGCCCACGATGAGGAATCCAGAACCTGTACAGGAATCCGTACTTCGCGACCAGCTTCCTGGAACTGGTCCGGCATTGCGATCCTTCGGTCACGTGGAGGTGGTTCGGATCAAGCGGCGGTCCCGGAAACATCCGGAGCTGCTCTTGTTCAAAGGGGCACCCGCTTCCAAGCATAGCATTGCCAAGAGCGTATTGGTCAGTATCCCGGATGCGAACGGCGAACTCCCCGCTCCGTGGATCGATAAGGAGAAGGGGCGTATCCACCTCTTCTACCCCAATATGGAGCATCCGGACCTGGTGGACCTGATGAAGGACCCCGGCGAATACCTCTGCTACCTCTGGACCAGCTCGGACGGTGCGAAGAGCCACGCGTGGCTGTTGAAGACCCGCTAAGCGTCCAGTCCGTTACTCCCAGAACACATCTTCGGGTCGATCCTCCTTGGACCGCTGCGGCAAGCTGCTGTGCGCTCGCTCTATTTCTGCGAGCTGTTCCGGCGTGGCCACCTCTTGTATGTGATTGAACAACTGCCGCTCCTCAAAGCGGATATGGGCCTCCAGTTCCTCCTCGATCAGGGAGAGGGCGACCACCACATCGCTTCGGCCATTGATCAATCGCTGCAAGCGACGGTGCTCAGCCATGGCGCGTCGCACAGCGGGATGGTCGGTGCCCAGGATCGGGAACAGCACGTCCTCTTCAATGGAAAAATGTGGCTTGAGATGCTCCTTCAGGAACTTCCGACAATAACGCCGGATGCGGGTGGGCGCCACGCCTTTCGCGGTGCCCACCCTGATCTTCCAGCTTAACAGGAGCCCATCGTGGTGCTCCCGGCTGATCCCTTGTAGTTGGGGGGATCGGTTAATTGGCGGCATGCGCCAAGCTCTTCTCCAGTTCGATCGCACGTGGGAACATGATGTTGTTCTCCAAGTGAATGTGTAGGTGAAGGTCCTCCTCGAACTCTTTCAGCATGTTGAATGCCGCAGCGTAGGTAGCACAACCATCGGCCGGTGGGGTGAAACCGTTGCTCACAGCCCCCATGCGGTCGAAACGTTCGCCCTCGGCTGTGTGCTCATGCATCATCATGGCTACCGGATTTTCCACCGTTCCAAAATGCGGGGTCTTGAACGGTTCACCGCTGCGCTCGCTCTTGGCCAAGTTGCGCACGAACGGGAACAGCACCAGCTCCTCCTTCTTCATGTGCATGGCCATGGCGCCTACACACGCATTGAACTCGTCATTGATGGTGAACAGTTCCGGATGACGTTCGCCATGCACTTTGCAGAGCTTGTTCAGGTATTGCTGGATGATCGGTCCACGTTCCTCCACGTAGCGGTGGTGTACGGTTTCCACATGATCCGCTAGTTTGTCCAAGGCCCATGTACGGGCATCGTCACCGCCCTTGGCATCGCGGGCCAAGAGTGTGGTGATGTCGGCGGCCAATTTGCTCGGGTCGATGTTCTTCTTCTCGCAGACCTCCTGCACGGAGCGGCCTCCCTTGCAGCAGAAATCGATGCCGTACTTGGTAAGCACAGCTGCCGCGCGGTAGTCCTCGGCGACAATGGACCCCACGGTCCGTTCGGGTGTGATCTTCATGATGAAGTGTTTTGGTTGTTGATCGCCGGATCTTCGGCGGGGGTTGGTAAGCGTTTGAACTGTGCCATGCCTAACACGGCGAGCGCAGAAACCTTCACGGCTTCCACGATGATGTTGGTGGTACCCAAGCGGGAATCCGTAGTCCCTTGCCCATGGAATATCAGCAGTGCCTGCTCGTCCATGGCGGGTTGCAGCCAGAAAGTTTGAAAGGCAAGAAGCAGCAGCGGCACAGCCATTAATGCGAACATGGGAATGGATGACCTTCCGAGGAAAATGTCAACCAGGACGGCGATCGCTAACACCCATTCCACGCGGATCAGCGCGGGCAGCAGCTTCATATCGATGCTGGCCCCCACGGGCAGGGTAACGCCGAATGCGCGGTACTTCAACCAAGAGGTAATGAATGCGATGCCAACCACCAAACCCAGCCATGTGAACACCGCGACCAATGCGACCGGATGTTTCACACCTAGCATCAGCGGATCGGTGTGGTGCCTGCACGGGCGTGCTCGGCCATTTTGAACTGGAACATTTGCGCCATCATTATTGAGCGCTGTTTGGCCTCATCGGCTTTTGGCCCGATGAAGAGTTCGTCCAGCGTGGCATGGAAGAGCTCCAGCCAGCGATTGAAATGGTCCTTGTCGATCGGTAGGCCGGAATGCGGAATGAACGGGCTGCCGTAGTAGGTATGCTCACCCAAGAGGATGGTCTGCCAGAAGTTATAGAGCTTGGCCAAGTGCTCCGGCCATCGGTCCTGGATCGTATCGTTGAAAACGGGCCCCACCAACGCATCCAAGCGGGCTCGGCCGTAAAATGTATCCACCAACAAACGCACGTCCTCAATTGTACGGATGTCGCCTTTTTCACGCGGCGGTTGCGCCTGACCTTCTTCCTTCATATCACTCATTGCCTTCTACAGATCCCCATTCAGGGACCGCAAGTTACCAGCCGTGAAAAAGCGGGGTGCTGACGATCGTCAGGTCTCCTTGGAGGGCCGGATGCTCCCTTCCGTGTAGATATTGAAACGCTCCCCGCGCAAAAAGCCGATCAACGTGAGGTTACCTTCCTTAGCGAGTTGTACGGCCAAGGAGGAAGGCGCACCCACAGCCGCCATCAGTGGGATGCCTGCCACGGTGCACTTCTGCACGAGTTCGAAACCGGCGCGGCCGCTTACTAGCAGTTGGCAGTTGTTAGTTATCAGTTGTCCGGGTCCGCTCCCCGGATCCGAGCGCTTTGCCATTAACAACGCCCCGATCACCTTGTCCACTGCGTTGTGGCGTCCTACGTCCTCGCGCAGTATCAGCAGCTTTCCTTCGCGATCGAAAAGCGCGGCTGCGTGAATACCGCCAGTGTGCTTGAACACCGTTTGTGCCTCGCGCATACGATCGGGTAGTGCGGTGATCACCTTCGGATCGACGGGGCCGAATGGCGTGATCGGCGTTGTGCATTGCGTGCGCACCGCTTCGATGCTGGTCTTCCCGCAGACACCGCAACTGCTGCTGGTGTAGAAGTTGCGCTGCCATTTAGCCGGATCAAGGTCCACGTTCGGATGCAGTTCCACGCGGATCACGTTGCCCCGCTCCTCCTGTTTCACGTTCTCGCAGGGCACCACACGCAACACTTCGGACATGCCGGTGATGATGCCTTCGGTGAATAGGAATCCGAGTGCTAATTCCTCGTCGTTCCCCGGCGTGCGCATCGTAACACTGAGGCGCACTTCCTTGCGATCCTCTTGCGGCCCGTGACCAAGGCGGATCTCCAGCGGCTCTTCGGTAACGAGGATATCGTCGGTCACTGTAGCAGAACCATGTTCGACGCGTGTAATCTGTATGGGTGATACCGGTGTGCGCATGTTCCTCAGTTCTTCTTCCGCCAGCAAGTCACCATGTGGTCATCCACCATGCCACAGGCTTGCATAAAGGCATACACGATGGTAGTGCCCACGAACTTGAAGCCGTGCTTCTTCAGGTCCTTGCTCATCGCATCGCTTTCGGGTGTGGAGGCTTGCACATCACTCATTTGTTTCACCCGGTTCACCTTGGTCTTGCCCCCCACGTGCTTCCACAAGAATCGATCAAAGGAACCGGGGCCATCTTCCATGATCTTCAAGTAGGCCTGTGCGTTACCGATGGAAGCCATGATCTTGGAGCGATTGCGGATGATGCCCGCGTCGTTCATCAGCCTTTCGATGTCCTTTTCACCATAGCGCGCGATCTTCTTCGCATCCCAATCATGGTAGGCCTTCGCGTAGCTCTCCGTGCGGATCAAGATGGTATACCAGCTCAATCCGGCTTGCGCGCCATCGAGGATCAACTTCGCGAAGAGCTTGCGGTCGTCGTGCTCGGGAACGCCCCAAACCTCATCGTGATAACGCATGTAGATCTCGTCCTTCAGGCACCACGGGCAACGCACCTTTTCATCGGCCTTCATGGCGACGAAGTTCGCGAATGGTAGCCACTCCCCTCTTACTGACCTCTTGGCTTCTGATCCACCCAGACCAGTTTGTCCGTATCGCAGCCCAATGCCTTTGCCATGGCCACATATCGTTCGCGCACATCGGCAGGCATGGTGGTTTCGCGGGAAAGCAACCAGAGGTATTCCGTGCTCTTTCCCACCACCAAGGCATAGCGGTAGTCGGGATCCAGTGCGATCACGTTGTAGCCTGAATAGATGGGGCCGAAGAACGAGACCTTCAGTTGACCTTCATCCGCATCGCCCACGAACTTGGCCTTGCCTTCCACCTGCTGCCACTTTTCCTTCTTTGTGTTATAGCCACGGTTCAGCACAGAGATCAACCCATCGGGGCGGGTGCCGTATTCGGCTGTCACATTCACAAGGTTCTTCTCGAAGCGATAGTCGAAGCGGGCGATCTCGTACCATTTCCCGGAAAATTGCTTCACGTCAAAAGGCTTCACAGCCTTCGCATTGTCCGGAATACTGACGCAGCCGAACAGACCGACGGCGATCGCGAGTAAGGACGTACTCAAGAGGACGGATCGATTCATGTGATCGGAGGATTACTCCACCATCAACGCTCCTCTCCAAAGGACTGTTCATGCCGACGGAATTTCACCTCGGTACCTTTGTATCCGAAATGGCCTTGCTCACCGACCTTCATTCCCGCACACATCGCAGCCTCCGCATCAGCATCGTGGACAAGTGCGACCTGCGCTGTACCTACTGCATGCCCGAGGATCAGCTGTTCCTGAAGCGCAATGAGTTGATGACGCGGGAAGAGATACGCACACTGGCTGCACTCTTCGTGGAGAAGTATGGGATCAGCAAGATCCGGCTGACCGGTGGTGAGCCGTTGATGCGACCGGATGTGGTGGACATCGTCCGCGACATGGCGCTGCTACCCGTGAAGCTGGGGCTCACCACCAACGCGATGCGGCTTCATCTCTTTCTCGACCAGCTGATCGACGCGGGGTTGAAGAGCATCAACATCAGCTTGGACACCTTCGATGCGGAGCGTTTCCGCACCCTCTCACGACGCGATGGGCACGACCGCGTGCTGGCAAACATCGAACAGGCGATCAACAGCGGCCTGCATGTGAAGCTGAACATGGTGGTGATGCGCGGCGTGAACGATGATGAGCTATTGCGCTTCGTAGAGCTTACCCGCGACCGACCAGCGCATGTGCGCTTCATCGAGTTCATGCCCTTCGCCGGCAACAAGTGGGGCCGCGAGCGCGTGTACACCTATGGCGAGATGCTCGGCCGCATCGGCAGCACGCACACGATCGAGAAGCTGGACGATGACCTGCACAGCACTGCAAAAGCCTACCGCGTAAAAGGCTGGCAAGGCACCTTCGCGGTGATCAGCACAGTGACCGAACCATTCTGCGGGAACTGCGATCGCTTGCGGCTAACAGCGGAAGGCAAGATGCGCAACTGCCTCTTCGCCCGTGAGGAAACGGACCTGCTTGCAGCATTGCGCAGCGGTGCGGATATTTCCTCATTGATCGAAGCGAACGTGCTGGCGAAGCACAAGATGCTTGGGGGATTACCGCGCTTCAACCCGGACAAGCAAGAGGAAGTGCTGCACGACCTGAGCAGTAGGCCGATGGTGAGTATTGGAGGGTGAGCTAACTTCCTCAGCGATCTCCCGAAGGGGTCCGCCCCGATATGCATCGGGGCATATCGGACCTGAGGACACGAATTACACAGAGACACTCAACGTCCACTAGGTGGGACGTTAATGGGACTACGACTCCTGCTCGTAGAAGATCTTGTAGAACTTCCTTCCGCTTTCATCCACGCCGTGCTCGATCTTGTTGCGGTCGCCGTGGATGTAGATGTGAAAATTCTTGTCCAGTTTCAGTACGCTCTTGAACGCACGTGCCTGTTTCTTCACGGCATGCGCTGAGATCTCGAAGCTGTCCTGCACCTCCACGTCGTTCTCTTTCTGGTAGCGGTCGCTGTAGTCCTTGTAGGACTGGATGGCCTTCTCTTCCTGAAATACTTCCTGCGTGAATTCATCCTGGTCGAATTCCGTGTGGTTCTTGAAGTAATCCACGGAGCGGTTCAGCAGATCGATCTGGTCGGCCTTGTCCACCACGAAGTCCTGCGGTAGTTGCTCGGTGATGAAGCCCTTGGTGATATTCATCAGATCGCTGGTGCTGTTCACGTGGTCCTTCTTCGCCCGTGACCTGATGAAATCCTTTTGCCAATACTCCGTGCTCGCTTGGCTGTCGATGATGAAGAGCGTCGGAGAATCACCCGAGAAGACCACCAAGCACGCCTTGTTCGGCTTGTTGTTGCCCAAGCCGCGCTTCATGCGCAACGCGATGGCATCGTCCTTCATCTTGCTCTCCAGGAACACTTCCTTCTCGTCGAACTTGAAGATGCCAATGGCTTCATGCTCCGCGTTGCCGACCTGCACCGCACTGAACTTCGCCACAATCAGATCGCCGCCCGGCATTTTGTCTTCCGGAGCCACCGCGATGAGCTGTTTGGCAATGGCCTCGGAGTTCTCCACGATGCTTTCACCGTCGTAGATCTTCGTACACAGCTGTTGGATCGTGTTGCTTCCCGGAGCGAACTCGCAGGTGAACGCCATGTTCGTGAAGGGGCGCAGAAAAAGCTTCCGAAGGAACTGCTGTTCCAACTCGCCTTTGATCACCGCACTGAAGTCGCTGAACACACTGGGCTCGCCATCCGCACCGATGCGATGCAACACGAACTCCTCCACAAATGCTTCCTTGCCGTTGACCATGATCACTTTTCTAAGGGCGGCGAAAGTACCCCTTAGGAACATCAGGGTCCCCGCTAAAAGGTGGAACGTCTTTGCTGGCCCAACCTACTTTCACCGCATGAAGCATCTCTTCGCACTCGTCGTCCTTCTTGGGTCGCTTCCTCCCGCAGTCGCACAGACCTCGCGCGTCCTCTTCATAGGCAACAGCTATACGGACGTGAATAACCTGCCGGAGATGACGCGGCAACTGGCGCTCTCCTTGGGCGAAACGCTGGTGGTGAGCAGCTCTACGCCCGGCGGGGTCACCTTCCAAGGGCACACCACGAATACGACCACCCAGAACCTGATCGACCAAGGCGGGTGGGACTATGTGGTGCTGCAGGAGCAGAGCCAACTTCCCTCCTTCCCTCCGGGCCAAGTAGCGAGTGATTGCTATCCATACGCCACCATTTTGGTGGATGACATTCGTACCCATTCCCTTTGCGCGGAAACAGTGTTCTACATGACGTGGGGACGCGAGAACGGCGATGCACAGAACTGTGCTTCTTGGCCACCCGTGTGTACCTACGAAGGCATGCAAGAGCGGCTGCGGATCAGCTACCTGCAGATGGCGCAAGACAACAGCGCCGAATGTGCGCCTGCCGGCATGGCGTGGAAGCGCGTGCGCGAGGAGTTTCCGGCGATTAACTTGTACTCTTCGGATGGCAGCCATCCCAGCGTTGCTGGATCCTACTTGGTGGCTTGCACGATGTACAGCACCTTCTTCCGCAGAACCACTGTGGGCGCAAGCTTCACTTCCACGTTGGATGCAGCGACCGCGGCCACACTCCAGCAAGTCGCTTCTTCCGTGGTGCTGGATAGTTTGGATACATGGAACATTGGCGTCAACGATCCGACCGCGTTGCCGGAACATGTGGACCAAGGCGGTGGCCAAGTGGCATTCAGCGAGAACTCCACGAACAGCACCAATAACTTCTGGGACTTAGGCGATGGAAGCACAAACCTGGAAAGCAACTTCACCCATACCTACACGGCTGATGGCAACTACACCGTGACCTACATCGCAATGGACGATTGCGGACGTGCTGACACCAGCGTATTCCAAGTGGGCATCACCACTACGGGTATCACGGAACAACATGCATCCTCCTTCCGCGTGACAGGTGATGCGAATGGGCTGGTGATCCGCAACGGTGGTGAAGCGGGGAGCTTGGAGCTGTTCGACCTACAAGGCCGTGTGTTGCGGTCCGTGTCAGTGGATGCTCAAAGTGAGGAACGTATTTCGTGGCTTTCCGGACAATGCGTGCTGTGGCGCTTTATTGGCACGACCACTCCGAAGAGCGGCGTTGTCGTGGTGCCGTAGCTTTGAGGTCCGCCATGGCTACTGACGACCGCATCCACTTCGGCACCAAGGAGGAAAACAACGCCCGCCGGGAACGCGCGTTCTGGGCACTGCCGCCTAGTGACCGCTTCATGTGGTTCCTGCGAAGTTTTGATGAGCGTTATGATCCGAATGCGAAGGAGCGGCCCACGAAGAATTTTGTGATCCGGAAGAAGGCTCAGGGTTGATGCATAGCCATGGCATTCTTAGCGCCTTGGCAGTGAAGTCCTACGCCCCATGCCGATAAGCCATCTCCTGCACCTTCACCACATGCAGTACGAACGGGAAAAGCGCATCCATCGTCTCTTGTGCTCCGCGCGTTGATCCCGGCAGGGTGATCACCAGCGTGCGGCCGATCATGCCGGCGATTCCGCGGCTCATCATCGCCAGCGGAACACGCTCTTGGCCATAGCTACGCGCGGCTTCCATGATGCCGGGTACTTCGCGATCAAGGATGGGAGCGATGGCTTCGGGTGTGCGGTCGCGTGGTGAGAGGCCTGTGCCTCCCGTGGTGAGAATGAGGTCGATGCCTTGCTCAGCCCATGCATTCACGTGCGCAGCGATCTGTTCCGGTTCGTCAGGTACCAGCGCATTTGCAGCGAGTTCCACACCGATCAACTTCAACTTCTCACTGATCGCCTTGCCTGCCTTGTCCTCTTTCTTTCCTGCTGAAACGCTGTCGCTGATGACAAGCACCGCAGCGCGTGGAAGCTTCTCGAACTGATCCTTCCAATCGCTCTTGCCACCTTTTTTCTCCACCAGTCGGATCTGATCGATGGTGATGCCCTTGTCGATGGGCTTCAGCATATCGTACATGGTGAGTGCTGCGACACTGGCGCCATGCATGGCCTCCACCTCCACGCCGGTGCGGTAGATGGTGCGCACTTTCATGCGGACCTCGATCTCCATCTCGCGCACCTCGAACGTGCATTCCGCATGCTCGATCGGCAGCGGGTGACAGTCGGGGATCATGTCATGTGTGCGCTTTACGCCGAAGAGTGCAGCGACCCGCGCAGCCTCCAGCACATCTCCTTTCGGCACTCGCTTTTCTAAAACTGCGACGATCGTCGCATAATTGGAAACACGCACCAAAGCCGCGGCAGTGGCTTCGCGGAGCGTGGTGGGTTTGTGGGTGATGTCGATCATGATCGTTGGGCGTGGTGTCGCTCGCCCTTACCTGTTCTTCTTCCAGACGTGCGTGCTATCCTCCAGTATCTCCTTGCCGAAGATCGGTAGGCGCTTCTTCACTTCGTCGGTAACGTAGGCGACTGCCTCGCGTGCAGCCGTGCGATGCGCTGAAGATGCGAAGACGAAGAAGCAAAGCTCTCCTGTTTGGATGATGCCTTGGCTGTGGTGTACGTGCAAACACGTGATGGGCCAGCGTGCAAAAGCCTCCTCGCGAATGGCGATCATCTGTTCGTTGGCCATGTCGCGGTAGGCGGTGTATTCGATCGACCTCACGGTGGGTTGTCGTGTCTCGGCTGCGCTCGACATGACAACTCCATCTCCGCGCGAGGTGGCAATTTGATCCGCGCGCACCTGGCCCAGGAAGATCTCGTGCGCGCCGATGTCCGTGCGCGTGGCGTGCTTGGCGATGCTCTCTGCGATGAAGGTCGGCGTGATAGGACCTTCGGTGAAGATGACGCGCTTCTTATGTGTTTTACTTTTCTCTGATACCGGATCCATCTGTGTCATCTGTGTCATCTGTGGATCATCCTCCTGCGAATGGTGGCAGCAATGCGATCTCCTCACTGCCTTTCAATTCAACATTTCCGTGCGTGATCTTGCGATCCACGGCGAGTGCATAGCTCAGCGAGGAAAGCCCTTCGATGCGTTCCTCCAAGGCTCGTTTCAGTGCACCGGTATCGCTGGCGGAGATGTTCAGGCTATGCGTCCCTGCCTTCTCCGCTATCAATCCAAAAAGCAGAATGTCCATGCCTCAAAGGTCGGCAGGACTGTTGAGGTTGTGAAACAGGTGTTCCGGCCAGCCATCATCGCCGGGCTTGATATCGAGGTAGGCCGTCTTCACATCCGCCAGTGCACCGTGCATGGATAGCTGGCTGCGCGTGATGTTGTCCATGAAGGCTTCCACGCAGCGGCGGTGGTATGCAGCGACCAAGGGTTCGAGCGCACCGTTGTGGCGTGGCACCAACGCATCCGCATCATCCGGTAGTTCGCGGGTGAGGCGTTCCAGCAGTCGCGCATTCACGCCTGGTACGTCCACCGCCAGCACCAGCAGGCGGTCGTGACGTGCGTTACCCATCGCAGTGACGATGCCACCCAAAGGCCCGAGACCGGGGATGTCATCCGGCATCACGTCGGGCCAGATTTGGCCGTACTTGCGCGGCTCGCCGATGACGAATAGCTCGCGCACATGCGGCTTCAATTTCTCCACGGCGTGCAGAAGCAGCGGCTTACCGTCCACTTTCAGCAGTGCCTTATCCTGCCCCATGCGCGTGCTTTTGCCGCCAGCGAGCACCACTCCGGTCCATGCGTATTTGCTTCCCATTTTTTTTGGAGAGATCAGCGTTTGTTTGTTGAGGCACAGAGGATCACGGAGGGATGCAAGGCCGCGGAGGTGCAGAGGCGCGGAGAAGAAGATCGGAGGGGTCTACTGCACAGACCGGGCTTCGCCCAAGCAAAGAGGCTGGGCACAGCGAGCATTCTTGAGCACGGATCCAAAAATGTCATTGGATGTAATGTACTTCGATCAATTCACCTGTTCTCAACTCGCGCACATCCGCAGGGATGAACGCCAATGCATTCGCTTGGGTAAGGGAAAGCAACATGTGCGATCCTTCATCTGCGCGTAGTTCAACCTTGCCGCCTTTCACCAAGGCCGCACGGAATTCCGCCCGATTCCCTTTCAGCTTTACCGGAGTTGCGATCGGCAACAGATCACTCTGCATCCATGGCTGAGCCGCACCTTGCATGGCAAGCAAGAACGGCAGCACGTATTCGTGGAAGAGCACCATCACCGCGCGGGGATTTCCGGGCAAGCCGAAAACCATCGTGTTGTTCAACCTTGCGCAAAGCATCGGCCTGCCGGGCTTTTGCGCCACGCCATGAAAGCGGATGTCAGCACCCAGTGCTTCAAGCGTGGGCGGTATCAGGTCGTGATCGCCGACGGAAACCCCACCGGTGGAAAGGATGATGTCGTGCTTTGCGCTTAGCTCCTTCCATGCGGTGATCAATGCTTCGCGATCGTCGCCGACCTGATGTACTTCGGCATCCAAACCCGAAGCGCGGAGTGCGGCCTGCAGCATCACGCCGTTGCTTCCGAAGATCTTGCCGGGTTGTGGAGCAGTTCCTTCCACGAATTCATTCCCGCTGATCAACAGTGCGACGCGTGGACGTGTCGCAACCTCCACCTTCCGAACACCCACGGATGCCAGCAATCCAATGGCCGCGGCATCGATCAATGCACCCGCTTTCAGTGCAGTATCCCCGGCTTGCAATTGCTCTCCTTTCAGCCGCACGTTGCCACCCGGCTTCAGCTTGGTATCGCTATGCGTGATCACGTCTCCTTCGCGCTGCACAAGCTCTTGCATCACTACCGTATCAGCACCATTTGGCATCATGGCCCCCGTAAAGATCCGCACGCATTCTCCGCGTACCAAGGGCCTGGGAAATACATCGCCCGCTGCCAACGCACCTACTACTTTCCAGTCGGCCACTCCTTCCTCATAAGCGAATCCGTAGCCATCCATCGCGCTGCAATCGAAGAGCGGATGATCGAAGGACGCAGCGACATCTTGCAGGGTGAATCGGCCGACCGCATCCAGCAATGTGACCTGTTCCGATGGGAGGATGCGCAACGCATCCATCATCCGTTGTTTGGCTTCCGCTACATCGATCATGGCAGCATCAGTTTCACGCTGGCGAACAGCAGCACCACGCCGAGCGCCTGTTTCAGTCGCAGTTCATTCAGTCGCTTCGCACCGATCCAACTACCGAGCAGGCCGCCCAGCACAGCCGCGATGATCCACGGCACCGTGTCCACGCTTAGGGTCTCGCCGCTGCCGAATGCACCCGCCAAACCGGCTGCGCTGTTCACGAAAATGAAGAGCGCCGAGGTGGCTGCCGTGGTTTTCATGTCCGCCCAATTCAAGAGCAACAGCACGGGACTGAGAAGGATGCCGCCGCCGATGCCGATCATGCCCGAGACGAAGCCCAGCACCACACCGATCACCAAGCCCCACGCCAAGGGTATTGGTACAAAGCCTTCCTTGCCCTTGCCGAAGAGACCGAACAAGCGAGCCACGGCGAAGAGCAGGCAAACCGCGAGGATGCGCTTGTAGATCAAGGGGTCCAAAACTACATGAGCACCCAACCAGGCCGCGGGCATGGATAGCAATGCGAATGGCCAAAAGGTGCTCCATTTGAAATGGCCGGCACGCGCATACTGGGCGAAGGAGATGGCGCTGACGAAGAGGTTCAGCACGAGCGCGGTGGGACGCATCACCACCACCGACATGCCGGCCAGTGCCATCAGTGCGAGGTAGCCACTGGCGCCGCCGTGGCCCACCATGGCATAGGCAAAGGCCACGAAGGCGATCAGCACGATCAAAAACGTGCTATCCATCCCTTAGTTTAAAGGAGGATCGATCGCGGTCCAGCTCTTGCCATCGAAGAGATCGATCTGGCCGTTCCGCACGGGCTCTCCTTGCAGCAAAGCACGTAGCAGCTGCGCCATACGCCTGCCGGTTTCTTCAAGCGTCTCCATTGGCACGTTCTGCATATCGCAGCCATCTTGCTCTGTGCCGGGCTTTCCTTGGAACAGATCCGCACGGGAAAGACTACTTCCCTCCCCTTCGGCATGCAGCACGATCACTTGGGATTCCTGCCCATGCACGGAACCACTGACCAGTGCTACTCCATAATCCGCGCAGGTCCGATCCAGCAAGCGCTTCACGTGCGCATCATCGGTGCAATCCGCCACTACATCATGTAAGGGGATCACCTTCTCGGCATTGTTCGCATCCAAGAAATCATCCATGGAAGCGACGCGCACGGTAATGGGCATGTTCCGCAGCCAAGCCGCCAACACCTTGCTCTTCGCCTTCCCAATGTCCACAGGAGCAAACAGCTCTTGCCGATCCAGGTTCTTCTCTTCCACACGATCGCCATCCATAAGGGTGATGCCGCCCCATTCCCAACGCGCTACACGGGGTAGCAACGCATTCGCGATCGCACCGGCACCCACTACGAGCAAGCGCAGTGGCGGTACTTTTTTCATCTCCTGATCAGCCATGCCTCAAAGTAATGAAAACAACGTTCACCGGTAGCAAAAAGCCCCGGCATCGCCGGGGCTTCCTGTAACATTCCGGTTCCTGATCAACGCTTCACGAATGAAGTGTTGCTGGTAGCGTGATCGCCGCGCACATGCACGGTGTAAGCACCTGATGCCAATGAAGCCACATCGATGGTCCGGCTTCCGGTGCTGATCGCTACCCGGAGGCAAATGCGACCGGACACATCCAGGAACTCAGCAGCCGTAGCACCTTCAGGCAGTTCGCCGCTAAGCGTGATCTGTTCGGTGGCCGGGTTCGGGAACACCTGTAGGCCATCCGCCTTTTCGGTCGTAGCGATGCTTGTAGGTCCGACCAGCACTTCCACCGGGGTCCGTGGGCCTTCACACCAAGTAGTAGGCTTGGCCACTTCCCAATCGTAGAAGTAATAGTAGTAGCTGGCCGATCCAGCATTGCTTCCGGTGATGGCCCCCAAGCCTCCGAGGTCATACGGGAAGGCGGGGTTGCTTCCCACGCCATCACGCCACAGCTGCGGATCACCAGAGACAATGCGCAAGCCGTAGGCACCATTGCCGGGTGCAAGAAGATCCAGTTGAACGCGGCTTTCTCCATCGGGAATGAAGTAATTACCCGAAGCCACAACGGTACCAGTGGTCTGATCCACGATGGCGATGGGGCGGATCCCGTCGCCATTGGCATACACCTTGGCACTCTTGATCACCATGTCCTCTGAAGTGCTGAAGTAGAGATAGTAGGTGGCGTTGGATTGATAGATGCCGATGGTGGAGCGATCCATCATTCCACCCGATTGCGAAACTCCTCCATTCTGCCCCAGGTCGGCGCACCAGAACATGGTATTGGCATTCACATAGGGCGTCGTCCACGTATTTCCCTGACCGATTGCCGTGCCACCTGTGGCTGCGTCATACCAAGAGATACTATCGCCCGTGGCGGTGAGAACAGCCGTACCCGGTAAGGGGATCGTCACGTCGCCACTGGTTGGTGCGACGGGTGCATCCAATACGTTCACCATCACGCTTGAAGAAGTGAATTCGGCACATGCACCTTGTACGGTGACCGAGTATTCGCCTGCGGCACTTACGGCAATGCTCTGTTGGTCGCTTCCATTGCTCCAGAGATAGCTGGATGCAGGGCTCGCGGTAAGAACAACCTGATCCATGGGGCAGATGGTCGCAGCCCCTTGCACGGAGATGGACGGTGTTTCATCCGGGCTCAGCATAATGTTCGCATTCGCCTGCGTGATGCAATCACCTGTACCGGTCACGGTCCAGTAGGACCCGGGATCGGTCACTGTAATGCTCGTTCCCACAGCACCGGTGTTCCATACGAAATCCGTACCGGGGGATACGGTGAGCGCGATGGATCCACTTCCGGGGCAAAGCACCATGTTGGGCGATCCGGTGATGGCCACATTCGGTGAAATGCAGGTTCCTTCCACCACTGTGATGCTCTGGTCGGCATGGAGGTCGGTAAAGGTTTCCACCAATCCGCTGGGCCAGCTCACGGTCATGGTGGGAACCAAGGTCTCAGCACCCAGTCCGAAAGCCAGAACGAAGGAGTTCACCAGGCCATAGCTCTCGCCGGAGCGGATCTCGCGGATCTGGGTACCCCATGGACCGGTAATGGTGACGCGTGCACCGATGGCATCGCGGTTGCTCGTAGTGCCTTGCAGCTTCACCCGGAAGAAGTGATTTCCATTGGGCGTATTCAGCCAGAGTCGGTCCGGGTTGCCACTGCTACCGTCCACGTAGCCGCTTCCGTAGTTGGCATACACATCCTCAAATCCATCGCGATTCAGGTCGCCGAAGGCAAAGCTGTGCATGGCCTTGGTGGAGGGGAAGAGGCCTTGCACTTGCGTGAAGGTCCCGTCGCCATTGCCCCTGTAGTAGAACTCGCTGCCACCGGCGATCAAGATGTCCAAGAATCCATCGTTGTCCAGATCGCGGAAGAGACCTTGCAAGGGGAAGTTGGCCACGCCGAGGCCACTACCTGCGGTAACATCCGTAAAGTGGCCCGTTCCATCATTGCGGAACAGCTTGGTGCCGGTGCTGTGTTCATTGCTCACCATGTCCAAGTCCCCATCATTGTCGAAGTCGCCGAAATCAGATGTCCAGGTCTGCTCATGATCATCAGCACCATAGTCGGCAGCCAAGTCCGTGTATTGGTTGTTCCCGTCATTCACGAAGAGGCGGTTCCAGCGGCGGGGATCATCGGGGTTGTTCACGCCTTGCCGACAGTGTGCGATGTACAGGTCCAAGTGCCCATCGTTGTTGAAGTCCGTGAAGCAGCTGCCGTAGTTCCCGCTCATGTCACTGGCAGGAGTGGTGGCCCAATTGATATAGCCATTGTTGATCATGGGCACGCCGCTGCCATTGGTGATCCACAGGTTCGGCGCACCGTTGTCGTTGCATCCGAACAGGTCCACATGTCCGTCATTGTTCACATCGCCCATGCTCATGTTCTGCATGAAGATGTTCGGGCCGTTCAACGTAGTGAGCGTGAACACACCTCGCGCGGTGATGCTGAGCATATGCGTCCCGTCGCCATTGCCTCCGCTACAGATGTCCTTATGGCCATCGTTGTTCAGGTCGCCGATGGCCCAACCCCACTGCGAACTGCCGGAGACCTCGCCATAATCGTAGGTAGTGAATGTTCCATCAGCTTCCTGATAGAGCACATACACGTGCTTGCTGTAATCCAACTGGATCACATCGTCCAGCCCGTCGCCATCCATATCCGTGATGGCCATGCAACCGCCACTGTTCGCCGGATGCGCTAATAGGGCTGTGCCGTTAGTGAAGGCCGGCTGTGCAGCAACTTGGGCGGCCAGCAACAGGGTTGCTATGCCGAAGGCGTAGTTTTTGATCATGTAGGAAACGGTTGGCGGGATGGGTGAATGAACTACGAACGGTGAAAGCTATAACATGTGGGAATCAAGTGTGGGATTTTCCGTTCGAATTTTCGACCGGACCTTGATTTTCGGTGATTGAACCCGCTTGCTCCCATACAGCTGTCTGTTTGCGGATGCTTTCATCGTGTATCGCATCCAACAGGGCCTGGATGAAGTGCGGGGAAAGGCCGATCCCCATGCCCACGGCGTGCTGGGCCTCCATGATGTGCCGCCAGCGCTCGGGCTGAAGGATGGCGATGTTGTGCGCCTGCTTGAACACCCCGATGCGTTCGGAGATCTCCATGCGCGCGGCGAGCTTCTGGAGGATCTCCTCATCCAAGCGGTCGATCAGGTTCCGGTGCTCCTGTAGTTCATCCAGCAAGTGCGGCCCTGCAGCGGAACGGCGATGGGTAAGGCCGTTCAACAGGATGGCGAGGTCCTTGGGCATCACCTGCTGGGCAGCATCGCTCTTAGCGGTATCGGGATCGATGTGCGTCTCGATCATCATGCCGCTGAAGTTGAGGTCCAGTGCTTGCTGGGCTATTCCGGCCAACAGCTTGCGATCACCCGCTATGTGGCTGGGGTCGCAGATCATTTCCAACTTAGGGAACGCCGCCTTCAGTCGCACGGGGATCTCCCACATCGGGCTGTTGCGGTAAGGTGTGCGCTCGAACCAATGGAAGCCACGGTGAATGGCGGCCACCCGCTTCAAGCCTGCGGCATACATGCGCTCCAAGGCGCCGATCCACAATTGCAGGTCCGGGTTCAACGGGTTCTTTACGAAAACGGGAATGTCCGTGCCTTGCAATGCATCGGCAATGGCCTGCACGCTGAACGGGTTCGGGGTGGTGCGAGCACCGATCCACAGCATGTCCACTCCGGCTTTCAGGGCTGCTTCCACATGTGCCGGTGTGGCCACCTCCGTCATCGTCAACAGGCCGGTGTGCTCCTTCACTTCCGCCAGCCAAGCCAATGCCGGCTCACCAACGCCCTCAAAGCCGCCGGGCCGTGTCCGAGGCTTCCACACTCCCGCCCGGAATACCTGGACTTGTGGAGCTTGTTCCACGATCCCTTGGGCGGTGGCCAGCACCTGCTCACGGCTTTCAGCACTGCAGGGACCTGCTATGATCAACGGCCTTTCCAGGCCAATACCCCACTGGGCAAACGGGATGGGATGGATGTTCGGTGAAGCCATGTGGTACAAAGGTATCAGGGGCAGTTGGGAACGATCGGCATGCTATTTCCTGTTTACCTTGTACATCACCAACCACCCCACCCTCATGGATACCAAGAACGCTCCTGATCCCAAGCACGACCTCGACCCCACGCCGGTGCCGCGCACCTTGGGCAACGAAAGTCCCGATCCCTTCAGCCCTGCGTATCCTCCCGGCACCTTGCATGAGCGCTTGCGCCGCGAAGAGGATGAGGAAGGTGTAGGTGGTGACCCCACGCCGGTGGTGGACGACCCCGACCAGAAGAAGAAGGATTGATCAGCGTTCTGTTGGTGCTCTTGTGAACCTGCGCAGCAGAATTGATCGGGATGATCCGGGAGTTCTGGATCTGTTCTACTATTGAGGGAAATAACCCCTCATGAAATTACCTGTCCTTGCTTTCCTTCTCGCAATTGCTGGCGCAGGCCATGCCCAAGTGAGCGCAACCATCGGCGCCAGTCCCGCTGAACTAAAGGCCTTGTCCAAGCGCACGCTTGTGGTTGAACTTCCCGAGCCGAACCAACGGGTGATCGCGGAGTTCCCTGCAAAAACGGCCGATGCCAAGAAAGCCGGCTACGAGGGGTCGTTGAACTCCTATCGTGAACAGATCGAGCCTGCTATCCGCAAGTACTGGACCTACAATAAGGAGATCGAGTTCAAGACGACCTCGGAGATCATTGAGCTCTTCAAGGAAAAGAACCCCAAGTATGTCGCCTTGATGAAGGTGGTACTGGCTGATGGTGGCGGTGCATACGCCTACTCATTCGGCCTCGGAGTTCCCGCCTTGGTCTTCACGGCTACCGATGGCGCGAGCAAAGTGAACAAGAATGGGCAGATGACCCTAACGAATTGGGACTTTCAAGCGTACCTCGCTACTACCCCTACCAACTATGGTAGGGAGGACTATTCCGAGGCGAGCATGAAATTCACCTTGGTGGAGGCACAAAAGCTATTGGAGTGGAACACCGCACCGGGCAACAAGAAATCCGAGAATTTCATCAAGTACGCGAAGGACCAGTCCGAAAAGAATTGTGCCAAGCTTACTTCCAAGAAACTGCTGATCGACAAGCAGGACCTTTCCAAAAAAATGAGCCCGGCCGACGCAATGGCCAGCTACGGGCGGAACCTCGAACTGGTGGACCCTTCGGAATTGGAATCAGCGTACCTCAATGGCGATACAGAAAGGGCCGTGCTCTTCTCCGTTCCTGCGGGAATTGGAATAGGCACCTCCGTCCTTGTGGAGGTCACCAACCTGATCTACATGCGCGTTGCGGTGGATCCATCCACGAACCAGATCCTTGGTTGCATTCCGGTGAGTGAGCCGTCCGGCATCACCAAAACGGAAATGACCATCTTGAAAAAGTGCAAGTGAGCATATGCAAGAAGGAGCGAGTGCGCACTACCAGCGCACCGCTACCTTCCCAATGCTCTTTCCTGAGCCGAGCAATTCCACTGCCTGCGGAAGTTGATCCGCCTTGAAAAGCGGATGGACCTTCGGTGTGAGCCAGCCTTCCTGCATCGCGCCCAGTGCGCCTTTCATACAATCGGCAACCAGCAATGGCTTGTGTTCGCTGAGCCGTAGCATGTTCACGCCGATGATGCTCTTGCTTTGCATCATCAGAAATATCGGGATCACCAGGCCCATGTTCCATACGAAGCGTAGCGTTCCGAACGCGCCGCCCGCACCACGCTCTGCGCCGCCGAAGAGCACCAAGCGCCCACCGTTCCCGATCAGCTTCAGGTCCTTTTTAAAGGTGGTGCCTCCCACTGCGTTGAAGCTTGCATCCAAGCGTTCCTTGCCGAGCATGTTACCTACTTGTGCAGCATAGTCGCTTGCCTTGCGGTCGATGATGTGCTGGGCTCCGAGTTGCTTCAGGTAGGTCATCTTCTCCTCCCCGTGCGCCACGGCGAAAACCTCGCAACCTTGGTGAACGGCCATCTGCGTGAGCAACTGACCCACACCACCTGCCGCACTGTGCACCAAGATGTGCTGGCCCTTTTGCACCGGTGAAGCCACCATGGCCATGTACCAAGCTGTCGCGCCTTGCGTGGCCATGGCCAGCGCCTCGCCCAAGCCCATGTGATCCGGTATTTCCGCAATGGCCCGATGGTCGGTACAAGCGAGTTCTGCATATCCGCCAAAGCGCGTCATCGCCAACACGCGCTTGCCCATCCATTCAGGAGGAACGCCGTCGCCGCATTGTTCCACGCGGCCCACTGTTTCATACCCGATCACGGAAGGTGGTGGTGGGGCATCACGATAGAGCCCCTTCACAGCCATTACATCCGCGTAGTTCAGACCGAAGCCCTCGCTGCGGATGAGTACTTCGCCCGGCTTCGGTGTGGGGTCCGGGAGCTGTTTGAGCGAGAGGACCTTCGATGGTTCGCCGTGTGCGGTGAGCTGCCATGCTTTCATTCAGTTGTCGATCTCAGTTGTCAGTTGTTCGTTGGCAGTTGTCAGGCGTGGCCACGACGGGCTCGCGACCTACTTGATGTAGCCACACTTTCACGCCGCAAGCTACGGGGTGGGGTCGTTGTCAGTTGTTAGTTGTCAGTTGTCAATTGTCAGTTGTCAGGCGTAAACGCAACTGCCGTACCGCTTGCCAGCTCTGCAATGCAGCCGGACAACCGACAACTGAGAACTGACAACCCAAAAGCGCCTCCGGCGAACCCCATTGCAGCGGGACAACCGACAACTGACAACCCAAAAGCAACTCCGGCACATTCAACCAAGATCAAAAGGCATGCTCCGGCCCAGCCAATCGTCCTTCCTCCACCGCCACGGCATATTCCACCACCAGTTGGCGCACGCTGTCCATGTCCGTGCCTTCACCAATGCGGTCCAGCAATTCCGCAAAGGCGGGCCATGCTTGCTTGAACTTCGCGGAGGGCGACTTCGTGTCGTCCGGTATGAAGTGCGCGGGTACGATCTCGCTTTGCAGATCCCGGCTCAGGTAGGATGCGTAGCCGTACTCAACGGTTGCGGCTTCCGCGGAATCGCGTTGCATGCGCAGGTGGGCCAAGCCGTTCTCCCAATAGAAGATCGCGCCTTGCGCCATCAATCGCACCGGCAGCTTTCCTTCGGGTTCGATGCGGTATAGAAGGCCTTCGTTCTTGAAGCCCCAGACCTTGCGGGTGGGCACGTTCTTCTTGGATCCGTCCTTTACATAGGTCACTACAAGGCGGCCCATGTTCGGCACTACATCGATGGGGCCGTCCACTTGCTCGCCCTTTCCAGCTGCGTATTCAGCATAGCTGGTGTAGATTACGTTCTGCGCCATCATTCCGCAGCTGATGCCAAGTGCAAGAAGTAGAAGGAGGCGATGCATGGTTGCGGACTTGAACGAAAGTTAACCGCATATTCTGATCGAAGACCGGGAAGGTGCTGGGGTTGCGAACCGGGGATCGTGGGTTCTGAACCGCTGGTATGGTGTGTTTTTAACCGCAGATGAACGCTGATAATGCCTGCCTCAGAGAAGAGTTGAACCACTGATGGACACGGATCAACACGGATGAATGCCAGCCCGACTGGTTGTCCACAGATGACACAGATGTACACAGATGGCTGGCCGGAGTCGACGATGGACAAAGCACACACTCGCGACACGCGAGCGCGAGCTTTGTGAGAGGCTTGCGCTCGCGTGTCGCGAGTGCAAAACAGCCACTCACACCCCCGCCACACACAGCACGAACTCTCCCTTCGGCGGATGCGCTTCGAAGTGCGCTGCGAGCTCCGGCAAGGTGCCGCGTACCGTCTCCTCGTGGAGCTTGGTGATCTCTCTTGAAATGCTGGCCTGGCGATCGGGTCCGAAGGCTTCCGCGAGCTCCTTCAGGGTGCGGAGGATGCGGTGCGGACTTTCGTAGAAGACCATGGTGCGTCGCTCTTCCAACAGTTCCGTGATGCGCGTGCGGCGGCCTTTCTTCACCGGAAGGAAGCCTTCGAATGTGAAGCGGTCGCAGGGTAGGCCGCTGTTCACCAGTGCGGGTACGAAGGCGGTGGCACCGGGGAGGCATTCAATGGCCACGCCTTGCTTCACGGCCGCTCGTACCAAGAGAAAGCCGGGGTCGCTAATGGCGGGTGTGCCTGCATCGGTGACCAAGGCGAAGCGCTCGCCGGCTACCAGACGCTCCACCAATCGGTCGGTGATCTTGTGCTCGTTGTGTGCGTGGAAGGCGATCAGCGGGCGGCTGATGCCGTAGTGTTGTAGGAGCCTTCCGCTTACGCGCGTGTCCTCCGCGATCACCGCGTCGGCCTCTGCGAGTATGCGTTTAGCCCGGACGGTAATGTCCTCCAGGTTGCCGATGGGTGTGGGCACCAGAAAGAGCCTTCCGCCGCTATTGGCCCCGCTCATTTCAAGGTGCTCAGGAGCGTGGCCAAGGTGCGGTAGAGCGCATCGAACTTCGTGAGCGGTAAGGTCTCCGGCCGGTCGAGCACATCGTGGTAGTAGCTGACGCCACCCATGGTATAGATGAAGATGGCCGGGATGCCTTTCATCACAAAGGGACAGTGATCGCTGTTGCAGGCGGGGCCGCGTGACTTCACCTGCGGCAGTGCTTGGGTCTTCGTGTTGATCGCTACGAGCTGATCGTAGACCGCCTTTTGCGCGGTGGCGTTCACCACGGTGATGCCTTCCTCGCCGGTGCCGTTGAGGTCGAGGTTGATCACCATCTTGATCCGGGCGAAGTCGATCGGACGGTCGGTGATGAACCATTCGCTGCCTTTCAAACCGGCTTCTTCACCGGCAAAGGCCACAAAGAGGATGTTGGTCTTCGGCGGATCCTTCTTGAAGTGTTCAGCCAAGCTGAGCAACATGCTGACGCCGCTGGCATTGTCGTTCGCGCCGGGAAAGAGGGCCTGCCCCATCATGCCGAGGTGGTCGTAGTGTGCCGTTACCAAGAGCCAGTCCTTGCTGCCGCCTTTCGCCTTTGCTACGCCGAGCACGTTGCGTGCATTGTGCCGTGGGATAAAGCGGTTGTTCACATGGATGGTGGCGGTCAGTGCTGAATCGGAGACCACGCCTTCGCGGGCCTCGAGGATGGCATTGCGCGCTTGGGTGCCGGCGACGCTCCAGGTGAGCTTCTTTCCGCCTTGGCGGATCACCGGCACATAGCGCGAGAGTTCGTTCTGGAGTTCGTTCTGGAGTTCGTTGTAGAGTGCCAGCGTATCGCCGTTGGTGCTGGGCGGGAAATGCAGCACCGCTGCATGGCCCATCACCACACCCATGGTCATGGCCTTGCGCTCCGGGGTGGCCAGGTCTTCCAATGTCAGGTGCACCAAGTTGTAGGTGCCGTCCGCCGATCCGGAGGCCGGGTCCACGAGGAAGTCGATGCCGGGGGTCAGGAGAACTCCGTCCACGCGCAGGGAGGCGCTGTCCGGAAAGCTGTTCACCGGGAAGGTGAAGGGCTCAAAGCGCTTGTCGTTCAGCTTGGCCAAGCCGATGCGGTCGAACTGCTTGGCGATCCATTCCGCTGCGATGCTGTCGCCGCCGTTCACGTAGCCGCGACCGTACATGGCCGGGCTGGCGAGGGTATCCACGTAGCGCTTGGCCTGCTCCTTCACGGAGGGAAGCTCTTGCGCGGCGAGTGTGCCGGCCAAGAGCAATGGCACCAACAACAAGGAGATGCGCATCAGCTAAAGCGGCGTTGCAACAGATCGGTGAAGGTGGCGGCCACCTCTTCGCCCGGCGGCTTGGGCAGCTTGGCCGTGATCTCGGTGTTCATGTAGGCTTGGGCCTCTTCCAAGCCACCCATCGCGTTGATCGCATCGATGGCTTGCTCATACCGATTGCGATCGCCGGCGAACAGCTCGGCCACGAACCAGAATTTCTGGCTGAGCGCGATGGCCTTCCGCAGATCGGCGACGGGCGCTTGCTCCATCTTGCCGGCCACGGAGAGCGGCTGTTCCACAGGGGCATTCACAATTGCCGGTTTTGCTTTCACCGGCTGAGCGGCGGTCGGCTCTTCGGCCTTGGGCTTAGCTGGCTCCTCCAGCTTTGGCTTGGCTGGCTCTTCGGCGGTTGGCTTGGCGGGCTCCTCTGGCTTCGGCTCTTCGGCTTTCGGCTTGGTTGGCTCCTCGGCCTTCGGCTTAGCTGGCTCTTCCGGCTTCGGCGCCTCGGCTTGAGGAGCCTCGGCTTGCACAGCCTCGGCTTTCGGCTTTTCTGGCTCCTCAGCTTTTGGTTTCGCTGGCTCTTCAGCCTTCGGTTTCGTTGGTTTCTCCGCCTTGGGGGCCGGAGCCACAGGGGCCTCCTCTCCCCCGTTCTCGGTCTCCGCGATGGCGTCGATCAAGGAAGTTTGCAAAGGCGCGATCTCTGCCGGACGCGTATCCAAGCGCATGGGTGGTTGCGCTTCCTCTTCCGTGGCAGCGGGCTCCTTCGTCCTGTTCGGCCGGACCGGAGCTTCGGGCGCTACCGCCTTCTTTCCTACGCCCACCGCGGCTTCCCGGGCTTTGTGCCGCAGCACTACGAAGCGTTCAAAGATCGCTCGCGCGTCCTCCGTGCATTGCTCGAGTTCGTTCAGGCTGAGCTTCCCTTCCTCCAACCGGCCGATGGCCTGCTGTAGTGAATGGATCAACTCGTTCATGCGTTCAGAGGCTTTGTGCTGGGCCATGGCGTTGGTTACGGTGCGTGCGAAATTCGCTAAATTCGTGCCGCTTCCCAAATGGCTGCATCCGCGCATGCCACAGGCTCCTGTTCAATAGCGACAATAAGAGGTCCGGATCATCGGGCGAGAAAGCCTTTTTCACGCTGACTGCATCCCTCCTTCCACCGCTCTAATGGGCCACTACCAGCCGCTTCACTTCGGCACGCTGGCTTGTAACGATACCGACCATGTAGCTGCCGGAAGCCACGTCGCTGGGAAGCGCTATAGCAATCGGTGTGGCAGACTCCGGCACAACTGTGCGCATCACTGTTCTTCCAGTGGCATCGGTGACCATAACGATCGCCGTTCCCGAGGATGGACCAAGCTGCAAAAAGAAGACATCGCCCTGATTTGGATTGGGCCACAGCCGTGAGCTGCCAAGATCATTTTCGGAAAGACCTGTGGATAGTTCACCCGCACAGATGCACTCCTCGTTGATCACGTCATTCACCGTGGCCGGGTCGCCATCATCGCAGGCATCGCCCATTCGTCCGGGCGTTTCAGGACAGGTGTCGTCCGCATTGGCCACGTGACCATCGGGCTGTTCACAGGCGAGCACTTCATCACTTTCGTCGCCATACCCGTCACCATCGGTATCAGCGTACCAGGGCGTGGCGGGGATCTTGGTCACGTACACGTAAGCCATGTCATTGCAGCCACCGTTTATGACCACGTAACGGCACGTATTTGAATTGTGGAATGCAGGATCGTACGTGCCGTTAAAAGCACCAATACCGATGGACCATGAACCTCCGGGCATCGCACCAACGCCCAAGAGTGGGAACAAAGGGATCGAGGGGTCTGTGCTGCACACGGTGATGGCCGTATCTGCGCCTGCGTATACAGCATCATATTCCCTCAGGTTGATCCGCACCACCGGGCAGCCCCACGTATCCTGGTGGTAGAAATAGTATCCTGAAGTATCCACGGCAGGATCGTAATAGCCCGGATGAGACTCGCCGTTCATGTACCAGGAGCCGGAGGGCAGCGTCATATCCGCGAGAGAGTCCAAACTATGCAAACCTTCCGGGCTGCAGAGGATCACGAACCTGTTCTGTTGACCGACCACCGCTGCTTGCACACTCATGGCCACCGTACCGCATGCATTCGATACCATCAATGTGTAGTTGCCCCCGCTCGCACCGGGTGCCATTGTAGAGGCTTCGCTGTTCTGCACCACGTTGCTTCCACTCCATTGGTAGTTCAGACAGGGTCCATCCGCGATCACTTCGGCGTGCAGCAACAATGTGTCTCCGGCACAAATGGGAGCATTGGTAGTGAGACTCAGGATCTGTGGCGGCACACAGGCCCCTACCCCGGCGGTGTCCAGCACCAGTGGTACAAGGGTCCAATTCGAGCTACATGCATTAATTACTGTGATGGAGTAATCTCCCGCGATGGCCGCCGGGACTGTGGCATTCGCACTGCTGCCCACCACGACGCCGAAGGGGTCCATCCATTGATAGCTAATAGGACCAGGTCCAACGGCGGTACAGGACAGGGTCAATGGGGTAGTTTGACAGGGCGGGACAGATCCATTGGCTGAAACGATCTGGGGCGGGGTGCATTGGAGGATCTCATCAAACCAAAATACCACCGTATCCGAGCCGCAGGCATTGTAGGTGATCGCCAAGTACTCACCACTACCCGCAGAGTTGGGAACAGGCACCTGTCCGTTATACTTGTATGAATAAGGGACGCCGTCGGGAGCCACTACCACATACTGCAGGCAAGTGCCGGTCGCCGTCATTCTGAATTTGATCTTCGCAGGGCCGAAACTGGAGGTGGCAGAGATGATCTCTGGTGGCATGCAAGCTGTTGTGTCTTCCAACGACACGGGTACCACCATGGTATCAGATCCGCATGGGCCGTTCACCACCAACAGGAATGGACCGGTATGCCCATTGATCGTATCATTGGCCAGATAACTACGCGGCAGGCCGGAGTACAGGCCGTACCACGATATATCCAACGCGGTCCCTTCGGCCTCCATTGACAGTACAGTGGGACTATTGCAGTCCGCTCCTTGCACCGCGCTCGCCGAAGTGATCATCGGTGGAACACAGGGCTCGCAATCGCCGCCGGGAATGGGATCGGACGTGATCACTCCGGTCATGCCGATGCCGCCCATGGAGAAGTGATAGTCCAAGTTGTTCATGCCGGTATAGGCGTTCTGGACCAGTTCCACATGGCGGCAACCACTGAGTTCACGGATGCGCACTCCTCCAACAACAATGCCGGCTGGCGTAATGGGACAGCTTGCCTGCTCCAAAGGCCGCTCACCCGTTAGCACAAGCGTGAAGTATCGGTGGTTCCCAATATCCACTGTTCCACCGTAGTTGGCCAAGGTGTAGCCTTCGCACCCCCGCCGAACATCACCATTGTTGGCCACGCCACCCGATGCTAATTCCCATCGGATGGTAAAAACTGCATTCGGCACCGCCCCCCACGCGCCTTCGGTGGCGGTGGCACGCACGACGAAGGAATCAGGCACCACAGTGGTGTGCAGACTGAGGTTGATCTGCTGGGCAGAGAGGAGGAGCGGGAAGAGCGTGACCAAAACCGCGCACGACCGCAACCCGCTATTACAGAGAGAAGAGATTGTTCTGTACATGATGGCAACGTCCAACGGCATCAATATACAGCGACATATCCGGACCAAACCAAAGCGATCACGTTCAGTCCGGGCCGACCTGAACCCTCGAACGGGTAGAAAGAGAACCACAGATGAACACGGATAGACACGGCTGAAAGCGGATCACGCGGGAACCGGTTTCACCGTGGACCCAGCGCCTGTGGCTTCTCAAAGATCTGGTTATCCGTGTAAATCTGTGTCCATCCGTGGTTAAAAAGACAACCTGTATGGCGCGCCCAAAGGGCGCATCAGGAGGCACTGCTTGTCCTCTGGAAAGGGTGCCCCTGAAATTCGCTAAATTCGTGCCGCTTCCCAAATGGCCTTCCCACCAGCCCCCCAAGCCCTTCCTATTCATGTTCCTGGAGCACACCGGTAACCGCTCCCCGCGGAAGGGGTGGATCGAGGTTGTTTGCGGCAGCATGTTCTCCGGCAAGACCGAGGAATTGATCCGCCGATTGCGCCGTGCGGAATTCGCCAAACAGCGCGTCGGCATCTTCAAGCCCGGCACCGATACCCGCTACCACGAGAGCGATGTGGTGAGCCACGATAAGCGCACCATTCCCAGCACGCCCGTGCGCGATAGCGCGGCCCTGCTTCCGCTTGCAGCGGGACTGGAAGTGGTGGGGATCGACGAGGCCCAGTTCTTCGATGAGGCCCTGCCGCGTGTGTGCGAACAGCTGGCTTCGCAAGGTGTGCGCGTGATCGTGGCCGGACTGGACATGGACTTCCAAGGCCGCCCTTTCGGGCCGATGCCGCAGCTGTTGGCCATGGCGGAATTCGTGACCAAGGTGCATGCGATCTGCATGCGCTGCGGCGAACTGGCCACCTTCAGCCACCGCACCAATGCCAGCGAACGCCTGATCCTGTTGGGTGAGACCGATAGCTACGAACCGTTGTGCCGCAACTGTTTCGATGCCGCCCGGGCGGAAAAGTCCGGTGCCACGAACACCCTCTTCCCCTGATGGCACAAGGGCGGCTGCTGAGCGAGATCGCCGCGGCCACCGGGGGCGTGCTGCACGGTGCCGATCGGCGCATCGAACATCTTTCCATCGATACGCGCCAACCCTTCCACGCGGAGGACACGCTCTTTATCGCCCTGCGCGGGAAGCACCACGATGGGCACCGCTACATGGATGAACTCCGCCAGCGGGGCATGCGCTGCTTCCTGGTGGAGCGCGGCGCGGTCCCCCTTGCTGAAGGCGATAGCATGATCGCCGTGGAGGATACCTTGGAAGCCTTGCAACGCTTGGCGGCCTGGCATCGCGCGCAATTCAAGCTGCCCGTGATCGGCATCACCGGCAGCAACGGCAAGACCGTGGTGAAGGAGTGGCTCTACCAACTCTTGGCGCCGGACGAGCGCATCGTGCGCAGCCCGGGCAGCTGGAACAGCCAAGTGGGCGTGCCGCTGAGCGTGTGGGCCATCAGCGCGGACGATAGCCTCGGCATCTTCGAGGCGGGCATCAGCGAACCGGGGGAAATGGCCGCACTGGCCCGCATCATCGCACCGGACCTTGGCATCTTCACCAATGTGGGACCCGCCCACAGTGCCGGCTTCCCCAGCGATGCCGCCAAGGCCGCAGAAAAAGCACTGCTGTTCAGCCATGCGAAGACGGTGGTGTACTGCGCGGATCAGCCGCTCGTACAGACCGCTTTGGCACAACTGAAGGGACCGGAATTGCGCCCTTGGTCGCGGAACGGCGAGGCCTATTTGCAAGTGCTGAAGGAAACGATCGAAGGCACGGAGACACGGCTTTCCTTGGTGTGCGAAGGAAGAACGACCGAGCTCTTGCTGCCCTTCACGGACAGTGCTTCCGTGGAAAATGCGCTGCACTGCATCACGGTGCTGCACCTCCTGGGGCGCTCCGCGAAGGCCATCGCGAACGGTGTGCAGCATCTGCGGCCCGTGAGCATGCGCTTGGAAATGCTGCCCGGGCTCAACAACGGCACCTTGCTGAACGATGCCTACAGCAACGATCTTTCGTCGCTCACCATCGCGCTCTCGCAACTGGCACGCACCGCCGCTGGAAGGCCGAAGACCGTGGTGCTCTCGGATATCGCGGAAAGCGGCGAAGCACCCGCGGAACTCTATGCCCGCATGGCCGGACTGCTCCGCGCTGCGGAAGTGGACCGGCTGATCGGCGTGGGTCCGTTGATGCAGGAACATGCATCGTTATTCGCTGCCTCGTCGCAGTTCTTTCCGGATGCCGAAGCCCTGCTCCGTGCCCTGCCCTACCCGCCCGAGAACGGGGCCGTTACGCTGGTGAAAGGCGCGCGCCGCTTCGGGCTGGAACGCGTGGTGGAACGCTGGGAGGAACGCACCCACGGCACCGTGATGGAAGTGGACACCGAGGCGCTCCGCCACAACCTGAACCACTACCGCGAACTGTGCGGACCCGATGTGCGCATCATGGCCATGGTGAAGGCGGGCGGCTATGGAAGTGGCGCGGTGGAGCTGGCGCGCTTCTTCGCGCATGAGCAAGTGGCGTGGCTCGGCGTGGCCTATGCCGATGAAGGGATCGAGCTGCGCAGGCAAGGCATCCACACGCCGGTGCTGGTGATGAATCCCGAGCCGGTGCCCATGGAGACCTTGCACCGCTATCACCTGGAAGCGGAGGTGTACGACCGGCGCTCACTGCAGGCCGCGTTGGAATTTGCAGAGCACGTACCCGATGCACCGGCGGTACACATCAAGCTGGATACCGGCATGCACCGGCTCGGCTACCTGCCGCAGGAAGTCCCTGAACTGATCGAGGCCTTGCGCGGAAACAAAAAGCTGCGCGTCACCTCCATCCTTTCCCACTTGGCCGCCAGCGAGGATCCGCAGCACGATGCCTTCACGCGGGAACAGATCGCGCTGTTCCGTTCGCTTTCCGGCGCCATCACCGATGTGCTGGGCTACCAGCCGCTGTTGCACTTGGCCAACTCCGCCGGTGCCACCCGCTTCCCCGAGGCGCGCTTCCACATGGTCCGCTTGGGCATCGGCCTGCACGGCATCGGCGCGAACGCCGAAGAGACGGCGCAGCTGCTACCCGTGGATACCCTGCGCACCGTGATCGCGCAAGTGAAGGAGATCCCTGCCGGGGACAGCATCAGCTACGGGCGCAAGGCCCGCGTAACTACCCCCACACGCATCGCCGTGCTGCCCATCGGCTACGCGGATGGCCTCTCCCGCCGACTCGGTGAAGGCCGAGGCCGCGTGTGGATCCACGGCCAGGAGGCCCGCTTCCTCGGTGCCATCTGCATGGACATGTGCATGGTGGATGTGACGCACATCGCCTGTGTGCCTGGGGAGGATGCCTTCCTTTTTTCAGCGGAGCATCCGGTGCAGGAATATGCGGCCGATCTGGGTACTATTTCCTACGAGGCGCTCACGTCCATCAGCCCGCGGGTGAAGCGGGTTTTTGTGCACGGGGGGTGAGTGGTGGCGCGTGCCTCCGTTTCTTGGTGGTGGTGGTAGGAAAAATGCCAGCTGGAAGGCTGGTACCTGCCGACCCGGAACAAGCTCTGTATGCTGGTGGTGTTGATCGATCAGGATGATGCCCATCACATGCTGATCGATGATCGTGCCACCATTGATTTCTTATGGGACTATCTCTTCACTTTCAGCGTGTACTTCAGCCCGGTTGATGATACCGGCATTCATGCGGAATTGGCCCCCAAGGGTCTGAAGGTCTGGCCCAATCCTGCCCAAGAGCTGATCCAGCTTGAACTGTCTGGAAACGAGATGGGGAAGGTATCTGTTTCCGACTTGGCCGGTCGGCGTGTCATGGAAATGGAACAGGTGCCCGGCAATGGCGTGCTGGACATCTCCTCGCTCGGTCCGGGCACCTATGTCATTAGCATCCTCACCAACCAGATCCCTATCTATCATGCCAAGTTCGAGAAAACTCCTTAGCCTCACAGTAGCTTATATGTTAGGGCTGTCTGGGGCTTTCAGCCAAGAATGCCAATTTGTGGACCCGCCGCGTGTGAGATGCCCCGACGAACCGTGAGGAACGACTTTACGACCATTTTATGACTAGTTCCACATAGGCCCTCACAAAAAACCCACCTTCACTCATCCAATCCCGCACCGCATGCCCCGCATTCTTCTCCTCGCCCTCGCTTGTTCCCTTGCTGTTGCTGCGGCAGCACAGCCTACTTGGCGCTTCCACTTGGCCTTTGAAGATGGAACGGGGGCCAGGGATACCCTGTGGTTGGTCTATGATATTTCGGCGACCGTGGGTTCGGACTTTGATCCACAAGTTGATTATGCCCTTGGGGAAGGAGTTGCGCAAATTGACCATAACACGTTCAATGTATTTACCTGGAATTGGGATGGCGATTCCACAAAAACGCATGCTTACCCATATACCGAATTCCCAAATTTTGATGGAACCATAATCGATGCCATCAATTGGACCCCGCCCATGACCATCACGTGGGATACCAGCTTATTCTATGCATCCTATCTGCCTTACGCCCAAGGCCACCTTGGCATCGCCATTATGGACGGACTGGCGTTCTCGCAATTTGACCATGGCATGGGATTCGGTGTTTTCAATATGCTTTCCGAGAATAGCGTCACCATTGATTTCTTATGGGATTATCTCTTCACTTTCAGCGTGTACTTCGGCCCGGTTGACGATACCGGCATTCATGCGGAATCGGCCCCCAAGGGTCTGAAGGTCTGGCCCAATCCTGCCCAAGAGCTGATCCAGCTTGAACTGTCTGGAAACGAGATGGGGAAGGTATCTGTTTCCGACTTGGCCGGTCGGCGTGTCATGGAAATGGAACAGGTGCCCGGCAATGGCGTGCTGGACATCTCCTCGCTCGGTCCGGGCACCTATGTCATTAGCATCCTCACCAACCAGATCCCTATCTATCATGCCAAGTTCGAGAAAACTCCTTAGCCTCACAGCAGTCTACATGTTAGGGCTGACCGGGGCCTTCAGTCAAGAATGCCACTTCTTGGATCCGCCGCGTGTGAGATGCCCCGACGAATCGTGAGGAACGGCTATACAACCCATTTATGAACAAACCACATAGGCCCTCACAAAAAACCTACCTTCACTCATCCAATCCCGCACCCCATGCCCCGCATTCTTCTCCTCGCCCTCGCTTGCTCCCTTACTATTGCTGCGGCAGCGCAGCCCACTTGGCGCTTCCACTTAGCCTTTGAGGATGGGACGGGGGCGCGGGATACTATTTGGATGGTATTCGACACTACCGCAACAACGGACACAAATCCTTGGCCTGGACCAAATGTCGATACACTTCTAGGAGAAGGGAGGGTAGACATAGACACGACTGTATTCAATGTATGGATATATAGCCCCTTAGGCGATACGTCAAAAACCCGTGCTTATCCCTACTCGGTCTTTCCCTCATTTGATGGCACCACCATCCATGCCTTTAACTGGACCCCCCCCATGACCATTACGTGGGACACGAGCTTGTTCCATGCGCCTTATCTACCGTACAGCCAAGGCCACTTTGGCATCGCCATTATGGACGGACTGGCGTTCTCGCAATTTGACCATGGCATGGGATTCGGTGTTTTCAATATGCTTTCCGAGAATAGCGTCACCATTGATTTCTTATGGGATTATCTCTTCACTTTCAGCGTGTACTTCGGCCCGGTTGACGATACCGGCATTCATGCGGAATCGGCCCCCAAGGGTCTGAAGGTCTGGCCCAATCCTGCCCAAGAGCTGATCCAGCTTGAACTGTCTGGAAACGAGATGGGGAAGGTATCTGTTTCCGACTTGGCCGGTCGGCGTGTCATGGAAATGGAACAGGTGCCCGGCAATGGCGTGCTGGACATCTCCTCGCTCGGTCCGGGCACCTATGTCATTAGCATCCTCACCAACCAGATCCCTATCTATCATGCCAAGTTCGAGAAAACTCCTTAGCCTCACAGTAGCTTATATGTTAGGGCTGTCTGGGGCCTTCAGTCAAGAATGCCAATTTGTAGACCCTGCCCCGCCGCCTCAGTTTTTAGGTGGCAGCGGAAATTATGCAAGCTGGAACGGCTGGTACTTGCCTACAACCGGTACCTTCAGGATCTTGGTGATACTGGCCGAGGTGCAAGGCGCGGCAGATAGCCCGGACTGGCCCGCCCATTCCCTGCCTATTTGGGTGAATAATCCGAACCCCAACATCAATTTATTCGACCACAATGTGCCTTCCGGAACTGCCACCGGCCTATTGACCCGCTACTTTCACGATGCTTCCTCGGGGCAATTCAACGTAGTTGCCGATTACCTATTGGCACCGAACAATGGCGGGATATTCGAGGTAGCCACCGCAACGAGACCTGCGACAATTGCCGCAGTGAACGCTTCACTGAGCACCATTGTTACCGGGCATGGCTACACAAACCTCACCGATTTCGACAAGTATACCGCATACCCCGCAGCCAATACAGGCCCGGGCTTAGCTAAACCCAATATTGCCGACGGCAGGTATCCATGTCATGTTCATCTGGCGCACTGGCGGAGCAAACAACAATACCGGCTCTGCGAACAATGGAAGCCCGGGCACGATCTTGGGTTACAGCGCCAATACTTACAGCCAATTTTCCTCGCACAACGGCATACCCAGCGACATCATGCGCCATGAATTCAGCCACCTCTTGTACGGCGGGAACAACTTCCATGCGGGTGGTGGTGGTTTCTACACGGGTGGTCAGTTTTTCATTACGCGGAGCCATGGATGGAGCAACATGGGGCTTTACGATGCCTCGCTCAGCTCTTGGAATGCTTGGGATCGCCAACGGATGGGGTGGAAAACTCCCGGGTCTAACTACGAGATCACCGCACGGAACACCAATAATACTGTTTTCCTGAGCGGCGACCTCGATGCCTCCACAGGGTTGGGTGCAGGCACCTACACCCTGCGTGATTTTGTCTCCACAGGCGATGCCATCCGTATTAAACTACCCTTCACTGATGCTAACACGGAATATCCCGAATTCCTTTGGGTGGAGAACCACCAGGGCCAAGCGCTGAACGGGAACCCATTTGATAAATGGCAACACGAGAGCGCAGGAAGCACCTGTGTGAGTGGAATTATCCCTGGTCTGCAGATGTATGTACAGATCGGAAAGGAGACCCGGGTATCCACTACCTCCTCCAGCCCGATCTATGGGGAATACTGCGACTACTTGCGCCCCTTGGATGCCAGCGGACATTATGACGAGGTGATCGCTTCAACGGACCAACTTGTCAACTGCGTGTGCTGGCAATGCCCCAAGCCTCCATTCAAACGGTACCAAGCGAATCCGTTCACCGGATCCGCCGACCGCCATACTGTAAGTCGGGACCTCAATAGCGACGGTTCCCTTACCGCTGGTGATAATGTACTGAACTGGATAGAGGACAACAATGGTGTCTTCGATGACAACCTCTTTTTCCTCGGCAATTCCCGCCAGAGCTTCACTCCCGGACCCACAGGCAATCGCAAAGTGGGCGTGGGCACCAACCCCAGCAGCGCCACTATGATGAATCTGGTGGGTTATGATCAAACCACTACGAATGGTGTTAAAAACCTCCGCCGCATCTACCTGAACGGCGTTTCGGTGGAGCTGATGGCTCAGAACGGGGATGGCAGCATCCAAGTGAAGGTGCGATTCGATGATGTGGATGTGAGGAACAACACGCGCTGGTGCGCGGATGAGATCCAGCTGAACCCGGTGGCCACCAGCACGGGCTACTCCCTCAATGTGACCGCGGGCAACACAGTAACGCTGGACCAGGGCACCACCGCCACCCGGCGGGATAACCCGGTAACCTACAATGGCCAACAGATCTTCGTAAGCCCCACGCTGATGCGTTGCCCGGCCACCACGTGGCTGAACCTCGCTCCGGGCAGTGGCTTCACCGTGGACCACGGTAGTACGCTGCGTTTGGAAAGCGGTAGCCGGATGGACATCGGCAACGGCGCCGTGCTGCGCGTAAAGCGAGGAGGTAAACTGGAACTGATGGGCGGCTCGGTGCTGAACGTGCTGCCGGGCGGCCAAGTGATCATTGAAGAGGATTGGCAGGTGGGCAACGATGGGCATTTGCTCTTCTTTCCCAACGCCCGCATCAATTTGGAAGCCAGTAACAGCGTGCTGGAGATCGCTGGCATGCTGGACATTCAGGCCAATGCCACCTTCACCACTTCGCGCAGCGGAGACCCAAATACAACCTATGGCTTGGTGAAGTTCACAAATACGGACGCTGCCAGCTACAACGTGACCGCAGGGGCGAACAGTCGCTTTATCCTCCGCAGCACCAATGTGAACAACCGCATCTTGCATGTTGAACAGGAAAGTCTGTACGGACCAACCCAATTGGTGGAGTTCAGCTTGCTGAAGGGCACCGCCACCCTCGCGAACAATGCACGCATCGTGCCGCCGGTGACGAATACGGCGACCATCAAATTCACCGATGCCATCGTTACCAGTTCCACCGGCGTGCGGAACAACCATCGCGGGGTGCGCTTGAACGGCCAAGCCTTGGTAACGCTGAAGAACAGCACATTCATGATGGGTGCCTACGGAGTGTATAGCTACAACACGACGCTGGGTAACAGCCTTTCCCCGGAGAGTTGTTCCTTCATCGATTGCCGGATCGGAATGTACAATTATGATAAGGGACTCAAGGCACTGGACTGTAAATTCGATGATTGCAGCAATGGCCTGGTCTGTGAACAAATGGCCGCTACCTCTTACCTCAATGATTGTACGGCCCGGCACAATACACAGAACGGGGTTACCTTCAAGGGCTTTACCACGCTGAACGTCAAGAACCCGGCTTTCGACTACAACACCATCGGATTGGAGCTGAGCCAAGCCACTGCCGTCATTTCCTGCGGTTCGATAAGCCTGAACGGCAAGCGCGGCATTTCCGTGGCAGATGGAGCCTCCGTGCGGATGGATGACCCCGGTGGCGTAGGGCACGACCCGGTTACGGCGGTCAAGAACGGCACGACCATCTACTGTCAACTGGCCAATAACGTATATCTGGATCTGGGCTACAACACACTTTACCCCCAATCACCCGGCACGCAAAATGCGCTTTACGGCACCTTCCTCTGCCAGCCATACGGCGTTCCGCAACTTGCCCGCAAGAACAATTGGAATGGCACCGTGGGCACCCCGCTCACCACTGCCGATCATTCCATTACAACCTGCGCTGTTCCCTTACCGTTCGTAGACCCGGGCAGCATTTCGCCCGTTCAGTGCGGTAACGTGGTGCTTCGCCTTCCCGGTGCAGGGGACCTTCCAACCGAATTCAGCGAAATGGGCATCCTCGAAGATTGCCCCGGCTGCGCAACGGTCATGGGTGCGGATTCCGTGGCGGCACCTCTGGACCAGGCCAGCTTGGCTGCTTTCAACTTGGGCAATAACGACAGCCTGCCATCCAATGAACTGCTGGCCCTGACCGCCTTGCATTCCATTCTCTCTACCCCGTTTACAGGATCCAACACCAGCGAGAACCTCTTGCTTAACTATGATCACGAGCTGATGAAGGAGAGCTACGGTGACGCACTGGAGAAAGGGCAGTTAGCTTCCGTATCCACAGACTTTTTTTCCGACAGCTACGTGGACATGTTCTCCAGCGTCCAAGAGGCCCGCGCCGCTCGCCCCGACGTGGATGAGGTTTTCATTTTCTACACGAACGTGGAGCGCGCACAGGTGCAACGCGCAGCCGGTCGCATGGTTGAGGCCATCAGTATTTTGGAAGGACTTCCGGAACCTGCCGGCGAATATGAGCAAACCTTCAAGGCGCGGATCCTGTGCTATACCCAGACCGAAGCGGCTGTCCACAACGGCAGCATGGAGTGGGATGAGGTAGAGAACACCATGGATGCTTGCCTTGGCCATGGAACGCCTAAAATGGCCGCTGCCCGAACAGATGCTGGATCAGGAATGCTTGCGGCAGGTACTCCCTATATGCTGCCCAATCCGGCATCTTCGTTCGTTCAGGTACAAGGTTATATGGACCAAGAGTCCAATTTGATCATCATGGACGTTATGGGAAGGTCCATCCTGAAGGAGATACAATTCTCGGGAAAGATCGAAGTTCCTTTGGGGTCTTTCAGCCCAGGGATCTATCTATGTCGTATAACCGGCGGGAATGGAGGTACGTGGACTGGAAGGCTTGTGATCCAACGTTGAACCTCCCAGCATTAATGGCAGGTCCTGTATGCAGCATCTGAAAGCTGCGGGAGGCATATAAGTGTCACCTTGCTGAACGAACAAGGCCCCGGATCGTTCCGGGGCCTTGTTGCTTGCTTTCGTGTTGCCCGCTCGTGGCAACGCGCGTTCCTGCTCTTATGCAGCCCGGCCCATGGTGGCCTTGCTGAGGTCGCTCTCACCGGCCGCGCCGATGGAGGTTACGCTGAACCAGTAGGGCTTGAAGCTCTCCAGACCGCGCATCTTGAAGCTCACACGGGAGGTGAAGTCCACGTAATCCCACACCGTGCTGTCCGAAGGAGGCTGGTCCGTCTTGAACACGCGGTAGCCCAAGACACCCTCGCGCTTCGGCCAGCGCATCTCCACTTCCGTGGCTATGTTGGTGGCACGGACGGTGATGCTATCCGGGGCCAACGGCACACCTGTGCGCTCCGGCACCTTGGCGAGCTCGAAGCCACTGCTCTCCAGCATTTCGACATCACCGTTGCTCACAGCACGGACGTAGTTGCCCTGGGAGGTCAGCATCACCTTAGCCGAGGCGATCAGTTTGTCCCGGTGGATGCGACTGGCGAGGCTGCCGTTCGTGGCCTCCAGGATGGCCAGGTCCAGATCGTCCGCAAGGGTGGTCATCTCGGGCAGCGGCACAAGGGGCGTAGCGAAGTGGGCGTTGCCAGTGAGCCGGAGGATCACGTTGCGCAGCAGCTTCAGGATGCCAATGAACGTGAGCGTAGAGAGAGCGAGGCGGATGTTTGCCTTTTTCATTTTGTTCGGCCTTTGTTTTTCCGGATTGCCAGCCGGGGTTTAGGTTAATATGACCCTTACAACGGGGGGTATTTAAATTGGTTTTGTCGGAGTTGATCAGCTGCTATATTGACAATATCGTTGACATAATAATTGCAGTAAGGTGAGCACGGAATTGCAAAAAGTTGACATAGTGGAATCTTTTTTGACAGTCGCAACAAGCGGCTATTAAGGGTCACATGCGGCCATGCGTGGGTCACATCTTGGTCATATGTCTGCCGTACCATGGTCATATGTCTGCCGTACTATGGTCATATGTCTGCCGTACCATGGTCATATGTCTGCCGCACCATGGTCATATGTCTGCCGTACCATGGTCATATGTCTGTCGTACCATGGTCAT
>JBEBYG010000020.1:0-73700 GCA_040391235.1 Cryomorpha ignava
TTGTAGTAAGCGCCCGAAAGTACCGTCCAGACACCTTCGATTCCGTTGTGGGACAAGAGCATGTGACCAGTACGCTGAAGAACGCCATCCGTACGAACCATGTCGCATCGGCCTTCCTCTTTACGGGACCTCGGGGTGTGGGAAAGACCACCTGCGCGCGCATCCTGGCCCGCACGATCAACTGCGAGAACCTCAACGAAGACCTCACCACCTGTGGCGAATGCCCTTCCTGCAAAAGCTTCGATGAGGGCCATTCCCTGAACATCTTCGAGCTGGATGCTGCCAGCAATAACAGCGTGGACGATATCCGCAACCTGATCCAGCAGGTGCAGATCGCACCGCAGGTAGGAACCAAGAAAGTGTACATCATCGATGAGGTGCACATGCTCAGCTCCGCCGCCTTCAACGCCTTCCTGAAAACCTTGGAGGAACCTCCCTCCTACGCCATCTTCATCTTGGCCACCACGGAGAAGCACAAGATCCTTCCCACTATCCTTTCCCGTTGTCAAGTCTTCGATTTCCGACGCATTACCGTAACGGACATTGCAAAGCATTTGGAGGTGATCGCCGGAAAGGAGGGCATCTCTGCGGAAGCCCAAGCACTGCATACCATTGCCCAAAAGGCCGATGGTGGGCTTCGGGATGCGCTGAGCATATTCGACCAACTCGTTAGCTACGGTGGCGAGAGCCTCACCTATGCGGATGTGCTGAAGAACCTCAACGTGCTGGATCATGAGCACTACTTCAACATTACCGACAGCCTGTTGAATGCCGATCCCGCAGGTGCGCTCGTGATCTTCAACGACATCCTGTTCCAAGGCTTCGACGGACATCTCTTCGTTTCCGGGCTGGCACGGCACTTCCGCGACCTGCTCGTGAGCCAGGACCCACGCACCATACCACTCTTGGAGGTCAGCGAGGAGCTGGGTGCCCGCTATGGAGAGCAAGCCAAGGCCGTTCCACGCGACCTGCTGGTGCAAGGGCTGGACCGCTTGGGCCAAGTTGATTCCCAGTACAAGAACAGTAAGGAACCCCGCTTGCTGGTGGAACTGGCGCTGATCCAATTGGCGCAGTACAACCGGTCCGCAGCTACCAATGGCAATGTGGTGCCCCGTGCGGCTTCACCCACCAGCGTGGAAAAAAAAAGCCCTGATGTGAGCGGCGCGGTTCCGAGACCGGCCGCTCCATCCCCAGAAACTGTGATCGCGGCCCCAGCTCCGGTGCACGCCCGCACTGAACCTGTGCAAGCTCCCCTTGCAACAGCTCCTGCGCAACCCGAGCGAGCGCCTCGCCGCATGGCAGGTGCCATCTCCATCAGCCAGCACTTGTCCCCTACCAAGCCAACCACGGCTTCCACCGAACTGCGCGATCAACCGGGTGATCAACCAAAGGGCAAAGGCACCACGTTGAGCGGCCGCGAATTGAACCAAGCATTGTTACTGAAGGCCTGGGATGAATATGCCAAGAGCCTGAAAGCGCAAGGCAAAAGCAGCATGCACGCAACGCTGATCGCCCACAAGCCCGTGATCACCGGACCGCACTCCATCACCTTCGCCATTGTGAACACGGTGCAGGAGAATTACATGCGAGAGGAAAAGCCTACGTTGCTCGGGCATCTTCGTCGGGAGATGGAAATGCCGGAGCTGGAGCTGGAAGTGGTGAAGCAAGAAGTCGCGAACCTCCGCCCACGCTACACCGCGAAGGACCGCTTTATGATCATGGCGGAGAAGAACCCGGCCTTGTTGAAGCTGCGCGAAGACCTTGATCTCGATCTAGGATAGTTCCTAACGAGTCGTAAGTCCTGAGTCGTAAGTCTTGGGTCGCGATCCTGAAGGCTGATGGCGGAATGCCTTATATCCGAACGTCCGATCATCAGTCACTGATCACCGTCACGTATCGGGATCAACGCCGCGAGGTACCTTCGCGGCCCGTTAAAACAAGACAATAGCAAAAGCATGCAGAAGATCAAAGTGGCGAACCCCGTGGTGGAGATCGATGGAGATGAGATGACCCGCATCATCTGGAAGTGGATCAAGGAACAACTGATCCTGCCATACGTGGACGTGCCTTTGGACTATTACGACCTGGGTATTGAGCACCGCGATGCCACCCACGACCAAGTGACCGTGGATGCCGCGCATGCGATCCAGAAGCATAACGTGGGCATCAAGTGCGCCACCATTACGCCTGACGAAGCGCGTGTGGAGGAATTCGGCTTGAAGCAAATGTGGAAGAGCCCCAACGGCACCATCCGCAACATCCTCGGTGGCACCGTCTTCCGCGAGCCCATCGTGATCAATAACATCCCACGCTTGGTACCCGGCTGGACCCAGCCCATCGTCATCGGTCGTCATGCCTTCGGCGATCAATACAAAGCCACCGACGTTGTGATCAAGGGCAAAGGCAAGCTCACCATGACCTTCACCCCGGAGGATGGCGAGGCTACCACCTGGAACGTGTATGACTTCAAGGGCGATGGCGTCGCCTTGAGCATGTACAATACCGACGAGAGCATCGACGGCTTTGCGCACAGTTGCTTCAACCTCGCATTGGAAAAGAAGTGGCCATTGTACCTGAGCACCAAGAACACCATCCTGAAGAAGTACGACGGACGCTTCAAGGACATCTTCGAGGAGATCTATCAGAAGCACTACAAGGCTGACTTCCTCAAGGCAGGCATCACATACGAGCACCGCTTGATCGATGATATGGTGGCTGCTGCCATGAAGTGGAGCGGCGGCTTTATCTGGGCCTGCAAGAACTACGACGGTGACGTGCAGAGCGACATCGTGGCGCAGGGTTTCGGCTCACTCGGCCTGATGACCAGCGTGCTGATCACCCCCGACGGCAAGACCATGGAGGCCGAGGCCGCCCACGGCACTGTCACGCGCCACTTCCGCCAGCATGAGCAAGGCAAGCCTACGAGCACCAACCCCATCGCCAGCATTTTCGCATGGACGCGCGGCCTCGCTTTCCGTGGCAAGTTGGACGGCAACCAAGCCCTGGTGGACTTCGCCCACAAGCTGGAAGCCGTTTGCATCCAGACCGTGGAAGCCGGTAAGATGACCAAGGACCTCGCGGTCTGCATCCACGGCAACAAGGTGACGCCCGACCAGTACCTCACCAGTGAAGGCTTTATGGCCGCACTACGCGAAGGGCTGGAGCGCGGGATGAAGTGAACCAATAACGAATGAATTAAGCCGATCGGAGGAATGCCTTCGGTCGGCTTTTTCGATTCTATCAGTGACAATTCAGCCACCGCCTGCGTGTGGAGCATCTTCCTTTGATCTTTAAATTCATGTAGTACATTTGGTTGGACCAAACTCAATAACAATGAGAAAAGCTCATTTGATATGCCTAATCGCTACCGTAGCAGGATTAGATGCGTCTGCAAAGGAGGATTGCATTGGAATTGCTGAGCTGGTCATCACACGATCCAATGGAGGCATTGAGCATCCGCAGATTATTGGCATCCCGACCGTATTTCTAGGTCAGGGGGATTCAGCCGTGATCCAGTTCTACTACTACATGCCCGGTTGGGATTGCCATTTTCAAGGGTTTTTCGTCACAAGGAATGGTGAACTGATCGAGCCCATCCCCAATTCTTACTATACCTATGACGTAACCACGCCGGGCTTTTATGAGGATAACGCGGTGGGGATAGACTTGTACGGCACTGGTCAGTTTTACATCTCTTATATAGAAACACCGCCTTTGATCCTTGACGTAAAGGCATGGTTGCAAGGGCCATTCGATGCGAACACCGGGCTGATGCGCCACGATCTTCTATCAGCAGGATTGGTCCCCTATTGGTCCAGCGCTGGACCAGCGGATTCCTCGGTTTTGAATACGAACGAGCACGGAACCGTTGTTGACTGGGTATCTGTTGAGATCCGTATGCCCGATCAATCAACGGTTTTTGGTGGAATTCGGCAGGGGCTGATCTTGACGGATGGCACCATTATCGATCCGAATTTTTTTGGACCTCTGACCTTTGTAGCACCGCAAGGTGATTATTATGTGGTCGTAGGCCACCGAAATCACCTGCGCGCAATGACCGCGACGGTTGTGAGCTTTGGTGACGATCCCGTCACTTTGGATTTCCGGGATCCCGCATTCCCTACCTACGGCATCGAAGCCCGCAAGATCGAAGGGGATGCGGCGCTACTTTGGGCGGGAAAAACACGCAACCAATATAGGATCAGCTATACGGGCAACTACAATGACCGCGATGCCATCCTCCAAAGCGTTGGTTCCAAGCCAATGAATACTATCACCGGCTACTGGAGAACAGATGTGAACATGGACGGCGTGGTGAAATACACCGGAGCAAACAACGACCGCGACGTGATCCTAATGAACCTCGGAAGCACCTTAGCAACTACGGTTCGAGAGGAACAGGTGCCCTGAAGAGCCAATTCCTCTGCTGTCTGTTGCATGGGTGACCTTCATCACCTCCCACCCAAAAAAGAACGCCGATCTTCGCAGCCTAGTTGTCGTACGGTCTATGCGGATCTCCTCAGCTGCCCCTGCTGTCTGTTTCCATTGTGGTGATGCGTGCTTGGAAGAGCATGTGATCGCCGATGCCCATGACTTCTGTTGCCATGGCTGCAAGGCCGTGCACGACCTGCTTCGCGATAGCGGACTGCACACCTACTATGAGCTTGAAAAGCGCCCCGGCACCAAGTCGGTGGCCAATGCCGATGAGGCGCGTGCGGAGCTGTTCGACCTGCCCGAGGTGCGCGAAAAGCTGGTGGAGTTCAGCGAGGACGGCATTACCCGGGTGACATTGCATGTGCCGCAGATGCACTGCAGTAGTTGCATTTGGTTGCTGGAGAACTTGGAAAAGCTGGAGCCTGCCGTAGTGCGTTCCCGCGTGCGATTCGGCCAGAAGGAACTCACGGTGAACTTTCGGGAAGGCGACCTCAAGCTTCAGGACCTGATTCTTCTTTTACGGCGCATCGGCTATGGGCCACAACTCACCGGAGCCAAGGGGGACAGCAAAGTGGGCGGCGTGCCGCGCATGCTCTACGTGCGCTTGGGCGTGGCTGGCTTCTGCTTCGGCAACAGCATGCTCTTCAGCTTTCCGGAATACCTGGGAGCGGACATCAGCGATGAATTCCTGCTCAAAGGCTTCAGCTACCTGAACATCCTGTTCTCCCTGCCCGTGCTGCTCTTCTCCGCCAATGGCTTCTTCATTTCCGCCTTCGCCGGGATCCGGGCGCGGCGTATCAACATCGATCAACCCATTGCCTTGGGTATCGTGGTGCTCTTTGTGCGCAGCGTGCTCGATGTGCTTACCAACGTGGGCCCGGGCTACTTCGACTCACTGGCCGGGCTTGTCTTCTTCCTGTTGATCGGTCGCTGGTACCAAGCCTACACGTACCAAGCACTCAGCTTCGATCGCACGCTGGAGGATTTCCTGCCGATCGCAGTGGTGCGCATGCGCAACGGAGCCGAGGAGCACGTGAGCGTGGGCGACCTGATGCAAGGCGACCGCATCCTTGTGCGGGACCAGGAACTCATTCCCGTGGACGGCATTCTGCGCAGCGGACAGGGGCATATCGACAACAGCTTTATCACCGGAGAGCCACTGCCCATACGGAAGAGCGAGGGAGAGACCATCCGTGCGGGTGGAAGGCAGCGTGGTGCTGCCATCGAAGTGGAAGTACTACGGGCCTTCTCGGACAGCCACCTGAAACGGCTCTGGGAGGAACATCGTAACGTGAGTTCCGAACGCCCTTTGATGCCACGAACCATCGATGCGGTGGCACGTCGTTTCACAGTGGCCGTGCTGCTGATCGCCTTGTTCGCTGGACTGTTCTGGTGGTGGTACGACCCGAGCCAGATCTGGCAAGTGGTGACTGCTGTACTTATCGTGGCCTGTCCTTGTGCGTTGGCGCTCAGCATGCCTTTCGGCTATGGCCATACCATTCGGCTGCTGGGCAAGCGCGGCCTCTTCCTGCGCGATGCTGAAGTGGTGGAACGCATGTCCTTCATTGATGCCGTGGTCTTCGATAAGACCGGCACACTCACCGCCCGCGAGGCGTGGGACATGCGCTTCACCGGAGCACCCTTGAGTGAACATGAGCGTTCCTTGGTCCGTTCGCTTGCACGCAACAGCACACATCCCCTCAGCGCCGTATTGTATTCCGGGTTGAAGGCACCCCTGCTGGAAGTGATGAACGTGAACGAGATCGCCGGAAAAGGGATCATCGGCACGGCGGAAGGAGTTGAAGTGACCTTAGGAAGTGCGGCCCTGATGGAAGCACCCGCCTTCACCCCCGAAAAAGGGGAAGCCGTGGTACACATCGCCTTGGACGGCCGCCACCGGGGGCACTTCATCGTGCGCAAGCAAGCGCGCGCCGGCATGGGCGATAGCGTGCGGGACGTTCGCACGGGCGCGATCACCTACCTCGTAACAGGTGACCTGACGGTGGACCCGGAGGTGGCCGCGATGTTCAGTCCTGAGCATACCGTTACGGGATGTACGCCAGCGGAGAAGGCCAAATTCGTGAAGCAACTTCAGAAGGAAGGCCACCGCGTGATGATGGTGGGCGATGGCCTGAACGATGCCGGCGCTCTGCTCCAGAGTGATGTGGGCGTTACCGTGAGCGAGAGTAGCGCCGCCCTCACCCCTGCCAGCGATGCCATTGTGGATGCCTCGGCGTTGCACGCCCTTCCGCGCATGTTGCGGCTTACCCGCAGTGCCCACCGGATCGTGATCGCCAGCCTCATTCTCTCGTTGCTTTACAATCTTACCGGGGTATCCTTCGCCGTTTCAGGGCACCTCACACCGCTGGTTGCCGCCATTTTGATGCCGTTGAGCTCGGTAACTGTGGTTGGTTTTGTATCATTGGCGGTGTGGTGGGCAGCCAGGCGCGAAGGCTTGATCCGCCGATCCTGAAACATTCAATAGATCTTCAACTGATTTTCATCAGTAGGCAGATTGATCTGCCTCAGCACAGAACTGTCACAGCAAGGTCAGCTTTGCACACCCTCCGTGAAACATGAGTGTCATCTTCCTTCTCATCAGCGCCAGCACGCTTGTAGCCGGGATCTTCCTGGTCGCATTCCTCTGGGCCGTGCGCTCGGGGCAGTACGATGATGACCGCTCTCCTGCCGTTCGCATTCTTTCCGACGACCCCCCCACAGAAGCAACCGAAAACCACGTGAAAACATGATCGAACGTTTTGCCTATGACAACCGCCCCGTGCGCGCCTTCCTCTGGGCCACCATCTTCTGGGGGGCAGTGGGCATGTTGCTCGGGCTGTGGGCCGCATTGCAGCTGGTGCTTCCCCAACTGAACTTGTGGGAGTGGTTCACCTTCGGTCGCCTCCGCCCGCTACATACCAACTCGGTGATCTTCGCATTCGTGGGCAACGGCATTTTCGCCGGCGTCTATTACAGTCTGCCACGCCTGCTGAAAACGCAGATGTGGAGCCGGACACTGAGCCTGATGCAATTCTGGAGTTGGCAGGCCATCATCGTTAGCGCCGCCATCACCCTCCCGCTGGGCATCACCCAGAGCAAGGAATATGCGGAACTGGAATGGCCGATCGACATCGCCATCACCATCTCATGGGTGCTCTTCGGCATCAACATGTTCGGCACCATCCTGAAGCGCCGCGAGAAGCACCTCTACGTAGCCATCTGGTTCTACATCGCCACATGGGTCACCGTGGCCATGCTCCACATTGTGAACAGCTATGCCATCCCCGTTACCCTTTGGAAAAGCTACAGCGGCTATGCAGGCGTGCAGGACGCTTTGGTACAATGGTGGTACGGACACAACGCCGTTGCCTTCTTCCTTACCACGCCCTACTTGGGTCTGATGTACTACTTCGTACCCAAGGCCGCCAACCGGCCGGTATACAGCTACAAGCTTTCCATCATCCACTTCTGGGCCCTCATCTTCATCTACATCTGGGCCGGACCGCACCACTTGCTGTATAGCTCCCTGCCGGAATGGGCGCAGAGCTTGGGCACGGTGTTCAGCATCATGCTCATTGCTCCCAGCTGGGGCGGTATGCTCAACGGCCTGCTCACGTTGCGCGGCGCATGGGACCGTGTTCGAGAGGATGTTGTGCTGAAGTTCTTCGTGGTGGCACTTACCGCTTATGGCATGGCCACCTTGGAAGGCCCCTTGCTCAGCATCAAGGCCTTCAACGCCATCAGCCACTTTACGGACTGGACGATCGCACACGTACACGTGGGCGCACTGGGCTGGAACGGCTTCCTCACGTTCGGGATGATCTACTTCCTGATCCCCCGCCTCTTCCGCACCAAGATGTGGAGCAAGAAACTGGCGAACGCCCACTTCTGGATCGGCACGCTCGGTATCGTTTTCTACACCATCCCCCTCTACTTCGCCGGCTTTACACAGAGCCTCATGTGGAAGCAATTCACTCCGGATGGCTACTTGGTCTACAGCAACTTCCTGGACACTGTGCTCCAGATCAACTACGCCTACTGGCTCCGTTCACTGGGAGGTACGCTCTACGTGATCGGTATGTTCATGTTGGTGTACAACGTCTACCGGACCGTGAAGCAAGGCAGTTTCTTGGCCAGCGAAGAAGCCGAGGCTCCCGCCATGGAGAAGGATGTGAAGGGAGTGTCCGTATCCGGCCACTGGCACCGCTGGATCGAGCGGCGTCCGATGCAAATGCTGTTCTTCAGCTTGATCGCCGTGGCCATCGGAGGTATGGTGGAAATGATCCCCACCTTCCTGATCCAGAGCAATGTGCCCACCATTACCAGCGTGAAACCCTACACACCGCTGGAGTTGCATGGCCGCGACATCTACGTCTCCGAAGGCTGCTACAACTGTCACTCCCAGATGATACGCCCATTCCGGAGCGAGACCGAACGCTACGGCGAATACTCCAAGGCAGGTGAGTTCATCTACGACCGTCCGTTCCAGTGGGGAAGCAAGCGCACCGGACCCGACTTGGCACGCATAGGTGGCAAATACCAGGATAGCTGGCATTTCTACCACATGCTCGATCCGGGCAAGTTCGTGAAGGGTTCCATGATGCCACCCTATCCGCACATGTTCGAGAAGACCATCAACCTGAAGAACACGGAGCAGAAGATCGATGTGCTCCGTAAGCTGGGTGTGCCCTACACCGCCGAATTCGCAAAGACCGCCAACGACTCGCTGATGGTGCAGGCACAAGGGATCGCTGACAACCTCGCGAAGGGCGGCATCGAGATCGACGCGGACAAGGAGATCATTGCCCTGATCGCTTACCTGCAACGCATGGGTACCGATATCAAAGTGAAACCACTCAATGGGGACGCCCAAGTAAAACCGTGATCGAGCCATGTTGAAGTTCGTCACCAACCACCTCAATTCGATCCATGGGATCGCCTTGTGGCCCACTATCGCGTTCGTGTTCTTCTTCGCCTTTTTCCTGGTGATGCTCTGGTGGGTTTTCACCACGCCACAGAAGGACCTTGAGCACATCGCCAATGTTCCATTGAACGACGAGGAAGGACAGCCTATCACCACCCACAAGGATCGGACATGAACCATACCGGAACAGCTCTCCCAAGGATCAGTGTACTGGCTGCAGGTCTTTTGATGCTCACGGGCGTCATGGCACAGGATCCCGTCGCGGCCTCCGCGGCAACGCATGCGTCCTCCACATCCAGCGTGAACCAGTGGTTGCTGGGCATCGCCATACTGCAGGCGGTACTGATACTTGTCTTCAGCAACATCCTGCGGACGCTCAGCGGACCGGGGCCGCACTGGTCCAAGTTCTTCAATAGCACCGGCGCGCGCACGTTGGTGTTGCTACCACTACTGGTGGCGGTGGGCAGCACCGCACAGGCACAGGCTTATCACGGACCGGATAACGCGATCAGCGAACAGAGCCTCTTCTGGTTGCTGGTAATGGTGAATGCATTGCTTCTGTTCGTACTGCTCTTCCAGATGAAACTGGTACACGGCCTCATGCGCTTGTTGGTGGCCCCTTCGGAGACACAGGAAGAGCCAGTGAAAGCAAAGATCAAACGGTCCTCGTGGTGGGCGCGCTTGGGTCAAAGCCTCACCCGCCAGGTTCCGGTGGAAAAGGAGCAGGATATCGTACTGGACCACGAATACGATGGGATCCGTGAGCTGGACAACAGCTTACCGCCCTGGTGGGTCTGGCTGTTCTACGGCACCATCGTATGGGGCGTGGTGTACATGGTGAACGTGCACGTGATCAAGGTGTGGCCAAACCAAGACACCGAATACCGCTTGGAAATGGCACAGGCCAAAGCCGATGTGGATGCCTACCTCGCTACCCGCACCGACCTGGTGGATGAGAACACGGTGGAGCAACACAGCGACCCAGGCGTGATCGCCAATGGCAAGACCATCTACATGGATAATTGCACCCCCTGCCACGGCAAAGCATTGGAAGGTGTGGAAGGCCTCGGCCCCAACCTCACCGATGCCTATTGGAAGCATGGTGGCGGGATCAAGAACATTTTCAAAGTGATCAAATATGGAGTGCCGGACAAAGGGATGATCAGCTGGAAAGCCCAGTTGAAACCCTCGGAGATCGCGGCCTTGGCCGAGTACATCCTCAGCAAGGCGGGAAGCAACCCGCCCAATGCGAAGGCCCCTGAAGGGGAACTTTGGAAAGAACGTGAAGCCACCACTGACCCGTCGAACCCAACAAGCGAAACAGATACTGCGCGGACAGCCGCGATGAAATGACCCCCAAGGAATCCATACCGCACCATACACGCAGGTTCGCACCGGACGTTGCGGAGACCGATACTGAAAGCTACCGTGACCACATCGCCACGGTGGACAAAGAGGGGAAGCGCATTTGGCTTCACCCCAAGAAGCCTTCCGGACGGTATTTCCGGATGCGCAAATGGTTCGGCTACAGCCTGCTGGTAGCGCTGGTAGCGATGCCCTGGATCCGCATCAACGGGGAACCGTTCCTGATGCTGAACGTGATCGAGCGGCGGTTCGTGGTCTTGGGCCAGACCTTCTGGCCGCAGGACATCCACCTCTTCGTGATGGCCTTTCTGGTCGGCGTCATCTTCATCGCCCTATTTACAGTGGCGTTTGGCCGCTTGTTCTGTGGCTGGGCATGCCCACAAACGATCTTCATGGAACTCGTTTTCCGTAGGATCGAATACTGGATCGAGGGTGATTGGAAGCAACAGATGGCCCTCAACCGCGGGCCGCTCAGCACGGAGAAGATCCTTAAAAAGACCGCCAAGCATCTGCTCTTCTTCGGGGTGGCCTTCGCTATCGGCAACGTCTTCCTCTCCTACTTGGTCGGCAGCGACCACTTGGTGAAGATCATGCGCGAAGGGCCGATCGAGCACATGGGAAGCTTTGCTGCTTTACTGGGTTTCTCCGCTGTGTTCTATGGTGTTTTCGCATTCATGCGGGAACAAGTTTGCACCACCATTTGCCCATACGGCCGCTTGCAAAGTGTACTGCTGGACAGAGAGAGCATCGTGGTGGCGTATGACCATGTGCGGGGTGAGAAACGCGCCAAGTTCCGCAAGGGCGAGGTGCGGAGTGAGGTGGATAAGGGGGATTGCATCGACTGCAACGCCTGCGTACACGTGTGCCCTACCGGCATCGACATCCGGAACGGCACCCAGCTGGAATGTGTGAACTGCACCGCCTGCATCGATGCCTGCGATGATATCATGGAGGCGGTACACCTGCCGAAAGGCCTGATCCGTTTCGCCAGTGAGGCGGAGATATCCGACAAGCGTCCTTTCCGCTGGACCGTCCGAATGAAGGCCTATTCAGCGGTACTCGCTGTACTCGTGGTCGCGCTGTTCGCGCTGGTACTCACGCGCAGTGATGTGGAAAGCACCGTCCTCCGTACACCGGGCCTGCTCTTTCAAAAACGGGAGGATGGCCGCATCAGCAACCTCTACTCCTATAAGCTGGTGAACAAGACGAACAAGGACATGCCCGTGCATTTCAAGCTGTTGAACGCAGCCGGCGAAGTGCAACCGGTAGGGGCATTCCCCAGGGTGGAACGGGCTTCCATGCGCGCGGGTGAACTGTTCATCATCTTGGATGCGAGCGAACTGGAAGGCTACAATACCCTCCTCACCGTTGGCGTCTATTCCGGGGACAAATTGCTGGAGAAGGTAAAGACCTCCTTCGTTGGCCCCATGAAACGATCCAAATGAAATTTCACTTCGGTCACGGTGTTGCCGTGGTACTCTCCCTCTTCGCACTGATGCTTGCATACTTCATGGTGCGCGCCATCGCCAATACACAGGAGATGGTGACGGAGAACTACTATGAGAAGGAGCTGCTTTTCCAACAGGACATCGATAAACTGGAGCGCGCTGTGGCTCATGGAGAAGTGGTGCTGATGGAGGTGAAAGACCAGGAGCTACGCATCACCTTCCCCGAATTGCTACGCGGAAAGGAGATCACAGGGACACTGCAAATGATGCGTCCCAGCGACGCTCGTGCCGATCAGCTTGTGGCGATCAAGGCCGATAGCAAAGGTTCATTTGCCATTCCCATTTCTGACTGGATGCGCGGTCTGTATCGTGCACGCCTGGATTGGCGCGTGGACGGCGAGGATCATTTGAGCGAACAGCAAGTGATCGTGCCGTGAACGCCGTGATCGCATCCGCCTTTGCATTGGGCCTGTTCAGCAGCTTCCATTGCATTGGTATGTGCGGTCCTATTGCCTTGGCGGTCCCTTCGGCCCGTACCACATGGGCTGGCCGCACAGGAGATGCCTTGTTGCTCAATTTCGGCAGGATCGCCACCTATGCCCTACTGGGCTTGTTGTTCGGCACCTTCGGGCGCGGCTTACGACTCGCCGGACTACAGCAAGGCATCAGCATCGCGTTGGGCGCGGTGATCTTGATCGGTCTGCTGTGGCCCGCCCTGATGAAAGGCCACGTGATCACGGGAAAAATAGCCATGTGGACTTCCGGATTCAGGCAGGTGATGGCGCGACATCTGGGCCGCACTTCGCCAGCAGGACTTTGGTCCACCGGAATGCTCAACGGCTTGTTGCCTTGTGGGCTGGTCTACTTGGCACTCGCAGGTTCGTTGGTGCAGGAAACACCTTGGCAAGGCTCCTTCTTCATGATCGCCTTCGGCATGGGTACTATCCCCGCTCTCCTTGCCGTGCGCTTGGGAACAGCGAAGTTGAGCATGGCCAAGCGAGCACTGGTGCGCAAGCTCTCCCCCTTTCTGGTGGCGGGCATGGGCATCCTTTTCGTGCTTCGCGGGTTGGGACTGGGGATCCCTTACATAAGCCCCGTCCTTTACGAGGTCACCACCGGCGTGCAACCCTGTCACGATACGGCGGCTCCCGAAATTCCTCGGTGACGCCTCATCTTCGCCGTGCCTTTCAGTAGGCATGGCCGATGTCCACATCCTCCTTCACCACCTTCGATCGCCGGGTATTCGCCTTGGCCGTGGTGGTGTACTTGTGCGCCGCTTGGTTCAGCACGGGCTTCCACGCTGCGGACGAGCACTACCAACTGATCGCCTTTGCCGAGGCGAAGCTGGGCAACCAGCCGATCGATCAAATGTCGTGGGAGTATGATGCGCGGATCCGTTCCGCCTTCATGCCCTCACTGTGCTTGGCCGTATTCAAAGGGGCTTCTGCCGTTGGTTTGAATGATCCCTTTGCATTGAGCTTTCTCCTGCGCTTGCTCACGGCCTTGTTCGCGCTTTGGGCGATCCGTTGCTTTGTGGGTGCCGTGCGCGGCAACGTGCCTCCCGGGCTTTGGCGCCCCTTCCTCCTGCTCTCCTTCTTCCTCTGGTTCCTGCCGTTCCTGGGCGTGCGCTTCGCGAGCGAGACCTGGTCCGGCCTCTTCGTGGTTCTTGCATTGGCCGCGTTGCTATCACCGAAAGCATCCGCAACACGACACCTCCAAACCGGCCTGCTTCTGGGCTTGGCCTTCCTCTGCCGTCCACCCACCTTGGCCTTGGCCGCGGGCATCGTGTTGTGGTTGGTAGTGGTGAAGCGGGAACACTTCAAAGGCGTTCTTCAATTGCTGGCCGGGATCGTACTGATGATCGTCGCAGGTGTTGCCTTGGATAGTTGGTTCTATGGGGAAGCCACCTTCACCGCATGGAACTATCTGCAGGTGGGGGTCGGCGGCCACGAGGACCATCCATTCACTCCTTTCGCCTGGTGGTACTATCCGGCGTGGATCGTGAAATATGGGATCCCTCCCATCGGCTTTGTCATACTTGCATCCTTCGCCACGCTGATCCTGTTCAGACCGAAGAGTATTCTTGTTTGGCTGATCGTTCCCTTCCTTGTTCTTCACCTGTCCTTGGCACACAAGGACCTCCGTTTCCTATATCCGATCGCCTTCCTGCTTCCACTGCTCTTGGTGCAAACGTGGAGCGTTTGGGTGGAACGGAATGTTCTGAAGACGGTACCTTCCAAGGCAACGAAGTTCATACTTGGCGTGGTGGCGACGGTCAATCTGGTTGCACTATTAGTGGTGATCACTTCTCCTGCCGGAAGAGGCCGCACCCGCTTGGCGAGCGTGATCCAGCATCGCTACTCCGGCAAAGAAATACACCTGAACTACGTCGCTGATAAAACAACCGTTTGGGATATCCGGATTCCACGCTTCTACCTGCCTCCTTCCTATTCGGACGCATTGATAACCGACCCTTGCCTCCCGCTGCATCATACCGATGATGCCGTTGAATTACTGATCACGGACCAGCCCCTGCCCCGCTGCAGCCAGAATACCGATCTCCAGTGGAACCAAGTGGAATACGCACTTCCGCGGTGGAAGGAATGGGCGCTGAAGGCCTACGATCTGGAAGACGTTCGCCCGGTATGGGTCCTCTATGAAAGGCGACCGGGGCGCCCTGCCGGATTACCTTCGTCCCCATGATCCGATACCTGATCGTTGCGGCATTTCTCCTTTGCCTGTCACCTCTGCTTCATGCGCAGGACAGCACGGCCTATGTGCAGGAGAAGCCAACCCAAAAACCCATCCCATTCAAGGACCGGCTGTGGTTCGGTGGTGGCATTGGCTTGAGCTTCGGGACGGTGACCGCCGTGCAAGTGGATCCCGTGCTGGGTATTTATTTGGATCGGCCGCGGAAGGTGTCGGTAGGCCTCGGTCCGAGCTATTCATATTATCAGGACAACCGCTATGCGCCTGCGTATGAGCTCAGCTCATACGGCTATCGGGTCTTCACACGGTATCGGGTGATCGAGCAAGCCTTCCTGCATGCGGAATTCCTGCACCTGAATACCGAGCCCTTTTACAACTTCGATAACAACCTTGGGCGGATCTGGGTACCACACCTGCTGCTGGGTGCAGGATACGTGCAACCGATCAGTCCGCGTAGTTCCTTTTACATCCAGGTGTTGTTCGAAGTATTGCAGGACCCGAACAGCATATACTGGAGCACGGGCCCGATCTTCAGCGGCGGTGTGGGGATCGGCTTTTAGCCGATGTTCGTGAAACCTGCTACAAGAAGGAATACTCCTAAATGCAAAAACCCGCCAATTGGCGGGTTTTGCAATGGTGGAGCCGGAGGGATTCGAACCCTCGTCCAAACGACCGTACCACGAGCTTTCCACATGCTTCTTCCTTCGTTGGTTTTCGAAAGCCAGCCGGGAAAGGACACCCTACTGACAACTTAGGTCCTGTTTTCTCATCAGCGCTTCGGACCACCGCGCTGACCAGCTTCCCATGATGATACCCCTGGGCCGGGAAGGAGGGTTGCGGGCCTCCCCGAGGGGTACTTGCCCCCGCTACTGTTGTTCACGGGGTGAAGCTTCATAGCCTTGGGCTATTAAGCAGCAAGTGCGTACTCTGTTTCGCCGGTTAAGGCTTGAAGATCGAGATTAAAGAGCGTCATCCTCAATGCTCTGCATGCTTACACGCACTACGAAGCCGCTGTCGAAACCATGTCGGCCCCAATTCTTGGCTGTGCTTTCAAAGAACAGCACAAAGATACGCATTCCACCTTGAAATGCAGCACTGGCAAGGATTTGGGGAGATCCCGAAAGTGGCCATCCACCCCATCACAGGCTCATTGCTCCCACATCCACGATACTCTTTGTCGGATCAGGCTCCTTCCCTGGAAGGACAGATGCCAATTAGGAGGCCCCCCTCCTCCACAAGTTCTACTTTTGCGGCCGCATTACATCCCATGTTCAAGAAGATCGGTCTCATTCGCGAGGGCAAGACACCTCCGGATCGTCGGGTTCCACTCACCCCGAAACAATGCAACGAAGCCATGCTGAAAGGCATCGATATTGCGGTACAGCGAAGTCCGGTGCGCGCATATACGGATGCCGAATACACGGCCCAGGGTGTACGGGTGACAGAGGATCTTACCGACCGCGACCTGTTGATCGGCGTGAAGGAAGTGCCTTTGGATATGCTCATGGCCGATAAGGCCTACCTCTTCTTTTCGCACACCATCAAACAGCAACCCTACAACGCCGAGCTATTACGCACCGTACTGGAACGGCGCATCACATTGCTGGATCATGAGCTGCTCACGGATCCCAATGGCACACGGGTGCTGGCCTTCGGTAAATGGGCAGGCGTGGTGGGTGCCTACAATGCGCTCCGAGCGTGGGAAGTAGCTCATGGTGATAAGATCACGCTTCGGCCCGCGCATGAATGCCACGACCGCGTTGAGATGGACCAGCACCTGGACGAATTCCCTCTGCCGAAGAACCTACGGGTCGTATTGACCGGAACGGGGCGTGTGGGGCACGGTGCCATGGAAACGCTCGAGCGCGCTGGCTTGACCAAGGTCTCACCGAGTGATTTCCTCAACAAGGATCCTGATGGACCTGTGTACACGGTGTTGGGCAGTTCAGATCTCTACGTTCGTGCAGATGGCCAGCCCTTCGACCGGGCTGCATTCCATGCTGATCCCCGCGGGCACCGTGCCGACTTCCTGCCCTTCGCGAAGCGTGCACAGATCTATGTTGCCTGCCATTTCTGGGATGCACGCGGCCCCAAGATCCTTACCTCCGAAGAACTTCGCAACCCAGCTCTTGGCTTGAAGGTGGTAGCCGATATCAGCTGTGATATCGACGGCCCCATCGATAGCACCCTTCGCGCCAGCACCATCGCCGATCCATTCTTCGGCTATGACATTGCCACGGGAAAAGAATGCGCTGTCGGAGCACCCGGCAGCGTTACCGTGATGTCCGTTGACAACCTACCCTGCGAGCTGCCCCGCGATTCCTCCAAGTCATTCGGACAGGACCTGATGTCCAACGTAATGCCTCATCTCACCAGCGATGATCGCGAAGGGATGATCGCCCGCGCAACGATCGCGAAGGATGGTCATCTGACGGAGCGATATGCCTATCTCACGGATTACGCGAAAGGCCCGACCAACCGATCGGAACAGCAATAGACAGCAACTGGGCTGCGGGTCAACGGGCTTGTACAGCACCGCTCAGGTAGGTATCCTCCTCTCTACCTACGCGCATTTCCAGCGTGAAATAGGAAGTGAATGGACCCAGCGTATCGCTGCTTGCCACCAAGGGGCCGGCAGTTTTTCGCGCCAACGTCAGCAAGCCGAGTCCGGCGCCTCCGTTGGATGAACGGGCATCGCCCGCCAAGAGCTTCATATAATGCTCCTTCAGGTCTTCCCGGGCCATCAAGTTCAGGATCTCCACCCGATGGGCAAGTAGCATTCCTGTGGCAAAGGGCACTGCATTTCCCGTGGCCATGCGGTAGCCGGAACGGTCGCGCACCAAGAGCGCAAAAGAGGCTTCGTTCAGAACGCCCAAGGCATGGCGGCTGAGATTATCCACCGCCTCCACCAGCACATGCATCAATCGCTTCCGGAGCAACAAGGGGTCACCGTTGGCATGGCAATGGGCCTCTGCCAACTCCAGCATGCCGGGAACCTCCAGAGGATCTATCGCCCCCGAATGCTCCAGCACCAACTTGGCTGAAGGGTCAGCCAGAAAACTTGACTTCGTCTTGTCCAGCCAGCGTTGGCCCATGTTCGGGAGCGGAACGGCATACTTCATAGATCAGTTCGGAGCGATGGTGTCACGGGTGAGCCGCATGTTCAAGCATGACCACTTGGTACGTAAAAACACGCTCCAGGGTTTGTTGCCACCATTCCTAAGCCATCACTGCGCTTGAATTCCCCGATCATTCATTCCTTTACACGATAGAACTTCCAGAACCATTCCTCGAACACATGAAGACCCTCGCCTATTTCACCCTCGTAGCGTTGCTGGCCACCGGTTGCGATATGAACTGCATTCAAGGGGAAGGCACCGTGGAAGAACGGGTCTTGGAAATGCCTTCATTCACGGGTATCGAGGTAGGTGGATCCATGCAGGTGACCATTGAAAAAGGGACCCCACAACAGATCACAGTAAGTGCACAACCGAACTTGCTCGATCTGCTGAACACGGAAGTGAAAGGCGATGTCTGGCGCATCCGGACCTCCCAGTGCTGGACCTCTGGTGCTGACTTCAAGGTGCATATCATCACCCCTTCCCTGATCAACTCCGTGGAAGCCCAAGGCAGTGCGGATGTACACACGCAGGATGTATTCGGCACGGGAAGCGTGAAGCTTTCCACGGAGGGAAGTAGCACGATCACCGTTGCCGGCATCAATGAAAAGAAGGTCGACCTTGATATCTCAGGAAGTGGAGCCATCACCATCCACGGCACCTGCGGCGAGCTGAATGCATCCCTCTCCGGCAGCGGGGATCTCTATGGCCAGAACCTCACCGCCAATGAGGCCTCTGTAAAGGTGTCCGGCAGCGGAAGCGCCACCTTCACTGCGATCTCCAAGCTGGATGCGCAGGTTTCCGGAAGCGGAACGGTCCGCTATGGTGGCAAGCCCAATGTGAACTCCAAGATCTCCGGCAGCGGTTCCGTTGCCCCGCTTGAATGAAGAACATCTTGATCCTGATCGCCACACTGGCCCTGGCCTCCTGTTCCTCCTCGGAGCAAGATGCTGTGGACGATGCCATTGCAGGTACAACCGGGCATCCCAGCCTGAACGCGCCATTGGCCCATGCCAAGCCGTTCCACCTATTGGAACTGACCAATCTGGAGGACAACGTGCATAATGACACCCTCCTGATCTACACCACCCATGAGCTGGGTGATGGCACCTTCGTGCTTGCAGGAAAGAACATGGAGGACACCCGCGAAGGATTGCGGCTCATCCAATATCGCCCCCGGGCGGACAGCAGTGCCGAGGTGCTGGCCGTTTCAAAACCAGCATACGATAGTGATGTGATGTTGCCCACCTACTTCGCCTCGGACGACACCGCTGATGGCATCATCATCTTGGCGAATTATGGTGGCTTGCAGAGTTGGGGCCAAAACGCATTCTTGCTGAAGGACCATCATTTCACCGACCTGGGCTGGCTGGATGTAGCGGAGCGCGGCTGGAAAACGCGCATGGACAGCCTGCAGCAATTCAGGAGCAACATCGCGCCGAAAACACTGGTGAGCGGGGCGGACGGTCAATTCGAATTCACCTTCACCACCGACAGTGTGCAGCTCTTCGATGACCTGCAAGGTGGAACCGAAGTGATGCTGCCGTCCAACCGGATCAAATACCGGTACGATGGAAAGCAGATGGTGCTGATCGTGGACGGCGAACCTCGCTACCGCAAGGAGCCGCTCTGAGTCACTCTACGATCGGGATCAACCCGCGGATACCCATATCCACCACGGTATCACCGGCCAGTGGCTCAAAGATCCCGTCGCCCGCTGTGTCGATCCACTCGAAGCTCTTGTTGGTGCTCAGGGAAACGGTGATGATCACATCCTCCGTTTCGTTGCCGGTGATCACCAAGGGCGATGCGAAGGCACCCGTGGCTACGCAGGAACCCGCGGGGATCGGTGATGTTGCGAACAATGGATTCACCACCGTGGTGGCTCCCGGGGGCGCTTGGCCGGTTATCGGAGCCATCGGGATCGGTGGGTTATTCACCTCAAAGGCCCAGTAGCCTTGCGGACGGTTGCCGTTCACAACGACTTGTTGCTGGCCTACTGTGTATGCGCCGATGTAGGTATTGTAGCCGATGAAGGAAGCGATCGTGCCCGTCAAGTCCATCGCACCAAAGCCGAAGACCGTATCGGTGTAACGGAATTTCACGTTGTAGTTCTGGTAGGATAACGAGACGCGCAGCCATGAATAGGTCCCGGTGGCCAAAGCCGAAAGCGGGATGTTCAGGAAGGTCCCTCCGTCCGCTGCGTGTACCTCCTGTGCGAAGTCGATCGCGGTAGCGCCGCCCATAGCGGTCTCCGGCGCGTGGTATACAACGGCACCCGCCCCTAATGCGGTAAGGCCGGAAGGTGCGAACTCAACATAATGACCGCTGATCTTGTTGAACCGAGGGCTTTGGGCCGCATGGCCGGCAGGTATCGAAACCGGCTCGCCGAAATTGCCCAAACGCACTTGGGTACTGTCCAGCTTGAACTTCATTATCAACCGGGGACCGCTCTGCACGGCAGGTGAGGGGATCGGGTCCGGTTGCTCCTTCTTGCAGGCAACAGCGGTGACCAGAAAAAGGATCGGGAGCAGGTAGCGCATATTGAACATGGATCAACTTTTCTAAGCGGCAAATATCGACCTATCGGGGGAATCCGATCAACCTCATTTTCAGCCTATCCAAAGCGGCGATCAATGGCCCCTCCCTGCACGCTGCCCACCGCAACGGGACCGCCATGGTGATGATCGTCGGCATCTTCGAGAGCGCCATAACCACCCATTGGAGGCAGCCAACCAGCCAATTTATCTTGTATGCACGCATAACAATATGATTACCTTCGGGCTTTCCACCATGAGGCCCGAAGAAACCATTGACCACCCGATCCGATGGGCATGGCACCGCATCATGCGGCGCTACAATGAACAAGCATCGGCGCACGGCGGCTCGATGAGCATCGGCTATGTATTGCTGAACATCGATCCCGAAGGAACGCCCAGCACCAAGCTCGGACCCAAAATGGGCATGGAGGCGCGCAGCCTCTCGCGCACGCTGAAGAACATGGAGGAGGAAGGCCTGATCAAGCGTGTGCCTGATAGCTCCGATGGTCGCAAGAGCTTGGTGAAGTTGACCGCCAAGGGCAAACAGATGCGCGACCTGAGCAAGGACACCGTGATCCGTTTTAACGAGGCGGTGCGCGCCCACATTCCAGCGGGTCAACTGCAGACCTTCCACAACGTGATGAACAAGATAAATTCGTTGCTCGACAACGACGAACTCTTCAAATAATGGCAAACAGACAGATCAAGAAAGTAGCCGTCCTCGGATCCGGCGTCATGGGCAGCCGCATCGCCTGCCACTTCGCCAATGTGGGCTGCGAGGTATTGCTCCTCGACATTGCTCCGAAGGAAGGCCCGAGGAACAAGATCGTCGATGACGCACTGGCCTTCGCGCTCAAGAGCAACCCCTCTCCCATCTATGACAAGCGCTTCGCGAAGCGCATCACCACAGGCAACTTCGATGACGACCTTCCGAAGATCAAGGACTGTGATTGGGTGATCGAAGTGGTGGTGGAGCGCCTCGACATCAAGCAGCAGGTGTATGCCAACGTGGAGAAGTACCGCACGCCGGGCACACTGATCACCAGCAACACCAGCGGCATACCGATCCATGCCTTGCTCGAAGGGCGCAGCGATGATTTCGCAATGCACTTCCTCGGCACGCACTTCTTCAACCCGCCGCGCTACCTGCCTTTGCTGGAGCTGATCCCCAGCCCTAAGACCGACCCATCCGTGATCGCCTTCCTGGAGGAATACGGCCGCCGCGGGCTCGGCAAGGTCACCGTGCGCGCCAAGGACACGCCCGCCTTCGTGGCCAACCGCATCGGTGTGTTCGGCATCATGGACATCTTCCACCTCATCAACGACATGGGCCTTTCCGTGGAAGAGGTGGACCGCCTCACCGGACCCGTGATCGGCCACCCCAAGAGCGCCACCTTCCGCACCGCCGACGTGGTGGGATTGGATACGCTGATGAACGTCGCGAAAGGGGTACATGAGAACTGCCCGAAGGACGAACGGAACGACCTCTTCGCCATTCCGGACTACCTCCAGCAAATGGTGGAGAAGCAGATGCTCGGCAGCAAGACCGGTAAAGGCTTCTATTACAAGGACCGCAGCAGCAAGAAGGGCGACATCCTTTCCGTTGATCTGAAAACGCTCGAGTACAAACCGCAGGTGAAACCCAAATTCGCCACGCTGGACGCGGCCAAGAAGGTGGACGACCTGCGCGAGCGCACCAAGCTTGTCTACCACGGCACGGACAAAGCGGGCGAGTTCTACCGCCGCTCCTTCCAAGCGATGTTCGCCTACGTGAGCAACCGCATCCCCGAGATCAGCGACGAGCTCTACCGCATCGACGATGGCATGCGCGCAGGCTTCGGCTGGGAACTCGGACCCTTTGAGGCTTGGGAAGCGATCGGGGTAAAGGAAGTGCTCGCCGACATGGACGCGAAGGGCACCAAGGCGGCACAATGGGTGAACGACTTCGTGGCCGCGGGCAACACGCACTTCTACAAACGCGAAGGCGGCGTGCGGCTGTTCTACGACATCCCGAGCAAGAGCTACAAACCGGTGCCGGGCCAGGAAGGGCTGATCGTGCTGGCCGACATGCCCGAAAGCAGTATCGTCTGGAAGAACAAGGACGCCATCGTGCGCGACCTCGGCGACGGCATCCTCGCCGTGAGCTGGAGCAGCAAGATGAACACCTTCGGCGCGGAGGTGATCCAAGGCCTCAACAAAGCGATCGACCTCGCCGAGGAAGGCTACAAGGGCCTCGTGGTCTACAACGACGGCGCGCTCTTCAGCGCCGGTGCCAACGTGGGCATGATCTTCATGATGGCCGTGGAGCAGGAATACGAGGACCTCGACATGGCCATCCGCACCTTCCAGAACACCATGATGCGCATGCGCCACAGCAGCATCCCCGTGGTGGCCGCACCGCACCAGCTCTGCCTCGGCGGCGGCACGGAGCTCTGCCTGCACGCGGACAAGGTGGTGGCGCACGCCGAGACCTATATGGGCCTCGTGGAATTCGGCGTCGGCGTGATCCCCGGCGGCGGCGGCACCAAGGAATTCGCCCTGCGCCTCAGCGACGAACTGAAGGAAGGCGACATCCGCATCAACCGCATGCGCGAGCGCTTCCTCACCATCGGCCAGGCCAAAGTGAGCACCAGCGGCGAAGAAGCCTTCGACCTCGGCTACCTCCGCCCCGGCCAGGACGAAGTGATCGTGAGCCGCGCCCACCAGCTCGCCTACGCCAAGGCCTGCGCGCTCGACCTCTGGAGCAAGGGCTACACCAAGCCGCCCATGCGCCGCGACATCAAGGTGCTCGGCAAGGAAGGCCTCGGCATCGTCTACGTCGGCGCCAACAGCATGCAAAGCGGCAACTACATCAGCGAGCACGACGCGCTCATCAGCGAAAAGCTCGGCTACGTGCTATGCGGCGGCGACCTCTCGGAGATCACGGAGGTTTCCGAGCAATACCTCCTGGACCTGGAGCGGAAGACGTTCTTGGAGCTGTGCATGCAGCGGAAGACGCTGGAGCGGTTGCAGAGCATTATTACTACTGGGAAGGTTTTGAGGAACTAACTCGAGATGTCTGCGACTATACATATCAGCCGAACCGTGGTCGCCACACTAACCATGTTGTTGGGTCATGGGGTCTACTCGCAAGAGCCCAGTTTCTACCGTGTCTTTGGACCTGGGCCTGACTACAATAACACGACACTCGTGATGGAGGATGGCTCGACGATGAAGCACGACTCCACCACATGCACGGTTGAACGCATTGACGACAATGGCAAGGCGATCTGGACCACGGATCTAAGTGCGTATGGATGCATGCTGATGTACTTCGGAAAAGTGTCGGAAGGCAAGGTGAAAGGCTGTGACATACTCGTGCAGTTCGAGGACAAACGGATCTGTGGCATCCGCATGAAGACGGGCAAGCTCAAATTGTTACCGCAAGAAGACGTTGACCTTATGGATAAGCGCTCAAAATCAAAACCCGTGAAATGATATGTGGCCCAGGACAGAGCGATTCTTTGAGCTTGCCCCTCGCAAAGCCTCGGCTCGCTCTTGGAGTTCAGCCTGAGCGAAGTCGAAGGGCTGCAAGTCCTCGCTCGTTCGTTAATGCAGGCTCACCGCTTGAATCGTTCAGGCAACATAGTGACTCACGAAAGCATGACTATTGAAGAACTCAAACAATTGAAGGAATCGGAAGACCGCGTGGAATTCAAGGAAGCACGGAACAACTTCTCCTCTGCCGGCAGCAAGCATGTTGACCCGAATGAGCGACGCCGGTGCTTGCTTGGCTATGTGGTTGCTCTTGCAAACGAAGGTGGTGGACACTTGGTATTGGGTATGACCAATGCACATCCGCACGAAGTGGTAGGTTCAGTTTTTGCAGCAGGCAAGATTGGAGGATTGGAGGACGACGTATACCAAAAGCTTCGCATTCGCGTGCACGTCCAGGAGTTGTTCGAGGAAGATAAGCGCGTAATGATCATCCACATACCTTCTCGGGCGCCGGGTCGGCCATTAAAGTTTGAAGGTGTCGCCTTGATGCGCACTGGGGACAGCTTGCGTCCAATGTCCGACGATGAATTATTGAGCGTGCTATCTGAGCAAGAACCAGATTTTTCCGCCAAGATCTGTAAAGGATTAACGATTGATGACCTTGACCTAGAAGCTGTGGCACGAATGAAGAATGCCTATGCGAAAAAACAGAAGAACCCGGCCTTCGCACAGCTCAGTTTGCAACAGACGTTGAGCGATCTAGAACTATCCAAAGCGGAAGGGCTGACTTATGCAGCGCTCATTCTACTGGCCAAAGTTGATTCTATCAAGCAATATCTACCGCAGAGCCGAATCATTCGGGAGTACCGCAATGATAATGCGCAGATCCACCACGATTCTCGAGAAGTGTTCGAGGGTCCGCTTTATAAGGTGATCGATGCTGTTTGGAATGCTATCAACGACCCACGCCTCAATAGAAAGACCCCGGTGCAGTTTGGCTCCTACATCTTCGATATTTTCAGCTTGAACGAATCGGTGATTCGTGAAGCTCTGTTGAACGCTGTAGCGCACCGCGACTACACCATGCAGAGCGAAGTTGTTGTGAAGCAATATCCTGACCGAATTGTAATTAACAACCCAGGCGGTTTCCCTAAAGGTGTAACGCTAGAGAATTTGCTTACTGTAAACAGCACGCCACGTAGCCGCCTGATGACCGAGGTCATGGAGAAGACCGGTTTAGTGGAGCGCAGTGGGCAGGGCGTAGACAAGATCTTCTCGATAACTTTATCTGAGGGAAAAGCCGAACCGGATTACTCAGCATCTGATGCATTTCAAGTGACGCTAGCTATTTCATGCACCATCATAGATAAAGCCTTCCATGTTTTTATCAATCGTTATCAGCAGAGTGACAAGGAGCCCAAGCTGGGCGTAGAGCAAATCATCACCTTATGCAAGGTGCTGAATGGAATGTTCCAGAATCTGAAGCAGCCAATCGTGGACCAATTGATACAAATGGGTATGGTTGTTCGTCCACACCATTCGGCTAGGCGCTACCAATTGCCTGACGAGTATTATCAGATGGTGAGTGATGGCCTGCGAATCGGTAAGAGGTATCTCACTTACGAGATTGAGCCAATCATCCTTTCCTTGCAGGAAGGAGGTAAGAAGATAGGTGAGTTAGCCCCGATTATGGAGGTCGATTTATCCCGAAGCCAATTGCGCAGCTTGCTGCAAAGGCTTATCGAGGATGGTGTCGTGGTTTCCAGTGGTAAGTTAAAGGGAACCCGCTACTCACTCTCTCCTCAATTCGCTAGTCTGCGAGGCAGCACTCTTGTTCATGAGGCGTTTTCACAACTACGCTCAGTTCATGAGTGAGCACTTCTGGTATACGACTTACAAGAAGGACCAGTACTCTCAAGTGATGGTTAGCATCCCCAAATCACGTCCCCTGATTCCGCAGATGGTTAAACCTATCTGTTCTTCATATCTACTGTCTAAAGTTGACATATCTGAAATGGCCGCATCCGAAGAGACTGGTATACAGGCAGTTGCAGATTCACCCATCGAACCTAGTCACATCTGTATCAGCCCTCATATCTATTATAACATGTTTGGTGATGATTACGAGCTACCATGCTTCCGCCTTGTACCCTCTTCTCCAAATCGGAGGGAAGATTCTGACATAAATGGTAGAGTGACCCGCTTCTCAACTGAATCCCAGCTCGTTACGACGTCACCGCTATTCATCAAATCTACCTACCACCTTACATATCTGGATTCAACCCTCGCACGCCACTTGAGTGATAGCAGCGGAACGCTCAGAATCGAAACGCACAATTGTATCACACAGGGAATTACGCGTACAACTTGAATTTCAAAGGCTACAATACAGGAAATTGATTAACGCCGAGACAAGATGAACTACAACCTCAACATGCTCATTGCCGCCGCTAACAAACAGTGGAGAGGAGACAACCCGAATTTCATTCAACTTGAGTATGCTCCGGAGAATGTGATCAGAGCGTCAAAGGGCGATGTCTCGTACTACTTCGATTATGAGAAGGTAAAACTCATACTTCAGCTGAACGAGGTGGACCTTCACGACGAAAGGGCGACCTATGATGTACTTGGCAAGCATCTCGCAAACCAGCTTTCCGCATCAATGGGCACTAAAATCTTCCCGGAGATAAAAAGCCACACAAGCGATTACATTTAAAGCTCATGGCGGTTTGGAGATACAATATAAAGATAGCAGCAGATAGTATGACCCAGCTGCATTTGAACGTCAGCACGCCCACTCTTCGAAGCAGCTCAGAGCAGTCAATTTTAACAAGCTCAGAACGAGCAATAGAACCGAACTAAAAAGCAACAACAATATGGATGCTTACATCATAGCCGGATTCCGTTCCGCAGTAGGAAAAGCCCCCCGTGGCAAGTTCCGTTTCACACGTCCCGATGACCTCGCGGCACATGTGGTCAAACACCTGATGGCCTCCGTGCCGAACCTCACCACCGACCAGGTGGACGATGTGATCGTGGGCAACGCCACGCCCGAGGCCGAGCAGGGCTTGAACATCGGCCGCTTGATCAGCCTGATGGGCCTGAACAACGAGAAGGTGCCAGGCATGACGGTGAACCGCTATTGCAGCAGCGGCAGCGAGACGATCGCGATTGCCAGCGCCAAGATCCACAGCGGCATGGCGGATTGCATCATCGCCGGGGGCGTGGAGTTCATGAGCCCCATCCCTTTCGGTGGCTGGCGCATCGTGCCGAACGCGAAGGTGGCGCAGGAACATCCCACGTGGTATTGGGGCATGGGCCTCACCGCCGAGGCCGTGGCGCGCGAGTACAACGTGACGCGCGAAGACCAGGATGCATTCGCGCTACAGAGCCAGGAAAGGGCACTGGCCGCCATCGCTGCCGGGCGTTTCAAGGACGAGATCGTGCCTTTCGAGGTGGAGCACGTGTACCTGGACAAGAACGAAAAGCGGCAGGTGGAGAATTACGTGGTGGATACGGATGAGGGCCCGCGCGCAAGCACCTTGGAAGGGCTGGCGAAACTGCGCCCCGTCTTCGATCCAAAAGGCACCGTGACCGCCGGAAATTCCTCACAGACCAGCGATGGCGCGGCTTTCGTGCTGGTGGTGAGCGAGCGCATGCTGAAGCAATTGAATGTGAAGCCGATCGCACGCCTCCTCTCCTACCACGTGGCCGGGGTGCCACCGCGCATCATGGGCGTCGGTCCGATCGCGGCCGTGCCGCCAGCCTTGGAGAAGGCCGGATTGAAGCTGAAGGACATCGGTGTCATCGAGCTCAACGAGGCCTTCGCCAGCCAGAGCGTGGCGGTGATCCGCACCTTGGGACTGGACCCGGAGATCGTGAACGTGAACGGCGGCGCCATCGCCATTGGTCATCCGCTGGGCTGCACCGGCACGAAGCTCAGCGTGCAGCTCTTCAACGAGATGCGGCGCAGGAAGCAGAAGTACGGCGTGGTGACCATGTGCGTGGGGACCGGGCAAGGAGCGGCGAGTGTGTTTGAGTTGTTGAATTGATCTATTCCTTCCACATGGGCACCACCACCTTCGACCCCAAAACCCATTGGGAGCACATCTACGCCAACAAAGGCCCGCAGGACGTGAGCTGGTTCCAAGCGATGCCGAAGGTCTCATTGGACCTCTTCGCGGAATACGGGGTGCGCAGCGATGCACGCCTCATTGATATCGGTGGTGGCGATAGCCTATTGGTGGACCACTTGCTGGACCGGGGCTTTACCGACCTGACCGTGCTGGACATCAGTGGCAAGGCCTTGGAGAAAGCGCAACATCGCTTGGGTGACCGAGCCAAGGCGGTGGAATGGATCGAGGCCAGTGCCACGGAATTCGAGGCGAAAGGTCTCTTCGATGTCTGGCACGACCGGGCGGTATTCCACTTTCTCACTACGGACAAGGAGGTGGAGCTCTACTTGGAAAAACTGTCGAAATACTTGGCTCCCGGCGGGCTGTTGATCCTGGCCACCTTCAGCGAGAACGGGCCGGAGAAGTGCAGCGGTATCCCTGTACACCGCTATAGCGAATCGGAAATGACCGCCCGACTGGAACGCGTCTGCAACAAGATCAAGTGCATCACGGTGGATCACGAAACACCTTCACAAAAGATCCAGAACTTCCTCTTCTGTGCATTCCGGAAACCTGAAGCCGCATAGGCTGGCACCTCCATTTGCAGGATATAGTATGCGTGCATACCTTTATCCGAACAAGCACATACCACACTTCGTTGTAATAGGTCATGGGCCACAACGGCCTGAACATCCGTACTGAACAATGGCAACCGAGAGCAAACCAAAAGCCCTTCAAGGCGGCGAATTCCTGATCCGCGAGAGCAACCCGCAGGACATCTTCATCCCAGAGGAATTCAACGAGGAGCAGCGCATGATCGCGCAGAGCGCCCATGAGTTCCTCGAGCAGAACGTATGGCCCAATCTGGATCGCATTGATTCCATGGAAGAGGGCTTGATGCAGAGCTTGCTGGAAAAAGCCGGTGAACTGGGGTTGTTGGGCATCTCCATCCCTGAAGAGTTCGGCGGATTCGGCAAGGACTTCATTACCACGATGCTGCTGACGGAAGTGACCGGTGCGGGGCACAGCTTCAGTGTAGCCATCGCGGCGCATACTGGCATCGGAACGTTGCCGATCCTCTACTACGGCACCGAGGAGCAGAAGAAGAAGTACATCCCGAAGTTGGCCACCGGCGAGTGGAAGGCCTCCTACTGCCTCACCGAACCCGGTGCGGGTAGCGACGCCAACAGCGGAAAGACGAAGGCCGTGCTGAGTGAAGACGGCAAGCACTACATCCTCAATGGCCAGAAGATGTGGATCACCAACGGCGGCTTTGCAGACATCTTCACCGTGTTCGCCAAGGTGGTGGACCCGAAGACCGGGGAGATGGACAAGAACCTCAGCGCCTTCATCGTGGAGAAGGACTTCGGCGGCATCACGCTGAACCCCGAAGAGAAGAAGATGGGGATCAAGGGCAGCAGCACACGGCAGGTGTTCTTCAACGACTGCATGGTGCCCGTGGAGAACATGCTGAGCGAGCGCGGCAACGGTTTCAAGATCGCCGTGAACATCCTGAACATCGGCCGCATCAAGCTGGCAGGTGCCGCTTTGGGCGGCGCGAAGGCAGTGGTGGACATGAGCGTGAAGTATGCCAACGAGCGGCAGCAGTTCGGACGACCGATCAGCAGCTTCGGTGCCATCCGCCAGAAGCTGGCCGATCAAGCTACCTATGCCTATGTGGTGGAAAGTGCAACCTACCGTTGCAGCTACGATATGGAGCAAGCGATCGAGGCGTTGGAGGCATCCGGCGCGGACCACTCGAAGGCATTGCTAAAGGGAGTCGAGCAATATGCTGCGGAAGCGGCGATCCTGAAAGTCGCCGGCAGTGAATGCCTGGACTATATCTGCGACGAAGGCGTGCAGATCTATGGCGGCATGGGCTATAGTGCCGAAAGCCCCGTGGAGCGCGCCTATCGGGACAGCCGCATCAACCGGATCTTCGAGGGCACGAATGAGATCAATCGGATGCTTACCGTGGACATGCTTTTGAAGCGCGCCATGAAGGGCCAACTGGACCTGATGGGCCCCGCACAGGCCGTGGCCGCTGAGCTGATGGGCATCCCCGAAATGCCGGAGCCGGACGAAAGCCTGCTCGGCGAGGAAAAGCGCATGGTGGCGAACTTCAAGAAGGCCGTCCTGATGGTGGCCGGTGGAGCCGCCCAGACCTTGGGCCTGGAATTGGCCAAGCACCAGGAGACACTGATGCACATCGCCGATATGGTCATCGACACCTACTTGGCGGAGAGCGTGTTGTTGCGCACGCTGAAAGCCCAAGGCCTGAAAGGGGCGGCCGCGGGCGACCCGGCGACTTCAGGACCGGTGGCCATGACACAGCTCTTCATCCATGACGCCGCGGATCGCATCCACAAGAAGGCGAAGGAAGCCGTGAACAACTTCGCTGAAGGCGATGAGCAACGCGCCATGCTGATGGGCGCCAGGCGCTTCACCAAGAGCACCAACCTGAACACGGCGGCGCTGCGGAAGCTGGTAGCTAAGCAGATGATCGAGGCGGGGAAGAACCCATTCTGAGTTCTACCGCCACGACGCCAAGAGCGCCAAAGCTTTTTGGATCGAGGCGGGGAAGAATCCATTTGGAGATATACCGCCAAGACGCTAAGAGCGCCAAGGGCTGGATGCTGGGGCGGGGAAAAACCTGATCTGAGGTAGAAGGAACTGTCGCATCGATGAGGCCCGCCATGATGTGCGGGCCTCCTCATTTTCATGGGGCCATGCAAATGGAGCATTCACCTCGATAGTACCTTCGAACATGCGCAGCCTCCTCCCCTTTCTGCTTCTGCTTGCCTCATCGGCACAAGCCCAGTACTGGCAGCAGGTGGATGATTTTCCCGGCACCGCAAGAGATGACGCAGCTGCGTTCGCGATCGATACCCATGCCTATTTCGGTACGGGTATGGAAACGGGCTGGGGACTCACTTCCAATTGGTGGATGCTGGATATCGTGGGTTCGCCCCAGTGGCAGGCTGTTCCCGATCTTCCTGCCGAACCACGGCAGTATTGCGCAGGATTCAGCACGGGCAATAGCGGCTTTGTGTTTGGTGGATCATCCGCCAGCGGACCATTGAATGAATTGTGGTCTTACTCTGAGGATGGCACCGGATGGATGCAGCGCGCCCCCCTTCCCGCTCCCGGTCGGTATGCCGCAACGGCATTCACCAGCGGTGACAAGGCCTACATCGTCGGTGGCGTCTTAGAAGGCGGTGCGCCCACCAACGAGTGTTGGTGCTACGACCCGGCAACAGACCTGTGGGTCCAAGTGGCCAGTATACCCGGAGCCGCCCTTCATCGCGCTGCAAGTTTCGAGTACGCATCTTTCGGATATGTGATCGGAGGGGCGGACAGCGCGAACGTTGCTTTGGCTGAGACTTGGAAATACACACCAGCGATCGATCAGTGGGATGCAGCAGCACCGCTTCCCGAAGCACGCTATGATGCAGCGCCTCTCCACTATATTGATCTGGGGATCATTGGCGGTGCATCGAGTGACACCACCTTCCATGCGAACGGATACATCTACGATCCCATATTAGACTCTTGGAGTGAAATGTTAGACTCCCTGCCTTACGGTACAAAAGGCGCATCAAGCGCTTTTGCCGGAGGCGGTGGAGGATGGTACTTCAATGTGATCGGTACGGGGATCGACAATGACCTGGTGAGGCACAAGGAGATGTTCACCTACGGCTTCGTCTTCGGCATTGAAGATCTGGCGCAAGTTTCCCTCAAAGTTTTCCCGAATCCTGCCTCCCACTCAGTCACCGTGATCTGGCCGGAAACATGGCCGAATGCGCGGGTCTCCATCCACGACGCATTGGGACGTATGGTGCGTGACCAGCAGGTGAACAGCGGCATGCCCATGGATGTTAGTGGTCTATCACCCGGCCGCTATGTGGTACAGGCCCAGCATGGACCGATCCAACTTCGCAGCGTACTGACCAAACTCCCCTGATGCAATTCATCGACCCCGCACTGGACGCCTATTGCGAAACGCACAGTGGCACGGAACCCAGCTACTTGAAGGAGCTTACAGCAGAGACGCAGGAGAAGGTCCACATGCCGCAAATGCTCAGCGGGCATCTGCAAGGACGCTTCCTCTCCATGCTCAGCCATCTGGCGAAACCGAAGACCATTGTGGAGATCGGCACCTTCACCGGCTACAGCGCGCTATGCCTCGCGGAAGGCTTGGCCGAAGGTGGTATGCTGCACACCATCGACATCGACCCGTATCTGCCGGAGATGGTGAACCGCTATATCGAGAAGGCCGGCATGCAGGACCGGATCACGATGCATCATAAGCCTGCGTTGGAGATCATCCCCACGCTTCCCGCGCCCTTCGACCTCGTATTCATCGATGCGGACAAACAGAACTATCCCAACTACTTCGATGCGGTGATCGACAAGGTGCGGCCCGGCGGCCTCATCATCGCGGACAATGTGCTTTGGAGCGGTGAAGTGCTACAGCCCGCGAATGAACAGGATGAACAGTGCAAAGCGCTGGTGGAGTATGCCGAGCGTGTGCACAATGATCGCCGTGTGGAGGCAGTGATGGTACCCTTGCGTGATGGCCTGTTGGTAGCCCGGAAGAAATAGACCCGATGTACGAATACGATCTGGTGCCGATACGATTCTATGACGACCCGCTCGAGGCGCACATGGCCCGATGCCTCTTGGAAAATGAAGGGATCGAGGCGTTCGTGCATGATGAGCACATCATCGGGCTCAACCGGATGTTCAGCTATGCACTCGGAGGTATTAAGCTGAAAGTTCCGGAAGGCTCCAAAGAGGATGCCCTGCGCATCTTGGAAGTAACGGAACACCGTCCGTTTCTCGATGAAGAGGAGCGGCCTATCCACTGCCCCCAGTGCGGATCTGAAGCGTTGACGAACGGTGTTTCGAGGCCACGGACCACAAGCGGCGTGTTCCATTGGGCACTGGCATTGCTCTTCTCGGTATACCCGCTCTCGCTGGACCGTTCCATGCGCTGCGATAGTTGCGGCCATCTGTTCCGCCGCTTGGATTGAGTTACCACCAAAGCACAACGGGCCGACCGCATCGCTGCGATCGGCCCGTTGCCGTTCAGAATGGTTGGATCACTCCACCACCACGTGGGTGGTAGCGATGCCCTTGTTGGTCACCGCACGGAGGATATAGATCCCGGGGGACAGATGCCCCACGTACAACATTTCGGCAGGCTTGTCCACGTTCGGCTTGAACATCACCTCGCGGGATGAAGCATCGAACACACGCAGTTCAGTGATCATGGCGCCACCAGCGTTCACGATGACGTTGTCGGAGGTAGGCACCGGGTATGCGTGCACCGCCACTTTAGGCTTTACCTCGCTCACGGCTGTGGCTACGGAGATATGCAAACGGTACACGCCGTTATCGGTGGCTGCGAATACGTTTCCTTCGTTGTCACGGGCCATGTTATAGATCAGGTGCTGTGAGATCTCCTCATCCACACGCTCCCAGTTGTCGCCGTTGTTGAAGCTCTGATACAGATTGCCCTGTAAGGTCGCCCCTTCCTCATGGCACATGAAGAACACATGTCCGCCACCCATGTTGAAGACCCGTGAACCCGTCGTGTTTGCATACGGGAAGGTCACGGACAGGGTGGACCATTTCTCTCCATCGTCGAAGCTGCGCATTACTCGCAGGCCGTTGGATGCGTAGATGGAATGATCAGCATTGGAGCTGGCATAGGTGAGGTCACGCTTGATCCCATTGATCCGCTGCCAAGAGTCACCATTGTCGGAGGAGCGGAAAAGTCCGACCTCCAGATCGTTCTGCACGTTCTCCTCATAGGCCTGGACCAAGAGACGTCCCTGTCCATCCCGACCTATCAAGCGGACCTCGGCACCCATATTCGCCTCAAAAGTGGGGATCCAGGATGAACCCATCTGATCACTGATGATGATGGAGCTTGCACCGGAAGTGGTGGTGGAAGCCACAAGGCGACCACTATCCAGCACCTCCAGATTCGTAACGACCGTATTCAGGCTCGTCCACGCATTTTCCGTTGACAGCATGCGGTACAGACCGTGCGCTCCTTCCTGTTTGGTTCCAAAGTTCACGTATTGTGTCCGCTTATGACCTTGGTACTGCCACGAGCGACCATCGTTGGCATAGCGCACGGGCTCCCAGCTTGCGCCTTTATCTTCCGAGCGGTAGATCGTTCCGTTGTCCTCTGCGGAGTGGAAGTAGACCGAACCATCGACCACTTGAACTCCACCCATGGTGGAAGAGATCCCATCCAAGCCCACATGTTGCCATTGTGCCATGCTGGCGGTGACAAGTAGTGAACCAAGGATCATCGCATAGTTACGCTTCATCTTTTTTGAATTGGTTGGCGCTGTTACGCAATGAAGATTCAAAGGTTCACTTCACCAACGCGATCCGGGGTTGGATAGGCCCTGAAAAATTGCGTCTCAACAGCCTTGCTCCTACCAACTCTGGGCTGGATATTCCTGCATCCGCAAAGGCCCCCTTTGTAATTCATCCGCTTCGCCCCATTCCCCCTTCCACTATCAATTACCTTTATGCGTGGACCAGAGGAAATTCTATGCTGAGCTTGGGCGATTGCTATATGCCATCGCCGCTGTGGACGGACGCATCCATGCCAAGGAAGCGGCTATGATGAGGCGTGTGGTCACGGAGCAACTTGTACCACAGGAAGCGACCATGGACCACTATGGCACGGACCGGGCATATATCACCGAATTCGAGTTCGACATCCAAGTTGAACGCGGGGAAGTGCCGGAGATCGCATTCGATTCTTTCGTCCTGTACCTCACCCAGCACAAAGACCGGCTCAGCCAAGCACAAAAGGAGTTGATCATGCGGGCCGCCCAAGTAGTGGCCCATGCCTTTCACGGAGCAAATGCCAAGGAACTCCGAATGCTCGATGAGTTGGAAAGGAAGATCCGTTGAAAGCCGCTAACCAACGTCCTACCCCACCTTCCTATCTTGGGCGCCATGTCATTCATAGACCTCCGTTCAGACACGGTGACCCGGCCCACGCCCGCCATGCGGGAGGCCATGGCCGCGGCCGTGGTAGGTGATGATGTTTTCGGGGAAGACCCCACTGTGAATGCGTTGGAAGAGCGTATGGCACGGCTGTTCGGCCATGAGGCAGGCCTCTTCTGCCCCAGCGGCACCATGACCAACCAGATCGCGATCAATGCACATACACGACCTGGCGATGAAGTGATCTGCGAGGAAGGGGCACACATCTATCGGTATGAAGGCGGCGGCACCATGGCCAATAGCGGATGCAGCGTGAAATTGATACGAGGCGACCGCGGACGCTTCACCGCGGCCCAAGTGCAGGAAGCGATCGGTGATCCGGAGGATGTCCACCAAGCACGCACCCGCTTGGTGAACATCGAGGATAGCAGCAACCGTGGCGGTGGATCCATCTGGGATGCGCAGATGATCGCCGATATCCACGCGACGGCGCGAAAAAATGGCTTGGCAATGCACCTCGATGGTGCCCGCATATTCAATGCCTTGGCGGTTACCGGTGAGAAGCCGGCCGATCGCGGTGCCTTGTTCGATTCCATCTCCATCTGCCTCAGCAAAGGACTGGGCGCTCCGGTAGGCTCCGTGCTGATAGGCAGCCGGGACTTTGTCAAGCAAGCACGCCGGGTGCGCAAGCGCTTTGGCGGGGGCATGCGGCAAGCGGGCATATTGGCTGCAGCAGGTATCTACGCATTGGATCACCATATTGATCGCCTTGCGGATGATCATCGGCGCGCGAAGCACCTGGCCGCGATCTTGGAACGCTGCCCGTTCGTGGAAGCAATGATGCCCGTGGAAACGAACATTGTGATCATCACGCTTGATCAGCGGATGCCCGTAAAGGACTTTTTGCCAAAGCTGAAGGAGCGCAACATCCTGGCCGTGCAGTTCGGCCCCCAAATGGTGCGCTTCGTTACACACCTCGATGTGGACGATCAGGCGATCGCCCACATCGAGGCTGCATTGAAACATGGATACGAATGAAAGCAATACCGACCCTGCTCCTCGTCCTTCTTGGTGTTACCTCTTGCAAGGCTCCTCAATTCATCCAAGGCGGCGCGCAGGATGGCGTTACGGTGAGCTACCGCTGGAATCATCGCCCGGACAAGCCCAGCGAGTTGCTGGTGAAGATCGTGAACGATAGTCCTTCCGCACAACAGTTACATCTTGGCTTGGACCTCTACTACCAATCATTCACCGTGGAGCAATTCTCAACCGACACCTGCATACCGGCTGGGCGCACCTTCAATGGAAAGCTCAACGGCATCTATTTTATTCCCCAGCAGATAACTGCGGAACAGGCTGCCAGCCCCGATACCAAAGTGCAGCTCACGGAATTCACCGTGGATCGGATAACCGTTTGCCCGTGACATTCCTCTCGGGTACTCCATGATGAAATCCGGGCATATCTCAGAGCGTTGGCTCATTATCGGAATATCCATTCTGATGATGCTTGCATTGGCCATGGTTGCACGCGTGCTTGCCAATACCAAGGAGCGCGGCGAGCGATTGGGCATGTTGATGTTGGACCGAACGCTTGAAAGTCAAGAACAGCGGGTGCGGTTGATAACCCGCACCTATGCGTGGGACCTGACGGAGGAGGCGGATCATATCAGTGAACTGGACACCATTGAGGACGGGCCCTTATTGAAGAGGTGGCTGCCAATCATGCGGAGCAGGTTTGCGATCCGCGATATCGCGCTGGCCAACGAACATGGCGATGAACGCGTGCTCCACCATGTGGATAGCGTTTGGCGCTTCGTTAAGACCGCGCGCAACCAACATGGTGTTACGTCCATGGCCGCTCAATGGCCTATCAACCGCAACGTACCACCTCCGATGGACACTTGCGCACCTCAGAGCGACCCCCGCAGGTCCAACTGGTTCAGCCGAGCGTTGGAGAACCGCCAGGATGAGCCGGTATGGTCTGAAAGTGAAACTCCGGAGGACACGAAGATCCTCCATCTTTCAGTGTTGATCCGAGGGAGGATGGAGAACGAGAAATTCCGAGTCCTGCGATTCAACATCGATGCGGATGCCATGCTGTCCAACCTAACGCAATGGACACCCGATGTCTCCACTATCCTGCTGGATTCCAAGTGGCGTCCATTGACCTATATCGACACTTCAGAGGTAGGGCAGGCATGGCGAACAGCCCTGCGGGACCAGCAAGCAGACCACTCTACGGAGACCTTCCGGAGTTCGGCAGGCGATCTCCAGTGGGTGGGGCGCATTGTTCCCATGGAGTTCAATGGGACCAGTTTCTACACCGGTGTTCTTATCGGTTCGGAAGGAATAGAGCGCTGGAACAGCGAGGGTCGCCTTGGGCTATGGGCGGTGCTGGGGCTATTGCTTCTGTTGTGCTTGATGCTCACATTGATCTTTGTTCAGAGCCGGAGTGCCGAGCGTCGAGTGCAAAGGCAACAGCGTCGCTCGAGCCTGCAAGCGCGCCACTTGGCCCAGGCCATCGGGGAGCGGGAAGTGCTGGACCGCGAGGTACACCACCGGGTAAAGAACAATCTCCAAGTGGTAAGCAGCCTGTTGAACCTGCAGGCCCAGCGGGTACCCGGAGAAGAGGCCCGGGGAGAGTTCATGCGGGGAAAACGACGCATCGATTCCATGGCATTGGTCCACCACAAGCTGTACCGCCAACAGGACCTCTCGGCCGTTGACCTCGGAGTTTTCCTGGATGACCTGGCCAAGGCGGTGGCTGCCATGTTCGACCCTGACAGTCGCTCGGTGAGCCATAGCGTGGACGCCGCCGGGATCTATTGCGATGCCGATACCAGCATTCAACTGGGAATGATCCTGTGTGAACTGCTGGCGAACTGTCATCAACATGCTTTCCCATATGCCACCGGAGGCCATATTTCCATTACCGTTCGTGAGGTTGGCGATGGATCCTACGTGCTGCAAGTGAAGGACAACGGGAAGGGCTTCGACCCGGATGCGGTGCTGGATACGCATCTCGGACTGGAGGTAGTAGAGGCCTTGGCCGACCAGTTGGATGGTTCACTCCGGATCACTTCCGATGGGGGAACCGTGGTAGAAGTGACGTTCCGAAGCAATCGGCACCACCAGTAATGGACGGATCCTGCTCAGCGGATCCACTCCAGTTCCACGCGCCGTTCTCCTGCACCTGCCCCTGTACTTTGGCTGGCCCCGTGGTAGTTCACCAATATCCGGTCACCGGCTACCCCGTGCTGAAGCAGGTAACTGCGTACAGCCTTCGCCCGCTTCTCACTCAGTGCAAGATTCAGTGCTGGACTTCCGCTTGGATCGGCATACCCGGTAACCAACACCCGCCCTTGCGGTGCCTTTCGCATGGAAGCCGCCACTTCGTCCAACAAGCCCTCTGCGTTCACATCCAACGCCGATGTGCCTTTGGCGAAATGGATCCGTACGTTCTTTCCTGTTAGTGCGCTGAGGTTGGCCACCGGGTTATCCGTAATACTGGAGGAATCGCGCTCCTTGTTAAGCTCATCCACCTGCATTCCGATGTCATCCAACCGTCCTTCAATGTCATCCATACGGTCCCGGAGTGCCCACAGCTCCTTGCGCTGATCACCCTGGTCGATCCGACGGTTGATGGCATCCAGTTCGGCCTTCAGCCAGCGATCCCGCTTTCGCAGTTTTGGCTCAGGCAGTCTGAACTGGAGTGTTTCCGCTTTCGCCGCAATATCCGAGAGCATTGCATCGGTGAGGCGCACATCAGGCAGGGCTTCGCCACTGTCCACGCGAAGATCCAGCGCACAAAGGAAATTCTCCTCATCAAAAACAGAGCTGCAAACAGTGGGCACTTGCTCGCTAATGGCTGATCCGCCGGAGGCCCCTTCTCCCGTGGGAGGAAGGTGAATACCGGATAACGGGATCAGGTCATTGCGCAATTGACGCTCAAGCTCCTGGCGTTGTGCGCGTACATAGAAGGAGATGGCCAGGTATTTCTCTTGGTCATCCCCACCCTCCACACCGAAGCTCGCTCGGCTCCAATCGATGGAACACACCCGTTCCATCTGCTTTCGCGTGGGCTCGGAAAGTACCACAACAGGGCTTCCAAAGTAGGAGGTAGCCAAGGCGATCATTCGGTCCACATCATTACTGAGCCGGCTAACGGGAACATCGGTCTGTACCCCGCTCCGTGTAAAATGGACCCGCTGGTCCAGATACTGCTCCACCCCTGATACGATCAACTCGTCGAGGGCGATCTTCTGGCCACCGTCATTTCTCGCCAACTTGTGCAACTTAAAGCGGGGGGCGCTTCCGTCCAACCGGGTCCAATCGGCGCGGATCACTGCGGGGCCCTCCTCGGGCTCGCCTGCATAGCCGGTAACAGCAATGGAGTCGGCCGTTCCAAGCGCAACCAGCGATAGATCCGTTTGGGCTGCGAGTATGGTATACGACCCAAGTAAAATGAAGAAGGTGATCCCACGTAGGAGAATAAGCGGTGGCATTGACGGAGCTAAACTATGGAACCACACAACGCGGCGCCAGTCCCCCCGAAGCAAGCAATTGTTATTGCGAGCCGTATCTCTTGAATTTATACCAGTTCAGGATACAGGAACTCCAAAAGGGGACTCTGTGCATGGAAGTTCGCGGCCAGCTTAATGAGGTGGCAAGTGCTTGGCACAGTAGAACTTGAGCTCGTACCGCACGGTGCCTGCGAATGCCGGAAGCGTTTTACCCATGGAGTTGCACGCTGCGTTGTGAAAACCGGATCAATGCAGCACCGTTTCCGGAACCACCTGCCCATCGGCGGCATTCGGCAAGGCCATACCGACGATCGCGCTGATGGTGGGGGCAATATCGGTAATGGAGGTGCGCCGGAGCACTTCTCCCCGCTGAACACCTTTCCCGAAAAAGATCACCGGGACCTGGGTATCGTAGTTCCACGGCGAGCCGTGCGTGGTACCCATACCTTGGTTTCCATACTCCTCCTCGAAATAGCCGGGCTGCATGGCGAAAAGCACATCGCCACAGCGATCGGGCATATATCCCCGGGCAATGTGACGCGCGATGCCACGCAATTCATCCATCTGTTGCAGCCGCTCCCCGGTTAAGGCACAAGCAATTTCCGGATTCTCATTCAGTGCGCTTGTGATCGCAGCTGCGGTTCCGGCCGGAGCATCGGGTTGCAAGTAGATCTGCCCTTGGCGGATGATCTGGATATGGTCACCGATGCCGCGCTCACTTAACCAAGCACCCAGCCCTTTCATGGAGGTGTAGCCGGCATTCCCCTTCAGGTCACGCAAATACGCCGGTACATCAGCACCGCCATGGTCAGCAGTTAGGAAAACGGTGTATTCACCCGCGCCCACTTGTTTGTCCAAGAAGGCCAGCAAGCGGGCGAATTCAATGTCAAGCCGGATGTATATATCCTCCCCTTCCAGCGACCGTTGCCCCATCATATGCCCCAATACGTCCGGACTGCTGTAGCTCAGGGCCAGCAGGTCGGTCACGGCGTCCGCTCCCAAGGAATCTCCAAGGATGGCAGCAATGGCCATGTCCGTGGTGATCGTATTCCCCCATGGGGTATAGACCAGTAAGCCAAGGTCCTCTCCGCCTGCTCGCAAAGCGGCGAGGTCAACCGGCAGGGTGGGTCTTATCCCTTTGCTTAAGGCCTCCTCGTATTTGTTATCGTCCGGAAGCGGCGTGTGGTAGCGCTCGCGCGGGAGGGCGAGCTCCCACGTACGGTCCAAGTATTTATGGGCCAGCTTCTTCGCATTGAAAGCGTCCAGCCAAGCCGGAAGTTCCTTTCGATACCAGGAGCTGGTCACGAATTTCCCTTCCGTACCACCCACATACCAATAGGAGGCATCGCCCGTGCGCCCAATGGGCATGATGGCCGAGCGGTCCTTCAGCGCGATGCCCACCGTGCGGGAGCGCCGATCGGTCCGCAGTTCCAGCTCATCGGCCAAGGTGCTGGCCAACAATTGATAAGGCGAACATTGCGCACTCTGATCACTGGTTCCCACCGGTGTTACCGTGGTGTCCTGCGCGCAATACCAACTGCGTTTGATCTCGCGCCGGTACGGATAGTTGGACACGATGCCGTGCCGTGCCGGTGTGGTGCCGGTATAAATGCTGGCATGGCCTGGTGCAGTGAAGGTGGGCACATAGTCGTAATGCGCATCCCGTTGAAAGGATCCTTCCCGCACGAGGCGCTTGAATCCTCCCTCCCCGAAATTGTCCCAATACCGATAGATATTATCCACGCGCATTTGGTCCACCACAATGCCTACCACCAATTTGGGTGGCGAGGCCCATTGCGGGTCTTGGGCATGCAGGCTGCTGCTGCAGAGCGCGACAGCGAAAAGGGCAAAAGGTGTTCTCATGCGTGGCGAGCAAGAAGGAAGAAGATGGCCACACAAGCAACCACGTTCACTAAAATATTGGCGATGACCATGCCAGGCATCCCTTCTCGGAAGAGGAGGAAATTCTCATAGCTGAAGGTACTGAACGTGCTGAATCCACCGCAGATGCCGATGGTAATAAAGGCACTGAGCGCCGGGCGATGTTGGAAGTGGCCGGACATGCGCAGGAGGACCCATGAAAGGATCAGTACACTGAGCACGTTGGCAAGCAAGGTGGCCCACGGAAATGCTCCGCGCAGATCCAGCGCGAGCAGAAGCCGGGTGATCCCGTAGCGCATCAAGCTTCCGATGCCACCACCCACGAAGACGGCCGCCCAGACATTCATCGTTCACCGGTGATTTGGTGGACCGTTCGAAAAAGCACGTATGCCATGCCGCCTATGAGGGAGCCGTAAAGAGCACCCACGATCACGTCGCCTGGGTAATGTGCGCCCAAATAGATCCTACTGTAGGCCACCGTGCCGGCCCAAACCAGCAGTACGGGGAGTGCCCACCACGGCTCACGGCGAAGCATACCGGCCATGAATACGGCCAATGCGAAGTGGTTGGACGCATGCGAGGAAATGAAACCATACTTGCCACCGCAGTGGTCGTTCACCAAATGCACCAAGCCCTGCAGGTCGGCTGCGTGGCAGGGGCGCAAGCGTTGCACGGTGTTCTTGAAGAGTACCACCGAGCCGGTATCGCTGCAGAAGATCATCAAGGCCGCGATCGGCAAGGACCACCAGAGGCCGCGCCATCCCCAGCGCAGCTTGATCAGGACGATAAAAAGGACGTACAATGGGATCCAGAGCGTCGGCTCGCTCAAATAGCTCATCCACGTATCCGCGGCAGCGGAGTGCGCACCGTTCACCGCGAGGAATGCCGTGCGATCAGCTGAGAGTATCGCGTCGGTCCAGCTCATGCGAACGGACTGGGAGGAGGTTCCGGTTCCACGGTGGAATGGATCTTCGACCACAGCAAGTCCTTCAGCTTTTCCAAGCCCTGGTTGGCAACTGAACTGATGAAGACATGTTCCACGCCCTTGGGAAGTTCCTTCTTGATGGCCTTTTTCAACTCATCATCCAAGAGATCACTCTTGGTCACTGCCAAAATGCGGTCCTTGTCCAAAAGCTCCGGTGAATACTGGGTCAGTTCATTCAGCAGCACGTTGAACTCCGCTTTGATGTCCGGGCTGTCGGCGGCTACCATGAAGAGCAGCACACTGTTGCGCTCGATGTGGCGAAGGAAGCGAAGGCCGATGCCCTTGCCCTCGTGCGCACCTTCGATGATGCCGGGGATATCCGCCATAACGAAACTCTGGCTGTCCCGGTAGGGAACGATACCCAGATTCGGCACCAAAGTGGTGAAGGGATAGTCCGCGATCTTCGGTTTCGCCGCACTCACCACGGAAAGGAGGGTGCTCTTCCCCGCATTGGGAAAGCCCACCAAGCCTACGTCAGCCAGTACTTTCAACTCCAGTATGACCCATTTCTCAAGTCCATCCTCGCCGGGTTGAGCGAAGCGTGGTGTCTGAAAGGTGGAACTGTGGAAGTTCTGGTTCCCCAGACCACCCCGTCCTCCTTCAAGCAGGATCACCTCCTGCCCCGGCTCGGTGAGTTCACAGAGGACCTCGCCGGTCTCTGGATCCTTGGCCAAGGTCCCTAATGGCACCTCGATGATGCGGTCCTCCCCCATCTTTCCGCTCCGCTGGTTGGAACCACCACTCTCGCCGTCCTTGGCGATCACGTGCTTGGTGTAGCGCAAGTGAAGCAGCGTCCACAGCTGCGGGTTCGTGCGTAGGATGATGTGACCGCCGCGTCCACCATCGCCGCCATCGGGGCCGCCCTTGGGTATATACTTCTCTCGCCGCAGGTGGCGGCTACCAGCCCCACCCTTGCCGGAGCGGCATTCAATGCGGATCTGGTCGATAAAGTTCGCGGAAGACATGGGCGCAAAGGTGGTGATTGGCCGCGAGGAATGGTTTTCACACGCGTGAAGGAAACTAGGCCTACCGAACGGAGCGTCGAGTGCGACCGGAGCAGATGAACGAATTGGGTTGCACAACGGCAGCCCTCAACTAAAACCTACCCGTCAATAGCCGCGGTCAGCCGCGCGGTGATCTCGGCGATGGAACCCATGCCATGGATGCGCCGGAGCTTGCCCTGCTCTTCGTAATATTCTTTCAGGGGAGCAGTCTTTTTCTCGTACTCACGGATCCGCTTGCGCACCACCTCCTCGCTCTTGTCGTCCGGACGGCCGCTGGTTTCACCGCGGCCGAGCAGGCGCTTCACCAACTCCTCCTCTTCCACTTCCAACGCGAGCATTACAGTGATGCTGCTGCCAAGCTTCACCAAGGTGGAGTCCAACGCCTCCGCCTGTGCCCGGGTGCGAGGGAAGCCGTCAAAGACGAATCCCTTGCTCTTGGGATCATCCTTCAAGCGGTTGCGGATCATGCCCACCACCAGATCATCCGGCACCAGTTCACCTGCGCTCATCAGCTCCTGGGCTTGCAGGCCCAACGGTGTTTCGGCTTGGATCTCCGCACGCAGCAGATCACCCGTGCTCAGGTGTTCCAATCCGTATTGTTCGGTCAGAAACTTGCTTTGTGTCCCTTTACCTGCCCCCGGAGGGCCGAAAAGCACGATGTTCATTCTCTTCATCAGTGTAAAACGCCGAAGTGGCGCTGGCTTTTATTCAATTGTTCACGATCCGGTAAATGCCGGGCAGGTTCCTTCCAAGTCCATCGTGATCCAAGCCGGATCCGACGACGAAAATATTGGGGATCTCCATGGCCACGAAATCCACTGGAATGTCCTTTTTATACACATCTGGCTTCAACAGCAGGCTGGCGATGGCGATGCTCGCGGGGTTCTTCTCCCGCAGCGCCTCCACGATATGTTCAATGGTGTTGCCGGTGTCCACGATATCCTCCACTATCACCACGTGACGGCCAGCGATGCGCTCTTGGAGCCCGATCAATTGGCTTACCGTACCGCTGCTCACGGTGCCGTGGTAGCTCGCCACTTTCACGAAGGAGATCTCGCAAATGATGGGCAGGCGTTTCATCAGCTCTGCGGCGAAGTAGTAGCTCCCGTTGAGCACACCCAAAAAGAGCGGGACACTGTCCGCATACTTGGCCGCCACCTTCGCAGCTACGGCATCAATGGCAGCCTCCAGTTCGGCCACGCCGATAAAGGGTTCGAACTGCTTATCGTGAAGGGTGACCTTTTTCATGGACAGGGGGCCGAAGGTAGGGATCGGAGGCAGGCGGGAGGAAAGCCCTTGGTGCATGCGTCGTACAAGGTGCTTTGAAGGGTCGCTCCATCCCTTTGATCGCTCAGTTGAGCCACAAATTCAGTGACCTATGGATCGGTTCCCTACTTTCGGACCGATGCGTACAACGATCATCCTTTTGGCAGTGGCCTTCGCTCCTGTCACATTACGTGCCGGTGGGGAGCAGATCCCTACCAGTGCCCGCTTCGCCGGAATGGGCAATGCAGGGCTCACCTTGGTGGACCTCTGGAACGTGACCGGTAACCAAGCGGGGTTGGCCGGGCTTGAAGGACCAGTGGCCGGCGCCTACTACCAGCAGCACTGGCTTTCGCCCGATATGGCCATGCAAGGCCTTGCCTTTGCACTTCCCGTGGGCAAGGGCACGTTCGCGCTTAGTGCCAATTCCTTTGGCAACAACCTATATGCACAGCGCACCTTCGGCTTGGCCTATGCCATGAAGCTGAGCGAGGGCTTGCGCGTGGGCATCCAGATGGACTACCTGAACATCCGGCTCGGTGAGAACTACGGCAGCACAGGCGCCATAACGGCGGAGCTCGGGGTGCAGGCCCAACTCACCGAACACCTGTGGATAGCAGCGCACCTTTACAATCCGAATCGGGCCAAGCTGGGAGGACCGTATGAAGAGCGGGTACCCACCATCTTGGGTGCTGGCTTGGGATACACATTCAGCGATCGGGTCCTCATGACCGGTGAAGTCACCAAGGATATCGATCGGCCGGAGGCATACCATATGGGCATCGAATACCGGCCTATTACCGCGCTCTTCCTGCGCACCGGCGTAAGCACCGGCCCAACGCGGGCACATTTCGGTGTGGGCCTGCGCATGGGGCAACTGGACCTGGACCTGGCAGCGGTGATGCGGTCACAGCTGGGCCTTACCCCGATGGTGAACCTGAACTACCGCTTCAAATGAGGCGTGGTCTGGTGCTCGGCCTCGCCTTGTTGGCCTTCATGTTCTCTCTGCGCGCGCAAAACATTTCGCCCGAGCTGCGCAACATGGTGGAGCAGCGATTGGCCGCCATTGCCGAACTGCTGGGAGATGACAGCGATGTGGACCTCGCCGAGTTGGCAGACCAACTGCTGAACCGCCTCAACGACCCGATCAACTTGAACCGCACCAATGCCGATGAACTGGGGGCGCTCCACTTGCTTTCCGACATTGAGGTGAATGCCATCCTGCAGCACAGACAGCGCTTTGGCAAGTTCATCAGCATCTATGAACTCCAAACGGTGAACGGCCTTGACCTGGCCACCCTGGAGCTGATCCGTCCATTTGTGACCATTAGCGGCGAGGGCAGTTCGCACACGCCTTTGAAAACGATGATCGCCAATGGCAAGCACGAGTACCTCCTGCGCACGCAGATCAATATCGAACAACGACGGGGCTTCATCGGAGGTGGTGATCCGTTCAACAAGCCTTTCCACTATTCCAATGGCGCTCCGCTTCCTGATACGGATGACCCGGCCGTGATGGACTCCTTGAGGAGGAACAACAAAGTCTATCTCGGGAGCCCTTGGAAGATCTATACGCGCTACCGCTTCCAGTATCGCCGCAACATTTCGTTCGGCATCACAGCCGAGAAGGATGAAGGTGAGCAGTTCTTCAAGGGAACCCAGAAGCAAGGCTTCGACTTTTACTCCGCGCATTTGTTCCTTCGGGATATCGGCCCGGTGAAGGCGCTGGCCTTAGGTGATTTCCAAGCGCAGTTCGGTCAAGGGTTGGTGTTCTCCAGCGGCCTCTCCTTCTCCCGGAAATCGGCCTATACGATGAACATCAAGCGGAATGCGGCAGGACTGGCCCCCTATGCCAGCGTGAATGAGAACCAGTTCCTGCGCGGTGCAGGCGTTACCATGGACCTCGGCAAGCGCTTCGAAGGCACTGCATTCATCAGCCACAAGAAATACGACGCCAACGTGGTGAACGCAGCTGACACGGTGTCCTCCGGCACCGACGTGGACCTGGCCAGCTTCAGCTCTTTCCAGGAGGATGGTTTCCACCGCACCTATAGTGAACTGGCCAAAAAGAACGCCTTGGATGAACTGATCTACGGCGGCCATCTCCGATACCGCGGCAATGGATGGGACATCGGCGCTACCGCCGCACAAGTGAATTTTGACAATACTCTGCTCAAGTCCAATACGCAGCCTTATAACCAGTTCGAATTCCAAGGCAATGCGAACACCACTTACGGGTTCGATTGGAACGTGCCCTACCGGAACGTCACGTGGTTCGGCGAAGGGGCGCGAAGTTCCAACGGCGGCATGGCAGGTCTTACCGGACTCTTGGTGGCCTTGGACAAACGGCTCTCACTGGCCATGCTCTACCGGAACCTCGAACGGAATTTCCAAGGCTTGTACAGCAGCGCGCTCGCGGAAAGCTCCAGCCCTTGGAACGAACGCGGACTCTATACCGGTATCGAAATAAAGCCCAGTCGCCAGTGGGTATTCAACGCCTACTTCGATCAGTTCACCTTCCCGTGGCTGCGCTACCAGACCAATGGCCTGAGCGATGGGCATGAGATACTGGGGCAGCTTACTTGGACACCGAGCCGCAGGATCCAACTGTATGTGAAGGCCCGGACCCAATCCAAGCCACGGAATACATCGGAAAGCGTGGCAGGCGTATTACCGTTGGTAAATACCCGGCAGGACAACTTCCGCTTCAACGCCAGCTACCGTGTAAGCCCTGATGTGACACTGCGCACCCGCATCGAACAGGTGAGCTATCAGCGCGGGGAGGGTACGCCACAGCATGGCTTCATGGTGTATCAGGATGTGATCCACCGGCCGATGCGGGGGAAACTGGAGTTCACGGGACGCATCGCGCTCTTCTCCACGGATAGTTACGATGCTCGCATGTATGCCTTCGAATCGGATGTGCCGGGTGTTTACAGCCTGCCCCCGATCTATGGGCGAGGCATGCGCTGGTATACCATGTTGCGCTGGTCCGTAGCCCGACATGTCGATCTATGGGCACGCTATGGCATCACCGTTTTCACCGATCGGGATGTGATCAGTTCGGGACTGCAGGAGATATCGGGAGATACCCGCAGCGACCTGAAGATGGAGCTACGCTTGAAATTCTAAGGCCGTTCGTTCATGGAACCCGAGGGGGCATGGCCTCTTCGGTAGGTGCGGGGGGCACCACTGTGTTGTTGTATCGCTGGTAGACGACTACCGCGATGATCGTTCCTACTACCAGAAGGAACAGGATGATCAGGAACATGGATCGCGTGGCAGGAGCATCCGTTTTTGCGGGTGGATGGAAGCCAACATTGGTGTCATTCCTTGTGGTACCGGAAGTTGGGGTGCTCATGAGGTTGGTTGTTGATGTACCGATGAAGATGTAAGTTGCCCAACTCGGCCCGTAGGCTTTGCTGGCTTGGGATCGGATGGATGCTCACGCGTTGGTTCCGGTGCTTTCCCCGGCTGGCTCGGCACCTCTTGGGGTGTCCTCGTCGGCGGTTGGTGCGCTGGGCTCGGGTCAGGCTTTATGCCCGGCTGTGGAACGTGTTGTGGCTTCCCTGGATCGGGGCCCGGTGTGGTGCCAGGTTGTGGAACCTGTGCAGGCTTCCCTGGGAGGGTTCCCGATCCGGTCGTCGTTATGAGGTCTGGATGGTTCATGGCCCTGTTCAATTCGTTGTGTACGCATGCGGATCGAATGCCACATTTCCCAATTACCGGCATGGGAGTTCAAGCAGGAGGAAATGCAATGAACATGAGGTTTCTTTCGGCGGGGTGATGTGAGGAGCCTCCTCCACGGATCGGGCCACCATCTCCCCTTCAACTATCGGAAATAGCCATATCCAACGAACGGATACGGTCCAAGTTCTCCATGAGCTTCTCTCGCTGCACCTTCAGGATCGCTTTCACGTCCTGCTCCACCTCTTGGTCTTTCATGGCCTCATCGATCCTGCCGATGAGATATGACTCACCGCGAAGGCATTCACTCACCATGTTCACATCGTTCGTGTTCGAGACCACATCGCGCAGGGCGATCCAAACGCGGTGTAACGTACCCTTGAACGTACCTGAATGAGGCGGTTTCACTCCCCGGTCCTGTAACGTGTTGGAAAGCGTTGATACTTTCCCGATGCGGTCGTGGCTGATGCTTTCAAGCAGGTCCATTAGGCGAGGATCATCCGTGCGACGGGCTGTATCACCATAGCCCAGCTTACTATCGATCAACAGTTCACATATCTCCTTCAGATATCGGTCTGTAGTTGTCATGCCGCAAAATGCCCAAGCATTGTACCGCACTCCCGCGTGGATCAAATACTACCCTGAAAACTTCCGCCCACGCACAGAACTGGATTGATAGGAGGAAAACTGGCTTGTTTCCCGGCATTGGTTGATCGGGGAAGGATCTGCACGAGACATTACCCGATCGGGGTGCGCAGAGGCCCTGCGATGATCCGCGGAGCAAGCGTTCGATGCTACGGGACCGTGGTTACGGAACCAGCGCAACCACCACGAATGAAGCGACCAAGTGCATTGGTCCGATGAATACACGCTTGCTGCAGGAGTGTCTTTCGGATCAAAGGAAATGCTGGCACCCACCTTGGATACGATAAGGTGCAATGAACGGGCAATAGCACCCTGCATTCAATGATGGATCGGAATAGCGAAGAACGCCTCACCCCTACTCAACGGGAAACGGACTTGAAACAGGAATTGCTTCGGCTCTTTCTGCAAAAGCGCAGGCCGATACCAAAACGTCCAGCACTTTCACGGACCTCCACGCTCATTGTTCGCAAGGAGTTCAGCCCGTTCTACTACGCCATTTACGACCATGACCTGGCTCGTTTTGTGGAGCTACAATTCCGAAGCGTAAAGGATGGACCACTGCAATCGGTTCCTGTTCCACTGGGCATGCAACCACCGCAAGCTGCTCCTGCGGCGAGTGAATGAGCTGGACGATGAGCAAGGGCTCTGCCCCTGTTCCTAACCTATCCCCTTACCGTAGAAAGCCCGCATCTTCGGAGGCACGACACGGCGCATGCGTTCGATCATCCGTCCCTTATCCGATGGGGAAGATCCAGCTTCAGCTGTGCGTTGAAGCCAGCGCAGCTCCCCCCCATCATAGACAGCCACCGGCGTGCCGTTGCGGTATAGGATGCGTTCACTGTTCCGTGATGCTACGCGCTCTCCGGGTGTGATCACACCGGTGAGGTTCAACGGATCAGCCGCGCTGATGGTGACCATATCGGCATCTCCTTCCGCGTGCTCTGCAGCTTGCATTTGGAGCGACTGCTTTTGTTGGGCACGCAGCAGTGGGATGGCATTGGGCAGCGCGAACTGTTCTCCCCACACCCCACTGACGAACCGTCCTCCGCGCAGTTCGCCGCGGTCTTCCATGCGACGGAGCACACGCAGCATCTCCCGCCAAGGTGGTGCCGTGCGTTCGCGATGCACCAGCTTTCGGAAGATCACTCCATAGCGTAACAGCAAGTTGCGCGTGAGTTCTTCCACCTGTTCGCGCCGCGCTTCCTTATCGGTGAGGATCGGCGGTTCGAAGAGCCACCAACGGCCCGCCTGTTCCAAGCTGAACGGCATGGCCGAAGTACGGCGCGCACGACGCTCCTTCAAGGCCGAACGCTTGCCCGCAGGAACGAGCAAGGCGCGCAGCCCTGTGTATCCGTCCGCGCTGATGCGACCCTTGGCCACCAATTCAGATAAGCCCTCCTCCACCTGTATCGGCAGCAGGTTGCAATGCCGCAGCAGGTCCGTATGGAAGAGCGCTCCCCGATCGCGCAGCGCCGCCAGCACTTGTTGTGCAGATGCACCGAGCTCCTCTTCTTCCGCAACAGCTCCTACGAAGAGGGGTAGTTGCACCCGATGACAAATGCTCAAGGGTGCATTCCGCAAGGAGGAGGGTGCGCCTGCATCGCCGGTGTAGGGCGTGAAGCGGCCCCAAGCCACCTGTCCGCTGAAGCAAAGCTGATCCATCCATTCAGGGGCATAGCCGGGCAGGCGCGTGGGGAAGATGTCGCTCTCCCACGCCACTGCCGGGGCCTCGGCACCTTGTAGCTTTTCGATCACTGCCAACAGCGCGTGTGGCCCTTCAGCCAATTCGGCCTGCCCGATACCGTGCCATCCGAAGAGGAAACGCATGAAGGCCGCGGGTGATACCGGCTCCACTTCGCGCCGCAACTTCTGCAACGTGTAACGGTGGATGCGCGCCAACAGCCGGCGTTCGCACCATTGCTGGTCGTCCACATCGGGATCGAAGTAGCCGCGGAACACCATGCCATCGCCTTCCAAGCGCAGCATGGCACCTTGGATCAGCGAATCGTCAATGCCAAAGCGATCACCCAGATCGGCGCTGGTGGCGGGGCCTTCCACTTCCATACGCCCGCGCATCAGGTCCACCAAGGGATGCTCCAGGTCATGTGCCTGCAACACCGCTTCCGGAATGGCCACAGCAGGCGTGTATTCCGCAGGACCCGTTACGGCCAATACTTGCGGCAATCGTTCGAGCGCACACCAGAGCAACGGCCTTCCCTCACGGCGGATGGCTACCGCCCTACCCTGCCGTTGCAGGTCTGCGAAGAGCATTCCCCAGCCGTGTGCCACACCTTCTTCCTCGGCCAGCATGCCGCATTGCACCAGCGTGTCATACAGTTCGTCATCGTCGGAAGCACCCGGCCATGCTTCCTCACGCACCATGCGCACCGCTTGGCCATCCAGCTTGCCAAGGTCCTTAGCGGTAGCAGGATCCAACACTTGGCGCGTGCGGATGGCGCGGGTACGCCGCTCCTCCAAAGGCGCATCGTCCAGGAAAGCATAGGGGCGCGCGTGGATGATGCCATGTGCGAAAGGCGACGGTTCCCGCAGGTCCATGGCCAGCAATTCCACTTCGCCGTTCCGGATCTTACTCAGCAATTCCATCAGGCCCTCGATGTCCATGGCTTCCGTGAGGCAGTCGTGGATGGTCTGTTTCACCAGCGGATGATCCGGCACTACGCGCTCCCCTTGGATATTCTCGAAGCAGGCGAGCTGATCAGGAAAGACCAACGCCACCAGGTCTTCGCTCTGCATGCGCTGCAATTGCGGTGGTACGCGCTTTTCGAACCAGCGGCGTTGCACGGCCAATGCGCGGGTCGCATTCCAGCGGAAGCGGGTGCCGAACATTGGCGCATCCAGCAGAGCTTGCACGAGCACATCGGTCACACTCTTCGGATTGAGGTATTTCCACACGTCCTCCAAGGCGAAGCTGTGTGTGCTACCCAAGGAAAGGATGATGGCATCGTCGGTAGCCGCCGCCTGTAGCTCGAAGTTGAAGTTGCGGCAGAAGCGCTTCCGTAGTGCCAGTCCCCAGCCGCGATTGAGCCGCGCACCAAAGGGCGCATGGATCACCAGGTGCATGTCGCCCGCCTCATCGAAGAAGCGCTCCATCACCAATCGCTCGCGCGTAGGCATGGCGCCCAAAGCGACCCCGGAAAGGATCAGATGCTCGGCTACTTGATCAGCGGCGCGGGCATCCACCCCTACATCGCTCATCAACCAATCCACCGCCGGGCGCTTCCATTCCTCATTGGCATCATCCTCGGAAGGCGAGCTGCCACGCTGGTAAATTTCTTCGCGCAGCCGGGCCACGGCAATGCTCATCTCCTTCGTTCGTCCGGGCGATTCCCCCAGCCAGAATGGAATGGACGGTGCTGCACCTTCTGCATCCACCACGCGCACCTTGCTCTCGTTCACGCCGAGTATGCGCCACGTGCTATTGCCCAATTGGAACACGTCGCCCGGCAGGCTTTCAATGGCGAAATCCTCGTTCAGGCTGCCGATGAAAACGTTCTCGGGCTCCGCGATCACATCGTAATCGAAGAGATCAGGAATGGCTCCCCCACTGATGATGGCGTTCTGCCGCGCGCCCTTTCGCGCCCGCAATCGGCCGGTGATGATGTCGCGGTGGATGTTCGCCCCGCGCTTGCCACGGCGGGTGGTAAAGCCATCGGAAAGCATCTTCACAGTGGCATCGAAGTCCTCGCGCTTCAGCTCCCGGAAAGGATAGGCACCCAGCATCACGCTGTACAATTCCGATTCGGGGATCTCGCCGGTGGATACCTCCGCCACCACCTGTTGCGCGAGGATGTCCAGCGGGCATTCAGGCATGATGATGGCGTCCAACTCATTGCGCCTGACAGCATCGAAGAGGGCCACGCTCTCCACCAGTTCATCGCTGGACAGCGGGAACAATCGGCCTTTCGGCAGGCCGCCCACATGGTGACCGCTACGGCCCACTCGCTGCAGGAAAGCCGCAATGCTGAAGGGATTGGCGATCTGGCACACCAGGTCCACATCGCCGATGTCGATGCCGAGCTCCAGGCTGGACGTGGCTACGAGCGCCTTGTAGTGCCCGTTCTTCAGGTTCTCTTCCGCGTGGAAGCGTTGCTCCTTGCTCAGGCTCCCATGGTGCGCGCCCACGGCTTCCTCCCCTAATCGTTCCCGCAGGTGGAAGGCCAAGCGTTCGCACATGCGGCGCTGGTTCACGAAGATCAACGTGGTCTTGTGCTCCTCGATCAGTTGCACCAAGCGTTCATACACTTCACCCCATACTTCATGCGGCATCACAGCGCCCAAGGGCGAACCCGGCAATTCGATGGCGAGGTCCATGCGGCGTTTGTGCCCTGCGTCGATGATGGTGCACTGCGGTGTACCATCGCTCTTGAGATGCTTGTTGCCCACGAGGAAGCGCGCCACCAGCTCGATGGGCCGCTGTGTGGCACTGAGTCCGATCCGCACGGCGGGCTTGCGCAGCAAATGATCCAGCCGTTCCAGCGAGAGGCTGAGATGCGAACCCCGCTTATCGCCGATCATAGCATGCACTTCATCGATGATCACCGTTCGCACGGTGCCGAGCATGCGTCGCCCGCCTGCGCTGGTGAGCAGCACGTAGAGCGACTCCGGCGTGGTAACGAGGATGTGCGGCGGCCGGTCCTTCATCGCCGTGCGTTCACTGGCGGTGGTATCGCCCGTGCGCACTTGGGCACGGATCTCCACCTCCGGCTGGCCCTGTTCCTTCAGGATGCTCCGAATGCCCTGCAACGGGGCGCGCAGATTCTTCTCAATGTCGTTGCTCAGCGCTTTCAGCGGCGAGATGTAGAGCACGCGGAGGCTATCGTCCAAGCAGCCGCTGGTGCCTTCACGTACCAGCTCATCAATGGCCCAGAGAAATGCCGTGAGCGTTTTACCGCTCCCAGTGGGTGCGGCCACCAGCACGTTCCTGCCACTGGCGATGGCCGGCCATGCCTTGGCCTGCACGTCCGTGGGTGCAGGAAAATGTTGTTCGAACCAAGAGCGGACGGCGGGATGGAATTGGCGCAGGGGCATGCGGATCAGATGATCAGAAGGTCGGACCCCGATGCATATCGGGGCAGCAGAAGAAGATGACGGGAAATTTGGCGATCGGGCGAGGCTTAAGGTACGCACTGCGCACCTTGAAGTGTTGATTCATTGACAAGGATCGGGAAGTCGCTCATAAGTACCATGGCGGCATATATGTATGCACTTAACTTCAGCCCAACAGATCCCTATTTACTCAGCATCCAAACCATGTCACACACCATTGATGCCCACATCGGCCGCGACCATTACCGCACGGAGATCCGGACGGACACGCATACACTTATTGCCGATGAACCACCCAGCAACGGCGGAAAGGACCTCGGTTTCACACCACATCAACTCTTGGCGGCGGCCTTGGGAGGCTGCACCAATGCTACCGTGCGCATGTATGCCGACCGAAAGGAATGGCCCTTGGAGGCAATCGATACGCAGGTGAATATTGAGCATGGCGACAGCTTCGACACCACCCGCATCCACCGCACCATCCGGTTCACCGGTGCACTTTCCCAAGAGCAACGTGATCGCTTGTTGCAGATCGCAGAACGTTGCCCGATCCACCGCACGTTGAGCGGGGACCTCAGCATCCGGACGGAATTGGTGTAGAGATAGCCGATACCGCGGATCACCTCCGCAGTTTGCCATCACCCATCGGCCCCCCTTATGCCTCGCGGGCCCCGCGTCGCACCATCAGACTACCTGGTGGCGACACATGCACATCTTGCATCAGGAGAATGCCGATCACGAAGAAGGTGAATCCGCCGCCCACAAAGAGCGCCGTATTCACATCAAGTGCATCGGACACTTGCGCGAGGTGGAGTAGGCCGCAAAGGCCAAATAAAATGCCGGAGATAAGTACGGCTATACCCATTGTTCTGTTCATCGCTCGATCCGTTTTAAAGGTTGTACCATTTGCACGGTGTGCACCCATAAGATGAATGCTACGCGTTCATTCAGTCCTTGGACTTCTTGCTGGTCTCCTTTCCCTCGTCACCCTTCTTGTCATCCTTACTGAACAGCTTCTGCAGGAAGCCACGATCATCCTTCTTCTCGATCTCGCCCACTGAGTTGATGGACACCTCCTCGTCCAGCGCAGGTACCAGTGCTTGGATGAATGCATTGCGTAGTAGCTGGAGCACCGCGTAGATGGAACTTGTCTTCACATCGTCCAATTTCCCCTTCAACTCCACCTTGGTGGCAACCTGATCCTTTTTGGGGTTGGTCAGGATCGCGCCGGCAGTTCCCACAATGCCTTCGTAGATCTTGTGGAAGAACGAGTCGTTCTTGTCCTCCGGGCCTAATACGTCAAGGCCTTTGATCACGGGTTTCACATAGCCGGTGAACTCTCCATTGCGCGTTGCCATCTCGGCATACAAGCTCATGGTTCCCTTGTTCACATCCACTTTGGCGTAGGCCTGCAGCAGCTCGTTCAACTCCACCAATTTGGTCTCCGTCAACTTCAAGTTCATATCGAAAGTGGGAGCTGCAGCCAAAAGATCGATGCCCATGTTGAAGGTGAGTTCACCCCCATACAATCCTGCGGTAGCCTTCACTTCCGAAGGCAACACCACGTTCCTATCCACGGCATTGGTGAGGTTGGTGGCCAGCACATCCACATTGCTCAACTGCACATCCACCTTCGGACTGGAGCTGGGGTCGATGTAACGGATGGCGCTGTTATGGATCTCCAGCCGGTTGATCTTCAGCGGCATGAAATCGTGCAACAGATCGGCGAAGCTCGCGGTGTCCTTCTGCAGATCGGCTGGTTCGGCCGCCTCCTTGGTAAAGCGTACCTCCGCCGTATCGATCACTAGCTCCCCCACAATGCTACCATGGAAAAGAGCCTGCCATTCCACTGAAAGATCGATGACGCCAGCGCGGAGAAAGGGTGTTCGCTTCTCACTTACCGAATCCTTCTTATCGAGGTAAAAGCCCTCTATCGTATACGCGCCTCGGATGATCGCAAGGTCCAGGTCAGCGATGTGGCCGTAGTATCCCTTGGTCTTCTTCAAGCGATCATTGGCGACGTGTAGCAGGACATAAGGAAGAATAATGCGGATCAGCAGCAACGCCCCGATGACGAAGAGGGCGATGCGCCATCGCTTGGCGCGTTTGGTACGTGGTGGGCGTTCGGTCATTCAAGCTTCGTTCAGATTCGGGATGAGAACAGGAGATCAATGCTCCACGTCCTCCATGGCTTCGCGCGTGGTAATGACCTGGTGGAGGTCCTGTTCCAGTTCCGCATATTGACGGGCCAATGTTGCACGACTGGCCTCGTTCAGATCCATCGAGTTGAGCACTTGCGTATACCGACCCAGCAGCTCGCTATCCTGTCGCTCACATTCAACCAGCACGTTCACTTCATTGGTATCGTTCAGGATGTCGCGGAATGTGAGCAAGACCCGTTGCACCGTTCCAGCCACGGTTCCATTTCCCAGCTTTTCGGTCGGATCATGCTGCACTAGATCTTGCGCCACCTCACTTTCCATGTTCGCTCGCTTCGAACTGATCCGCAGTAAAAGCTCCTTCACGTGGGCATCGTCCACTCTATGCGAGATCGCGTTGTACGTTTTCCGGCTATCGGCCAAGAGATCATGGATCTCTTGCAACCACTTGTATTGTTCCTCGGTGTGCATTTTCCAATATGATTTTCTATCGCCTTGACCACAGCCATCATCGGGCCGCAAGCTCCGTCCCATGAATAACACTGTTCCATCGGGCAGTGGTTCCGCCTGCGTTGCCCATGTTGAGGAAGTTCCACCACGGAAACATCCTGTTCCCCACATGGAATGGGGCGCGGTACGATAAATGTCAATATCCTTTCAAACCAAAAACACCACAACCATGCTTAGATGGGTAGTTACTTTCCTCGTTATTGCGCTCATTGCCGGAATCCTCGGATTCGGCGGGCTTGCAGCAGGTGCAGCCGAGATCGCCAAGATCATCTTCTATATCTTCCTCGTGCTCCTCGTGCTGTCGTTACTATTCGGCTCACGCATTTGGAAGTCCTGAATACAACCTTAACTACAGGAGCTCGGCCCCGCAGTGGAATACTCCACTACGGGGCCTTCTCATTCCCGATCCGAAATTCTTCCGCACAGAGCACCGATCAGCCTTCACAAAATGCTAAGCCGTGTTAGACCTTCACGTTCGTGCCAGGCGCTGCGGCCTGCACGGGTCGTGTTTTTCCTTGTGCGTGGTGCGCATCCAACGGCTGCACCATGCGCTGTATATGCTCCTCCCCCTCGGCTCCGTAGCTGCTTACCAGAAGCCCTTTGACCCCTAGATCTTGGCAGCTGATGGCATATACGATGCTCATATCGCCGGGGTCACTGGGGCCCTCGAAGCGATGGAATGAATCGATGACGAAGTGGGTCGGGTCCATTCGCTCATCTCCTTTGAACAGACCGGAAGCTCCCAATTCGAGTTCATCGGTATAGCCTTGTGAGCGGAGGTCGTCCACGGCCTCTGAGAGTGTAGCATATTGATTATCCTTTTCCATTGCCGTGTTCTTTTATGGTAAGTATGGTAAAAGCGTGCCGTGCAACTGCGGTGAGCATTGGCGGGCACTTCATTGAATGGTCGCGTGGAGATACTTCCCCTGCATTGGACAGGATCAACGCATCACGAAGGCGATCCACGCGATGAGTACGATGAACAGGAAGATGGCGACGAGGCGATAGCCCCATGGCATCGGTGGTGGATTCTTGGCCATGTTTATTCAGATGTTACGCAAAGGGAGTATCAGGGCTTGCCGTCCATACTGGGATCGGTGGCTGTATCCATACGGTCCTTGGGCACCGTATCGGGCGTGACCTTGTCAGGGTACATGCCTTTGTCATGCACCGCCTGCTCTTGACCGTTCTTGAATGGATCCGTCGGCACCTCACACGAGGCTAGTAATGTGATAGTCAGAATGGCGAATGCCAGCACTCCGTGGAGCGCCATTCGGCTTGCGTGAACTGATCGGGCGTTCATTATTTCCTCTGTTTGCTGCTGAAGCCACCGCCATTTTCATACCACATCCGGTTCAATCGAAGGTCCTGGTTCGATGACCACCCTTTCGGGGGAATTCCTTTCCCAGCCCCTTGGGGGCGGTCAAGAAATTGAAGACTGTTCCGATGAACATAAGCGGCCTTGAACTGTTTACCCACGAATCAAACCTTGATAACCGCCTGACCGCATGAACGAAGTTCCAACGCCCGTTTCCCCACCGCTCTATCAACGTTTGAGCTTGATCCTGTTGGGCCTGTCCGTGTTCATTGCCGCACTATGGATCACACAAGAGCTCGTGGTGCCATTGATCTTTGCATTGTTGTTGGCGATCCTCTTGGACCCAGTAGTAAAGCGCCTTTGCCGCTGGGGTGTCAACCGGGAGCTTTCCATTACCATAGCCGTTTTCCTGGCGATGCTTGCGTTGGCAGGGGTTGGCTATTTCGTTGTGACCCAAGCCGCCAAATTCAGCCAGTCCATTCCGGAATTGAAGGAGAAGGTGGAGGAAACGGGCAAGCAGATCACCGGCTGGGCACGCAATGCGGCCAATGTGCAACCACAGGAGCTGAACGAAGCCGTGGATAAGGTGAAGAAGGAAGGTTTGCAGAGCGGTGGCAAGATCGTTGGCAAAACGATCACCACCGTTGGTGCGCTCTTCGGCTTCTTCTTCCTCCTTCCCGTGTTCACGTTCCTGATCATCTACTACAAGGAACTCTTCCATAATTTCCTCTCCAAGCTCTTCTCACGCAATGAGCAGGATGCTCTTGAGGATGTGCTCGGCGAAACCAAGAGCGTGGTGCAGAGCTTCTTGGTAGGTCGGATGGTGGAAACGTTGATCCTCACCGCGATGAACTGGGCGGCCCTGATGCTGATCGGAGTGAAATATGCCTTGTTGCTCGCGGTGGTCGGGGCATTGATGAACCTCGTTCCCTATATCGGGATGATCGTAGCAACATTCATCACCGTGTTGGTTGCCTTCGCATTCCAGGATGTGACCGCCGCCCTTTGGGTGTTCGGCGCTTACTCCGTGATCCAGTTCATCGACAATCACTTCCTCACGCCCTTGGTGGTGGGTGCACGCGTACAGATCAATGCATTGTGGTCCATTGTGACCGTGATCGCGGGCGGCCTGCTCTGGGGCATTGCCGGGATGTTCCTGGCCATACCCATATTCGGTATCCTGAAAGTGGTGTTTGACCGTGTGCCGGAGCTCGAACCGTGGGGATACGTGTTGGGTACCGGGGAGAAGTCGGAGAAAACGCCGACGAAATCCTTCACGAAGAAAGAGAAGTGAGCCGCTGCTTCCTGCCGGTGAAGCACATCAAGTTGCAGTGCTGACCCGTGAGCAGTCCAACCCGGGCAGCAGGCCAAGGCTTTATTCCGTAACCCGCAAGCGGCCCTGTTGACCGGATGCAGCATTGCTCGTACGCCCAGCATTCCGGTTGTGCATTGCGCATCGCATTGGATAGGTTGACCAGAAGTCAACGCACACAAAAAAGCCCCGCATGATGCGGGGCTTTTTTGTGTGCGTTCCTTGTCGGTTATTCAGACATGTCCTCCTCGGTGGAGGTGGCGCTTTCCGCCTTCTGTTTCATTGGCTTGCTTGCATGTGTGCTGCACCACTTCACCCAGTTCTGATATTGCTCGGGAGAAAGCACACTTTGCACCTTGGCCTCATAACTGTCCATTATCGGCGATTCCTTGGTGCCAGCCTTTGCCTCTGCTGCCTTGGAACTTTCCTCCTTGCGCCAGTCGGCCTGCAATTGCTTCACTTGTGCAGCCTGCTCAGAGTTAAGTCCTAAGCTCCCCCAATCCTTATCGGTGGTGGAGGCCAAGCAATCCTTCACTACGCCGGTCGGCGCCTTTCCTGTTTGCGCTTGTGCGCTCATCATCCCGAGGCACAGGGCCGCGGCTGTCAATACGATCTTCATGTTACAGGTTTTTATGGGTTCGCTTTCCAGGGTACGAGAATCATACCAACTCTGGAGGCGGGTGGCCATTTGCAGCTGATCAAAGCGCATTGCTCGTCGAGGAGGTTATGGAGGCCGATAGAAGGTGAAAATTGCCCGTCCACTACCGATATCATCCGTTCCGGATCTTGCTCCGGCTTGAGAGGTAAGTGTTGATGTTCTGCCCCAACTTCCCGGAAGATCGCGTCCTTATGGCACCACATCCCCGCTGTTTTCGCGTGGATGGTACCCGGACCCTTCATTGGCGGGGATCTTGACGGAAGAACATTTTAAACTGATCACAACCTCATGCAAAGCTTCCAACCTACACGTATGGTCCTGCAGATACGCAGAAACGCTGCACTCCTACTTACTCGATCGGCAATTACGGTTGCCTTCCTTGGCTTGCTAATGAGTGCCCTACACGCCCAGAACAACGTTGCCACCGCGACCTTGGTGGAGGATACCCTTCCTCTCCCGGGAGCCATGGGGTGGTCAGCATTCACACAAGCGGACCAACACAACCTCGAACTCAGCGACGAACAGTTGATGAAGCTAAAAGCAATGGATGCGGGCCTTGAAAAGAAGTATAAAGCCATGGGCATAGAGCCTTGGATGAACGAACGCTTCCCGGAGCTCAACCGCCAGCGGAACATGGCCGTACAGGATATTTTGAGTCCTGAACAATACCAGCGTTGGGCGAAACCGACCACGCCCGTACCAACAACACCGCCCACGATCATTCCGGAAGTTTCGCCGGTAACCGATTAACCAATTCATCCTTGATCCGCGGATCGGAACAACGCATACACACCATGCCCGATAAGAAGCCCATACACGACACCCAAGCGATCGAGAAATTCAAAAAGCTCGTGGAGCATTCCCCGATCTGCCACTTCCTCACCTGCTTGGACGATCGACCTGTACCTACACGCCCCATGGCCACCCAGCAGGTGGATGACGAGGGAAACTTCTGGTTCCTTAGCTCACGCAGCAGTGAAAAGGATAGCGATATCGTGAAAGACTCGTATGTCCAACTGCTCTTTTCTAACCCGGGTGATTCGGAATTCCTCTCCGTGTTCGGAACCGCCACGGTGGTAGAGGACTTTGCGAAGAAGCGGGAACTGTTCGGCCCCTTGGCCAAGGCGTGGTTCCCCAAGGGGCCCGAAGATCCGGATCTGAGCGTGGTAAAGGTGAAGCCCTTGCAGGGATACTATTGGGATACCAAGCACGGGAAGATGCTCACCCTTTTGCAGATGGCGGCTTCCGCACTGATCGGCAAAAAGAACGACAGCGGTGTGGAAGGAAAAATATCGATCTAGGGAACGCACGCGAGACGCGGTTCCCGCACCCCTCAAACACCGCAAGAAGGTTCAAGCCGTAAGTGGCAAGGTGAAGGAGAACAGGGATCCCTTCCCCTCCTCACTTTCCACGCTCAACCGCCCATTATGGCGTTTGACAATATCGGCCACGAGATAGAGCCCGATCCCAAATCCTTCGATGTGCGCACCATGCTCGCGTTTCTGCACCCGATAAAAGCGTTGGAAGATCAGATCCTGTTCCGCCTTGGAAATACCCAAGCCCCTGTCCTGGATGCTGATGCACACATCACTGCCATGCACCTCGCAGGAAATTTCCACCTCCTTTCCATTGGGAGAGTACTTCACAGCATTGCCCAATAGATTCCCCAGCACTTGATTGATCCTGTATTTGTCCGCGTGGACGCGGGCTTGCATAAGAGCCTTCAAGTTGAAGACACGCTGCGGATGGTTCCGGCGCATCTCTTCCACTACGTGCCGGACCATATCGGCCACGTCAAAGCGTGAAAGGTCCAGCTCCAAGGATCCCTTCTTAAGTGTGGATACATCCACCAGATCAGAGAGCATGCGTGTGAGCTTATCCACCTGGCGCTCCATCATGAGCACCACATGGCGCAGCTCCGCGTCCATGCCGTCCGCCATTTCAAAATTCAAGAGGTCCACACAGGATCGCAGGGTGCTCAACGGGTTGCGCATCTCATGGCCCGCCATGCCGATCAGGAAGTTCTTCTCCTGATCCTGTTCCTTCATATCCTGAATGTCCGTGCTGGTGCCCACCCACAGATGGATCTTCCCCTCCTTATCGCGCAGCGGTTTGGCCCGGCTCAATTGCCAGCGGTATTCGCCATCCTTTCTGCGGAAGCGATGCTCAAAAAGAAAATCGGTTCCGGCGGTGATCGCTTCGGTCCATAAGCGCACGTTCGCTTCCCGCTCATCGGGATGCACGATCATCAGCCAACCTTTCGAGTTGAGTTCCGCAGCCGGAAATCCGCTGTAATCGGTCACGGCCTTATTGAAGTAGTTGAGTTCACCATCCGGCTCCGCGGTCCATACGAATTGGGGCATGGAATCAGCCAAGAGGCGGAACCGGGCCTCCCCAGCCTCTGCTCGTTGCTTGGCCAACACGGTGTCGGTCACCTCCGTCCCCACCGCCATTACACCCTCATATTTCCCTTCTTCATCAATGAGGGTTTCGAAGGAGAAGTTCAAGTAATGAGTGACCATTCGATCATTGTGGCGGATCACTACCGGCACCTCGCTGGCATGGTAGGATCTTCCTATCAGGGCCTCATTAAGGAACTTGCCGAAGCCTTGTTCCTTCAGTTCAGGCAGTACTTCCAAAATGGGCCGCCCCTCCACTTCATCCCGTTCACGCGCCCATATCTCCAAGGCACGCTGGTTCACGATCTCCACCACGTGTTGCGGCCCTTTCATCAAGGCCATGGCAACAGGTACTTGCTGCACGATGGAGCGCACGCGCGCCTCACTCGCCTTCACCCGCGCCATGGCTTTCAACTTATCGGTCGTCTCCGCACAGGTGACAAGTACCCCCACGACCTGGTCGGAGCCGTTGCGCACCGCGGTGTAGCTGAACGTCCAATGGACCTCCTCCACATGACCATTCCGATAGAGCGGCACTGAGGCATTCTCCCTATAAATGCTCTCCCCTCCACCCATCACTTGGTTGAGCAAGGGGCCGATGGTGGACCAGGATTCCGCCCACGCTTCTTGGGCCGGCAGGCCGAGTATCAGCGGATGCTTTCCATCCTCCCCTAGGCTGCACCGGAAGGCATCGTTGTAAAAGCAGTAGAGCTCCTTTCCCCAGAACAGAAGCATGGGCGACCGGTTCTCCATCGTGGTAGCAAGGAAGCTCCGCATTACAACCGGCCATTGTTCCGCCCTGCCCAATGGGTGCGTGGACCAGTCCTTCTGCTCGATCAACCTACCTAACTCTCCTCCGCCAGCGCGTGCTGGGGAGGTCTGTATCTCTGATCCGTGGTGGGACATTCAGATCTGTGTCACGATTTTCACTTGGTGTGGAAAGTGGCCCGCTCAATGCCTTCCAAATATAGCCATGCAGGTTTGGCCTGACTCTGGCTTGGTATCACAAAAAACAAAATAACATGTCGAACAGGAATATCATTCTCGCTTTGCTGGGTGCTGCTTTAACAGGTGCCTCCGTAGCCATGCTCTTGGCCCCTGATTCCGGGAAGAAGACCCGGAAGAAGTTGATGAGATCAGCCATCGACATCAAGGACACTGTGGCCTATGTCCTCCTCCAGGTCGAGGACCAAATGGACCACATGCGGGGAAAGATGGGGAAGGATGCGGACACGGATGAGAACCGTGGGTTGGCGACTTCCGATCCTCGGTAAAAGAACCGACCTTAAAACCTGAAAAGATGAATTCAGAACATCCCATAAAGGATCCGAGGAAAGACAGGACCATCCCCCACGATCCCCGGAACGAGCCGATCCCTGCCGAGAAACCGCGCGAAGGAAACCGCTCTGCTGAAACAGCGGAGGAGGAGGCGCGCAGGGAGGAAGGCGTGGACATGAAGCAGAAGGAACGGGATATTCCCATGGAACTCCACGAAGACGATGTGATCGTGAATCCAACTGCGGATGAACTTCCTACAGGTGTCCAGACCGGGCAGACCGCTCGCTGATCCTACTCCGCTACCTCAGCACGGATGGAGGAGGCTATGCAGCCCATCGTCCTGCTAGATCAACCCCTCGGGTGTTGCTCAACCCGGCAATGATCAGACAGTAGCGCTGGACCCGACCGCACCAACTTGGTCAGGAGCGGATCCTCGGTGAGTGCTTGACCAATTCCCGTAGTGCCAAAGCGTTGCTCGCAGCCGCACCGGAAGCCGTGTTGTCGAACACAACGTAGACGTGCTTTCCGGTGCGGTTGTGCTGCCTTAGCTGCCCTGCCACAAGTTCCAATTCAGCCGCGCTATAGGCGGAGCGATACATAACTGGAGAACCGTGCAACCTGAAGTAGGCCAATGGACCGTCGCTCAGAGGTTCAAACCGCTCCCCGCCTAATGGCGGATCTGCCGTTACCCGTGTGATGCGGTGCTTGGCCAAGAGCTGCACTACCTCCTGCGCATTCCAGCTGGCATGTCGCGGTTCCAATACCACCTCGCCTTCGTGGTGCTCCCGCAACGCCTCAAAAAAGTCCGCATGCTCATCCAAGTAGGCAAGCGATGGAGGCAGTTGCACAAGCACAGGCCCCAACCGGTCGCCCAGTGGCGATACACTTTCAAGAAATCCCTTGGCTACAGCGAATCGCTGTAAGCGTTGCACATGCGTCACGTCCCGATGCATCTTCACGGCGAACCGAAAGTCCACTGGTACCGATGCCGCCCAACGCGCATACGTTCGCGGCATGTGATATCGGTAGAAGGAACTGTTCACTTCCACCGCGTTGAACAGCTCCGCATACTTCGTGAGCGCTGAACGGTCCGATCCGGTGGGGCGCAGATCTGCGGGTAGCTGCCAACCGGCAGTTCCTATACGGATATGAACTTGAATGGCTGCCTTCATGATCGACCCGTTTTCAAGCGATCATCCGTGTTTCGATCTCCCCTCCTGCATCCGACGCCTTGCTCTCCAATTCCTTATGAGGAAACTCAACCATCCGATGCCGAAGAGAACGTGTAGGGCTCCATCCAGAAAGTAAACTGCCCGGATGTATCCGAGTGCGGCAGAGATGATGGCTATGGATCCGAGAATGAGTGAAATGCCCATACCCATGATAACAGCCGATAACTCCAGCTCCTTTCCATGTAATTGTGAAAACAGCACTGCCGCAGTGAGCAACAGGATCAACGCAATACTGCGAACAAGGAACTCATCCACTTTCGGCCCTGTCACGGCTTCGAAGCTATCCATGTGAATAAGCGGCCAAAGCCCGCCGATGCATAAGTAGCCTCCATGAGCAAGGATGAGGTATCGGCTCAGCCGCGTTTGTTCCATCCCTCTTCAAACAGGATCACTCCTCGGCCACTTGCCGCAAGCTCATGGTGATACAATAGCTGGGCTCCTCCCAGTCGCCCTCACCCGCATCGCAAGCGCGTAGTTCCGTGAAGCGTTCCGTGTTCCTGTCATAGACCGCGGTAACCTCCAGGCATCGATGCATGAACTTCACCTGCACGCGGTCTTGGCTATCCCTTACACAGGCCAACCTGGCTTCTTCAAGCAAGTTGTTCCGGCGGGCATCGAAAACTGTACGCAGGCTATGCAGCAACCAAGGAGCTGTAGCCGGTAATTCCGCGGGTTCTGGCTTAGGTTCCATCGTTTCGTCGCAACGCGATTCAGGGGCGTGCCTTTCCTTCCACTCCTCCATCGCTGGTACCTGCACCCGTTAGGGCGGCCATGGCGATCTTCACGGAGGCCACGATCTTGCCATCCTTCGTATCCCAGTAATAACCTTCACGTGGAATGACCTTGAGTGCCCGAAGGTCCGGATCCTCCACGCCCTCAGGAACCCATGCCTTCGCCAGCGGATTCCACAGTTCCTTTTTTCGCGCCATATCATTCACCAGCTCCACGGTGCCCATCACGGAGAGGAATTCCTGATCGGAGGGGTTTGCGAAGTAGAGGTAGCAACGCGGATCACGGCGCAGTTCGGAGACCTTATCGCTGGTGACCAGCGTGAGCATCCAGAAATTCCCTTCATCATCCACCTCTCCCACGCTCATCGGCCTGCTGTGGTTAGGGTGGCTGTCCACTTGTGTCACCATCATACAGATGGACTGGTGGTCCACGATCTCCTTGAACTGATCCACGGCCTGTCGTCCGCTGAGTTGCTCCTTCTGTCCCATGTTCCTTGTTTTTTTAATGGAGAAAACCAAAGGATGTGCCATGCGCCAGTCAACCGTGGATGGTAGCCTGTGCTGGGCCAAGGCGGTGCTCCGCGGGAAATGCATTGCCCGTTCACCGTGGAAACCTGTGCTCCTCCGTGTTCCCCATAGCGCGTGAAGCGGCGGCCCCAGCTCGCGTCCCACTGACCGAAGGAGATCTCCGGCACAATGATGGTGCTGCCGAACGCTCAGCACACTTTAAAACAAGAACGGTCCACCAAGCCTATGAAAAGCCGCCGATCACGTCAGTTGGAAGAAACATCACCTCAGGAAGTAAAACGCATTTCGCGTATTCTCATGGACAGCGAGGAGCACTTCTCACCGGCGAAGAAGCAACTCCTCCTTCCGGAGCGAGGCGGTATCGCTTTCAACCGTCTGCTCCATCAAGCCATGGATGGAGTGAACGTGATCGCCTTGGACCTTACCATCGGAAAGACCCGGATCGCGGACATTCGCAGAGTGGACAAAAAGTTGGAAGAGCGCGTGGAACGATTGATAAGGGCTGCCGGAAAGCTGCACCCTACTCCCCAAGGTTTCGGCGTCCCGATCCGCTTGGAAGCGATCATTGGCTGAGGTTCGGATCAGCTTCTGTCTTCTCCACTTTCCTGATGCAGCTTTCCCTTGGAGAATAGAACTCATCGGCTGTGGCCGAGGTGCACGGCGCAAGGGATACCTTCAGCTTTTAAGAGCCGGTGATGCCCACTCTCGCACCCTGATCTGCTTCGACATCCCAGCTACTGGGGCCCTTGTTGATGCTACGGCAGGGGCACCTGGTTCGCCTTTTACAGAATGTCCCACGCAATTATATTTGCGAGGTGCAAGCCTATGGTCAACCCACGCACTTCGCTCACCTGAATCTTATCGACGTGATCAACATGTGGCCTCGAGCAGCTGCCAGCGGGCGCAGTGGCGTGAACCAAGAACTGAACAAGCGTATCCAAACGCTGGAAACCTTGCTCCATTCCTTTCACGAGGGGAACGAACACTACCGGGCCATCGTGGAATCCAGTGATGACGGGATCATCAGCAAGGATCTCAATGGCATCATCACCAGTTGGAACAAGGGCGCCGAGCAGATATTCGGGTACACGGCCGCCGAGATGATCGGGCGGCCGGTACGTGTCCTCATACCGGAGGAAATGCAAGATCAGGAGGATCGCATTCTTGCCCGCATCCGGAGCGGGGAACGGGTGGACCACTTCGAGACCGAACGGCTGCATAAGTCCGGTGTCCGGGTGCCCGTTTCGCTGAACATCTCTCCCATCAAGGACCGGGAAGGGCAGATCTTCGGTGCTTCCAAAGTGGTGCGCGACATCACGGCCCAACAGCAGGCCGATGCACTGCGCAAGCGCCTCTCTGCGATCGTGGAGTCAAGCGATGACGCGATCATCAGTAAGGACCTCAACGGCATCGTCACCAGTTGGAACCAAGGTGCTGAACGCATCTTCGGTTACACCGCGGAGGAAATGATCGGCACATCCATCACGCGTATTGTGCCCGCCGATCTGCGGAGCGAGGAGGTCGACCTCATTCAACGCATCCGCTCCGGGCAACGCATCGATCACTTCCGTACTACCCGGAGCCACAAGGACGGCACCGCCATTCCACTTTCCATTACCGTTTCCCCCGTGCAGGATGCTTCCGGCAAGGTGATCGGTGCATCCAAGGTAGCACGGGATGTCAGCGAGCAACTGCGGTTCGAAGCGCAGTTGGAGGAGGCCGACCGGAACAAGGACCATTTTCTGGCCACGCTCGCCCACGAATTGCGCAATCCGCTCGCAGCGCTTACCAATGCATGGCACCTCATCGGCCTCTCCAAGGACGACCCGGCAGGTATTGAGCAAGCACATGCACTCATGGGCCGCCAACTGCACCATATGAACCGCTTGGTGAACGACCTGATGGACATCAACCGCGTGAACCATGGAAAGGTGAACATGGCCTTCGAGGTGCTCGACCTGCACAGCGTGCTGCAGGAAGCGGTGGAAGTGGCCCAACCTGCCCTGGACGGACCCGGACACACAGTCACATTTGATCTTTCCCAAAAGCCCATCCACGTGCGCGGCGATGCCACGCGCTTGGTGCAGGTATTCGGAAATCTGCTGACCAATTCCGCCAAGTATTCACCGCATGGCAGCCCCATCACCATCCGCACCCGCAGCGAGGGCGATCTGGCGAAGATCGAGGTGCAGGACAATGGCGTGGGGCTTGCCCCGGAAGACCTGCAGAGGATCTTTGAAATGTTCGCCCAAGTGGAATTACGGAGGGCAGAATCTCCGAGCGGACTGGGGCTTGGCTTAAGCTTGGTGAAGCAGTTCGTCACACTGCATAAGGGTTCCGTCTCAGCTGCTTCTGAAGGACTCGGCAAGGGCACTACTATCACGGTGGTGCTTCCTCTTGTCGGCACGACTGAGAGCTGAGCTGCCTTACTCATTGGTGAACATCCGAACCGGTGGATCGTGGCACAGGCTGGGGAAAGCCCTTAGCGCGGGTGCGAACGTGACACACTCAGCGGCTCGATACGCGCGAATGACTCGCTACAAGATCCGTTCAATCCACCCGTTTGAACGCTACTGCTTGTACCCATGCATCCCCGCCGCAGGGCGGACACATTTTCTCCGATGGGTTAGTCGTGAGGTATCCGCAACCATTGCAGCAGCAAGGAAAGGAGCGCATCGATCGGAGGGACGCACCCCGTGCTAACGACTCCGGTGCCAGCGGCAATCCCGGAACCACGTCTTCATCGGCATGGAAAAAGACGCTCACCTCCCCATTGACCTCTACATAGGCGGATTTCACTTGGCCGAGGTGCTCCACATGCATGCCTCGCAGGTCGCCGAATAATTCAGAAGCTGAAATGCCTTCGGCATCCAGCGCCTTCAGGTCCAATACCCCCTGATGGAGCACACGCCTTACTTGGCCCTCGATAAAGCGCTCAACCCGGGGTACACGGTTCGTCCATTTGTTCACACCCCAGTAGCAGAAGAGCACGGTGCCGATAGCTACCAGACTGGGCAGGATGGGCGCTTCGGTGTAGATCATCGGGTCACCCAAAGCAGAGCCGAGCCCGATGATCACCAAAAGCTCCAGCACACTGAACTGCCGCACCTCCTTTTTGCCGGACAGCTTCATGAGCGCCAGCACGAGGACGAACATGAGGATGGCCCGCATAGCGCATTCTGCGAGGAATATCCATGTGTTATCCTCCCCGATGAAAAGCGTTCGTAGGTCGTTCATCATTCAGGTAATGATCGACACATACCTCCGATGACATCCTTCTTGTGCCATTCATCGAAGGGCGTATCGGTGTCACGGATGATCGCGGTGGCCTTGTAAGGCAGAACGTAACCCAAACTAGTTCTGGTCATGTGTTGGCGGATTGCTGGCATTACCTAGCGATCGGAATGCCAGAATGGGCCCAGTTCGATACGATGCTAAATGATGAGGGAAACAAGCAACACATGTACTTCCAAGCCTGTGCATGTGGAGCGCCTTTACCACCCGCGCGCACGCTGCCGGATCGTGTTGGCTCTATCGCTCCGCACTATTCAAGGGAAGCCGGACCACGGGGATCGGTGACATCCCATGGGCACCGATCTTGCGTGTAATGGCACTGAACACCGCGACCACCTAGCTGCCCTGATGATCCGTGCGGAGCGTGATAATACTCCAAGGGGTTGTTGTAGCGAACGGGCCACGGTGTTGTGTATATGCTTACACAAGCACAGCTATGGACCTAAAGCCCTCAAGCATGAAACCCATCTGGAAAGGAACCATCGGCTTCGGCCTTGTCACCATCCCCGTAAAACTGTTCAGCGCCACCCAGCAAAGCGAACTGGACCTGGACATGCTGGACGGGAAGGACCAAGCGAACATCCGCTTCCTGCGCGTGAATGCGGATACGGGAAAAGAGGTACCCTACGAACGCATCGTAAAGGCCTTTGACCTGGACGGCAAGTATGTGGTCCTTGATGATTCCGACTTCAAGACGGCAGCGGTGGAAAAGAGCGAAGTGATCGCCATCAAGGACTTTGTGAAGGAGGAGGAGGTGGAGGCTAAATTCTATGAGAAGCCCTACTACTTGGTACCGGATAAGGGCGGTGCGCGGGCCTATGCACTGCTTCGCGAGGCGCTGAAGAAAAGTGGCAAAGTGGGGATCGCGAGTTTCGTGATGCGGACCAAGGAGCATCCCGCTGTGCTGCAACCGGATGGCGATGTGCTTATCCTGAACCAGATGCGCTTTGCCGAAGAACTGCGCGATACCGCGGAGCTGGACCTGCCCAAGGTGCAGAAAATAGCACCCGCGGAAATGAAGCTGGCCATGCAACTCATCGATCAGGGTGCGGGTACGTTCGACATCAAAAAGTACAAGGACGAATACACCGCCGCGTTGATGAAAGCGATCAAAGCGAAGGCGAAGCAGAAGGGAAAGGCCAAGAAAGCGCCCCCCATGAAGGTGGTACACAAGAAGCCTTCCACCGACCTGATGGCCGCCTTGAAGGCCAGCTTGGAGGGGAAGTCGAAGACCAAGCAGAAAAAGGCCTCCTGAGCATGGGACTCGAAAAGTACCGGGCGAAACGCGACCTGAACGAAACCCCGGAACCGGCCGGAGGCAAAGGCAAGAAGGACGCTCCCTTGATATTCGTTGTGCAGCGCCACAAAGCATCGCATCTGCATTACGACTTCCGGTTGGAGATGCGCGGCGTGCTGAAGAGCTGGGCGGTGCCTAAAGGCCCTTCCCTGGATCCGGCGGATAAGCGATTGGCCATGATGGTGGAGGACCACCCCTACGATTACAAGGACTTCAAGGGCGTAATACCCGAAGGGAACTATGGTGCTGGCATCGTGGAGATATGGGACCACGGCACCTACGAGCCGCTGGAGCCGATAGGCGGGAAGGATCCGGAGACGCAGTTAATGGCGGAGCTGCATAAGGGATCCATCAAGATCCGCATGAAAGGACGCAAGCTCAAGGGCGAGTTCGCCTTGGTGAAAATGCACACCAAGGAGGAGAACACTTGGCTTCTGATAAAGCACAACGACCGTTACGCAAAGAAGGGATACGACAGCGAGCGGGAAACCCCGAAGAGCTCTCCCATCAATAAGGCATTGGCCAAGGAAGGGAAAGGGGTAAAAGGTGCCAAGAAGAAAAAAGCCACGAAACTCACGAAGGAAAAGAAGAGCAACACGAGCAAGGAAGGAGACGACAGCCACCCGGCCGAAAGCACGAAGCGAACACGGTCCGCGGCCGCTGCAAAGGCGAAAGGAACGATGGCCACCTCCACGTCGGCCAAGAAACCGTTCTCCGTTCGCGGCTTGGGTAAAGCGTCCAAGATCAAGGGCGCCATCAAGCCCATGCTCGCATCTCCCGACACGCCCGCTTTCGACGATCCGGATTGGCTCTTCGAGATCAAATGGGATGGGTACCGCGCCGTGGCCGAGACCGGAGGAAAACAGGTGAAGCTCTATTCCCGGAACGGACTTTCGTTCGCTGAGGGATACCCTGCCATTACCGAGGAACTGGCGCGCATAAAACCGAAGATGGTGCTCGACGGGGAAGTGGTCGCATTGAACGAGCAAGGCCGACCCGACTTCCAAGCGCTTCAGCATGCATCGAGCGAACCATCCGCAGCGCTGGTGTACTACGTGTTCGATCTGTTGCAACTCAATGGCAAGGACCTCACCTCCCTCCCATTGATCGAACGGAAGAAGCTCCTACTCCGCTCGCTGCCCGCCGGGGACCACGTGAAGTATTGCGATCATATCGAAGGCCGTGGTAGCGAGTTCTTCGCGGCTGCCCAAGCACAGGACCTGGAAGGGATCATCGCGAAACGCATGGCCAGTACCTATCACACTGGCGTTCGGAGCAAGTCCTGGTTGAAGATCAAGAACCACCGTTCCCAAGAGGTGGTGATCGGCGGATATACCGCACCGCGGAACAGCCGCAAGCACTTTGGTGCGCTGCTGCTCGGCGTGTATGAGCAGGGCGAACTGCGCTATGTGGGGCATACGGGCACCGGCTTCGATGCGCGCACCTTGAAAGAGCTGGCCGCGACCATGAAGCCCTTGGAGCGAAAGACCTCCCCATTCGCCGGGCCCGTGGATGCGAACAGCCCTGCTACGTGGGTCTCGCCCAAACTGGTGGCGAACATCAAGTTCACTGAATGGACAAACGACGGACACATGCGCCACCCGGTCTTTCTCGGTCTCCGTACCGACAAGGACGCAGCGGAGGTGCACAGGGAAGAAACAGCAGTACAAGGTTCCAAGCGAAAACCAACGCCGGGCAAGATGAAGCGAACAACCAAAGCCTCCGCGGCTCGCGGGAAGGGCAACGAGGAAGCCAATGAGCGCGACGTGAAAGCCGGACGCCATACCCTACACCTCACCAATCTCAACAAGGTGTTCTGGCCGAAGGAGGGCTACACCAAGGGCGATGTGCTCGCCTACTACGAGCGCATGGCCCCCGTGCTGCTGCCCCATCTAAAGGACCGGCCGCAGTCGCTGTTCCGCACACCCAACGGCATCAAGGGTCCGGGCTTCTTCCAGAAGGATGCCGGTGGCGATGCCCCTTCTTGGGTACCCTCGGTGAAGATCGCATCGGACAGCCGCGGGGGCGATGCCATCGATTACATCCTCTGCAACGACCTCGGCACGTTGCTCTACATGGCCAACTTGGGCTGCATTGAACTCAACCCGTGGACGTCGCGCAAGCAACACCTGCTGAAGCCCGACCACATCGTGATGGACCTGGACCCCTCCACCGGGAACAGTTTCGATGAAGTGGTGGAAGCCGCCTTGGCAGTGAAAGTGGTTCTGGATCGCATTGGTGCCACGGGGTACTGCAAGACCTCCGGCTCAACGGGCATCCACGTGTTCATCCCAACGGGCGGGCGCTACACCTATGAGGAACTGGCGCCCGTGGCGAAGAACATCATGCGCGTGGTCCACAGCATGCTACCGAAGACCACCACGCTGGAGCGCTCCCTTGCAAAGCGCAGCAAGAAGCAGATCTACTTGGACCACCTACAGAACCGCAAAGGACAGACCTTGGCCAGCGTTTACTGCATCCGCCCCAAGCCGGGCGCTACCGTAAGCACGCCATTGGAATGGGACGAGGTAAGACCGGGGCTGGACCTCCGCGAATTCAACATCGCCACCGTACCCGAGCGGGTGGATAAGCTGGGCGATCTGTTCAAGGGTGTACTGGGGAAGGCATCCTTCCCGCTATCGAAGATCATCAAGGAATTGAACGTTCTCTTGGAGGATTGAAACTCGCGCGAGCGGCCATGCTCGAGTAATCCCCCGATGTTCACAACTCGCACGAACGTCCACGCTCGTATGTTTCCCTCACAACTCGCGCGACTCTAGACTTGCACCGATAGATCACTGAAGAGGACTGAGCGAG
>JBEBYG010000021.1:0-54072 GCA_040391235.1 Cryomorpha ignava
GAAAGTTCACGAAGGTCGATGGGCTTGGCATTCATGGTGCAAAGGTCGCGTTTTGTGAGCGGGTAATGCGACGGATAAGCTATTGGGATGCCAGTAATTCTAAGATCGGATCTCAAAATTACGCTCATGGGCAGCGAGCGAAGTACTCCAATGCAAGCCGTTTTCCAGTCCGGAACAGTACCACGGAATGGCACTACCCCATCTTCTTGATCTTATGGATCACGCCGCCATCCACCAGGATATCCGTGGCCGTAATGAAACGGGCAGCATCACTGATGAGAAAGCGTACCACCTCCGCCACATCTTCCGGTGAACCGTTCCTTCCCAGCGGTGTCAACTTCTTGATCATCGCCATCCGCTCCGGATGTTCCTCCGCAGCCTTCAGCCCCATGGCCGTTTCGATCACACCCGGTGATGCGGTGACTATGCGAGCACCCTTTGCACCCCATGCATCGGCGTGCTTAATGGAAAGCAACTGCACGCCACGCTTTGCGAAATTGTACATGGTGTCCGAACTGCCATCCACGAACTGGCTCACGGTTTCAAATGAACCCGCCGCCTGTGGGTTGGTGAGTGCCGGATCGTATTTCTCACTGGCAGGTACGGCATGTGCCATCATGGACGAGAAAAGGACGGCTACTGAGTTCTCCTTGGCCATACCCTCGAATGCTTCAACCAAAAGCTCCGTCCCCACCAAGTCGATGGTGTACACCTTCTTCAGGTCCTTGACGGTGCCGCTGACTCCGGCAGTATGCACCAGTGCTTTGAAGGTTCCATGCTTGGCAACCTCGTCCCTCAGTCGTCCCACATCCTCCTTGTCGGTAATGTCACAGGGTGCTCCCATAACACTGTGCCCTTCCTCCTTCAGTGTGGCAACCGTTCGGTCAACGATCTCCTGGGAATAGTCGGTGACGAACAACTCCTCTCCCTTCAATGCCTTGGCACAGGCCAATCCGATACCGCCCCCACCTCCGGTGATGACGATAAAGTTCTTGATGTCGCTCATTTCGATTTTGTTCTTTGTTTACCTTTTGAATAATTCGGCTGGCGACAGAGTCAAAATGACCACTTTTCGAAGATACCTGATTCGATAGATATCTAAGTGACTTCCATCACTAACTCTTTTACTTGAGAGGCCAAAGCTCCAAAAGGCCGCACTCTATGTCTGAAACGATGAGTCTGAGTATGCAGACCCAAACTCCTTGGGAGAATAGAGAGTCAATCCTCTCCATGGTGTTCCGTCTTGACCTTCCTCCCATTCTCATTATAGTAATACCAAGCCCCAACCTTCTTGTAATTCTTATACGCTCCCTTTTCCTTTACAACCTTGGATTTCGGATAAAACTCAATCTCATACGTTTCATCCGCAAATACAATTCGGTCGGATAGCACCGAGAGCCCCTGAAAATCCGCAATACCCTGAATGAACGACCTCATTCTTATGATCCTGATGTTATTTACAAACCCGCTATCACCATAAAAGACCAAGGTCCTTGTGCTATCCACATAGTTATCGTGGTATCCAGTAAACTTTCCAATGTCCGAAACAACACTATCAATCTTTCCTTGTGTGAAATAGACATCACGATTATCCGCCAGACATTTTCCTCCTTCTAATGGCTCCATCTTCTTACTCATGAATGTGTTTGTAAGCGTATCCAGCCGTACATCCTTCAATTTTCGTTTTCCATCCGACCTCCATTGATCCAAGTACTTCACTCTTCCATCTTGATAGTATCCTATCGATTCAAGATTGCCGTTTTCATAATATGAATAGAACGGTCCCTTTACAGCCCCATTGACATTATACTCGACAGACTTTATATTCTCTGGATAGTCATGGTACTGCACACTTAAGCCATCCTTCTTACCTCCAGAGCGTTCAATTGTAAATACTACTGATGTATCGCCATCGTAGCGTCCATAAAATTCTCCCCTATTCACATACTCAACAAGTTTTCCATCAAAATTCAAAAGTTGACAATCGAAATTGATCTTGATATGCTCCATATCCATCATAATCGCTGTATCCTCATCGTAGATGGCGTATCCATATTCCTTTTGAAGAACAAAATCATAATAGCCTTCTCTTCCCATTTCATCGAATTCCTTCAATACCCTTTGCATTTTGAACTCCCTCTCTACGACTTTATCCTTAAGGACATTAGTACGTACATCGCCACTCGCATGTGATTTTGCATCATAAACTGACTTCTGCGTCTGATAAACAACCAAGCATTCCTCCGGGATGGAATCAAGGCACACCTCTTGATAAGTTCTATTCCAATGGCCAGAGCTATCGATTGATGTGTGATATTGTTCGCCATCCAATGCATACTCGAAATTATAGAAACTATAATCCATAGGCATCCACACGTTATGAATATCACAATTGCAACATATCCGTTCCATCAACCGCTTGACCTTCACAGGCAGGTCGAACTTCGCTATGTTCCCCTGTCCTACCAAAGTAAAGGGGACGGTCGCAGCACAAAAGAAAAATATAAAAGTCCTGATCATTTTGTTGCACAAGGTTGGTATCCGCTCACAGCTTGCCCATCGATATGCAAATCGTCGGAACGCTATTGTTCACTTTGCACTCACATTACCTCCAACAGAACCTCCGCCACCCGAAGATCCAACGGTGTGGTCACCTTGATGTTGCGCTCCTCGCCCTCCACAAGGTGCACGGCCAGGCCCATGCGTTCCACGAGCGTGGCCTCATCTGTAAAGGCCGGATCGTAGGGCAATTCGAAGGCCTTCCTTAGCAGCTCCACACGGAAGCATTGCGGCGTTTGCACCATGCGCAGACGACTGCGGTCCACGGCATGGGAACCTCCATCTTCAAGCTCCCGCACGGATGAACTCACAGGCACCACAGGAATGGCAGCACCGTGTTCCTCCGCAGCAGCGAAGCACCTCGCGATCAACTCCACGCTCACCAAAGGCCGCACCCCGTCATGTACCGCCACCAAGCCTATATGCTTCACCGCGTTCAGCCCTTCACGAACCGAATGAAAGCGCTCCGCTCCGCCAGCCACAACTGTGTGGCTAATGGTAAAGCCATGCTCACTGCAGAGCGCTGCCCATGCATCCATCTGTTCCTTGGGAAGCACCACGATCAGCTGCATGTCCGCATCAAAGCGATGAAAGGCTTCGATGGTATGGCAAAGGACCGGCTTTCCCTGAAGCATCAGGAATTGTTTGGGGACTGCGCTGCCCATACGCTTGCCGCTACCGCCGGCGACGATGATGGTGGTACGTTGCATCGGAGGGTGAATTAACCGCAAAAGACGCGAACCGTGCTAAGGGAAAAGAGAAAGCCGCAGGAATCCTGCGGCTTTCTCAGCGTTCTCGTCTTGGCGGTGATCAACTCAAATGATGAGCATCGCGTCTCCGTAGCTGAAGAAGCGATACTTCTCCTTCATGGCCACTTTGTATGCGTTCCATACGTTCTCATAACCGCCGAAGGCTGCCACGGTCATCAGGAGCGTGCTCTCAGGCATGTGGAAGTTGGTGATCATCCGATCCGCCACATTGAAGTCGTATGGTGGGAAGATGAACTTGTTGGTCCATCCATTGAACGGCTTGATATGGTCGTCCGTGCTGACGCTGCTTTCGATGGCGCGCATGGTGGTGGTACCCACGCAGCATACGTGCTTCTTGGCGTCCTTGCTGGCGTTGATGATGTCGCAAGCCTCTTGGTTGATGATCACCTGCTCGCTGTCCATCTTGTGCTTGGTGAGGTCCTCGACCTCCACAGGGCGGAAGGTTCCAAGGCCCACGTGCAGGGTGACATTGGCGAAGTTCACGCCCTTGAGCTCGGCGCGCTTCATCACCTCGCGGCTGAAGTGGATGCCGGCGGTGGGTGCGGCCACGGCCCCTTCATGCCGGGCATAGATGGTCTGGTAGCGCTCAGCATCGCTGGCCTCCAGGTCGCGCTTGATGTAATGGGGCAGGGGCGTTTCACCCATGGCCGTGATGGTCTGCTTGAACTCCTCGTAGCTGCCGTCGAAGAGGAAGCGGAGCGTGCGCCCCCGGCTGGTGGTGTTGTCGATCACCTCGGCCACCAGCTCATCGTCCTTGCCGAAATAGAGCTTGTTGCCGATGCGGATCTTGCGGGCGGGGTCCACAACTACATCCCACAGCAGGCTGTCGCGGTTCAGCTCGCGCAGCAGGAAGACCTCGATCTTGGCGCCGGTCTTTTCCTTGTTGCCCCACATACGGGCCGGGAATACTTTGGTATCGTTCACCACGAAGGTGTCCCCTTCCTCGAAATAGTCGAGCACGTTCTTGAATTTCTTATGCTCGATCTTGCCCGTTTTGCGGTCCAGCACCATCAGTTTCGCGCCATCGCGATCCTTGGTGGGGTATAGGGCAATGAGTTCCTTGGGTACTTCGAATTTGAAAGATGTCAGCTTCATGTAGGAGGTGTGGGCTTACAGGCCCATTTTCAAGTTTAGGGCTGCAAAGATAGTGAATCGTTGCGCCTTAAGGGTTTCCGAAGGGTCGTCCGGTCCTACCGTCACGCTTGGAAGCCCACTGATCGAGCCACTGGGACCACTGCTCTATTGTGAGGGCATCACGTACGTGGAGGTCGCCACTCGCCGTTCGACGCAGGCCGACGAGATGCGCACCACAGCCCAATGCTTGACCGATGTCGTGGGCCAGAGAGCGGATATATGTCCCTTTGCTGCAATGGACCTCGATCGTCACATCCCGACCTTCCATGGACACCAAGTCCAGTTGGTGGATGGTCAGGTTCACCTCAGGCAGGTCCACATATTCCCCGGCCCTGGCCAAGTGGTAGGCTCGCTCGCCTTTGAACCGTTTGGCGGAAAAGTCGGGAGGGCGTTGCTGAATATCACCGGTGAACTGGGGCAACACAGCACGTACGGCCGCTTCATCCACATGCTCCCATGGAGCTTCAACATCCACGTCGGTCTCAGCATCGTAGCTCAGGGTGCTTTGGCCCAATCTCAGGGTTGCCACATAGCGCTTGTCCTCATCGGTCAAGGTCTGCAACAGCTTGGTGCATTTCCCGGTGCCGATTATGAGCAATCCACTGGCCAATGGATCCAAGGTTCCGGCATGGCCCACTTTCACCCGGTGGCCACAAAGCGCGCGCAGTGCTGACCTGATCTTGGCTACCACGTTAAAACTGGTCCAAGTGACGGGCTTGTCCACCAAGAGAATGGCCCCTTCCTCGGGATCCAGTTCGTTCATGCCATGTTCAGGTCTGTGCCCGCCACTATCAGCGCGAGCAACAGCAGACCGATGATGATGCGGTACCAGCCAAAGGCCTTGAAGCCATGTTTGGTAAGGAAGCCCACGAAGCTCCGGATGGCGAGGAGGGCCACAATGAAAGCCACGGCATTGCCCAACAGGAGCAGGCCGATATTGTCCCCACTGAAGATCTCAGGATCCGTCTGCCAGCCCTTCAGCAGCTTGTAACCCGATGCGGCTGCCATGGTGGGAACGGCCAGAAAGAAGGAGAATTCAGCAGCATGCTTTCGCGTGAGACCAAGGCTCATACCGCCGACGATGGTAGCCGCCGAGCGGGAAACCCCTGGCACCAAGGCCAAGCATTGGAACAAGCCGATACCCAAGGCACGGGCGTAGGAGACCCCTTCGAGACCTTTGGGCTTGAGCAGTTTGTCAACGAATAACAGAACGACACCGCCCACCAACAAGGCGATGGCCACCACCGTCACGTTCTCCAACATCAGATCGATCGCATCGCCCAGCAACAGGCCGAAGATCGCAGCGGGAATGAAGGCCACCAGCAGCTTCCAATACAGGTCCATGGATTGGATGAAGCGCCTCCAATAGAGCGCCACCACCGAAAGGATGGCCCCGAACTGGATGTTGACCATATATGCTTTGGTGAATTCCGAAGGCTCCAGACCCAACAGGGCTTGCACGATCACCATGTGACCGGTGCTGGAAACGGGCAGGAACTCGGTGAGTCCCTCCACGATGGCAATTACAATGGCTTGAAAAACGGTCATGCTACACGTTCGAACCCTTCACCCACCCACGGCATGGGCTTCTTACTCCACTTCCCGTGGTTTGCGCATGATGGCATAGATGACGAATGCATAGCCGATCAAGCAAACGATAGGCGCCACCGTGATCCGCCGAGCACTGAAGATCTCTTCGGCATTGAACACCTCCGGATCACCGCTTCCTCCTCCGCTCATCAAGATGAAGCCGAGGATCACGATGCCGATGCCGATGAGCAGAAGCTTGTAATTATTGGATTCGAAGGCCAAAGCCTCATCGGTGTTCAAGGCCATGTTCAGGTCCAGTTGAGTTCGTCGGTATTCATGCGAAGGTAGCGTCTTACGGCCAAGGCCGTGGACACCAAAGAGATGAAGAGTCCCATCACCACGATCCCTCCCAGCAGGATCGCCAGCGGGATCGGATGCACCAAGGTGCCCAGATCGGGCTGCCAGCGCACCAACATCTGGATACTGCCCACCAATAATCCGATCGCGAGGATCGAAGCAACGATCCCTTGCCAAAGGCTATTCCCCAAGAACGGCTTTTTGATGAACCAGCTGGTGGCCCCCACCAAGTGCATGGTGCGGATGAGAAAGCGTTTACTGTAGATGGCCAAGCGGATGGTGTTGTTGATCAGTGCTACCGCGATCACCAAGAGCAGGATACTGAAGCCCAGCAAGATCCAACGCAGCTTGCCCATGTTGGCATCGATGTTCTCCACCACCACCGGATTGTATTTCACTTCATGCACATTGGCATCCTGTCGCAGGTGTTCGGCTACCCATTTCAAGCTGTCGGGTGACGCGTAGGCCTCCTTCATCCGCAACTCGATGGACGGCAACAACGGATTGGCACCCAGCACACCGAGAAAATCCTCGCCCATGTCCTCCTTCAGCTGTTCAGCCGCTTCATCCGCGGTCACATAGCGGGTTTCCAAGGCAAAGGGCTCCGCATCCAACTGCTTCCTGAATTTCATCACATCCACCTCCTTCAGATCGCGCTTCAGGTAGATGTCCACCTTTACGTTCTCCTTGAAATGGCGCTCCATCTCGCGTGCGTTCAGGAGCATGAAGCCGAGCAGCCCCAACATATACAGCACCAAGGTGATGCCGATGATGGTGCCCACGTTGCTGCTGCGGGTGCGCTTGCGGATAAACCGTCCGTTGCTCATGCGATCTCTGCCAGGCCGGAGGAGGTCCGGTCGGGCGGCGAAGTTATTCGGCGCAACCGCACCAGCGGCCTCTTTATCAACGGTTTCCCACCGATGGATCGTGCATGGGCTTCATCACCCGGCCCCAGCGGGCTAAATTCGCCGACCATCCAAGGGGAACATGGCGTACGACCACAAGAAGATAGAGGCCGAATGGCAGCGGAAATGGAAGGATCAAAAGACCTTCCACGTGAAGAACGACCCTTCCAAGCCGAAGTATTATGCACTGGACATGTTCCCGTACCCCAGCGGTGCGGGCCTGCATGTGGGGCATCCTTTGGGCTACATCGCCAGCGACATCGTCGCCCGCTTCAAGCGGCATGCCGGCTTCAATGTGCTGCATCCCATGGGCTACGACAGCTTCGGACTGCCCGCCGAGCAATATGCCATCCAAACGGGGCAGCATCCTGCGAAGACCACCGAGGAGAACGCAGCGCGCTATCGGGAGCAATTGGACCGCATTGGTTTCAGTTTCGATTGGAGCCGGGAGGTGCGCACCAGCGATCCGAAATTCTACAAGTGGACGCAGTGGATCTTCCTCCAACTCTTCAATAGCTTTTATGACAGCCGGCTCAACCAGGCACGGCCGATCTCCGAACTGATCGAACGTTTCGAAAGCTCCGGTTGCCAAGGCCAAGATGCCGAGGTGCTGACCGGCGATGTGGAGGAGATCGTAGGACCCTTTACCGCGGCAGAGTGGAAGAGCTTCAGTGACCGGACGCAGCAGATGGTGCTGCAGTACTTCCGGCTGGCCTATCTCAGTGAAGCATGGGTGAACTGGTGCCCTGCCTTGGGCACCGTACTGGCCAATGATGAAGTAAAGGATGGCGTAAGCGAGCGCGGTGGCCACCCCGTGGAGCGCAAGCGCATGAAACAATGGAGCTTGCGGATCACCGCCTATGCCCAGCGCCTATTGGATGGCTTGGATGAACTGGATTGGAGCGGCGCATTGAAGGAGACCCAGCGGAACTGGATCGGAAGAAGCACGGGAGCCAGTGTGCGCTTTGCCGTGGACGATGATTTCATCGAGGTCTTCACCACACGCCCGGACACCTTGTTCGGTGTCAGCTTCCTCACCCTTGCTCCTGAGCATTTACTGGTGGGCAAATACACCACCGAAGCCCAACGCGCCGAAGTGGAGGCCTACGTGAAGAGCGCCACGAATCGCAGCGAACGCGAGCGCCAGGCTGAAGTGGACAAGATCAGTGGCGTGTTCACCGGTTCGTATGCCAAACATCCCTTTACCGGAGCAGAGGTCCCTATCTGGGTAGGCGACTATGTGCTGGCAGGCTATGGCACCGGCGCAGTAATGGCCGTGCCCGGTGGCGACCAGCGCGACTGGCGCTTCGCAAAGCATTTCAACCTGCCCATCATCGCCGTGACAGAAGGCGCGGATATTGAAAAGAGTGCCGATGAGCGCAAGGATGCCGTGATCTGCAGCGATGGATTTATGAAGGGAATGAAGGTGGCCGATGCCATCCCCCGAGCGATCGAGGAACTGGAGAAACTGGGTGCTGGCGAGGGCCGCATCAACTACCGACTGCGCGATGCCGCTTTCGGCCGCCAACGCTACTGGGGCGAACCGATCCCTGTCTACTACAAGGACGACATCCCCTACCCGCTGCCAGAGAGCGCATTGCCGCTGGAACTTCCCGAGGTGGATAAATTCCAACCCACCGAGACCGGCGAGCCGCCCTTGGCGCGGGCCAAGCAATGGGCCTGGGATGAAACGAATGAACGGATCGTAGCGAACGGTGGAGGAAGTCCGTTGGAAACTACCACCATGCCGGGTTGGGCAGGCAGTAGCTGGTACTACCTGCGCTACATGGACCCACACAACGAAGAGCAGTTCGCCTCGCCGGAAGCCATCGATTACTGGAAGCAGATCGACCTGTACATCGGCGGGAATGAGCACTCCACCGGCCACTTGCTCTACTTCCGCTTCTGGACCAAGTTCCTCTATGACCTCGGCGTGATCCCGTTCGATGAACCGGCGAAGAAGCTGGTGAACCAGGGGATGATACAGGGAGTCAGCATGATGGCCAACGTAGTCGTGGCCCGCACTGAAAAGGGCGACCGGTATGAACTACTTCCTATAGCTGAAGAGCGTAACGGCGCCTTCCACAGGAATTACCCCATTGAACACGTGGAGTTCAAGGATGGACGCTATACCATTTCAGAGGCTGGTGCTGAGGCTACCCGTAATGAGAACCCTACGTTCCGAGAATATCACCTGACCAGTAAGGAGATCGAGGTGAAGCCCTTGGTCGAAAAGATGTCCAAGTCGAAGTTCAACGTGGTGAACCCGGACGACATCATTGAGCGCTACGGCGCCGACACGCTGCGCCTGTATGAGATGTTCCTGGGTCCATTGGAGCAGAGCAAGCCTTGGGACACGCATGGCATTGAGGGCACCAGCCGCTTTCTGCGGAAATTCTGGAACCTCTTCTTCGAAAGTGACATCATGAGCGTGAGCGAGGAGGCCCCGACGGCACCGGAGCTAAGAACGCTGAACGCCACCTTGAAAAAAGTGACCGAGGACATCGACAAGATGAGCTTCAACACCAGCGTATCGCAGTTCATGATCGCGGTGAACGAGTTGCATGCCTTGAGATGCAACAAGCGCGACGTCCTCGAACCACTCACGATCGCCCTTGCGCCGTTCGCGCCCCATATCGCGGAGGAACTGTGGAAGCAGTTGGGGCATTCCGACAGCATTTCCACGGCACCTTGGCCACAGTGGCATGCCCGCTTTCTGGAAGAGGACAACTTCAGCTATCCCATCAGTTTCAACGGTAAGACGCGTTTACAGCTTGTATTCCCGGTCAACCTGTCCAAGGAGGAGATGGAAGCAGCGGTGCTGGCGAATCTTGAAGTGCAGGAGCGGCTGGAAGGGAAGACCCCGAAAAAAGTGATCATCGTGCCCAAGCGCATTGTGAACATCGTCCTCTAAACGCATCGGTTGGCATGGCATCGTGTGGGATCGGTACGGCAATTGCAAAGAGTGTTACCATGGCACATCGATCCATGGTCGCTACTGCGGCCGCATGTCTCTTATCTTTCGGCTTTGCCCAGTCCAGCGGGGCTCCCGAGCCCGCGGCTGGTGCCTTCCCGCTTAACAGTGTGGATCACCATGCCTTCCGGGGTGGGGAAAAGTTGAGTTATGTGTTGCACTACGGCTGGCTGAACGCCGGCGTGGCCACCTTGGAACTGAAGGAAACGGAGAAGGAATTCCAAGGCCGCAAACTCCTGCATGCCGTGGGCATCGGTGAAAGTACCGGGGCCTTCAAGACCTTCTACAAGGTGGAGGACCGCTACGAGACCTATTTCGACAAGGAAGGGGTCTACCCGTGGAATTTTATCCGGCGGGTGAATGAAGGAGGGTACACCATCAGTCAGGACTACATTTTCATGCAGCACCGTCGCTCGGTGATCACGCAGGACAACAAGACCTACAAGGTCGCCGAAGGGGTGCAGGACATGCTCAGTGCGTTCTACTTCGCACGCACCATCGATTACAGCAAGGCGAAGAAGGGGGATGAATTCGAGATCCCCTGTTTCATGGACAACAAGGAGTGGACCTTGCGAATGCGCTACGTAGGCAAGGAAACAATCAAGGTGCGCAACGGAAAGTACCGCTGCCTGAAGTTCCAGCCCGTGGTGCAAGAGGGCCGCGTATTCAAGACCAACGACGACCTGAACGTATGGATCACGGACGATGCGAACCATGTGCCGGTGCTCGCTCAGGCCAAGGTGCTGGTAGGTTCGATCAAGATGGAACTCAGTGGCTACGAGGGTTTGGCCAATCCCATCGCGAAGGAATAAGAGCGATTGTCACGCCGCTGCTGTTGAAAATGCAGAGGCGGGGTAACTAATTTTCAGAAAAACCGTTCTTTCCTTCGCACCATGCGGAGATCAACGGTAATGAAGGGCGGCGGGCTCGTGCTCGCAGCCATGGGAGCTGCATACCTCTTTCTGGGGGTGGACCTGGCCCCGCATCAGGAATTCGTGGAGGAAACAACCACAGTGGAGGACACATTGGCTGCACCGCCCAGTGCTTATGGCATCCCCTTGGCCGGCTTCTGTGTAGATCGCCACCATGTGAAACCCGGTAACACGTTCAGCACGCTCTTGGCTCCTTTAGGGATCAACTCGAGCGCCATCGATTCACTGGTCCGCTTGGCAGCACCCGTCTTCGATGTGAACCGCATGCGGGCCGGGCATCCATTGGCTTTCATTTTTCCGGATGGCAACAGCACCACACCCTCCTATTTCGTTTATGAATCCGATCCTGTGGACCACATCGTGTTCGATCTGCGCCCGCCCTACGATGTCCGCCTGGAGAAACGACCGATCCATACGGAAGAAAAAAGCCTGAGCGTGGAAGTGACCGGTGCCTTGTGGAACGATCTGGTGAATGCCGGGGTCACGCCGGCACTAGCCGCTGAACTGAGCAAGGTGTTCGCATGGACGGTGGATTTCTACCGGATCCAGAAAGGCGATCGCTTCACCATGGTATATCGCCAAAGCACCGTGGACCATGAACTTTATGGTGATCCGCTCCTGCTGAGCGTACGCTATGATGGCGCCCGGACGCAAGAGGCCTTCTTATTCGACAATGCGGACAGCAAGGGTGGTTATTACGATGCCGAAGGGAAGAGCCTGAAGAAGGCATTCCTACAAGCCCCCTTGAAGTACAGCCGCATCTCATCCGGTTTCACTCTGCGTCGCTTCCACCCGGTACAGAAACGCATGAAAGCCCACTTGGGCACCGACTATGCCGCGCCGTATGGCACCCCGATACTCGCCGTGGGCGATGGCGTGGTGGAAGCCGCTGGATACACAGGTGGGAATGGCAACTACGTGAAGATCCGCCATAACCGCACGTATGAAACCCAGTACCTGCACATGCGCAAGATCCTGGTGAAAAAGGGACAGGTGGTGAAGCAAGGGCAAACGATCGGCGAAGTGGGAAGCACCGGATTGGCCACAGGACCGCACGTCTGCTACCGCTTCTGGAAGAACGGGCAACAAGTGGACCCACGTAAGGAAGTACTGCCCAGTGCGGAGCCTCTGAAGACGGAGGACCTCGCGGCGTTCGACCGCGTTCGCGATGACCTGCTCGCACGCATGGACGATGCAGAGAGCAAGGCGAAGAACGTCAACGTGGCCAACTTCTAAGCCTCCGACAGACGGCGGATATCCTTGTAGGTGTATCGGTGCATACCCGGTTCGGGACTAAGTGCAGCCTCGACCAGTGCTTTGGCCAGCACTGCATGTGGCATTACGCGCAAACGTGACAACGAGCCCAACAAGAGCGGCCCGAGCGCGTTCATCACAACGATACCTACTCGCTCGCCGAAGCGCTTCTCCTTCCGCGGACCTGCAAGAACAGAGGGGTGGAATATGGACAAGTTGCTGAAGTGGATCGCCTCCAATTCCTGCTCCACCTCCCCTTTCACACGGCTGTAAAAGACCCGGGAACCAGCATCCGCGCCGACAGCACTGATGATCACATAAGTGGGCACGCCTTGTGATTTGGCCCAACGGGCGATGCCCAAAGGCAGCGCCTTGTCCACGGCGATGAATGCCGCTTGGCTACCCGCCTTCTTGATTGTGGTGCCCAAACAACAGATCACGGCATCCACTTTTAACGGCTGCAATTCTTCCTGCAGATCATCGCCCACCCATTGTTCCAATTTGGCATCGCTGATGGTCAACGGTCGCCTTACCAAGGCGATTACTTTTCCCACACGTTCGTCGGCCAGTAACAATGGAAGGCAGGCGCTGCCGACCAGGCCCGTGGCACCGGCAAGGAGGATGGTCTTGGACATGGGGTGAAGTTCGGCAGGGAATATTTGTTCGACCATTTCTTATTTATAATATAAACTTATTTACATTTGTTCCGCCGGAATGATCCGACGATCAACCCAACAGACAATGGAACGCGAACTCACCCCCTCGGAAAGCCTCAAGCTCATCGAAACGATGATAGGCCAGGCCAAGCAAAGCTTCCAACGCAACAGCTTCTACTTCCTCCTGTGGGGCGTACTGTTGATCGCTGCGATGACCTTCAACTACATCATGGCCGTAAAGAACAATCCCATCGGATCATATGCATGGGGAGTGATGGGAATTATTGGAGGCCTGCTCAGCTGGTGGCATAGCGCACGTGAAGGGAAGCATCAACACGTACATACGATGATGGATCGGATGATGACATGGCTATGGGCCGGCTATTTGGCCACCTTGTTCATCACCATGCTCGGGAGCGGTATTTCGGGCGACCCAATGAACGTAGGAGCGATCATCGTGCTCACTGGCCTGCCCACTTTCCTCACCGGCCAGCTGATGCGATTCAAACCGCTGATCATTGGCGGTATCCTATTCTGGATATTGGGCGCCGTGTCCTTCTTCGTGGACGTGCAAACAGTGGCCCTCTTGTACATCGTCGCCATGTTCTTCGGCTATTTGGTCCCTGGTTACCTGCTCAAGCGACAAGAGGATGGCCTTCGCACCACTTGATCCTGTTCTGCATAACCAATTACGGTTGGCGGTCGTGAGCCTACTGGTGACCGTGGAGAGTGCTGACTTCAACTTCTTGCTGGAGAAGACCGGCGCCACCCGCGGCAACCTCAGCGTGCAGATCACAAAGCTGAAGGACGCAGGCTACCTCAATGTAAAGAAGACCTTCAAGGACAATTACCCGAACACCCGTTGCTCGCTTTCCGCAAATGGCTTGAAGGCCTTTGAAGGGTATGTACTAGCGATCAAGGAATACCTCGGAACTCCGCAGGTGTGAGGTGAACTATTCCGCCTCCACCCAATCGCCGCCCTGCTTGATCAATTCGATCAATTCATCCACGGCTCTTTCAGCAGGGACGTTGCGCTTCACCACCTCCTTCTCTTTGTAGAGGGTGATCACGCCGGCGCCTGTTCCCACGTAGCCGTAATCGGCATCGGCCATCTCGCCGGGACCGTTCACAATGCAGCCCATGATGCCGATCTTGACACCCTTGAGATGACTGGTGCGGGCGCGGATCTTGGCCGTGGTCTCCTGTAGATCGAAGAGCGTCCGTCCGCAGCTGGGGCAGCTGATGTATTCCGTTTTGCTGATGCGGGTGCGGGTGGCCTGCAGGATGCCAAAAGCCGTGCGGCACACCAGGTCCTCACGTCCACCATCCTCATCCCTGAGAAAGATGCCGTCCCCCATTCCATCCAAAAAGAGCGGCCCGATATCCGTGCTGCTGTGGAGCACGAATTGCTCCTTGCTCTGATCGCTATAGGTGTGGCTCAGGATAACAGGTACTTCGCAACCAGCCTCCATCAATTCGAAGACCAAGCGGCGCTCCTCGGCCATGCCGTGTTCGTTCTGCGTGGTGATGATCAGCACAGCCGTGGGGTCATCGCGCAGCTTTTCGATCATGGCAGCATCGAGATCCGGCAGTGTGGCGTGCACAAAGTTCAGCTCGTCGTGCATCTCAACGCCCGCACGGTAATCGTTCGGTGTGATCAGCGGGTAGTGGCGCACCTTGGCGCGATCCTTCAGCCACGTGGTGTGCTGTTGGACCACGCCCAATGTTCCGGGGATCTCAAAGTCGATGCTGTTCTTCCCGATGAAGGCATAATCGCAGGCCTGATCGGCGATGTTCCACTTATCGTTCGGTACGCTGTAGCGATAGCCCCACACGAAAAAGGACGCCGGTGTAATGGTAGTCTTGTGCCTCATGTCGGCGATCACCACGGGCACATGTCGTGCACCGATATTCAGCGTTTCGCGGGTCTGTCTGCGCTTGTAGCTGAAGGGGTCGATCGGCATGTGCCCCAGGGGTGGAATGGAAGCATGCTCCTTCCGCGGGTAGCGTGCCACCAGCTCCTGCGCCACCGGGATCTCCGCTTCGGGCTCTTCGGTCAAGGACACCCGGATCGTGTCACCTAATCCATCCTCCAGGAGTGCACCGATCCCGACTGCGCTTTTCACGCGTCCGTCCTCACCATCGCCTGCTTCGGTCACGCCCAAGTGAAGCGGATAATCCCAGCCCAGCTCCATCATCTTGTGGACGAGTAGCCGGTAAGCCTGTACCATCACTTGGGTATTGCTGGCCTTCATGCTCAGCACGATGTCGTGGTAGTTCTCGTCCCGGCAGATGCGTAGGAATTCGAAGGCGCTCTCCACCATGCCCAGCGGCGTGTCGCCGTAGCGGTTCAGGATGCGATCGCTGAGTGAACCATGGTTGGTGCCGATGCGCATGGCCGTGCCTTCTTCCTTGCAGATCTTCACCAAGGGCAGGAAGCGTTTGCGAATGCGCTCCAGCTCGTCGGTGTATTGTGCATCGGTGTATTCCCGCACATCGAATTTCTTCTTGTCGGCGTAGTTACCCGGATTCACGCGGACCTTCTCCACGATGCGCGCGGCGATCTCAGCGGCATTGGGCGTGAAGTGGATATCGGCCACCAGCGGTGTGCGGTAGCCTTGTGCTCGCAGCTGCTTCTTGATCTCGGCCAGATTCTCCGCCTCGGACTTGCTGGGAGCGGTAATGCGCACGATCTCGCAACCCGCCTGGATCATCCGGATGCTCTGTGCAACCGTGGCCGCCGTATTCATGGTATCCGTGGTGGTCATGCTCTGCACCCGGATCGGATTGGCACCGCCAATGCCTACATCGCCGACCATTACGATACGTGTATGCCAGCGCTCGTAGCGCGTAAGGGAGGGGCAGTAAGTGGAGGGCGTGATCAACGTATGGGGTGCCATGGGTCCGCGAAGGTAAAGGGGACGCGGCCGAAGGTTCGCCACAGAGACACAGAGAGCACAAGGGAAGAGATGGATCAAGTCGCGCTATGCGCTACGTTTGAGTTACCCAAGATCCATTTCCCATGAAAGAGATCGGCTATTTCCAGTTGACGTTCATGCGCTGGGGTTTCTATTTCCTCCTGTTGAGCATCGCCCAGCGCATCAACCTTTTCTTCTGGCCGGAAACGATCGATCCAGCATGGTGGACAACCCTTTTGGGCGGATTGCTCATGGCCGTGCTGATCCCCTTGCTCTCCGGCTGGCACAAGACGCGTAAGGTGTTCGTGCAAGATGTGGGAAAGGCCACTGATGGCACCGACGCCTGAAATGAGTTCGGTAAGCCGTCCTTGAAGATCGACCGCAACGCACGGAATGCCATGACAGTGGAAGCCATGGCGGGAAATGCCAGGTCGGGAGATGAAGCGGCTCTGGCACCATTTCCTCATCGCATGGTCTGATAGCCCGAAGGGCCTCCACACTTCCAGCACGTCTTTCGCGTTCATGGTCAACAGCCACCTGTGGACGATCCATGGCTGGGGTGCCCCCGACCAGTGCTGCTTCCCGGTAATTTTCGACCTTGCCCATGTTACGCCTGCTTCGCCGTTTCGTGTTGATCGCCATTGCCGCCTTTGCGGTGATGCTGCTGACCTTGTCCTTGATCGCCTATTTCTTCCAGGATGAGGTAAAGGCCAAGCTGGTGGCGGAATTGAACACGCACCTGACCGCACCGCTTCACCAGAACGGCATCGCGCTTACGCTGATCAAGCGTTTCCCGCAGGCTTCCTTGCGCATCCGCGATGCCTATATCCAAGAGGTTCGCACCGATGGAAAAGAGCCGGACACCTTGCTTTATGCCAAGGACCTCTACCTCGAATTCAGCTTGTTCTCCCTGTTCACCGGCGACCATACCGTGCGGGAACTCCATGGTACTTCCGTGAAGCTCTATCCCGGACTGGACGGCAATGGCAATGGCAACTGGGAGGTCTGGAGATCCGACACCAGTGCAATGGCAGGTGGTGGGGGCACGGACATCGCATTGCGCCGCGTGACCTTCGACGGACTTGCAGGCCGCTTCCGCGACGACCGTTCAGCGATGGACATCGCCTTCAATAGTGAAAAGCTTTCGCTGGGTGGTCGATTCCGCGATGATCGGTCCACGCTCACAACCAAGGGCGATCTCTGGCTGCGGCACTGGACCGATTCCGATGGAGTGATCCTCGCCGACCGCAAAGCCATCGTGAACCTCGCGATGGTCTTCGGCAGTGAGGCGAACGGATTCCACATTGAAAAGGGGGAACTGCTCTTCGGAAAAACCCCGTTGAACCTGACCATGTCCGTAACGCCTGGAAAAACCGGTAACATGCTGGAATTGCGGGCCAATGGCTTCGGGTTGGACCTCGCCAGCGTGGTGCAGTTGCTTCCGGAAAATCTTCGGGCTACCATGCGGCGCTATGCCATGGCCGGTAATGCCGACCTCGCCATTCACTACGCCGGACCGCTCGATGCCCCCGGACCTTCACTTTCCATGGGCATGAAATTGCGCGAGGGTCGCTTTACCGAACTGGCCTCAGGAACTGTATTCCGCAAAGTGCAGGGTGAATTCTCTGTCGACTTCACGCCGAAATGGGCACCGAGTAAGCTGGTGGTGCGGAACTTTTCCGCCTCTTCACCTTCTGGACCGGTCGGTGGCGACCTGGAACTACTGGGCTTGAAGAATGCCAAATTGCTCGCGAACGTCCATGCGGACCTTGGCCTGTCGGATCTCTTTCGCTTCGTGGGGTTGGACACGCTTGAGCAAGTGACCGGCAAGATGAAAGCCGAGGCACACATCCAAGGAAGGCTGCGCGATGTGGAGGATTTCAAGGCCGCTGACCTGCATGGATTGGCCATTACGGGAAGCGTAAAGCTCAAGGATGCCAGCCTGAAAATGAAGGGAATGCGGCATCGTGTTTCGGAACTGAACGCTGAAATGGCATTGGCCGGAAACGATGCCATGGTGCATGGGCTCCGCTTCAACCTGCAGGGCAACGCCATGGAGCTTACCGGCACACTTCGCAACCTGATGCCCTATGCACTCTTCAAGGACCAGCGGCTCACCATCGAGGCCAAGGGAAGTTCGCCCTCCATCGACTTGGCGTCCTTGCTGGAGGCTAAGACCAATGCTAAGCCCGCCAGCACTCCGCCGAGTGCCGGTGCTGCGTATGCCTTCACCCTTCCCGCTCTGATCGATCTGGACCTCAAGGCTGATATCGGGGAGTTGAAAATGGAAGAGTTCAAGGCCACGGCGATCAGCTGCAACCTGCGGATGAAAGGGCAACAGCTCGCTCTTGAACCCCTGCGATTCCGCACGGCGGAAGGCACCGCGAACGGAAGCCTGAAGCTGGATGCCCGGCCCGCTCCCGCTTATCCGCTCACCGTTACCGCCGACCTCAAGGGCATCAACGTGACCACGTTGTTCTCCGAGTTCCAGAACTTCGGTCAAACCTTCATCACCTCGGCCAATGTGAAGGGCTATGGCGATGCACGGCTCACCTTCACCGCACCGCTGCGTAAGGATTTCAGCCTGGACCAGGACAAGCTGCATTGCGTGGCTGATGTCACCCTGTTGAACGGCGAACTCAACAACCATGCTTCCCTGATGATGGTCGCCGACTACCTCCACCAGAACAAGCTAACCGCCGCATTCGTGGATACGGATGCCCTTCGTAAGCAATTGAAGCACGTCACATTCGCGAAGCTGGAGAACCGCATCGAGATCAAGGATCGCATGGTACACCTGCCGCTGATGACGGTGAGCAGCTCCGTGATGGACATGGAGGTGAGCGGTACACACGGGTTCGATGGCGAAGTGGACGATCACCTCAGCTTCCGCTTGGGAGACCTGTTCCGCACTGCCCAAAGCAATGGAGATGAGTTCGGTCCGATCATCGACGACGGCACCGGCCTGCGGATCTTCCTGCACATGTACGGCACCACGGACAATCTCCAGTTCGGCACCGATGGTGCCATGGCCGCAGCGCGCCGCAAGGAGCGCATGAAGGAAGAGACCGCGCAGCTGAAGGGCATCCTTAAGGGCATTGTTACCGGTGATAAGACCGCTTCCGCAGGAACCCCTGCAGCACAGCAAGGCAAGATCACCGTGGATTTCGGGGAGCCAGCTGCCAGTCCGCCACCGCCCACCCCGAAGCCGAAGAAGGGATTGGGGCGGTTGCTGCAAAAGGGAGAAAAGGATGAACCGCAAGTGATCATCGGCGTGGATTGAGCGGAACCACGCCCCGCACGGATAAGACCCTCTTGAACGGACAAGGATCGACCATTTCAGCATCTGCGGTTCATCTTTGATACCTCGCACCCTCGGCCGGAATGAACCTGTACTCACGCAAACAACGCTGGAAGCTTGTGCTCGCCTTGGTCGCCATGACCATTGTGGGTGCATCGCTTTGGTACAGCAGCCGGATCGTGAACAAGGTGCGGCAGGAGGAGCGTCGGAAAGTGGAACTGTGGGCCGAGGCTGTTCGCAACCGCGCACAACTGGTGAACTACACCGACTCGCTCTTTCACCGGCTTCGCGATGAGGAACGCAAACGCGTGGAACTATGGGCGGATGCGCAGGTCCACCTCGCCAGCGACGATGTGAACGACCTCAGCTTCTACCTCAAGGTGGTCAGCGATAACACCACCATCCCGGTGATCATCACCGATGAAAAGGGCCGCCCCACCGCCAACCGCAACCTGGATGCCCACATCGAGAACAACCCTGACTCCCTGCGCGCTGAGGTAAAGCGTATGGATGCGCTCCATGAACCCATAGCGATCACCTTGTTCGGCGATCACAAACAATACCTCCACTATACCGATTCGCGCATCGTGACCGAACTGAAGCAGGTGATGGACAACATCATTCGCAGCTTCATCAGCGAAACCGTGATGAACACCGCGGCTGTGCCGGTGATCTATACCGACAGCACGCGCACCCATGTGATCGAGCACAGCAACATCGATATGGAGGTCATTGGTGATCGTGTGAAACTGGAGGCGCGCATCACCGAGATGGCACAAGCAAATCCACCGATCGAGGTATCACTCGCCGGACGCGGCCGCAACTACATCTTCTACGAGGAAAGTCGTGTGATCACCCAGTTGCGCTACTTCCCCTACGTGCAGTTCATTATCATCGGGCTGTTCCTTTTGGTGAGCTATGCGCTCTTCAGTCTCTTCCGCAATGCGGAGCAGAACCAAGTTTGGGTGGGTATGGCGAAGGAGACCGCACACCAGCTGGGCACTCCGCTAAGCTCGTTGATGGCCTGGATGGAACTGATGGATGACCGAGGGAGTGACCCCGAGGCCGTTTCCGAAATGCGCAAGGATGTGGGCCGATTGGAAATGATCACCGAGCGCTTCAGCAAGATCGGATCCACGCCGGATCTCGTACCCGAGAACATCGACCAGGCCCTTCGCGACACCGTGCAATACCTGCGTCCACGCCTACCAAGCCGCGTAAAGATCGACGTGGTGCCAGCAGATGCAGAGGTGATCGTACCCTTGAACCGTGCGCTCTTCAGTTGGGTGCTGGAGAACTTGATCCGCAATGCGGTGGATGCCATGGAAGGCGAAGGCAGCATCACCATCACCACCGAGAAGGACGGCAACGAGGTGCACGTGGATGTGACCGATACGGGTAAAGGCATCCCGCTTTCCCAATTGAAGACCGTGTTCCAGCCGGGATTCACCACCAAGAAGCGCGGCTGGGGTCTGGGTCTCTCGCTCACCAAGCGGATCATGGAGACCTACCACAAGGGCAAGATCTTCGTGAAGCGCTCGACGGTTGGGAAAGGGACTACGTTCCGGATCTCTTTGCGGGTGAAGTAGGGCACTCGCGACACGCGAGGGCTAGCTACTCCAGACAGGCCGGCGCTCGCGTGTCGTGAGTGCCCACTACCTCGTCTTTTCATTGGTCGTATCCGTTCAACTTCAACGGTCCCTGTGGGTGAGCACTACTGAGCCAATAATGCTCTGGTTCACTGACAATGCCCGCCACCACCGGGTTCATATGAATGTATTGGACCTTCTGTTCGAAGACAGGCTGGGTGTACAATTCAGTCGGATGGTTGTCCTTCTTCCAGAACGCAAACTCTCGACTTTGCGCGGTCCGGTTTCCCTGCTCGCGAAAATATGGCAAAAGCCATTCGCTCCTGCTTTCGCCGGGGGGGGTTTCGATCAAGTGGATGAACCGTTTCGCAGTGACGCTTTTAAAGTCTCGAAGCCATTCTGCGACCGTTCCACCTTCACGGTGCACTACCATGTGAGCATGATTTGACATGACCACATAAGCAAAGACCCGAAGCCCCTTGTTGCGTTGGCAATATTGAATATTCTTGATCAGCTCATCTGCAAGCACCTTACGTGTGAACACGTCCACCCATCCGAGAACAGTGAAGGTTACGAAGTAGGTGGCGCCTTCGATATTGGCTTTTCGACGTTCGGACATAGGATGAAGATAGGCGGAGTCCTATGTGGGCAATCGCGACACGCGAGCGCTAGACCATGGGATTGTGGACACTCGCGACAAGCGAGCGCCAGCATCGTGTGGGTGAGCAGAAATGCACCCACCCGTAGCTGAGTTGATTTCATACGACCTTTGCATAGCCAGCGCTCGCGTGTCGCGAGTGCATGTTCCGCTCCTTTGTCCGGCCTCTACTTCCATATCCCCTTCTGCCGCAGGGCCTGCGTGTACTGCGACTTCCACTTCAGCACGTCCTTGGCAACGAAGGACCGGGTGTTGGCGGCGATGCGCACCGAACTTCACTCACGTATCGCTGAACTCAACGGCGCAGCACTGGGTTCCATCTACTTCGGAGGTGGCACACCCAGCTTGCTATCGCCGCAAGAGCTCGGCTCGTTGCTTGAAGAAGCTCGGTCACTTGCGACCGTTGAAGCAGATGCGGAGATCACCATCGAAGCCAACCCGGATGACATCTCAGAGGCGGTGCTGGCGGCGTGGCGCGACTTCGGTATCACCCGCGTAAGTCTAGGTGTTCAGAGCTTCCGCGAAGAGCGATTGCAGTGGATGGGACGTGCCCACAATGCGGTTCAATCCCTGCAAGCGATCAAGCAGGTGGCCCAAGCCGGTTTTACCACATGGACCATTGACCTGATCTACGGACTGCCGGGCATGACGCTGGCGGAATGGGACGAGCAGCTCACCATCGCGCTGGACCATGGCATGCCACATCTTTCAGCCTATTGCCTCACTGTGGAATCCCGCACGGCGTTGCACAAGCAGGTGCAAACCGGGCGCATTGTTCCGGCAAATGATGAAGAGCAGGCAGCGCAGTTCGAGCATGGGATCGCGCGTGTGGCGGAAGCCGGATTGGTGCAATACGAGATCAGCAACTTCGGCAAGGAGGGTCATTTCGCGAAGCACAACACAAGCTACTGGCACGGCGTGCCCTACCTCGGCATCGGGCCTTCCGCTCATTCATTCAACGGCGATCAACGGCGCTGGAACGTGGCCAACAATGTGCGCTATGCCGCAGCCGTGGAAAACGGTGAACAGTTCTGGGAGGCTGAAATGCTCACCCCTGTGCAGCGCATCAATGAACGCTTGCTCACCGGCCTGCGCACCATGTGGGGTGTGGAGCTATCGGCACTGGGCGAAGCTTTCGCCAAGGTGAACGCGAAGACCATTGAAGACTACCTTGCGCTGAATGAAATAGAGGTCCGCGATGGACGTTTGATCCTGACCCCAAAAGGCAGGAACTTCGCGGATCGCATTGCTTCGGACCTCTTCATGCCCACATCATGATCGCAGAGATCACTCACCAAGGACGCACTTGGCGCATCGCGCTCAATGACCCCATCGACCTGTCCATCCCTTTGGATGCGAACAGCTCGGGTCCTCGTGCTTGGCACGTGGGCCCTCCATCCTTCACTCCGGTGAACGATGGCGATAAGACCTATAGCGTGCAAGAAGGTGCTGCGGTCAACTTCCGGGATGTGGCCTTCAACCCGCACGGAAACGGCACACATACCGAGAGTGTGGGCCACATCGCGCGGCTGGTGCATCCCGTGGGGAACATCTTCCGGCGCTACTGGTTCACCGCACAGCTGATCAGCGTACTGCCGGAGGAGCGACGCACCGCCGAAGGGCTCGACCGGGTGATCACCTTGGGATTGCTGCGCAGCACCGTGAACGAACGTGCCCCGGAGGCCTTGGTGATCCGCACCTGGCCCAATGAGCCGGACAAGATCACGCGGCACTGGACAGGCACCAATCCACCCTATATCGAGGCAGAGGCCTGCACTTGGTTGCGCAGCATCGGTGTAAAACATCTTTTGCTGGACCTTCCGAGCGTCGATCGCGAGCGGGATAACGGCAAGCTGGCCGCCCACCACGCATTCTGGGACCATCCGCGCAGCACGGACCTCAGCCGCACCATCACGGAAATGATCTTCGTGCCCAACAAGGTGCATGATGGCGAATACCTCTTGGAACTGCAGATCCCGCACTTCATCAACGATGCAGCCCCGAGCCGGCCGTTGCTGTATGCCCCACTGTGATGAACATTGAGCGCTTCCGTCAGCTCTGCCTGGAAAAGCCCGGCACCACGGAAGAAACACCCTTCGGCCCGGATACCTTGGTCTTCAAGGTGGCGGGCAAGATGTTCGCCCTCACGGATCTGAACACCTTCGAAAGCGTGAACTTGAAGTGCGACCCGGAACGCGCTATTGAGCTACGGGAGTATCACGAAGGCATCACACCGGGCTACCACATGAACAAGCAGCATTGGAACACCGTGCTCGCCGATGGCAGTGTGAAGGATGCGCTGATCCGTGAGCTCCTCGACCATAGCTATGCGTTGGTGGTGGCTTCACTGCCGAAGAAAGTGCAGGCGGAACTGGGGGAGTGAGTCGCGCGTCCTGAGTTCATTTCGTTGCGGTTGAATTGGGTCGGCCGGAATACCTTCGCGGCATGAACGATGACCGGAACATAGGTCGCCTCCTCTTGGGCTATTTTTTCCGCGGCTTATTGCTGATCGTTCCCGTTGCGGTAATAGTAGCGGTGGCCTTCGAAGCATTGAGGTGGTTGGACCAGATCGTTCAAGTGGATATACCTGGATTGGGCATTGTGATCGTGCTCACCAGCATCATTGTCATTGGCTGGCTGGGTTCCACGTTCTTCTACCAGCGCATGGCGGAGGTCTTCGAGGATATCCTGCGCCGCGTGCCGTTCCTGAAGACCGTTTATGATGCGCTGAAGGACCTGATGGAAGGTCTGGTGGGCAGCAAGAAAAAGTTCGACCGACCGGTTTTGGTCACGCCTTTGGATGGTTCCGGTTTGGGGCAACTGGGATTTCTAACGCAGGAGGACCTCAGCCACTTGGGTGTGGGCGCGGACCATGTAGCGGTTTATGTACCCTATAGTTTTGCTTGGAGCGGTCGCTTGTTCATCGTGCCTGTATCGTGCGTCACTCCGATCGATGCCAAGGCAGCTGAGGTAATGAAGTTCATCCTCAGCGGTGGCGTAACCCGCGTGGATGAGGAATGACGGGAGTTGCCACATCACCGCGTGCATTCAGCACAGCTTTCCGGCGAGCAAACTACCTTGGTGTGTCCTTGATCCTGACCTTTCTTGGCCCGATCAGCCTGCAGGCCCAATCAGTTCCCGGCATCAGCGCTTACCAATTCAGCAATGGCGTGCACCCTACGTTGGATGCGACCTTCGAAAATGCCAGTGAAAAGGACGTCAGCTCGTTCTGGCAGAACGAGCTGAAGAGCATCAGTATGAAGGTGACCAATAAGAAGGAGTTGATCGGGGCCACCGCACGCATTCCCTCTGCCTCCGCGGACACGATGCGCATCCTCATAGCGGTAGAGAAGCCCAAGGGCGGCCTCTATACCACGGCACACATCGCATTCCTTACCCCGAATGGATACGTGGGTCCGGATTCACCGGAACGCGAGCTGAACGGCTGCAGGGACTGGGTGCAGCAGCGCACCGTGATATTGCGCAGGCAACTGGCCCAAGCAGAACTCGACAAGGCAAAGCGGGACCTGGAAAACCTGACCCGGCAATTGGACATGCTGAAGCGCGAAAAGCAGCGGGCCGAGAACGGGATCTTGAAATCGCAGCAGCGCGGCGAACAGGCCGTTCGCGATAAGCAGGAGCTGGAGGGACAACTGAAAGGGATGGCTGATCCCATACGCGAGACAGGGGCCGATAGCACTGAACAGGCCCAATTGGAGAAGGAACGATCAAAGGACCTGCGTAAAACAGAGAGCAAGGCGACACGTGCTTCGAAGACCACACAAGCCATGGAGAAGAAGGTGCAGGACCTTCAGTGGGCGATCAAGAAGAACGAGGAAGACCAAGTGGCGAAGCAGAGCGAGATCGACCGACAGCAGCAGTTGGTGAACGGCTTGCAGGAAAAGTTGCAGAACAATCGTTGACCGGTCTCATAGGGTTCAGTTACACGGAGCCTCCTACACATGTCCCAGCTCGCCTCCTTGGCTCCCGATAGCCCAGACCCCCGGCTCCGTCGGAATGCGCTGCTCCTGCTGCATCTGACGGTTTTCCTCTGGGGTTGGACGGGCATACTTGGAAAGTATATCGATCAGAGCGCGCTGCACATCGTTTACATCCGTTGCGTCACTGCCTGCGCCGGACTGTTGGTTGTAGCCCTTTGGATGCGGCGTTCCCTTTCGCCGCGCACGCCGGACCTATGGCGCTACATGTTCACGGGCCTGATCATCCTGGCGCATTGGATCACCTTCTACTTGGCCATCAAGCGCGGCAGTGCCTCCGTTGCCGTGGCCTGCCTGAGCACCAGCACCTTCTTCACCGCCATGATCACGCCCTTCTGGACCAAGCAGCGGATCAGCGGTTTTGAGCTGGGCCTGGGAGCGGTGATCATTGCTGCGCTCCTGCTGATCTTCGGTCTGGAGACGGAGTATCGGGAAGGGATCATGCTGGGCACCTTGAGCGCGTTGCTCAGCGCGGTGTTCAACGTGGTGAACGGGCGGCTGGTACAACGCGGCGATGCCATGCGGATCGGCTTCTATGAGCTGTTGACCGCCATGGTGGTGCTGGGGATCTGGCTGGCCATGGTAGGTGACCTTCCGATACCGATCTGGCAGATGCCCACGAATGACCTCCTCGGTCACCTGTTCCTTGGACTGGTGTGTACCACGTTCGCTTTCACCGCCGGCATCCACGTCCTGAAGCAGCTGACCCCATTCACCGTGATCCTCACTGTGAACCTGGAACCCGTGTACACCATCCTGATCGCGTTGATGATCTGGCCGGAAAGCGAACGCATGCACCCGGGATCCTACATTGGCATCGGCTTGATCCTCGCCTGCATCTCCGTCAATGGATGGCGGCAGCGAAGACTGAACACCAGAGCGGTGAAGCCGAAGCCACTGGCGCAAGGGTAGTGTGGCAGTGGGCAGGAGCAGTAGGCAGTGGGCAGTAGCAGTAGGCAGCGGGCAGGCTGCAAACTGCCGACTGCGACTGCGGACTATTACTCAGGTTTCAAGCTGATCTGCTCATCCCCCGGCCGATAGTCCACGTAGTTCACGAAGAACTGGAGCATCTCATCGGTGGTGCGCATGTGCGCACCTTCCGGAGCACGTGCCGTGCGGGGCGGATCGTAGGGATTGTTCGGGTTCTTCAAGGTGTTATCGAACACGGCCACCACATGGATCACGGAGTTCTTCGGCACGTGCAACATGAAGGGGAACGTATAGGCGAATTGCCAACGGAAGTCCCATTGCTTGATGCGGACGAGCGGGATGGTGTCCTTGCTCGGCGTAACAGCGAATGCCAGGAATGATTTGCCGAGCAGGTGCATGTGTGGATTGATGGTGAGCACACTGATATCCGCCGGGACACGCAGGCTGGTGCGGAAGGTCATTACCGTGTCCGGTGGGATCACGAGGTCCGGTACTACCGGACTCATGCCGAGGGTGCCGAGCTGGAGTTCCTTCATCGGTCGCCCGGGCGGGGTGCTGCTGAACCAGAGGTTGAAGTGCGAGCGATCGATGGTATCGCGCATGCTCGGTCCGTAGTGCAGCGTGTTCATGAGGAAAGCGCCCTTGCGGGGAAGGAGATAACCACCGATACCGGGGGGATAGATGGGCGGTGAAAGCCCCGGCAGGTAGTTCACCATGTTAGGTGTGAGCAGTGGCCAAGTGCCATCATCATTCTGGAGTAGAAGATCTCCATACGCATCCAAGCTCTGCGTGCTGTCCGCATCGATGTAGGCCGCGCCGGTATATGCATTTCGCTTGGCACCTTCAGCATAGGAGATCATCGCGCCGTTCATGTGGTGCACCCCCTGCCTGTTGCCCGGCACGAATTCAACCCCGCTCAGGAAGGTATCGCGCGGCAGCTCGAACGGAGCCTTGGCGATGATGAAACGGTCGCGATTATCGCCCGGAATGTGGAAGGTATCGGGCAGCCATATCACCGCATCCGGTTCCCGGTTTCCGGGGTGAATACCCGATATATCCTTCGCCGTGGGCAGTGGAGGGAGATCCGTGGTATCGCCCACCAGACTGCCTTGATCCACCCATTTTGCTATCGTGGCTATCTGTCGTGCATTCAGCGCACGTTCGCCCAAGAAATGGCTGTATGCGGTATCCGCTGGCCAGGGTGGCATCCACCGGTTCACGACCATCTTGCGGATGGTTTTTGCCTTGCGCCGCATATCCGTATAGCTCACCAATGCGAAAGGCCCCGCCTGCCCTTCCCGATGGCATGGCATGCAGTTAGCCCGGATGATGGGCGCCACCTCCGCGAAGGTCACTGTATCCGGTAAGCCGGCTACTCGCGGTACATCATCTGCTTCCTCCACGCTGCTGCCTGCATTACCACAGGAAGCTACCAATGCGATCAGCGAGCCGATGATCAGGAGCGTTGACCAAGGCTTGAGCAGCCGGTAGTGGTTGCTCTGCATCACTCCTTTTCGCATTCCACGATGCAGCCCACGGCCACCACTTCCTCCTGTGGCTTTCCGGTGGCCAGGAACGCATCAATGGCATCCGCCAAATAGTGCTGTTGGGCCTCGTACTTCTTTTGCCCTTGGCGCACGGCGCGGTCGTCCACGGCTCCGCGATAGACCACCGTGCCATGCGGATCCGTCAGGAAGCATTCCGGCGTCACCCGTGCTTGCAGGGCGATGGATAATATGCACTGGTCATCCATCACCTGTGGGAATTGGAAACCTGCATCGGCGGAGAATGGCAACACCTCTTCCAACTGCATGAAATGCCCGGTATACATACCCACTACGTTCACACCACGTGCCGCATACTTTTCTGCAATGTCGCTGAACGTATGGGTGTACAACTGGCAGAACGGGCATTCAGGATCCAAGGTGATGAACACGGTTCCGGCGGCACCCATCATGTCCTTCAGAAGGACCTTCTTCCCTTGGATCGTGGTCCACGAAGAATCCATCAACGGCGCTACACTGGCTGGCGGTGGGACACAGCCTGTCAGCAGCAAGGTTGCTATGGTCAGGCCCGTTAGGCCACGTGCGATCCGGTGAACGAACATGGCACAAAGCTATGCGTCACCGAAACGGACTGAACGGCTGCTCCAGAGATGAGCTTGGTAGGCCGGCTTATTCGCTTCCCTGCGATAGGCGCGTCCTGCGTCCACCGCGTCCATCCTTGGTGTCCTTCGGAACATCCTTCATCTGCTTCAGCCAGGTGACCTCCTTATCGGTCAGGTAACGCCAATGCCCGCGTCCCACCTCCTTCTTGGTAAGGCCTGCGAACATCACGCGGTCCAGCTTCAGCACTTCGGCTCCCAGCGCCTCGAACATGCGGCGCACAATGCGGTTGCGTCCCATGTGGATCATCAGGCCCACCTCCCGCTTGGAAGCACCTACAAAGCTGACTTCATCCGCCCTGGCAGGACCGTCATCCAACTCGATGCCTTCCACGAGTTTATGAAGCTCATCCACAGTGAGCGCACGATCGAGAGTGGCGTGGTAGAGTTTTTTTGCCCCATGGCTGGGGTGCGTGAGCTTCTTGGCCAGATCACCATCGTTGGTGAGCAAGAGCACGCCCGTGGTGTTACGGTCTAAACGTCCGACCGGGTAGAGCCGTTCGGGACCGGCTTTGGCGATGAGGGACATCACCGTATGACGTTCCATGGGATCGTCCGTCGTGGTAATGGTATCCTTCGGTTTGTTGAGCAGCACGTAGCGCTTTTGCTCCATGCTCAGCTTCTGCCCACCGAAGTGAACAATGTCCTCCGGCTTCACCTTGGCACCCAGCTCCGTTACGATCTTACCGTTCACTGTTACCACTCCCGTAGTGATCAGTTCATCTGCCTCGCGGCGGCTACCCACACCGGCCTGTGCCAAGTATTTGTTCAGGCGGATCAAGCCATCGTTCTCCGGGTTCGGCAGACTGAATCGGTTGCTGCGCTCTCCCTTATTGAACGGACGACGTGCCTTCGGGTCTCCCTCGCGGAAGGTGCGTTCATCCCGGCTCTGCGTTTTCCAAGGCTTCGGTGGTCTTCCCGCGCCAGCCGCATCCGGCCCACGACGGTCATCCCTACGTGGCCCTCTGGCCGGTCCTCTGGTATCGTCCCCACGGGCGGGCCCTCTCCTATCATCGGCACGGGCGGGTCCCCTCCTATCGTCTCCTCTAGCGGGTCCCCTCCGATCATCACTTCTCGCGGGTCCCCTCCTCTCGTCGCCCCTTGCGGGTCCTCGCCTATCATCGCCACGGGCGGGTCCTCTTCGATCATCCTCCCTGGCAGGCCCTCTCCTGTCATCCCCACGGGGCGGTCCTTTGGGTCCGGCAGAGCGGGGCGGACCTTTTGGCCCGGTGGAGCGACGCGGACCGGCACTGCGGCCTTCTCCAGTTGCATCGCGGTCATCGCGCTCACGGGATGGACGCGCACTTCTTCCACGCCCTTGATCCGGGCCATCGTCGCGGTCCTTTCGTGGCGGACGCCCTCCGGGTCCACTGGATCTTCCGGTTGCTTTCGGGCCGGAGCCCTTGCTTCCCCGTGCGGGGCGTTCACCTCTCGGCGATCGATCACTCATGCGCTTGCTCATAACGTGGGGTAAAATGCGTCGGGGATGTGCAGGAATTCGGGACCTGCCGATGTATGTGTAATGCTGATCACGTCAAAGCGTAATTCCAAGCTCTCAGGGATGGTGTGTACCAACTCGGTAGCAGCTCGCATGAGGTTGCGGCGCTTGGCAGGGCCGATGGCCTGTTCGGGATCTCCCCAGCGATCGGTGCTGCGGGTCTTCACCTCCACTACCACCAGGAATCCGCCATCGCGTGCCACGATATCGATCTCGTCCCGGCCATGGCGCCAATTGCGGTGCAGGATGGAAAAACCCTTGGCCTCCAGCCATTGGCATGCCAATTGTTCTCCTTGCTTACCAGTGGAAATATGCGTGGCCATGAAACTTAACGTCGATGTGTGCGTAACCCGGCAACGGCCTACCCCGTTGGAAGGGTCAAAGGTCAACATCTTTCGCCGTCAGCCACCGATTGAAAAATAAACACATGCATCCATCGCTCCGCTCACTCGCCCTCGTTGGCGGTTTATTCGCCGTAACGGCCGCTATTCAAGCACAAAGCTTCGAAGGCACCATCGAATTCACCAAGACCACCGGACCGGTGGTCACCAACTACAAGTACTACATCAAAGGCGACCATGTGCGAATTGAGGAACTCAGCTCCCGTGGCAACGTGCAGGGCATTATGCTGGTGGACAATCGCGACAACACGGTAACCGCCTTGAGCCCCGATCGCAAGCTCTACATGGACGTGCCCAACATGAGGCTGCCCAAGGAGATCAAATCGGATGTGAAGAAGACCGGTGAAATGAAGGACTTGGCCGGCTACAAGTGTGAAAAATGGGTGGTGAAGAGCCCATCGGAGGACCGGATCCTCACCTACTGGGTGGCACAAGATGCCTTTGACTTCTTCATTCCCATGCTGAAAACGCTCAATCGGAAGGATGAACAGGCCCTCTTCTTCTTGAAGATCGATGGTGCCAAGGGTGTATTCCCCATGATCGGTGTGGAGCAAAAGATGGATGGCAGCGAAGTGAGCCGCCTGGAAGTGACCAAGGTGGTGCGCGGAGCGCAGAAGGCCGACCTTTTCGAGATCCCCGCAGGGTTCACCAAGTTCGAACGGAACTAAAGCAACAAGCGGTCAGGCCGACCTTTCATTCACGAAGCTCAGTGCTGTCCCTTCCGGGGTCACGCTGAGCTTCGCCTTTTGGCCCAATACCAAGGTCCGATTATCAGTGATGTGCCCCGCTGGGAAATCGTAGCAGACCGGATAGCCCTTGCCTTCTACAGCGCGGGCAATGATGGCCTCCGCATCAAGGCCGAAAGGGTCCGCTGGGTTCTTGTCATGCATATCCGTCATGGTACCCACCACCAGACCGGCGAGGTCATCGAAGAGACCGCCCAGCTTCATGTTCATCACCATGCGGTCCATGTGGTAAAGCAGTTCGTCCAGGTCTTCAATGAAGAGGATCTTGCCCGTGGTATCCAAGTCGTAAGGCGTACCCCGCAAGGCATATAGGATGGACAGGTTTCCACCCACCAGCACGCCTTCGGCCGAGCCGTAGCGGTTCAACGGATGTACATCCGCCGCAGGGATGCAAACAGGATCGGGCTGACCGAAAAGGGCTGCCTGCAAGGAGGATATACAGGCTTCGCTCTTCCCCGCGATATTGAACGGCATTTGGGCATGCAGCGATGCCACCCCGAGCTGGTGCAAGGCTGAATGCAGCACGGTTACATCACTGAAGCCAACGATCCACTTCGGTTTTTCACGCAGTATGGAAAGGTCCACCAGTTCCGTGAGGTGCACCGTGCCGTAGCCACCGCGTGCACACCAGATAGCCTTTACCTGATCGTCCATCAATGCAGCCTTCAGATCGTCCGCACGCTCCTGTGCGGTGCCGGCCTGTTGGAAGCTCTTCCGCCCGATGCCAGCCCCCAGCCGCACCTGAAGCCCCCAGCTTTCCGCCAGCGCAATACCAGCCTGAAGTTCTTCGGCGTTGATCGCACGGGCGGTTGGAAGAATGGCAATGGTATCTCCGGGACGAAGGGATGGTGGCAGGGTCATGGTGCGAAGGTCGCTAACGCATCTGGCACTCGTAACATGCAAGTCCCCAGATGCAGGCCTCCGAATGCCGCCGTTCGCGTATCGCGGTTGGTTGTATCCGGAAATTTTTCGGGTCTTTGCTTTACCTTTCACACAACCGGGGCAACTTTCGGTACCGGGATCGCATCATACCGCAAGCAAGGTCATGACAGATGAGCAAATGGTAGAGGGTTGCCTGAAGGGTGACCCGATTGCCCAAAAGGCGCTCTATCAGGCCTATGCACGAAAAATGATGAGCATTTGTATGCGTTACGCCCCCGACCGCGAACAGGCCCAGGACATCCTTCAGGATGGCTTCGTGAAGGTGTTCCAGAAAATGGACCACTTCCGCGCAGATGGGCCTTTGGGCGGTTGGATCGCTCGCACCATGGTAAATACCGCCTTGGACCAAATACGGCGTAACAAACCTTTTGAACATAGTTTGGACCTCACCGAGGCGGAGCATTTGCATGCCACGGACAGCCAAGCCATCAGTGCGATAAGCACCAATGAGCTCATGGGTTTGATCCAAGCCCTGCCACCGGGTTACCGCACCGTATTCAACCTGTTCGCCATTGAAGGCTATCCGCACAAGGAGATCGGGGAGATGCTGGGCATCTCCGAGAACACGTCCAAGTCGCAATTCATGAAAGCGCGGGCCTACCTGCGCAAACTGCTACCGAAGGAAACGGTGGACCTGCACGGAAATTGAAGATGAGCGACCAACTGATAGAACAGCTCCGCGAGCGCTTCCACGGCCATGAGATGGACGTGCCACCCGGTGTTTGGGAACAGGTGACGGGGCAAATGGCCGCGAACAGCGAGGGAGGACTTCGCGAAAGCCTTCAAGACAAATTCCAAGGGCATGAGGTGGATGTGGACCCATCCGCTTGGGCCAACATCAATGCACAGATCGGAACAGGTGCCGCAGCAGGCACTTCCGTCCACGCGGGTTGGATCGCTGCAGGTGTGGCGGCCGTTGTTATTACGGCCGGGCTTTTCTTCTGGAACAACCAAGAAGCTGCGCCGACAGCAAGCGTTCCGGAAGCGCCACAGATCTCATTGATCGAAGTTCCTGCCACCGACACCAAGGCGATCGGCTTGAAACCGGAAGCGGCCGTGGCAGAACAGGTAGTGGAAACAGCAACGACGAAAGTGAATACTGCCAGAACGTTGCTGCCCAAGGGTACCATGCGGGCTGAAGGGAACGATGTGGCAGCCACGCAGCAGTCTGCTCCCGAAACGGCAGTGGTCGAAGAGCTCGTGCCAGCTGAACCACAACATAAGCCTGAGATACAGGCACCCGTGAAGCAACCCGTAGTTCCCGCCACTGTGGAACCCAAGCCCGAGCTGGAGCCTGTGCACCAGTATATTCCCGCCGCACCATCGATCGCTTCCGCTTCAGGGACGAACAGTGACCCGATCCAGGAGCCTTCCTACCCGATAGTGGACAACGACCAGTCCATCCTTGACGACCCGTTCCAGGCCAACCGCGCCAATGACATCCTGATCCCCAATGCCTTTAGCCCGCAAGGAGACGGGGTGAACGACAAACTGAAGATCGTGGCTGGTGAATATGAGAAAGTGGATGTACGGGTATTTGCGGCCAAGACCGGATCGCTCGTATTCCATTCCAATGACCTCTCCAACATGTGGGATGGGCGCCTTCCGAATGGCAACATCGCCGAAGAAGGTTACTATAGCTGCATGGTTCTCATCACTGATAAAAATGGACAAACCCGTGCAAAAAGCATGGTGGTCCAACTCTTCCGCTAAAGACCAATGAAGATGCTCCGATACCTACTGCTGCTCTCCGCAGTGACCTTTGCTGCCTCCTTGGTAGCACAGGAACCGCCTGCATTCAACAATGCAACGGATTATGACGCTTGGAAGTCCCAGTTGATCACACCTGGTGAGCCTACCAGTCCCACGCATCCTTCCCAACAACCAGCCGCTGATGAGGAGGACAACTCCCGGGGCGGTAGCGCCACATGCGATTGCTGGATCACCCCGAACGCGACTTACACCACCATCAACAACAGTACCCAATGGAATGCCAGTGGTTGGGGCAACGGCGACGATGGTTCCTATGGACCCATCAACTTACCGTTCGGCGTATATATGTACGGCCAGACTTACAGCACGGCCTACATCAATATTAACGGAAGCGTATCCTTCGGCACCTATCTGGGTGGTTACAGCTCTACCCCTTTCCCGATGAGCGGTCCTACGCTGGTGGCGCCCTTTTGGGCGGACGTGGATCTGCGCGGAGGTGGTGCGAACAACAACATCGTCCAGTTCAAGGTAACACCTACCGCACTTTATGTGAATTGGACAAGGGTGGGTTACTACAGTATGCAGACGGACAAGTTGAATTCCTTCCAAGTGATCATCACGAACGGTACGGACCCTGTCGTTCCCAATGGTGCCAACGTCTCATTCTGCTATGAAACGATGCAATGGACCACGGGCAGTGCTTCGAGTGGAACCAACGGTTTCGGGGGCACACCGGCTACGGTAGGGGCGAACAAAGGGGATAACGTGAATTACATCCAGTTCGGTCGGTTCGATCATGCTGGCACTGATTACAATGGCCCATTCGGCGCAGCCAGCGGTATCGGCTGGCTATCTGACAAGTACTTCACGTTTGCTACTTCGGTCACCACCGGCAACGTACCTCCCGTGATCACGGGGCAATCGGTGTGTGACTCCCTAACCGTTTGTGCTGGTCAGCTCACCCAGCTCAGCGTGGATTTCCTCTCCCCTGAACCTGCGCAAGTAACCGTTCCGAGCTCCTATGCGAACACGCTCAGCAACTATACCACGGTAAGCGCCGTCACCGGCAATACGGCCAGCATCATCACTGAATTCACCCCGTCGGCAGCTGAGGTGGGCTACCATGATGTGTACTTCGAAGGCGCCGACAATGGTCTTCCTCCCCTGACATCCGTTCTGCATATCGTGATCCAGGTGTTGCCTTCTCCGCAACTGGTTTCCGATAGCCTCTTGGTCTGCGATAACGACGTTCCCTTCGACATGCTTACCGTGTTGGGTGGCAACGCCCCACCCGGTGGCACATGGACGGCCCCGGATGGAAGCAGCCACGCCGATCTGTTCTTGCCGGGCGAGGATATGAATGGTAACTATACCTACGAAGTAGGCATCGGCACTTCGTGCTCCGCCACGGGAGTAGCCACCATCACCAATGTACCCCACGCCCATGCAGGTGGGGATGTTGCTCTCGCATATTGCTCTTGGGATGTGTCGGAAAACCTCTTCAACACCCTCCCGAATGCTCCCCAAAGCGGTGGTGTATGGACCACGCCTACAGGAACTACCTTCAATGGCAGCTTGGACCCGCACTCCGCTATTGCGGGGGTGTACAAGTACATGGTGAGCGGAACTTCGCCCTGCCCCAATGATACTGCGTTCTTGACCATCGCTATCCCGCAAGCAGTGAATGCCGGCACGGATAGCTCCATCGTATTCTGTGTGGATGCAGCACCCTTCAGCCTGCAAAGCAAATTGGGCGGTACGCCGGATGCCACGGGCACTTGGACGGATGTTACCGGCGCGCCCATACCCGAACTGTTCGACCCGGCCACCGGGTCCATCGGTGTATACACCTACACTGTACCTGCCGTTCTTCCTTGCCCGGACCAGAGCGCGATCCTCACGATCAATATCAATGTATTGCCACAGTCCGGACTTGATAGCTCCTTGGTGATCTGCGCCAACGGTGGCAACACTCCGCTCTTCCCCTTGCTGGGTGGCAACCCCGACGTTGGCGGCCATTGGCTTACGCCTCTGGGGGACGAGTTACCTGGTGGACTACTGAACCCGAGCTTGGAACTACTTGGCGACTACCGCTATGTTACTATCGGTCCGGGCACCTGTTCACATCGATCGGACACCGCCACCGTGAACGTGCACATCGATCCGCTTCCTGTGATCAGCTTCACCGCGGATCCCGATAGCGGTTGCAATCCGCTGGAGGTGAACTTCACCAACACCACCGATGCCATGTATGTGGGAAACTCCTGCGTGTGGGACCCCGGTGATGGCACCGGCACGGTTGATGCCTGCGGCGGTTTTACGCATAACTACGCCGAAGCTGGCTGGTACCACGTGAAACTTCGCGTGACCACACCACAAGGTTGCATCGACCAGCTGATCGTTCCCGGAGCGGTATTGGTGGATCCCGCTCCGAAGGCCAAGTTTGTTTATACACCGGACCCTGGAATAGCAGGGAATAACATGTTGGTCTTCTCCGCCACTGACCCGCATGCGGTTAAGCACGAATGGACCTTCCACGACGGATCCCAACAAACGGGAAGGCAAGCCACCTACACCTACCCGGACAAGCTCGCAGATGACTACATGGTCTGTCTTTCCGTATTGGATCGCTATGGTTGCGCCGATACACTGTGTGATACCATCTCCATCCTCGTCCCTAACATCTGGGTACCGACCGCCTTCACGCCGGATGGTAATGGCATCAACGACACCTTCCTGCCCGTACTGTTGGACATGGCACCGGAGGACTACCACCTGCGCGTTTTCGACCGCTGGGGACAGTTGGTATTCGAGACCAAGGACATCCACCAAGGTTGGGATGGCACTGGTAAAGGCGGAGGTATCCTGCCCTCCAGTGTATACGTATGGCGGATCGAATTCAGGCCGATGTACTCTGCTGATAAAGTGGAACGGTTCGGCACCATTACCCTGATGAAATGATCCGCCTGACATATTTGCTCCTAACGTCTGCCGCGCATCAGGCCCAAGGCCAACTTCCGCTCCTTGATCTTATTATCACTGGCCGGATTATCTTGGCCGTCCCCTTTTAAAAAGTAAAGCCCGCCCAGCCCCTCACTCCTTACCACCCATGAAAAAGATCTTTACCTTATTTCTCTTGGCATTCGCCTCCGTGGGGCTGCTGCAAGCCCAAGGAGTTAACCTGACCTGGCCGGAATACGATGCCATGAAGATGGCTGGCACGCTCCCCGCTGAGTTCCACATGAGCTACCCACCCGCCCCCCCGCCCGCGGTGGAGGTGAAGGACCAAGCGAAAGGTGGAGGAGGCGGTACGGGTGGAAATTGCAATTGCTGGAAAACGCCTGACGACCAGTACACCCTCATCAATAACAGTTCCCAATGGAATGCCAGCGGATTCGGGAACGGAGATGATGGATCCTACGGTCCGGTTGCCCTCCCATTCAGTTTCAACCTGTATGGGCAAACCTTCAACGTGGCCTATATCAACATCAATGGGAACGTCTCCTTCGGTACTTACAACGGCACCTATAGCTCTTCGGCCTTTCCCACAACGGGGCCATCCATGGTAGCTCCCTTCTGGGCGGATGTGGATCTCCGTGGGGGATCCGCCGGTCAAAACATGGTGCAGTACAAGATCACGTCCAATGCGCTTTATGTGAACTGGACGAACGTGGGCTATTACAACCAAATGACCGACAAGCTCAATTCGTTCCAGGTGATCATCAGCGATGGAACGAACACGGATGTGGGAATTGGTAGTAACGTCTCGTTCTGCTATCGGGATATGCAGTGGACGACCGGTAGCGCATCAAGCGGTATTAATGGCTTTGGCGGGACACCCGCCACGGTTGGCGCCAACCGTGGTAATGGTGTCGACTTCATCCAGTTCGGTCGTTTCGACCATGCCGGAGTTGATTATGACGGCCCCTTCGGGAATGCGGACGGCATCAGCTGGCTGGACCAGAAGAACTTCGTGTTCACAACCGCCGTGAGTTCCCAGAACATCCCGCCCATTGCCAGCAGTACATCGCTTTGCGACACGGTGACCATCTGTGTGAACGAGCTGGTTGACCTTGATGTGAACTTCCTTTCGCCAGAGCCGGGGCAGTTGACCACGGCCAGCTTCACCATTGAGCCGCCCTTGGCAGCGAACATCACGGTAGTAAATACCAGCCCTGCGAACACCTCCAACCTGCATCTGCAATTCATTCCCACCGTGGCCGATACGGGTTTCCATACCATCACTTACACCGCTACGGATGATGGAGTGCCAGCCATGACGTCCACGGTATCCGTTGTGTTCCAGGTCTTCTATACGCCTGCCCCACCACCGTTGATCACGGGTGACACCATTGCCTGCGCCGGACAAGGTGTATTGCTCACGGCCACCGGTGGTTACGAGAACTATGAATGGGCCAATGGCTTCAATGGTCCAACGGTCCTTGTGGGCCCTGGCACCTACTACGTGGAGGCCAGCACCGGCGCGTGCATCCTGGTATCCAACAGCATTACTGTTACTGAGGCTCCTACACCGAGCCCGGTCATCCAAGGAGTCTTGTTCAACTGCGGAGGGAACCCCGCGGTTCTTTCCACCACGGAGCCTTTCGATGGATATGTCTGGAGCAATGGGAGCCAGAATCCCACCATCAGCGTGGGCACAGGCACCTATTCGGTAACGGTGACCAACGATGAAGGTTGTGCCGGGAACTCCGCTTCCGTCAATGTACTGAGCGCTAACACACCCACTGCCTACTTCTTCGGCGACCCCAGTGGTGAGATCTTCCCGGGCACCACAGTGATCTACACCGACCAATCCAACGGCAATGGCGCCTCCATTACCAACTGGTCATGGAGCACCGATTCCTTGGGCGGTGGCAGCGGCACGACCTTCACTGCTACGTTCGATGTACCGGGCATTTATCCGATCACCCTCACGGTGACCACGGCGGATGGTTGCACACACACTTACACCTATAACCAGATCGTGATCCCTGTGGAGATCATTATCCCGAACGTGTTCAGCCCGAACAACGATGGAAAGAATGATGCACTGGTATTCGAAGGAGCGCAGTACTACCCGAACACTTCGCTCATCGTGTACAACCGCTGGGGCAACGAAGTTTTTTCCAGCAAGAACTACAAGAACACCTGGCGTCCCTCCAAGGACACACCTGATGGCACTTACTTTTACATCCTGAAGCTTTCTACCGGCAAGGAATACACGGGTAGTGTGACCCTGCTGCGTTAACCTCTCCAGGAATAACCCCAATTGGAAGCCCCGCTGGTCGGGGCTTCCGTCCATACAGGCCCAGCCATGAAGGTGATCGACCACTTGCGCGATAGCAAGCAGACGCTGTTTTCATTCGAGATTCTTCCGCCGTTGAAGGGCAAGGACATCCGTTCGATCTATGCGGGTATCGACCCCTTGATGGAGTTCAAGCCGAGCTTCGTGAACGTGACGTACCATCGCGAGGAGGTGATCTACAAGGAGCGTGGGCAGGGACTTTTGCAGAAGATACGCCTACGCAAGCGCCCCGGAACCGTGGGCATCTGCGCCATGATCAAGGCCAAGTATGACGTGGACACCGTGCCGCACCTCATCTGCGGAGGTTTCAGCCGAGAAGACACCGAGGATGCCTTGATCGAACTGAACTTCTTGGGCATCGACAACGTGTTGGCGCTTCGCGGCGATCCGATCAAAAGCGAGGTCCACTTCATACCCGAACGGGATGGGCACCAACATGCCGAACACCTCATCCACCAGATCACCGCACTGAACCAAGGCAAATACCTCTACGATGAGGAGCAGGAAGCGGCACCTACCCACCTGTGCATCGGCGCAGCGTGTTATCCGGAGAAGCATGCCGAAGCCCTGAACCTCGCTACAGACATCGCCTACCTCAAGCGCAAGGTCGATGCCGGAGCGGACTATTTGGTAACGCAGATGTTCTTCGACAATACACGGTACTTCGATTTTGTGGAACGCTGCCGCAACGAAGGGATCATGGTCCCTATCATCCCCGGACTCAAGCCGTTGACCAATCTCCGGCACGTGTCCTTCATTCCGAAGACCTTCAAGATCGACCTGCCGGACGATTATGCCCGCGAACTGGTGAAGTGTACCACGGATGAAGCCGTGAAAGCACTGGGGATCGAATGGACGGTTCAGCAGGCCAAGGAATTGCAAGCGAAGAAAGTGCCCAGCTTGCACTTCTATACCATGGGGCGTTCGGAGGCCGTGCGGTCCATTGCATCGCAGTTGTTCTGAGCAAGGTGGCTGTGTCGCTGTCCTAAGTCTTATGCCCAATGATCGGACGGCATAGGACGTAGGACGCAGGACGCAGGACGCAGGACGATAAGCATAAGACTGCCCCGCTCCGTACATACCGTTCCGGTATTCGTATGCGCTCTCGCGCATTTATCACGCACGAATCGGGGTATCGGGGGCTTCTAAACACATCACGCCCTTTGCGTGTTCCTGCACTAAGAAGTCATGTAACTTGCATCCCATGCGGTCCCTCCCCCTTCTTTCCTTGCTCGTGGCCACGCTTCCGGTACTCGCCCAAAGCGACTACGACCCCGACATCATCAACCAGATCGCTCACGGGGAGCAGCACCGCCCGATGCTGGATGCTGCCCGCAGCGGCGGACCCGTCACTCGCGGCTTCGACATGAAATACCTGCGCTGTGAATGGGACCTCAACCCGGCCGTGCGATACATCAGCGGCTCGGTCACTTCGTGGTTCACTGCTACGGCGGACCTGAGCGAACTGCTCTTCGACCTCAGTGACAGCTTGATGGTGGATGCCGTGAACCACAGCGGGAATGCGCTCACCTTTACCCATGGCACCAACAACCAGCTGGTGATCACGTTGCCGACCGCCATCCCTTCCGGACAGTTGGATTCAATAACAGTGACCTACCACGGCATTCCGCCGAATACCGGCTTTGGAAGCTTTGAGACCGCTATACATGCAGGCGTACCTGCGCTTTGGACGTTGAGCGAACCATACGGCGCCAAGGATTGGTGGCCCTGCAAACAGGACCTCAATGACAAGATCGATTCCCTGGATACCTACGTCACCACGCCCGACATATATCGCGCTGCAGGCAATGGACTGCTGATGGCACCCAACACCGTGGGCGACCATGTTACTTGGCATTGGCGGCATCGCTACCCGATCGATCACTACCTGATCGCCACGGCGGTGACCAACTACCAGGTGGATATGCAATACGCCATGTTGAGCACCGACAGCTTGTTGATGCTCAGCTATGCCTACCCGGAGAATTTCGACATGGTCCGCGACGCGGCCACCTACCTCCTGCCCCGGATCACGCTCTTCGACCAGCTCTTCGGACCTTACCCATTCGCCAAGGAGAAGTATGGCCACGCCCAATTCGGTTGGGGCGGCGGCATGGAGCACCAGACCATGAGCTTCATGGGCTCCTTCCACCCGGAGATCATGAGCCATGAACTCGCCCACCAGTGGTTCGGCGACAAGGTGACCTGCGGCAGCTGGGCCGAGATCTGGCTGAATGAAGGCTTCGCCACCTACCTCAGCGGCTTGGATTATGAATATCTCTCGCCCACCACCAACTACTGGGCTATCTGGAAACGGGACAAGATCAACAGCATCACCAGCCAACCGGGCGGCAGTGTGTTCTGCCCCGATACCAATAACATCGGCAGGCTTTTCGACAGTAGGCTCACCTACAACAAGGGCGCGATGGTGATCCACATGCTCCGCTGGCTGTGTGGGGATAGTGCCTTCTACCAAGGGCTGCGCAACTACCTGGAAGATCCCGACCTGGCATACGGCACGGCCACCACCGCCGATCTCCAAGCTCACTTGGAAGCCACTTCGGGACTCGACCTTACCGGCTTCCTCGCGGATTGGTACACGGGTGAAGGCTATCCTTCCTACACCACAGTGTGGTCGCAGGATGGGGATGGCGTGGTCACCGTCACCCTATCGCAGACCACCTCTCATCCTTCCGTGGATTTCTTTGAATTGCCCGTGCCCCTTCAATTCATCGGAGGCGGCATGGACAGCACGGTGGTATTGAACAACACCACCAACGATCAGGTCTTCTACTTCCACTTGCCCTTCGCTGCGGATACGGTGGCTTTCGATCCGGAACAGTGGTTGATCAGTGCGCAGAACTTTACGACCTCCGTAAAGGACCTGAGCAACAGAAAGCCAAATCTGGTGCTCTATCCCAATCCTGCCAACGACCGCATCTCGTGGCCATCGCTTGGTTCCGTTCAGGTACGAACAGCGTATGTGTTGGATGCCTTGGGGCGGACTGTGCTAACGGCTGATGCGAAAGCGGGGACGTTGGATATCTCCGGGCTTAGCCGGGGTAGCTATGTCCTGGAGCTTCGTGGAAACCAAGAGCCGCTGCGGGCGCGCTTTGTAAAGGAGTGATGAAAGATGGCCAAAGGCCACAAGAGTCGGGCACTCGGGAAACACCCGAGCGCCGGGTTGGAGGTCGCAGGAGCTTATGAAGCCCCCTACCGAATGTCTCACCCCACACTCCGTCCCGCCAGCATCCGCGCCACGTACTTCCCCAGCACATCGAACTCCACGTTCACTTTGCTTCCCGGTACGAGTGTGCGGAAGTTGGTGTGCTCCCGGGTGTAAGGGATCACGGCCACGCTGAAGGATCGCTCATCCAATGCGGCGATGGTGAGGCTCACGCCGTCCAAGCAGATAGAGCCCTTTTGTACCAAGAGTTCCTTTTCCGCGGGAAGCTTGAACGTACACCACCAGCTGCCGTCGCGCTCTTCCACTGCGCTGCATTCCACCACGGTGTCCACATGGCCTTGTACCATGTGGCCATCCAGCCGATCCCCGATGCGGAGGCTGCGTTCCAAGTTCACGCCATCGCCTACGCGGAACATGCCGATGTTGCTGCGTTGCAAGGTCTCCTCCACCGCTGTTACGCGGAACCATGCCGTTGCTGGGTCCTGCGCTGTGGAGATCTCCACCACGGTGAGGCAAACGCCGTTGTGCGACACGCTCTGGTCGATGCGCAGCTCCGGGGCCATGGGCGCTTGGATCACGAGGTCGGTATTGGCGCCTACGGAGCGCACTTCCAACACCGTTCCTACTTGCTCTACAATACCGGTGAACATCAGTTGTGCTGCGTGTGGTTACCCCCCAGGATCTGAACGGTACCCTTCAGCACTTCCGGCACGGTGCCTTCCAATCGCTTGAAGTAGACATGGCAGACGTAGAAGTAGACGCCATCCGGCACGGGGTCACCCTCATTGTTCACGGTGCCGTTCCACTGGATGGCCGGGTCTTCCGTGGTGAACACCACTTGGCCCCAGCGGTTGAACACCTGCAGATCGATCTTCTTCACGCCCCGATACGGGAAGGGAATGAATTGGTCGTTCACCCGGTCGCTGTTGGGGGTGAAGATGTTCGGCAACGTGTACTCCGGGCAATTGTCGCCGCAGACCTGGTTGCTGAAGGCGCTCTCGTTGCCCACGCTATCAATGGCGGTGACCACGTAACAGCCCGCCACCGACATGCCATCAGTATGGGTGAAGGTGGTATCTCCCGCGCCGGTGATGGTGAAGATCTGCACCATCTCGCCGCCCAAGCTATCGGTGAAGTAGATGTTGTAGCGCCAGGTATCGTTCGCGCAGCTGTTGTTGGGGTTGTTCCACGTAAGCGTGTTCAGTGGGATCTCGCAATCGTTGTCGATAGTAAGCGTGGGTGGGCACGGTGGCGTGAGGTCCACCGGTATGGCGCAGATCTCTTGGCTGAAGTTGATCAAGGGTGAAACGATCGCTGGATCGTCATAGGCGCCGAAGGCCTTCACATAGTAGCAATACTCCTCCCCGTTCACCAGACCGGTATCCACGAACTCGGGCGTGGTGGTGCTTCCGATAAAACTGAACACACCGCCGATCTGCCGGTACACGTTGACTTGCGTGTTGAGCCATGGCGTTTCGTAGGTGATGTGCAGGGTGATCTGTTCATCGTTGGGTTCAGGCACGAGGAACACGCTGGATGCCGTGTTGCTCGGGCCGACCAGTGTATTTCCATTGTCGCCATACAACTCGACACGGTAGGCATGTCCGGTGGTACGCGTGTCCAAGCCTTGGTCCAAGTAGGTGGTGTCGGGGTGAGCGAGGAAGGGAGAGGTCGGGCTGGTGTGGATCAACTGGCTGGCAGTTGTAAGGCCATTGCCGCGGTAGAGCTTGAAGAGGTAGGGCCCGGGGAATTGCGTAGTGTCCAGATCGAAGGCATTGCTCCAGCGGATGGTATCCACCCCGGCGCTGTTGTCGGTCACGCCCACGCTCACGTGCGTCATAATGGGCACGTCGCGTTGCAGGAGGTTGCAAAATTCTTCGCTGGCATAGCTCTGGGCACCATCCGGGAAAGTGGCGACCACCATGTAGCAGTACGTGATGCCGAAAGCCAGACCCGCATCGGTATAGGTGGTACTGTTCACGCCGGTAGTGCTGCCGATGTATTGGTAACCGGTGTAGGCGGGCACACCTGTTTCACACGGGCCATGGACAAAGCCGTAGGAACCCTGTCTGCGATAAATGCGATAGCCCGTGGCATTGGAACAGATGCTCGGATCCCACGCCAATTCCATCACCCCGCCATTCGGTGTGGCCGTGGGGTTTTGCGGCGCTGGGGCCACCACGGTGATGAACATGGTCTCGTAATCCTGTAACTGCACCAAGCTGTAATTGTCCCGTGCCGTGAACAGCACTTGGTAGGGCTGTTGCCGCACATGGGAGCAATTCGTGTTCCAGGAGAAGTTGCCGAAGACGACGTTCTGCGCAGGTGAGGAGTTGAATACTGCGGGTGAGCTCGGCAATAGGAAAGGACCGCCCAACGCTTCCATGGTGATGGTCTGCCCAGCATCCGGATCCGTGGCCTGAACGCCGAAGGCGAGCAAGGTTCCCGCTTCCACACACGTGTCGTTCACCGCATTGATCACCGGAGGCCTGTTGTTGCACGGCCCCACGATCACCTGCATATCGCGCTCCACCCAACCCACACTCACCCACTGCCCATTGATCTTGCGCCATTCACGGACGATGAAGGCGATGTTGTAGATGCCCGGCTGCTGAGGTGCGTTCCACGTGATGGTGCCGGTAATGGGGTCGATGGAATACTGATTGTTCGCTCCTGGAAGCACCTCGTTGGGAAACTTATAGCCTTGAATGGGATCACCGAAACCGTCGCCGTTCATATCGCCACCCAAGCAGACCATCGGCTCGAAGGAAAGGCTATCGCCATCGGTATCGTAAGCCCCCGGGTTATGCACCCACGGCTGGCCGAGGCAGGCATTCTGGATGGGCGGATTGAGAAAACGCGGACTGCAATTGTTGCCCGCCACGCTGATCACCAGCTGCGTCTGCACACACATCGGCACGTTCACGGAGCCGGGGATGTTCACTACATCGCTCACACGGTTCGGATCGATGTACTGCAAGAGGTACACGCCCGGCCCGGGATACACGTGCGTGTTGATGTAGTAGTTGCGCCGTGTGATGATTCCTCCGACGGTGATGTCCGCATAGGAATCACGCTGGATGGTATCCAGCGGTGTGCCATCGCCCCAACCCACAATGAACTCCGGACGGTCTGCTTGGGAATTGGGGTTTGTATAGGTGATGATGGTGACCTCATAGGTGAGGCTTCCGGGTGCGCCTACATGGCACACCAATATTTCGCCCGCTTCGTTGTGGGTAGCCCGCGCCGCAAAGGCCCAAGCCAAAAGCACACATGCCACAAGAGCGCGTAGAAAAACGTTCATAGCTGCTACAAAGTACGGGAATTCCGGGGCTTGTAGTTGCGCCCTCTGCTACCGTTGGATGGGCGGGGGATGCCGTTGGTCGCTTCCTTCCTGTGGAAGTAGGGTTGTGATCCATCGCGATATCAAGAACCGCCCGGCCGAAGCGCCCCGCCGGAAAGTTATCTTCGGCCTCCATTATCCCCATCCTAAAACTCATTCAGCGCCATGCTTCAGATCACCAAGACCTCCCGTGTTTCCGGTGCCAAAGACTTACTGGTGATCCTCTCCGACACCGCCCAGTTGCGCGGCATCGACCTGGAGCGCAATGATCGCCAATACTTGTTGGAGCAGTTGAAGGACGATGCTTCCGTGGCCACCTGTGATATCAGCGGCCGCTTGGTGATGGTGCACCAAGTGCGCAAGGGAAGCACTTCCCAGCAATTGGAGAAGGCCCGGCAAGCAGGTAACGCCATGGCCGTGAAGTTGATCGCCGCCAAGCGTGAGGAAGCCCAAGCCGTGAGCCTTCAGGAGGATCCTGCGCTCACCTTAGCCTTGCTTGAAGGTGCCACCTTGGGTGCCTACACCTTCAATCGCCACAAAACCGGCGACCAGCCACGCACCTTGAAGAAGCTAGGCTTGGTCGCTACGGAAGTGAAAACACCCGCCCTGCAGGAGTTGCTGGATGTCTGCGAGGCCAACCTCACCGCCCGCGATCTGGTGAACGAACCCGCTTCGCACCTCAGCTCCGTACAGCTTGGCCAAGAGGCCCAGAAGCTCGGAAAGAGTGCCGGCTTCACCACCAAGGTGATGAACAAGAAGCAGATCGAGGCCGAGGGCATGGGCGGTCTTCTCGCAGTGAACCAAGGCAGCATCGATCCGCCCGTGTTCATCGTAATGGAATGGAAGCCGAAGGGCGCCGTGAACAAGAAGCCTGTGGTATTGGTGGGCAAAGGCGTGGTGTATGACACCGGTGGCCTCAGCCTGAAGCCAACGCCCAACAGCATGGATGCCATGAAGTGCGACATGGCCGGTGCGGCCGCCGTGATCGGAGCGATCACCGCCGTGGCCAAGCGCAAGCTGCCCGTGCATGTGGTGGCCTTGGTGCCTTCCACGGATAACCGTCCCGGTGGTCGCGCATTCGCGCCCGGCGACGTGCTGAAGATGCACAGCGGACTTACCGTAGAGAACCTGAATTCAGACGCCGAAGGCCGCTTGATCTTGGCCGATGCCCTCAGCTATGCCGAACGCTATGATGCCGAGACCATCTTCACCATTGCCACCCTCACTGGGGCCGCATCAAGGGCTATCGGCACCTACGGCACCGTGACCATGGGCACTGCCACCGAGCCGCAGTTCGCCATGTTGCATGAGGCCGCCGACTCCACCTACGAGCGCGTTGCCCGCATGCCTTTCTGGGACGAATACGGGGAGGAGATCAAGAGCGACATCGCCGACATGAAGAACATCGGAGGACCCATGGCAGGCCAGATCACGGCAGGTAAGTTCTTGGCGCGATACACCACCAAGCCCTTCATCCACCTCGACATTGCAGGTCCTTCCTTCTTGGACAGGCGCGATCATTACCGCACCAAGGGTGGCACCGGAGTAGGCGTGCGCCTCCTCTACGAATTCATCAAGCGCCGCGCAAACGCCAAGTGATCCCCAACCAAATGATCGAAGGACCAATACGAGTGGGCATTAGTTGTGGTGATCTCAATGGCATCGGGCTGGAAGTGGTGCTGAAGACCTTTGAGGACCCACGCATGTTGCAGGAGGTAACCCCCGTGCTTTACTGCGGGGCCAGGGCCGTGAGCCTCTACCGCAAGACCATCGAGGGCGGCGAGGCGATGCAGATCAATGGGATCGCGAATGCACAGGAGGCATTGCCGAAGAAATTGAACGTGGTACACGTTTGGGAAGAGGAAGCACCGGCGGAGCCGGGCGTACCATCCAGCGCCGTTGCGAGCTATGCCATCAAAAGCTTGGAGGCAGCGGCGCATGACCTGAGCGCCGGCAAGATCGATGTACTGGTCACCGCTCCCATCGACAAGCACAGCATGGAGCAAGCCGGCTTCGGTTTTCCCGGCCATACTGAATACTTGGCCCACATGGCCGGCGGCGATGCGGAGGTGCTGATGCTCCTGGTGAGCGAGAACCTACGCGTTGGCACCGTCACCGGGCATATACCACTGAAGGATGTGGCCCAGGCCGTCACCATGGAGCGCATCTTGGTGAAGGCGCGACTGATGCACCAAAGCCTGGAGCGTGACTTTGGGATCAACGGTCCCAAGATCGCGATCCTGGGATTGAACCCGCACGCCGGCGACGGCGGCACGTTGGGCAGCGAGGACAAGGAACGCATCCAACCAGCCGTTCGGAAGCTCAACGAGGAAGGCATCGTGACCATGGGGCCCTACCCTGCCGATGGCTTCTTCGGAAGCGGCACCTACAAGCATTTCGATGGCGTGCTGGCGATGTACCACGACCAAGGATTGGCACCTTTCAAGGCCCTCAGTTTCGGCCATGGCGTGAACTATACCGCCGGCCTGCCCGTGGTACGCACCAGCCCGGACCATGGTACCGGACTTGATATCGCAGGTAAGGGCATCGCTGACGAGGGTTCCTTCCGCCATGCTGTTTGGCTGGCCTGTGATATTCTGCGGCAGCGTGAAGCCAATAAGGCGATCACAGCGAACCCGCTGCAGGCCCAGAAGCGGGAGAAGGAGCGGGAACGGGATCGGAAAGAGCGGTAGGGTTCATTTGAACTCCGGATCCAGTGATCGCTGATCACGGCCACCCCTGCGGTTCGCCGGAGATCAGGGAGCAAAAATTCACGGACCATCGTGTCTTTGGGAACGTTTTCTTCTCTGATCAGAAGAGAAGAAGATGCAAAAACGAAGAACCCACTGAAAGTGGGTTCTAAGAGGGATGTAGAACATCCCGATGCAACAAGATGAAAAGCTTCTTCCCAGTGTGGTCATGGCATGCAGGGCATGCCATGACCACGGGGACGAAGTAGAAGGCGGTTTCCTTAGCGAGCCACTTGGACCCGGCCAATGAAGCGTTGTGAGTTCGTTTGGAGCACCACGAAGTAAGCGCCATTGGGCAAGTGCCCCAACTCCAGCACGGCCTCGTGGGATGATCCGTTCGTAATGTGCTGGCTGGCAACCACACGACCCGTGAGGTCCTGCACCTGCACATCCAGGCTACCGCTTACCCCCTTTGGGATGGACACGTTGAAGCGGCCTTCGCTCGGGTTCGGGTACAAGTTCAGCGTCCGGGTGGTGTTCTCTGCGATGCCCACTCCGTAGCAGTCCTTGCTCATCTTGTTCGACGTCCAAGAGCAGACCTCGTTCGCACCTTCGAGCTCCAACTCCACTACGCTGGCCGATGGGAACGGGCCTACGGTATAGGTGCCGATGGCATTCGCAACCACCACGGGTGCACCCCCATCATTGGTGATGGTAACAGAACCAGTGGAACCAACGGCGGTGACCTCCACCAACACATTGAACGAGCTGGCCACCGTGCATTCAGCATACGAGAACGTCGCCGTGGGTTGCACGCAAGCACTGCCGCATTCAACCACGAACTCCAACGGGAGTGAGTTGCCTTCGCTGCAGGCATAATCCAAGTATTGGCTCGCCGTATAGCGGATCAGCAACATGTGCTGGGCGTTGGTGCTCGTATACAGTTCGTTGTTGCTTTGCCCGGTGATGGTCCATGCGGATGCCAATTCATCGGCACCATCGTACACCTTCACTTTTGCATCCCAGCCCATGTAGACCGGAGGAAAACGCACGGAGATCGGTCCGCCATCACCTTGCACCAGCCATTCACGTACCTCGGCAGGGCTGGAGCATTTGCTATACCACGTTGGACCACAATCCACGATCGCGCAAGGCTCGTTCACCAATACAGCGCTTGCGGAATAGCACATCTCGTTGTCCGGGTTCTGCGCAGTGACCATAACGTTCTCACCCGATGGGAACGGACCAACGGCGTGGATCCCTGTAGTACTGACCGTGACTGGTGCACCCCCGAGGGAGTTCTCCAGCAACAAGGTGGCCGATGAACCCAAGGAGAAAACGTTCACGTCCACGAAGTATTCCTGTGTAGCGCAATCCACATCACCAACGCTGAACTGCACCAAGGGGTCCACGCAATTCTTGCAGCCCACCTTCCAGCGGAGCGGCGTGTACCAATCCTGCGTTTCGCAGCTGCCGTTATCGGTGGTCAGCTGGATGTAGATCATACCCGTGCTTGCCAGGAAACTCTGACCAGCCAGTTCACCCACCAACAGAAGGCCGGGACCGCTCGGAGCACCTCCATCCCAAATACGGAAGGAACCTCCGGTCACGGTACCCAGAAGACCACCTTGGAATTCGATCTTCAACGGAGAGCCATCGGCCGATACATACAGCCAGGAGACCACATCGTTCTGGTGCGAGCAATAGTTCTCCGACATCGTGGTACCATCGCAGATCACAGTGCCACCACCCTTCGAACGGAAGGGCGACCCCAAGGACCAGGTCCCCGGTTCGCCGTTGCAAATGCTGCGCACGAACACATAATACATGGTCATGGGCGAAAGGCCGTAGATCATCGCCTCCGGATCGGTGGAAGTGCCCGAGTAGATCTCCGGACCTGTGATGCTGTTCACGTCCGAAACGAAGAACTCATAATCACCCGTGGTAGGCTCCCATGTGGCCAGAGCGGATTCATAAGTGACGTCGCTCATCGTCAACGGCCAAGCCGGAGGAGGGCATACTGCAGGCGTCCACTTGAAGGTCCGGCCCGATACTGGCGGAATACCGGTTCCGTTAGGATGACCGATCTCTTCTTGGATCACCATGCAAGCATCCGTGTTCAGCACACCAGGTATGGTGCCATTCCAGTCATATAGGAAGGCCGGCTCTTCGTAGTTGGTCATACGGGAATTGAAATCCTCGGGAATGCTCCCTCCCAGACCGACCTGCGTCGCGCCGCCTGGCTGAAAGCCAAAGACGTTATTCCCGAATTTCACTTCCACCGAGTTGTCCGACTCATTGAGGCGAATTTGGAAGTTGATCAACGTCGAACTCGAGGAATAGCTCCCCCGGAAATCCTTGAACTGAATGATGCAAACCCTGTTCGGAGCTGCACCAACAGTGGCTAACCGCAAGGACGACAACGGCCCCGGAGGATCCAGCGAGGTCATATCCTGCATCTGAAGACTTCCCGTTCCCCAGCCGGCCACGCGGTTACGCTTGTAAGGCACCGAAGGCCCGCCGATGTATTGGACGAAAGGCATGCCGTGAGGATGGTCGATGGCATAGGTCCACACCGCTTGGTTCCCGTCGCTGCTCTTACCGAAGGTGATGAAGCCGCTGTTGGAAATACCCACCCTGTCGAACACGTCACCGTTGAAGGTCAGATTGAAGCCGATGGGATACCCGGGGCCTTGGGCCGCGTTCAGATAGTTGTTGGCGATCGCGCCATCGGGGTTCGCCGGATCTACAAAAGCCCTCTGATTGTATAGGGGTGGGAAGAACGTAGGTGTTCCCATCGAATAGCCTCCATCAGCTGCGGAGATCTCCGTGTAGGTCCCCACGGATTCGGAGTATTCGTACAGGCTTACCTGCGCCCAAAGAAGCGCCGGTGCCACCAAGGCGGCCAAGGCGAAAGCACCCCTGCGCCTGCTCTTAGCGGGTGTTGATGTTCTTTTCATGAGGAGAGATTTTTCAGTTGTGTTGGGTTGTCAATGTTCTATGCTGTGCTGTCCATTCCAGTTGAATTCTGGGAAATGCAGGATCGAGTGAAGCTTCCATGTTCTGATGGACCGCGTTTGCAGCGTGATATATGCTGGTGATTTCACCCATGGGATGCGGCCAGGTCAGTTTCTTCATCGAACCAGAGTTACATATCCGGATAGCTTCTGCCCGGCTGCATCAGTGGGCGTTACGATGTAGAAATAGGTGCCATCGGGCGCTCCACTTCCGTTCCATCCTTGGGCCAATGCAGTGGTGCTGAAGATCATCTGTCCCCATCGGTTGAAGACCTCCAAAGATCCCGGTGCGCCCTTGTAGTCGATCGGGATGAAGCGATCATTGCTTCCATCCCCGTTCGGGCTGAACACATTGGGCATTTGGATCACCCCGGGGTCGATCACCATCACCATGGAATACACTGTATCCATGCAGCCTTCCACGTTGGCGATCACCAGCATCACCGGATATTCCCCCGGCGTAGCGGGGAAGGTGGCTGGCACGGATTGCTGATCGGAAGTCCCGGGGATCGCATCCCCCAGATCCCACCACCAGGAGATGATGTTCCCTGATGCCGCGCCGTTGAGCTGCACATCCGGTTGCTCCGCATCCACCGGATCCGGGGTGGCACTGATCTGGCCATTCACGGCTGGATACACGTTCACTGCGTTCGCGATAAGCGTGTCACCCGTGCATCCATCCGTGTTCCGCACCTGCAGGAACACATCATAACTGCCTGGCGAGTTATAGGTATGCGTGAGGCTGCTATCCGTCGAAGTAGTGCCATCGCCCAAATTCCACGTGAGCGTGGTGGTGCCTCCACCTGTAGTATCCGCGAACATCACCTCCAAGGGCGCGCACCCGGAATTGGGCATCACCAACGGCAACGGCTTCGGAGCTATCGCAGGGGGCATGTAAGAACTACCCATCAGGCACTGGCCCTCGAATACACTGGCCATGGTATACATCCCTGCTCCGAGTTCAAGTCCGGATATGTCCAAGCCCAGTCCTGTCTGCCCGGGCAGTGCAACTCCATCTTGATACCATTGGTACGAGCTGGCACCCGCCGGTGGAATGCCTACAGCTACAGCCGTTTCTGAACAGATACCACCCGAAGTAGCTACTGGCTGGAGTACTTGATCCGCGGCGATGGTGAGCATCAGATCATCCACTAAGTAATAAGGCGATCCAAAGTAGGTGTCACCCAGCGCATTGGTGATCCACTTCCCTGATAGCCCAGGCGGCACATCGCAAGCCCCTCCGATCATGATGGAATGGATGTTCTGCGTTGGCGTGAAGGTGATGGAAACACGCGTCCAATCCCATGCGGGTTGCACCAACACACGTCCCAGCTCATTCCATCCGGGCTCGTCACCGATGCAGCCACTCACCCCTGAGATCGGAAAGGGCACACAGGCATTCGCATACCCGAACAGTGCCAATGGGAACTGATCCGAGAAATAGGACGGGTCGGCCTCCAGAGCCGTTTGGGAAAGCACATTGTTCACAATGGCCGTTGCGATCCACAACGACAATGTGTAAGTGGTACCTGCGAGCAAGGGATTGGCAGGTGCTGGATAGGTCAGACAAGTACCTACATATTCAAAATAATCTCCATCACCCCCGAAAAACCCTACGGCACCTTGGCCATCCGGCGGTGGAAGGGGCATGCCCGCAGGGGCGTATCCACACATGTGGAAGTAATCGGAAGTGGCCGAGGTGGCCTGGTGCCAACCATCAGCACAATCAAGCCAGGGTGGTGAGATCGCGGACACGAAGCTAAAAGGGCAACACAACTGGTTCTCGAAGGAAGGATTGCGGATGTAGCTGGCGAGGTCCGCTGGAGCTATCAGTGTGCTGCACGGGCAATCCGGATCGTTCAGGTCGATCAATCCATCCCCATCATCATCGATCCCGTTGTTGCAGATCTCTTGCGCGGACAGTGCAAGCGGAAACAGGAAGAACAACAGGAGCGTGAGACGCCAGATCATGAAGACGGTGTGGTTCAGCAATGAAGCGGCACGGGGGAGAGTGGCCTTGGAGAGTGGCCTTGGAGAACCACCTAATAAGAGGTCTAAGATATACAGCCGGATCAAATCGAATTTCCAGGTACCATCACACCCACATGGGTTCGGCGAACTCCCCAAGCGGATCAGGCTTCGGACAGGTCCATTAAAACGCAGAACGGGCCGCCTCTTTCGAAGCGGCCCGTCGGCTTGAATACTATTCCGAATTACCGGATGATGCTCAACCGCTGAACGGTCTTCTTATCGTTCACGGTGATGTTCACCAAGTACACCCCGCTGGCGATATCGCTCTGGAGGTTCAGGATGGTGTTGAAGCGATCGCCGCTGTTACCGAACTCCTGGGCAAACACCTGCTTGCCATAGAGGTCAACGATCGTCACAGTGATCCGCTGGTCAGCATCCACGATGCCATCGATGTTCAGGTTCACCTGGCCGTCGCGCACCGGGTTCGGCCACATGGTGGCTGATCCCATTTGCTGATCGGCTGCTTGTCCCACGGCCTGCGTCACGCTGGCCTCAGGACGGTTCCCGCTGTTGTTGATGGTGATGTTGCACTGGCTGGTGCAGAATCCGCTGTAGAGTCCGTTCACCTTC
>JBEBYG010000022.1:0-50270 GCA_040391235.1 Cryomorpha ignava
CCTATGCAGTGTCCATGAACGTGAAGGTGAACGGACTCTACAGCGGGTTCTGCACCAGCCAGTGCAACATCACCATCGACAACAGCGCGAACCGCCCCGAGGCCAGCATGGTGCAGGCCAACGGAACGGCAACGATGTGGCCGAACCCGGTACGCGATGGACAGGTGAACCTGAACATCGATGGACTGGTGGATGCTGAGCAGAACATCACCATTGACATCCAGGACATCTATGGCAAGCAGGTCTTCGCCAAGGAGTTCGGGAACAGCGGTGAGCGCTTCAACACCATCCTCAACCTCTCCAGCGACATCGCCAGCGGGGTGTACATGGTGAACATTACCGTGAACGGTGAGCGCACCGTGCAGCGGTTGAGCATCATCCGATAGATCCAAGCTCCCTCAGCGGTCTCCCAAAGGAGACCCTGAGGAAACCCAAGCCGAAGGGCCGTTCCGAAAGGGACGGCCCTTCGTGCTTTTACTCAACTCCTCCGAGCACCGGACTCTTGCAGCGCTTGACCACCGCTGAGCCCAGGACCGCAGATAAACACAGCTACTGCTTCGCCACTGATCCGCTATCTCCCACAAGCCTGCCCTCGAGGTCTCCAGGTGCCACCGGAGTTGTTTCTCGTGCTTTCGCCGAAGCGCATTGGGTAAAGACGCCCGAAGCAACTATGTGTAGGCGAGTGCATGGAGGCCTGCGCAGATGCAGCCGGAAGACCGATCCGATATCTATCGGATACCGACTGATGGAGTTCCATCCACAGATGGCTCAGATGCCCACGAAGCGGGACGGCCGCGGCGGGTCATGCTCGAGCGAATGTCCACCGTTGCAAATGGGATATGACTCCTCGCATCCCACCTGTTGATCTTGCGCCCCACGGTAGTGCAGTGAGTGGTTAACAGCAAAAGGGGCGCAACATGACAGCGCGCTTCCTTTCGAACATTCGTGAGTTTCGGAGTTGGACACGTCCTCATCGTGCCCAAGGCAATTCAGCCTCTATCTAACGCTCTCATCAGCCTTTGTCAAGGAACATGTTGGTAAAGGCCTGAACACGCCTGCCCATCTAGGCTCGCGCGGATGTCATCACTGCAATCATTGGTCATCCATGGTACGAGATGGGCCAAAGCCAATTAGGACAGCCATCAACCTCCAGCAATACGGGGTGAAATACCGGATCTACGCGTCCCCTCGGGAGGTAAGCCCGATATAACTGATCCGTATGCGGCTCTCTCCTCAAGTCGTGAGAGCATCCCGGATCGTACGAATAAGATCACTCCACTCGCTTGACATTTGCGTTGCTCCAGTGTTCTTGGCAAGGATGAGAGAGTGGCAAATCCACAGGCCGGAGTAAACAGCGGCACTCAATACCTCCCCATTGAGACACTCATCTCAACTCCGTGATGGATGGACTGAACGCCAGAATCGTATAAGTACAGAGGGCCGTCCCTCGCGGAACGGCCCTCTGTACGGAAGATCGAAATATTTTGTGTTCCCCTAGCTCAATGGGTCACCATGATCATCCGGGCCCAATGCTGTTTTCCTTCAGCCTGACCACGCACTACATACGTGCCCTCCGCCAGATCCCTTACATCGATGGAGACCGAAGCAAGGTGGCTTGGCCAGATCAAGGTGCGCACGGTATGGCCCACGGCATCCACCAGTTCCAAAGTATAGCCGGGCTTGTCGGTCTGATCCGAACGCAGTTCAACCGTTGAACGTGCTGGCTGTGGATAGATCGACGGGCGGAAATCGCCCATTTCTTGGATGCCCGCATTTGTCACTTCAAAAGGATCGGAGAGCAGCACGCAGGAACCTCCGAAGTTGGCGCGCACTTGGTATAGGCCATTCCCCACCGGAGCGATCGTTTGCCCGGTAGCACCAGGAAGCACCGTTCCATTCAACAGCCATTGCCAGCTATTGGCACTGGTGCTGGAAAGGATCTCTCCATCAAAGCTGATCGCCGGGGCCGGCATCGGGCAGGCATCCACGATCTTCTTCACCGTACCGTGCTCATGGTCCACTACGTAGAGCTCACCGGCCATGTCCTCTCCAAAAGCAGAGGTACCATTCACGGAACTGGTGAGCAAGGTGTCAAGCGTATAGTTATCCCCGAAGGTGATGAAGTCACTCTTGCAGTAATCGGTAAAGATGTACTTACCATACAAGCGTGGGAAACTGGATCCCCGGTAGACGTAACCGCCAATTACGGAACACCACCCCTGTGTAACGTGGCCGAACGCAGCTACCGGCTCTACGAAAGGACCCGAGGCAGAACAGCCGGTCTGGCTTACGCCGGGAGTGGGCACCAAGCCCTCACGGCAGCGCCATCCGAAGTTCGGGCCGCTATTGTCTCCGGCAGGCCAGAAGTTCACTTCCTCCCATGCGCTCTGGCCCACATCGCCGATCCACATATCACCTGTGAGCCGATCGAAGCTGTAGCGCCATGGATTCCGAAGGCCACTGGCCCAGATCTCCGGAAGCGTATCCTGTGCACCCACGAAAGGGTTGTCCGCTGGAATGGCATAGGTGCTATTGTGCTGGGACACATCGATGCGGATCATGCTACCCAGTGCGGTACCCAAGTTCTGCCCGTTGCCATTGGGGTCGTTCCCACTCCCGCCATCGCCGAAGCCACAGTACAAATACCCGTCAGGACCGAATTGCAGGCATCCCCCATTGTGGTTGGAAAATGGTTGTGGCACCGTGTACAGGATCACCTCACTGGCAGCGTCCGCCACATTGGGGTCAGCGCTCACTTGGAACCGCGAGATCCGACTGGTGCCAGCTCCGGGTCCGTTGATGTAATAGACGTAGAAGTAGCCATTGGCGGCATACCCTGGATCGAAAGCCAAACCCAACAACCCTTGTTCATTACTGTTACTGTTGACCTGTGATGCGATATTCAGGAACGGTGTGGGCAACACCTGCATGCTGTCCGCAATGATCTTGATAGTTCCTTGGCGCTGCACCACAAAAAGTCGGTCATCCCCTGCATGGGTCACCCATACTGGTTTGCTCAATCCGGTAGCCCAGTTGTTAAGGGCGATCCGAACAGGATTCAACTGTGCAGAAACAAGCAGTGGCAATGACAGCGCCAGCGAGAGAATGAATCTTTTCATGTTGATAATGGGCGTGTTGGACTTTAAGGCATCGAATGTACGCCTTGCACAAAGCTTTCTGATGGTGCAGCGGATGATGAGGGCGAAGTCCGATAGGCACCCGACGTTATCACATTCAGTATCTCCAAGAAGGAGCTGAGCTATGGCACTCGCAAGATGAAGGTGGTACTAACCCAGCCGGAAACAATACCCGCCCACCCAATGGCCCCTACATTTGCGGCCGTTTTTCGCATATGAGTCAGCAAGAGGAAATAGCCAAACGGCGTACGTTCGCCATCATCAGTCACCCGGACGCCGGTAAGACCACGCTCACGGAGAAATTCCTCCTGTACGGTGGTGCCATCCAAACGGCAGGCGCGGTCAAGAGCAATAAGATCCGTAAAGGCGCCACCAGCGACTTCATGGAGATCGAGCGGCAACGCGGGATCTCGGTCACCACTTCGGTAATGACCTTCGGCTACGAGGGCACCTTGATGAATCTCCTCGACACCCCGGGTCACCGGGATTTTGCGGAGGACACCTACCGCACCCTCACTGCGGTGGACAGCGTGGTGTTGGTGATCGACTCCACCAAAGGAGTTGAGCCCCAGACCGAGCGCTTGATGGAAGTGTGCCGCATGCGGAACACGCCCGTGATCGTCTTCATCAACAAGCTCGATCTTGAGGGGCGTGACCCCTTCTCCCTGTTGGATGAACTGGAGGAAATGCTATCCATTCGCGTCCGTCCATTGAGCTGGCCGATCGGTGTGGGTGCCACTTTCAAAGGCGTATACGATCTCTATGACCATGACCTGCGGCTCTTCGAGGCGGGCAAATCCAAAAAGGAGATCGCCAGCGAACAGTTCAAGGACCTCTCTGATCCCCGCTTGGACAAGCTCTTGGGTGAAGAAGCTGCCACGGAACTAAGGAACGATGTGGAACTGGTGAACGGTGTATATGATCCGCTGGACCTGGCAGCATACCGCCGCGGGGAGTTGGCCCCGGTCTTTTTCGGAAGTGCATTCAACAACTTCGGCGTGCGCGAAGTGCTCGACACCTTCGTCCGCATTGCCCCTCCCCCCGGCCCTCGCGAGACCGACCAAGGACTGATCGAACCCTCCAATCCTGAATTCAGCGGCTTCGTATTCAAGATCCATGCGAACCTGGACCCGAACCACCGCGATCGCGTGGCCTTCATGCGCGTTTGCTCGGGTCAGTTCAAGCGCAACACCTTCTATCTGCATACCCGCTTAGGCAAGCAGATACGCTTTGCGAACCCGACCACCTTCCTTGCTGCGCAAAAATCCTTGGTGGACGAGGCTTGGCCTGGCGATGTGATCGGCCTCTTCGATACCGGTAACCTGAAGATCGGCGATACCCTCACCGGTGGTTCCAACTTCAACTTCCGTGGTATCCCCTCCTTCTCCCCTGAACTCTTCCGCGAACTGGTGAACCTGGATCCCATGCGCAGCAAGCAGATGGAAAAGGGCATCCGCCAGCTTACCGAGGAAGGTGTCGCACAGCTCTTCACCCAACAACCGGGAAACAAGAAGATCGTAGGCTGCGTGGGCGAGCTCCAATTCGAAGTGATCACCTACCGCTTGGAGCATGAATACGGCGCATCTTGTTCCTTCCAGACCATCCAGGCGCACAAGGCTTGCTGGCTCACCAGTGAAGATCCGGCCGCGCTGCAGGCATTCATCCGCGTCAAATCCACCCAGATCGTGCAGGACAAGGATGACAATCCTGTCTTCATGGCACCTTCGGCATACATGTTGGAACTGGAGAAGCGGAATAATCCGGAGATCACCTTCCACCTGACCAACGAATTCAAGACGCGCCAAGCCTAAGAACTCCTCATACGGGCCTTTCCGGGAAACCGTCAAAGGATCGTTAAGGTTGATAGCGCAGGAACCCGTCCCTTTATTTTTGACCACATGCTGAAGAAAACCCTCCTCTTAGCACTCTTGGCGTTGGTGACCATCGCCCAAGCCCAAGACAAGCGGCGCCTGCAGTTCACCATTGAAGGTACCGCGCACGACACCATATATCTGGCGAATTACTACGGCAACAAGCTCTACTATGCGGATACCACCGTGGCCAACGCCAAGGGCGTCGCCGTGTTCGAGCGCCCCAGTGGCTATAAGGCCGGGGTATACGCCGTGGTAATACCGGGCCCGAAGTACTTCGAATTGATCGTGAATGAGCCTCTGGTGGAGATGAAGAGCGACACTGCCGCCCTGAACGAACACATTGTGGTTCAGCGTTCCGTAGAGAATAACTTGTTCCAGACCTATATCCGCTTCTTGGCAGAGAAGAAGAAGGACGCCGATGCGATCAGGCAACAAATGGAAGCCACCTCGGACCCCATTGCCAAGGCCAATTTCAAGGAGCGCCTAAAGGGCTTGGACACCTTGATCATCTCGTACCAGAAAGAGCTGGTTGCGAAGAACCCGAACACGCTCGTGGCCAAGATCGTGAACATGAGCATTCTGCCGGAGAACACCGAGGTCTACAAAGCTGATGGCACCTTGGACAGCGCAGCGAGCTACTACAGCTATCGCAAGCACTTCTGGGACAACACGGACCTGAAGGATCCACGCAACCTGCGCACACCAGTTTTCCAGAACAAGTTCGATGAGTACATCGGCAAGGTGATCCCGCAGATCCCGGACACGATCAATAAGTGGGCGGATGACCTGATCCACCGGATGGATGATGGTGGCGACCTCTTCAAGTTCGCGGTGAACGGCATTACCTACAAGTACGAGACCAGCGACATCATGGGCATGGATGCCGTGTTCGTGCACATGGCGCAGACCTACTACTGCCCCACCAATGGAAGCAAGACCCGCGTGGATTGGATGACCCCGGAAAAGTTGGACAAGCTCTGCGAACGCGCACGCAAAGAGGCACCTTTGATCATCGGCGCACAAGGGAAGGACATCATACTCACCGACACGACGGAGACCAACTGGCTGAGCTACTACAAGATGCCGGAGAAGTACGTGCTCATCATCTTCTGGGATCCCCATTGCGGCCATTGCAAAAAGGTGCTTCCTACCATCCACGAGGACTGGAAAACGAAGCTGAAGCCTTTGGATGTAGGCGTGTTCGCCGTGGCAAAGGCAACGGACAGTGTCCTGTTCCATGATTGGAAACAATTCATCCGGGAAAATGACCTGGATTGGACGAACGTGGGCCTCACGTGGCACATCTACAATGAGGCGAAGACCGCTTCTTGGAAGTTCATTCCCAAGTTCACCACCATCGAGAGCCTGAATTACGCGGATGCTTGGGATGTGTACAGCACCCCGAAATTCTTCTTGATGGACGAGGACCGCAAGATCGTAGGGAAGCAACTGGATGTGGACCAGATGGTGGAGTTGGTGAAGGCCTTGGAGAAGAAGAAGAAACCGGCGGTGAAGTGATAGCGTGGCCTGCCGTAGGTGAGGGCGTTGAGGATTGACCGCCAAGAACGCTAAGGGCGCCAAGAATGCCGTTTACCGTAGGTGACGGCGTTGAGGGTTAGCCGCAGACTTCAGAGTGCCGCCCCAGCGGCATGGCACGGATAAATACGTGCTTCCGACGCGAGATGAACGCAGATGGCCGATAGCTATCGACCTGCGATGCTGGGCCGAGCGTCTTAAAGTCTTGCCATTCGCTGGCGGAGGAGATGATCCGCGAGTACCAAGCACGTCATCGCTTCCACGATAGGAACCGCTCTGGGGACTACGCAGGGATCGTGCCGGCCTTTGCCTTCGAGGAACACTGCATTGCCTTCGCGATCCATGCTGGCTTGGCCGCGCATCAGGGTGCTTACCGGTTTGAACGCGATGTCGAACAGGATATCCTCGCCGTTGCTGATACCGCCTTGCAGGCCGCCGCTACGGTTGGTGGCCGTGCCGATGGTGTCGCCCTTTTTCACATAGGCATCGTTGTGCTGTGAACCGCGCAACGCGATGGCGTCGAAACCGCTGCCGAACTGCACTCCCTTCACGGCGTTGATGCTGAACATGGCCTTACCCAGGTCTGCGTGAAGCTTATCGAAAACGGGTTCGCCGAGCCCCGTTGGAACGCCTTGCGCCACACAGGAAATGCGCCCACCCAAGGTGTCGCCCTCGCTGCGCACTTGTTCGATCAGTGCAGCCATGCGCGCTGCCGCATCGGGATCCGGGCAGCGGACATCATTCGCATAGGTCGTTTCCAACGCGAGTTCGGTGTAGGGTTTTACCAGTCGCTCCTCTCCCACTTGGCTCACCCATGCCTGAATGCGAATGCCTGCCGATGCCAGCACCTGGCGTGCAATGGCGCCTGCGGCCACACGCACCGCGGTTTCCCGAGCGCTGGCTCTTCCGCCGCCACGATGATCGCGGATGCCGAACTTCTGTTCCCAGGTCAGGTCGGCATGGCCGGGCCGGTACGCATCCTTCAAGTGGTCATAATCTCCGGGCTGTGCATCCTTGTTGCGGATGATGAAGCCGATAGGTGTTCCCAATGTCACGCCGTTCAAGATGCCGCTGAGGAATTCCACTTGATCACGCTCCGTGCGTGCCGTGCCCAACGGCGTGCTTCCGGGGCGCCGACGATCGAGCTCTTGCTGCACCGCTTGCAGGTCAAGCTTCAAGCCGGCGGGACAGCCTTCCACCACGCCACCGATAGCCGCGCCGTGGCTTTCGCCGAAACTGACGAGCTGAAAGAGTTTGCCGAAGGTGCTTCCTGCCATGGTGGCGAAGGTACTGGCCGGGCCGTTCCTTCGAGGGGCCACCTGCCAAAGCGCCAGCCACTTCCTTTGCAGGCTAACCTTCCCCCATGCCAACCGAAGCCCAAGTACTCAGCCACATGATGGACCGCACCCGCGAATGGACGCGGTATTACCTCGGTGGTCTGAAAGGCCAAGACCCGCACCGCCGCTTCGTATGTGAGGAGAAAGAGCTGAACACTGTCTTCTGGTTGGTGGCACACATGGCCACCTCGCAGAACGGCCTTCTATTGGCGGCGACAGGCGGGCCATTTGAGAAATTCTGGTGGGCCAAGCACTTCACCGTTGGCGCCGCTGGATTGCCACCCGAAGCGTGCCCACCCTATGAAGAGGTCTGGGAAACCTTCAAGGCTGTTCACGAGAAATCCATAGCTCACATCGCGACGCTGAGCGAAGAGCAATTGAATGCACCGAACCCGACCAAGCTCCCGATCGGCACCACGGTGCGCGACGTGATCACGCATGCGATCCGCCACGAAGGTGGACACAGTGGGCAATTGGCATGGCTGTGCAAGTTGTACGGCGCCAAAATGGTCTGAACGCGATGCACGCTCCACTACACGAGGACGGTTCGCTGACGGAATCAGCCATCGTGCTGTTGCAGACTGTGTCCGGTGTTGATGCGAAATTGTTGCGTGCAGTACGCATCCGTCCCTCCCGTTCCAACTGGCTGCGTGCACCCTGGTACCCCTATCATCGCGGCGGCGCCATCACCGTGGGTCGTACCATCTGGTTCACGCGTATCTGGTTCGCGCCCGATGGATTGGGCGATGGCAGCTTGCGGTCCACGTGGAAGTGGATGCTCCATCTCGCGCATGAGGTGGGACATCTTCCGCAGGCCGAGCGTTTCGGAAGAGGCTTGCTTGGGAAAGCCCACTATCTGGCCGCTTTCACTTGGCAGTACGGTTCGCGTGCGCTTTTGCTTCGCAGGCCGATCCACGATGGTAGCCGCTTGGAACTGGAAGCGGACCTTGGCCGGCAGGTGCTCTTGCAACTGACCGGTCCGGAAAAAGAAGGGCATGCAATAGTGGCAGCCATACATATGGACGATGTGGAAGCGATCCGGCAATGGTGCGCGCAGCATGCTTCCATAACCACGGCTTTGGTTGCCAGCTACAGAGAGCGGCACCTCGCTTAACGCGCGATCACAAACTGCAATGCCGTGCCATCCGTTGCGGAACGCAGGCTGTAGAGGCCGGGCGCCAAGCCGCTCACATCAACGGTGCGTGTACCTGCCGGAATGGAGAGCATCACACGACCATCCGTCGCGACGACTTCCATGGAAGAAGACATTGTGCCCTCCAGATGGAGCAAGTTGTTTGCCGGGTTCGGCCAAACCTGCAGCGTTGCCGCTGCCTTGGGCGCAACAATGCCTGTGGTGATATCCTCCGGATCATAGTAGAACCGCACTACCGTGTTCACGCCTCCCACGGTGGTTACTTGCAGCACAGGGGCATCCATACCGGCGGCGATCCACTTGTATTCGATCGTCTCCGGCTCAGGTATGGAGAGGCCGAAGCCGAACTGACTGATGTAGATCGTATCAGTGCGGGCGATGCGTGAACGGACGCGAAGCACCTGGAACGTGTCCGCAGGAAGGATGATTGTTCCCCAGCCATCCACCTCATTGCGCCGCATCTGGTCCTGACCGAAGAAACCGAGGGTGGGCAAGGAAACCTGGAAGTGGCTGGCCGAGCTATCCGTATTACCATAGTTCATGGGAAAGCGATAGATCCAGTCCACGGGGTCGCGTTGCACGGAGGTTGGCAGGCCGTTTAGCTTGGCGCCAAAGCCCACATTCCGGTAACCCGTGGAATTCGACTTGTAGTAGTCGAAGAGCTCGTTCAAGGTGAAGCCTTGTATACCAATGGATACGCCGCGCATCGCGAAGTCCGCCTTTTGCTGCGGATAGAGCAAGGCATTGTTGAAGAAGAACTGGTACAAGAGTGGCGTGCTTCCCACCGTCACCATGGTATCCGCTCCTTCCACACCGGGCACCAAGTTGCTGAAGTCCCACAGGTGGGCAGGGCCTGTATCCGCCATGTCAGCTGTGGTGGTCGTGTTCTGGAAGCGCACGGTATCACCCGCGGAGGGCATATCGGCGACACCGATGGTGATCTGCGCGGAGGCCGCGAAGCATAGTCCCATCGGGACCAGGAACAGGGAGCGGGTAGTGTGCTTCATGGGGCCAAATTAGTTCATGGCATAGGCTGAGGTGCACCGTATTGATGGAAGAGCAGATTTTCACTGAAGGTGTGAAAGGCGCACGTGGATCTTGGCACGGGATCGGCAACCGGCGCGGCTATCTTTGATCCGATGCGCCACCTCCTGATCCCCCTTCTTCTCCTGATCTCCTTTACCAGCTTCGCCCAATCCAAGGCGGACCGCAGGCTTGTGCAATTCAGCGGCGTGGTCGTTACCGGCGATAGTCTGGAGCCGGTGCCTTTCGCCAGCATCCTCACCAAGGGAAGTTACCGAGGCACCATCAGCGATGTATACGGCTACTTCAGTTTCGTAGCGCAGTCGGGCGACACCGTTGAATTTGCGGCAGTAGGTTTCAAGCGCGGCAACTATGTGATCCCGGACTCCTTGAAGGAAAGCAAGTATTCCATGATCCACGTGCTGATGCCGGATACGGTGATGCTGCGTCCGTTGGATGTGTATCCATGGCCGAGCAAGGAGCAGTTCCGCGAAGCTTTCCTCGCGTTGAACGTATCGGACGATGAGTACCAGCGCGTACTGAAGCACCTCAATTCCGCGGAGGCCATCCAACGCATGGAGAACCTGCCACCGGATGCCGGACTTGCACAGCATTACCAAGCTTCCATTGACAATACCCGGATCTACAACCAAGGCATGGCGCCGAGCATCAACCTGTTCAACCCCATTGCATGGGCGCAGTTCGTGCAGGCATGGAGAGCGGGGAATTTCAAGAAACAGTAGTCCCTGCCGATCAGACGATCGATCCCATATACATCGGATGCCGTGGCCGCGATGGCATTGGGCAGAGCCTCCGCCGACATCCGTGACTGCCTGGGCCAGAACATCGCATTCTCTCGACCCCGGCTTTAAGCCGGGTGCCAACAATAGCGTCCTTTCCAAGAGAATCCATACTTGCTTGAACCCTTCGGGAACACGCGTGTACCACTGGTCCAAACCAACGGACCATGCACCTATCGCGAACACTGATCACTGCCGCCATTCTTGCCACCGCCCTCCAAGCGAAGCCCCAGGCAATGGGGAACCTGATGTATGAATCCGACAGTCGCATTTGGTTCCAGCAGGCGGAGCAAGCGGTGAAGGCCTCCTTACAAGGCAACGTGCTCGTGCTCGAGGTGAACGCTATGATGAACATGCGCGCGGACAGCTACTTGGCGATCTTCAACCTCAACCAACTGGGCCAAACGGCGGAGGAAGCCGACTCCTTGATGAACCGCCGCATGGAAGGTTTAATGGGCCGGTTGCGGAAGCTCGGCATAAAGGATGCCGATGCCTTCACGGACATGCTCTCCTTCGTGCCGGTGTATGAACTGGAAAGCACGCGCAAGCTTTTCAGCACCAGTTATCAGGAAGTGCCAGCGGGGTTCGAGATCCAGAAGAACATCCACATCAAGTTCCGCGATGCGCGGGTACTGGACAAGATCGTGAGCGCGGCCGCCAAGGAAGGCATCTACGACCTGGTGAAAGTGGACTACTTCGTAGACCAACAAAGCGCCTGTTATGATACCCTGCGGATGTTCGCCACCCGACTGATGCAGGAGAAGCTGAAGAACTTCACCAAGCTCGGTCTGAAGGTGGAAGAGAGCCACCGCATTGCCGGGGAGAAGAACGGTGCCTATTTCCCGCTGGACCGCTACACGGCCTATCAGAGCCGCACGCGCACTTCGCTCAACAGCCGCAGGAAAGGGCAGCTGTTGGACGATGTCCGGAACCCCAGCACGCTCTTCTACAACAAGGTACCATACGGCAATTTCGATATCGTCCTGCATGCCGACATCACCGAGCCGCCCGTGCAATACACGTACAACCTCACCCTGCAATGCCAATTGCCCGAGGCGTTCCCCAAGAAGGAAGTGAAGGACATCATCCAGTACCTGTGGCTTTCGGATAAAGGAGAAGCAAAGACCATCGCGTTGCCTTGAGCCCTATTGGCGCTAAGCACCGACCTCGATGGTACCACGCTGCAGGCGCGGACCGGTGAGGAGTGGCGCGACTTCCAACTCATATAAATCCATGACATGGAAAGAGTTTTCTTTGTGCCCCCATGGCCAAAAAGAAGCAACTTCCTGTACTCGAGAACATCACCGTCACCGGTTGGGGCGCCAAAGGCAAGGCGTTGGCCAAGGTCGACGGCCTGGTGGTCTTTATCAGCGGTGCGGTGCCGGGCGATGTGGTGAACGTGCAATTGACGCGCAAGAAAAAGAGCTATGCAGAGGGTTCGGTAACGCAATTGATCACGCCATCGGAGGAGCGTGTTACTCCGTTCTGTAAGCACTTCGGTATCTGCGGTGGTTGCACTTGGCAGGACCTCTCCTACTCGGCCCAGATCGCACACAAGCGGCAAGAGGTGATCGATAACCTGCAACGCTTGGGCGGCTTGGAGTTACCGGAAGTACCGCCAACATTGGCTTCCCCGGAAACGCGGCATTACAGGAACAAGCTGGAATTCACCTTCACCGCGCAACGGTGGTTCACGAAGGATGAGCTCAACAGCGGAGCGGAAATTCTCGATCGCAAGGCCCTGGGATTCCATCTTCCCGGCCGCTTCGATAAGGTCTTCGATGTGGAGGAGTGCTGGCTGCAACCGGAGCCGAGCAACTCCATCCGCAATTTCCTCCGTGCATACGGCACAGAGCACGACCTGAACTACTACCACCTTCGACAGCACGAAGGCTGGTTGCGCATCCTCACCATCCGTACCACCACTACCGGCGAGGTCATGGTGCTGCTCGCTTTCGGTCACGAGGACAAGGAAAAACGGGAAGCCTTGCTCGCGGCTTTATTGAAGGAGTTCCCTGCGATCACCTCGTTGCTCTGGTGCATCAATCCGAAGAAGAACGACACCATCTGGGACCTGGATATGCACGTGTTCCATGGTAGGGACCACATCGTAGAGGAGCTTCGCGATGAAGGCTTTGCGAACCTGCGCTTCCGCATTGGTGCCAAGAGCTTCTTCCAGACCAATCCCCAGCAAACGCAGGTGATGTATGAGCTGGTCCGGGAACTGGCAGGGCTGAAGGGCGATGAGCTGGTTTACGACCTCTACTGTGGTGCAGGTAGCATTTCACTCTTTCTGGCGCGGCATGCCCGCCATGTGGTGGGCGCGGAGATCGTTCCGGAGGCCATCGCGGATGCACACGCCAACGCGGCACTCAATGGCATTACCAATGTGGCTTTTGAAGCGGGTGACCTGAAGGACCTATTGAATGCCGACTTCATCGCACGCCACGGCAAACCCGATGTATTGATCACCGACCCTCCCCGGGCCGGCATGCATGAAGCAGTGGTGGCACGGATCCGTGAATTGGCGCCGCCTTGCATCGTTTACGTCAGCTGCAATCCAGCGACGCAGGCAAGGGACTTGGCATTATTGAAGGACATGTACCGGATCACGCACGTGCAGCCGTTGGACATGTTCCCACACACTTGGCATGTGGAGAACGTAGTACGCTTGGAGCGTATCACTGACTGATGGCCAGTTGGTAGGTATTCTCAGAACAGGCGTATCCATTGCAGAAGTAAGTAGTACCACCATAGTAGCTCACCACGCGGCGATATTCTTTCGTGTCGGTTCCCTTTTGGAAACGAGTGATGGTGATCACACGCAGACTATCAACCTGCACTTCCCTCACAACCCCAGTTGCCTCATCCACTCTCAACGGCTCGGGTGAAGCCACCGCCATTACTGGCTTTTCAGGTGTACGTGTGGGCGCGATCGCGTTCACGTGTTGCACTACGGCAGTCGGGGTGGGCTCCGAACGTATGATCACAGGTGGTGAAGGCACTTCCGACGAACCCAGAACGTGCACCATTGGTGGTGTTCGGGAAACGACAGGCGCGATCATATCATAGGGCGCAAGGGGTTTTGCCGGTTCAACGCTAGTGTGCGTTCGAGTGGACGCAACTACGAGTTCTTCATTCGCAGGAGCGGCCACGCGGGAGGTAACAGGCTGCACTGGTGCTCTCAATTGCGATTGTACCAATTCCAATTGCTCCGCAAGGAAGTTCTCCTTCAAGATCCGATAGTCTGTGTTATAGCTGAAGTCCTTGAGCTTCTCATCAAAGTGGATATACCCCACTGGTCCTGCATACTCCATGCGCTGACCTTCAGGTGCCGCTTCCAACGTTACTTGGAACGGGAACCTGAATCCTTCAGGATTCATTCGTTCAGGTGGGACGTTCGTGTTGAAGCGGAGCTGCTTGCTCACGCAGCCAGAGCGTTCGAAAGAGACGAGGTAATCCTTTTGCAGGTCCAAGTTCAATGTGAAGTGCGATAGTCCCTCGGTCAACACTTGTGCTTCTCCATCCTTGGTGAGAACGATCACCCGTGCACCATCCAGAGGTAAGCCCTTCACGATCAGGATCCCATCCAATCGAAGCGGCGAAGCACCGAACGCCAAGGCACATAGGGCCATGGCCAATCCACCACCGATCGCTCTATTGATGCTTGCTCTCATTGCTCCGGCCCCTTGCAGATCAGATACCAAGTTCTGTATTCGCCTATGTAAAAATAGAACTATCAGCCTCGTGGACAAGGCCCATGTTGTTGGAAAACAAGGCGCTGCCGCGTTCCGGAACCGTTTTGAACCTTTCTCAATAGGCTCGGTCCAACTGGGAAGGGATTCCCCAGGAACAGGATCCATGGGGAAAACCCGAACTTCGGACACTGGCACGAATCTTGGCCATTAGCCTACCAGAAAGCCCACCTATCATGATCAGAGCTGCAAATATCATTCATCACTTCACGTGGATCGCCGCGGCATTCCTACTGTCCGTCGGTGCTCTGGCACAGGAGAAGCAGGACGATTGGCCCTTGGTCTTTACCTCCGGTGACGATCAGGTGCAGGTCTTCAAACCGCAACCGGAATCATTTGACGGCACAAGCTTCACCGCCCGTGCCGCTGTTGCCTTGCAACGACCCAGCGATAGCGGCCCAGTGTTCGGGGCCATATGGGGGAATGGCGTCTTGGCAGTGGACCGGAGCAACCGCATGGGTACGCTGACGACCTTCAAGGTGACCGATGCGCGCTTCCCGGGGGTGACCGATGCCAATGAGCTTTCCCGCATCCAATCGATGCTTTCCGAGGGCATTACGAAGCATGCGGCCCCTATACCCATCGACTGGTTAGTGGCTGCCTTGGAGCAAGAGAAGCAGGTGGGTGGTTCATACCAGAACACGCCGCCGGAGATCATCTACCGCGACAAGGCGAGCACCTTGGTCTATGTGGATGGCGACCCGATCTATGCGACGGTCAAGAACTCTTCTGCTATCAGCGGTGACCCCGTGTATGCTCAAAGCGCCCCTGTTATCGAGCGAGTGGTGAATACACCCTTCTTCCTGGTACGCCCCAAGGGAGGCTCGCTCTGGTTGCATGGATCCGGACTGTGGTATTCAGCGCAGGATATTCAAGGGCCTTGGGTGAACCAAAAGAAAGCCCCCGACTATTTGGAGCGCTTGGCTGCTGAGGTGGATACCTCCACGGTTACGGCACCGGCGGATGGGATCATCCCCGAGATCGTAGTGACAACAAAGCCAGCTGTACTGCTGGATGTCAATGGGGAGCCGAAAATGGAGCCCTTCGATAACAGCTCGCTGATGTATGTGACGAACACGGACAAGGACCTGTTCTTGGATATCCCTACACAGGAATACTACTTCTTGGCCTCCGGCCGCTGGTATGCTGCAAAGAACCTCCGCAATGGTCCTTGGCGATATGTGGCTCCGGATGCTCTTCCGGCAGGTTTCGCCAATGTACCCGAAGGCTCGCCCAAGGATGGGATATTGGCCCACGTGGCCGGCACGCCTGCAGCGCGCGAAGCGGTGCGAGATGCGAGCATTCCGCAAACCGCGCAGGTGGATCGGCGCACTGCCTCTGTCACGGTCTCTTATGACGGTTCTCCACAGTTCCGCCAGATCCCAGGCACCAAGGTTTATTCTGCCGAGAATGCCAGCACCACCGTGCTTCGCATCGATGGCGTTTACCACGTCTGCGACAATGCCGTTTGGTACGATGGGAATAGCCCCGATGGCCCTTGGACGGTAAGTACCTCGGTGCCTTCGGAGGTAAACGATATCCCCCCTACGGACCCGAATTACCGCGTCCGCTATGTATACATCTACGACTCCACTCCGGACATTGTGTTCACCGGCTACACCCCTGGCTACTTGGGTTCCTATGTACAGGGTGGTACGGTGATCTATGGCACCGGCTACTACTACAATCCATGGCGCAGCTCCTACTGGTATCCCCGCCCTTACACTTGGGGCTTTAATATGTCCTACAACCCATGGACCGGCTGGGGCTTTGGTCCCTCATGGGGGTATGATTGGTTCTATCCCAGCTGGAATTATTATGGCTACTACCGACCCTATTCCTGGGGCTGGTGGGGTCCATACGCCTATTGCCCTCCGGCGAGCTGGTACGGATACGGGTACGGGCATAGTTATGGCCACGGCTATTATGGCAACGGATACAACGGAACCGGCTACTATGGACATAGGCCTTCCATGGCCAACCGCAGCAATGGATCGGACAGGACCGTATCCAACCAGAGGGCGGCCGTCCGTACCACTGACCTCTACAGCAACCACCGTACTCCCGGTGTGCGTCCGTCAACAACGAACAGCGCGGGCTTGCCGAATAGAGAGGTGGGCCGGCAGGCGAACACCTCGGAACGACCGAACAATGCTCGCGAAATGGCCCCTATACGCTCGGACCACTTCACGGATAGCAAAGGCAACGTCTATCGGAATGAATCGGGAAAAACCGAGGAATTGCGCGATGGCAAATGGAACCCTGTAGCTCCTGATAAAGTGGTGGACCGCACCCACTCTTCCGGCACTGAGCAGCGTGAGCGCGGTAAGGTGAGCCCAACTAGCGACAAACCCGTTGAGCGCGTTCCACAGCAGGGTACCGAACCCAACCAACGCAATCCACAAGTGCAACCCCGTACACCGGAACGCACGCCCACCACACCTTACAACATCCAGCAGGAACGCACCCGGGGTGACCAACGCGTGAATGACTACCGCGGGTACCAGCAGGACCAGCAAACTGCTCCCTCGCAGCGGACGCCGCCAACCCCGCGGCCAGCCCCTACTCCATCACCCGCCCCTTCACCACGCCCACAACCCACGCCACAGCGTCAAGCACCTACCACCCAACCCAGCGCTCCGCCCATGCGTTCAGCACCTTCCGCAGCCGTGGAACACCCAGTGGGGGCGGCGGAGGTGGCGGCACGAGGAGACCTCGATAGGAACTTCCACGATCTTCACGTCTTTTCGGGATCACGGGCCACTGTTCTTCGCCATTTTTGCGCTGCGACGCAATGGGGCAAATGGATACAGCGGTAGTGATCTTGAACTGGAACGGCCAAAGCTGGCTGGAACGGTTCCTGCCACAGGTGGTCGATCTAACCACGGGTGATGCCCGTGTGATCGTGGCCGACAATGGCAGTACGGATGGCTCACTTGCTTGGATCTCGGCGAACCTTCCTTCCGTGGAAGTGATCGCCATGCCAGCGAACAAAGGGTTTGCCGGAGGCTACAATGAAGCTTTGGCACAGGTGGAGGCGAAGTACTTCCTGCTTTTGAACTCGGATGTGGAGGTGACATCGGGATGGGCGCGTGAGCTTCGAGCGCATTTGGAGTCCCGCCCGGATATGGCCGCCTGCCAACCCAAGATGTTGAGCCATCAGCACCGCACCATCTTTGAACATGCCGGCGCCGCCGGTGGCTTCATCGATCGGAACGGTTATCCATTCTGCCGGGGACGCATCTTCGAGATCACCGAGGAGGACCAAGGACAATACGATGACGACCGCGACGTCTTCTGGGCCACCGGCGCCTGCTTGATGATCCGCGCCGAAGCCTTCCGCCAAGCGGGGGGATTCGATGAGCGGCTCTTCGCGCATATGGAAGAGATCGACCTGTGCTGGTGTTTGCGCCGCATGGGTTGGCGGATCGGCTATACAAGTTCAGCTACGGTGTATCACGTTGGCGGTGGCGCATTGGGCTATGGCAATCCACGCAAGACCTTCCTGAACTTCCGGAACAGCTTGGCCGTGCTCACCAAGCATCTCGACTCCCGCTGGATCTATGCCCGCATATTCCACCGGCTTACACTGGATGGATTCGCAGCTGTGAAATTCTTCTTGGAAGGGCATGCAGCCCACGCCTGGCAGGTGGGCAAGGCACACCGCCAATTCTTCCGCTGGTTCCCGAGCCTGATGCGCGAACGCAAGCGCCTGCGCACCGTGGAGCATCAGCCCGACCTTACGGGCATGTACCACCGCAGCATCGCCTACGATCGTTACATCATTGGCTGGCGGAAATTCACGGAACTGGACCAAGCACAGTTCGATCAGCCGCGCCGCCGAAGGAGGTGAGCCACCGCCATGCGGTAGCCCTCCATGCCAAAGCCGGTGATCACCCCCACGCAGTGCACCGCCGTGAGCGATCGCTGGCGGAATTCTTCCCGCGCGTGAATGTTGCTGATGTGGACCTCCACAACCGGGATATCCATAGTGGCCAAGGCATCGCGCAGGGCTACGCTGGTGTGCGTGTAGCCGGCCGCATTCAGCACTACGCCATTGCATTCGGCATTCGCGTCGCGCAGGGCATTGATCAGCTCTCCTTCCACGTTACTCTGGAAGAGATCGATGGTGTGTCCTTGAAACTCCTGTTGAAGTTCCTGAAGCAGATCTGTGAAGGTGCGGGTGCCATAAATGGATGGTTCCCGCGAGCCGAGCAGATCCAAGTTGGGTCCGTTGATGATGCGAATGTGCATGACGTTGCGCAAAAGTGATCAATCCCCCGCTTCGGACGGCATGCACAGCAGTTGAACTTTGCACCATGGAGTGGAAACAGGCCCTCTTGGATTTCCGGATCCATCTGAAACTGGAGCGCGCTTTGAGCGATCGCACGGTGGATGCGTACTTGCGGGACCTGGGCAAGCTGCAGGCATTTGCTGAGGGACACAGCCCTCGGATAGCCCCGGAAGCATTGCACCTGGACGACCTGCAAGCCTTCATTACCCACGAAGCAAAAAAGGGCCTGATGCCCACCAGCCAAGCCCGCTTGGTAAGCGCGGTACGCGGCTTCTTCAAAAGCTTACGCGTGGAACGGGTGATCACGGAAGATCCTACCGAACTGCTCGAAAGTCCTCGCATGGGAAGGCATCTGCCCACCTTCCTTAGTGTGGAGGAGATCGATGCGTTGGTGAACACCATGGACATGAGCCGACCCATGGCGCATCGCGACAGGGCCATGCTGGAGACGCTCTACGGATGCGGCTTACGGGTGAGCGAACTCTGCGAACTACGGATCAGCCGATTGCACTTTGCAGATGGCTATATCCGTGTGGTGGGCAAAGGGGACAAGGAGCGCTTGGTTCCCATTGGCCAAGAGACCATCCGGCATCTCGAACTTTACATCGATGAGGAGCGCGTCCATCTTGCGGTGAAGCCCAAAGCAGCGGACATCGTGTTCCTCAACGCCAGAGGTGCAGGGCTTTCGCGGGTATGGGTCTTTAAGCTGGTGAAACGCTTGGCACAGCAGGCTGGGATCACCAAGGAGATCAGTCCGCATACCTTCCGCCATTCCTTTGCCACTCACTTGGTGGAAGGTGGTGCAGACCTACGTGCTGTTCAAGAAATGCTTGGCCACGTCAGCATTACCACCACGGAGATCTACACGCACTTGGACCGGGAATACCTGCGCAGCAACATCATGCGTTTCCACCCACGTGCAAAGGCCCGCTCCCACTGACGCTTCGCAAAAAAAGACCAATGTTGTCCACGTTCTCCAACACCTGAACCCGTTGGCTACCGAGCAGTTGAGCCAAGCTCTCCGGTAGCTCCTCCGTGAACAAGTTCCGGTCATAGACCGAAAGCAGGCGATGTTCACTCCAATTGACGGTATTGAGCAGTGCACCATTGCCCAAAAGCCAAGAGGGATTTCGGATCTCTCTCCACATATTGCTCCACCGACCACCATCCGTTCCTGGAGCTTGTAATTGATCCGAAAGTTGGATGGCATGTAATTCATCCTCCAGTTCGTTGATCATGGAGATCCTGCTGCTGGCAAGTACGCCAAAGAGATCTCGAAGACCACGATCACTGGCCTTGTCATAGGCACGCTCGTAAGCACTCTTGCTCGTCCGCAACATGCGAAGAAGCTCTCCTATTCGTGTTTTTGCACCGGGGCGGACCAAGACCATTTCTTCCATTTTCAAAAACAGAAGCGGTATCTGTGCCAGATCGGGTACCCGAACAAGAATGCCAGTAAAGGCGGTCCTTTCAGAAGGGCAACGGCAGTTGTCCTCAGGAAAATGGTCTGTGGAGCAGCCACCCCATTCCAAAGGCTGCACCACAGGCCATGTGACCCCATTCCTCTGTGCCTACCGTGAGACCACAAACTTCGATAGGCCCGACCACGCTCCTGACACAGCCTCTGCACGGAGCACATAGGAACCGGAGGCCAAGCGGCTAATGTCAATTCGCTGAGAGCCTTCAGACAACGACTGACCATATACCGTGAGTACCACCTCTCCGGCTGTGTTAAGCACCAGATAGCGCGTCAGCCCTGTCGAGCTACCCAGGCCGTTCACTACAATGTGGTCCGACGCCGGTACAGGATATACGCTCAGGCCTATTTCGCGGCCTTCAATGGAGTTCACTCCCACCAGACCCACCCCTTTGCCCAAGGCATATTCTCCCTTCAGCAGCACATTGATATCGATGTAACCAGAACCATCGTTCAGCACTCCGGCGTGAACCGTTTGCTCGGGGACGGCCCCCCACGGCTGGGTGGGGTCGGCGCGGTATAATACCAGTACCCCGGTCTCATCCGTGCCGAGCATTCCATGGTCGATCGATGAGCCTGGCATAGCCGCATAGGCCACCCGTCCACGCAATTCAGTTCCGCTTGGCCACAGTCCGTCAACGATCCAGTAGTGTGAGTCCGAGATCATATCGATGCCCGGCGCAAGTGGTGTCTGATCGGGGGCTGCCCAGATGTGCTCCATGCGCACCAAGGCAGTATCAAGCACTTGATCCACATACAGTCGAAAGTCCACTCGGGGCTGCAGACTGGGCAGCACGACACCCGGCACGATCGTTCGCTCGTAGTCCATGCGTGCTTGGTTCAATCGGTTGTACCGGTTCAGCACGGCCATTACTGGTTCGAAGGAACACGGGAGTGAGATGTCTGAGAACTCCCCGCTTACCACTGCCCTATATTCCTGTTGTTGCCCTTGAGCCCCCAGCAAGGTGATGTCCAGCGGAACCTCTTGGTGGAATACTGTGGTGCCGCGCAATTTCTGCTTGATCGAGAGGTCCACATTCCATAAGGAACCGCTTTGTTCCGTCTCCATCCCTTGTACCACGAATACGGCGAAACCAGGCGCAAAGACCTGATCGGTGAAGAAGGGATGCAGGTCATATCCGGTGCTCATCTCCAAGGCATCCCGGAACCCGGCGGCATCCAACGTTTCAAATGCATGGACCTGCTGTACCTCGTGCATGCCTTGGCGGAAGAGGGAGTCGCCCATGTAGCCGCGCATGTTGTGCATCACCGAAGCGCCCTTATAGTAGGTAGTGAGCCCATAGATGTACGGATCCGGCATGGGCGAAAGGGCTTGGAAGCCGCCATCCTGCACATGCGCTTGTTTCAGCACATACAACTGATTGTCCTTCACCACATCCACAAAGGCGCTTTCGCCACCCAGCCAACCCTCCACCAAGTGCCCGCTGTATTCGGCGGGGCCTTCCTTCAACCACATGTCCTGTTGCGTGCGCGGCGTCACCATATCACCCCACCAGTGGTGTCCCAGTTCATGGGTGAAAAGACCCCGGTTCTGGAACAGGCTCTGCGAGGTCATGAAATCGGGATACGCAATGTTGGTGGGTATTTCCAGGGCACCATCCGTGGTGAGCACATAGCCCACGCGTTGCCATGCATAGGGACCGTACCAGTATTCGCAGGCATCAATGGCCGCTCCGATATCCACGAAGCGACCCACCATGGCCTGCAGCTGGGCCGGTTTCGCAGTGAGCCGCACAGGAATGTCGCCATTGGCTCCGGCATGTACGAAGTTGGTGTCCCGATAATCCGCTACGGCGATGGCTGAGAGATGGGTAGGAATGCGCTGGTTCAATTGGAAGGAACGGATCACCGTATCGCCGCCCAGTTGTACCTCGCCCAAGAAATCGCCTTGGCAATGGGCCCGGAAGGCGCCCGCACTTTTCACATGGTAACTATAAGTGGCGCGCTCCACGAAGGAATCAAAGCAGGGATACCACACTTTCCCGAAATTCGGCGGTATGGAGGTGAGGCCGATACCCAGGTTGTAGATGTAGTCGCTTTCAAAATAGAAGCCCCCCCAATCCGTGTCGCGGTGTGGATGGCCGTGGTAGTAGACGGTGAGCGAATCCACTGAACCGATAGCCGGTGCTGAGAGGAAATCCACCCGAAGGGTCTGACCATCATTGGCGAATGTGAGCGGGCCAGCGGCTGAAGTGACCGAATCCACCTCAAGGCCCCAGAGTTCGAAACGGATGAAGTTCTGGTCCGCCATCAAAGGTGTGAACCGGATCGTGGTCGCCGCCTTGATCTGCTGACCACCATAGTCTGATACGTCGATGGCGATGTTGTAATGCAGAATATCGAAGGTGTCGCTGCGCGCAATGATCTCATCGATCAGGGCGCGATCCGCTGAAGTCGCAACGGCCGGTGTTGAAGGATGCTGCCGGAAGTAGTGGCAGCCGTATTTGTAAGGCTGGGCGAAAGCGCTGGCGTATAGAATGAACGCGCCGAACAGCAGAAGAAAACGACCGGAGTGGGACATGGGCCTGGAATGAAGTGAGGTCCGAAACTACGGAGGAGGTGGGTATCCATGGATCGAGCCATGGTGCTTAAGGGGTGTGGCTTTGTAACCGAGATAGAAGTCCACCGTTCAAAGCGACCGATAACCACCATTATCTCTTACATGTTGAAAATTCTTGCGCGCTGCAAAGCGGTTCCCTTTCTCATTCTTTCCTCGTTCTTCTCTTACCCTTCCGGCGCTTGTGCTCAGACCGTTGTGTCCTCAACAACCGGCTACCAAGTGAACATCTCCATCGTTCCCATTGCCTTGGTGGTCCACACCAACCCGTGTACGTGGGGCTATAATTATGATGTGAAGATGAGCTATACGATCACCTTCACCGGCACCGCCCCACCCGCCAGTATGTACACCCTGCAAGGCACGGTGGGGTGTGGTTCCAGTTCCCTGTTCTTCAACCTGCCAAATGGGCCATCCAGCGGCACCGTCACCAGTACCGGCAACGCATGGCGCAGTGTGGGGGATTGTGCCACCGCCACCTTGGCCACCCTGGGTTGCAACCAGATCAAGATCCAGATCAATGGCCCGGGCATCAACACCCAGACGGTGATGATCCCCTTCTCCACATTACCGATCTCCTTGGTTCGTTTCGATGCGCAGGACCAAAGGAATGGTGTTCATTTGGATTGGGCGACCGCCTCCGAACAGGACAATGCCTACTTCACGGTGGAGCGCTCCGAGGATGCGGACACGTTCACAGCGGTACTGCAACTTGCCGGCGCTGGGAACAGCTCGCAAATGCTTAGCTATTCCGCGGTAGATCCCGCTCCAATGCCTGGCCTCTCTTACTACCGCCTCCGGCAAACCGACATCAATGGGACCACGACCACTTCGCCCACTGTAGTGGTGCGAAGGCAATTGCAGCCTACGAGTTTCCAAGTGTATCCCAATCCCAGTGATTCCCCCACCGTCGAATTATCTGTTAGCACCCTTGGCGGAGAACTGGAGATCCGTTCGATGAACGGCCAGCTGATCTATACGGGGCCTGTGCTCTCGCATACGTTGAACCTCCCCCTGATGGACAGTGGCACCTATATGCTCACGGTGAGAGACCCCAACACCGGTATGAGCCAGCACTCCAAGTTGGTGCGACTGTAGTCGCGAACGCTGTCCAGTTGGGTCATTTTTTTCAGGCATACATAGCGTGGTTCCGCCCTCACTTGGTCTGCGTGGTGGATCATGCTCTCACCTACATCCTGTGGCAGCGCGATCGCTACAGTGGGCATTCGCTTCCGAGTTCGGTGTTCTGGATGTACGGAAAGCTTCCTCCAATAGAAGACCTGACCCGGGGCATCGTTTCCGCGATCCGGGGTTCGGATTTCCCGATCACCCCACTCTTACAAGGTCCCCTGCAGGATCGCACCCAGGACCTCCCCTTCAATGATAGCGTGTGTTTGCTCGTGTTCAGCCCCTTGGTGGGAGATCTTGGAACGCGGATCGTCTTGCGATGACCGCTCACCCTTCCATGGGTATGAGGAGATAAAGAAAAACTAAAACTGAACAGATGAAGTATGCAACATCATTGGCTGCGATCGCATTGGGCACTGCCCTTGTTGTCGGTGGCTGTAATGCATCCAAAGGCGTGAAAGGGGGAGCTATAGGCGCCGGTGCAGGTGCAGGGGTTGGTGCCGTTATCGGCAACCAGTTCGGGGACCACGGTACTGCCGTTGGTGCCATTATCGGTGCCGCCGTGGGTGGTACTGCGGGTGCACTGATCGGCCATAAAATGGACAAACAGGCTGAGGAGCTACGCAACGACATGCAGGGTGCAACCGTTGAACGGGTCGGTGAAGGGATCAAGATCACCTTCGATAGCGGGCTGTTGTTCGCTACCAATCAAAGTAGCTTGAGCACAACGGCTCAGAACAACCTGTCCGAATTGGCGGAAAAGCTTATCAAGTATGAAGATACCGACATCCTGATCGAGGGACATACGGACTCTTCAGGACCGGATGATTACAACATGACCCTCTCGAAGCAACGCGCCGAAAGTGTATCAAGCTTCTTGGTGAGCAAAGGAGTGCGCTCCAATCGCATGACCACCGTCGGCTATGGGGAAACGCAACCAATTGCTGATAACTCCACTGCTGCCGGGATGGCACAGAATCGTAGAGTGGAGGTAGCGATCTATGCCAACAAGAAAATGAAAAAAGCCGCTGAGAAAGGCGAGCTATAGGGTTCACCGTTGCCTACGCCAAAGGGTCGTTCAGTGATGGACGGCCCTTTCGCTTTTGGAGGCGGCAGAAGAACCACGCATTGGCGATCTGCGCTGCTTGCAAGGATGGATACCCACAAGTCCCACATGTATCGTAGCCAATGGGTTCGTATTGATCCGGACGGGATGGTCAGACTCGTTTTCAGGACCGCTTGGCAAGCTTGAGGCCACTGCCCCCGGCGAAGGAGGGTTGAATGCTCCCGAGTAGCTGGAAGCGCGAAGATGAATTGAATTCCCGAACTACTGTTCCACAGCTGCCGCGTCCTTCAATGAACGCTCCACCAACGTGGATATCACCAGGCCGAGCAACACGAATCCGGTGAACAAGTAAAATCCGAACTCCAACCCGCTTTGGTTCGTGGTCATAATGCGGACGGAGGATAGATCCCTCAGATTCGAAAGTTGGCCATTCACCACACCGTTGAGACCGAGGTAGGTCATGAACATAGCCACCACCAGCACATCGGCCATGGACCATTTGGCGCTCTTCAACACAAAGAACCGCAGCACCTTGTTCCGCGGGAGCCGTCCCTTCACGGATGTGATGAAGGAGAAAAGGAGCTTGGTGAATGGAAAGGCAACGCTGAAGCAGAACACCAGCGCCGCCACCAAGAGCAAGCCCAGGTCATTCTCTTCCAGCAGAAGCCAGATCACCTGAAGGATGCTACGACTTTCATAGAACAGGATCTGGTCCGTAAACGTCACCTGACCGGCTAAAACCGAAAGTTGGAAGGAACTGATGCGAGCCTCTATATCGATCATCGGCATCAATAAGGAGGTGACAAGTAAGGTGGTGGCACTCACCACGAGGACCGCTAAGTCTAAAGGCCGTCCAGGTGACCCGATCACCAATAGCACTACCATCAGCACAACGATCCCTATCATGCCCCAACCATACATGGAAAGTTGATCCTCCAGAATAGCCCGTTGATGGCGCAGTGAACTGATGCCTTGCTTCGTATCCGTGAACTGGTGGCGTTCCATCACTTCATCGTACAAGTGCATATCGATCTTACCCGAAGTGGTGGCAGCCAGTGAATCCAGCTGTTTCAATACAAAACCCTTCAGCTTTTTCCGGTTTGCCGGCTTATCCACCTCAGCCACGATGTTGCCGGCATACACCGGTATGTCCTCTTGGATGGCATCCATGGGCACGACCGCCTTGATGACCGCCTTGCGCATCACTCCTTTCAGCCCCTTCTCGCTCTGTACAGTACGGTTCAAGTCTTCGAAAACCTTGCGCAAAATGCCTTCCAACTGGACCTTCAACACCTCTCGATCCTTGCCTTCCAGTTCGAAATCCAGGATCTCCTTGGCCACAATATCCTTGAGCGCTTCCTTCCACTTGTCGGGATTGAAGAGACCGTAGTTGATGGAACTGAGCTCCATTTCATCTGCCTTGAGCGCATGTGCCCGCGCCTCCAAGCCATGGGCCAAGTAGCAAGCGATACCAAGCGCTATGGCCAGCATGATCATCAGTAAAGTGCGGAGGCGTATCAACATATGATGTGGTTGAGCAATACGCGTGGAACACCGCCGTGGCAATGAAAGTTCGCAGAACCTCTTCATTCAGCGGGCACTTCCAGTGGCGCTCTCTTGAACGGAAAAGGTCCCAGCCATCATGCCCGGGACCTTTTTTCAGAAGCAGTTAAGAAGAGCCCTATTTCGCCACGGTCTTCGCGGTTTCGCGCAGCCCCTCCAACTGTGTCAGGTTCTCTTGAACCTGCTTGCGCTGGACGGCCAAAAGCTGTTTTGAAGAGGCTACGATGCCCGGAGTTTCCAGCACCGCGTCAATCCGCCCCAGCAAATACTTCTCACCGCGCTCACATTCATCCAACATTTTCGCATCGTCGGATCTGCCCAGCGCATCCCGGATATCCATCCATGCTCGATGTAACGTGCCCTTGGCAGTTCCATCCTGCAACCGATCGTCGCGGCGGAAGCGACGAAGCTCCGTAGCCAGTTCCGTTTGCATAGCATCCCGTTGTACGCTGAGCTGCTGAAGGAACTGCGCTAATTGCGGTGACCCCACTCTTCCCGCGGCCTCATGATACCCTTTCCGGCTATCGGCAAGCAGCTCGTGGATGTCGTTCATTTCCTTGACCTCCTTATTCTGGTCCATGATTTCCATTTTCGGAAACGGGCGCGAATTCCGGGCCGATCAGCTCACTTTAGGCAGGAGCCACTGTTCATGGGAAGCTCCTCCATGGAAGGTTGAATGCCATGGGGAAAAACCACCCCCAACAACGGTTATTGCCGTACTTCACCCCAGTGATCAAAGGCTTCAGAAAATGGGTCCACCTCAAAGACAAATTTCTCCAGCTGCACTTGGTTTTGTTGTCCTGCGCTCTTCCCGCCCCATTTTTGCCGGATGAACCGCACCGTGGACATCGCCTTGCCGCCCCGTGAGGCTGCCGACCCGATCCTCGTTCGAGAGGCTGCGGCGGAAGCATGTTCACTTGTCATTGGAGAAGTACGGGGTTCGCGCATCCTGAAGCGTTCCATCGATGCACGCAGCAAGCTCCCCTTGGTGCGTTTGCGTGTTGAACTTTCCACCGAAGAGGCGTTTCCTGAATTACCCGATGCCCCCCCCCTATTGCCGGATGTAAGCCGCGGGAAGCCAGTGATCATCGTGGGTTGCGGCCCGGCGGGGATGTTCGCTGCACTGGCTTGCATTGAGCTAGGAATGCGGCCGATCATCCTGGAGCGCGGCAAGGATGTGCGCGCCCGCCGAAGGGACCTTGCCGCGATCAACCGGGACCATGTGGTGGATCCGGATAGTAACTACTGTTTCGGCGAAGGAGGCGCAGGTACCTATAGCGATGGCAAGCTCTATACACGCAGCGATAAGCGCGGCGATGTGGCAGTAGTGCTCCAGACCTTCGTTGCTTTCGGCGCTCCGCCGGACATTCTTGTGGATGCCCATCCGCACATTGGCACCAACAAACTACCGCGCATCATTACAGCGATGCGGGAGGCTATTCTGTCGGCCGGGGGTGAAGTGCGCTTCGAAACCCGGGTGGATGACCTACTGGTCTCCGATGGGCAGATCCATGGTGTGCGCACAGCGCAAGGCGATGAGGTGCATGCCACCTCCGTGGTATTGGCCACAGGACATTCAGCGCGGGACATCTTCGTGCTGCTTCATAAGAAGGGCATCACCATCGAGGCCAAGTCATTCGCTATGGGCGTGCGTATCGAACACCCACAAGAGGTGATCGATCAGATCCGCTACCACAGCTCCGTTCGCGACCCGTATCTGCCGCCAGCCAGCTACAGCGTGGTGCAGCAGGTGGAAGGGCGTGGTGTATACAGTTTCTGCATGTGTCCCGGCGGCATCATCGCCCCATGTGCTACCGCACCCGGCGAAGTGGTCACCAACGGCTGGAGCCCGAGCAAGCGGAACAACCCGTTCGCCAACAGCGGGATCGTGGTGGCGGTGGATCCTCCAAAGATTTCCGGCAGTGGAGCAATGGACCCCTTGGCCGGTATGCATTGGCAACAACAGGTGGAGCAAACCGCATGGCGTGCCGGCGGGGAACGGCAAACAGCACCTGCACAACGCATGGAGGATTTCATCCTTCGCCGCGCCAGCGTGGATCTGCCTACATGCAGCTATCCTCCTGGCATCGTACCTGCAACCATGGACGACGTACTTCCTACAGCCGTGGCCAGCCGCTTGCGCGAAGGTTTAAAGGCCTTCGGCGAAAAGATGCGCGGCTACCGCACCAACGAGGCCGTACTGGTGGCCGTGGAATCGCGCACCAGTTCCCCTGTACGCATCCCGAGGGACAACATTACCCTGGAGCATCCGCAAGTGCGCGGGCTCTATCCCTGTGCGGAAGGTGCAGGCTATGCGGGAGGTATTGCCAGCGCGGCCATGGATGGTATGCGTGTGGCGCGGGCGATCGCGGGCGTCTGAGCTCTCTCCCGCTGCCTTCCGCAGGATCACCTGATTGTTCCTATTCAACCTTCAACCGACTCCCCTGCCGCACGAACTCCATGCATAACGCTGCGGCGGCCGCCGATACGTTCAAGGATTCAGCCCCGCCGAAAGAAGGAATGGAGATGGAACTCCCCGGTGCACCGAGCACCGCTTTGGATAAGCCGTGCGATTCGCTGCCCATCACCAGCACGGCCGGCCGCGCCAGTTGTACGGTGAAAACATCAGCACCCGAGGCTTCGGCCTTGTAGATGTGGACGTTCCCTTCAGCAGCTTGATGCAGCCCCGAGGGCAGGTCCGTGGGGACCACAGCCACACGGAACAGCGAACCCATGCTCGCCTGCACACACTTCGGGTTCCAAACCTCCACACTTTCCATGGAGCACCAGAGCTGTTCCGCTCCGAACCAATCGGCGATGCGCAGCAAGGTGCCCAGGTTGCCGGGGTCGGAAACATCGTCCACGGCCAGTATGAAGCCATTGGTCCTTGGCAGCCTGAGGGGGACAGCCTCCGGTTTGCGGACAACCGCCACCACTTCGTTGCCATGTGCGAACGTGCCCATCCGCTCCAGATCGTGCGCTGGGGCGATCAGCGCTCCGTCCAAGCCGAGTTCTCGCGCTGCCTCCTCCGTGGCATGCACCTCCAACACCTCCAGTGAGGAAGCCAATAGCTCGCGGACCATCTTTCGTCCTTGCACCAAGAAAAGCCCTTCAGCTTCCCGGAACTTACGTTGGTGCAGTGCCCGCACCCGCTTCACGTGTCCTCCCCCGCTCATTTGCCGAATATCTTCGCCCACCGTGGCATGGTCCTTATAAGCATCGCCGCGCAAATTAGCCATCCGGAAGCCTCTCTGTGCGCAAGTTCAAGCTCCATATTCCATCACTGATCGCATTGGCCGTCTTTATATCGGCCTGCAATCCCACCAAGCGCGTGCCCCAAGGGGACTATCTGCTGGTGCGCAATATCGTCAAGTCTGATGCCAAGGATCTTTCCGGCGAGGAGCTCCGATCCATTGTAAAACAGAAGCCGAACAACAAGGTCCTTGGTCAACGGTTCTATCTCCACCTTTACAACTTGAGCAGTCCTGAAAAGACTGCAAGCCGAAAGGCAGAGGTGGATTCCATCTGTGCAGTGAAGAACGCACGGCGCGCCGAAAAGACCGAAGCACAGAATGCCAAGCGGCTCGCCCGTGGCAAGGAACCCCGGAAAGTGAAAGTGAAGGAATGCCGGCGAACCCTCCGCGTCTGGCTGCGGGAGGATGTGGGTGAAGCACCCGTGATCTTGGATAGCTCCCTGATCGTGCGCAGCGCCGACCAATTGAAGCTTTATCTCGGCAAGGAAGGCTACTTCAACGCGACCGTTTCGGACACGGTGTACTTCAACCGCACCAAGCTCTTCTCGGGCAAACGCGGAAGCTCTTATCACCAGCCTAAGGCCGAAGTGGAATACCGCGTCACCGCGGGCAAGCCATACCGGCTGTGTACGGTAGATTATATAGTGGATGACCCCGCCATCGATAGCCTGGTAAAACGCTCTTGGTCGTCCTCCCTGCTCTTGATCGGTGCGCGATTCGATGCCGATATATTGGATAAGGAGCGCAATCGCATCACCGATATGCTCCGGCAGAACGGATACCTCTACTTCACCCGGGACCTGCTGCAATATGTGGCGGACACTACTGCAGGGGACCATGAAGTGGATGTGCAACTGCGGTTCGAACGCCCACTGGCCCGGGGTCGTCGCGGCTTGTCCGGAACCCCGGAAGGCACCGTGTATTACATAGAGGACATCACCGTGGACATGACCGACCGACCGGCGTTCGGAAGGACGGTCCTGCCTTCGGATACCGTTGAATTCAAGAACTACATCTTCCTCTTCAATGGAAAAAAACCCGCTTATCGACCAAAGGCCCTAAGTAGTAGCCTCCTCATGAAGAATGGGGCAAAATTCAGCGAGACCACGAATGATCGGACCTATCGCAGAATGACCAACCTGCGCGTGTTCGACCGCGTGGACATCACCTTCGATACGACCCATACACGCCGACCGAACATGGCGGATGCACGCATCGAACTGGTTCCGAGCAAGCGGCAGAGTCTTTCCCTGGAAGCCTATGGTACGAACCGAGGTGGCTTCTTGGGAACCTCTGTGAGTCTGAACTACCGACATAAGAACCTCTTCCGGAGCATGGGCTCCATAGAAGCCCGGATGGCCTTGGGCCTTGAAGCGCAACAGAGCTTGGCCGGCCGCGGCTCCGTAGATAATGATGGCACTGGCGTGAGCCGAAATGTCCTCTTCAATACGGTGGAAATAGGTCCGGAGGTGACCGTGCGCTTCCCGCGCTTTATTATTCCCTTCTGGAACACCGACGAACGATGGCCGAAGACCTGGGGACGGCGCACGGCCATCAACATGCTCTACAACTTCCAGCGCAGGCCGGACTATACCCGCACGCTCGCCAAAGCGAGCTTCGGATATGAATGGAACAAGAGCCGCACCTTGTCCATGTCGCTCTACCCCGCCGACGTGAACGTCATTCGAATACCGGTGATCAGCGATGGCTTCCAAGATTTCATCCGCACCTCCCATGATGCCGTGCTGCGCGATAGCTATACCGACCACGTGATCGCCGGCGCACGCGCCACCCTGACCTTGAACACCCAAGGAGCTGCGCCGAGCCAACGCAACGTATTCCTCTGGCGTCCTTCGCTGCAAAGCGCCGGTAATCTGCTGCTTTTGGCGAATGAGGCATTCGGGAGCGCACAACAGACGGACACGGCGGGGAACAGCTTCTTTACACTGGCAGGAGTCCGCTTCGCCCAGTTCATCAAGGTGGAAAATGACATTCGATACTACTACCGGATCCACTCCAAAAGCAGCCTGGCATTCCGCTTGGATGCCGGTGTAGGGGTGCCTTATGGCAACTTAGGGGTCCTGCCGTTCGAGAGCAGCTTTTTCAGCGGTGGGGCGAATGGCCTGCGGGCGTGGCGTGCGCGATCGGTGGGGCCCGGCTCCTACAGCGCTCCCTTGGATGCGTATGACCGTGTAGGCGAGATCCGTTTTGAAGGGAACGCCGAATACCGCTTCAAGCTGATCGGCTACTTGGAAGGCGCTCTGTTCGTGGACATCGGCAACATTTGGGAGTTGCAAGAAAACCCGGCCAAACCCGGCAGCGGCTTTGAAGTTGGAAAAGCACTTGGCGAATTGGCGGTGGGTACGGGGGTGGGTGCCCGCCTCAACTTCGACTTCTTCTTGGTCCGATTCGATCTGGGCTTACAGACGAAGGACCCTGCCTTGCCCACCGGCCAACGATGGATCTTTGAGCATAAGGACACTGGCCGGGTCACCACACTGGGAAACAAACTCAACTTCAATTTGGGGATAGGCTATCCATTCTGATCAGCAGGTTGTATACCAGGCACTCCTCATCGTTCCTGGGACCAGACCTCTGCACAGGAACACCGGGAAGCACGGACTTGGGCTTCTGGAGAGGGCTTAGAGCAGAAGGAGTTGCTTGGGAAACTATGTGTCGCCGAGCCTCTGTGGTAAGTCCCCGCCCTCTACATCCCATTCCTCCGCTCCCTCCAAAACCCTACCTTTGCGGTCCAAATTTTTACCGGATAGCTACATGAGCACTTTGAATACGGCGAAGTTGAACGAACTGCTGGGCGCTGATGCGGACAGCCTCTTGGGACACACCTGTAAGACCATCGAAAAGGCCCAACTGAACCTGCCCGGTCCTGATTTCGTGGACCGCTCCTTCGCGCTGAGCAACCGCACTCCACAAGTGATGCGCAGCATTCAGGCCCTCTACGGCAACGGTCGCTTGGCCAACACGGGCTACATGAGCATCCTGCCAGTGGACCAAGGCATCGAGCATAGCGCAGGGGCCAGCTTTGCACCCAATCCCATCTATTTCGACGGCGACAAGATCGTGGAACTGGCGATTGAAGGTGGCTGCAACGCGGTGGCTTCCACCTATGGCGTATTGGGTAGTGTGGCACGCAAATACGCCCATAAGATCCCCTTCATTGTAAAGATCAACCACAACGAACTGATGACCCTGCCGAACAAGTTCGATCAGGTGATGTTCGGCACTGTGGAAAGTGCATGGGACATGGGCGCTGTTGCCGTGGGAGCTACCATCTACTTCGGAAGTGAGGAAAGCTCGCGCCAGATCACTGAAGTGGCCGAAGCGTTCCAATACGCGCATGAATTGGGTATGGCCACCGTACTCTGGTGCTACATCCGGAACCCGGGGTTCAAAGTGGACGGGAAGGACTACCACAGTGCTGCCGACCTCACCGGCCAAGCCAACCACTTGGGCGTTACCATCCAGGCGGACATCATCAAGCAGAAGCTTCCGGAAACTAATGGCGGATACAATGCCATCGCCGGATACGGAAAGACGCACAAAAAGGTGTACAGCGAACTGACCACCGACCATCCGATCGACCTCTGCCGCTACCAAGTAGCCAACTGCTACATGGGCCGCATCGGCCTGATCAACAGCGGTGGGGCCAGCAGCGGTGCCAGTGACATGGCCGAAGCCGTGCGTACTGCCGTGATCAACAAGCGCGCCGGTGGACAAGGCTTGATCAGTGGCCGTAAAGCTTTCCAGCGTCCGATGAAGGAAGGCATTGAGCTGTTGAATTCGATCCAGGACGTGTACTTGGACAAGAAAGTGACCATCGCTTAGTCCGGTGATCGGTTAATATTGCCCCAATGCAGATCGGGGGTAATTCGACGACTCCGAACTCACCACTGACCGCACTCCATCTCCTCTGTGGTGAAACCCGCCCCCATTCTTAACTTCGCTATTTCAAACTTCACCCATGGGTTGGTTCACACGTGTCAAGGAAGGTATCACTACCGCCACTGAGGAGAAGAAGGAGACCCCGGAGGGACTTTGGTATAAGTGCCCCGAGTGTTCGGAGATCATGACCTCGGACGATCACGCCAAGAACCTATGGGTCTGCGCCAAATGCCAGCATCACGAGCGGATCGGCAGCGCACAGTACTTCAGCTTCCTCTTCGATGAGAATAAGTTCAAGGAAATCGGTGCGAACCTGATCGCAGGCGATCCACTCAACTTCGAAGACACCAAAAAGTACGTCGACCGCTTGGCGAAGACACGCCAAGCCACCGGACTCAATGATGCTCTGCGTGCCGCCTCTGGCAAGCTGGATAAGCAGGAGGTGGTGATCGCTTGCATGGATTTCAAGTTCATTGGTGGCAGCATGGGAAGTGTGGTGGGCGAAAAGATCGCCATGGCTGCCGATGCCGCCATGCGTCGAAAGTGCCCGTTGATCATCATCAGCCGCAGTGGTGGTGCACGCATGATGGAGGCCGGATTCAGCTTGATGCAAATGGCCAAGACCAGCGCCAAGTTGAGTCTACTGGCCAAGAAGGGATTGCCCTACATCAGCATATTGACCGATCCTACCACGGGCGGTGTTACAGCGAGCTTTGCCATGCTCGGCGACATTAACATAGCCGAGCCCAAGGCCTTGGTGGCCTTTGCAGGTCCGCGTGTAGTGCGGGAAACCATTGGGCACGACCTCCCTCCTGGCTTCCAGACCAGCGAGTTCGTGCTGGAACACGGCTTTCTGGACCTGATCGTGGAGCGCAAGCACCTAAAGGAGAAGCTGGGCCAGCTGACGTTGATGTTCCGGTCTTGAACCAGTTTTCAGTTGCCGACCTGCCTCGATCAGTACCGACAAATTCCATCACACTTCAGCTTTCATGAAGCGAAGCTGCTTCGGATAACCAAAAACCCGTACATTCGCGCCCTAAAACCGCCCAAATGGGTGGTCATAAGAGTCAGACCAAACGACCATGATCGCAACGAAAGAGGCCAAGCAAGAGATCTTCAAGATCCACGGCGGTTCCGAGACCAATACCGGTAGTGCTGAAGGGCAGATCGCCCTGTTCACCCAGCGTATTGAGCACCTTACCGAGCACCTGAAGACCAACAAGAAGGACCACCGCACCACAGGTGCGTTGTTGGCCTTGGTAGGCAAGCGCAAGCAGCAGCTGAGCTATTTGAAGAATCACGAGATCGAGCGTTACCGCGCGATCATCGCGAAGCTCGGCCTCCGCAAGTGATCACCGCGCAGGCCATTATGGCCAGGACACGCGCAATCCATTGACCAGCGATAAGGGCGATCGTAAGGAACGATCGCCCTTTTTTCGTACATACCGGTGAAGCACCGGACCAGAAGAGAAAACCAATCAAAAACAGGGGCACGAAAGGCGTGCCCGCAGAAGATGAAACCAACAGGAATAAAAAAGACCATCACGCTGAGCGATGGCAGGACCATCACCCTGGAGACAGGGATCTTGGCCAAGCAAGCGGACGGCAGCGTGACCGTGCGCTGCGGAGATACGATCCTCCTCGCCACCGTAGTGGCAACGAAGGAAGCCCGCGACGGGATCGATTTCCTTCCACTTCAAGTGGAATACCGCGAGAAATACAGTGCTGCGGGACGTTTCCCCGGAGGCTTTTTCAAGCGTGAGAACCGACCCAGCGACGGGGAGGTATTGGTAAGCCGCCTTGTGGACCGTGCCCTGCGCCCGCTCTTCAACGAAGACTTCCACGGTGACACCCAGGTGCAGATCAGCCTGATGAGCACTGACAAGAAGAACCCGAGCGATGCACTTGCCTGCTTGGCCGCATCAGCCGCATTGGCCGTTAGTGACATCCCCTTCAATGGCCCTGTTAGCGAGGTCCGTGTGATCCGCAAGGAAGGCAAGTGGACCATCAACCCCACCTTCCAGGAAATGGAAGGTGCAGACATCGACCTGATCGTGGCCGGCAACGCCAGCGACGTGATGATGGTGGAGGGCGAGATGCAGGAAGTGAGCGAAGCTGAGATGATCGAGGGCATCAAGCTGGGCCACGAATCCATCAAGGACCAGTGCCGTGTGATCAATGAACTGGCCGCCGAGGTGCCTAAGAGCAAGATCAAGCGCACTTACAACCACGAAGAGAACAACGCCGAACTGGAGAAGGCCATCTATGATGGTACGTTCCAGAAATACTACGACATCACCCTGCATGCCAGCGCCAAGGAAGTGCGCGGCGAGGCCTTTGCCAAGGTGAAGGAGGAGATGATGGCTACGTTGACCGATGAGCAAAAGGCGAATAAGCCCATGCTCGCGCGTTACTTCAAGAAGGCACAAAAAACCGGTGTACGCCGGGCGATGCTCGAGAAGGGCATCCGGTTGGATGGCCGCAAAATGGATGAGATCCGCCCCATCTGGAGCGAAGTGGATGTGTTGCCCGGAACGCACGGCAGCGCCATTTTCACCCGTGGTGAGACCCAGGCGATCAACATGGTGACCCTCGGTTCCAAAATGGACCAGCAGACCGTGGATACCGCCTTGGTAAAGCGCAGTGACACGTTCATGTTGCACTACAACTTCCCCAGCTTTTCCGTTGGTGAAGTACGTCCTATCCGTGGACCCGGTCGTCGGGAGATCGGGCACGGCAACTTGGCGATGCGGGCCCTCAAGCCGATGCTCCCCAGTGGCTCGGAAAATCCGTATACCATTCGCTTGAATTGCGACATTCTCGAAAGCAATGGTTCCAGCTCCATGGCCACGGTGTGCTCCGGCACGCTCGCGCTGATGGATGCAGGTATCAAGATCAAGGCACCTGTCAGCGGTATCGCCATGGGAATGATCAGCGATCCCGACGGCAAATACGCCATCCTCAGTGACATCCTCGGCGACGAAGACCACTTGGGCGACATGGACTTTAAGGTGACCGGTACGGCCAAAGGCATTACCGCCACCCAGATGGACATGAAGGTGGACGGCCTCAGCTATGAAGTGCTGGCCGAAGCGCTCAATCAGGCACGTACAGGTCGTCTTCACATCTTGGACGAGATGATGAAGACCTTGGATAAGCCACGCGAAGATTACAAGGAGCATGCTCCACGTATCGTTGCACTGGAGATCCCCAAGGAGAGCATTGGACCTGTTATCGGCCCCGGTGGCCGTGTGATCCAAGAGATCCAAGCAGAGACCAACACGACCATCGTACTGGACGAAGTGGATGGTGTGGGCCACGTGCAGATCATGAGCGAGAACAAGGCAGGCATCGATGCAGCCTTGGCACGCATCAAAGCCATCGCGTTCCCTCCAACTGCGGAGATCGGTGTTACCTACAAGGGCAAGGTGAAGACCATCATGCCTTACGGTGCGTTCGTTGAGATCTTCCCAGGCACGGACGGCCTGCTCCATGTGAGCGAGCTGGATTGGAAGCGTGTGGATAACGTGGAGGACGTGCTCAAAGAAGGTGAGATGATCGAATTCCAAGTGGTGGGCAAAGACCCTCGCACCGGAAAGTTGAAGCTCAGCCGCAAGGTGCTGCTTCCAAAGCCTGAAGGCTATGTGGAGCGTGAACCGGCCATGGATGGCGAGCGCGGAGAGCGCCCTCGTCGCGAATTCCGTGACCGCGGACCGCGCCGCGAGCATTGATCGCAGCAACTAGCCAATACCGAACAAGGGCCGTCTCGAAAGAGTCGGCCCTTGTTGTTTTCAGAGGTCATGGTTGCACGACATCGCACACCCGGAAAGGTCGGCCCCGTAACCGCAGCATCTACATCCGCGTTGAACGGCAACGATCCATCGATTTTCAATCATCCGGGTACAATGGCAAGAATGCGTCAACTAAAGATCTCCAAGCAGGTCACAAACCGCGACACTCCGTCGCTGGATAAATACCTCACCGAGATCGGCAAGGTGAAATTGATCACCGCTCAGGAGGAGGTGGAACTCGCCCGGAGGATCAAAAAAGGCGATAATGAGGCATTGGAGGAACTTTGTAAAGCCAACCTCCGCTTCGTGGTCTCTGTGGCAAAACAATACCAAGGGCAAGGGCTCACCCTGCCCGATCTGATCAGCGAGGGTAATCTCGGCCTGATCAAGGCTGCCGGCCGGTTCGATGAGACCCGCGGCTTCAAGTTCATCAGCTATGCAGTATGGTGGATCCGCCAACAGATCCTGCAGAGCCTTGCTGAACAAGCTCGCATTGTCCGCCTTCCGTTGAACAAGATCGGCTCGATAAATAAGATCAACAAGGCCTTTGCCCGCTTGGAGCAGGAGCACGAAAGGCCTCCTACCGCAGCTGAACTCGCCGAAACACTGGAGATGACCCTTGATGAGGTGAAGACCAGCATGAGCCATACAGGCAGGCACGTGAGTATGGACGCACCGCTTCGCGATGATGGCGATAGCGGTACCATGCACGACTTGATGAGGAATGATGACCTGCCTGACCCGATGGAATCCCTTCTCACGGACAGCCTTCGTACAGAGATCGAACGATCGTTGGAAAGCCTTACAGGGCGCGAGAGCGACGTGATCCGCATGTACTTCGGCCTTGCAGGGAACCAGCCGCATACCTTGGAGGAGATCGGCCGAAAGTTCGACCTCACCCGAGAGCGTGTTCGCCAGATCAAGGAAAAAGCCATCCGCCGACTGAAGCAGGCCGGCAGGGGACGCGCACTGCGCATCTATCTCACCGACTGATATCGCATTGAATACAAATGAAGAAGGCCGCCCATGGAAGGCGGCCTTCTTCATTCAGCTACCTTTGCGCGCCATGGCCCACATCATTGCACCCTCCCTCCTTTCTGCCGATTTTTCCCAGCTCTACAAGGCCGTGGAACTGATTGATGCCAGCCCCGCTCCTTGGCTTCACCTCGATGTAATGGACGGCGTTTTCGTGCCCAACATCAGCTTCGGCTTTCCTGTGATCAAAGCAATCCGACCGCTTACCAAAAAGGTATTCGACGTGCACCTGATGATCGTGGACCCGGATCCCTACATCACTACCTTCAGGGATGCCGGTGCTGATCGTCTCACAGTACACTACGAAACGTGCAAGCATCTCCACCGCACCATACAAGCGATCAAGGCTACAGGAATGAAGGCCGGAGTGGCCATCAATCCGCATACACCGGTGCACCTGTTGGCGGATATACTCGCCGATCTGGACCAGGTGATCCTGATGAGCGTCAACCCGGGATTCGGTGGTCAGAGCTTCATTCCCGGCACGTTCCGGAAGCTCAATGCCCTGCGGGACATGCGCAGCGTGCATGGCTCATCGCTCATGATCGAAGTTGACGGAGGAGTGTCTGAACAGAATGTGGTGGAACTCGCGAGCCATGGAGCAGATGTGCTCGTGGCCGGGAACAGTGTATTCAATGCACCGGATCCTGCCGCCGCGATCAGGATATTAAGTGCCTCCAAGTGAGCGGATCTTCAGCAATAGGTCCTCCTCCCCTAAATTCGCCTCATGATCGCAAAAGCTACCTCCGCTCTTTTCGCATGCCTATTGGTCTCCTCTGCATTCGCACAGGAGCCGTGCCTGTCACATACTATCACCGAGCGTTGGCTGCAAGCCCACGGCCAACAGGTTGATCTGGCCCACGAAGCATCGTTGCTGGAACAGCAAGGAGTGCAGCGCGGAGGCACCCAGACCGTTCCGGTGGCAGTACACGTGGTGTGGAACAATGCGGCTGAGAATGTTTCCGATGCGCTCGTCCAGGGAATTATCGCCGAGATGAATCGAGACTATCAGGCCATGAACTCGGATTACAACAACGTGAGGTCGTCCTTCCAATCCTCACGTGGCAATGCCCAGATCGAATACTGCTTGGCAACGACCGACCCATCGGGGAATGCTACCTCCGGAATCACTCGCTATCAAACCACCAAGACCTGGTTCAATCCTGACACGGAAACCGACGATATGAAATACGCCCCGGGCGGAACACCAGCTTGGAACCCTTCGAAATATCTCAACATCTGGATCTGTGATATTTCCAGCGGAGCAACCGGCGGTCTCGTCACCGCGGGCTATGCCTATCTCCCCGTCGGAGGTGTAGTAGGAACGGGATATGATGGCTTGGTGCTCGATTACGTGTATGGCACAAGCGGTCGCACCGCAACGCATGAAGTGGGCCACTACTTTGGCCTTCCTCATCCTTGGGGCAACGGTAACTGTACGCCTGGCGATGGCATCAGCGACACACCCGCTACGGACAGCCCTACTTTCAGCTGCGGGAACAACAGCTTGGCAAAGTGTGGCACGCTTACCCAATATGAGAACTTCATGGATTACAGCAATTGCCCGGTGATGTTCACCAATGGCCAAGCCACGGTGATGGCCGGGGTGCTCAATGGCGTGCGTTCCTCGCTGCTCACCTCATCCGCCTGCAGCGGTGGAAGTGGACTCTGCATTCCCACCTCCATCGTAGGAACCGCCGATGGTGATTTCATTGATGGTGTGATCCTGGAGGAAATCGGGAACGTAGGTACGGGATCTGAAACAGGACCTTCTTACAATGACTACACCATGCAGATCGCGACCTTGGCGCAAGGAGAAACATATACGCTCTTGATCACCAATGGCGAATACTATGAGGACATGATCGGCGCTTGGATCGATTTCAACGGAGATGGTCAGCTGTCAGCGAATGAATCGATCGGAGAGGTCCTCTCCTCAGGTGACTTTCAGATCATCCCCTTCGAATTTACCGTACCCATGAACGCAGTTCCAGGGAACACCATCATGCGCGTTCGCGCCATGTATCCTGATGACGGCGAACCACTATCTCCGGACCCCTGTGCAAACTTCACATGGGGCGAAACAGAGGATTACGGCATTCTGATCACAACGACTACAGGTGTTGTGGCGAATACCGCAGAGCCATTGACCCTCCGCACCTTCACGGACCATGTGGCGATCTCATGGCCGAATGCAGCAAGCGAACAGCAGGTGGTGGTATTGGATGCCGCTGGTCGCGTGCTGATGGAACAGGAGGTTCCGAATAAAGAGCTAACGATCTCCACCACCAACTTGGCGGCTGGTATCTACCAGTTGATCGTGATCTTGGATGGAAAAAGGCTGGTGACCCGGTTCGTAGTGGCCGGCCAGTAAAAGCCTTATCCGTCCCCCGTTACCTCCAATTGGACGATCACGTGAATGTGGTCGTCCAATTTGTGTTTAAACAAGGAAACCCAACCCTTGTTTGAAGCGTAAAGACAGTTGCTTAGCCGCCCTGCCATGAACGCTCGTTCCCTCCTCATCCCACTGCTCTTGATCTTGGCCCCGCTGGTCAGCCATGGCCAGCGTTCATCCCGTTCGGGCCTTGGATACATGGGCGGCCCCCAAGCTGCCACTTGGCGTTCGGAGGCAGTGATCTACCGGCCCGTACCGGGGTTGGTGGCTGGGCTGTATGCACCGATATGGGCTGGCAGGCGAGTGGAGATACAACCCGAATTACTTCTATCGCTGCAAGGTGCTGCCCGCGATCTTCCCGAAGGAGAGCGCTCCACCATGCGCAGCCTTCACGCGAGTATGCCTGTGAGCCTGAAGATCTTCCTCAGCTCCACCTTTAACATACAGGCCGGTGTGCAAGGAGCCTATTTGCTGATGGCCCGGACGGATGGCGAGGATGTCAGCGACAAGTTGAGCCCCTTGGACATGGGTGTGAACGCGGGGTTAGGTATTGGCACTCTGAGCGGCTTGGACATAACGCTCCGCTATTACAGTGGTCTAAGCAATACCCTGGCAGAAGACCGTACGGTCTATCCTTCCAACCGCACCCTCCAGCTCACGATCGGCAACCGCTTCATGCAGTTTGCCCGGGGCCGTAGGCGCCGGTGACCAATCAGTTCCTGCGCTCCACTGATCCGCTCTCCGGTATCTTCGCGGCATGGATCAACCACGCCGTATCGCCCTGCTCGGAGGTGGGCAACTCGGGCGGATGTTCATTGAGAACGCGCTCCGATATGATACCGAAATACACGTACTGGACCCCGACGCGGCCTGTCCGTGCGCTTGGTTAGCCCATCGATTCACACAAGGACGTTTTGATGACCACGATACTGTGCTGCGCTTTGCGGCCGATGCGGATGTGGTGGGGATCGAGATCGAGCATGTGAACGTGGAAGCATTGGAGGAACTGGAACAACAAGGCAAACTCGTTATCCCTTCCTCATCCACGTTACGGACCATTCAGGATAAAGGCCTCCAGAAAGATTTCTATGTGCGCCATGGCATTCCCTCCGCACCCTATGCGCTCATTGAGCGTGCAACCGACATCGACCAACATCCTGCGCTCCTCCCGGGCTTCCTGAAGACCCGGACCGGTGGCTATGATGGCAAGGGCGTCGTTTCCGTCACATGTGGTGCGGATGTTCCCTCCGGATTCAAAGGGCCATATCTATTGGAGAAACGAGCTGACATCTCCAAGGAGCTCGGAGTGATCGCTGTACGTGCAGCGGATGGCTCAACTGCCGTCTACGACCCTGTAGAAATGGTCTTCGACCCGGAGCTGAACTTGGTGGACATTCTCTTGGCCCCCGCACGCTGCGAGCAGGAAGTGATCGACCGTGCAAAAGCGCTGGCCCTTCGAGTTGCTGAAGCCTTCGGATCCCCGGGCATCTATGCCGTGGAGATGTTCCTGACCCCTAAGGATGAACTCTGGGTGAACGAGACCGCCCCTCGCGCCCATAACAGTGGCCATTTCACCATTGAAGCTTGCCCCAGTTCCCAGTTCGATCAATTGCTGCGCGCCTACATGGGCTGGCCCGTAGGCGATGTAAGCATGCGCGGAGAAGCGGCCATGGTGAACCTGGTGGGTGAAGGTGGAAGTGGGACACCTCAACTGATCGGCACGGAGGAAATACTGAAGATGCCCGGCACCTTCATCCATCTCTATGGAAAGGCCCAGACCCGCACAGGTAGGAAAATGGGGCATGTAACCGTCGTCTCAGAGTCACGCAACGTGCTGGAACAGGCCGTGGCCATCTGCAAGGCATATGGCAAAGTGGTGCCAATGAAGAGTCCGGAACCGGAGACATCCAAGTAAACGAGGAACACGATGATCGGGATAATTATGGGCAGCAGCAGCGATCTGGAGATCATGCGCGAAGCCGTGGACACTGCGCAGGAGTTCGGCGTGAAATACGAGGTAACGGTCGTAAGCGCCCACCGTACGCCGGACCGCATGGTGGCCTACGCAAAAGGTGCATCGGAACGCGGTGTGAACGTGATCATCGCTGGTGCCGGTGGTGCTGCTCACTTGCCTGGCATGGTGGCATCCCTCACTACATTGCCGGTGATCGGTGTCCCCATCAAAAGCCGGAACAGCATCGACGGTTGGGATTCGCTGCTCAGCATTGTGCAGATGCCGGCCGGAGTGCCGGTGGCCACCATGGCAGTGAACGGCGCACGCAATGCCGGCTTGTTGGCCGTTCAGATCCTGGCTTTGGCCGATGCGGGGCTGGCGAGAAAACTCATGGAGTTCAAGCGGATGCAGGAAACGAAGGTGCTGGGGGGCATCGATGCGATGAAGCAAGAATTCCCTAACCAGTTCGATAAGTAGATCCTTGGCTACCCTGCTTCGTCAGGTGGTTGGCTCGCTCTTCTTCCGCATGTCGAAGGGCACCACGAGCTTAATGCTCACGTTACGGCCCATGTTGTAGATGCCGCTGCGCCCAGTCCCGTTATCCGGATAGTCCTCGAAATACTTCAGCCTGCTCATATTGCTCTGATATCCCACATCCGCCAGATTGGAACCGAGAAGCGTGAAACTGAGAATTGTACGCCCTCTCTTGTCCACAACATCGCCACCGATCCCAGCATCCAAGAGCGTATAGCCCGGGGTGCGTGTTTCCGTTCCATAGGCCGAATAGAAGCGATCTTGAGCCCGGTATACCTGCATACCCACCTTGAAGAATAAATGGGCGAAGCAACCGACCTGTTTCCGTAGATCATACTTGACCTCACTCACCAAATGCAGCGGCGGGATCAGCGGGAGGTATTTCGTGCTGTCCGAGATGATCGCTCCTCCCCCTCCCCTGTTCTCGGCGAGCACCAAGGAAAGTGAGTTCTCAAAATGGATGCGGTCGAACGGATGCGGGTGGATGTCCAAGCTCACTTCACCTCCATACAGGCGTGCTGTGGTCTGCCGGAATTTGAAGACCGGAAATTCCTCACCATTCTGAAGGTATAGTGAATCTCCTCCGGACACAGAGGCGAGCTTCTCGTTGTAGATGTAATTACTGATGCTGTTGTAGAATACTTCCACGCTTGCCGTGATGTGGGTGCCATTGAAGAAGAACCCCAGATCCTCCTGAAAATTGAATTCAGGCTTCAGTTCCGCATCTCCGAGTTGCATGAGACCGGCACCGGGATGCACGCCTTGAGCCGTGGTCTCTGCTGCGCTCGGCGCCCGGTATCCCCTCCCGACATTCGCCTTTAGTGTCAATCGTTCGTTCAAGTTCCATGCAGCACCCACGCTCCCACTGAAACCCGAGAAGTTTTGGGAGTGTGCAGCAAACTCCTCCGTCACCGTGCTGTCCATGGGGTCTGCACCCGTACTCATCTCAAAGCCAGTTTCAAGATCGGGACGGGTATACATGGCATCGCTGCGGAACGTGCGGATATCATAACGAACACCACCGGAAAGATCCAGCTTACCCAGTTCCTTCTTCACGTGCAGGAAGGGTCCGATATCCAAGCTGTGATAATCGGGGATCAACAATTCCGTGCCTTTGGATGCATCGTTGATCTGGAGCATCCCATTCAGTCCGGCAGTGGTCGACCAACCCTTCCGCTCAGCCAAATGGTACTTCAGGTCGTATGAAAACGTGTTCAGTGCGAGATACAGGCCCGGCAGATCGGTGTGCTGTGGATGGTTGTACTCGCGACGGATGCTCCGCTGAAAACCAAGGTCCGTGGTAAGCCTATTATCCCCCATGTTGAAGCTGGCCGTGGTGTATGCTCGATAGAACTGAACGTGCTGGTAGATCGCACCGATCTTATAGGACCTGAGCATCTCGTTGTTTGCGATGGGGCGTTCCAGGTCTTCATCATCCACCTGATATGTAAACCTCCTCGAGGTACTGTCCCGACTACCATCGGGCACCTCCTGCATGTTGTCATACACGCTGAACTTCAGGCGGGCATAGCCCCATGCACGATTGAGGCCGAAGTAGGCATTGAAGTCCTTCTCATTGTATTTCGTTCCATACACACGTCCATCATAGCGGTTGCGGTAATTGCTGGCTGCCTTTCCGGATAGGCGCGCGCCATATAGGAACTTGCCATTGTTGCCGTCGACGTTCACAGACCCGGCCATGCCGTTGTTGTTGGTATCGTAGTTGCCCAACACGGCGCCGCGTAACGTGCCTGCGGGCACCGCTGGAGCAGGAAGCAGGTTCACCACACCGGCCAAGGCATCCGAACCGTAGATGAGGCTGGCTGGTCCTTTCACCACCTCCACCCGATCAATGAGGAACTGATCCACCTCCACCCCGTGCTCTTCGCCCCATTGCTGGCCCTCCTGACGGATGCCATCGAAGAGGGTGAGCACACGATTCGCCCCCAACCCACGGATGTACGGCTTTGAAATGTTGGGACCTGTACTCACAGTATTCACACCGGGGACCTTGTTCAGAGTTTCGATGATGTTGGAAGTGGCGTTCTCACGTAGAAAGCTGCGGCCCACCATGGCCATGGGCACAGGTTCGCGCCTCATTTCAGTGGCCTTCGAAGTGCCTGTTACCACCACATCGTGCATTTCCGTCACCGATGGCACCAGCACGAAATCACGCATGGTCACTGTAGCCAGATCGATCGTTTCTGTGATCGCGGCGAAGCCTAACATGCTCACCTTGACCAGCGCCTTCGTGGTAGGTAGGTCATTTATGACGTACTCTCCATTCCCATTCGTGACAGTACCTGTCTTCAGGTCGGGGAAATACACTTCTGCTCCAGGAACAGGAAGGCCGTTGCCTTCCTCAGTTACCCTTCCTGTCAGGGAAACCTTGGCTGCCTCCGGTTTGCCTGCATAGACAGAGGCGGCAACCAGGAGAAAGAGGATGAATAGTGTCACTTGTTTCATATGCCGCTTGTTGGCGTGTGAACCTTGATCGCCATATCTCTCGCTCACTCATCCACTTCTTTTACCAAGTGAGGAATGAACAGGAGAGCCAGCACCCGGGGTCCTGAACTAAGAATTGAACGATCAATTGGGCCGCCCTTAGCGACCGTGGCGATGCGTGCATCACCTATCCGCTGGTTCGCGGATGGATCAAACCGCAGTGGGCGGACCACGCAGCCGAGGAGCTGCGATCAGGGCCGGGATGGCCGCCGGTCCAGGAATAGCCGGTGGCCCACCCAAACAGACCATGTTCACCTGTGCGGTGTGGACCGGGATCCCATCAAAGATCGGGAGCGGCGCTTCGCACAGGGGGCAATGGATATCCACATGTACCACTGGTGAGGAATCGTGCGTAGCGAACAGCAAGGCACCTTCCTCGCAATGGTGAAATGCAGCACGTGGCATTGCCATGAACAGCATCACCACAAGTAGCAACCAAGCTTGGTTCAGCCGGGGAAAAAGGCGGCACATGTGCGCGAAGGTATCGGCTCTGTTCGTCCCCGATCCATAGAGATCGGCAATAGATCTAATTTTACCGAATTGCCCATGCTTTCATATCGATATTTCATCCTCTTCCTCGCCGTGTACGGATCCTTCTCGATCCTCTCCGCACAACATGTGGTTCCTCCTTCAACTCTGGCTGATGAGTTGTGTTCCTGTATGGGTGCCATCAATCCTGCAGGGAGCGACCACAATTTCGACCTTGCAGTGCGCCATTGCCTGAACACAGCCGTGAACCAGCACTCGGGCGAGGTGATCGAATTGCTTCGTCTATATCCGGAGCAGGATCGCAAGTTCTTTCTGCTGGGACTTGTTCTGGGGAGTGCATTGGACCGATCATGCCCTCAATACCCATTGATCAAGGACCGCTTACGACTGATGTTGAATTCCGAAAGCAGGAAAATATCCAGCACGTGATGAGCGCGAACGATTCCGGAACCAAGGTGACCCACATTGGCCTGTTGACCTCTGGAGGGGATGCACCTGGCATGAATGCGGCGATCCGCGCGGTGGTGCGCTCGGCCCACTACTATAAGCTCTCCATCAGCGGCATATTCGAGGGCTTCGATGGTTTGGTCAACGACGAAGTGAAGCCTCTTGGCATCCGCGATGTGAGCAATATCATCCAGCGTGGAGGCACGATGTTGCGTTCTGCTCGCAGCAATGCCTTCCATACCAAGGAAGGACGCCAGGCCGCCAAGGAAACCATGGACCGACATGGCATGGATGCGTTGGTAGTGATCGGAGGTGACGGCAGCTTCAAGGGAGCCTCCAAATTCTCCTCTGAACATGGGATCCCTACGATGGGGATCACCGGCACGATCGATAATGACCTGAGCGGTACGGACGTAACCATCGGCTTCGACACCGCCACCAATACGGCCATGGAAATGGTCGATCGCATTCGCGATACGGCATCCTCCCATGATCGGCTTTTTTTCGTGGAAGTAATGGGACGTACGACCGGTGCCATCGCCTTGCATTGCGGGATAGCCGCCGGGGCGGAATTCGTGATGGTGCCAGAGAGGAAGCAAGGCATTTCAGAACTGATCAGCGTACTGGAATGTGCCTCGAAAACCAAATCCTCGGTAATTGTGATCGTGGCGGAGGGTGACGAAGAAGGCGGGGCTTATGAAGTGGCGCGCAAGGTGAAGAACCGCTTCGAGCACTATGATACCCGCGTGAGTGTTCTTGGGCATGTCCAGCGAGGTGGCAGTCCTACCGTGGCCGACCGCCTCTTGGCCAGCAGGTCCGGCGTAGCTGCAGTAGAGGGGTTGATACAAGGCCGATCAAATTCAATGGTCGGCATAGTGAACGGGAAGATCGTTCTCACCCCATTCGAGGAAATAATCGGAGTGAAGAAGAGTGTGGAGGACGATCTCTTACGTGTGCTCAACATCTTGTCCATCTGAGTCTCCACGAAGGACCTGGCGCACACATTACACCCTTACAGCATACTGGATACCCATACCTTCCTGAGGCTGTTCAGGCTTATGAAGAAAGCCTCCCGGTGTTGGGAGGCTTTTTTCATTCTTAGTGTTCAGCTCAAAGCTTTATCAGCCTTGCGCGTGCAATGGTTCGGCCTTCGGCATCCAGTGCGAACACCACATAGGTTCCTGTAGCCAAGTTGGAAATATCCAACTGCGGGCGGAAGGACATTTCCTCTACGAGTCGTCCCGCTGGCTCATAGATCCTGAGCAATTGTGCGATCCCCGACTCGCAGCGAATATTGACCTGGTCCCGGGATGGATTCGGGGAGAGACTCAATCCCTGGTCATCCATGGTGATCTCCTCCACCCCGGTGGTCGCACCCGCTTGGCAGGCATCACCGACCCCATCCTGGTTTGAGTCCTCCTGGCCGGGGTTGTATACCCAGATGCAATTGTCGCAAGCATCCCCTATACCGTCCCCATCGAAATCAGCTTGGTCTGGATTGTATTTGGCAGGGCAGTTATCGAGACAGTCGGGGATGCCATCACCGTCCTGGTCCGCATTGGGGAACACTCCGGTGTTGCCACCTGCACAGATCCCGCAATTATCCAGTTCAGCCGTTCCGCCTACTACACCATTGCAGTCCACGAATATCCCGACACACTCACAGTTCGCATTCCAAGTATCGAAGTTGGTCTGTGAATTTCCATCATCACATGGAGTGCCAGGTGTGGATGGTCCGTTCGGAACTCCGTTGCAGTCGAGGATCACTGGTGTTCCGACACAATCACAATTGGCGGTCAGCTCATCATTGATCGTCGCAGGGTTGCCATCATCACAGGGCGTACCCGGCATGGCAGGGCCATTCGGTACTCCGTTGCAGTCCAGCGTGACCGCAGTGCCAACGCACTCGCAGTTCGCATTCAGGACATCGTTGATCGTATTCGCATTGCCATCGTCGCATGAAGTGCCAGGTAGGGCGCTGCCCCCGGGTATGCCGTTGCAATCAAGTGGTTGGCCCACACACTGACAGTTCGCATCCCAAGTATCGTTGCCCGTGCTTGCATTGCCATCATTGCATGGAGTGCCAGGAGTTGCAGTGCCCCCCGGTGTTCCATTGCAGTCGAGCGGCAAAGGTGTTCCCACACATTCACAGTTCGCATTCAGCACATCGTTGATCGTGCCGGCATTTCCATCGTCGCATGAAGTGCCAGGTAGGACGCTGCCCCCGGGTGTGCCGTTGCAATCAAGCGGTTGACCCACACACTGACAGTTCGCGTTCCAAGTATCGTTGCCCGTGCTTGCATTGCCATCATTGCATGGAGTGCCAGGAGTGGCAGTGCCACCGGGTGTTCCATTGCAGTCGAGCGGCAAAGGTGTTCCCACACATTCACAGTTCGCATTCAGCACATCGTTGATCGTGCCGGCATTTCCATCGTCGCATGAAGTGCCAGGTAGGACGCTGCCCCCGGGTGTGCCGTTGCAATCAAGCGGTTGACCCACACACTGACAGTTCGCGTTCCAAGTATCGTTGCCCGTGCTTGCATTGCCATCATTGCATGGAGTGCCAGGAGTGGCAGTGCCACCGGGTGTTCCATTGCAGTCGAGCGGCAAAGGTGTTCCCACACATTCACAGTTCGCATTCAGCACATCGTTGATCGTGCCGGCATTTCCATCGTCGCATGAAGTGCCGGGTAGGACGCTGCCCCCGGGGGTGCCGTTGCAATCAAGCGGTTGGCCAATGCACTCGCAGTTCGCATTCCAAGTGTCGTTACCCTTGGTCGGGTCACCATCATCGCACGGTGTTCCAGGCAGAGCAATACCACCGGGCGTGCCTTCGCAATCAAGCGGCTGGCCAACACACTGACAGTTCGCGTTCCAAGTATCGTTGCCCGTGCTTGCATTGCCATCGTTGCATGGAGTGCCGGGAGTGGCAGTGCCACCGGGTGTACCATTGCAGTCGAGCGGTAATGGTGTGCCCACACATTCGCAGTTCGCGTTCAGCACATCGTTGATCGTGGCTGCGTTGCCATCGTTGCACGAAGTGCCCGGAAGGACACTACCACCGGGTGTGCCATTGCAATCGAGGGGTTGCCCCACGCACTGGCAGTTCGCGTTCCAAGTATCGTTGCCAGTGTTCGCATTGCCATCGTTGCATGGAGTGCCGGGAGTGGCAGTGCCACCGGGTGTACCATTGCAGTCGAGCGGTAATGGTGTGCCCACACATTCGCAGTTCGCGTTCAGCA
>JBEBYG010000023.1:0-49291 GCA_040391235.1 Cryomorpha ignava
GCACGGGCTCCAGGAGGCTCGTTCATCTGGCCGAACACGAAGGTGGCCTGTGAGGTCTTCAGGGCGTCCATGTCGACCTTCTCCAGGTCCCAGCCGCCTTTCTCCATGCTCTCGGCAAAAGCCTCACCGTATTTCACGATGCCGCTCTCGATCATTTCACGGAGCAGGTCGTTCCCCTCACGGGTGCGCTCGCCCACGCCGGCGAACACGCTATAGCCGCTGTGGCCTTTGGCAATGTTGTTGATCAACTCTTGGATCAATACCGTCTTGCCTACGCCAGCACCGCCGAACAATCCGATCTTACCACCCTTGGAGTAAGGCTCGATCAGGTCGATCACCTTGATACCGGTGAACAGGATCTCGGCGCTCGTGGTGAGCTCCTCGAACTTCGGGGCATCGCGGTGGATCGAAGCACCTTTGGTACCTGTAATGGCGGGCATGCCGTCGATGGGCTGGCCCACCACGTTGAACAGACGACCCTTCACGCCATCACCCGTAGGCATGGAGATGGGGCGACCTTGGCCCACGGCCTCGGCGCCGCGCGCCAAGCCGTCGGTGCTTTCCATGCTCACCGTACGCACGGTGTCCTCACCGGTAAGCTGTTGTACTTCCAACACCAGGATGGAACCGTCAGCACGCGTCACGTGCAGAGCGTCGTAAATGTTGGGAAGGTCCTTTCCGGACTCGAAGCGAACGTCGACCACAGGACCGATCACCTGGACGACTTTACCGATGTGCTTGGACATGATGTTCTAATGGAAGGGCAGATACCCTGTTTTTGCGGGCGCGAAGGTAGAGCTGGATCCTCAATGATGAAAGGATCGTTGATGATCAATGGGAGAGATATGCTTGTCAAGGCCTTGGGAGCCAGTGGGTGAAGGTGGTTTCCCAGGACTGTCAAGGGTTCGCCATCAACAGGTACCGGAAGAGTATCTTGGGTTCTTCCAAGCGAAGAAGTGCCGGATCGCACGAGTTTTGCACAGGGGAACGACGGTGCGTACTACGTTCGTACCGTCGCAGGGCATGAAGATCCACACCAACATTTCCGATTTCCAAGGCGTGAAGCACCCCGTGCTCACCACCGGCACGTTTGATGGCGTCCACTTGGGCCATCAGGTGATCTTGGACCGCCTTCGTTCGGTGGCCCAGCGTGCTGGTGGCGAAAGCGTGCTGTTCACCTTTCACCCACATCCGCGGATGGTGCTCTATCCCAACGATAACGACCTGCGACTGCTGAACACCCCGGCAGAGAAACATCGCCTGCTTGAACAAGCGGGCTTGGACCATCTTCTGGTAGTGCCGTTCTCCCGTTCCTTCAGCCGGCTGCATGCATTGGAGTACGTACGTGATGTGTTGGTTGAGCAACTCAATGTACACGCCTTGGTGATCGGGTATGATCATCGCTTCGGGCGCAACCGCGAAGGGGATATCGGCCTGCTGCGCCAACTCGGTGAAGCCTATGACTTCGAGGTGGAAGAGATCCCCGCCCAGGAGATCGACCACGTGAAAGTGAGCAGCACCAAGATACGCGAGGCCTTGATGGCTGGTGAAGTGGCCCGTGCCAATGCCCTGCTTGGCTATGCGTACATGATCAATGGTGTGGTGGTAAAAGGCGCGCAGATCGGCCGCACCATCGGCTGGCCTACGGCCAACATCGGTGCCATCGACCCCTACAAGCTGATCCCCGGCGACGGGGTGTATGCCATTACCGCCACCACGCCCCAAGGCAAGTTCCAAGGCATGATGAACATCGGTGTACGCCCTACCGTGGAGGAGAACGGCGAGCGCACCGTGGAGGCACACCTCTTCGGGTTGGACAACGAAATATACGGAGAGGCCATCACCGTGCGTTTGCACCACAAGCTTCGGGAAGAGTTGCGCTTTGAAAGCATGGAGCTGATGAAGGACCGGATAGCACAGGATAAAATTGACGCACTTCGCGTACTTGGTGAAATGGAATGATGCGGAAGTTCTCGATCCTCCTATTCTATTTGTTTGTCGGCGGCTTCGCGCATGCCCAGCTGTTGCCGCAGATAGCATTGGATTCAGTGCGAACCTTCCGCAGCTTGAACCGTGCCCTTCAACAGCCGGATAGCGTGTACCGATTGGATCTTTCCAAACAGAAGCTGAAGGAGGTGCCGGAGGAAGTGCGCCAATTCAAGAATCTCAATGCCTTGGACCTTGGCCGCAACAAGCTGAAGGAGCTACCCGGATGGATGAACGAGCTGCAGTACATGCAGGAATTCAGCGCGGGGCGCAATAAGTTCACCAAGATCCCCAATGCCGTGTGCCAATGGAAGCACCTGAAGCGGCTGGATATGCACCAGAACCGCATCGAGGGACTACCCAAGTGCATGGGAGGATTGAAGGAATTGTACTCCTTGGACCTTTGGAGCAACGACCTCGAGGACTTCCCCGACGAGATCAGTGGCATGGAATCCCTCCGCTTCCTCGACCTGCGCGTGATCCAGTATTCACAGGGTGAAATGGACCGGATCACCTCGCTACTGCCGTCGGTGAAGATCTTCTTCTCCCAGCCGTGTAATTGCGGGAATTAGAGAGGAGGAGGAGAATTGGACGCGGAGACGCTGAGGCGCAGAGACGCGGAGGAATTCCGTGCGGGGATCCGAGCGGAAGGGAGTTGGCCGCGGATGCGCAGAGAAATCCTGCTGAGGATGCGGTAAAGCGCTGGAAACGTCGCGGCCAGTCGCGGCAACGGCATCCGATACGTATCGGATCCATCCTCTGATCAACGGCGTCTACCCCTCCGAAACCGAGAAGCTGTACTTCTCCATAACCAAGTTGGCGAGGAGCTTCTTGCAGGCCTCATCCACTTTGGCTTCGGCGGTCTTCTTGTCCTTGGCCTCCACTTGCAGGGTGATGTGCTTGCCGATGCGCACGTTGGTGATCTCGGCCAGGTTCATGTTCTTCATGCTCCCGCTCACGGCTTTCCCTTGTGGGTCCAGCAGGTTGTCGTGGGGCATTACTTCGATGGAGGCGTTGAAGGTTTTCATGTTGTCTTGGGAAAGAGCTTGCCCCAAAGTGGGCTGAGCACGTAAAGGATCAGCAACAAAGGAACGGCGAGTATTCCGGATAGCAGCACGAGCACCACGCCGATGCCGGTCAACAGGAAGACGACCTCATTGCCTTTCCAGCCTTTGCTCTTGAATTTGAGGCTGGGGAGCGGGAGTTCCGAGAGCATGGCGACACCGAGCAAAAGGGCGATGCCGAATACGACGAGCGAGTTTGCGAATGCTTGGTTGATCAAGGAGCCCAAAGCGTAAGCAGCGGCGTTGCCGGGCATGCCATTGCCAACACCGACAAGCACGATGCTCACCCAGAAGAGGCCATTGGCCGGGGTGGCCAAGCCCAGAAAGCCGGTGCTTTGCCGTGTATCCACATTGAATTTGGCCAAACGCCAAGCCGACGCGATGCAAATGATACCCGCAGCGGCGCCGATCAAGAGCAGGTCAGTTTGAAGCGCGGGGGCCGAAAGCGCCCAAATGGCATAAGCCGGTGCCACCCCGAAGCTCACCATATCCGCCATGCTATCGAGCTGGGCTCCCAGCGGTGTGCCACCCCCCAGGGCGCGTGCCGCCAAGCCGTCGAACACATCGAACAGCGCCGCCAGAAAGATCAACCAACACGCGATCGTCAATTGTCCTTGGGAGGCCAAGAGGATCGAAGCAACCCCGCAAACTAGGTTCGCGGTGGTCAAGAGGTCAGGTAAACGGGGAGCGCGCACGGGATTATTTCAGATTATAGTTGAGTTCGAAGGCAATGAAAAGGCAGCAAGAGCGCGGCTTCAATGGACTTGGTTCCGGTATACGGGGTTCATCTGCGTGCATCTGTGTTCAGCTGTGCTTCCCGAGCAAAGTCGAAGAACGGTTAACCACCTTGAGGGCGCTCCGGTACGGACAGCGGCTCTTCGGCGGCCGAAGTTGGGTATTTTCGGACAATAATGCAGGCCACCTTCAGTTAGAAGTTGCGTCTAACAAGCACAACATGAACTTAGCTGGAGGGAAATCCTGGAGGATGGCGTTGATCGTCCTCGCCTTGTGTTCGTTCACTTTGGCCCAAGCGCAGGATGCGCCCAAGTACAGCAACGAGTTCCTTACCATCGGGGTAGGTGCCCGCTCGCTCGGCATGGGCTACTCACACGTTGCCGCGGTGAACGATGTGACCGCAGGCTACTGGAATCCGGCCGGTCTACTGGGGGTGCGCGGCGACCTGCAGGTGGGGGCCATGCACAGCGAATACTTCGCGGGCATCGCCAAATACGATTACATCGCCATCGCCAAGCCCATTGATTCATCCAGCGTGATCAGTGTCTCCTTCATCCGCTTTGGTGTGGATGATATCCCCAATACCACGGAGCTGATCGACAACAACGGTAACCTCGATTACGACCGGATCACGAGCTTTTCCGCAGCGGACAATGCTTTTCTCATCAGCTATGCGCGCAAGCTGAAGATCCCCGGTCTCCGCTTCGGGGCCAATGCCAAGGTGATCTACCGGAGCGTGGGACCCTTCGCCAAGGCTTGGGGCTTCGGCCTCGATGCCGGTATGCAATACGACCGCGGTCAATGGCGCTTCGCTGCCATGGGGCGCGACATCACCGGTACCTTCAACGCATGGAGCTACTCGCTGGACCAACGGACGCAGGATGTGTTCGCGCAGACCAAGAACGAGCTGCCAGTGAACGGCGTGGAGGTGACCTTGCCCCGCTTGGTGCTGGGTGTAGCGCGCCAATTCAAGATCGGAAGTAAAGTGGACCTGATCGCCGAGGCGAACCTGGAGAACACGTTCGATGGCAAGCGTAACACGCTTATCGCTTCCAGCACCTGGAGCGGTGACCCGCGCCTCGGCATCGAGGTAGGCTACGCCAAGGTGATATACATCCGCGCCGGGGTGAACAATTTCCAATATGTCACCGACATCAAGGACAAGAAGTCCTTGAACTTCCAGCCCAACATCGGCGTGGGCCTGAAGATCAAGAGCGTGGCGTTGGACTATGCGCTCACCGATATCGGTGACAACAGCGTGGCCTTGTACTCCAATGTCTTCTCGCTGCGGTTCGACCTGTTCAAGCAAAGGCCGGCTTCATGAGAAAAGTGCTACTCATTGCAATGATCTTGGGGTTTGCCCTCGGAGCCTTCGCACAACCTTACGGCAATGAGTGGATCCATCATGACCGACAGTACTACTCATTCAAGGTCTGGCAGGACGGCATCCGCCGTATCGATTCCACGGCACTGGCCGCTGCGGGTTTCCCGCTGACCACGGTGGATCCGCGCACCCTTCAGCTCTATGCCCGCGGTCGCCAAGTGCCCATCCATGTGGAAGGGGAGCAAGATGGAGTATTCAATAGTGGCGACTTCATTGAGTTCTATGGCTCCATGAATGATGCTTGGCTCGACAGCACCCTTTGGGATGATCCGGCCCACATCAACAATCCCTATTACTCACTTTACAACGATACGATCCGCTATTACCTCAGCTGGGGGCCGCAGACCGAATCGATCAGGATGACGGAGGTCCGGAGCACCAACTGGGCATCCCATTCTCCTTTGCCTTGGTGTTGGGGCACCACGCTCCTTACCTATCCTACCATCTACCAGAGCGGTAAGCGGACGCCACAAGGAGCGGCCTTGTCCATGATCAATGAGGCGGAAGGCTACTTCAGCGGCTCAGTGATCGCCGCTGTGGTAGCGGATGGCTTAGTGAACTACAGCTTGCCTGTGCCGGAATTGTATACCGGAGCGGCCGCCCCCGCTTCCACATATAAGATGGTGCTGGCCAGCCTGAACAACTCCGGCGGCAATTCCTGTGACGACCACCACCTGCGGCTCGCACATGCGGGAACCGTCTATGCGGACACTGTATTCCGTGGATATGGTCTGTTGAAATATGAATTCCAGTTCCCCCCGAACACAGTTGCCCTGCCCAGTACCACAGTGAGCGCAACGGCTGTACATGATCTGGTCTGCGCAGGACTGGCCCCGGATTACCTGGATGCCTACGCACCGGCTTGGCAGAGCATCCGCTATCCGAGAACATTTGCTCTTGGCCCTGCGATGGGAGTGGAAGTACCCGGGCAGACGGCCACGGACAGTATCCTCATAACCTTCACCTCGGACCCGCTCCCGGTGGTCTATGCGTACGCGCCGAACGGGCTACATCGGGTGCAAGCTCAACTTACAGGTTCGGATTACAACGCGGTGTTGCCTCCCAGCGCACAGGATATGCGGGTGGCAGTGATGGCCACCAACAGCATCCTGCCGATCACATCGCTTTCACCGGTGAACGGCACGGGCTTCTTCCCGGACCTGGGTGCGGACCTTCCGGATTCCGCCTTGGTGATCGTTACCCATCCCACGCTGATGGCGGCGGCCATGCAGTATGCCACCTACAGGGAGACCAATTTCCACAACCGCTATAACACGCTGGTAGCGGATGTAGAGCAGCTCTATGACCAGTTCGGAGGAGGCGTGCGGCAGCATCCCTTGGCCATCCGGAACTACCTGCGTTACGTGTATGACAACGCGCCGAGCAAACCCAAAGCACTTTTCCTTATGGGCAAGAGCGTGAAGGCCGCTGCCACCGGTAACCTCGATTACCTGAAAGGCTACCGCAATGATCCAGCAGCTTCCGCGGCGTGTCTCGTTCCCACCATGGGCTTTCCCTCCAGCGACATGCTCTTCGGGCTGAACCTAACGGGCAACCAACCGGCTTATCTCTCGGTGCCCGTGGGGCGCTTGGCAGCGAGAACCCCCACCCAGGTGCTGGATTACCTGGCAAAAGTGGATTCTGTGGAAAGCCAACCGCCTGCCGCATGGATGAAGAATATCCTACACTTCCGGGGAGGGACCACCGCTTCTGAAAAAGCCCAGTTCGAAGCCGCGCTGAACAGCTTCCGGATAATTGCCGAGGACACCTCCTTCTTCGGGAACGTTACCAAGTTCGTGAAGGATGGTGGTTCCGTGATCGAACAGGCAGCTGCGGACAGTGTGACCGACATGATCGCCAAGGGTGTAACGCTGATGACCTTTTACGCCCACGCGTTCGGAGGTGGGTTCGATATCAGCATCGATGTGCCCACGAACTACAATTGGAACGGCAAGTTCCCCACCGTTCTGGGCAATTCTTGCTATACCGGTAACCTGCACTTGTTCGATGGGGTGAGCAGCAGCGAGCAGTTCGTATTGCAACAGAATGCCGGAGCCGTGGCTTTTATCTCCTCGGTGGACGTGGGATTATCCAACTATCTCCAACAGTACTCCAGGGATTTCTACCAGAGCTTCAGTCAGGTGAACTATGGCAAGAGCATCGGCACCCACATGCGCTTTGCCGTGCTCGACCAGCTCACCGCCGGGAGTATCGAATCCTTGAACAGCGCGGAGACGATGACCTTGCATGGGGATCCCACGTTGATCATGAACTCGCCCGAACTTCCGGACCTGGAGATCACCTTGGCAGATGTGAGCACCATTCCGCAACAGGTAACAGCCGATGTGGATTCCTTCCAGGTGCGGGCCATTTTCCGCAACATCGGAAGAGGCACGCACCAACCCTTCTCGGTGGCGTTGGATCGCATCTTGGTGGCCGACGGCGTCACTCTTCCGACCACGATCCAACAGGTTAGCATGAACGGCTATCAGGATACCGTGTTCTTCACTCTGCCCACTACGTTGGCAGCCGGTGGCTTGGGTATCAACGACCTGCAAATACGCTTGGACCTGGACCCCGACCTGATCTCCGAACTGGATGATCTAGGCAACAACCAGGTCACCTTCCGCATGTCCATCAGTACAGGTGATCTGTTGCCGGTGGAGCCCTACAACTTCGCCATCACCTCGAACCCGGCGCCCAAGCTGAAGGCCAGCACCGGGGACCCGTTCGCTGCACCGCGCAATTACATCTTCCAGATCGATACCACGGACCAGTACAACAGTCCAGTGATGGAACAGCACAGTTTTACTGCCCCGGGTGGCGTGGTGGAATGGCAGCCCACTTCGATCTACTCGCTCAACTCCACGCAGGACAGTGTGGTCTACTTCTGGCGCTGCACCTTGGACAGTGTGGGGCAGGGCGGATACAACTGGCATGAGTTCTCCTTCCAGCACCTCACCGGCAGGCAAGGCTGGGGGCAATCGCACATCTTCCAGTTCAAGGACGATAATTACAACCTGATGGAGCACATGCGCCCTACGCGCTCGTTCGAGTTCTTCGGGGGCGATCACCAGATCTTCTGCGAGGTGAAAGGGAACAGCTTCCAGCAATGCTACTGGCGGATGGACCTCGAGATGCAGGAAGGGCAAGGTTGCTCTTCGGTTCCTTCCTTGAACGTATGCGTGGTGGACCCCTTCGACTTTACCGCGTGGCAAACCCGCTTCAATGGCGTGGGCCGATACTACGGCAACATAAATAATGAAGGAGCTTGTGGCCGGCTTCGTCAGGAAAAGAATTTCGTCTTCCGATACATTCCAACGGAGATGAACAACATGGCCAACATGCTCACCGATACCATTCCGGACGGGCATTTCGTACTTGTGCATACCTATCTGCGTCTATTGAAGGATCCGGTGATCAATTCCAACGGGTTGGCGGCGTTGCAGGCATTGGGGGCCACCAACTTGGCCAATGGCAGCGTGCCCGATAGTGTGCCCTATATCTTCTTCTGCCGGAAGGGGGATCCATCATCCGTTCAGGAAGTGTGGGGCGCGAATGCCACCGCGCTGATCGAGATGACGGCCAATTTTCACCTCACCAGCCGCAGCGGCTCCATACAGGCACCCCGCAGCAGTACCTCGCTCAGATGGGGATCGCTCAGTTGGAAGATGAAGCAGATGCAGGCGGACGATAGCAGCCGGGTGCAGCTTTCGGGCGTGCCGCAACAAGGAGTGGAGCAACCCCTGCTCGATCTCTCAGGCTTTTCGGGAGATATTGACCTTCAGTCGCTGTTCACTGCCCAGCAGTACCCGCAGCTCCGCCTGAAGGGGCTTTTTTGGAACGATTCCCTGATCGCACCACGGCCCGCGCAACTGCAACGATGGCAGCTGCTTGGCATGCCTGCGCCCGAATGCGCCATCGATCCGCCTGCGGGCTACTTCGCCCGCTTGGATAGTGTCTACCAAGGGCAGCAGAGCGAGGTGATGGTATCCGTGCGCAACATCGGCCAAATACCCATGGACAGCCTGCTGATGACCGCTTGGGTCACCGACCATAACAACCAGAACCACCGCGTTCACTACAAGCGCAATGCGCCACTCGCCGTGGGCGGCATACTGCAGGACACCATCCGCTTCAACACGCAGCAATTCCCAGGGCCGAACTCCATCACCATCGAAGCCAATCCGGTGGACACCCTCACTCAGCTCTATGACCAGCCGGAGCAATACCACTTCAACAACATCGCGGTCCTGCGCTTCCTCACGCTGCAAGACCAGGAGAACCCCGTGCTGGATGTCACCTTCGATGGTTTGCACATCCTCGATGGCGACATCGTGAGCGCTCGACCGGAGATCCAAGTGACCCTTGAAGATGAGAACCAGACGCTGCTCTTGAATGAACCCGGCGACACGATGTTCTTCAAGATCTTCATCACGGATCCTTCGGGCACCATGAAGCGGATCTACTTCCGCGAGGGCAATCAGGAGGTGCTGCAGTTCGTGCCGGCAAATGGGCCATCCAACGTGAGCAAGGTTTACTACCGGCCCACCTTTGCGCAGGACGGTAAATACAGGATCACCGTGCGCGCCAGCGACAAGAGCCGCAACAACAGCGGAGATCGGGACAACAGCGTCAACTTCGAAGTGATCAACCGACCTACCATTACGGAGGTGCTCAACTACCCGAACCCGTTCACTACGAGTACGCGCTTCGTATTCACACTCACAGGCAGTTCGGTACCCACCGCCATGCGGATCCAGATCATGACCATCAGCGGCCGTGTGGTGCGCGAGGTTTCCATGGCCGAGCTGGGCCACCTTAATGTGGGGCGCAACATCACCGATTTCGCTTGGGACGGCACCGATCAATTCGGTGATCGCTTGGCCCGAGGTGTCTATCTCTACCGTGTGATCGCCCAATTGAACGGCCAGGACATCGAATACCGCGATGGCGGCGCCGGTGACTACTTCAAGAAGGGTTTCGGCAAGATGTATCTGCTGCGGTAGGGCACTCGTGGGAGGTCGTCGCAAGGCGCTGCGAAGCGATCTCTTCGCGTCGATGCTGAGCCGCAGTGACCAGCTGCGTCCGATGCATACCGTACCATATGTGTCTATCTGCGGTAATAGATCAGGGCCGCCACCCCGGAAGGGTCCTTTGCGCTCTTAGCGTCTTGGCGGTAGAACCAGAACGCCCATCTCCGTTGGACGCTGAGCATCTTCCGCGGAGGGCGGGATGAAACATTGGCGGTGAAGCCCCTGCGGAGAATTACTTTCGGCCACATGCGGCACCGCTCCTTCTACCTGCTCTGCGCACTCCTTACCGGTGCATTGCTCGCACTCGCGTGGCCTGCTGTTGGTGGGCTCACGCCATTCATCTTCATAGCATGGGTGCCCTTGCTCTGGGCGGAAGAGCGCTATGCTCGCAGTGCGAAGGGAGAGCGGCCCCGCAACTTCATGCCTTACGTCATGCTGGCCCTACTGGTGTGGAACCTGGCCACCACTTGGTGGCTTTTCTACGTCAGCGAATTCATTGAGACCCGGCTCTTCACCTTGATCGGCCCCAACGTCGGGAATGTATTGGTGATGTCCGTGCCGTGGCTGCTCTTTCGGATCGTAAGACGAAGCCTCGGCGGCCCATGGGCACGCTGGGCCTTGCTGGTGTTCTGGCTGGCCTTTGAACGCTTCCACATGCATTGGGACCTCAGTTGGCCCTGGCTTACGTTGGGGAACGTCTTCGCGGGCGATATCGCATGGGTGCAGTGGTACGAGATCACCGGACACCTCGGTGGAACCATTTGGATCTGGGTGGCGAACCTCGCCGTACTCGGCATCGCCTTGAAAGGGGACCCGGCCTCGCGTAAACTCATCACCAGGCCTGCCTTGCTGGCCGCGGGGGTGATCGTAGTACCGCTACTGTTCTCCGTGATCCGCTATTTCACCTTCACGGAAAAGGGCGACCCCATAGAGGTGGTGGTGGTGCAGCCCAACATCGACCCCTACAAGGAAAAATTCGGTGCCGTGGATCCATTGGCGCAGTTGGATGCCATGCTGGCCCAAGCGGCACCCTTGATGGATAGTTCAACAGCCTTGGTCGTGTTGCCGGAGACCGCATTGCAGGAAGCTCCCACCCTTTCAAATGATAACGGACGATTGGTCTTCCACGGCTTATGGGAGAATGACATGCGTAATAGCCAGAGCTTGGCCCGCATCCGTGCCTTCCTGGGGAAGCATCCCAGCGCATCGCTTATCGCCGGCATGTCCTCTGCACGGCTCTATCCGGTCGGGGCGGAATATCCTTTATCCGCCCGCATCTTGGAAGGCATGGACCGTGCGTTCGATGCCTATAACGCCGCCCTGATGGTTCGCGGTGATGGCAGCTTTGAGATGTACAATAAATCCAAGCTCGTCCCCGGTGTGGAGTTGATGCCTTTTGAGGATGTGCTGGGACCGTTGAGCAACTTGGCCATTGATCTGGGTGGGACCACGGGTAGCCTTGGAACGCAGGAAGAGCGCTCGGTGATCTGGAACACGGATAAGCACGTGGGCGTGGCCCCCACCATCTGTTACGAAAGTATCTACGGCGATCACGTGGCGGCGCACGTCCGCAACGGCGCCAACCTCATTGTGATCATGACCAACGATGGCTGGTGGAGCGATACGCCCGGCTATAAGCAGCACCTGCTCTATGGGAAACTTCGCGCAGTGGAGACCCGCCGCGATGTGGCCCGTTCTGCCAATACCGGTATCTCCTGTTTTATCGATCAGCGCGGCGACATTCACCAACGGACCGGCTGGTGGGTAAAGGCGACCATTAAGAGGACACTACACACTCGCACGGACCTCACTTTCTACGCGAAACACGGGGACTATATCGGGAAGGGCGCATACGCGGCTTCCGTGCTGGTGCTCCTGTTGGCAGCAGGAATGGCGGTGAGGGGGAAGCTTGGGAGTCGTGAGTCCTGAGGAACACCGGTCAGGACCGTTGAAACTGGAAAGCTGAAAAGCCGGTATCGGAGTTGTGGTTCCGAGCGGTAGTAGGTCGGTGGCATCCTGCGGAGCACCAGCCACACGGCAGCAATCGCTAACCGCATCTCCGTGCCTTCGCGCCGCTTCGGGCCTTACCGGTCTGTTACTCCAGATGCACCCGGCGCGACATCACATTGGCACTGTTGAACAACTGCACCATGTAGATGCCCGTGGCGATACCATGCTTGTCCACACGCAGTGTTGTGGAGCCGGTGTTGATCACCTGGGAGGCACGCGTCGTCATCACTTTTCCTTGTGCGTCCATCAGGGTAAGGTCGTAGACGGCATCCAGTGTGGAGGAGACCACGAGATTCAGATAGGTGCCGTCGTCCCATGCATTCACGATGGCGGTCCCGTTGTCGGTTCCGCAACCTGCGGCAATGGTGTTACTTACCGTGGTGGTACCATTGATGTCCGTTTGACGCAAGCGGTAATACCCGAGTCCTTGGGCGCCATCATCGGTGAAGGTGTAGTTGATCATGCTGCTGCTGTTGCCAGCACCGGGCACTGTTCCGATCGCGGACCATTCGCTGGCATCGCGGCTCTTCTCAATGGTGAAGTGGTGATTGTCCTGCTCGGAAGCCGTGGTCCATTTCAGCACCACCTGCTTGCCTTCACACTGGCCTTCCCATGCTACTAAAGTGATGGGCAGAGGGAGGAGCTTGTTGGATAAGGTCCAGCTGCGGAAAAAATCCCCGGCGGTAGGAGTGACGGCACCAGCGACCGTATTGCCTGCTTGGGTTCCACTAGGCAGAATGTCGTGCCACTTACTGAGTGTCGGATTGAAACGTTGAGCCACCAAGTTGTTGGCTCCAGCAACCAAAGCGGCATCGTTGCCACCATTAGCGGCCGTCTCCAAAGGATCAAACCCGAATGTGATGTTCACCAAAGGCTTGGTGGCATAAGCGTAGGGCGCTTGACCGGCATCAATGATCCAGAAGCGGTCTATCGCATTCTTGGAATTGTTGTACAAGCCAGTGGGTTCATCATTCATATGCGTCACACCCGTGGGCATGTAGTTCAAATTGTTCCATCCACTGGCTACGGGCCCACCACCTGGCTTACCCAGGCTGTTATAGGTAGAGAAGATCAGTGAACCGCCGGCGCTGCCTCCCGTGGTCTTTGTGAGGGTAAGTGGCATGGCTACTCCAGCAAGAGTGGTACCGGATGCGAACGGAACTACATAGGTGCCTGTAACGGTACCCGTGGCCCAGCGGATCTTGTTGAACTCCGTTTCACTCTTGATGATGGGAACATTCGCGGCAGCCGTTCCAACCAGTGTGATCGCATTCGGATTGGAGTTGTCGATCACCAAGTACGTGCCTGGATTTGTGCCTGTGTTGTTATCCGGGTTGAACACCACGAACGGATGTTGGTTTACCGCTGTCCCGGCGCTGTTGAACACAAGCCGAGCACCTTGGCCGTAGCTGAAAAGGACACACGAAACACCGAGGAGCAGGAGTAGGGGTCTTTGCATGGGTAATTCAAAGTTAGCTGAATTCCGCTGTAAGTCATCCGTCCCCATGTTTTTTCCTTTTAGCAGGAATCTTAGGAACAAGACCGTGTGGATTTCGCTGGAGCACGCTCCCGGTTAGAAGGTTCATTGGGGTTTGACCGGGTCACCAAGGTGACGAGGGGTTAGGGCAAGGGTTGCCCCTTGGGGATAACTTTGATCCAGCTCGGAGCATCCGCGGATGCTTCGGCTGATCCGTATCCTTGCAACGTGGCATCACCCCTTACTCTCCCTTGGAACGGAACGCTGAATTGGCGAGCCGTGGAGCCCTTTCGGAACGTGTTGGTCCGAAGGGTGGCGGACCGGGAGGAGTGGGTCGTGGCGGTGGGACTCATGGGTATTCCCACCTCCGAACCCGGTTTCGGGGAGAAAGCCTGCTTCGGATATGCCGGCTATGACCTGAAGAACCAGTTTGAAGACCTGAGCAGCCGGCACCCGGAACACGATGACTTTGCTGTCTCCAAGTGGTGGACACCGCGTTTTTGGGTCCGCTTGGAGAAGGAGGCCGCGCTACTTCACGCTGAAGCGGAACAGGAAGAGGAAGGACTTGCTTTCCTGCAACAGCTCCTCACAGATCCGGGACCCACACCTGCCATGGAGCCGGCTACCTGGGTCCGAACCACTTCAAAAGAGCAATACCTCCAGCAGGTGACTGCCTTGTTGGAGCACATCCAGCGCGGCGACATTTACGAGCTGAACTATTGCACCCAGCGCACGGCCGACCTTCCTGACTTCGACATCTACGGGGCTTTCGCGCGGCTTCTGGCCCACTCCGACGCACCGTTCGCAGGCTTCCTGCGGGATGGCGACCATTTTGCGTTGTGTGCCAGTCCCGAGCGCTTCATCCGCATAGAAGGAGAGCGGATGATCAGCCAACCGATGAAAGGCACCCGACCGCGCGGACGCAGCATGGCAGAGGATGCAGCTTTGGCAGAGGAACTAGCCAATGACCCCAAGGAGCGCAGTGAGAACATAATGGCCTTGGATGTGGCCCGCAACGATCTCAGCCGCATCGCCACACCGGGATCCGTGCAGGTGGAGGAACTTTGTGCGGTGAAGAGCTACATGAACGTTTACCAGATGGTGAGTACCGTCAGTGCCCGCATCCGCGAAGGAGTGGCGCCCATGGACATCCTGCGGGCCACCTTCCCCATGGCCAGCATGACCGGCGCGCCCAAGGTGCGGGCCATGCAGCTGATCGATGAATTTGAGGACATGCGCCGCGGGCTCTTCAGCGGCACCATGGGCTACTTCCTACCTGATAGCACCGCCGACCTGAACGTGGTGATCCGCACGATCACGTGGAATGCACCCACAGGCAAGGCATCGCTGATCTCCGGCGGCGCCATTACTGCGGGTAGCACCCCGATCCAGGAATACGAGGAGTGCGAACACAAGGCGCGTACCGTGCTGAATGCCTTCGGCCATGCTTGCTGAAGTGCTTCGAACCATCCGTCGCGAGCAAATGCTCGAGCCGGGAGAAACCGTATGGGTGGCGGTAAGCGGAGGTGTGGACAGCATGGTGCTGCTGCATGTACTCGGCGAACTGGGCCATCCCTGCCAAGTGGCGCATGTGGATCATGGCCTGCGCGGTAAGGAAAGTGATGCGGACAAGGCTTTCGTGGAGGAACAGGCCAGGCTTTTGCGCCGCCCGTTCCGCTCGGTCCGGGTGGATCCGAAGGCTGCTGCAGAAGGCGTTTCCATCCAGATGGCTGCTCGGGAGTTGCGATACAGCTGGTTCAAGGAATTGCTCCGCGAAGGACCAAGTTCCATGGCCATGGGCCACCACCGCGATGACGTGGTGGAGACGTTGATGCTGAACCTGCTTCGCGGGATCGGTGCGCATGGCTGGTCGGGCATTCCGCCGGTGACAGAATTGGAAGAAGGCCGCATTTGCAGGCCCTTGCTGGGCGTGGACCGCGAGCGGATCCTTACCTACGCAGCCGCGAACAAGATCCCGTTCCGCGAGGATGCCAGCAACACCGACCCACACTACCTACGCAATCGCGTTCGTGCGGAACTGCTTCCGCTGATGGAGGCCATGCGCCCCGGTGCTCGCCGCACCATGGCGCGCGGAACGCAGCTGCTGGATGAGTTGGGCAAGGCCGCTGAACAGCAATTGGCAAGGGAGGCAAAAGAACTAACGGCGGATGCCGAAAGTGTACTGCACATCCCATTCGAAAAACTGGCCGGAAGTGCCGCGCCGCGCTTGTTGTTGATGCGCCTGCTCAAAGGAATGGATCCACATCCGGACCTGATCGACCAGCTGCTGGAGGCCATCCATGAACGATCCACCGGGGCGCGTTTCCAACTCGGTGACCGGCTCATTTCCGTGGAAAGGAACCGATTGGCTGTGGATAAGCCTCCAGATGGCTTTCCCACTTTCACCATTTCCGCGTCCCAAGCGGAGAGCGGTCTTTCAGGTCCCTTTTCTTGGAAGATCCGTGACGTTTCCGAAGTGGACTTGGAGCAAGGCATGAACACAGCATGGCTGGACCTCGATCGGCTGGAGTTCCCGCTTCAATTGCGGCCATGGCAGACAGGGGACCGCATGCGGCCCGTGGGCTTGGGTGGTTCGAAACTCGTCAGCGACATCTTGATCGATGGCGGCGTGCCTCGCAACACCAAGGCAGGCGCGTATGTGCTTCTTAGCGGAACATCCATCGTTTGGTTGGTGGGCCATCGCATTGCCGAGGCTCATGTACCGGAAAAGAACACGAAGAAGGTGTTCTGCATGGCTTTTCAGGCTGCACAGGATCACCATTCTTAGCGTTTACGGCGCAGCATTTCCTGCATGCAAAAGGTAGCTTTGGGCATTCCATCATGCATTTCGCTCCACGTCTATTCCTTCTGATCGCATTCTCGCTCATCGTTTCTGTCCTTATGGCGGGCGGTCCGGTCACCTGGACATTTGAGGCCATACCGGCCCAAGGCGATACAATGGAAGTGCGCCTCAACGCCACCTGCGAAACCGGTTGGCACATCTACGCATTGACGCTCCCCAGCAATCAAGGTCCATTACCAACAGTGATCCAAGTGGAGAACGGTGCCGGTTACCAAGTTGTCGGTGGGCCAGTGGAACCTGAGCCGATCGAGGAGAATGATCCCAACTTCGGGATGATCGTCCGGTATCATGGGGGAACGGCCACATTCATCCAGCCGGTGCAGCGTAACTCTGCCGGAACTTTCACTATTCATGGGTCCGTGGAATACATGGCCTGTAACGATATGACCTGCCTTCCACCAACCACCGTGGAATTCACCTTGGATATTCCTTCCCGTTAATTATGAGATCGATAGCCTTCGCATTCTTCGCCATCGCGGCCTTCTTCGCTACGGCACAGCAACCCGGTGCGCCTGTGGCCAAAGAGCCGGTGAAATGGACCATCACCAGCGTGCAGCACCAGCCCGGGGTCTGGGACCTCGTTTTCGCCGCTACCGCTGATCCCGGTTGGTACGTGTATTCGCAAGAGCACTTCGGCGATGCCGGGCCGATGCCTACCACCTTCGCATTCGACACCTTGGCCACCTTCACCTTGGAAGGAGCCACCACGGAGGAGGGCAAGCACAAGAAGGAGGGCATGGACCCTGTCTTCGAGATGAAGGTGAAGAAGTACGCCGGCTTATCCATCTTCACCCAACGCATTCGAACGAATTCCCCCGATGTAGCCGTCACCGGCCGCTTCGATTTTATGACCTGCAACGACGAGGCCTGCATCTTCCCCGACCCTGTCTACTTCCGCATTACACCTGCCTCCGGGGAGGTGGCCATGGCCGGTATTCCCTTCAAGCTGGAAACAGCGTCAACGGTTCCCGCGGGTCCTGCGCAAGGACTCTTGGATCCGGTGAAATGGTCGGTCTCAGCAACGGAGGTCGGCGGTGGGAAATGGAGAGTGGACCTGAAGGCTACCATCGAAGACCAATGGGCTGTGTACTCCCAGGAAGCATTTGGTGAAGGGCCGATCCCCACCAGCATCAACTTCGATACCACCGGTGCCGCAGTGCCACTGGGCACCACTACTGAAAGTGGCCCGGAGATGCACGAAGGCATGGATGATCTCTTCGGCATCGTGGTCCGAAAATTCAAGAAGGAGGTCACCTACAGCCGGGAAGTGGAGGTGTTGGACCCTGCCGAACCCATCACCGGGACCATCGACTTCATGGCCTGCGACAACACGCGCTGTGTCTTTCCGGATCCGCTGAAATTCAGCATTATTCCTGCCACCGGGGCCTCCATCATCGGTGATACACCCGGTACCCTGATCGCTGCGGGTGAAGGCTGTGACCTGAAGCTCGCCAATGTGGACCTGGACGCACCGGTGCTGCGCGGCGACACCGAGACCATCGATACCCAGGTCCGCAAGGGCGGCTCGCTCTGGAACATCTTCTTCCTGGGCTTCATCGGCGGGCTGGTCGCCTTGCTTACGCCCTGCGTATTCCCCATGATCCCGCTTACGGTAAGCTTCTTCACCAAAGGCAGTGAGGACAAGGCCACGGGCATGCGCAACGCCATCACCTATGGCGGCTTCATCCTGATCATCTACCTGCTCTTCAGCATCCCCTTCCACCTGATCGGCTCGGTAAGTCCGGAGATCTTCAACGAGATCAGCACGAACCCGTGGTTGAACGTCTTCTTCTTCGTGATCTTCATCATTTTCGCCATTTCCTTCTTCGGCTATTTCGAGATCACGCTGCCAGCCAGTTGGGTGAACAAGATGGACAGCAACGCCAGCCGCTTCGGCGGTTGGGTCGGCATCTTCTTCATGGCACTGACCTTGGCATTGGTATCCTTCTCCTGCACGGGTCCCATCCTCGGCTCCTTGCTTGCCGGCGCGCTAACAGGTGACGGTGGTGCATGGCAACTTACCGTGGGCATGGGAGCGTTCGGCCTCGCACTCGCGCTTCCTTTTGCCCTCTTCGCCATGTTCCCCGGATGGCTGAATTCCTTGCCTCGCTCCGGTAGTTGGCTGAACAGCGTGAAGGTTGTGCTCGGCTTCGCGGAAGTGGCGCTGGCGTTCAAGTTCCTGAGCAATGCCGACCTGGTGAAGGGCTGGCAGATCATCCCGTACGAAGTGTTCATGGCCGTGTGGGTGATCTGCGCATTGGGCATCACGCTTTACCTGCTCGGCAAGATCCGCTTCCCGCACGATAGCCCATTGACCAAGATCGCACCCCTGCGCTGGGGCTTCGCCGCGATATTCCTCGTTTTCACCATCTACTTGGCATTGGGCTTCCGGGTGGATAAGACCAACAACACCTTCACCACCATGAAGCTGATGAGCGGCCTTGCGCCACCCGTGGGCTATAGCTGGATCCTGCCGAAGGACTGCCCGAGCGGCTTCGATTGCTACCACGACCTGGATGCTGGCATGGCCCAAGCAAGGGCAACCGGCAAACCGATCCTGCTCGACTTCACGGGGTACGCCTGTGTGAATTGCCGCAAAATGGAAGAGCACGTGTGGCCTGTGAAAGGTGTGCATGGGCAGATCGACAAGGAGTACGTGCTGATCTCGCTCTATGTGGACGACAAGACCGCGCTGCCCGAAGCGGAGCAAAGGGACTATACCACCTGCTCCGGAAATCAGAAGCGGATCGCCACCCACGGCAATAAATGGAGCACGCTTCAAACCGAGACCTTCATCAATAACAGTCAGCCTTACTATGCGCTGCTGAGCCCCGATGGTGTGCTGTTGACCGACCCCGTGGGGTATACGCCGGATGCCGGTGAGTACAGCGCATTCCTCCAGCGAGGCCTGCAAGCGATGCAGCAATTGGACGCGAGAGCGAGTAAGTAGCCAGCAGTTGATGAGTCAGGATTCGTGAGTCCGATCCGGCTCACGACTTCGGACTCCGGACTCAAGACTCACGCCTGTATTGAACTCCGTCGAACATTCCTTCCCATCTTCGCGGACACCCCCACAGATGGCGAACGAACGCATTGAAGGTCATTTTTCAGAGGCGGCATCCGTCCTGGAACAGTTCCGCTCCGATAGCAGGAACCTTACCGCCATACAGCAAGCAGGTGACCTGATGCTGGGCGCACTTCAGAACGGAGGCAAGTTGATCAGTTGCGGAAACGGCGGAAGCATGTGCGATGCGATGCACTTTGCAGAAGAGCTCACCGGGAAATTCCGCAATGACCGCCCGCCGATCGCCGCTATCAGCATCAGTGATTCCAGCCATCTCACTTGCGTGGGCAACGATCACGGATTTGAGCAGGTCTTCTCCCGTTTCGTGCAGGCGCATGGCCGGAAGGGTGATGTGCTGCTCGCTATCAGCACCAGTGGTAACAGTCCGAATGTGGTGCGCGCTGCGGAAGTGGCGAAGGCACAAGGCGTGAAGGTCGTTGGACTTACCGGTAAGGACGGGGGCAAGCTGGCAATGCTCTGCGACGTGGAAATACGCGTGGAACATCAGGGGTATGCCGATCGCGTTCAAGAGGTGCACATCAAAGTGATCCACGCGCTGATCGATCACATCGAAAGAGGGATGGGATGATCCGTTTTGTTCACCACAGAGGCACGGTGGACACGGAGAAATGCAAAAATGGAGAAGCGCATGAACATTAGATCTTTTTCATCACGTTCCCTGCAGCCGGGCCCCCTCTGTGCTCGCTGTGCCTCTGTGGTGAAACTCTCCCCATCATGCTGGTAAAGAACTACGGCTGCGCGGTCTTTGGGGTGGATGCCACCATCATTGCCGTGGAAACGAACTTGGCATCCGGCACGCTGTTCTTCATGGTAGGCCTGCCGGATAATGCGGTGAAGGAGAGCCACCAGCGGGTGAGCGCCGCCATCAAGAACATCGGCTTCCACATGCCGCGGGGGCGGGAGATCACGATCAACTTGGCTCCGGCGGATATCCGAAAGGAAGGCACCGCCTATGACCTGCCGATCGCGCTTGGTATCCTTGGAGCCAGCGGACAATTGGATCCGTCCCGCTTCGCTGATCTGGTTGTGATGGGCGAGCTATCGCTGGATGGCGAAGTGCGGCCGATCAAGGGGGCGCTACCCATCGCGTTGGAGGCCAAGAAGCAGGGCTTCCAAGGGGTCGTGGTGCCATCAGCAAATGCGCGCGAAGCAGCCATTGTGCAAGGCATCGACGTGATCGGTGTGGATCACTTGAGCCAAGTAATTGAGCTGATGGAAGGCCGGGCGAGCTTGGAGCCGACCCGTGTGGACATTGCTGCGGAATTTGATGCGCGCAGCAGCAGCTATTCCGTGGATCTCAGCGATGTGAAGGGACAAGAGAACATCAAGCGCGCTTTCGAGATCGCCGCCGCCGGTGGACACAACGTGATCCTGATCGGACCTCCCGGAGCGGGAAAGACGATGATCGCCAAGCGGCTGCCAACCATCTTGCCACCACTGAACATAGATGAGGCGATAGAGACCACGAAGATCCACAGCGTGGCCGGGAAGATGCACCAAGAGGATGCACTCTTGAGCACCCGCCCATTTCGTGCTCCGCACCATACCATCAGCGATGTAGCCCTTGTGGGCGGCGGTTCCTATCCCCAGCCGGGCGAGATCAGCATGGCCCACAATGGTGTGCTATTCCTGGATGAACTGCCGGAATTCAAACGCACGGTGCTGGAGGTGATGCGCCAACCCTTGGAGGACCGCGTGATCACCATCAGCCGGGCCAAGTTCACCGTGCAATATCCGGCGAGCTTTATGCTGGTGGCCGCTATGAACCCGTGTCCGTGCGGCTTCCATAACCACCCCGAGCGCGACTGCGTTTGTGCGCCCGGTGTGGTGCAGAAGTATCTGAACAAGATCAGCGGACCGCTTCTGGACCGCATCGACATCCACATCGAGGTGACACCGGTGGCCTTCAGCGAGCTCTCCAGCGAGCGCGAAACGGAAAAGAGTGCGGCGGTCCGGGAACGTGTAGTTCGGGCGCGCAACGTGCAGGAACAGCGCTACAAGGGAACTAAGATGCACGGCAATGCGCAGATCTCCACCCAGCAGCTGCGCAAGTATTGCCGCATCGACGCCACCGGCCAAGCGCTGTTGCAGAAGGCCATGGAGCGCCTCGGGCTCAGCGCTCGCGCCTATGACCGGATACTGAAGGTGGCCCGAACCATTGCTGATCTCGCTGGCAGCGCGGATATCCGCACCGAGCATCTTGCCGAAGCGATCCAGTATCGGAGCTTGGATAGGGAAGGTTGGGCGAGCTGAGGGACAAGGGTATCAAATTCTCTGGCCGGTGCGCGCGAAAGACCGGCTCACATCCAATACCGCCCGTTCCGTGCAACTGAACACAGTATCTGCTGGGCGGGGCTTCACCATGAATAGTCCTGTGCTCATGCCGAATGCCGGTAGGATGGCGCTGTGTTCACTGAACAGGAAGCAGGGAAGTTTCAACCGCTGGTAGCCCGCGCCCTTAAGGATGATACCGGGATGAATATGGCCTGCGATGGAATAGCGATCAGGCGTTTCCATAGGCTCATGCGCCCAAGCGAAGGGTCCTATTACCAGAGGCTCGATGTGTACTTGAAGACCGGCTGCTTCGTAATGCTCGGATGAAAGAATGTCATGGTTGCCAGTAACTAAATGCAGCGGTGCGGTCTGTGTATGCGCCCACTGTTCAAAGACATCCCACTGCTTGTTGTGACTGCTGTGGAAGAGATCGCCGAGGATCAAGAGCCGTTCAGGCTTGAAGGTTTCCATCACCACGTCCAAACGGTGCAGGGTGGCAGCATCCTGCCCCTCCGGCAACGGTGCTCCGGATTTCCGGAAATGGGCCGCTTTTCCAAGATGGAGATCGCTTACCACCAACCAGCGTTCGCGCGGCCAGAACAACGCCCGGAAGGGATGAAGAAGTAGGCGCTCTCCGGCGACGAGGATCTCGGCAACGTGCATGGCGTGAAGCTACGCGATAGGGTTATGCCTTCTCCAGGTTCTCCGTCATTTTGCGGATGCGATCTTCCACCTGTTCGCTCGTCAGGTTCATGCCGCTCAGGCGGTCTACCACGATAGGGAACGCGAAGGGCGTGAACCGGCCGGGGTCCTTCACGATGATGCGTTGGTTGGCGATCCGCTGCAGGACGGCGTGCAGGCGGGGTAGGTCGAGCTGCAGGTTGAACGCCTCATCATAGGCTTGCCGCAGGAGAAGGTGGTCGGGTTCATGCTCACTGAACACCTCGAAGAACAATGAACTGTTGCCGCGCACATGCCGCTCCTTCATATGCCTACCGGGAAAGCCTTCGAAGACGAGGCCCGCGATCTTGGCAATATCCCGGAAACGGCGTTTGGCCATTTCAGTAGCGTTCAGGCTGCGCTGCAGGTCGTCGAGCAAATGTGCATCGCTGAACAGATCGTTGTCCAGTGCTTCCTCGATCGGTATGGGCTGGTCACTGAGGAGCTCGAAGCCCAGATCATTCATGGCCATGGTGAAGGTGATCGGCCGCAGGAGGCTCATCCGGAAGGCAAGCAAGGCAGCAAGGGCTTCATGCACCACGCGTCCTTCAAACGGATAGATCACCACATGATGGCCAGCGCGGCTTTTGAAACGTTCGATCAGAAGCTCATCATCTGCGGGCACGATGCTGTCCCGGAGTTGCCGTTCGATCAAGGGGCGCACAGCTACCAACTCAGGGGCAATACCGGCTTTCGAACGGGACTCTGGATCGGGCAAGGCATGCGCGAACTGATTGCGCAGGATCGACGCCATTTGGCTGCTCAGCGGCATGCGCGCTCCTTGCCAACTGGGGATCCGACCCTTGGTAGCCTTGCTCCGGGCCACGTATGCGGTCAACCCTTTTACCTGAAGGAATTCCAACGGACGCCCAGCGAACCAGAACACATCCCCGCGCCGCAATTGATTGAGGAAGCTTTCCTCAATGGTGCCGATGAAGCCACCGCTCATGTACTTCACCGATAAGCTCGCACCACTGACGATGGTGCCGATGCTCATGCGATGCCGCAACGCCATGCGACGGTCCTCCACACGCACGATGCCATCCTCGCCGATGATGCACTTCCGGAATTCATCATAGGCCAGTAAGCTTTTTCCACCGGTGGTTATGAAGGTCATCATCCAAGCCCATTCGTCGTCGCTCATGCTCTGGAAACAGAAGGTGGATCGGACCTCCTCCAGGATCTGCTTCGGAAGAAAGCCATCACCAACGGCCAGTGTGACCAAGTACTGCGCAAGCACATCGAAACAGCGGATCATGGGTTGCCGCGGTTCCACATTGGGGTCGGCGATCGCCGCACGCAGCGCCGCAGCCTCCACCAATTCCAAGGCATGCGTCGGGAGGAACCAGATCAGCGGAACGGCATCGGGTTGGTGACCACTTCGTCCGGCACGTTGGATGAAGCGGGCCACGCCCTTGGGTCCACCTACTTGCACCACAGTGGCCACGGGACGAAAGTCCACGCCCAGATCGAGGCTGCTCGTACATACCACCGCCTTCAGTCGCCCCTCATCCAGTGCATGCTCCACCCATTCCCGCAGCTTTCTGTCCAAGGAGCCGTGATGCAACGCGATCGTTCCCGCGAGGTCCGGTTCGATCTCCAGCAAATGATGATACCAGGTCTCCGCTTGGGATCGGGTGTTGGTGAAGACCAAGGTGCTGGTGCTGGCGGCTATGATGGGCAGTAGCTGTTTGGCCAGTTTCAGGCCCAAGTGACCGGCCCAAGGATATTTCTCCACGTGGTCCGGTATGATCGTGTGCATCTCGATCTTCTTCCGCAACGCAGCGCGCACGAGTACTCCGTTCACGCTCCCCTGGCTCGGATCTCCAGATGAAGCGCCTTCTTCGCTCGGTATCGCTTGCCCCAGTAAGACATCCTTTGCTTCCTCCAGATTACCAATGGTGGCACTGATCCCCCAAATGCTCAATGAGGGCCGCAACCCTTTCAACCGGCTCAGCGCAAGTTCCACCTGGACCCCGCGCTTGCTCCCCAAGAGCTCGTGCCACTCATCGGCGATGAACCAATCCAGATCCTTGAAAAGGGCACTGCTGTTCTTTTGTGCCAGTAGAACGTGCAAGCTCTCCGGCGTGGTGACCAGGAGCTGTGGCAACTTCATCTTCTGCGCAGCTCGTTCCTTGGTGCTCGTGTCGCCCGTGCGCGTACCTACTGTCCATGGTAGGCCCGTGCCGCTACACATGCGCTGCGCACTGTCCGCGATCTCGTTCGCCAATGCCCGCAAGGGAGTGATCCAGATCGCGCGTAAGCCGGTACCTCTGGTCGCCTTTTTCTCCTTCAGGGCCCTGTTCACCACACCACCCCACACCGCGTATGTCTTTCCAGTGCCGGTAGGCGCATTCAGCAACCCGCTTTTCCCCTGCGCGAGGTGCTTCCATACTTCGCGCTGGAAGGGCAAAGACTTCCAGCCCTGCGAAGCGAACCACGCCTCCGCGCCATTACTTGGCTTGATCGCGGGAGCTCGGGACCCAACTGACTTTTTCCTGTCAGCGGTCATAGCACCAAGGCCTTCAGGTCATCCAAGCTGTTCGCATCCTTCGGCTGCTTGTCATGCCTCCATCGCACAATGCGCGGAAAGCGAACAGCGACGCCACTTTTATGTCGGCTGCTCGCACTCACACCTTCGAAGGCGATCTCGAAAACCAATTCGGGTGTCACTTGGCGCACCGGACCGAATCGTTCCACCGTGTTCTTCTTCACGAAGGCATCCACCTTGCGCATCTCCTCATCCGTTAGCCCGCTATAGGCTTTCGCGAAAGTGACCAGTTCACCGTTCTGCCAGAGCCCGAACGTGTGGTCGGTGTAAAGGTCCGCGCGACGGCCATGGCCCTGCATGCTGTAGGTGAGCACGGCATCAACGCTCATCGGGTCCACTTTCCACTTCCACCAATCGCCGCGCTTTCTTCCCACCTCGTAGATGCTGCTCTTGCGCTTCAGCATCACGCCTTCCACCGCATTGGATCGCGAACCGGAACGGAAGGAAACGAGCTCCACCCAGGTCTTGAACGGAAGCACTTCGGAGATCAAAAGATGCGGATCAGCGGCCTGAGCAACGCGGTCTTCCAGAAGCTTCTGGCGTTCCTCCATCGGTTTTGATCGGACATCCACGCTGTCCATTTCCAACAGATCGTACGCCATGAATACCACCGGAACATCGAGCAAGAGCTTCTTGCCCACTGTTTTGCGCCCGATCCGTTTTTGCAGCTCCGCGAAGGGCAGTGGCACCCCGTCCTTCCAGCCCAGGATCTCTCCATCCAGCACGGTGCCGTTCGGTAAGGAGGTGCGCAGGGATGCGAACTCCGGATACTTGTCCGTCACCAGCTCCTCCCCACGGCTCCAGACATGGTACTGGCCATTCCTCACGATCAGCTGTCCCCGAATGCCGTCCCACTTGTACTCCGCCTGCCATTCATTCGGATCTCCAAGGGCCGATAGCTGCTCCAGCCCCGCGCCGGCTGCGCGTCCGGTCTCACCTTCAATGCCGTAGGCCAAGTAGAAAGGGTAGGGCCGAGAGTGGCGTTCACCGTGCTCTTCCTCCAGTACCAGGTCCGTGTAACTGGTTTCGTGCGGGTCCCAATTCCCCATCAAGCGGTGGGCGAGCGTGTCCTCGGGAATGCCCGTGGCACGGCTCAGTCCTTTCACCATGATCTTCTGGCTCACGCCGATGCGGAAGCCGCCGGTGATGATTTTGTTGAAGACGAAAAGCTCCATGCCATCCAGCCCGGCCCAAGCCGCCTTTACCCGTTGGGCCTTTTCCGCTTCACTGCACGTACGCAGCTCCTCCACGTACTGGACCCATTCGGTCAAGCTCTTCCCGATCGGTTCCTCCAAGGTCGCGATATGGCTCACTGTTTCAGCCAGATCACCCACCACGTGATAGCTGGCCTCGAAGAGCCAAGCCGGAATGTCGGCTACCTCCCCAGCCCACTCCCGCAAGAGTGTGCTGTTCACCGGCCGCTTGGGGCGGCGTCCGCTTAGCAAGGCGATCACCCACACTTTGTCATGGTCCTCCGCTTCCGCGAAATAGCGCGCTAAGGCATCCACCTTGGCATTGGTGCCGGTGGTGGAATCGAGTTCATCAAAGAGCTGCGCTTCCCGTTCCATCAGCTTATGTCAGCTTGTGCTTCGCGTTTTTCCGAAGCTTTGGGTTCGGGTGCTTCCTCTCCGCTTTCACCGACGAATTCGGTATGCTCCACGGTCGCGTTCAAGCCAATGCTGCGGAGGTATTGACTGAAGAGGTCCGTGTAGCCGTGGGTTGCTATCACGCGTTCGGCACCGGTCTCTTTCACGGTCCGTAACAGATCATCCCAATCAGCGTGGTCGCTCAGCACGAACCCTTTGTCCATGTTCCCCCTACGCCTACGCCCCCGAAGCTGCATCCATCCACTGGCCATGGCCGCGGAAAAAGGGCGCATTTTATTGGTCCACGCTGTACCAATAGCGCTGCCGGGAGTGACCACCAACGCTTGGCGGAAGCGCTCCTTGCCAGTATCGCGCAGGACCGGTTCCCACGGCGGTAGTTCTACACCGCAATCCTCCAGCACCGTGTTCATATTGGCCACTGCCCCATGTACCAGGATCGGCCCAATGCTCGCATCCACCCCCTTCATCACCCGTTGTGCCTTACCCAAGCTGTATGCACTGATCACGGAGCAGACCCCACGAGCGGCATTATTCCGCCACCATGCATTGATCTCATCGAAAATTTCACTGGACTCCTTCCAGCGGTAGACGGGAAGACCGAACGTGCATTCGGTGATGAACGTGTGGCAAGGAACCACTTCAAAGGGTGCACTGATGCCATCCAGCTGGCGTTTGTAATCGCCCGAAGCCACCCAAACCTCTCCTTGGTGTTCCACCCGTACTTGGATGCTTCCCGGTATATGCCCCGCTGGATGGAACGAAAAGTGCACGCCGTTCACCGTGCGGGAATCCCCATATGAAAGCGTCTCGATCTCCAGGTCCGGATCGATGCGAGCATGCATCAATCGTTTGGTGATCGGGTCAGCCAAATAATGCGCGCTTCCGCCCCGGGCATGGTCGCTGTGGGCATGCGTGATGATGGCCCTATCCACCCCGCGCCAAGGATCGATATACACGTCTGCCAAGGGGCAGTAGATGCCTTTCGGCGTGAAGGAAAGAAGGTTGGGTTTGGCCATGGGGTCGTTAGCTCCGGAACAGGAACAAGGCAATTCAGGTTCGGTTCATGAACTGCTTGTTTCCGATTGAAACCTCGACCTTCCTATCAACGTATCAGTGACCTAGAATTCCCCTATACCGTGAAAAACCTGATGTCACTCCTACTCACAATGGTCATGCTGGTCGGCCTGACCGCAAGCCCTGCCAATGCACAACGCTCCTACTTGGACGCGGTATTGGAGCCGGCCCCCAAAGGGAAGGCGGCCTATTACTTGGAACCGGGGGGCAGCGATGGTACCGGTGGATATCTGGGCCAGATCTACAACTTGGACGGTAGCCTAAAAGCAAAAGGCCGCTATGCCGATCAGGAATGCCGCATTCCCAATGGTCACTTCGTGTTCTACCATGATAACGGAAAGGTGGAGAGCGAAGGGGAATACCAGAATGGACGGAAGCACGGAGTGTGGGAACGGAGCGATAAATGGGGACGCGAACTTGCCGAGAAGGTGTATGACGCTGCTCCCCTGATGAATCTCGTTTACACCATGGCTCAGACCATGCCGCAATACCCGGGTGGGGACAAGGCGATGGTGCGATACATAAAAGAGAAAGTTGGAAAGACCCACGGCGATGTGATGGCCAGTTTCATCGTGGAGAAGGATGGGCAACTTTCCGATCTGCAGGTGGTGGGCGCGGAAGATCCACAGATCGCTGAACAGATCGCCACGGTCATCAGCTCAGCCCCTCGTTGGGAGGCGGGCGTACAGGATGGACAACCGGTGCGCGTGCAAATGCGCGTGCCCCTGAAATAGGAACCAAACGACATACACCAATAGCATGGGCGCCCCGGGAGACCGGGGCGTCCGGCGTTGAAAGGGTTCGTTGTCGACCAGTTGCATCTGAAAGCAGAACGCCCCGGTTCCCCGAGGCGTTTTGCTTCTAGTTCGATCGTATGGTGCTCACGCGTCCTTGCCGTGGCAGTTCTTGAACTTCTTGCCACTACCGCAAGGGCAAGGGTCGTTCCGGCCCACCTTTTTTTCCACACGCACGGGCTGCGTGGGCTGTGGGCGTGGTGGGCCTTGGGGTGGAGGCATGCGCTGCCCACCTGATGGAGTGGGACGCTGCGCTTGTTGTGGAGCACTGCCCGTGGAGGCACCGGCGTATGCGGGCACTTCGGTACGGCTGGTCTGCATTTGCTGCTCCTCCCGTGTGGGTTTTTGCTCCTTGGCCTCCTGCACGGCGGGCTCTGCGCTGGGCAGTCCGGCGCGTACCAGGAATTCAACCACCTCGTTGCTCACGCGGTCGATCATGGCATCGAACAGCTTGAAGGATTCCAGCTTGTAGATCAAAAGCGGGTCCTTCTGCTCGATGCTGGCGTTCTGAACGTCGCGGCGCAGATCGTCCATCTCACGCAAATGCTCCTTCCACTCATTATCGATGATGGCAAGCGTGATGTATTTCTCCACGCTGTCGATCAGGTCCTTGCCTTCGGTCTTGTAAGCTTTCTCCAAGTTGGTCACCACCTGCATCGTCTTGGTGCCGTTGGTGATGGGCACTACGATGTTCTCGTACTGCTTGCCTTGGTTCAGGAATACATCGCTGATCACCGGAAGTGCTTGGTTGGCGATGTGTTGGCCGCGGCGATTGTAGGCTTCCAGTGCTTGCTCGAACACTTTGTCCGCGATGTCCGCAACCTTGCCGCTCTTGAAGGCTTCAGCATCCACAGGGGATTCGATGAAGAGCCTGCGGAACAGTTCCATCTGGAATCCGGAGAAGTCGCCTATGGGCTGATACTCTTCGGTGATGAGCGTGGAGACGTCATGGAACATGTTCAGCACGTCCAGCTTCAGTCGTTCGCCGAAGAGCGCGTTGCGGCGGCGCTTGTAGATCACCTGCCGCTGCTTGTTCATCACGTCGTCATACTCCAGCAACCGTTTCCGGATGCCGAAGTTGTTCTCTTCCACCTTCTTCTGGGCGCGCTCGATGCTGGCGGTCACCATGCTGTGCTGGATCACCTCGCCCTCCTTCAGGCCCATGCGGTCCATCAGCTTGGCGATGCGCTCGCTGCCGAACATGCGCATGAGGTCATCCTCCAGGGAAACGTAGAACTGGGAGGAGCCCGGGTCGCCCTGCCGCCCCGCGCGTCCGCGCAACTGCCGGTCCACGCGTCGGCTTTCGTGTTTTTCCGTGCCCACGATCGCCAGGCCGCCCGCCTCCTTCACGCCCTCGCCGAGCTTGATGTCGGTTCCTCGACCGGCCATGTTGGTGGCAATGGTGACCGCCCCTGGCTTGCCGGCCTGGGCCACGATGTCGGCTTCGCGGGAATGCTGCTTGGCGTTCAGCACGTCATGCTTGATGCCGCGCATCTTCAGCATCTTGGCCATAAGCTCGCTGACCTCCACGTTGGTGGTGCCCACCAGCACGGGCCGGTTGGCCTCCTGCAACTTCACGATCTCATCGATCACGGCCGTGTACTTCTCCCGCTTGGTCTTGAAGACCATGTCCTCATTGTCCTTCCGCGCGATGGGACGGTTGGTGGGAATGGACATCACGTCCAGCTTGTAGATGTCCCAAAGCTCCTGCGCCTCGGTTTCCGCCGTGCCGGTCATCCCGGCCAGCTTGTGGTACATGCGGAAGTAGTTCTGCAAGGTCACCGTGGCATATGTCTGCGTGGCAGCCTCCACCTTTACGCGCTCCTTGCTCTCGATCGCCTGGTGGAGCCCGTCACTGTAGCGGCGGCCTTCCATGATCCGGCCCGTCTGCTCGTCCACGATCATCACCTTATCGTTCATCACCACGTACTCCACGTCCTTGTCGTAGAGCGCATAGGCGCGGATCAATTGGTTCACCGTGTGCACGCGTTCGCTCTTCACCCCGAAATCACGCAGCACTTCATCCTTCCGCTTGGCCTTTTCCTCGGGCGTGCCGCCGCTCTTCTCGATCTCCGCCACGTCGCTCCCCACGTCCGTGAGGATGAAGAACTGGGAATCGTCCACATCGCCGCTGATCAGGTCGAGGCCCTTTTCGGTCATCTCGATGCTGTGCTGCTTCTCGTCGATGGTGAAGTAGATCTCCTGGTCCACGAAGGGCATTTCCTTCTGCTGGTCCTGCATGTAACGGCTTTCCGTTTTCTGCAGGAGCGTGCGTACGCCGGGCTCGCTGAGGAATTTGATCAGTGCGGTGTTCTTGGGAAGTCCCCGGTGGGCGCGTAAAAGCGCCAGTCCGGCCTTCTCTTGGTTCTGCTTGGACGATTCGTCCTTCAGCAGCTCCTTTGCTTCAGTAAGCAGCTTGGTAACGAGCTGTCGCTGTGCGTTGTAGAGCCTTTCAACACGTGGCTTGTACTCATCGAACTGGTGGATCTCGCCCTTGGGCGTGGGACCGCTGATGATCAACGGGGTCCGCGCATCGTCCACGAGCACGCTGTCCACCTCGTCGATGATGGCGAAGTGGTGCTTGCGCTGCACCAATGCCGTCGGCGCGTGTGCCATGTTGTCGCGCAGGTAGTCGAAGCCGAATTCGTTGTTCGTGCCGAACGTGATGTCGGCCATATAGGCTTTTCTGCGAGCAGGGCTGTTCGGCTCGTGCTTGTCGATGCAATCCACCCGCATGCCATGGAACTCGTACAAGGGTCCCATCCATTCACTGTCACGCTTGGCCAAGTAGTCGTTCACCGTAACCAAGTGCACACCACGCCCTGCCAGTGCATTCAGATAAACGGGCAGGGTGGCCACGAGTGTCTTACCCTCACCTGTGCTCATCTCGGCGATCTTGCCCTTGTGCAGGGCCACACCACCGATCAACTGCACATCGTAGTGGACCATATCCCACGTGACGGGGGTGCCGGCAGCATCCCATGAATTGCTCCAGATCGCCTTGTCGCCCTCGATCCGCACTCCATCGCGCTTAGCAGCGATCTCGCGGTCCAGGTCCCGGGCGCTCACGGTGATCTCCTTGTTCTCAGCGAAACGACGGGCGGTCTCCTTCATCACGGCGAAGGCCTCCGGAAGTAGCTCCAGCAGAACTTCCTCGATCTCGACCAACGTCTTCTCCTCCAGTTTGTCGATCTCCTCGTAGCGAGATTCCCGATCGGCGATGGCCATCTTCGGATTCTCCTCGATCTCAGTGCGTAGCTGGTCTATGCGAGCCTGTTCATCGGCGATCTTCTCGGCGATGCGGCGCTTGAAGTCGTCGGTCTTGGCGCGGAGCTCGTCGTTGCTGAGGTTGTTCAGCTTTGGGAATTCCGATTTGATCTTCTCAACGAGAGGCTGCACTTCCTTGAGGTCGCGCGAGGCCTTATCGCCGAAGACTTTCTTGATGATGTTACCGAGCATGTAGGGCGGGGGACGTAAGTAGTGTGGAGTGTTGGAACTTCTTGTGGCCGGTGGAGGGCTTCACCTTCTTCGGTGGGGGAGGTCCAAGGTCCGCGATTTTGGAAAGGATGCAAAGTTAACGGGTATCGGGCCTTCCAACCCCGTGCCGCACAGGCCGATGTGCCGGATCGTCAGGTTCGCGTTGTGAACGGACACGCTGATGCGTATCCAAGGCCGGACCAAGGCAGGAATGGAGTAGGCGATGCACGGCGGACATGGACGAGGGCAGCTCATGCCTGTCGTCAGTCAAGTTGTTCGGGTGCCGGATGATTTCCAGGCTTCCAAGCCAAGGGTTTCAGCACCACGAAAAAAGCCCCACCACTTGGGCGGGGCTTCCGTTTTTCGGGGCGTGCCCGTTAGTACTCGTCCTCGTTGAAGAAGAAGTCCTCCTTGCTCGGGTAGTCCGGCCAGATGTCCTCAATGGTCTCAAAGACCTCTTCGTCGTCCTCGATGCCTTGCAGGTTCTCCACCACCTCCAAAGGAGCGCCGGTGCGCATGGCGAAATCGATCAGCTCGTCCTTAGTGGCGGGCCAAGGTGCATCTTCCAAATACGATGCTAGTTCAAGTGTCCAGTACATGTCAGCCCGCGTTAGACGGTTTTTTGAAATTGGCCGCAAATATAGCCGGATAGAAATACCCCGCTCCATCGGCCGGAAGAGAGGTGTCCGAAAGAAGGAGATCCCACGGCGTGCAATGCGCTCATATGCTTACCCACGGGGCTTCCAAGGGGTTTCAGCAACATTCAGACGCCAGCCGGTCCATCGTGCCAGCATGAAGAGCAGATCGCTCAGGCGGTTGAGGTAGCGCACCGCGATCTCCGGCACCGGTTCATCGGCCGCCAATCGGATGGCCAAGCGCTCCGCACGGCGACAGACCGTGCGACAGATGTGGGCTTGGGATATGGCCGGATGTCCGCCCGGAAGAATGAAGTTGCGCATGGTGGGCAGGTCCGCATCCATGGTATCCATGGCGTGCTCCAGTCCGGCAACGTCCTCATGGATCACTTGCGGTACCTTGAACTTTTCGATCGTAGTGGCATCGCCAGCGGCCAAGGTGGAACCCAGGTCGAAGAGCTTCACTTGGATGTCCGTTAGGAGTTCTGAATTGCTGCCGTCCAACAGGTCCCGCAACATGCCGATGTGGCTGTTGAGCTCATCGATCGTCCCGTACGTCTCTATCCGTAAGCTGTCCTTGGCCACGCGCTTTCCGCTGAGCAAAGAGGTTTGCCCGGTGTCGCCGGTACGGGTGTAGATCTTCATTTCCGCGAAGGTAGCTTTTAGTGATCAGTGGATTTCATCGTGTTGAAAAGCTGCGGGATGAAGGCTGAAACCGGAATCGCAAGAAGTTGTGTTGCACTTCCGATCGCTAATTCTGTTTACCGTTTTCTCTGCGCCTCAGCGTCTCTGCGGCCGGATCATGCTCCGTTCCTCAATAGCTCAGAATGAAATCCTCGCGTTGCTGTTCCTTCCGGATGAAAACGATCCCGAAGTGGAAGAGGTCAATGGTAACGGTGACCTGCGGATGGGCCTTGATGGCTGCCCATGCTTCCTCCATCCCTTCGCTCCAGTGGATATCGTCCAACACGAACACCGTGTCGTTGTGGGCCTTCCCAAGGCAGCGATTGAAATAATCCAATGTTGGCTCGGCTGCATGGTTCCCATCGATGAAGACGAGGTCAAGTGAGCCCATGCTATTCAGCACCGTTGGTAACTCCGTGCTGAACGGACCCACATGCGAAATGATGTTCACCGCCTTCTGCGCGGTGAAATTCTCCTGCGCGATCGCAGCGATGGCAGGGCAGCCTTCAATGGTGTGGATGTGCGCTAGCGGAGCGGCACGCGCCAAGTAGAGCGTGGTGATGCCCAAGCTTGTGCCCAACTCCAGCACGTTACGTGGGTTGAAATACCGAGCCATCCGGGCCAGTTGTTCCGCTTCTCCGCGAGGCTTCAATGCGGTGCGCGCGATATCCCGGACGCGTCGCTCGCTGTTGTTGTTGCTTCGCGATCCAGCACCCAGATCGGTCACGGTGATCGTTCGCGGATCTTTCAAAAGCGCGGCCCTTAGCTTCTCCGTATCGGCATGCTCAGCGGGAGGTGTGCGCTTTCGCAGCACCTCCACCACCAGCGCGAATACGAAGGGGGAATGCACATCGTGCCGGTTGCCTGCGGTACGCAAATGCCGGAGGTAAGCCCGGACCGGATGGGGGAGGAGCGCCATGCGGGGCGAAGGTCTATAGGAAAGCTGAAGGCTGAAACTGGAAACGAACGGAACTGCGTTGCAGCTCTATCCATCCGCCAACGCCCTCCGCTTTAATCGTGCCTCGTACACCGTTAGTACCACCAAGATCATCAGCAGCCCGTAGAAAACATCCTCCACGGGTATAGTTGCGATGCGCACACCAAGGTTCTGTGCATCATTGTACCACACCACAGGCTCTTCCAGCATGCTTCCTGTGAGAAGGCCGTTCACTATCATGAATGGCAGCAGGAGGATCAAGTAGGCGAAGTAGGCGCGGCCCAACCAAGTCGGTTTCATCCAGAGCTGCAGCATGAGGAGCCAGAATGCCAAGCCGCCGAATGCACTGGTCGTATAGGCCTTGCCGGGAAAGAAGATAATGAGGAGCATCGAAATGAGGATCAATGTCCAAGTGATCTTGCTCGCTAGTTTTCCGAAGTAGTCCTTCACGCCCAAGGCCCGGAAGCAATGGTAGGTGTATACACAGGCATAGGGGATGCAGATGAAGAAGAGCCATTCCTCCAGCGGTAGGCCCAAGAGGCTTAGACCGACGAGATGCCCGGTGTTGAAGCCCCAAATACCGAGGTGCGTGAACCAAGCATCCCACGCGATGAAGATCACCAGCATGAGCGCGATGCCCGGCCACAGTGCATGCCACGTGCGATCGAACCGCAATCGCGGATGGAAGCTGAAGAGGAACGGAATGATCAACGCGCCGAGGTCGATCCAGAGATAGGTGGACATTGATCTTTTGCCGCCAAGACGCTAAGAGCGCCAAGATGAATACTGTCTGCTTTGTTGTCGCCTGTTACCTGCCAATAGCCTACCGCACCACTTCATTGCGTCCCTTGCGATTATCCTTCTTCGCATCGCGATAGTACTTCATGGGCACGATCAACATGCCGAAGCACTCGCCTTCCTCCTTGCCGAGGTGCTTGTGATGGATCTTGTGTGCACGGCGTAAGGCCATGAAGTAGGTGTTTTTTGAGTTGCGCAGCCATTTGATCCGCTGGTGGATGAATACCTCATGCACGAAGAAATAAGCGATCCCGTAGAGCAAGATCCCCAAGCCGATCCACAGCCATGGGGTGTTCAGCCCGCGTATGGAACCTATGAGGAACAGGAACATGGAGGGAACGGCGAATAGCAGGAAGAACGAGTCATTGCGCTCCAACACGTGATCATGGTCCCGCTGGTGATGGTCCTGGTGCAGCTTCCACAGAAAGCCATGCATCACGAACTTGTGGGTGGCCCATGCCACGAACTCCATGGCTCCAAACGTTGCCGCGACAATGCCGATGATCATCCAAACGCTCATTGCTTGCCAGGGAATAGTTCGTGCATGACCCGCTCCCGGTGGTCGAAGATGGCGTTCAGCTGCCGTTTTACGAAGAGCCGATGTGCGATTTCCCCCAGAAATCCCAGCGGTAGCCGGTATTCCACACGGTCATGCATCGCGGTGCCATCACCTTCAGCGGTAAAGGTGTGCGTGTGGTGCCAAGAGGCATAGGGGCCTGTTTCCTGCGTGTCGACGAAACGATGTGGGGCCTCCGCAACGGTGATCAGTGTGACCCATTTGAGCGGGATGCCCAAGATGGGACGCACGGTGTAGCGAATGCGCTGTCCTTCGTGGATGGGGCCATCGGGAAGAGGTTCGCGGATCACGAAACCCATTTCCCGGGGTGTGATCCGCGCTAAATTTCTCGGGTCACTGAAAAATTCCCACGCCTTCAGAAGCGGAATTGGCAGATGCTGCCGCCGCTCCAATACGTGCATCAACTGATGATCACCGCGTTCGGATACCGCTCCTTCCAGAAATCCAGTGCCTTCTTGCTTGCGAGCGTGATCACGGTGCGTGCGTCCAAGCGAACTTTGAATGTCTTCAGCCCTTCGCGGACCGGTTGTGTAAGAATGACGTTGCGTTTCTTGCGTGGCATTGACTGGTACTTTTAGTGAATTACAGGGCGATCTTTTCCGTGAGTCCGGCTTTGTAGGCCCGGATGGCTCTTTCCCGAGCTGTCTTGTGAACGACGATCGGGGCTGCATAGTTTGTTGTTCCATATTCAGGGAGGTGCTGCTTAACATACGTTAACCGGGGGTCGAAGCGCTCCAGTTGCAGTGTGGGATTGAAGATGCGGAACCAAGGCGCGGCATCGCAGCCACTTCCAGCGGCCCATTGCCAGTTCCCATTGTTGCTGCTCAACTCGAAGTCCAAGAGCTTGGCTGCGAACCAAGCTTCGCCCCAGCGCCAGTCGATCAGCAAATGCTTTGTGAGAAAGCTGGCCGTGACCATCCTTACCCGATTGTGCATCAGGCCGGTGGCTGCCAATTCACGCATCCCGGCGTCCACCAAGGGGTAGCCTGTCCGGCCTTCGCACCAGGCCGCGAATTCGATCTCGTTATTGCGCCATTCGATCTGATCGTAGGCTTGCTTGAAGGCCTGATGTTCCACCCGTGGGAAATGGTAGAGCACCTGCATGAAGAATTCACGCCAAATGAGCTCGTTGAGAAAGACCTCGCTCGTATCCAAAGCCGCCCGCACCAACGCTCGAGGGCTGATGGTGCCGAAGCGGAGGTGTACGCTCATGCGAGAGGTGCCGGCAACACCCGGCAGGTCCCGGGTTTGCGCGTAGTTCTTCAACAGTTCCGCGTTCACCACCATCGGTGGCACTTCCACGTCCGTAGGTAGGAAGCCGATCTGTTCCAGCGTTGGCATTGGCAGCGGACTGCTCTTCCACAAACGATCCAAGTGGGCCTCGCTCGGGAATGCGCGGGCCATTTCAGGCTTGAACAAGGCCTTCCACTTGCGGCTGTAAGGCGTGAAGACCGTGTAGGGCCCGCCGTCATCCTTCATCACCTCGTCACGCTCGAACAGGCTGATGTCCTTGAACGTGCTGAATGCGATACCACGCTCTCGCAAGAGTCCTTCCACCGATGCATCCCGCTCTTGACCATAGGGCTCGTGGTCGCGGTTGGTGGTCACGGCGCTGATCGTGAAGCGTTCGCACAACTTTTGCCAGACATCCACGGGTTTACCATGCAATACAAGCAAGGTGCTGCCGTGCTTTTCCAGCTCGGACTTCAGCGCGGAAAGCGTGCGATGGATGTGGTCCACCCGGCGATCGGAAGGATCCTCCAAACGTTCCAGGATGTCCGTGTCGAAAATGAACACAGGCAAGACGTTACCGTGCTCCTTCAGCGCGCGGTAGAGGCCGTGGTTGTCCTGTAAGCGCAGGTCACGGCGGAACCAATGAAGGGTGAGGTTCGGTCGGTCCGTCATAGCGGGAGGGTCTGTGCCCAGCGCTTTCGCACTTGGGGCCAACAGATAAGCAGCCATGCCGTGAACTGCTCCGAAGCTGCTGCGATCTCCGCATCCAACTCGGCAATGCTCAGCCAGCGCGTGGCCATTACTTCTTGGGGGTTCGGTTTCACAGCGCCATCCCAGTGCCCGAAGAAGACGTGGTCGATCTCATGCTCCACAAGGTCTTTCTCCACCTGCGCCCTGTAGGTGAATTTGAATTGGGGGGTCAGCTCAGGTGCAATGCCAAGCTCCTGCATCACCCGGCGCTGCGCTGCATCGGTGATGGACTCACCGGGGGCGGGGTGGCTACAGCATGCGTTTGTCCATAAGCGAGGGCTATGGTACTTGCTCGCGGCGCGCCGTTGAAGCAGCATCCGGCCTTCGTTGTCAAAGAGGAAAATACTGAAGGCGCGATGCAGCTTGCCTTGGCGGTGGGCCTCCATCTTTTCCATGGCACCCACTTCCGCATCATCGTCATCGACAAGTATCACGAATTGTTCCTGGTCGGCGTTCGTCATAGCGGTCAAAGGCTGTTGAATTGATAGCGGAGCAGACTGGTGGTGAATACGCGCATCTTGGCGCGCTTGCCAATGCGAATACGCTCGCGCGTGATCCGCTGCGCGGAAAGTCCCTTGATCTTGCGGAAGAGTGCCAGGTAGTAGGCGTAGGCCACATACACCCCGAAGCGGGAACCAATGGGCAGTTCCTTGATCCCGATAAGTGCAGCTTGGAAATCCGCTTGCATATCCATCTCCGTGCGTTGCTTGGCCTGCTCATCCAAATGCTGAACGTCCACTTCTGGGAAGTAGGTACGCCCCAAGGATGAATGATCATCCTGGATATCCCGCAGGAAATTCACCTTTTGGAAGGCCGCGCCCAACCGCTTGGCGGCTGGCTTCAGGTACTCGTATTTTGCTTGATCACCTTCACAGAACACCCGTAGGCACATCAGGCCCACGACCTCAGCTGAGCCGTAGATGTAAGTGTTGAAACTCGCCGTATCGTGCGAATCTTGCGCCAGGTCCATCGCCATGCTATCCAGAAAGGGCTGGATAAGCTCTGAGCCGATGCCGTATGTATGTGCAACGCGCTGGAAGCTGTGCAGCACAGGGTTCAAGCTGATCCGGTCGTCAATGGCACGTTGCGTGTCAGAACGGAATTCATGAAGCAAACGGGGTTTATCGTGCGCATGGAACGTGTCCACGATCTCATCAGCGAAGCGCACGTAGGCATAGATGCTCTTGATGGGCTCGCGGAAGCGGGGGTGGAGCGCCCGAATGCCGATGGAGAACGACGTGCTGTAGCGTTGCACCACTCGACTGCTCAGTTCGGAGCAAACGGAATCGTAGAGTTCGATGGTGTTCATGCGTCGTGGAGTTCTTTCAGGATGAGGTCAGCGGTCAGTTGTCCGCTTATCAATGCAGGGGGCATGCCCGGGCCTGGCACGCTGAGCTGGCCAGCGAAGTAGAGGCCCTTTACCTTTTTGCTCTTCACTTGGGGACGAAGGGGTCCGGTCTGGGCCAAAGTGCTGGCCAAGCCGTATGCATTACCGAGGAAGGCATTGTAATCCTGCTCCAGGTCATTCACACAGTAGGAGCGGTTCACCAATATGTGCGGCCGGATGTCCAGACCCGTGTGAAGGGCGATGCGCTCAGCAACGATCTGGAAGTATTCCTCCCGCATGGCCGGCGTATCCGCAGCACCACTGGCGATGGGTATCAGCACAACGAGGTTCTCGCAGCCGATGGGGGCTGTGGAAGCGTCCGTGACCGAAGTGCAGCTCAGGTAGAACAAAGGCTTCTTTGGCCAGCGCTTGTGGCGGTAGATGTCCTCGCCGTGGTCGTCGAGCGATTCGTCGAAGAAGAGGGTATGATGTTCCGCACCCGGCAATTTCCGGTCGAGACCGATGTAGAAGAGCAGCGTGCTCGGTGCCATCGTGCGTTTTTTCCAAAAGCCAGTGGAGTAGGAGCGATGCTCAGGATCGAGCAGGTCTTGTTCCACGTGGTGATAATCGGCCGTGGCCAACACCATGTCAGCGGCGATGACCCCGTTCGCGGTCACCACGCCCGTGGTTTTTCCGTTCGTGACCTGTATCCGGGTGACCGCCTCGTTGGTGCGTACTTCTGCACCTTGGGTCCGGGCCAAGTGGAGCATAGCGTCCATTACCTTGCCCATACCACCCATGGGGTACCAAGTACCCAGATCGATATCGGCATGGTTCATCAAGCTGTACAAGGCAGGTGTGGTGGCCGGGGTGGCGCCGAGGAAGAGCACAGGAAATTCCATCACCTGGCGGATCCGGTCACTCTTGAAGTGCTTCCGGACGTGCTTTCGGAGTGAAGAAAGTACTGAGGTGCGCATCAGTCCGGCAAGCAATTGGGGGCGGATGTATTCGGACCAGCTCAGCGATGGCGTGTACACGATGTCCTGCATGCCGATGGTGTACTTCACGGTCGCCTCATTCAAGAAGGCCTCCAATGCCTTGGCTGCGCCGGGTTCTTCCTTTTCAAAAATGGCAGCAACCGCTGCACGACCTGCAGGAAGCTCCCACTCATCGTTCTTTTCGAAGATCACCTTGTAAGAGGGATCCAGTCGGCGCAGATCATAGAGCGCCATTGCGGTGGTACCGAAGCGAGCAAAGAACCGATCGAAGACATCCGGCATCCAATAGAAGCTCGGACCCATATCGAATGTGAAGCCATCCTTAGCCCAAGTGCGCGCCCGCCCGCCGACTTGGTCATTCCGCTCCAGCACGGTTACACGTGCGCCTGCCTTCGCAAGGATGGATGCCGCAGCCAGACCGGAAATACCGGAACCGATAATGATGATGGAAGGGGGAGCCACGAGCGTTCTGAATTGCTTTGTTCAACAAATATAGCAAAAAGATGAACACGCGGTTCGGAAGGGGCAAATTATTTTCCGGAACAGGCTTGTTCTGCAATTAGACCTGAAGTACGAAATAGCCGGATAAAAGCATCTTTCCGAACACACGAACGGACCGCCCAAAGCGGTCCGTTCGTGGATAGGCTGTAGTGGTCCAGAAGCTCAATCCAGCATATCCTTCAAGCGATGGCGGGCTTGGTGGATCCTGCTTTTTACGGTGCCCACGGGGATCTCCAATTGGTCGGCGATCTCATGGTACTTGAAGCCATCGTGGTGGAGCTGGAAGGGAGTGCGGAAGATGTCATCCAGTTTTCCCAAAGCACCTTGGATTTCGCTCATGCGAACATTGGCCTCTGGTGTGGCAGGTGTTTCCACCAAGCTTACCCGCTCCCGAACGCGTTCCACATGGTCCATCACCCGGTCCGTGCGCTTATTGCGTCGGTGGCCATTGATGAAGGTGTTCTTCATAATGGTGTACACCCACGCCTTGAAGTTGGTGTTCTCCCGGAATTTATCGCTGTACGTCAGCGCGCGAAGCATGCTTTCCTGCGTGAGGTCGTAGGCATTATCCCGGTCCCGGGTCAGGCTCAGAGCGAAATAGAACAGTTGGTGACGTAGACCTACAAGTTGCTGCTGAAATTCAAGGGTTGACATGGCCTGGGGATTTTGGATCCAGTGTCAGCAAATGCCATTCCCATAGGATACCCTCAAAGCGGTCTGAGTCCTGAGAAGCTAGGCGGATCAAGGCTTTTCCGAAGACCACCGCCAACTCCGCCAAACTGCCCATGCCACCAGCATCAGGAGAATATTCCCCGATCCGAGAACACCGTACCCCAGCATCTTGTTCTCTAAGGCCTTTCCCCAAAGGTCGGAACTACGCGTGCCATAAAGGACCATGGCGAGGAGGAAGAACACCAGTACCGGTATGTCCTTGCGGCTGAAGAGGTAGGCCAGGATGTACATGATCAGCGGAAGGGAGAACATGAAGTGTTGTTGATCGGTGATGACGAGGTTGGGCACAAGGGCCATGGCCAGCCAGAGCTCAAAGCTGCGGGCCATCGCACTTCCCGGTCCCACTGCTTCGCGCTGGGTGTTCCGCCAGGTGAATAACGACATCAGGATGCCTGCCAGGGCGATGAACAAGGCATCCATGGCAGTGGACGAAACCATACCGGTGTATTTGCCCAAGATGGCGCTCAAGTGGTCCGGGCTGGCCATCACCTGCGTGTGATAGACCATGGAATGCCCCCATTCCCGTGTGAGTTCCCAGCCTGTGGTGGGACCTTGTAGCAGCAGCGGCAGCAACAGGCCCACCAGCATGGTGATGGCCGCCGTGCTAAGCACCCGCCATTCGCGACGGATCACCAAGGGCACGATCATCAGTAGGAGGTAAGGCTTGATCAGCCAGACCATGCCCCACAGGATGCCCGCCGTCCTTCGCTTGTTCGCTATGAACCGTTCCACCCCCAGCACAGCCAAGAGGATCAGGCCCATGTTGATGTTGCCCATATGCAGCTCCCGCACCAACAGCACCACAATGCACAAAAGCCCCAGAACGGCGCGCAAGGCCACCTTCGGAAGACCGGTCGTGAGTTGTGCCAAGCTCTTTTCTATCACCACGAAGCAAGCCATCACCAATACGCCGATCAACAGAAAATGGATGATGCCGGCAGCATGGAACGACAGAAAGGTGTACGGCAGGAAGAAATAAAGCACCACCGGAGCATACTTGTAGAGGCCCGTGTCCTCGCCGAATACCTCGCAATACACCGGCAACCCATGCCGAAGGTTGTCTGCGGCCATGTAGTAGACCCGGAAATCGTTCAGCCAGAAGCGGCCGTTCACGTGTTCCATCACAAGGCTGGCCAGCACGAACAGGGCGACCAGAATGAAGAAGGGACGAAGCTGGCGGAGCATGGTCGGCAAAGATGGTAGCCTGTAGGGAGAATCCCGCTGGAAGTAAAATAGTGCAAGCTTCGGAGCAAAGTGTATATTCGCGCCCCGTTAATGGGAGCATAGCTCAGCTGGTTTAGAGCATCTGCCTTACAAGCAGAGGGTCGCTGGTTCGAATCCGGCTGCTCCCACTCCGGTCCGCCGGGTTCCGCGAAAGCGGACGTTGACATACTGGGATGTTAGCTCAGCTGGTTTAGAGCGCATGCTTCACACGCATGAGGTCACTGGTTCGAATCCAGTACGTCCCACATCCCAACGGAATCAAGCCCTTCAGCGCAAGTTGGAGGGCTTTGTTTTTTGGCAGAACTCCCTTGGGCCCACCAGATCCCGGCATTCAGCTGTTTGCCGAGTGCCCAGTACTTTGATCCGATTCTGGCGGGCGCTGCCGGTACTGGCAGGAAATGGTTGGATCGGCCGGAGGCAGTAAGAGTAAGGCACTCGGGAAAAACCCGAGCGCGGGGGGATAGGCGCAGCCGGTCGCCCTCACACCACCTCCGCCACCACAAAGGCACTCCCGGTCACCAGCACCAGGTCGTTCCCGGTGGCTGCGTCCTGTGCCGCTGCCAAGGCTGCCCTCACGGAAGGAAAGGCATTTCCACTAAGTCCATGCCCTCGGGCCAGTTCCTTCAGCTCAACGGCATCCAAACCACGTGGAATGTCCGCCTTGCAGAAATAGTAGATGGCCTCCTTGGGGAGCAAAGCCAGCATCCGGGCGAGGTCCTTGTCGTTCACGGTGCCGAGAACGATGTGGAGCCGGTCGTGCGGGGTGTGGCTCAGCATCTCGTTCACGATCATCAGGCCATCGGCATTGTGGCCGATGTCCGCGATGGTGTGCGGGTGTTGCGACAGGGTTTGCCAGCGCCCGGCAAAGCCGGTGTTGACCTGCACATGGGCCAGGCCGGCACGGATGTGTGCTTCGGTGATGTTCCAACCTTGCTGCTGAAGTTGGCGGAGGGCTGCCAGTGCGGTCCGTGCATTGCGCTGCTGGTGCGGGCCAGAGAGGTCCAACTCGTAGGGTAGGGGCGTTGCCTGGTCGGTGAAGTGTATCGGTGCGCCCACTTCCTTGGCGCGGTTCCGGAACACTTCCGCCACGGCGCCTTCGGCCTCGCCGATGATCACCGGAATGCCCGGCTTGATGATGCCCGCCTTTTCACCGGCGATCTTTTCCAGTGTATCGCCCAAGAGGTCCGCATGGTCCCAGCCGATGTTGGTGATCACGCAGACTTCCGGCGTGACCACATTGGTGCTGTCGAGCCTTCCGCCCAAGCCGCATTCGATCACGGCGATGTCCGTATGCTGCTCGCGGAACCAGTGGAGGGCCAGTGCCACACCCCATTCAAAGAAGGAGGCTTCCACCGGCTCGAAGGCCGTGCGATAGCCTTCCACGAACGCGGTGACCTCCTCTTGCGGGATCATTGCCCCGTTGATCCGGAAGCGCTCCCGGAAGTCCTTCAGGTGCGGCGAGGTGTGCAGGCCCGTGCGGTAACCGGCTTCCTGCAGTACGCTGGCGATCATGTTGGCGGTGCTGCCTTTGCCGTTCGTTCCCGCCAAGTGGACGCACTTCAACCCCCGCTCCGGGTGGCCCAAGGCCTCCATTAGCGCATGGGTGTTGGAGAGGTCCGCTTTGTAGGCCGCCTTCCCGATCCGGGAGAACATGGGTAGCCGCTCGTACAAGTACGCCAGCGTCTCCGTGTAGTCCACTTTACTCGAGTATGAAGATGAAGGTCATGTCCCCTTTCTGTTCCGCTGGGCCGTCCGGCTTGGGGCTGAAGGTGCATTCCAAGGCAGCCTTCTTAGCGAGGTTGTAAAGCACCTGGCTGGTGGTGGTGCTCCGGTCCAAGTTCATGGATACGTGGGTCACCTTTCCGGTGCGGTCCACGAAGATGTCCAAGGCCACTTTGCCGGCCTCGGTGGGCTTCTCGCCAATGTTCGGTCCGCGCATCAATCCACGACCGGCCAAGCGCCCTTCGAAGGCCTTGCCCTTGAAGGTGCCTGAACCACCGTCACCGGGCGTGCTGCTGGGCGGACCGCCGCCACTTTGTGCAGGTGCAGTGGAATTGCTGGGGCTGGATGATCGTGCGAAGAGGGAATTGGGATCCGGCTTGCGGGGCTCAGGCTTAGCTGGTTCCGGCTTGGGCTTGGGCGGGGTGGGCTTCGCCGGCTTGGGGATGGCGACCTCGCTCTCCGCGTCCGTGGCCACTTCTTCGGTAGTGGTGGGTGTAGGTTCGGCCGGGGTAGGGGGCGGTTGGGAAGTAGTGGGCTGGGCCGTGGTGGCGCCGCCGGCAAGGCCACCAGCATCCTCGAAGGAAAGCTCGATGGTTTCGTCCTTGGGCAACGGGTTGGGTTGCTTCAAGCCGATGAACAGGAACAGGATGATCAACAGGATGTGGAACAGGATCGTGATGATCACGCTCGTGCGCTTATCGTGCTCTTCCTGATGGAGTGTGAGGCTGCTCATGTTGGTTCACCTGTGCGTCGACTTTTCAGATGGATGCCACGGGTGCTATTATTTATGCTCTGCGCCTCGGCGTCCCCGCGGCTCCTTCTTTCTCAACTCAATTTCCTCTCCAGCCTCTTCTCCTCGCCTCCGCGCCTCCGCGTCTCCTTCTTCCTCAACTCAATTTCCTCTCCAGTCTCATCTCCGCGCCTCCGCGTCTCAGCGTCTTCTTCCTCAGTCCGTGTTCATTCTCTTCTCCGCGCCTCAGCGCCTCCGCGGCCTCCTCTTCTCAACTCGGTTTCGTCGCCAGAATGATCTTCCACCGGTTCCGCTTGCAGATGTCCAGCACGCTCACGGTCACACCCGTGGGTACGCTTTGGTCCACGTGCAGCACGATGGCTTGATCCGATGTGTTCTTGGCCATTTCAGCCTGCAGTACACCTTCGAGCTGCGACGGTTCGATCAGCTGGTTGTTCACGCTGTAGTGCTGCTCCGCATCGATCCTTACGGACACCTTGGCCTTGTCCTTGGTCTTGTTGGCACTGGTGGGCAGGTCCACCGGCAGTGCGTACGGGCTGACGAGCGTGCTGAGGATCACGAAGAAGATGAGCAAGAGGAAGACCAGGTCGGTCATCGAGCTCATGTTGAACCCGGCATCCACTCTATGTGAGCTGCGCAATCCCATCTCTATTTCGCGGGGGATTCAAGTACCTCCATGAAGGTGATGGTGGTGGCCTCCATGTTCTGTACCACCTTGGTAACACGTGCCACCAGCGTGTTGTAGGCCACGTATGCGATAATGCCGATGATCAGACCGGCCACCGTGGTGACCATGGCTTGCATGATGCCGCCGGAGAGTTGGCTGATCTCCACGCCGGCACCGCTGATCTTCATGGTGTGGAAGGTGACGATCATCCCGATCACCGTACCGAGGAAGCCCAGCATGGGTGCCGCACCGGAGATGGTGGCCAATACGCTCAGCCCCTTTTCCAACTTGTACACCTCGAGCTTCCCGGCGTTCTCAATGCTCACCTCGATGTCCTTCAAGGGCCGGCCGATGCGGCTGATGCCCTTGTCCAGCATCCGCGCCACCGGGGCAGGGTTCTGCGCGCAGAGGTTGTGTGCCGAATCGATCTTGCCATCGTGGATGTAGTCCCGGATCTTCTCCATGAAGTCCTTCTCTTCCTTGAGGGCGCGGCGGATCGCCAAACTCCGTTCAATGATGATGTAAACAGCGATCAGGGACATGATGCCCAGCGGACCCATGATGTACCAACCACCATTCTGGATCAGCTCCCAGACCGAGATGGTCTCCTCCGTTGGAACCACGGCCGGTGTGGCCGCCGTCTGCTCCAGAAGCTGGCGTGCAGCCTCGGCGTTGTCCTGTATTTGTGCGAAAAGCGGAAATTGCATGGAAGGTTGTTGCTGGTTATGGAACGGGGAAGCGCCCCGAAAATTTTCTTAGTTCAATTGATCAAGTGCGATCTCGAAGGCCGTACGGGTGATGTGGGTGTTGCCGCCGTTCTTGGCGTGCACCTTTTCCAAGGCATTCCCGATCACCTTGCTCACGTCGTTGAAGATGGCTTGGTCGGTGAGTTCCGCGCCATCTTCCATGCAGTAGGCGAATACCCGCGCCATGCCGCTATTGGCAATGAAGTCGGGCAGTACAGCCACTTTCTCATCGGCGTGTTCAGCGATGGGGCCGTAGAAGATCTCGAGGTCTGCGAAGGGGACGTTGGCGCCGCTGGCGATCACTTCCAGTCCGGCCGCACAGAGGCGGTCCACTTGGCCACGGGTCACTAAGCGGGAAGCTGCACAGGGCAGGAATACATCCGCACCGCAGTCCCAAATACGTTCGTTGATGGTGTCGAATGGCAGCATATCGTGCATGTGCAGCGTGTTGCCTTGCTTCTCCAGGAAGAGCTTCTTCACGGCTTCGGCATCCAGTCCTTCTTCCGAAAGGGTGCCACCGTGGCGGTCGATGATGCCGACGATGAGTGCACCTGCTTGGCTGAGGTAGTAGCCTGCGGCCGCGGCCACATTGCCCCAGCCCTGCACGGCTACACGCTTGCCTTTCACGCTTCCACCTTGGATGCGGTAATGGTGGATCACGCTCTGGGCCACGCCCCAGCCGGTGATCAAGTCGGCCACGGCATATTTGCCTGGGGCCGGTGTCAGGGCGGGGTCCTGCACGAGCATGCTGACTCCCTTCCGGAGCTGTTGGATGATCCGCGCTTTGCCGGCCTCATCCATGCCGAAGTGGCCAACGACCACGCCTTCCTGCGGATGCAGCAAGCCATAGCGTTCGGTGATGGGGATCACATCGTGCAGCTCGTCGATGTTCATGTCGCCGCCGGTGCCGTAGTAGCTTTTCAGCAAGGGCATCACGGCCTTGAACCAGCGATCGAGCACCTCGCCTTTGCGGGGATCGGCCGGATCGAAGTTGATGCCGCTCTTGGCACCGCCCATGGCCGGACCGCTTACGGTGAACTTCACCTCCATGGTCTTGGCCAAGCTCGTTACCTCGCGTTTGTCCAAGCCCTTGCGCATGCGGGTGCCACCACCGGCCGCGCCACCGCGCAGGCTGTTGATCACCACCCATCCATGCGCATCCGTAGGCCCGTCGTGCCATTCGAATACGATCTCGGGCTCACGCTCCTCGAACTTCTTCAATGCCTCCCTCATGTCGATCGATCCAATTCAGAAGCCCAAAAGTAGACGCGCCGGAAGCGCATTCAGGCGTGTAATGCGGGGGTTATCCCTTACAGGATGTTAATTGGGCCGATAGATGGCACCGCCGACGCTGTCGCGGGCGGCGCCGGTCACGCTCGCCAGGGTGTTCACTTCACCGCGAGCACGCATCAGGCCGAGGAAAGCGAAGATCACCGCTTCCTTGTAATTGATCAGCTCGGCGGAAGGAAGTTCCGGCTTCGCCTTGCCCAGTGCGGCGATGCGTTCGATCAGGAATCCGTTGTGTGCACCTCCTCCGGTGAATAAGGCGGCATCCACCTTGGCGTTGGTCAGTTCTTGCGCGATCAGCAAGGCGATGTGCTCGGTCACCGTCCGCAGGCGGTCCTTCAATGGAGCCTCGGTGGTGATCAACGGCTTCAGCTGTTCATCGAACCACTCCCGGCCCAACGAGCGGGGAGGGGCCTGTTTGTAGAAATCCAAGGCATTCAATTTCGCCAAGAGCTCCACATCCACTTCGCCGCTGCGGGCCAGGTCGCCGTTCGCATCGTAGTCCATTCCGGCTTCCGCCGCCAACAGGTCCAATGCTTGGTTGCAGGGGCACACGTCATAGCCAATGGGCTGTTTTCCATGGTGAATGGACAGGTTGGCAATGCCGCCCAAGTTCACGAAGGCCTGATGGTCCGGAAAGAGCATCTGTTCACCGAACGGGACCAGCGGAGCGCCTTGCCCGCCCAAGGCCACATCCAAGGAGCGGAGATCGCACACGGTGGTCAGGCCCGACAACGCGGCGATATGTGCCCCCGAGCCTACTTGGAGCGTAAGTCCTTCAGCAGGCTGATGAAAGATGGTATGGCCGTGCGATGCGATCAGGTCCGCGCTTTGGTCCTGAAGCAAATCCCGGCAGCCGCTGCCGATAGCGATCCCGAGGTCGCGGTTCAGGAGGGCCAACTCCAGGGCATCGCCGGTGGTAGCCTGCAACAATCGCTGGCGCATGGCGGCATCATAAGGAACGGTCTTGGCCGTTTCCACGGTGAAAGTCCAGCGTTTACCATCGCGGGAAAAGTGGCACAAGGCCAGATCGATCCCATCCAACGAGCTGCCGCTCATCACACCGATCACCCGTGCGTTCTCCAAGTCTTCCTTCATTTGTGCCCGCGAATGCGGCTGCCGGGGCGAAGGTATCGGCTACATTTGCGGCAAGTGACCCAGAGGAACGTATTAGTCCCCAAAAGGGCTGATGATCATTGATAAAGAAGCCAGATCTCTAGAGATGAACTTACTCCCCCGAGCGGAAGACGTTCACCGGCGCCCATCTGCAGTGCCGTTAGGCACATCATCGGGAGTGCGTCGCGGCAACGGCATTTATCTGCGCTCATCTGCGTCATCTGCGGCTAAACCCTGCGGCAAAGCATTTCTCAGCGCCTCAGTGCCTCCGCGTCCAATAACGATCGATCCCCGATAATCACTCCCATGCAAGCAACTACAACCACCTCCGGACTGGATTTTGAACTCAGCGAAGAACAAAAAGCCGTGCGCGATGCCGCCCGCGACTTCGCCCAGAACGTACTGAAGCCCGGCGTGATCGACCGCGACCGCGAGCAACGCTTCCCCAAGGAAGAGATCAAGCAGCTCG
>JBEBYG010000024.1:0-49264 GCA_040391235.1 Cryomorpha ignava
AGAAGAAGTCCTCGGGCTTCTACCACCTGATCGAGTTCGAGAGCGACCCGTCGCTTATCGCCAAGCTCGAGACTGAATACCGCCGCGACGAACGGGTGATCCGTTTCCTCACGGTGGTGATGGACAAGCACCACATTGCATTTGCTGAAAGCCGTCCCGCACGGGGAGGTAAGGCAGCAGGTGATGCGGGCCGTGCTCCACGTACTAAGAAGGACAACGCCTAACCCCAACGGAAATGAGCGAAGAAACGACCGCTTCGGCCACACCGGCCCCCGCAAAGACGGGAGGAGGCGCCAACAATGAGATCCGCTATTTGACGCCGATCGCCATTGAGACAAAGAAGGACAAATACTGCCGCTTCAAGAAGCTCGGTATTACCTACATCGATTACAAGGACGCGGACTTTCTGCTTCGCTTGGTGAATGAACAGGGCAAGATCCTGCCCCGTCGCCTCACCGGCACCAGCCAGAAGTACCAGAAGCGTGTGGCCCAAGCTGTTAAGCGCAGCCGTCACCTCGCTCTGATGCCGTACGTGGCCGATATGCTCAAATAAGAACGTACGACCATGGAAGTGATCCTCAAACAAGACGTGGAACACCTCGGTTTCGCCAACGATCTGGTGAAAGTGAAGGATGGTTACGCACGCAATTTTCTGCTTCCCCGCCGGTTGGCCGTTGCTGCCACCCCAAGCGAGCGCAAGCAGCTGAACGAAACACTGAAGCAGCGTGCTCACAAGGAGATCAAGCTGCGCGACGAGGCCGATAAGAACGCAGCCAAGCTCACCGATCAGGTTATCAAGATCGGTGCGAAGGTGGGCGAGAAGGGACGCATCTTCGGCAGTGTGAACACCATCATGCTCAGCGATGCCTTCAAGCAGCTCGGCATCGATCTGGACCGCAAGTACATCAAGCTGAAAGGCGAAGCCATCAAGACCATCGGAACGTACGAGGCCGAGGTGACCTTCCACCGCGATGTGGTGAAGACCATCTCCTTCGAAGTGGTGGAGGAGTGAGCTTTTAGCTAACGCAATGAAAAGGGCCATCTCGTTTGAGGTGGCCCTTTTTCGTTGGGTCAACTTTCTTCAGTCATATGCATGGCCATGCATATGTCCGGGTTTAACGTTTTCGGCGTTTGTTTTGGGTCGCACTAGACCCCTCGTGACAGCGCGGGTCAACAGGTCTGGCGCGGTGTTCCGCTTTACGTGATGGGTGATGGTCGGACACGGAATACGTATGGATGAGAAGCGTTTATCTCATATGCATGGCCATGCATGTGCCCTGTTTTAACATTTGCTTAGTTCGCCTTGGGTGATACTAGAGTTCTCGTGATAGCGCGGGACAACAGGCCTAGCGCGGTGCTCCGCTGTACTCAGTGCATGGTTGTCGGATACTGAAGACGTTCGGAGGAGAGGCGTTCATCTCATTTGCATGGCCATGCAAACGTCCCTCTCACAGAAAGCCATCCCCGCATTCACCTGTAGCTTTCGCCGCCATGGCCGAAACCGATCCCGATCAGCGACTCTTGCTCCAGTTCCTTGCCCGCTTGGGCCAAGCCGAACTGGCGGCGGGTAATGCCGTGGCCTTGATAGAACGGGACCTGGGCGAAGTGGCCAAACGCAACGGACAGGAGAACGCGGTCATATTCGCGCTACCGACCGTACTGCTCGTGCAGACCGAGGAAGGAGAAAGCCATCGCGTCCATATCACGCCCGGGCCGTATCGCGTAGGGGATCTGCGCTTCGACCAAGTGGAGGGTGTTTTGGAGATCGCGCGGGAGGCCCGTGCCGGAAGGCTTACGCCAAAGGACGGCTTGCGCAAGCTCGATGCGATGTGGCGCATGAAGCATCGTTATGGCGATCTCGGCTTTGTAGTGGGCTACCTCATCACCACCATCGGTATTGCGTTGGTCTTGCGTCCCACTTGGAGCGGCCTTGGCTACGTGGCCATACTCGGCTTCATCTGCGCGATGCTCCTGGTAGTGGTGCGTCGCCAGCCTGCATGGAACGCGGTGATGCCAGTGGTAGCGGCATTCATATTGGCCTCGGTGGTGGCCTTGTTCTATCGCTATGGCGTGCAGGAGGCTCCCTTCCAGTTGCTGATCCCGCCGTTGATCATTTTCCTGCCGGGAAGTGTGCTCACGGTGGCCGTGGTGGAGTTGGCCTTTGCCAACACCGTATCCGGAGCGTCTCGGCTTGTCGCGGGCTTCGCGCAGCTGATCCTTCTGGCGTTTGGTCTCTTGGGCGGTTTTCGGCTCTTCGGGGATGCGATCCCGGACCATGTGGAGCACGCGGAGCGACTCGCACCTGGCTTGGCTTGGGTGGGCGTCGTGCTGTTCGCTATCGGTTTGCATCTGTTCAAAAGCAGTCGCAGGCGTTCCTTGCCTTGGGTGATCCTCACCATGCTGATGGCGTATCTCGGGCAGTACGTCTCCGGCCGTTTCATCGATGGAGCTTCCACCGCATTCTTCGGCGCAGTGGTGATGGCCATTACCGCGCTGGTGATCGAGTACCGCTTCAAAGGCCCTCCGGCGTTGGTCACCATCCTACCCGCATTCTGGTTGCTTGCGCCGGGCTCTTTCGGTCTGGTGAGCGTAGCCACCATGGCCACCGATGGCATGGGCACGGCAGGCAACATCCTGAGTTTGCTCTTCATCCTGACAGCCATCGCCACCGGATCCCTCATCGGGGCCTTCCTGTATAGTGGACTGTTGCACGTCCGCCAAGTGCGCGTATGGCGGAAGGGGCCACCCATCCCGGTGGATGCATTGGCTGAAGAGGACTATACGGGAACCTTGTAGGCGCGCGGCCATATAGCCTTTCCGGATGTGTACCTTTGCGGTTCTTACACCTATCGCACAGAAAAGCCATGGCCCACATCTTCGATATCGACATGATCAAGGCGGTATACGACCGCTATCCCGAACGCATCGCCGCTGCCCGTAAGGCATTGGGCAAGCCGCTCACCCTCACCGAAAAGATCCTGTATGCCCACCTCGATGAGGGTGCGGCGAGCAAGGAGCTCAAGCGTGGCGAAGATTATGTCGACTTCGCACCGGACCGTGTGGCCATGCAGGACGCTACGGCACAGATGGCCTTGCTTCAGTTCAAGACCACCGGACGCCCGAAGGTGGCCGTGCCCAGCACGGTGCACTGCGATCACTTGATCCAAGCGCGTGTAGGTGCAAAGAAGGATCTTCAGGAAGCACTGCTGAAAGGCAACGAGGTGTTCCAGTTCCTGGAAAGCATCAGCAATAAATACGGTATCGGTTTCTGGCGTCCCGGCGCAGGCATCATCCACCAAGTAGTATTGGAGAACTATGCCTTTCCCGGCGGCTTGATGATCGGCACGGACAGCCATACGCCCAACGGCGGCGGCCTCGGAATGTTGGCCATCGGCGTAGGTGGTGCCGATGCTTGTGACGTAATGAGCGGCCTGCCGTGGGAACTGAAGATGCCCAAGGTGATCGGCGTGAAACTGACCGGAAAGCTCAGTGGCTGGGCATCCGCCAAGGATGTGATCCTCGTTGTAGCTGGCATTCTGACCGTGAAAGGCGGTACGGGTGCAATTGTGGAATACTTCGGCCCCGGTGCTGAAAGCCTTAGCTGCACAGGCAAAGGCACCATCTGTAACATGGGCGCTGAGATCGGTGCGACCACCAGCACCTTCGGATATGACGATAGCATGCGTCGCTACCTCAACGGCACCGGTCGTGCAGAGATCGTGCAATTGGCCGATAAAGTGGCTGAGCATCTCACCGGAGACCCTGAGGTCTATGCGAATCCCGAGAAGTACTTCGATCGCGTGATCGAGATCGACCTGAACAAGTTGGAGCCACACATCAACGGGCCTTATACACCGGACCTCGCGTGGCCCATCAGCAAGTTTGCTGCCGCCGTGAAAGAGAACGGGTGGCCTGAAGTATTGGAAGTTGGCCTGATCGGTAGCTGCACCAATAGTAGCTACGAGGACCTTACCCGCAGTGCCTCCATTGCGCGCCAAGCCATTGATAAAGGATTGAAGTCCGTCAGCGAATTCACGGTAACCCCCGGCAGTGAGCAGGTACGCTTCACCGCCGAGCGCGACGGCCTGTTGCAGACATTTGAGGAAATGGGAGGGATGGTGTTGGCCAACGCCTGCGGACCGTGCATCGGCCAGTGGGCCCGACATACCGATGATCCCGATCGCCCGAATTCCATCCTGACTTCCTACAACCGCAACTTCGCTAAGCGTAACGACGGCAACTCCCACACCCACGCGTTCGTGGCCAGCCCGGAGCTGGTGACCGCCATGGCCCTTTCGGGACACCTTTCCTTCAACCCCCTTACCGATACGCTGAAGAATGCAAAGGGAGAGGACGTGAAGCTGGACGAGCCCATAGGCTTGGAGATGCCGCCCAAAGGCTTCGCCGTTGATGACCCTGGCTTCAAGGCTCCGGCGAAGGACGGCAGCACCGTGGAAGTAGTAGTGAAGCCGGATAGCGATCGCATCCAGCTTTTGGAGCCTTTCCCGGCATGGGATGGCCAGAACGTGACCGGCGCCGTCTTGCTGATCAAGGCAAAAGGGAAGTGTACTACGGACCACATTAGCATGGCTGGACCTTGGTTGCGGTACCGTGGACACTTGGACAACATCAGCAACAATACCTTGATCGGCGCCATCAACGCCTTCAACGGCGAGGCCAATAAGGTGAAGAACCAGCTTACCGGGGAGTACGGTGAAGTACCGGCAACGCAGCGCACCTACAAGGCTGCCAAGCAGCCCAGCGTAGTGGTGGCCGACCAGAACTACGGAGAAGGATCCAGCAGGGAGCACGCTGCCATGCAGCCGCGCCACTTGGGTGTTACGGCGGTTATTGTGAAGAGCTTCGCGCGCATCCACGAGACCAACCTGAAGAAGCAAGGCCTACTGGGTGTCACCTTCGATAAGGAAGAGGATTTCGACAAGGTGCAAGAGGATGATCGCATCGACTTCACCGACCTGCACGATTTCGCCCCGGGCAAGCAGCTTACCGTGGTGCTGAACCACAAGGACGGCACCAAGGATACCATCAAGTGCAACCACACCTACAACGCAGCCCAGATCGGCTGGTACAGGGCCGGTAGCGCGTTGAACGAGATCCGCGCCAAGCACGGGAAGTAGTCTTTATTCATATGCTCACAAAGAAGCCTCGCCATACCGGCGGGGCTTCTTTTTTATAGCCTTCGGAAGGACATCATCCCCCGTTTTGGGGATTGTGGGAGGGGAGGCGCACTTCTACGTTTGGCAAAACTTCAATTCCCCAATGATGAAGCGCGTTCATACTGTTCTCTTAACAGTTTCGGCTCTCTTGTTCGCCTCTGCTCTTAGCGCACAGGTGCAATTCGGTATCAAAGTCGGGCCGAACTATTTGATCACCGCACAAAAGATCCAGCCGGACCCGAAGAACGCACCCACCACTCCCAAAGGGCTGGGTCTGATGTTCGGTGCGTATGCAGAGATTCCCTTTTCCGACCTAGTGGGGATCCGTCCGGAACTGGGTTTCTCGTTCCGTCGCGCCAAATCGGAGATCACGGATAATAGTTCCTTGAAGGATAATACCGATGTGACCAATAACCAAGGAGCTTACACAGGGACCAGGGATTACAAGGCGGAGACGGACCAACGTCTCAGCTATTTCCAGTTGAATGTGCCTTTGACATTGAAGCCTACCGAAGGATTTCGGATCATGCTCGGACCATCCATCAATTTCTTAATGGGCGGGAAGCAGAACTCGGATGAGACCTACACGTGGAAAGGCTCGGTCACCGGACAGAATCAGCAAGGACAAACGGTCACACTGCCGGTGGATCAACAAGATTTTACTACCACGAAGAAGAAAGGTACTGCAGCCACCAAGGATTGGACCAAGGCCGAGATCGCGGCAGTAGTTGGTGTAGGGTACACTTTGGGTGTAGGCTTTGATATGGACTTGCGGTACTACCGAGGTCTTTCCCCATGCTACGACCGTTCTGAAGGCAAGACCCGTGTTCGATACTGGACCAACCTTATCGAGTTCTCCGTTGGTTGGACATTCGGGGGGTAATGTTCCGTCTGCTCGGGCTGGTGGTAGCCATTGAGGCACTTTTTAGCTCCTCGTTGTAATCAAATGGGTCAGGCGGTCTTTCTGGAAACAGTTGCGTGATGAAGTACAATTGCTGAACCCCTATTGCCACATTCAGGGATCTTGCTACGTTTGCTCAACAAACCAAACATTACAACATCATGAGAAAAATTACACTCGCATTGGCAACTGTAGCTGTTGCTGGAAGTCTAATGGCACAGGACAGCGGATTCTCCGTTGGCTTGGATTTCGCTATCCCCATGGGGAATACAGCCGATCTCTACTCCTTCGGGTTGGGTCCTGTGGTCTCTTATGAGAAAGAAGCTGGTTCGCAAGGGTTGTTGGGACTCAGCGTGGCCTACACCATCATGTTCCCAAAGGAAGACTTTGTAAAGAGCGGTGCCATTATCCCGATCCAAGCTGGCTACAAATACTTTTTCGATGATATTCGCGAAGGCATCTACATCGGAGCCATGGTTGGATATGGTATCCAGACCGTAAAGACCAAGGATATGAACTTTGGGCCAATAACGGTTGAGGGCGAATCCTCTTCCAACGCCGGCTTTGCGCTAGCTCCCGTCGTGGGCTATGTGGTAAATGAGCGCTTGGATCTCGGACTCCGCTATCAGCTCATTATGACCTCGGACTCGAACGACGGTAGCATCAACTCCAACAGCAGCTCCACCTCGTTCCCATATATCGGCCTGCGCGCCGCCTACAATTTCTAAGGCATTCCGCTAATTGAAAAGGCCGCCTCAAAAGGGCGGCCTTTTTTTGTGCTCGAAAAATTCGTTGGAATGGGTCGCTGGGGTATGCTCCGGTGGAATGTGCAGAATAGCATCTCGCGTAACCAGAGTTCGAGATGTGCCCTAGTTCTTCACATCTGGTCGCCTCTCAATACAGAAGATCGTTCTTGTTCCCGAATGGCTTCCTCAGCTCGTACTTCAGGTCGTGCAGCACGCTGGCTTTCACATTGATGCGGAAGGTGAAGCTCTTGCGGATGCCGAAGGGGATCACGTTGGCGTTGAATTCCCAACAGTGCAGGTCCCAGTAAAGGTTCAGCGAAGTGGGCGTCCATTCCCCGGCCTCCAGGTCGTAGCCGCTGCTGAAGCCGAGTTTCCAGTATTTCAGGATATTCAGGTCGCCACTGAAGAGCACGCTCTGGTTCTGTAGCTCGGTGTATTCCTTCACGCGGTAGTTGCGGCCCATGCTCCAACTATAGTTCACCCGCAGGTGCCAAGGCAGGCTGAAGTTGATGCGCGCTCCCTTACTGGGGTCGGCCTCCGCCACTACTTGATCCTCATTGTCCCGCTCCACCATGGGCTTGCCATAGCGTTTGCTCTGGATCTCGAAGCCCAAGGCTGCCGTTGCGCTGCGCAGGTGAGCGAGCGATCCATCCACATCCCTTGTGGGGCGGTCCACGTTCCGGCCCAGGCTGTCCGTAGCGTATGGGTCCCAATTGCTCGCGAGGTTCAGGTCCAGAAAGTTCAGGAGCCGCGTACGTGCGGCAATGTTCACCGGCGACCACTTCACGGAGTCCCTCAGAAGGTCATAGTTCGCATTGATACCGAGGTAGTCCAGGAACTTGATCTTGGTGAACTGCGGATCCCCCTTGGCATCGGCCTTCCGCGAAAGCACTTTCCCTTCCAGGCTTTGCACCAGCCCCAATGATACCAAGCCACTGGCATTGGGTGAAGGCTGGCCATAGATGCCGATATCGTAGGGCGAATAGCTGGAAATGCTTCCTCCGGGACCATAGGGGCCGCTGATGCGTGTGTCGTTGCCCGGCAGGTAAGTGAGGGCTGCGGAGGGCGTGATCACATGGCGGATGGCCTTCAACCTGCCGCGGTGAAAGGCATACATGCCGTACAGCTTGCTGGTGGCCGTGGCCCCGATGTTCCAGTCGAACACATTGTTCAGGCCCGGGATGGTATCCACCGCTATGGAGTCGTTGGCGGAATAGTAGGTCTTTTGCAACGCATCGAAATAGGTGCGGTCGGTGATGTTCAACTGCGGGTTCAGGGTGAATGCGCGGGTCTTGATGGAGGTGCTCACCGAACCGGTATGGCGCACGCCGTTCCGCATGCGGTCGATCAAGTTCGGGAGGTTCGCAATGGAGATCTGGTCCTCCGTGGTATTCAGTCTGTTCTCGAAGACCGAATTCCAAGTGACACCGACCCGCTCGTACCATTTCTGTTTTCCAGCGGTTTCGGGACGGAACCAGATACCCGGGAAGAAACGCTGCACGTTGAAATTCACCGAGGGCAGGGTCACGTTGAAGGTGCGGTTCAGCGTGTTCTGACTGTGGCGTGCAGCCACGCTGAGGCTATACGGTTTGCCCAGCCAGAGGTGGTTCCAGCTCACATTGCTCTGGAAGGTGTTGCTCAGGTAGTCGACCGTACTACTGTTGAAGTTGTTGGTGAAGTTCTGGCTGGACCCCACGTTCACGCTGGCATTGAAGCGGTTGGTAAGGCTCGCTCGGGGATCCATCAAGTGGTTCCACCGGATGAAGAAGGTGCGCTGTTCGCTGAAGTCGGGATATTCGCGCTGGCTGTTGAGCTTGTCGCTGTATTGCAGATCCAAGTTCCCGCTGAACCGGTAACGGCTCTTGTAGCGCGTAATGGATCGGAGCCCCCAGCTGCCTTTGCTATAGATGTCGGCAGTAAGCTGCTCATCGAAATTATCGCTGATGGGCAGGTAGTACCCGCCGTTCAACAGGAAGATGCCGAATTGATCGGAGGATCCCCAAGTGGGAATGAGCAATCCTGCGGAGCCCCCTTTATGATTCGGGAAGAAGCCGAATGGTGCCACAATGGGAGTGGGCACGTTCCCGATCTTCATCATGGCGGGACCCATCACGATCTTGTCGTCGGGGATCACGATCATCTTGGTCACATCGAAACGGTAGTGGGGGTTTGGCCGATCACAGGTAGTGAGGCTACCACCCAAGCTGTGGATCTCGCCGTTCGCGTGCCGCTTGCTAATATGCGCCAAGGCATACAGTTGAGCTTCAGAAGTGCGTACTTCCTTGATCAAGCCTTGCTTGCTCTTGAAATTGTATCGGATGCTATCCGCCGAAACCTGTTGGCCACCCTGTGTGAATTGCGGCGTTCCCACGGGCGTTCCGGCGCTATCCAACGTGCCGAACGCCTGTACTTCCTCGCGGGCCAGATCCAGCATGATCCGGTCCGCGGTCAGTTCCACATCGTCATATTTCACGGTGGCTGCGCCAAAGAGGTACACCGTTTGCTTGGCCAGATCATACCGCATGCTATCCCGCGCACTGTACTTCACTTCACTCTGCAAGGCCTGCGCCATTGCAGCCCCGCCCATGGTTACTGACAACAACGTGATGAAAATCGCGCGAACCGCTGCCCCGGAGCGTATGCGATGGGGGATACATTCGCAGCATCGGGCCATTCGGTCCGGGATCGGATCGGATATGCAGGGTTCACAGGACATCAGCGGGCAAGCCTGCGCGGCGGCCGCGCCGAAAGTAGCGGTTGCCTCCGCGGCGGCACGTGGTACCGGAAGGATTTCATGCGTTGGCTGGTGGCTGGTGGCTTTTTTTGTGCTGGCATGCTCAACACATGCCATGCCGCAAAAGTCGACAAGCAACGCCAATCGGGTCGGTACCGTGGTGCTGGATGCGGGCCACGGAGGCAAGGACCCGGGTAATTTGGGCACCAAGCGCTATAAGACCACCGAAAAGGACGTGTCCTTGGCGATCACCTTGCTGGTGGGCAAGTACATCAAGGAGAACCTCCCCGACGTCAAGGTGCTCTATACCCGTGAGGATGACCGCTTCATCGAGTTGATGGAACGGAACAACATCGCGAACAGGAACAAGGCTGACGTGTTCATCAGCATACACTGCAATGCCAATGCAAAGACGGATCCCCACGGATGCGAGACCTATGTGATGGGATTGCACAAGACCGAAGCGAACATGCGGGTGGCCATGAAGGAGAACGAATCCATCCTGTTCGAGGACGACCACGAGCTGAAGTATGATGGCTACGACCCCAAGGACCCCGAGAGCATGATCGCCCTGAGCCTCCGCCAGAATGCGTATTTGGACCACAGTCTTCTGCTGAGTTCGTTGATCCAGGACCAGTTCCGGGATCGGGTGGGGCGTACGGATCGTGGTGTGAAGCAAGCCGGATTCCTGGTGATCAGCTATACCACCATGCCTGCGGTACTGGTGGAGCTGGGCTTTTTGACCAATGCCCAGGAAGAGGATTTTCTTCAGAGCACCAAAGGGCAGGACTACATGGCCTCGGCGATCTACCGCGCTTTCAAGGATTATAAGTCCCGCATCGAGCACAAGGATGTTTCCTTCGATGTGGAGACCAAGCCTGAAAGCACCTTTGTGGATACCTCTAAAATGAAGCCCGGCAAGGATGCCACCGCCACATTGAAGGAAACCGGCGTTCGTTTCAAGGTGCAGATCGTTACGAGCAGCAAGCGGATCCCCTTGGATTCCCCCAAGTTCCACGGACTGCAGGTGGAGGAGATGCGGGCTGGTGATCTCTGGAAGTACAGTGCAGGGAGTGCACCGGATCTGGCTGGCGCCCGCGAGGTGCAGGCGTTGTGTAAGAGCAAAGGATTCGATGGTGCTTTCATTACCGCCTGGAAGGACGGGGAGCGCATAGATCTGCAGCAAGCCGTTAATTTGGTCCGGTAAATCGGACAGCGATCGTTAAACCCACACCGCCCGTGCTGAAATTCAAACGACAGTATTCCATTGCGCTCATGGTGATCGGAGGCATCGTCCTCCTGATCTTCGGGCTCAACTACCTCAAGGGGCTCGATCTCTTGAAGAAGAACAACATCTATCACGCCGTGTATGGGGATGTTTCGGGGATCAACGACGCCACCCCCGTACTCTACCATGGCTACAAAGTGGGCCAGGTGGTGGGTACCGACATGCTAGCGGATGGCTCTGGCCGTATCGCGGTCACCATGCAGATCAATGAAAACCGCTTGAAGTTGACCAAGGACACCCATGCGGAGCTCTTCAGTGCTGATCTCTTCAGCCGTGCAGTGCGCATTCGCTTGGGCACCGGCCTACCAGCGGATCGTGGCGATACGCTCTTGGGCGGTGCGGAACTGAGCTTGACGGAATCCGTGGGCGCGCAGATCGATCCCCTGAAGCGAAAGGCGGAAGGCATGCTCGCCAGCGTGGATTCCGTGCTGAGCTCCTTGCAACTGATCCTGAATGAGAACGCACGCGGTGATATCGACGCCAGCTTCACCAACCTGCGCGCCACCTTGGAGAACATCAATTCCACCACGCGCAGCTTGGACGTGCTCATCGCCAAGGAAAGCCAGCATATCAGCGGTATCCTTAGCAATGTGGACAAGGTCACCGCCAACTTGGCTGCCAACAACGAGCGCCTCACGAACATCTTCGCCAATATGGACAGCGCCACGGCAGCGCTTGCCAACGGCCGCCTTGAAAAGATGATGGCCAACTTGGAGTCCACCTCGAACGATCTGAAAGCCACGATGGCCCGGCTCAATAGCGGCGATGGTACCTTGGGCAAATTGATGACCGACGATAGCCTCTACAACAACCTGAACGCAGCCACTCGGGAAATGGACCTGCTGATGGAGGACCTACGTCTCAATCCGCATCGCTACCTCTCCATCTTTGGCCGCAAGGACAAGCTACCGAAGTTGAGCAAGTCCGACATTGAGCGCATCCGCGATGCCTATCCACCTGAAAGCAAGCCATGAGTATTGCTGCGATCGTCTTCTTGGTCCTTTTTATCGCGGCCGTTATCTGGTTCACATGGAATGTGAAGCGCATCCGTCGCAACATCCTGTTGGGGCGTGATGTGGATCGCACCGATCGCAAGAGTGAGCGCTGGTCGCTGATGGCCCGCGTGGCTTTGGGCCAGAGCAAAATGGTGGCACGGCCGATCGCCGGCATGCTCCACATCGTTGTCTATGCCGGTTTTGTGATCATCAACATCGAAGTGCTGGAGATCATCATCGACGGCATCTTCGGCACCCACCGCGTCTTCAGCTTTTTGGGTGGTCTGTACGGCGTGCTCATCGGCAGCTTCGAAGTGCTCGCCCTCCTCACTTGGGTGGGTTGTGCGATCTTCCTCATCCGTCGCTTTGTTCTCCGCATCAAGCGCTTCTGGTCACGAGAAATGACCCTTTGGCCCCGCACGGATGCAGGCTTGATCCTCACCTTCGAGATCCTGTTGATGACGGCCTTCCTGCTGATGAACGCAGCGGACCACACCCTGCAAGGCATGAACGTGGAGCACTATGTGAAGGCAGGTGCGTTCCCTGTGAGTGCCGTTCTCGCGCAGCTCTTCCACTTTGGTGACATGGCACCTGCCACGCTCATCAGCATTGAACGGGTCAGCTGGTGGTTCCACATCATCGGCATCCTCGGCTTCCTGAACTACCTGCCTTACAGCAAGCACTTCCACATCTTGCTCGCTTTCCCGAACGTGTGGTACAGCAAGCTGGCGCCCAAGACTGAAATGTCCAACATGCCCCGCGTTATTGGCGAGGTGAAGAGCATGATGGATCCTTCGATCCCGCCGCCACCAGCACCTGCGGAGCCCACGAACGGCCTGCCGCCCGAGCACTTCGGCGCCAAGGATGTTTTCGACCTGACGTGGAAAAGCCTGATGGACTCATACACCTGCACGGAGTGCGGGCGTTGTACCAGCGTATGTCCGGCCAATATGACGGGCAAGCTTCTCAGCCCGCGAAAGGTCGTAATGGACACACGGGATCGTTTGGAGGAAGTAGGGAAGGTGATCGACGCAAAAGGCAAGTGGGAGGACGATGGCAAGGACCTCTTCAGCCGCATCACCGAAGAGGAACTATGGGCCTGCACCACCTGTAACGCCTGTACCCAAGCGTGCCCGGTGAACATCGATCCGGTGGAGATCATTCTCGACATGCGCCGCTACTTAGTTATGGAAGAGAGCAAGGCCCGTCCGTCATTGAATGCCATGTTCACCACCATTGAGAATAACGGCGCCGCATGGGCTTTCGGCCCTGATCAACGCATGAAGTGGACGGAGGAGTAGTTGTCAGTTGTTGGTTGTCAGTTGTCCGGCTGCCGACCGATCTCCGACAATCTCCGGACAACGAACAACAGACAATTAAAAATGAGCGAACCGATAAAAGTCCCCACCATGGCCGAGTTCGCGGCCAGCGGCGAAGTCCCCGAAGTCCTCTTCTGGGTAGGCTGCATGGGTTCCTTCGACGACCGTGCCCGCAAGATCTCCAAGGCCTTCGTGCGCATCCTCACTGCTGCCAAGGTGAAGTTCGCCGTGCTGGGGCAGGAGGAGAGCTGCACCGGCGATCCCGCTCGACGCGCGGGCAATGAGTTCCTCTTCAACATGCAGGCATTGCAGAACGTGACCGTGCTGAACGGCTACGGCATCAAGCGCATTGTGACCGCTTGCCCGCACTGCTTCAACACCATCAAGAACGAATACCCGGCGCTGGGCGGTGAGTATGAGGTAATGCACCACAGCCAGTTCATCAACACGTTGCTGAAGGAAGGCCGCATCACCGTGGATGGCGGCAGCTTCGCCGGCAAGCGCATCACCTTCCATGATCCCTGTTACCTCGGTCGAGGCAATGGCGAGTATGAAGCCCCGCGGGAAGTACTCTTGAAGTTGGATGCTGCCTTGGTGGAAATGAAGCGCAGCAAAGAGAAAGGCCTATGCTGTGGTGCCGGTGGCGCCCAGATGTGGAAGGAGGCCGAGCCAGGCGACAAGGAAGTGAACGTGGAACGCACCGAAGAAGCCGTCGGCACCGATGCCACCATCATCGCGGCAGGCTGCCCCTTCTGCAATACCATGCTCAACGATGGCGTGAAGCACTTGGGCAAGGAAGGCAACGTGGTGGTGAAGGACCTCGCCGAGCTGATCGCGGAAGCGGGAGATCTGTAATTGGTTCCCTCAGGGTCCGATACATATCGGACCCTGAGGATCTAGCTCCCTCAGCGTCCGATATGTATCGGACCTCGCAAAGCGGACCCTGAGGACAGAGAAGATTTAAATGAGAACCGTCCCCCTCCTTCTCTTCCTTTTCTGTATAAGTAGCGGCGCATTCGCCCAATCCATCGATGCGGACAGCTTGGTGGAACGCGACGGTATCAACTTCCGGATCGATACGGATATCCCGTACACAGGGACCGCGATCACCCACAATGAGGATGGCGGGAAGCTCTCGGAGATCACCTTCCTCGCAGGTATCCCCAAAGGCAAGCTCACCTCTTGGTATCCCGATGGGAAGAAACAAGTGGAAGGCGAGTTGCAAGGCACCACCAAAGTGGGGTTGTGGAAGGCCTGGTACCCCAATGGGAAACTGAGGCGGCAGGGCGTGTACAAGGACGATAAGGAAGAAGGGAAGTTCACCTGGTACTTCGAAGACGGCGCACTGAGCAAGGAAGGGAACTATCGAGCAGGTGTGGAGAATGGCAAATGGGTCTGGTACCACGAAAACGGACGCCGGATGCAGGAAGGTACCTTGGAGGGAGAGACGAGCGTCGGCACGTGGAAAGAATGGTATCCCAACGGCAAGCCGAAGATGGTGGGCAGCTTCGTGGCCGGCGAAAAACAGGGCAAATGGACCTGGTGGGACGAGAACGGAAAGAAGATCGTGAAGACCTACTCCGCAGGCACCATCGCGAATGCCTCGGATAGCGTTGACCTCTATGTGGAGCGCATGAGCGAATGCTTGGAGAAGCGCGATATGAACGGCGCCTTGGCCAACGTGGATCGTGCCTTCCTACAGCTGAAGGACCACACGGAGAAAGAGCCGCGATACATGTGGCTGAGCATTTTCAAGTCCAAGGTGTACTCATTGTTCCAGCACATCGATCAAGCGCAAGGTGTGCTTTTGGAAGCTGCCGGCATCCCGACTGAAGATGTCCAGACCATCGTGCTTGCACATGATAGCACGTCATTTCCAGCACTGCGCGAACTGGCTTCCCGCATGATGGATTATCCGGACATGGACAAGCGCATTGCACCACACGTGGCGTTGGCGCTGGTCTACAACATCCTTCAAGATTCCATTGCCATGAGGGACCAACAGCAATGGATGATGGACAGCGCCAGTGATGATGCGAAGGACTGGGTGATCAAGATGTCCTTGACCCTATATGGCCTGCAGGCGGACAAGGAGTTAGCCTACCACCGTCTCGCCCAAGCACGGAAGGATGTGATCGAAGAAGGGGAGACCCGCGAGAACCAGCATCTCTTGGCCGTATACCTCACCGATCTTGCCAAGTACGACGAGGCCATTCCCATCGTGGACAAGTACCTCGCGTTGGATCCCGATGATCTGGATTTCATCATCATCAAGCTCAACATCGCTATGGGCACTGGTGATCTGCCAGCTGTGCAGCGCTATCGCGAAGAAGCCCTGCGGATCGATCCGAAGGCGCTGGAGGAGTGAGCGGATTGAGAGTTGGCCCCCTCAGCGTCCGATACATATCGGACCCTGAGGACAGAGGGAATGAAGGGCTCAAGGTCCCGAAGCGGAGACCTTGAGCGAACTAAGCCCAACACACAGCGGACCCTGCGATCCCCGACACTCCCACGCGGCAACGGCGTCCGATGCATATCGGTCCGATACGCATCGGACCATCATCTGATCGTCTGATCGACCGATCAATCCAACAGTGCCTTCACCGCTGCTCCCAGCTGCTGATCCGTCCCGGTGCTGAGCTTACCCGGTTCATCGGCTTGCTTCACATCGGGCTCCAGTTGCTGGTTCTCGAGGTACTTCCCGCTGTTATCCACCATGCCCACTTGTGGAATACCGAAGACCACTCCGTTCTGTAAATTCTCCCACCACACGGCCGTACCGGTGCCGGGTACGGGCATGCCCACCAGCTTGCCGATGCCGAGCGCCTTGTAGGTGAAGGGGAACATGTGCGCATCCGAGTAGTTCGATTCATTCATGAGCACCACGGAAGGTTTGCTCCACTTGAACTGCGGCTCCGTGCCCAGGTCCTGGCCCCGTGGCAACAGATGCATGTAAACGTGGCCGCTGAGGAAGGTGGCCAGGTCATCATGTAGCCAGCCTCCTCCGTTGAAGCGGGTATCCACCACCAAGGCATCCTTGTCGTGGTACTTGCCCAGCACATCTTCATACACGGTCTTGAAGCTCGCGTTGTTCATGCCGCGCACATGCACGTAGCCCACGCGCCCGCCGCTGATGCTGTCCACGGTATGGCGGTTGCGTTCCACCCAGCGGTGGTAGAGCAATTCGTTTTCTTCACCCGCATCGATCGGCTTCACGGTCTCTTCCCAGCGCTTGCCGGTCTTCGGGTCGCGGAGGGAGAGCAAGGTGTTGTGTCCGGCCTTGCGGTCGAGGAATTTGGCGGGGTCATCCTTGCTGGTGATAGCTTGCCCATCGATCTTTTCGATCACGATACCCGCCTTCAACTTCGAGCCGGCCTTCACCACGGGCGAACGGTCCATCACCTCCACAACAGTGAGCCCCGGCAGGGTATCGTTGGCATAGAAGAGACCCAAGCGCGCCGTGGCATCGCCCTGTGGTTTCGCTCGGCGGTAGTAGGCACCCGTGTGGGATGCGTTCAGCTCACCGAGCATCTCGCTCAACAGCTCCGCGAAGTCCTCGTTGTTGGTGATGTAGGGTAGGTACTGCACATACTCTTGCTTGTAGTAGTTCCAGTCGGTGCCTTGCAGGTCCTTCACGTAAAACTTCTCCTTCGCTTGGCGCCATACATGCTCAAAGAGGAAGGCACGCTCGGCCATCTCGTTCAGGGTCATTTCGCCGTTGATGCCCACGCTGCTCACCTCGCCCTTGTCCAGGTTCACTTTCGAGATGCCGCCCTTGTTCAGCATGAAGAGGTTCTTGCCCTCCTTGTCCATCACTAAGGTGCCGGGACTTTCTGCACCCATCTTGGCCAGCAACTTGGTCTCCTTGCTGCGCACATCGGTCTGCCACAGATCGAAGCCCTTTTCGAATTCCGCGAGGTAGTAGAGCTTCTCGCCATCCAAGGAGAGGATGGCATCCGCCAGGTCGGAGGAGTTCATTGTCAGGCGCACCTTCCGGTCCTCAATGCCATCCAACTCGAACTTCAAGGGTGTCACCAAGCTGTCCTTCTTTACATCCTTACCACCCTTACTTCCCTTTCCATCCTTACCGTCCTTCCCATCCTTTCCTTCCTTCGCAGCATCACTCTTATCAATGCCCTTCTCCTTCAGCAAGTCGAACTCCTCCTTGTTCAGATCGAAGGTGTCCAGCGCTGCCTGCGTGAAGAACATCGCATAGACATCCTGCTGCCCGCCCCAGCTTGCTTGGCTCTTGTAGCCATCGCGGCCACTGAACCAGATCATCGCTTGCCCGTTCAGCACCCACTTCGGGTGTGAGCCGCCATAGCCGCTCTTGGTCAGGTTCACCACCGGCTTGTCGCCTGCTGCGGATACAAGGCCGCACTGCGTGATCCATTGCTTGTCCTGCAGGAATTCAACCAAGAGCCACTTGCTGTCCGGTGACCACGAGAAGTACTGGTCGCCATCGCTGTAGCTATAGTTGCGATCAGCGGGAAGGATGGTGCGCGTCTTGCCGCTGGCGATGTTCAGCACCTTGATCGCGGTGCGGTCCTCCAAGTAGGCGACCTCCTTTCCATCGGGAGACCAGACCGGCTGGAACTCTTCGGCAGGCGTGGCGAGAAGGGCTTCTTCCTTCAATACGGTAGCGTTGAAGAACTGCTTCTCCGAATCCCGCGTGAGGGAAGAACGGTAGATGTCCCAGCTGCCGTTGCGCTCGCTGGCGTAGATGATGCTGCGGCCATCGGGGCTGAAGCTGGCGGAGCGCTCCATCTCGGGCGTATTGGTGATCCGGCGCGTGGTGCCCTCCTTCACCGAGGTGACGAAGACCTCGCCGCGATGCACGAACACCACCTCTTTACCATTCGGCGAAAGGTCCATCTCGGAAGCTTTGCCCGTTACAGGGATCACCTTCTCTGCAGCATAGCGGGCATCGGTAGCGGTGGTCACCTTCAAGCGCACGGGCTGGCTACCGGGCGCCATGGTCCAGAGTGCACCGCGGAAGCTGAAGCACAAGGTGCCATTGTCGCTGATGCTCAGGTAGCGCAACGGATCCTTCTCCATGAAGGTGATCTGCGTGGACGCGCCGCCTGCGAGGGGCGAGCGATGGATGTTCAACGAACCCTTCTCCCCGCTGAGGAAATAGACGTCCTTACCATCCGGGCTGAACACAGGGTTCAGATCCTCGCCGATGTAGCCGCTGATCTGCTTGTAGGCCTTCGTGCCGAGGTCGTAGGTCCAGATGTCGCGGGTCACGGAGGAAGTGTGGTGCTTCCGGAAATTATTCTCAAACCCTTTCACGTCCTGGAAGACGAGCATGCCTCCATTCGGACTGTAGCGGGCACTGATCGCTGCCGTGGAGATCAGCCGCAGCGCTTGGCCACCGGTGATGGGCACTTGGTATAACTCCCCGAAACCGCGGGATGCGAATTGCCGATCGGCCACATCGTGCATGCGGCTGCTGTTGAAGAGCACGGCGGAATTGTCCGGCGTGAAATCACTGGGGATATCATCGCTGCTGTGGAAAGTGAGCCGGGTGGCGGGCCCGCCGGTGCTGGGCATCACGAACACATCATTGTCGCCGTGGCGATCGCTGGCAAAGGCCAACCACTGTCCATCGTGCGACCATACCGGTGACCGCTCAAAAGCATCGCTGGTGGTGAGCAAGGTGGCCATGCCGCCCGTGGCATCCACCCGCCACAGATCACCTTGGTAGCTGAATGCAATGGACTTGCCATCCGGGGAGATGGCGCCATGGCGAAGCCAGAGGGCTTCGGACTGTGCAGAGGTAGCAAGTGGTAGGAAAGCGCACGCAGCGATGAAGGGAAAGAGTTTCCTGAGCATGGTGGGGGTTTCTCGGTTGGAAGATGCCAAAGCTATCCGCGCTTGAAGGATGTTGGCGGTAATGTGATGGACGGAAGATGCCGACCTTTGCACCATGGAAACGACGTCAATTTCCCCGTCCCTATCGGCCCTGCCGGAGCATGCGCGCGTGTGGGTGTACAAGAGTGCCACTCCCTTTAGCGCTGAACAGAAAGACCTGATCCGTGAACGCGGAGCCGTATTCACCCGTTCGTGGGCGGCCCATGGTGCCCAACTGGCCGCTGCGTTGGATGTGGTCAACGACCATTTCGTGGTGCTCGGCGTGGACCAGCGCCAAGCCATGGCCAGCGGGTGCAGCATTGATACCAGCGTGCAGTTCATCCAGCAATTGGAGCGGGAGCTGGGCCAGCTGCTCACCGACCGCATGGTGGTTCTTTATGAGAAGGGTGGCGTAGTGCAAGGGTGCCGCGTTCCGGAGGTGGAGGACTTGATCAAGAGGGGTGTGCTGAATGCCGATACCATTGTGTTCGATGATCTGGTGACCACGAAAGCCGACCTGGAAGCCCGGTTCCGCACCCCGTTGCGGAACTCGTGGATGGCCCGGTATCTCTGAGTTTTCCGGATTTACCCACGTTGGGTTGTTGGCGAAAGGGTGGTCACCCTGTTCCGCAAGCGCGGCCATGGGCCTGAACTTCGCCGTTATGCGTGAGCGTATCGGACAGTGGTCGCATTTGATACCGGAAGGTACCGGCGATATCGTGGTGCTGCTTGTTCAGCTCTTCATCGCATTGACGTTGATCGGTTGGGCCTATAACCGCGGCTTCCGTCCCACGGAGCGCGGCCCGGTGGTGCGCCTGCCCTTGCTCACCTTGGCCTTCGGTCTGTCCCTTCTGGTGCGCCACATCCATTCCGAGCTCTGGCAACCGATCATGATCGCCGCCGCCATGATCATCGCAGGACTCTTCGATCGCTCGGGAAATGGAAGAGGCATGGGCATTCCCTTGATGATCATTGCATCGCTCTTGGGTCTGGGGTTCGTGCTCAGCGCCTTGGCACTCACCGCTGTCGCCGTGCTCGTGTACATGTTCAGTCCCGTTTCCAAGCGATGACCGATCTCTACAACTGCTGCCATGCGGAAGGGTAAACGGAACCGGCCCAATATCCAGGCATGGCTCTTCGCCTTGGCCATTCCCGCTGTGGCCTTCTTCATGGTGTTCTCCCTGATGCCGTACGATCGCATGGTGAGCCAATGGCCATGGGGCATCGGGCAAGGCGAGGTGATGGCCTACCAGCACCTGTTCGATCGGCGACCCGGACAACACGTGGAAGGGAAGGCGGAGGTGTACACACTCGTTCCAAATGGGCAAGGTCAGCTCACGTTGAAGGCGGAAGAGGACGAGGCTTCCGTAACGCAAGTGGAACTACCCGTGAATGGATCCACCCTGGCCGCAGCGGGCAGCTTCCTGCTGGAGACCCCGGAAGACCGGCCCTTCCGCGGAGCCACGGCACTGGCATTCGTTCCGGCCGATCTCCATTCCTTGGAAGTATTGTACGCACAAGCGGTGGCGGATTCATTGCAAATTGAAGCGCCTGCAACCACCTTGGTGCAACTCGAGCGCGATGGCAAAGCCGCAGGCCCGTATCTGGTACAGGAGCGGATCACCCCGCAGTATGTGCTGAAGCATGCACTGGTGGCCATGGCGCTGGTAGGGGAGGATGGTACCGTGGCGCCGGACGATCGCATTACCACCGCAGCGGGCGATACCATTGGCACCGCCGCATCCGGTTCGCTGATGCGCGGTGAGCGTTTTGATACTACGGCCACGGCAGCCCTTGGCCTCTTGGTCTGCGCCGAGCAACGCACGGACCTGTTGGATGGCGCGGCCGGTGCCATGTATGATCGGGTCACAAGAGCGATCACGCCACTTTACCGCATGCGCTTCGGCAAGGCCGAAGGGGAGAGCGAAAGCGCGGTATCCACTGCGTTCCGCGAGGCCTTGTCCACGGATGTAACACAGCAACGCATTGCCCGCTTGGCCGAACACTTGCGCGCCGACAGTGCAGCCTGGGCCGCCCGCTTCTTGGCCATTGATTCAGCCGCAGTTCCCGTTTTGGCGAAAGGCCGGAACATCGGTTTGGTGCAGGCCGAAGTGGATCGCACCCGGGAACGGTTCCTCCAGCGCTTGTTCCATCCGGCCACGGCCAGCTTCATCGGCCCAGCCACGGATGCACCGCAACAGCCCTCCATCACTTTGGATCCTTGGTTGGTGCAGTTCCGGACGAACCCGGACACCTTGCGCTTTGTCCGTGGCAAGTACGATATCGATCACGATCTGGTGTTGCCGGCAGGTATGGCGGTGGTGCTGGAGCGCGGTGCGCGGTGGTTCATGGCACCGGGCGTCAGTGTGGTGCTGAATGGTGAGCTGCACATGCGCGGCACCGATCTCAATCCGGTCTTCATCCGTCCGCAGGTGGATGGCCAACCCTGGGGTTCCATCGCGGTGAACGGGAACGGAAAAACACGGGTGCGTCTCCGGGGCATGCGCATCAGCGGTGGCAGTGATCTCTGGGCACACGGTGTGCGCCACGGCGGTATGCTCAGCTTTATCCGCGCGGATGTCCGCATGGATAATTGCAGCATCGCAGAGAGCTATGGCGACGCGGCTGTGAGCGCTCGACGTGGCAGCTTCGCCATGGCGGATTGCTACGTGACCGGATCGCGCCATGGCTTCATAGACCTTGCTGAAGTGAACGGCTCGGTGGAACGCACCGGCTTCGGACAACCTTCGCGCGGGGAGGATGCAGCCGCTCGCAGCGGGCTCAGCATGCGCGCCTCGCACATCCTGATCCGTGGTTGCACCTTCGCCGATCTACCCTTTACCGCAGTGCGCGCCAGCCGCTCCAGCGAAGCATTGGTATTGGCCAGCAAGTTCAGCGGGAACGCTATCGCCATCACCGCGCTGGATGGATCGAGCGTAGACGTGGATGGTTGTGACTTTACAGGGAATGCCAAGGTGTTCGTCCTGCGCCGTGATCAAGCTGTGCTTGGAGGTGCTACGCTGAAGCTGTATGCCAACACCCTCACCGGGAATGGCACGGAGCGGGAGGTGGATGCCGCCAGTAAAGTGGAGGCCGGAACTACCGTGGACCCCACGTTGCTGCGGACATTCCAATTGCAGGCAGGGCGTTGAATGCGGGTCACCTGTTCGTATTGATCGCGTCTTCCACGCGAGCACTCATGGCCTTCACTTCCGGGGAAGCGGTGCGCAATTGCAGGAGCAAGTTGTGAAGCTCGTGGCGGATGGAGCGGTCTTCACTCCCATAGTCCCAAATGGCAAGGACGGTTGCCTTGAACAGCTCCTCAAAATCCCACGCTCGGATCCGAACTCGGATCTGTCCTTCAGGATCGCGGAAGTGCGTTCCGGGGAAATGTTCCAACCGGTAAGTGAACAGCTGGAAGATCGCGCGCAGACTGAGCATGGCCGTTCCTGGATCGTTGATACCCGGGCTGAGTGCCTTCATGGCGATCTCCGTGAGCTGGCGAAAACCGAAAGCGAAATTGGATGTCACCGACTCGGTCCGTGACAGGGGGATCAATTTCAAGAGTTCCTTTTGCAGTTCTTCGGAGATCGGCCGAAGTGTATGGAGCAAGGTCGTGCCGCGCAGGATGAACGTACCCGGAAGATGAGGAAACTCCACGACCAGGTCCTTCTGGACACAGAGGTCGATGAGGTCTTTCAGATCCGATCCCTCATACACACCGGTACGATCGGCTTTCACCTCGAAGGAAAGTGCAGGTTCTTGATCGTCCCCGGACGCAACGGCCAACGGGCATTGAGTGCGCATGGTCTTAAAAGTTTCCTCCTCGATCTTGGCGATGATCACTTCGTACTTCACTTCCTGCGTTATGAAGTGCAGGAAGTAGATGAAGAGGATAATGTCCGCTACGGCAGCGAGAATGAGGAGATAGGTGCTGAAAGCGGGCACGGAGGATCCCGTGTCGTGCTCCCGAATGGTGCTCAGCAACAGCAAGGCATACACGATGGTGCCGATGTATGCGCCGAGCACCATTTGCTGGAAGCGATTGCCGATCATGCGGTCCAATAGACGATTGCTCAATTGTGATGCTGCTTGGTTCAGCACGATCATCACCATGGAGAAGCTGAACACCGTGAGCGTGATGATGCCGGCTGCAATGGTGGAGATGATCGCCCGGGCGGCCGATGCGTCCTTCAAGCTTAGCCAGCCCATGTTCTTCTTCAGTTCCACGCCGGGACCTGATAGGTCGAACCAGATCATTCCCGCGGCGACAGCGATGTAGAGCAGCACCATCATGGCAGGGTAGAACGCGATGCTGTCCACCACGTGTTGGAGGCGGGTACGGGTCCAGATGCGGATGGATCTCAACATGCGTTCATTCGGGTGTGGTGGTCAGGTCCAGTTCGTCCGACCGATGCAGTGCATTGGGTTTCGTGTTCCCAAACAAAGCCCGGCACGTCCCGGTTCACAAGGGGTTCCCGTTCTCGTCCGTGGTAAGCACCTCGCTCATGTGGTCGAAGAGGGGGCGCACGCTCTTGTAGCTCGCGTTCACTGCATCCACGAAACCGGGCGCCAGCACCTCCTTGTCCGTGAAGGAGCGCCGGAAGAGGAACTGCGTGCGCCGCAACAGGTCGATGGCTTCATGTTCCTTCGGAAAGCCGCGCGGTGCGGTCTTCAACTGGTTGCCTTCCAGCGGGCCCCAATGTGTGCGCAACGCTTTTCCCTTCAAGAGCCGCTCCCATGTTCCATGCTCGTACAGGATGTCCATCCGAAGGCTTTTCAGGTCCGCCGGTTCCGGTCCGAAGAAGCCGCACGCAATGAACGAGGCGCCGGGCTTGATGCTGAAGTAATAGCCCCCGCGCAAGGCCGGTTTCAGCCGGGTTAGTCCGCCGCTGAAACGCGCTTTGTAAGGCGGCCGCTCCTTGTGGAAGCGCTGATCGTTGTAGATGCGCTGCAAGGCTTCCTTGCCGTTCACCTCCTCGATCCGGTCATGCCGGTTCATTCGTTCGATCAAGGCATCGGCGAAGCCGCGCATGTTCTCCAAAGCGGCTTGGTAGCGCTCCTTGTGCGCAAGGAACCATTCGCGGTCATTGTGTTTATCGAGGTCGCGGAGGAAGGTGAAGGTGGAGGGTGCGATCGCGCCCCAGTTGGGATCCATGTTGAAGTGATGTATGTGCTGATCAGGGCATTGGTCCTGTCATCCGGTAAACCCTTGCAGGCATGGGATGGTTCAGTCCAAAGTTCGGAACCTCATTCGGGTGGACCTTGCAAAAGCACCGAGTTCTTTTGTCAATTTCGCCCTATGCGAGCCATTACGCCCTTCCTGCTGTTCCTCACTTCCGCACTCTATTCGCAGGTGGCGAGTCCAGTGCTGACCACACCCTTCCGCTTCGGCGATGTCCTCACATTCCATTCAGAAGCCCTGGACCAAGAGCGTGCGTTGAACATCCATCTACCCGATGGCTATGCCGATAGCACATTGAGCTACCCCGTGATCTACGTGCTGGACGGCTCCGCGAACGAGGACTTCCCGCACATCGCCGGGTTGGTGCAATTCATGAACATGTACGACCTGCTTCCGAAGAGCATCGTGGTGGGCATCGCCAACAACGGAAAGTCGCGCTACCATGATTTCACCGGCTCAACAGAAAGTGACAGTGACAAGGTCTGGATCCCCACGTATGGCGGTTCAGGTGCTTTTATCAGCTACTTGGAGAAGGAGGTGGAGCCGATGGTGGAGCAGCACTACCGCACCTCCGGGACTCGCACGCTGATCGGTCAATCGCTCGGCGGCCTATTGGGCATGGAAGTGCTTTTCACCAAACCGGAACTCTTCGATGACTACATCATCGTGGGGCCAAGTCTTTGGTGGAATAACGGGGCGTTGGCCGCCAGTGCGGAAGCATGGGTGAAAGCACATCGCGGCCTGCACAAGCGCCTTTTCATCGCTTCGGCGGGGAATGAAGGCATGATGAAAAAACAAGTGGGACAAGTAGTGAAGGCGTTCCAGAAGTATGGCAAGCCATCGCTTCCATGTTGGTACGAATACTTCCCGAAGGAGACGCACGCCACACTCTTGCATCGTGCGGTGTACAAGGGATTCGAAAAGTTCTATCCGTCGCCGGGAAAGTGATCCCGATCAAGCTTTCCTTGCCACCAGCCGGTAGCCCAGCCAGGCCATCGGCAGATAGGCCACCACCAGGTCCAGCGTGCTGAACCAGAGCGGCGCGTTTGGGATCATCAGCACGGCCATCGTCCCGCCCGCGAGGAAGAAGAGGCCCACGATCAACGCCAATAACAACGGCTTGGAAGCGGCGAGCTTGGCCGTGAGCATGGCACCGGCCAACACGCCCAGCGCATGTGCCAGGAACGGGGTGAGGAATTGGATGGGGGCGTAATCCCGGATGTTGGCATTGATGCTGGCCATGTCGTTCACATCCACACCCGGGGGCGGTGGCACCAACGAACTGCCCAGTACGATGAGCCCCATGTTCACGATAGAGCCAAGGACCAGGCCGGCCAGCACGGCGAGCACATTACGGAGGATGGGATGCATGGCGTTTACGTTGAATGTTTGTGCAGGAGTGTTCAAAGTAACGATGGGGTGATCAGCCCTGTGCTTCGGTATATGCTTTGAACCGGTCCAGGATCGCCTGCCAACCGCCGCGCTGCATTTCCTCCGGGTTCTCCGTTTCGGGGTCGAAGGTCTGTTTCACAGTTGTGCCATCCCCGTCGGGGCTGAAGAGCACTTCCACCTTGCGTCCATCCTCCAATGTGTACGCGATGCGCCGGTGTAGGTCTACAGCCGTGTATACCCCGCCAAAGTCGAAGCTGAAGCTACCGTCGCGCGCTGCCATGGTGGAAGAGAAGCGGCCGCCCACGCGGAGGTCGTTCTCCGCTCTGGGGCAATGCCAGTCGTCGCTGGCGGCGTTCCAGTTCACGATATGCGCGGGCTTGGTCCAGCAGGTCCATACAAGGTCGCTGGGTTTTTCGATGTGGGCGGAAATGGTAATGGCTGGCATGTCTGTATCCGTTAAGGTCTCCGCAAATATGCGGATGTAAGGGAAGCTGGCATTCACCACCTTGTAGAAAGCGCAAGGGGCCTCCAGGAAGCGTGGTTCATCGAACCCGTTGGTCCATTGGTCGGCGCTAAAGTGCAACCGAACGTGAAGATGCACGTTGAAGCTGCCAACCTTCCCAGCTCCATGTTTCCAGCCCGCTTTCTGCTCGTCCTGTTTTTTCTCATTTCCGGTATCGCCCAGGCGCAGGTGAATGGCTATGCGGCCATCACTTCCTTCTCCGGTAGCACGCTCAACGTGGGCACATCCAATGAGGCGGCCGCCACCTTCACCATCGGAAAGTCCATCATCATTATGCAGATGCAGGATGATGTGATCGGCGCGAATACCGCCGACAACACTTCCTTCGGGAACCTCTCGGCCATCAAGAAAGCCGGGCATTACGAGGTGCGCATCATCACCTCCGTGACGCGCTCGGGCGGGGTGTTGACCAAGATCGGATTGAATGCCGGATTAGGCACCGGTTTTGCCACGGGGACGAACTCCTCGCTCCAAGCGATCACGTATGAATTGTTGGGTGGTGGCGGTAACTACGCGACCACCGCGGCCATCACAGCACCAGCTTGGAATGGAAGCATCGGCGGGGTAGTGGCCTTCGAGGTGGGAGGCGCCCTCCAGCTGCGGCACAACATTACAGCCAACGGTGTCGGCTTCCGGGGCGGGGCAAAGGATCCCGACACGGAGGCCGCTTGCGCCCCGAGCGTCTATCGGGCTTCGAGCACCGATGCCAATACGTCCCGTTATGCGACCAAGGGCGAGGGCATCTACAAGCTTACCAACGATGCATGGGCGGATGCTCGGGGCAAGATCCTGAATGGCGGCGGCGGGGCCAATGGGAACAATGCCGGCGGTGCAGGCGGTGGGAACCAGACCGCTGGAGGCATTGGTGGCGCAGGTTTTAGTTGCAGCGCCCAAGCATCCGGCGGCATCGGCGGTATTGCATTAGGCAGCTACATCTCCGAGAGTCGCATCTTTATGGGCGGCGGGGGCGGCGGCGGAGAAGGCAATAACAGTGTTTCCACGGATGGTGGTAACGGTGGCGGCATCATCCTCATCAAGGCAGCAAGCATCACCACTACCGGTTCCTGCGGGGGATTAGCGATCACCGCGAATGGTGCGGCCGCTGCAACCAGCGGGAATGACGGAGCCGGAGGTGCAGGTGCGGGCGGCACAGTGGTGCTCAAGGTGGGTAGCTTCTCCATCGCTAACGGTTGCAAATTGACCATCAGTGCCAATGGCGGCAATGGCGGTACCGTCGGCCACGCGGACATACACGGCGCAGGGGGCGCGGGTGGCCAAGGCGCGGTGATCTTCACCTCTCCATTACCTACCACCAACGTAACCGTGCAGACCAATAATGGCACGGCGGGTTGTAACAACAATGCGATCCCATGCACCAATCCGGCAGGGTCCGCAACGGGATCCAATGGCAATGGGATCTATACGAACTACAATGTCACCCTGCCCATTGAGCTGCTCAGCTTCCAAGCTATCCCACGGCAGCAGCAAGTCGACTTGAGCTGGAGCACTGCCAGTGAATCGGACAATGCTTGGTTCTTTGTGGAGCGTTCCTTGGACCTGCAGGAATGGCAGGTCGTTGTTCAGCTTCCGGGTGCGGGCAACAGTTCGTACACGATTGATTATGCCAGCGTGGATCCGGCCCCCTTGTCCGGCACCTCCTATTATCGCTTGCGGCAGGTGGATATCAATGGAACCTCCAGCAACTCGGACGTGGTGCCTGTTCAATTTACGGGTGCCGCCGTGCAATTGAGCCTATTTCCCAATCCGGCCACGAACCAGGTGACCGCATGGGCGGTGGGGGCGGCAACGGGCCGCGTCGAGCTTTTCAACAGCTTGGGCCAGCCCGTGGCAACCCCGCGTGCCTTGCAGGGCAGTCGTGTGGAGATCGACCTTTCCACGCTGCCGTCAGGCTCCTATGTGGTGGTGCTCACCACCGCAGATGCTGTCTTCCAGCAGCGGTTGCTGGTGCGGAATTGAGGATCCACAGCGCCGATCTTGGTCACACACACGCAAGAGTCTGGATCGGCGACGGCCAGCCTCATTTGCTTTGGGTAGCTTCGCGGCTTGTAACCCCACAGCCATGACCAGTACACCTCCCTGCCCCGTCTGTAATTCCGCCTTCGCCTATCCCACCGGCCAAAGTCTGATGTGCCCCGAATGCGGCCATGAATGGAACCCGGAGGAAGTGGTAGCTGTGGCTGCTGAAGAAGATGGCACGGTTGTAAAGGATGCTCACGGGAACGTGCTCCAGAACGGAGACGATGTGGTGGTGATCAAGGACCTGCCCGTGAAAGGTGTGTTGCGCCCGGTGAAGGCCGGTACCAAGGTGCGGAACATCCGCCTGGTGGACAGCGACCACAACATCGATTGTAAGATCGATGGCTTCGGCTCCATGGCGCTGAAGAGCGAGTTCGTGAAGAAGGCATAGGACTGATCGTCCGCTGTGTCGGCTATTCTTCAGGGGCTCACTCCCGGGCGATCATTGGATGTGGTAGCGCAGAAGTTCATGTCGGTCTGCCGTTGGACCGCTCAGTCCTCCAACCCCTTGCCTGCCAAGATCCGATCGATGTGCTTTCCCACTCGCGCCTCCCGCGTCTTCGCCTGTTTGGCGGAGGAGAAGTGAAGCAGGTACCCACGCTGCCGCCCGGGCGAAAGGTCGCGGAATGCCTTCTTCACCGCGGGCATCTCCTTCAGTGCACGCGCGAACTCATCGGGCATGGCAAACGCTGAGGTGTCCTTCATATCCACTTGCAACCCCGCCTTTTCAATCTCAATGGCCTCATGGATGTACAGGCTCACGATCGGCGCACTCCCCTCGATCTCCTTTACGCTGGTGAAGCGCATCTGGCGTGCCGCTTGCACATTGGCCGTTTGTTGCACCAGCAGGCCATCGGCGTCGTTCATCAGCGCGCCCTTATAGAACAGCAGCGCACAGTAGTCCTTGAAGCCGTGGATCAGCACCACGTTCTTCTTGTTCAACGTGTAACAGGGGTGTCCCCATTTCAGCTCTTCGGTGAGGCCGCTGTCCAGCGCGAGCGAGCGCAACAGCCGGTATTCTTCCTGCCATTGGGAGGGCTTGCTGAAGTACCATTCCACAGCCGGGTTCGCGTTGTTCATGTTCAGTGGGGTATGGAGGGCCGACCCGGTTGGAGTGCGGCAGTGAAAGTGAAATTGGACATTCTCAACGATCGATCAGTTTCTGGGCCCCTTCGGAATAGCGCGCTCCCTGCACAGTGATGGAGGAAAGCCCAAGCTCGATCTCTTGGAACTCATGCGTGGAGAGTACCACCTTGGCCGCACCAATGTTCTCTTCCAAGCGTGCCAAGCTGGTGGTGCCGGGGATGGGTACGATCCAGGGCTTTTGTGCGAGCAGCCACGCCAGCGCGATCTGTGCTGGGGGAACGTGATGCTTCCCGGCTATGCCGGTGAGAAGCTCTACCAATGCCAGATTGGCCTTCCTGTTCTCCAGGGTGAAGCGCGTGGCGGTGTTGCGGTAGTCGGTGCTACTGAAGGTGGTGTTTGCATCGATCTTCCCAGTAAGGAAGCCCTTGCCCAGCGGGCTGAAAGGCACCAAGCCGATGCCCAACTCCTCCAGCACGGGGATGATCTCCACCTCGGGTTCACGCCAGAAGAGGGAGTATTCGCTTTGCAGCGCGGCCACGGGTTGCACGGCATGGGCCCGGCGGATGTTCGACACGCCCGCCTCGGAAAGACCGAAGTGCATCACCTTGCCTTCCGCTATCAGCTCCTTCGCCGTGCCGGCCACATCCTCCATCGGCACCATCGGGTCCACACGATGTTGGTAGAACAGGTCAATGTGGTCCGAGCGCAGTCGCTTCAGCGAAGCCTCGGCCACCTTGCGGATGTGTTCCGGACGGCTGTCCACACCCGCCTGCTTGCCGTCCGCATCAATGTGGAAACCGAACTTCGTGGCGATCACCACCCGGTCGCGGTAGGGCTGTAGTGCCTTGCCCACCAGCTCTTCATTGGTAAAGGGGCCATACACTTCCGCCGTATCAAAAAAGGTGACACCCTGGTCCACTGCTTTGTGGATCAACGTGATCATTTCCTTTTCATTTTTCGGGGGGCCATAGCCATAGCTCATGCCCATGCAGCCCAAGCCGATCGCGGAGACCTCCAAGCCGCCTTTTCCCAATGTTCGCTTCTGCATTTGAAGAGTAGGTATTGATCTCCGATCCGGATCGGCTCGCCCACGGTGAAACGGCAGCCCACGAATCCTTTGCCAAGAAACGCCTCGCTCGGGGAGTTGTTCATTGGTGAAGGGGCAATGGGGTCTTGGTGTAAACGGTGGGTGATACTGCACGAACTGGCGCCTCAGCGCGCATATCGCCTCAAGGGGTGATCACCTCCAACTTGCTCACCCCGCGCACATCCCGCGCATGGCGGATATCGTCGGGGACGATCAGTTGGAAAGGCCCATGGCGCTCACTGAGGAGTTGGCCGTTCCACAGCCAGCAGAGCAGCACCGGCCGGTCGCGGAAAGCGGTGTCCGCCTCCGACAAGGCGATCAGTGCGCTGTAGCCATCGGCGGAGGTAACGCGCACGGCCGACCGTATCCTCGTTCGCTTGTCGATCGCAGCAATGGAAGGGCAGGCGAGCTCCAGCACCTCTTGTAGCCAGGCACCTTCATAGGTGTCATCCGTGCCATTGTGGTTGCGTACCGGGGCGCTATGGCGCGGCAAGGCCTTTACCTGCTCCATGGAAACGCGCGCATCGCAAGTGGTGCCATGGACGATCTGAACCGTGGAAGTGTCCTTTTCAGCTTGGGCCGTTGCCAAGAAGGGTAGAAGGGCGACAAGGGGCAGGAGGGAAAATCGCATGGGATCGGGTAGTGCGGGGCGAAGATCGGTTACTGCGCATTCAGGATCATCTTATCGATCACAGCGCCGCCCTCCGAATGGAAGGTCACCAAGGGGAACCGATTCCCCGCTGCGAGGGATGGGTTTCCCCGCGCCCTCCGGTCCGGCTCGGGTAGGCGTCATAGGTAATGGGCAGCACGTGCTTGGGGCTGCGGCAAATGCTTGCATCCGACAAATTCCTTCAGCGGACATTGGATCTGGCATTCCGGTTGCTGGAGGTGCTTGCCATGAAAGCCACCTATCGCATTACCAGATCTTTTACCATCATCTGCATCATCACCGCTTCTGCGTTCTCTGCGCAAGCCCAAGTAGACAGTGATGATGCGCAGCCATTGGCGGTTTCGCGCGGATGCCTGTGGAATGCGGATAATAGCACATGGAAAGAGCTCGGATTGAAGCACTCGCAGATCGCCCGCCTGGAGGAATTGCGTGAGCAATATCCCGCCGTGGTGGATGGGCAGTGGGTGGTGGATGATACAGCCTTGCTGCCGGTTCCCGCTGGTGCGGAGCCGATGCATGCAGGCCCCAACGTCAGTACCTCCCTCTCAGGTCCTGCTCCCGGTATGCGGGTCACTGAAACGAAGGTGGAAGTCCCTACAGTGGAGAACACGGCCCGACCGAAAGGCCTACAGGATCATCTGCGCCAAGTGCTCACGCCTGTCCAGTTGAGGCAGTGGGCGGCAGCATGTGGTTTCTGATGCAGTCTCTCCTGTTCTCGCGACGAGAACGCTGATCCTCGTTTTCAAACTTGCTTGCGACGGTGCTACGGTGGCTGTATGCACTTGGCCGATCGATGCGTTAGACCTGTTGGGTTTCAATAGGCCTGTGCTATAGGCTTCATTAAAAGTATTGAATTACTTTTATTGCTCGCTGCATCCTACCTTCGCGCCGGATACCCGATCATCAAGCACAATCATGGAAACAACGACCGAGAACATATTGGACGCAGCCCAGCTGGCACCGCAGGTGAAGCACTCCACCATTTTCGCACGCATCGCCGAACTGAAGGATGGTGAGAGCCTCATCCTCCACAACGATCACGACCCCGCACCGCTGCGTCATCAGTTGGGGCACACCCACCAGGACACCATTGGCTGGGAGTATTTGGAAAAAGGCCCACTCTCTTGGAAGGTGAAACTGACCAAACAAGCACCCCGCAACAACGAGGCAGGACGGAACATCTTGGATGTGACCAAGCTTCCCCCTGCAGTCAAGCACTCCACCATTTTCGAGCGTGTTGATGCTTTGCAGAGCGGCGAGAGCCTCACCATCCACAACGACCACGATCCCGCCCCGCTGCGCTACCACTTGCAGGCCGAGCACGGCGACACCTACAGTTGGGAATACTTGGAGCAAGGGCCTGAATGGTGGAAGGTGAAGATCACCAAACGCATCGCCGATGCCAACAATGCCGGCGAGAACATACTGGACGTCACCAAACTGGCACCAAGGGAAAAACACTCCACCATCTTCACGCGCTATCATGCCCTGCAGGAAGGAAAGAGCCTCATTATCCACAACGACCACGATCCCAAGCCGCTCTACTACCAGATGCAGGGGGAGATGGGCGACGTCTTCACCTGGGAATACTTGGAGCAAGGCCCTGCATGGTGGAAGGTGAAGATCACCAAGCGTGCCACCGGCCAAGGCGCCGAAACGCTGGCGGAGATCGTTACCAAGGACATGGGGAAGGCGGAGGTCTTCAAGAAGTATGGCCTTGATTTCTGCTGCAACGGACACCTCACCTTACAGGAAGCCTGCGCCGCCAAAGGCTTGGACGTGGTCCGGATAGAACAGGAACTGCGCGAGGAGAACCACGCCAACACCTCCCCGGTGCTGCCGTACAACGATTGGGGAGTGGACTTCCTCTCCGACTTCATTGTGAACACCCACCACGCCTACCTGCGCAAGCACCTGCCTGACGTACAGAAGTACGCGGCTAAAGTGGAGCAAGTACATGGGCAGGCCCACCCCGAGCTGCACCAAGTGCGCCGCTTGGTGGATGAGGTGGCTGCGGAATTCAACGCGCACCTGCCCGAGGAGGAGCGCAACATGTTCCCCTACATCAAGCAATTGGTAGCCGCCAAGAATAGTGGACAGCCACTGCCCGCCAGCACCATGGGCCGATTCAAGGACAACATGGAGACCTTGATGAAAGAGCATGCCTCCGTGGGCGGAAAGCTGGACGAGATCAACGACATCACCAAAGGCTACACCCTGCCGAGCGATGCCTGTGCCAGCTACACGCTGCTCTATCGAATGCTGCACGAGATAGAGGACGACACCCACGTACACATCCACTTGGAGAACAACATCCTTTTCCCGAAGGCGTCCGAACTGGAGAAGTCGTTCAAATAGAAGGACGACCGGATGATGGAACCGGACGGGCCGGCGGATCCAAGCGATCGGCTTGAGGATGTCGGCCCGTCCTTTCCATGGATCTTTGAACACGCATGATCACGATCAACGCCAATACCAAGATCTCCACACTGCTTCGCGAGACCCCGGCAGCCTTGGAAGCCATCATCAGCCTCTCGCCCAAGTTCAACAAGCTGCGCAATCCGCTGCTTCGGAAGCTGATGGCCTCGCGCGCCACCATCCGCATGGCCAGCAAGATCGGGGGCGTTACGCCGGAAGACTTCTTCGCAAAGCTGGAGCCGTTGGGCTTCACCATTGATCCTTTGGAGGCGAACGGGGAGGAGACCGAAGCACGCGCACCCAAGCCGGACTTCATGAAGCAGATCAAGCCGGAGAACGTGCTGGAGCTGGACGTGCGGCCCATACTGAACGAAGGCAAGGACCCCTTCAACCTCATCCTCGGAAAAGTGAAGGCGTTGGAACCCCTTCAAACGCTGAAGATCATCAACGATTTTGAACCCATCCCGCTGATCCTACTACTGGAAAAGCAAGGCTTCAAGACCTACTCAGAGGTGGTTGACGGAGGCACGTATCACACGTGGTTCTTCAAGTCGGAGGCAGGCAGTATCCCCAACACCACGCTGACGAGCAATGCCGATGACTTCGATGCGTGGGTGAAGAAATACGAAGGACACACCACCACCATCGACGTGCGGCATTTGGAGATGCCCTTGCCCATGCTCACCATCCTGGACGAGCTGGAAAAGCTCCCCGCAGGCCAAGCGCTCTACGTGGACCACAAGCGGATCCCGGTGTTCCTGCTGCCCGAACTGGAGGAGCGGAAATTCGAGTACCGCGCCAAGGAGATCAGCGAGGGCGACGTAAAGCTGTTCATCTTCAAGCCCTGAATGTTCGGTCCGGCCCAGAGCAGCCCCATTGCCCGCACTACCTCCTACAAGGTGGTGGTCCCGTTCTATGTCTATGCAGCGGTCTCCTTCCTGGTAGCCACCATTCTGCTGCTTACATCGGGCGGCGCTTTCACCGGGCATTACTTCCAGCCGCACATCCTGGCCATCACCCACGTGATGGCGCTGGGCTGGGCCACCATGATCATCTTGGGTGCCAGCCATCAGTTGTTGCCGGTGCTTATAGAAAGCCACCTGTACAGCACTAAGCTGGGCCATCTATCCTTCGGCCTGGCCGCCGTGGGCATGCCTTTGCTGGTGTACGGTTTCTACACGTTCGACCTGGGTTTGGTGGCCCAGTTGGGCGGCTCGCTCGTTACGGGTGCCGTGCTCGCCTACATGGCAAACGTGGCTCTCAGTATTTCCCAGAGCAAGCGGAAGAACGTCCACGCCGTGTTCGTCTTCACCGCCGCTATCTGGTTGTTGCTCACCGTGTCACTCGGGCTGGCGCTGCTCTTCAATTTCACTTCATCGGTGCTGCCGGAACACTCTCTGTCCTATCTCCCGCTGCACGCGCATCTCGGTCTGGTGGGTTGGTTCCTGCTGCTGGTGCTGGGCGTGGGCTCGCGGCTGATCCCCATGTTCCTGATATCGAAGTACAACGCACCCCGCCTGCTGTGGGCGGTATTCGTGCTCGTGAACACGGGGCTGGTGCTGTATGGCTTGCTATTCCTCTTCCGCGCGGGGCCGGGCCTCAGCTTCGTGCCCGCAGGCATGGTGCTGCTGGCGTTGCTGCTCTTCGCCTATTACTGCAGGCAGGCCTACAAGCAACGCATCCGGAAGAAGGTGGACGACCAAATGAAAACCTCGCTGCTAGCTGTGGTCCTGCTGCTGTTGCCCACCGTGGTGCTACTGGCGCTGATCGGCGTGCTGCTGGCCTCCACGGGCACACAGGCGAATGTGGTGCTGCTCTATGGCTTCACCATTTTCTTCGGCTGGCTTACGGCCATCATCCTGGGCATGACCTTCAAGACGCTGCCCTTCATCGTTTGGAACAAGGTGTATCACCACCGCGCCTCCATGGGCAAGATGCCCGGTCCGAAAGACCTGTTCAGTGAACCCGTTTACCGGGCCATGGCGCTGGCCTACCTGCTGGGCTTTGTCCTCTTCGGCTGCGGCATCCTCTTCGCTGCTCCGATCCTGCTTTCCGCCGGCAGCATCGCTCTGCTGGTCACTGCCGTACTTTACAACTGGAACGTCATGCAATTGGTGAACCACAAGCCCTTCCGGAAATGAACGTGAAGACCAACAACGAGGAAAAGTGCGAGACCGGCTTGGACGCCCTGCGATTCGTGGACGACCCGGAGATCGGCTTGAACATCGTGGACCTGGGCCTCGTCTACGGGCTTGAGTTCGGCGAGAACGACGAGCGGAAGGTGGTTTGCACCATGACCTTCACCACGGAATTTTGTCCCATGGGTGAATCCATCCAAGGCAATACCTCGGAAGCGCTGAAGATGGCGTTCCCCGGCTATGAGGTGGAGGTGAACATCACCTTCGACCCGCATTGGAGCCAGGAAATGATCAGCGAGGCAGGGCGCTTATTCCTTGGCGGATAGAACGATGTTGAGCCTTACCTGCAAAGCCGCCATCAAGGCCGTGGTCTTCCTCGGCTCCAAACTCTCTGCCGGGGAACGGATGAGCCTGAAGGAGGTGGCCATATTCATCGATGAGAATGAACACACCGTGGGCAAGCTGCTGCAACGGCTGGTGAAGGCGGAATTGATCTGCAGTATAAAAGGACCCCGTGGCGGATTCTACCTCACGCCTCAACAAGCGGATCTGCCGGTGATCCGGATCGTGCACCTGATGGATGGCGAGGACGTTTTCAAGCAATGCGGCTTGGGGTTGAGCCAATGCAGCGACAGTCACCCGTGCCCCTTCCACGATGGTTTCAAACCCATCCGCGAGCGGTTCCGACAGCTATGCGAAACGCACCGGGTGCGCGACCTGTACGAAGGCGTGAACGACGGGCTGACGCACTTGGTGGGCTGAAGAGCCTCATTTGAACGTGAGCCGAGAATTGGGAAGAAGATCGATTCAATTGGCTCTGGTGGCCAACTCAACGCAGGCGTGAAGGTGCGCACGCCCAAGCGGAGCATCGCTCATGGTCCTACTCGCGCACTTGGTCCAACGCACCCGCCACCACCGCGACCTTGGTATCACCTTTCGGATTGTATTGGAAGCCGAATTTCCGGTCGGGTCGTATCTCGCCTTTGGCAGAACCACTGGCTTTAGCGGTGACAACGCTGAAGTCGATCGAGCGCAACAGACCGTTCGTGTATTCCGTGCCGTTGATCTGCAGGTCCACACCCAATTCCTTGACGATCTGTTGGATGCTCTTCAGGGCGGCCAGGTCCATATCCTGAGTGAACACCACCTCCACGAAATCCTTCGGTCTATTCTGCACCGCAACGGTGTTGGTGGATGGTGGGGCCAAGGTCCCAACCACCACCGCATAATTCGTACCCCGTTTCGGATCATACTTGAAGCCGAACTTCCGGTCGGGTCGGACTTCGCCTTTGGCCGATCCATTGCCTTTATCAGTAGTGATGCTGAAGTCGATCGTTTGCAACAGTCCGTTCTCGTATTCCGTGCCGTTGATCGTTAGGATCACGCCCCATGATTTGACGAAGTCTTGGATGCTCTCCAGAGCTGCTTCGTCCATATCCTGTGTAAACACGATCTGCAGCGCTTTGTTGGTTTCGTCCTGCGCAGAAACGTTGTTGGCGGCAGTGGTGAATGCGAGCAGGAAGCCGAGGGATAACCAGTAGTTCATGGGGTTTCTGTGGGTTGGATAGGAGGGACGGCGGATGATGCATCGAATGTATATGCAAAGGCCATTTATCCGCATATCCTTTGCAATTGATCATCGGCTCCATGGGCCGGATCCAAGACCACGGATCCGTTTCGGTATATGAAGAGGCCGAACACGCACCAAGTGGGACCACCCACTACCGCACCACCACCTCCCGATAGCTGTACGGCCCCGGCTTCGCGATCGACGTGGTGTTCACCGGTGCTTCAGCGAAGCGCACGCGGCATTCCCTGCCTCGGTCTCAACGGAGGGGCCACCTTCACGCACAGCGAGGCCTTCTCCTTCCTGGTGTCCACCGTGGACCAAGCCGAGACCGACCGCTACTGGAATGCTATCGTGGGCAATGGCGGTGAAGAAAGCCAGTGTGGCTGGTGCCGCGACAAATGGGGCCTCTCTTGGCAGATCACGCCCATCGCCCTCACCGAAGCCGTGACCGACACCGATGCCGCCGCCGCCAAGCGGGCCTTCGATGCCATGATGAAGATGCGGAAGATCGACATCGCTGCTATCGAGAAGGCTCGGAAAGGGTGAGCGAGCGGACGATCGCAGATAAGACCTCTAAACGGGTGAGAGCGTCCGATGGATATCGGACCACCCTCATGCCGATAATTAGTGTGGTCGATCAAACGTACCGGCGCAGTCGCTCGCGCCAGATGGGGGGCTCTTGGTGCGCGAGGAACATTGGCGATAGCGCGGGGAATGGGAACTTCAGGGAGTTTTCGAGTACACGAATATGTATCCCTCCTCTAGTACTCGCATTTCATTCTTTGTAAGCCGCACGATGTGATCGGAGGAACTGTCCAAGTAGTTCCCCTTCCCATCGATCTCCCATTTCTTATTGAACATTTGTTCGGTCATCCGGATCATCTCACCTTGTCCCGAATCCATGGGGATGACCATGGTGTAGACCACTTCGGAAGGTGATGCCAAGCTCCAAATTCCGAGGTCCGCATGTTTTGGATCGAATCGCTTCTGATAGGTGCGATCGGCCCGGATGGTGATATCAGGACCATTGGCATTCACTCGTATTTGCTCTCCATCGGGGCCCGGGTATTTGTCGATGTGATCGGTCGGTTTCCCGTCTGGACCTAGGACATGAACGAATTGCCATTCGCCCACAAGCAGTAATAAGGTATTCGCCGTGTCGGTTGGTATCTCTGGTGGTGTGGACTGCGCCATCGCGGTCGACAGGCAGGCAACGAATGAAAGAAGTGAAAAGAAGATTCTCATTGGGCTTTCGGGGTGCGCTCAGACAATTGCATAATGGTCTGGCAAGATAATGGAACCTGCTGGTTGGACTTGTGGGGGGCGACATTGAAAGCCACGTTTGGCGGAGCCCGCCTGAGGCGGATGAAGGCCGGGCACCCGGGAAACACCCGAGCGCTGGAGAAGTGGACATCCGAGCGCCGGAAGGGTGTAAGGTTCCTCAAAGGTTAAGAGCCGAAAGTCTTGAATACAACTCTTCCGAAAATGCTCTTTGAATGACCCCAAGATCATGTTCGAGTCTGCCGGTCCTAACACCATCTATGTTGTCGAGGAGAAAGTCGTGGACCATCTTCAACTGCTGCTTGGCTTGCGACTTGGTTGTTTGGGTGGGTGAGACAAGGCGTCCAGTTGTCCTCGGTTGGCCAGCTTTTGGCTTGCTCAATCCAACATAGATTGCATTTTGCTTGACTGCGTCCAATTGCTTGGACTGGATTTGTTGAAGAAGGGGCGTATACATTAAGTCAGGCACTTGCCCGATGAACGCAAGTTGCTTGCTCCGATGGTTGCTCAGGACCTCATTCATCCAGTCATTCTCATTATCCCACCGGTTATTGTTCACCTTGGACGTCCAAGCATAGTGGTCGCACCAGAATGCTTTGCCGATTTCTTCCATCGAGATGACCGACAGAAACAGAGCACTCCCGTATGAGGCATTCTGGTATAGTAGCACAGCGTCAAAGTGCAATGCGATACCGTTTTTCAGTGCCATGCCGGCAACATGCTGAAGCGTTCGAAGATTCAGTTTGGTGTCAGTAGGTTCGGTCTTCACCGAGATAAGCGTTCGTTCCACTTCACGAAAGTCAATTTCAATGAAGGTGTTCGCGTTCTCGAACATCAACGTGCTTATTCCGCTGGGACGTTCTTGAAGTGTGACATCGTCGACATCCATGGCCAAGGAAGTTTCTTCCAAGTCGATAGGGAGATCCATACGGAAACCAGTAACCCCATTAAATTCCAGTTCATAAGTGGTTTCTCGCAACGGAAGATTCGGCTTGTCGTTCTTCTCGATCGCCATGACCTTCAGGACCAGCCGTTGTTCGGATCCCCGTGCAGTGCCATCCGGTGACTTTAGGGACAGGGTCATCTTGTCAATCCAAACTAGATCGATCAGGAATCGCTCGGAAAGGACTTCCGCAACAGATGCCATCTTGAAGGAAGATCTACACCTGCAACACCCCCATATTAAACTCCTTGGTAGCCGGAGACTGCGCCGCCGCCTCGATCCCCATGCTGATCCAAGTCCGCGTCTCCAACGGATCAATAACCGCATCCAGCCAAAGCCGCGAAGCCGCATAGTACGGCGAGGTCGTATCCTCGTACTTCTTGCGGATCTTGTCCAGCAGTTCCTTCTCGTTCTCCGGTGTGATCGTTTCGCCGCGGCCTTTCAGCGCGCTCACTTCGATCTGGAGCATCACCTTGCTGGCCTGGTCGCCGCCCATCACGGCCACGTTGGCGCTGGGCCAGCCCACGATGAGGCGCGGGTCGTAGGCCTTGCCGCACATGGCGTAGTTGCCGGCGCCGTAGCTGTTGCCGATGATGATGGTGAACTTCGGCACCACGCTGTTGGCCACGGCGTTCACCATTTTCGCGCCGTCCTTGATGATGCCGCCCTGCTCGCTGCGGCTGCCCACCATGAAGCCGGTGACGTCCTGTAGGAAGACCAGCGGAATGTTCTTCTGGTTGCAGTTGGCGATGAAGCGCGTGGCCTTGTCGGCGCTGTCGCTGTAGATCACGCCGCCGAACTGCATCTCGCCCTTCTTGCTCTTCACCACTTTGCGCTGGTTGGCCACGATGCCCACGGCCCAGCCGTCGATGCGGGCGTAGCCGGTGAGGATGCTCTGGCCGTAGCCCTGCTTGTATTCAGTGAACTCGCTGCCGTCCACTAAGCGCGCGATCACCTCGCGCATGTCGTAGGGCTTGGCGCGCTCGGTAGGCAGGATGCCGTAAAGCTCCTTCGGATCGGCCTTGGGTGCTGCGGGTTTTTCGCGGCTGAAACCGGCGTCCTTGGGTTTGCCGAGCTTGTCCATGATGGCGCGGATCTTCTGGAGGCAATCCGCATCGTCCTTGCACTTGTAGTCGGTCACCCCGCTGATCTCGCTGTGGGTGGTGGCGCCGCCGAGGGTCTCGTTGTCGATGTCCTCACCGATGGCGGCTTTCACCAGGTAGCTGCCGGCGAGGAAGATGCTGCCGGTCTTCTCCACGATCAGCGCCTCGTCGCTCATGATGGGCAGGTAGGCGCCACCGGCCACGCAGCTGCCCATCACGGCAGCGATCTGCGTGATGCCCATGGAGCTCATCACGGCGTTGTTGCGAAAGATCCGGCCGAAGTGTTCCTTGTCGGGGAAGATCTCGTCCTGCATGGGGAGGAACACGCCGGCGCTGTCCACGAGGTAGATGATGGGCAGGCGGTTCTCGATGGCGATCTCCTGCGCGCGGAGGTTCTTCTTGCCCGTCATGGGGAACCACGCGCCGGCCTTCACGGTGGCATCGTTGGCCACCACCATGCACTGGCGCTTGCTCACGTAGCCGATCACCACCACCACGCCCGCGCTGGGGGCACCACCGTATTCGGCGTACATGCCGTCGGCGGCGAAGGCGCCGATCTCGATGCGTGGGCTCTTGGGGTCCAGCAGCGCGTCGATGCGCTCGCGGGCGGTCATCTTGCCCTTGGCCTTGTGCTTGGCGATGTGCTTCTCTCCGCCGCCTAAGTAGACCTTGTTGAGGCGCTTGTGGAGGTCGGAGACGGCGAGCTTGTTGTGGTCCTCGTTCTTGGAGGCTTCGATATCGATCTTCTCGGGCATGTGGCGAAAGTAGGGAGTAGGGTTCACCACAGAGGCACGGAGAGCACAGAGAATGGGTTTACCGCCAAGACGCCAAGAGCGCAAAGGGAATGAGTGGTTGGGTTTACCACAGAAGCACTGAGCGCACGAAGAAGGCTTAACGCGGCGCGACTCAGGGGCCCGAAGCGGAGACCCTGCTTGAGTCGAGCGTGTGCAGGTCAACAGATTCCCTTAGTTTCACCTGAAAAGCATTCCTATGGATATTCGGAAGATCTTCATGCTGACAGCGATCTGCCTCCTCCTGGCGGGCTGTGCCAAAGAAGGCCCCGCAGGCCCCTCAGGATCAGTTGGCCCTCCCGGGCAGGACGGGAACGGTAGTTTGCATGTCGAGGGTTTCACCGCGCTTAGTTCCGAGTGGGAACAGCTGTCAAACGGAATAAAGTATACGCGACAGGTTCCCAGCCTTACCGAGGAAGTGATCGATAATGATGCAGTGTTGCTGTATATGCACAAGAACAGCATTTGGTATGTACTTCCGTATCAATTGTACACCCTTCAATACACATACAGTTACCAAGTTGGTGAGCTCACCATCACCATAATCGGAACCCAAATACCTTCCACCCTCCACTGCAAGTTGGTGTTTATGGAGGATACGGAATAGGCAGGATCCGCCTTTGCACTTCCGCAGGGTCCCGAAGCGGAGACCCTGCCTGAGGCGAGGGGAGTGGCAGGTCCGCTCTATAGGTTGATCAGCTGATGTACTGGATCAGTCCAATGCCAGCTATAAGTAGCAGCGCGAAGAGGAGCCCCGCCATGCTGCCCAGGGAAAGCACCAGTGCGGTGCGAAGTGGGCCGGGTCTGCGCTTTGCGAAGAGGCGGGCCATCAGGAGCAGCCCGAGCACCATGCCTGTCAAATAGATCCCCATGGCGATGCCATTACCAACCGTGAAGAGCCCTTCCAAGGAATAGCGCCCTTCGTCGATGTAGTAGAGGAAGAGCGGTACAACTGCGGCAGTGCCGATCAGTACTGCCCAATTCAAAGGCGGCGGGGCGGTGGAGGTGGCTTGCATGGACGATCAACGGAGACTCTGCCATTCCTATTATCCAGGGCGGCCATTCAAGATGACAAATGAGCGTCCTTCCCTTCTGGCCAATGCTTAGTTCCCGGTGTGCCCCAGCTCCGCCATTTGCTCCTTCAGCCATTGGCGTGCATCCGCTTCGGAAGGGGTCACGTGGATGCGGTTCAGATGCGGGTAGTAGGAGAAGTAGAGCTTCAGGACCATTTCCATCATGTTGGCTTGGGCCACCAAGGCGATGGCAAGCAATGTTCCTTCCTTGCGGTCGCTGGCAAAGTGATCCACGTTCATGGCAGCGGTTGTGTAATCCACATCCTCTGGTAGCAGGCTGAGCATGAAGTATGGGGTGCTCCCCATCAATTCGCGGCGAGCCTGCTGCACTTCGGCCAGCGTGTTGGCGTTCAGCACGGCGCCATGCAGATATTGCACTTCGAGCTGGTCCGGATGCATCCGCTTCAGGATGGCGACGCTGGTGCGTGCTTCGCGTGGTTCGGTCGTCATCGATCAAAGATAGGGGGCGGGTAGGCGGAGCGTGCGCGGATCGGACGCAAGCGGGCCGCGCCCGCCGATGGATCGGAAAGGCACGGCCCGTATGCAATGCGTGGTACTGCCTTAGCGCGTGCCCACCTTGGTCACGCTCTTCTTCTCGTACACATACACGAAGTCACCGTTCTCGCTCATGCTGGTGGTGGCACCTTTTCGCGCCTTGAATTCCTTGAATGTGCAGTTGTCCAGATCGAAGCAAGCGATGTCCGAGCTGGCCGTTTTCAGGATCATGCGATCACCCTCATAGTCCTCCAGGTCACTCTTCTTGTATTTGCCTTTTGCCACAAGTTCGCCGGTCTTGCCATTGAAGGTGCTCACGCCCTTGTCACCGATCACCACCACCATGTCCTTGTAGGTCATGATCTGGTCCGCGTTGCCCACGCCTCCCTTGGCCACAGGCACCACGTATTGCTCCGCGCCGGTGGCGATGTCCATGCTATAAAGCTCCTTGCCGCTGCACACGATGAACTTGTCGTCCACTACCACCGCGTTGGTGATGCCTTTGCGGAAGCGCTCACTGTCCCAAGCGAGGCTGCCATCGCTGGTGTTGAATGCCTGGATGCCGTTCGGCTTCACGTTGGGATGCCATACGCGCCACTCCTCGGTCGTCTCATAGCTGCCATCGGCTTGGCGCTCTTGCTTGCGGATGTAGGCTTGTGCTTCCACGTTGCCTCCGATCTGGAGGAGGACCTTGTCACCCTGCACATACATGTTGGGGATGGCGCGTGCTTCCTTGATCTCCGGGCTGGTCCAGATCAGCTTGCCGCTGTTGCGGTCGTACTTCTTCACGTACTGGCTCTTCTTGCTGGTCATGTCCAGCACATAGAAATCGTCCCCCACGACCACGGGGTTCGCCACGGCATTGTACACGCCGAATTTCTTGGCACCCGAAGGCGATCCGATCAACTTTTCCGGGGTGAAGTCGAAGGCGGCTGAGTACAGGTTGGCTCCCGTGTTGAGGTCGTACACCTGAATGCCGTTCATGCGGAGGAAGACCTTGTCATCCGCCACGTCCAGCTCATACAGGAATTCCTTGGTGACCACTTTCCGCTCCGCACGGCCCACATAGGTGTTCTCCCAAAGGATGCTGCCGTTGGTAAGGTCGATCTTGGCGATCTGGTTCTTGAAACCGGTGAAGAGGGCCGCCAAGTTGGATGGCATGAAGTTGACCATCACGAGCTTGCTGTCCTTGGTGACCACGTACTGGCCTACCACGCCCTTGAACTTGTCGGTGGACCAGCGCTCTTCGCCCGTGCGTGCCAGTATCCAGACCAACTTGTCCTTCAGGGTGATGGCGAAGCCGTCCAGTTCAGGAATGTAGACCACGTTCTCGTCAGAGATGTTCTGGTATTTATCCGTGGTCCACAGCAGGTGTCCGTCCGCGAGGTCCAGGCAAGCGATCTGGTCCTTGCCCATTTTGCGGTCGAACAGGAACAGGACATTGCTTTCCCAGAAGGGCGTGAGTTCGTCCACCTTTTTCAATTTCGGTGTGAGGTCCTTGAACTTTCCCGTCCAGCGCACGGCCCCCGTCTTGTTGTTGAACACGGTGATCTCCTTGTCACTTGCGGCATAACTGTAACCGCGGTCCTCGGTACCGGTGCCGGTATGTTCGATCCGATGGTCCAGTTTGGTCTCGAAGATGATGGGCATGTCCTCTTGGGCGAAGGATGCCAAGGCGAGCAGGCCGAGTAGGGGTGTGAGCAGTTTTTTCATCCGGTGTGTTGGTTTACTGTGAAGCACTATTGGTTGATGGCGTTGAGGTCGAACGTGTGCGTTACGCTGTATTGGCGGCCCTTGGGCATTTTGAAAGGCATGCGGCCTTGGTGCACGAGGTCCTTGAATCGGTTCTGCGTTGGGATGTCGCCGCCTTGGGCGCTCTCCACGAACACGCTGCTGATATCTCCTTTATCGCGGAAACTCACCTGGATCACATAGGTGCCGGTGAGATGCTCCTTTACCACCGCTTCATACAAGCTGCCGCCAGGTTGCATGGATGCATCCAACGCTTGCCCGGCACGAGCGAGAATGGTCTCCTTGTCCTGAAGGAGTTCCTTTTTCTGCGCGAGCGCGGAAGTGCTTGCGATCGCCACGAACAGGAAGAGCAGAATGTGTTTCATGGTGCGTAGGTCCATTCAATGATGCGGTTGCCGCTGGTGAGCAGCATGCGCTTGTTGTCCGGCAGGAAGGTGAAGCTGAGGCGACCGTCGCCGATGGTGAATTCGCCTTTGTCCAGGTTCTCCCAAAGGCGCCAGCTCACTACGAAACGGTCCACCATTTTCCCTGTCGTGCGGTCGTAGAGATGCACCTCTTGGAACTTGCCGCCGGTGCTGCCCACGGCGAAGAGTGAGCCATCCGGGCTGATCCGGAAGTCGGGTTCGTAAGTGGCGAGGGAAGGGTAGGAGGTGCGCCGCATTTCGCCAGAGCCAGCATCGGCCACTTCCACATAGCTCTGGTTCGGGTTCGGATCGCCGCCCTTGCGGGTATGCGGCTTTGCATGGATCCAAAGATCCCTTCCGTCGCTGCTGTACTCCAATCGGAACACCTTGTCAAAGAGTTCGGGCAGGGTGTGTATGGGCTGTAGCGTGGCCATGTCATACACCACCACGATCTGCCCCTGTTTCACACCCTTCTTGATCGCGTCCTTGTCGTTGCGCACGGAGGGCAATGCCTCCACCTCTGCCTTTGTAGGCCGGTGGGCAACGGCGAACCGCTTCCCGTCTGCGCTCACGGCAACGGAATTCCCGGTCCGCTCCATGCTTCGCACGGCGTTGATCTTTCCGGTGGCGAGGTCCGTGAATTTCAAGCCCGCCTTGTCCACGGTGAGCACTGTGGTTTCATCGGGAGTAAGTGCGGCGGCGTAGAGGTCGTCGAAGCTTCGCACGACCGATCCGGTGGGCACATCGATCACCTCGTACTTGAGGGGGCGGTCCTTGTTCGGCGCATGGTCCAAGTAGAAGAGCTGCTGTAGTAACATGTAGCGGCCGCTGGTACTATAGCGCGCCCTGCTTCCTGCATACCAGTTGCCTACATCGAAGCCCGTGGCCTCATCCGGCTTGTCCATGGGGTAGAAGCGCAGCGGAAAGCCCTGCGTGGCGGACACCGCGACGGTGCTCCCATCCGGCGACACATCCAACCACGAGATCAAGTACCCCGAGGCGGTTTCCTGCCCGCCCACGCGGAGGGTCTTATACTCCTGGCCATCGTTCTGGGCGGCCGCCGCCAAGGTCAATAGACCGGCCAGCGCCGCAGCGATGAGAGCCGGGGCGGAGTAGCGATCAAAAGCACTAATGGGGCGGATGAGATACACGTTCGTAAGGGTCGGTAAATGTCCCTTTGTAACGAGAGGTCCAAATGCGGTGCGGCACGTAATCCGCTACGGGGATCACCGTAATTCCTTTGCCGCACAAATGAAGAACGCCCCAGGTCCTTCTCAGTGAGAGAGCTCTATGCCGTTCCAGTCCCTACCGCTCCACCACAAACCGGTACACTTGCAGTTGGCCATCCACCAGCGCGCGCAGGACATACAGTCCGGAGGGATACTCCACGACATTCCAAGTGCGCATGTTCGCTTGCCTCGAGCTCAACGGCATGGAACGACCCAAGGCATCCACGACCATCAGACCCACAATGGGCCTTGTACCATCGAGCACCAACTGTTGAGCGATCGGGTCATAACGGAAGAGTTGAGCGACGTCCTGGGCCGTGGTGGCGATCCCGGTGGTGATGTTCAACTGGACGGTCACCTCATCGGAAGTTGTTCCGCAAGGTCCATTGTTGCAGGTCCAGCGGAAGATATGTTCGCCGGAGGCGAGACCCGTGACACTGGTGTTCGGTGAGTAGGGAGCTACGATGGTGCCTGTTCCTTGAATGACCGTCCACGTGCAGATCATGGGTGGAACAGGGTCGGGAGAAGCATTCAGGTAAACGGTGCTCGTAGGTCCGATCACGGTCATATTCGCCCCGGCATCAGCGGCAGGGGCGTTGATATCAAACGCGGTGACCTCCACGACATCCGAAGTTTCGACGCCGGCAGCATCCAGCGTGGACCACCGCCAGAGACTTGTGCCGGGACAGAGGGCATACATATGAGTGTTCGGGTCGGTATCGTTCACCAAAAAGCCACAGCCGGAGATCAACGTCCACACACCGATACCGGGAGGTGCGGGTGTATTGGCCAGCATGTCGTACTCGTCCCCACAAACCAGAACATCCGGGCCGGCATCAGCAGGTTGGGCGATAACTAACGCCGGGTACATGAGAACGATGGATAGGAGTGAACGAAGAGGAGAGAAGAATGGGCTCATCCGGATCCGGGTTTTCACGAAGGAAACCATTCTGAAAAGAAAAACCCGCGTTCTTTCGTTCACCGAGCTTCACACCGGATAGGCCAATGAAGATGAGATCGCTTAACGGAGCGCCTGTAGAGCAATGATCAGCAAGCCGAGGCCCAGCTCCCCGAACATCATGGCGCGGTGGTAGTTCCCAGCTGAGCCTACCCGCAACATGGACCATGCACGGCCCATACCGGCAAAGAACACGATGAAGCCAAGGAAGTACAGCAGGGTATGGTACTGATGAATGTTGAAGATCACATGCAGAAGCAAGAAGCCCGTGGCGAAATAGATACCGCTGGTAAAGCGGAACAGGTTGTCCAGTTCCTGCGCGGGTGTATGGCCCTTCGGCAGAAAAGCCATGGCACCTTTGTTCAAGAGGTTCAGTCCGCCAAGGAGGCAAATAAGGGCGACCAAACCGAGGACGATCTGCAATGCGATGGCCATCGAGGAAGGGATTGATCCCCCGAAATTATACAGCGAATGGCGCTGGAAGCTCAGCGAGTTCACTTGCCCGTCAAGTGCGCATAACGCACCAACCTCGGCGGTCCGTTCTTCCCCTCCGTGGAGATGATCATGTCGCCGTTCGGCAGAAAGGTGATCCCCTCCGGCTTTGGCAATAGGGCTGCATCCAACAGATGCAAGGCCACGAATGCGCCTTTCCGGTCAAGCACCAACAAGGTCTGGTCCACTGCGGAAAGCAGGAAGTAGTGGTTGCTGATCGGATCCACGGCAATGGAGGACATGTGGAACCTGACCGCGTTCACTTGCTTTCCTCCCTTGGTGATACGCTTGGGCAGCTTTGTTCCATCGGCCTCAGCCCGGCGGATGATCTCCTTCACGGAATAGGTGAATACCGGTTCGGGCAACAGCTTGCGCGTTGCGGGGTCGAATGCGAAGACCGAACGTTGGTCGCGCAATTGCTTACTTCCTTTCAGGACGTCCTTTGGTGCCACGAGCACCAGGCCCGTGCGTGGATCATAACCCAAACCCTCGATGTTGCGGTGTTCCAGCTGCGTCTGGAAGCTATCCACCGCAACGTACCGTGCTTGGTCGAGTTGTAGCTGATAGATCAGGCCATCACTGCGCAAGGCATAGAGGCCATCGCCTACACGTGTAAGGCCTTCCATATCGCCGGGCGGACCGAATGGATGGCGCTCGATGATCTCTCCACTGTGCAGGTCAACAATGTAGACGGTAGCATCCTCATCTTGCAGGCAGGCGATCCGATGTTCATCCAGGTCGGTGATGCCGCTCACTTCCCGAAGCTCTATCGGGAGCTCCAGCTGGGAAACAGGCTTGCGGAGGTCGTGTGTGTCCTCACCACCCACCAAGGCGAGAAGACAGCATGTGAACAGCCATTTCATCGCAGTTGGCTGGGTGGTCAATAAAATGGAAGAGGAACCTTTCGGTCCGGTCGATCAGGCTTTCTTCACGCGGACAGCATTGAGGCCTTTGGGTCCACGCTCGAGCTCGAAGCTCACCTTGTCGCCTTCGCGGACCTCATCGATCATGCCGCTGATGTGCACGAAGTATCGTTCTTGGCTACCGATCTCATTGATGAAACCGAAGCCCTTCGAAGTATCGAAAAAGTCCACTTTACCTTGGTGTAACGGATCGATCTCTTCCCGCTCGCGCTTGGGCACGCCCAGTTCAATTTCACTGGCATCGATCTCAACGCGGTTGGCTGGATCGGGGGGGGTATCCGTTAGCATACCGTTCTCGTCCACGTATGCCATCATGGAGTCCAGGCCGCCGTCGGTCGCATTCGCTTTGCGATCTTCCTTGCGACGCTGCTTGTCCTGCTTCTTCTGCAATCGTTTTTTTTCCTTCTGTCGTTTCTCAAATGTTGCCATGTGCGATCCCGGCATGGTTGATCCGCCCTGGGTTAAACATGGAAGGCATTCCGGGTGGAATGGACGCCATGGGGTCGGGCGGGTGATGCGGGGCTGCGAAGATACGAAATTTGTGCGTTATCCCTTGGCACCGTGTGGAATACGCGGAACTTCGATAGGCAGCAGCTCTTTGGTTCCATGCTTGGGATGCGCGAAGGCTGAAAGAGCAAATTCAAAGGGCCGTCCCTTTCGGAACGGCCCTTCGGCTTGGGTTTCCTCAGGGTCCCCTT
>JBEBYG010000025.1:0-46640 GCA_040391235.1 Cryomorpha ignava
ACCACATTTTTATTCCACCTCCGCCACCCCTCACACGCCCGGGCCGGATCAATGGGGCGGGCGCGGGCGTGCCGCGAGTGCCAGCCCATTGGAGCCGGGACATCTCTTCCTCCTTCATTCCATCTCCGCCACCTTCACCATTTGCTTGCCTATGTTCTCACCTTTGAACAAGCCGATAAAGGCTGCAGGCAGGTTCTCAAAGCCGTCGACCAAGTGCTCCCTATACTTCAATTGACCGCTGTTAAGCCATTCGGCCAATTGCTTCTTGGCCTCGCTGAATTCATCCTTGAAATCGAATACCACAAAGCCTTCCATCCGCGCGCTTTTCTTGATGAGCGTTTGCTGCGGACGCGGCCCTTGGGGCGGATTTGAGCGATCGTACTCAGCGATCTGGCCGCAGATCACGATGCGCGCTTTCCGATTGATGTTTGCAAGAACGGCATCGAACAATGCACCTCCCACATTATCGAAGAACACATCCACTCCGCTCGGGCAAGCGAGCCGGATGGCTTCCTTCAGGTCACCAGCCTCTTTGTAATTGATGCCTTTGCTCAGGCCCAACTCGTGTTCCAGGTATTCGATCTTCGTTTCAGATCCTGCAATACCGACCACGTGACAGCCCTTCAATTTGGCGATCTGCGCGGCTGCACTGCCCACTGCCCCGGCCGCTCCGGATACCACGACGGTCTCCCCTTTTTGAAGTTCGCCGATCTTGATCATTCCGAAATAAGCGGCAAGGCCCGTAACACCCAGAATGCTCACGGAGGTGGCGATCGGCGCTAGATCAGGATCCACCTTTTCGATGCCGTCCGTTTTCAATGCTTGGTACTTCTGCCATGCCAATCGCCCATGCACGATCGTTCCTTTTGGAAAGACGTCGTTCTTGCTATCTACTACTTGGGCAACACTCCGGCTGGTGATCGGCTTGTTCAATTCGAATTTCAGTCCCACAGCGTCGTCCTTGCCTTTATCCATAAAGCCGCGCATCCCGGGATCCACCGATATGTACAGGCTTTTGAGCAACACCTCGCCTGCCTTTATTGGAGGCATTTCGATATCCCGCATACTGAATGCATCCAAGGTGAGCGCTCCCGAAGGATGCTCCGCCAGGACGATCTCCTTATTTGCTTCGTGGGTTTTCATCTACGAGCTTTTCTTGCCTGTTCCTGAACATCCACATGCACGGTATTGTTGGCGCGAGCACCAGCATGGAAGCAACATGCCGTTGGTCACACCGCACCTTTCATTTACTGGAATGCCTTTCTCCGCTCGCGCTCGAAATGACAGGACTTTTTGTGCGCGCTCCGCGAGCGCTGGCAGGGCTCGAGTAACAGGCAGCACCTGAGATCTACTCGCAGCGCTGATACAGGGCCGTCTGCGGATGCACGAGCTTTGGCCTACTAAATCCGGAACATGAAACTTGCGGAGATCGCACATGAAGGCGATTTGACCATCCTCGGTCAGAACATTCCCTTGGGGACCAGCTGTCGCTTGGACCTGGGCATTGCCAGCCTCTTCACCGATACGCCGGTGGAGGTACCCATCCTCATTGAGCGTTCCTCCACGCCCGGCCCCACGGTATTGATCACCGCCGGCATCCATGGCGACGAGGTGAACGGCATGGAGGTGGTGCGGCAGGTGATCTCGCACGGCGTGAACAAGCCCGCGAAAGGCACCATCATCTGTATCCCGGTGATCAACGTCTTCGGCTTCATCGCCAAGTCCCGGTATTTCCCGGATGGCCGCGATCTCAACCGCGTGTTCCCCGGCACCAAGGGCGGCTCGTTGGCCAGCCGCGTGGCCTATCGATTCACCACGGAAGTGCTGCCTGCCGCTGACCTGTGCATGGATTTCCATACCGGTGGTGCGGACCGCTTCAATGCCGCCCAAATACGGGTGGTTCCGGACGATGAGATCGTGAAGGCCTTGGCTGCGGTCTTCCATGCGCCCTTCACGCTGTATGATCCGTACATCCCGAGTTCCTACCGCGAGACGTGTGGAAAAATGGGCATCCCCTACTTGTTGAACGAGAGCGGCATGAGCCTGAACTTGGACAAGGAGATGGCGCGCGAGGCGGTGGAAGGCGTGATCCGCGTATTGAGCTACCTCGGCATGTTGACCCCGGGCATCCGTGTTCCCATGCAGCGCCACCAGAGCATTGTAGTGGAGGAAACCAAGTGGGTGCGCGCGGATCGCTCGGGTTTCCTGCACGTGAAAGTGGTGATGCACCAGCATGTGCAAGCGGGTGATATCCTCTGCACCATCTCCGATCCCTACGGTTCCCGCAGCGAACCCATGGTGGCACCCAAGTCCGGCTATGTGATCAACATCAGCAAGGCGCCGATGGTCTATCAGGGCGATGCCATTTTCAATCTGGCCGTTCAAGCTTCGCCCGGTCATTGATCCGAGGAAAATGATGAAGATCAGTTCTCGGAAAGCGATCCATCGTAAAATTGCGATCAACAAGAACGATGGAACTTTCCAAGCCAAGGACATTCACGCAGCACGACCTGCGCACGGCGCGCTATGCGAAAGCGCTGGCCCATCCGGCACGCGTGGCCATTCTCCGCTTGCTCGCCCAGCGTGATAGCTGTGTATGCGGCGACATCGTGGATGAACTTCCCTTGGCGCAAAGCACCGTGAGCCAACACTTGAAAGAACTGAAGGAAGCCGGGTTGATCCAAGGCACGATCGCGGGCACGAACGTGTGCTATTGCATTGATCCCAAGGAATGGGCCATGGCGCAGCGCACGCTTCATGAGCTAATGACCGCATTCCGTGCAGTGGATACCACATGCTGCGCCCCTTCGCTTGAAACTGAACTGGAGAGCTAAAATTGAATACCATGAAGACGGCTGAAGAACTGAAGGACAACGTTCGCAAGACCTATGCTCAAGTGGCTACCCAGAGCAAAGAGACCAATGCATCCTCTTGCTGCGGCGCCGGTGAGTGCAGCACCGAGGTGTACAACATCATGAGCGACGACTATGCCGGACTGAAGGGCTACACGGCAGATGCCGACTTGGGCTTGGGTTGTGGGCTGCCCACGGAAACAGCCGGTATCAAGCCCGGCGACACGGTGCTGGACCTCGGCAGCGGCGCAGGCAACGATGCCTTCGTGGCCCGTGCGCTCGCCGGACCGGATGGCCGTGTGATCGGAGTGGACTTCACTCCGGAGATGATCGCCAAAGCGAGGGAGAATGCAGCGAAGCTTGGATACCAGAACGTGGAGTTCCGCCAAGGCGATATCGAAGACCTTCCGCTTCCCGCCAACATGGTGAATGTGGTGGTGAGCAACTGCGTGCTGAACCTCGTGCCCGATAAGCGCAAGGCATTCGCGGAAATGCACCGCGTGCTGCGCACAGGAGGCCACTTCAGCGTATCGGACATCGTGCTTACGCGAGAGCTACCGGACCAACTGCGCCATGCGGCCGAACTGTATGCTGGTTGCGTAACGGGCGCGATACAGAAGGTGGATTATTTGGGCATGATCGCGGAAGCCGGATTCACCAATGTGAAGGTGCTCAAGAGCAAGGCGATCATCATCCCCGGGGATATCCTCTCCCAATACCTTTCCGCTGAAGAAGTGGAGAAGGTAAAGATCGAGGGCTTGGGCATCGAGAGCATCACTGTATACGGAGAGAAGACCTTGAAGGGCGGCGGATGCGGCCCCGGCAGCATGTGCTGCTGAAGCCTGCCCGGTGGAGGTATCCTGAATTCCATGCTGACCATCCCGGTAAGGGATGGCTCGGTCCTGCATTTTGGTGACAGACGCTTTTTGCGATCCGCGCGTTCCTTTCATACCTCACAGCAGATTGAACGTGCCGCATGCCACCGGCACGTATCTTTTCCCGCAAAACCAACGCTATGCTGCGCCATCTGTGCCTGATCGTCTTTTTGACACAATGGTCAACAGCCGCGTTATTCGCGCAAACACCGGGTAGTGCCTCCTCCCCTTCAATGGCGCAGGCCGGCGACCTCTGGAAGGCGGGCCAATACCCCAAGGCGCTCAAGGTCTATGACCAGCTGGTGAAGGTCGACAGCCTTCGCATTGCCGCACTTACCATGCGCGGACAAATGAAATTCCTCGACATGGGCAAGCATGAGGAAGGCTTTGCGGACGTGCAGGAAGCCGTGAATTTGGATCCAATGAGCTTTCTGGCCTTGACCACCCGGGGCGATATGTACATCTCCTTGAGCATGCCTGATCGTGCATTGACGGATGCGGCCGTCGCCTTAGGTGTCGCGAAGGATGGTGCGGACAGCAGCACCGTCCGCTTGATCACCGGCTTGGCCTACTTGCAGAAGCGGAACTTTCAGGGTGCCCATGACAGCTTCGTATACTGCCTCACGCAGGACAGCTTGAACGTGGCTGCCCAGATCAACCTGGCCACCACATTGGATGACATGGGCCGCCCGGAAGAAGCGTTAGCGATCATGATGTCCGTGGATGAACGCCATCCCGATGAGATGGCCACCATGAGCAACATCGGGTTCATCCTCTCGAAAATGGATCGCTATGCAGATGCGATCACCTGGTTCGATAAATGCGTGAAGCTGATGCCCAAGGAGGCCATACCGCTGAATAACCGCGGCTATGCCAAGTTGATGAACGGCGACCTCAATGGTGCTGTAAAGGACATTGAGCGTTCGCTGAAGCTCAACCCGGGGAACAGTTATGCCTATCGCAACCTGGGATTGGCCATGCAAGCGAAAGGAGCCATGGACAAGGCATGCAGCGCATGGGAAGCCGCGCTCAGCCATGGATTCACGGAAAGCTATGGCCCTGAAGTGAAAGCATTATACGACGCACACTGCCACTGAGCCGTTCTCCCTCGATCGAAGATCATTTGCCCCAGCGCATTCGCTCGCCTCTATCACCTACGTTCGCAGTCCCATCAAGTTCCACCCATCTGCTCACCCATACCCCATCAACATGCTATTCAATTCATTCCGCAGGAACCTCCTTCTTCCGTTGATCACGCTGCTGATCGCCTGCCCGCTCATTGGCCAAGCACAGGAAGCTCATCCACGGGACTACGGCAGCACGACCTTGAAAAAGGGCCTCGAGCTGGAAAATCAAAAGAAATACGACGAGGCGCTGAACTTGTACGCAACGGTCCACCGGAGTGACAGCGTCTATGCACGCATTCTGCTGCGCAAACTGTACGCGCAGTTCGAACTCAAAAAGTATGAAGAGCTCCTTCCACAATGTGAGGAGGGCATTGACCTGAACGGGGAGTTCACCTCCAACTTCCTGATGTTCAAGGGGGCCTCCTTGGTGCAACTGAAGCGCTACACCGAGGGCATTGCCACGTATGACTCGATCATCCAGGTCTTCCCTGGCCTATACCAGCCCCGCCGGCTCCGTGCCAACGCCTTCTTCTCCATGGATGACCATGCCGGCTACTTGGCGGCCCTGAAGGAAAATGCCATCCGGTTCCCCATGGCCCAGTCCAACCAAGTGGCGCTTGCATCGGTTGCCCAACAAGAAGGACATATCAGCCAAGCCTCACTTTCCCTTTTCATGGCGCTGATGATCCGCTGGAATGATGATGCGAGCAGGGATGCCTTGTCCGATGCCAACCGGCTTTTGGACGGCAAATTGGACAGTTCCCCGAAGGGAGTGGACGTTTCCACCGGCGATGACTTCAAGGAGCTCGACCTGCTCCTGCGTAACAGGGTGGGCATGAACAAGGGATACAAGGTGAAGCCCGACCTCAACTATGCTTTCGTGCGCCAAGGGCAATTCCTTCTGAATGCCCTGAAGGACCATCCGAAAGGAGATGGCTTCTGGACCACCTACTATGTGCCCTTCATGAAACAGGTGATGGACAATGGCCTTTTCGAGCCGTTCGTCTATCACTCCTTGACCAATAGCTCCGACCCGAAAGTGCGGTCGTTAGCGGATAAGAACAAGGCGGCCGTAACGAAATTCAGGGACTCGATCTACCCATTGATCTCGAAGTACTTCCTGAGCTTCCCGGATAGTGTGGGCACCGAATTTGTTCCTGTTGAACACTACTACTACAGTTCGGAAGACCTCCGCTCCTACGGTGCTGGAGGATCCACCGAAACGCCTACTGGCCCGTGGATCTATTACGGTGCCAACGGAAGGATCAGCTCGCGCGGCTCCTACACACAGGACCACAAGCAGACCGGGGTGTGGGAGGAATTCCACCCGAACGGGAACCTGAAGCGCCGCCAAGTATGGAACGCTGGGGTGGAGAACGGCCCGTATTTCACTTGGAACACCAACGGCACCCTGAAGGATAGCGCCACCGTGGTGGACGGGATCGTTCAAGGGCCCTATGCGCAATATTCCGAGCTGGGCGCCCTGATATCACGGAAGACGTTCACAGACAGCGAGCTGACGGGACCTGCGGAGACATTCCACGCCTGCGGTACGCTCTACTATGCCGAGGTGCTGACGAAGAACCAGACCAACGGCTTTGTGACGGTGCTTACCCCCGATGGCAAAAAGCAATTCACCTCGGACTTCAAGGACGACAAGCGCGAAGGTCGCAGCATTGAATACGGCCGCAATGGGCAACCGACCTCCGAGCAGATGAACGCCGATGGGAAGCGCAATGGCCCCTTTACGGAGTGGTACACCAGCGGCCAAAAAAAGATGGAAGGGACCTACACCTCGGATAACCTGACCGGGAAGCGCACCAGATGGTATGAGTCCGGCTTGGTGAGTGACGAAGAGTTCAGGGACCCACAAGGGCGTGCCACCGGCCTGTGGATCAGCTATGCGCCACAAGGCCCCAAGCAGTCCGAGATGGAGTACAACAAGGACCTCCTTGTCCGCTATCGCTATTTCGACGTAACCGGCAAAGTGCTCAGTGAAGGCAAGCGATCCAAGGGCCGGTTCGAATTCACCGGTTATACGCCCTATGGTGCCAAGCGCATGGAAGGCTCCTATTTGAGCGAGGGGGCCAAGGAAGGACCTTGGAGCTGGTGGTACCCGGACGGCACCAAACAGACCGAGGAGAACCTGAAGGCCGGCGAGTTGGAAGGCATGTGCCGGAACTATACGGCCAATGGCAAGCTGCGTAGTGAGAAGGACTTCCTCCCGGGCAAGAAGGGCACCGGATCGTATACGGAGTACTATACCGATGGCAGCGTATTGGATCGGGGTTGGCTGGACAACGACATGCTCGATGGCGAGCAATGGCGATTCCAGCCGGACGGCAAAGTGCTTGCACATGAATACTTCGTGGAGGACCAGCGCGAGGGCTGGCAAGAGTATTTCGATCGCGATGGGATCCTGAGCGATCGCCTTTTATACAAAGGAGGCATTGTAGTGGAGCGCATCAACTACGACAGCAAGGGGGAGGCTTACGAGCACATCGTACTGAAGCCGGGCATCTTTGCTTGGGAAGAGCATTTCCCCAGCGGGAAGCTGAAGGTTTCCAAGCCGTATGTGAACGGGGTGATCCACGGCGTGATGAAGGAATTCTACCCGGACGGAACCAAGCGCGGTGAAACAGGCTTCTTCAATGGCAAACAGCATGGGAGCTCCAAGTACTGGCACCCGAATGGTCAGTTGAGCTACGAAGGCACATATGATCTGGGTAGTCGCATAGGGGCCGAAACACGCTGGAACAGCTTGGGCACGATCACGCGTACCGGGAACTACGAGGATGGAAGAACCATCGGTTACAGCACATTTCATGACAATGGCAAAAAGTCCATGGATAGGCCGGCACGCTTCGGCATGGACCATGGCGAGGTACGCGCTTACTCGATGTCCGGAGACCTACAGATGGTGCGTTACTACAACGATGGCAGACTGATCGGGTACAGCTATAATGGCCCCGATGGCAAGTTGCTGGACACGATCCCATTGGCGGAAGGCTTGGTACAACTGACCTCCAAGTACCCCAACGGCAAAACAAGTCGTGAGATGACCTACCGGAATGGGGTGATCGAGGGAGCATTCAAGGAATACCATCCCAACGGAAAAGTGCTGGAGGAATGCACCTTCGATAACGGCGAACGTGTCGGGATCGACCGTGAATTTTACGAGGATGGCACTCCGGCATCCACCACCTCATGGAAGAACGGCGACCAGCATGGCGAGCAGTTGGAATACTGGCCGAGCGGAACTGTTCGCGAACGGACGAACTATATCCACGGCTCCCGCCAAGGGCTGGCCACACACTACGATAAGACAGGGAAAGCCATACTGGAACTCACCTTTCGGGATGACGATGTAGTGGCCATGAAGAAGCTCTAATGGTGAATTCCACTATTGCTTTGCGCCGGTTCCTGCTCGCGACCTTGTTGGTCGCAATGGGCAGCGGGTCGATCGCGCAAACCCCGGATGAGCTCTTGACCCAATATGGCCGTGCGTGGCACGACCAACCACTGGTCTATCTCAAGCAGAACACGACGTTCGTGATAGAGCGAACGAAGACCGGACTGAAGGGGACGCGCACGATGGTAAAGGAGACCATCACGCTCAAACCCTTGGCTGGACTCACGGATCGCGAAGAGGTGTACTACGGTGAGTTGACGCCATTGGAGAAGATCAACGCATGGACCATGGTCCCCGATGGCAAGCGGTATAGCAAGAAGCCGGTGACGCATTTCGTACACAAGGATGTGCTGGACGACGAGATCTTCCATGATGACAGCCGGAGCGTGCAGTTCATCTTTCCGGGTGTTGCGCGCGGAGCCATCACTCATTTGGACTATGTGCTTGGGTATCGGGATGCTCAACTCTTTTCGGGTCACTTCTTCTCCACAGGCGCACCGGTGGAAGAGAGCATCCTCACTGTGATCTGCGACAAGTCCGTCGATGTCCAAGGTGTTCCGTTCCACATTCCCGAAGGCGCCATGCGCTACGAGAAGGAGGAAAAGCGTGGACAGATCGTGCATCGATGGAGCATGAGCAAAGTGCCGCCCTTGAGAGCGGAACGAGATGCCCCCAGCATCCTCTACTATGCCCCGCACCTCCGGGTGCTCATCCGGAATGCGGGGGAATCGCCGGCGGGGGACCTGGACCGTTTGTATGCTTGGGATCGGATCCATGTGAACAACTTGCTTCCGGATGATGACACGCTACTTGTCCGGATCGCCAAGGAACAGACCGAAGGGCTGACCAGCGACCGGGAGAAGGCCGCCAAGCTCTTTGCCTGGGTGCAGGACCACATCAAATACATCGCGGTGGAGGACGGCATGAACGGCCTGATCCCCGCCGAAGCAGTGGCCGTGTGCGAGGCGCGCTACGGCGATTGTAAAGGCATGGCCAATTTGCTCCGTGCCCTTATGAGCAACGCAGGGCTCACGGCCCATCTCACCTGGATCGGATCCAGGCGCATACCATACACCTATGAGGAACTCCCCTCCTGCGTAGTGGATAATCACATGGTGACGGCATGGGACACGGGAGATAGCCTGATGATACTGGACCCTACCTCCGGCGAGTTGCCATTTGGCATGCCGAGCGGTTTCATACAAGGGAAACAGGCCTTGGTAGGCATCGACCCCTTGAAACATGCGATCGTGGAAGTACCCATCATGCCGAGCAACCGCAACGCGGTCACGGATAGCGTATCCATGAAGCTCGATGGCACCACCTTGGTAGGCACCGGCAGGGCCTACTTCACGGGGTACAGGCGTAGTGAGATGGCCTCCATACTGCGCCGCTCCGACCCCGCCAAATGGAAGGATGTACTGCGTAGCATGCACATGAAAGGGAATGACCGCTACCGGGTCGATTCAATCTCCGTGGAGGGCCTTAGCGATCGCAATATCCCCCTGGTGATCAACTACACATTTGCCGTCCCCGGCTTCGCCAGTGAAATTGGCAGTGAGCTGTTCGTTCCGTCCGTGCTGGAAAAGCCCTTCAGTGATAGCTACTACCGCAAAGGCAGGACGCTCCCCGTTTCCATGGATTTCCGCTGGGAGTTCAATGAGGTGATCGCACTGGAACTACCCACGAACAGGCGACTGACACTGGTACCCGAGTCGGTGGAATTTGCCGTGGATGGTTCGGGCTATGCCTTCCATCACGGCGAGGTCACTCCGGCCAAGAATGGTGCATCCACCCTGCACCTGAGGAACTCGTACCGGGTGAACACACTGATGCTGCAACCAAGCGAACTGGATGCTTGGCGCGGTATGCTTGAACATTTGGACGAGCACATGAATCGATCGATCATTCTAAAACATAGTGAGCCATGAAACACCTCTTACTTATCGCCTCGCTCCTGTTCCTTGGCCGCAGCGCCACCGCGCAACATGCATTGATCACCGGGCATGACTTCGAACCCAAAGTGGAGGTCCCCGAGAACGTGCAGAGCATGACGGAGCCCACGGTACTCCTAAGGAGGACCACCATTGTGGACATTGAGGAAGAGAAGGACGATGCGTTCGAGTACCACTTGGTGCACAACACCATATTCCTGAGGGATGCCGCATCCATTGAGGCGGAGAACAAGGTGTATATCAGCTTGAACCGGGTGATCGATATGTCCACCATCAAGGCACGCAGCATTACCCCCGGGGGCACCGTGAAGGAATTGGGGTCGGATGCTTTCAAGCGCGCGACGGACGATGAAGAACGCGGGAATCAGATCTACTTCGCATTCGAGGGATTGATCCCTGGAAGTGTGATCGACTATTTCTACGTGCTGAAAAAGCGGGTGAAGCTCCGCGGGGATTTCGAACAACTGCAAGTAGGCGTCCCGATCCTTTCGGAAGACCTGCACTTGATCCATCCAGGATCTTGGTACTTCAAGACAAAGAGCTACAAGGGTGCACCCGAAGCCACCATGGACACCTCCGTGGCAGGTGTGACCCACTATCGGTATGAATTGAAGGACGTACCTGCGATGAAAAGAGAAGAGAGCGCCAACATGGGCGGGGCCTACATGCGGGTGGTCTATTTCCTGGACCGGATACCTGATCGCGGGATCAAGGACTACAGCGGCTACATCGGAGCTACCCAGCTCTATCACAATGCGATCTCCGCGCCGGTGGATGCGCGCACGGAAAAGGAACTGAAAGCCTTGGTGAAGAAGATGAAGCTCTCCTTCACGCGGGATGAGGAGGACAAGGTGCGCACGATGGAAGACCACCTCAAATCGAGCTTTGCCATCATTGATGCCTCGAACCCCGAACTGGATGACCTCGCTGCGATCCTCAAGAACAAGGCGTGCAGCGAGATGGGCATGCTCAAGTTGACCTGCGCGATCCTTCAGCAACTGAACATCGACTATCAGTTAGTGATCACCACGGACCGGTCCCGCATGCCTTTCGATCCCGATCTGGAATGCTACCTCTTCTTGCAGGACATACTGCTGTTCTTCCCAACACTGGACAAGTACATGGCGCCTGATAACGTGGGCTTGCGGCTGGGCTATGCGGCCAGCGAGAACATGGGCAACTATGGCCTCTTCATCAAGCGGTTCGATCTGGGCGGCACCTACGCAGGCGTTGGTAGCGTGAAATACATCAATCCCCTGCCCGATGTTGCAACGATCCATGATCATGTGATCACCGCCGACCTCAGTAAAAATCGCAATGCATGCGAGCTCACGTTCACCAACTTGATCTCGGGCTACTATGCCTCACTGCAATGCTATTACACCTATCTGGACGATGATCGAAAGAAGGAATTCACGGAAGGAATGATATCCTATCTCTTGGAGAACGGCACGGTGGAGGAGTTGAAAGTGAAGAACGACGAAAGCAAGCTTTTCGGCGTGGAACCTTTCATCATTGAAGGCCGGGTGAACACCCGGAAATTCAATGGTACCGCTGGTGACAAGGTGGTGTTCAAGGTGGGCGAGCTGATCGGGCGCCAAGTGGAGATGTATTCGGAGAACGAACGCACACTTCCTGTGGAGGAAGATTACAACCGACGTTTCAACCGCTCCATCGACATCATTCTACCTGCAGGTTGGTCCGCACAAAACCTGAAGGACCTGGAAATAGAGAAGCACGTGGACCTGGACGGTGTAAGAAAGCTCTCCTTCAAGAGCAGTTATACGCAGGAAGGACAAACGATCAAGGTGCGCGTTGAAGAATACTACCGCAGCATTTCCGTACCGGTGGACCAGTTCGAGGAGTATCGCAGTGTTATCAACGCCGCCGCCGACTTCAGCAAGGTCACTCTACTATTGGCCCAGGACTGATACCACTTCTTGATCCCCTCCATCGCAAAAGGCTTTCACGACATTGAGAAGCCAACGGAGCCGCTCTTCGAGGGGAGGGAGTGCCCGCTTGACTGCTACAGGCGACACTATACGTATAGTGTGTAAATTCAGAAGCAACCAATTCCTTGGTTGCTTCTGAATTGCTAAGTGAGCTGATGGATCACAAGCTCACCACCCGCTCTATAAAGCTGCGCTCTGCAGTGCGGATCACCACGATGTAGGTGCCTTTGCCCGGGAGTCGTGTGCTCCAGCGCCTGTCGCCATCGGACACTCGTTGGGCCACTCTGCGGCCACCGGCATCATATACCTCGATGGCGGTGACACGTCCATCGATACCCGTGATCTGGAGCATGCCATCGCGTGTGGGGTTGGGGAACACATGTACACCGAGCTCGCGCAGGTTGTCGATACCCACGGTCATATCGGTCATCGTTGCGGACCTCACCAGCACAGGGGTATTATCCGCGGCTTGATACATGCCCTTGAACAGGTCGATCTCCGGGCTCGAGTAGGTGAACATATCCTGCATGTAGCGTGGCGGCGCGGACTGGTACCACACCTTTGCCGTGATGTTGATCATGCCCGTACGGCCACCCATGGGCACGTGGTAATGGATCACGTCCGTTCCGCTTCCTTCCACACCATCTTCATGGTTGAAATCGGGGTCGGTGAGTGCGTTGCCCACGATCATCGTGGTGTCATAGGTGATGTGGTTCACACTGAAACCGGCCGGTGCCAAGCGGTTGTCCTTCAGGGGTGCCTTGGCGCGTTGTAGTACGGTGGTCATGTTCCCGTTCACATCGCCCATCACCATCTCATAGATCTGCACTTGGTCGGCGGATCGGATGGTGTTGTAGTGTGGCTCCCACAGTGGATCATGCCCCACGATATCACCATTGGCGGAAGGCGCCCCGTTGTTATAGATGGTATCGCCTTCAGCATCCACCACGATTACTTGGACCCAGGCCCTGCGCGAAGGATAGCCGCTGGGGAACTTGTGTCCGGCCAAGTTGGTGAGCTTCACATCGATGAAGGCTGTATCCACATCGCGTGAAGCAACGCTTGTCTCCACCAACAGGGTATGCTGCTGCAGCATGCGCTCGGTACGGGCAATGGAGCTATCGAACTGGGCCGTGGATGCTGTCACTCGCAGCGTATCGCCATTGTCACGGAGCATGGTGAGCATAAAGGTGTTCGCCCCTGCGAAGTGGTGTTCCCCGAACGGCGACTTCGGCTGCAGGAAGACGTAGTTCGCGGAGATCACCACACCGAATGAGTCACTCAGCATGGGGACGTGGCACCCTTGGCAGGTGATGCCGGTCTGTTCGTGTTCCTCGTTGTTGAACTGGGAGTTCAACCACTCGTGGTAGGTGGCCTGTTCCACGAATTCATCCCCCGTCAGGTTTCCGCTGATATCAGCGGTCTCAGTGATGAGCGTATGGCATCCGGCGCAGAGCCCGGCATCCAAGATCTGTGGTCCGTATTTGGGCACGTAGTTCACAAAGGCCTCCATGGGTGCCCCGAAAATATCGTCATCCTGATAAGGCCCATAGATCGGCCGACCGGACGTATCCAACTGCAGGTTTCCGGAGAAGAAATCGCCGATACCTTCCTCCTTTTGCATGTGGCAGGGCACACAGCTCACGCCATCCAAGGCAATATCGTCCTGTTCCATATAAGCGATGGAATAGGGGCCTTGGCCGGTGAAGTGATGTTCAAAGTTGCCCATAGGGGCATGGCAGCTTGTGCACTTGTTCTCCAGTTCCACTTGGTGGGCGGGGTTCACCAGCACTTCATGGCTCACCTTGGCGCGCCAGAAAGGGTCACGGGCCGAATTGGCCATCATGCTGCTCCGCCAGGCGTCCACTACGTTCACATCGCGCCCCTCTTGGGTCACCATGGCATAGCCGGATGGGTCGTGCCCATGGCAACCGTTGCAATGGCCACTTCCCACGAAATAGGTATTTTGGCTGGAGTCCAACGGCAACGTTGCACTTCGGAAACCGTCCAGCTCAGCCGTGCTGTGGTATTTGGCATGTGCCACCGGGATGTGGCCATCGGACCAAGCCACTGAGAGGGCAACTGCGCCCGCGATAGCAGCCAGTACAGCCGCCCTTCCGATAAGGGAGTAGCTTTTCTTCATGGGGAAGCTCTTACGAATGACCCGCAAGATAGGTGCCTCCCACCGGAAAATTCAAAAGGCGGTTCTCCTGTTCAGGAGCCCCGCTGCGCGCCCTTGTGCATGGGCTTTGCCTTCGCCTTGGAAGCTCCGCCGGCTTTGGGGGTAGCGGCCCGCTTGGCGGGAGCTGCCTTCTTCTTGGCGGCGCTCTTCGCTCCAGCTGCCTTGGTCGGCTTCTCCTCCTTCTCCTCTTTTCCCTCCTTAGCAGCCTCGGCCTTCTTTTTCTTCTTCTCCTCTTCAAAGACCCCGGCATCCACGAGCATCTGATACCAGACGAAGAACTTGCGGATGTCGCTGGAGTAGATGCGGTCGCGGTCGTAGTTCGGCAAAGCTTCGCCGAGTTTGTCGTACAGCAATTCAAGATTACCCTTCGGGTCCACGGAGAGCTTCCCCTTCTCCAAGGCGTGCAGTTTCTCGAACACGGTGGAAAGCAGCACGTCGTCAGCCTTGGTGTACATGCTGACCTCGTCCAAGGAGCTCACCCGCACACTGGAGTGCACAGGGATCCGCTTTTTGTCGGTAAGGGATTCAGCAATAAGGGCTTGGCGACCTTGGGCCACCACTCGGTAAAGGCCGGATTTACCGGTAATGGATATGATCTTTGAAAGGTCCATGTAGCGTGGTTGCAGGCGCAAACATAACAATGCCTTGGCTGTATTGTTCGGGAAATGCGCGACGCCGCGCTTCAAAGGCCGCTTTGGCCAGCCTCGTGCTCAAGTCTTTTGCTTGCGCTTACGTGCTGCTGGGAAGAGGATGTTGTTCAGGATCAGCCTATATCCCGGTGAATTGGGGAATAAACTGAGGTCCGTGGGCGGATCGCCGACCATGTGCTGGTAGTCCTCCGGATCATGCCCACCATAGAAGGTCCATTGACCCAGGCCATACTCACCGTGGATGTATTTCACGGTGCTCTGCGGCTTGTTCTCACCCATTACGGTCACGTTCGGCTTTACCAATTGCTTGCGGAAAGCCGTGGTCTGCCCCATGAAGCCATGGATCACCTGTTCGTGGTTCTGGCAGAGCATGGTGGGCACCACATCCCACTTGGCGCTGAAGTCGAAGAGGGTGAAGAAGTCGCGGGTTTCGCCGATCGTACCATGGATGTCCGTGGCATCGATGTCGCTGAACTCATAGATCATGGGATCGATGATGAGCTTGTAATCGGTGAAGGCGAAGGTCTTGTTGTAGTCGATCTTCTGCTGTGCGCGGGGATCGGCCGGATCGCCGTCGAACGGGGTATCGCAGATATCCACCCCTTCGGCGGAAAGCGCGATGTCGTAGCTATCCGTTCCGCTACACATGGTAAAGAGATAGCCGCCTCCGGCCACGTAATCCCGGATCCTCCCCGCTACAGCGCCCTTCATCTGGCTCACTTTGGCGTAGCCGGTCTCCTTGGCCATAGCCTCGGCATCGCGCACTTGGTCCAGGTACCACGGGGCATTGCGGAACATGCGATAGAACTTGCCATACTGCCCGGTGAAGTCCTCGTGGTGCAGGTGCAGCCAGTCGTATTTGGGAAGCACGTCGTTCAATACCTGCTTGTCGTAGATCTTGTCGTACGGGATCTCCGCATAGGTCATCACCAAGGCCACGGCATCGTCCCAAGGCTGGAAGCCGTCCGGAGCGTATACGGCGATCTTGGGCGCCTTCTCCAGCTTCACCACTTCCATATTCGCCTCCGGGTTGGCGATCTCACTCAGGATCGAGTTGGCCTGCGCATCGGCGATCACGCTGAAGCTGACCCCGCGCACGGTGCATTCCCGTTCCACCGCGGCGATGCGGTCCACCATGAAACTGCCGCTGCGGTAGTTCAATAACCAATCCACGGTGACGTCGCTCTCCAAGATCCAATAGACGATCCCATAGGCCTTCAGGTGATCGCTCTGCGTCTTATCCATCGGAATAAGGATCTTCGCCGCGGAAGCGGGAAGGGCACATGCCAAGAGCAGCCCCAACAAGGCTGACCGCAGGGCACGCAGGATCAGGCTGGGGTCAGAAAGGAGCTTCGAGATCGGATTCATCGTTCATTCTACTGGGCCGGGTGATGGTCTGGAAACTATCTTGGCCTTGCCCCATTCCTCCACTGAAGTTCATATCCCCTGTTTCAAGGTCGGTGAACTTGGCAAGTTCGGGTATGAAACGCAAACGGACGGTGTCAATTGCCCCGTTCCTGTGTTTTGCCACGATCACCTCGCCGATACCGATGGTACTGCCATGTTCATCCTCATGGATCTTGTAGTACTCCGGGCGATAGAGGAAGCACACCAGGTCAGCATCCTGCTCGATGGCACCGGATTCACGAAGGTCACTGAGCATCGGCTTCTTATCCCCACCGCGGGTCTCCACGGCACGGCTCAGCTGGCTGAGTGCGATGATGGGTACATCGAGTTCCTTGGCGATGCTCTTGATGGAACGCGAGATGCTGCTGATCTCCTGTTCCCGGTTGCCGCCCCGCTGACCCTCGGCCCCGGCGGTCATCAGCTGCAGGTAGTCGATGATGATCAGTTGCACGTTGTGCTGGCTTTTGAGCCGCCTGCACTTGGCCCTTAGTTCGAAGATGTTCAACGCCGGGGTGTCATCAATGAAGATGGGGGCGTTGGAGAGCCGCGCGATGTTCTGGTGAAGCACGGTGAATTCCTGATCGTTCAGCTCACCTTTGCGGAGCTTCTCCGAACTGATGCCTGACTCGCTGGCAATGAGGCGGGTAACCAGTTGGGTGCTGCTCATCTCCAAGCTGAAGACGGCTACCGGCTGCTTGTGTTCCACGGCGATGTTGCGGGCCATGCTGAGCACGAAGGCGGTCTTACCCATGGCCGGTCGGGCTGCCACGATGATCATGTCACTGCGCTGCCATCCTGCGGTCAGCTTGTCCAGCTGGGTGAATCCGGTGGGGATACCGCTCATGCCGCCGCCTTTGCTCTTGGAGAGCTCGATCTGCGCGATGGCCCCCTGGATCAGGTCGCTCATCGGCTCGTAGTTGCGCTTCAGGTTGCCGCTGGTAACAGCGAACATCTCCTGCTCGCTCTTGTCCAGCAGCTCGAACACGTCCGTGCTCTCATCATACGCGTCGCGCATGGTGTCCGCGCTGATGCGGATGAGCTCACGCATGATGTGCTTCTGGCTGATAATGCGCGCGTGGAACTGCACGTTGGCGCTGCTGGCCACCTTGTTGGTGAGCTGGCTGATATAGAAGGCTCCGCCTACGAGATCGAGCTCGGCACGCTTCTTCAGCTCCTGCGTCACCGTAAGGATGTCAATGGGCTGATCGGTACGGAAGAGGTTTTGGATGGCATCGAAAATGCGCCGATGGGCATCCACGTAAAAGCTCTCGGGATGGAGGATGTCGATGGCCTCGTTCACCGCATTCTTCTCCAGCATCATCGCGCCCAGCACGGCCTGCTCAAGTTCAGGTGCCTGTGGCGGAAGTTTGCCCGCCTCCATGGCGGTGTCCATCAAAGAGGCCGCAGGGCGGCGCTTCCGGTCCATGGTACGGGGGCCGGAGGAAGTAGCGGAAAATTCGTTCATTCGGAGAGATCGGCGTGGTGGATTGGCCCCGCCTCAATGCTGCGTCAAAAGTAACTCCTACCGAGCGGGGAGCGGGCCCGATGGTCCCACCATCTTTGCGCAGCGTATCAACAATGGAAACTTTCCAGATCGTTGGTAGAAGCAAGAACCCGCGCCCATCGTTACTTTGTGACGATGCGTTATCAACAAGTGCTGTTCCTACTGGTCCTTTTCGGGGTGCTTTTGGGTGCCTGCAAGAAGGAGCCCGGGGATGAGGCACCGCACATCACCATCCTCTCCCCTTATGAGTACGCATCGGTCACCGTGCCGGATACGCTGGTGGTGAAAGTGGAGGTCAGTGACGACCATGGCCTGTCGCAAGTCTCCGTCACGCTACTGGACCAGAACAACATTCCCGTGGTGCCTACCGTGTCCGCTTCCGTTTCGGGCACCTCCGCCATCGTTACGCTCGCGTTGCCGATCACTTCCGAGGAATTGACCAGTGGGCCATACAAACTCCTGGCCACCGTATCGGACGGTTCGCTCACCGGAAAGGATGTGCAGAACCTCCACGTAACGGCCATACCCTTGCGCCTGCGTGGCGTGTTCACACTGACCATCCCTTCCAGCAATTTCGTTTCACTCTACCGGACGGACAGTTCCGGGCAGACCACCCAGGTGGATGCCTGGCTCAATGATCTGGGCGGTGCAGCCATCAGCTCCTATTCACAGCGCTTGTTCATTGCCGGCGGAACCACCGGCGGGCTGCGCGCTTATGTCCCGAGCGCATTCAACATTGTATGGCAACGCGGCAACTTCAGTGCGAGCGGCGCACCATGGTTCACCAGCGTGGACCTCTGTGCAGATGGACGGCTCTACGTGGGGCACGGTGATGGCACCCTGCGAGGCTTCAATCCGACCAATGGTACCGGTAGCTTCACAGCCACCATGCCGGAACAGTTCCGCGCGGAGCAGACCCTCACCACCGGCGATCTGGTCGTTTGCCTACAACGGCACTTTGTTACCCAAGAGCAACGCGTGGGTATTTACTACGGGCTCTCCGGCGCCTTGCAGGAAACCCAACCCTTGAACCTGGTGCCGGTCCGCGCATTCATAAGGGATCCGGAACATGCTCTCATCTTCGGCAATCGCGATGGAATAGGCCGCGTATTGGAGCGCACCGTATCCGGCGGTGGAACCTGGGAAGCCTACACATGGAACGATCCGATCACGGCCGTGGAACAGGTCGGCTTTAATACGTGGATAGTGGCCTTAGCCAACGGCGACCTGCAGCGATTCACTTACGGCGGCAGCGGATCATTGAGCATTGCCACCACTCCCGTGCTAACAGCCTTGGCCTACGATGCCGTTAACGGCTGGGTATATGGGGGTACGCAAGGCCAAGTACTGACGATCGACCCGACCTCCGGGACCGTGGCAGGGAGCTGGCCAGTGGTTGGCGAGGTGCGCTACGTGCTGCCGTGGCTGAACCGGTAACTGGTGATCAGCCCACTCAGGACTCAGGACTCAGGACTCAGGACTCAGGACTCAGGACTCCGGACTCGAGAATCAAGACTCACGACTCCGGACTCAAAGCCTTTATGTTCCCTGTCCTCTTTGCTGAAACCCTGCGTGCTACTTCAGCTTCTTCACCACTCCCATCTTGCAGAACTTCGCGATGCGCCGTTCCACGCGCTTCTCCGGGTCCAGCTTGACGAGTCGTTCCAACTGCTTGCTCACTTCGGCCTTCACCAGCTTGCATGCTTCTTCGTGATCGGCATGGGCACCGCCCACCGGCTCGGCTATCACGCCATCCACCAGACCGTTCTCGAACATGTCCTTGGCGGTGAGTTTCAGTGCCTCTGCAGCCTGCTCCTTATAGTCCCACGTGCGCCACAGGATGGTGGAACAGTTCTCGGGTGAGATCACGGAATACCAGGAGTTCTCCAGCATCAGCACCTTATCGCCGATCCCGATGCCGAGCGCACCGCCGGAGGCACCTTCACCAATGATCACACAGACAATAGGCACCTTCAGCTGGCTCATCTCCAAGAGATTCCTGGCGATTGCTTCCCCTTGGCCGCGTTCCTCCGCCTCCAGGCCGGGAAAAGCCCCGGGCGTATCGATCAAAGTGACCACCGGCTTGCCGAACTTCTCCGCCATTTTCATCAGGCGAAGCGCCTTGCGGTAGCCTTCGGGGTTGGGCATGCCGAAGTTGCGGTACTGCCGCATCTTGGTATTCACACCCTTCTGCTGGCCGATGAACATCACCGTCCTTCCATCCAGGAGGCCGAAGCCGCCCACCATCGCCTTGTCGTCCTTCACGGTGCGGTCACCATGCAGCTCGATGAAGGTATCGTCCGTGAGGTACTTGATGTACTGCATCGTGTACGGCCGGTCCGGGTGGCGGCTCACCTGCACGCGCTGCCAGGGTGTAAGCTTGCTGTACACGTCCTTGCGTGCAGCAACCAGCTTTTTGTTCAGGTCCTTCAAGGTGGCCTTCACATCCACCTCGCCCTCGGAAGCCAATTCATTCAGCTTCTCGATCTGTTCCACGATGTTCTGGATAGGGCTTTCGAATTCAAGAAAGGTGCTCATGGAGTTGTATTAGGCAGTGGGCGAAGGTAGAACGCTCTCCTCGAACCCTTGTTCCCGCAGCACCGCGGCTTCGCTTCACCCGGCGCTTGTCCGATGCATGCGCCGCTCCCCTACTTTCGCCGCATGGATCCCCATGAGCTGATCGTCCTGGGCGTTGTAGTGGCGGCGATCACCCTGTTCATCACCGAAAAGATCGGCATCGACCTGATCGCGTTGCTGATCATCGCGGTGCTGGTGCTTACCGGTGTGGTGAGCCCGAAGCAAGGTGTTGCGGGCTTCAGCGACCCGGCCACCCTCACGGTGGCCTTCATGTTCGTGCTCAGTGCCGCCGTGCTGCAATCAGGGGTGCTACGTGCCTTGGCGCCCATGCTCTCTGAACAGATGAAACGCAGTGAGGTGGGCGGCATGCTCATCCTGATGCTCGGCGTGGCTGCGCTTTCCGCATTCCTGAACAACACGCCGATCGTGGCGGTCTTCATTCCGATCGTGGTAAAGGCGGCCCGTTCCGCCGGGATCAGCGCTTCGCGAATGCTGATACCCCTTTCATTCGCCACCATCATGGGCGGCACCACCACGCTTATCGGCACCTCTACCAACATCTTGGTGAGCGGTATCGCTGTGGACCATGGCTTGGCTCCATTCACCATGTTCCAGCTGGCACCCATGGGCCTGGTGCTTCTGGGAGCCGGCACGCTCTACATGCTCCTCTTCGGCAGGCGCGTGCTGAAGCGGGACGTGGACACCACCGGTCTGCAGGAGCGGTTCGGGATCAAGGATTACATCAGTGAGATCGAACTGCTGACCACTGCCCCGTCGGTGGGGTCGCGCATCATGGACTCGCACTTGGTGAAGGACATGCACATGGACATCATCGAGATCCGGCGCGGTGAGAACGTGTTCACGATCCCGGCGGGCGACATGGTCCTTCAGGCTCATGATCTGTTGAAGGTGCGTTGCGATGTCAGCCATATCCGCGCATTGAACGAACGCAAGCAGGTACGCATCCATCCTGCTCACGGCGCATCGGGTGGAGGTGTTCAAGGTGATGGCGACAAGGGTAACCAAGGCACCAAGCTGGTGGAGTTGGTGATCACAGCGAACTCGCCTTTAGAGGGCAGCACCATCCGAGAGGCGGACCTGATGCGCATCTATCGCGCGGTACCATTGGCGGTACGATCGCGCGAGGCGGTGATGTACCAGCGTTTGGAGGATGTGGTGCTGCGCGCAGGCGACGTGATCCTGGCGGAAGTGCGCAGCCACTATGTGGAACGCCTGCGTGCGCTGGACCGCACATCGGACAGTCCGTTCGCCATCATTGCGGAACAGGACGGCGCCACCGGTTTCGACAAGCGAGGTGCAGCCATAACCGGCTTGGTTCTTCTGGCCGTGGTACTCAGCTCGGCGTTCGGCTTGTTGCCTATTGTAGTAAGCACCTTGGCGGGGGTGTGCATCATCGTGCTCACCCGCTGTATGACCATGAAGGATGTGTATGACGCCATCGATTGGAAGATCATTTTCCTGATGGCCGGCTCGCTCAGTTTGGGCTTGGCCATGGCCGAAAGCGGCCTCGCTGACCGATTGGCCCACGGGTTGGTTTCCGTGCTCGGCAGCTGGGGACCTATAGCGGTGCTTGCCGGTATCTACATCTGCACAGCCCTGCTCACCGAGGTAATGTCCAATACCGCCACCGCTGCCATGCTGGTGCCCATCGCCATCTCCACCTCGTTGGCGTTGGGCGTCAGTCCGCTCCCCTTCCTCATGGCCGTCACCTTCGCGGCTTCCGCCAGCTTTATGACACCGATCGGCTATCAGACCAATACAATGGTCTATAGCGCCGGCCGCTACACGTTCATGGATTTCCTGCGAGTGGGTTCTCCCATGTCCCTGCTCTTCTGGATCTTAGCCACTTTGCTCATCCCTGTTTTCTATCCGTTCTGATCCCGCATGCTGATCTTCCCCTTCGCCAAGATCAACCTCGGGCTTCAAGTGCTCCGCAAGCGGGCGGACGGCTACCACGATATCCGCAGCGTGCTCTTTCCCATCCCCTTGTGCGATGCGTTGGAAGCGGTGGTGGACGAAGGCATTCCTTCCGGTGAAGTGCGCTTTGTCCGCACAGGAATTCCGGTGCCGGGTGACCCAGCGAGCGACCTGTGCATGAAGGCGGTGGAGCAAGTGCGGAAGCTTCGCGCACTTCCGGGGCTGCGCATGCATCTCCACAAGGCCGTGCCCACGGGGGCTGGACTCGGCGGTGGTTCCAGCGATGCGGCCCATGTGCTGATCCTTCTAGATCGACTGTTGGACCTGAAGCTTTCGCCTGCAGCACTTCACCCCATGGCTGCTGCATTGGGTAGCGATTGTCCGTTCTTTCTTCAAGGCAACTCACAACTGGTGGAAGGACGGGGCGAGATCCTCAGTCCTGTACACTTGAACCTCCAAGGTCATTGGCTCGTGCTGGTGAACCCGGGCATCCATGTGCCCACTGCGGAGGTATACGGGAACATGCGCCTGCATTCGCAACACGCAGATCTGCGCGAATTGATCAGGGCACCGATCTCCTCTTGGCAGGGAACGGTGGTGAACGACATGGAGGAATATGTGTTCGCGAAATACCCGGTGATCGGCGCGATCAAGGAAGGGCTTCTGGCCATGGGTGCCAGCTACGCCGCTATGAGTGGCTCGGGGTCGAGCGTGTTCGGGATCTTTGATGAGAAGCCGAGTACAGAAAGCTTACCGGAGGAATACGGAACGTGGGTGTTCCGGATCTGAACAGGAGTTGTACTCCGCTGGTCCGATACAGATGGGAACGCGCTCGTAGCGCGAGACCCGTGAGGTGGGCGCTTGTAGCGCCATCGGAGAGGCTTTAAAGTTTCCATGTACCCGCACCGCACGCTTTGGTATCCCTCCGCACCATTCCTACTTTGCGACTTCCTTTATACAGCATCACCATGGACATCACCCGCATCCGCACGAAAGCCGACTATGATGAGACCTACCGCCTCAGCGTGGAGGACCCCGAAGCCTTCTGGGCCGCTCAGGCCGAAACCTTCACCTGGCAGAAGAAGTGGGACGCGGTGCTGAAGTGGGATTTCTCCAAGCCGGACATCCAGTGGTTCATCGGCGGGAAGATGAACATCACCGAGAACTGTTTGGACCGGCACTTGGAAAAGCGCGGCAACAAGCTGGCGCTGATCTGGGAGCCGAACGATCCGCATGAGCGCTTCATCCGCTACACCTACCGCGAGTTGCACGAGCGCGTGTGCATGTATGCCAACGTGCTGAAGCGCAACGGCGCGAAGAAGGGCGATCGCATCTGCATCTACATGCCGATGATACCGGAGCTCACCATTGCCATTCTCGCTTGCGCCCGCATCGGTGCGATCCATTCCGTGGTGTTCGCAGGTTTCAGCGCCAAGTCCATCGCGGACCGCGTGAACGATGCCCAGTGCTCGATGGTACTTACCAGCGACGGCCTCAACCGCGGCCACAAACAGATCCCGGTGAAGCGTGTGGTGGACGAAGCGCTTGAGCACTGCCCCAGCGTGAAGCGCGTAATAGTGACCGATCGCCTCGGCTGGGCCGTGGACATGAAGGAAGGGCGGGACGTGTGGATGCACGAAGAATTGCACCACGTGAACAAGGATTGCCCCGCCGAAATGATGGATGCCGAAGACCCGCTCTTCATCCTCTACACCAGTGGCAGCACGGGTTCGCCGAAAGGCGTGGTGCATACCTGCGGCGGGTACATGGTCTACACGGACTACACCTTCCGCAACGTGTTCCAATACGAGGAAAGCGACATCTTCTGGTGCACGGCCGATATCGGCTGGATCACCGGACACAGCTACATCATCTATGGCCCGTTGCTCGCGGGTGCTACCACCGTGATGTTCGAAGGCGTGCCCACCTTCCCCGATGCCGGCCGCTTCTGGCAGGTGATCGACAAGCATGGCGTGAACATCTTCTATACCGCCCCCACCGCCATCCGCAGCCTGATGGCCCAAGGACTCGATCACGTGCTGGCCTATTCGCTGGATTCCCTCAAGGTGATTGGCAGCGTGGGCGAACCCATCAATGAGGAAGCGTGGCAGTGGTACAAGCTCCACGTGGGCAAGAACCGCTGCCCGATCGTGGACACGTGGTGGCAGACGGAGAACGGGGGCATTCTGATCTCTTCCATTGCCAATGTAACCGATGAGAAGCCCAGCCACGCCGCCTATCCGCTGCCCGGCGTGCAGCCGGTGCTACTGACGGCAGAAGGCAAATTGATCACGGAGAATGAAGTAGAGGGTATGCTCTGCATCAAGTTCCCATGGCCGGGCATGCTCCGCACCCTTTGGGGCGATCATGCCCGTTGTGAGCAGACCTACTTCAGCAGCTATCCCGGCTATTACTTCAGCGGCGATGGTGCCAAGCGGGATGCCAATGGCCTCTACCGCATCATTGGACGAGTGGATGATGTGATCAACGTGAGCGGTCACCGCTTTGGCACGGCCGAAGTGGAGAGCGCGATCAACCTGAGCGACCTTGTGGTGGAAAGCGCTGTGGTGGGTTATCCCCACGACATCAAAGGCCAGGGCATCTACGCCTATGTGATCCCCGCGAACCCCTTGGACCTTGCCGACAAGGCCGCTGTGGACCGCATCACCGGTGAGATCATCGAATCGGTGGTGGAGAACATCGGGCGCATTGCGAAGCCGGACAAGATCCAATTCGTGACCGGCCTACCGAAGACGCGTTCCGGCAAGATCATGCGCCGCATCCTGCGGAAGATCGCCGAGGGCGAGATGAGCAACTTGGGTGATACCAGCACCCTGTTGGACCCGAAGGTGGTGGACGAGATCAAGGACGGGCGGGTGTGAGGTCGATCAAAAATGCAGTGGCTCCCTTCAACGGATCAATTGCACATCCACTCCTTGAAATTGCTTGAACGCCTTGTCGATCGTGACCAAACGATAACCGCCGGTGTGAGCGAAAGCAGCGAGGTAGGCATCCATCCAGAGCTTTGGGGAAGCATGTTTCGAATCCGCGAAGCGCATCCATTCCTCTTCCATGCCGTACGGCTCCCCGACTAGGTCGATCCGTTCATCCGCAAGCACCTCTCCCATTCGGGCGATGGCTTGGCGATTACTCAGCGGCGCAAGGGAATAGGGCGTCACAACGGCTGCGGTTGTAAGCAGTCGTAATAAGCCCTGATGCGTTGAACGGCAGAACAGCAGGTTTCTTTCCGTCACATCGTTGAACCAGACACTGGCGGCTGCGTGAAAAGCATGCTGGGATATGCTGAGTGCAAGCCAAACATTCACGTCGGGTAGTGCGGGCTTCATTGATCTCCTCCACCATAAAGGATCTCAGCGACCCGTTCAGGTGTCATCTCCGTGCCGGGCGCGGCTGGTCGGCCACCTTTGAAGATCGGGAATGGCCCCGAACCGGATGGGCGCCGCTTCGGCGTCCTTTGCCGAGAAAGGAAATCGCGGCACGCTTCAGCCACAAGGTCCTTCATCTTCAAGCCCTCAGCAGCAGCCTTCAGCTTCAGGCGCTGTACGATGTCCGGTGGCAGGTCGAATGTCATCTTCATACTGCAAGATAGCCAGCAAGCCAGCTAACCAGCAAAACAGCTCACTCGCTGGTTTCGGCCCCCCCGTCTTATTGCCGACCTTTACAGCATGGCCATTGAACTTCAAGATGCCTTTGATCACGGGAAAAAGATCAGTCCTGTGTTGCCTGAGGGGAAGAAGAACTTCATGATCGACATCGATGGGACCATCTGTGAGGATATTCCCAATGAGGAGCCCGAGCGCATGGAGGATGCGGAGTTGTTCCCCAACGCCATGGAGACCTGCAACAAGTGGTACGACGAAGGCCACGTGATCTTCTTCTTCACCTCACGTTTGGAGGAGCACCGGCCCGTAACGGAACGCTGGCTGAAAAAGCACGGCTTCAAATACCACGGGATCCTCTTCGGCAAGCCGCGTGGCGGCAACTACCACTGGATCGATAATCACAACGTGCGGGCCACGCGCTACAACGGCAAATTCACGGAATTGGAGGAGGTGGAAGCCAAGGTGCAGGTGTTCCGCGAAGACTGATCCATGTCAGGAAATTCACAAAAAGCACCCATTTCGCTGAACATGATGTAGTTTCGTAATCCAATCAACAGTACAATGGCCACAGGCACAGTAAAGTTCTTCAACGAAACCAAGGGTTTCGGATTCATCACCCCGGACGAGGGCGGTAAGGATGTGTTCGCACATAAGACCGGTCTTCAAGAACCCATCCGCGAGGGTGACAAGGTGAGCTACGACGTGGAAGACTCCCCAAAGGGTCAGAACGCGATCAACGTACGCCGCGCCTAAGCAGCAACACGAACAACGCAGGTTTTGCGGCCCCGATCAGCTCTCGCTGGTCGGGGTCTTTTACTTTCGCCCCACCCGATCCCATCCTACATGAAACTTATTTCCTTCAACGTCAACGGCATCCGCGCTTCCGTGAAAAAGGGGCTCGCCGATTCACTGACGGCCATGGACGCGGACATTGTCTGTTTCCAGGAAACTAAGGCCAACCCCGAGCAAGTGGCCGAGGCCTTGGCCGAGGTGAAAGGCTACCACATCAACGCCTATTCTGCCGATAAGGCGGGATACTCCGGCACCGCCATCCTTTCCCGGGAGGAACCCATCCGCGTGGATAGGGGCATCGGGATGGACGACCATGACACGGAAGGCCGCGTTATCACCGCCACCTTCGCGGACCACATCGTGGTGAACGCCTACATCCCCAACAGCGGACAGGGCTTGAAGCGATTGGACTACCGCCACGAGTGGGACACCGCACTGCGCGAATACCTCGTGGGCTTGGCCTCCGGCAAGCGACCGGTGATCTATGCCGGTGACCTGAACGTGGCCCACCAACCGATCGACATCGCCCGCCCGAAGCCCAACTACAACAAAACAGCCGGCTACACGCAAGTGGAGATCGATGGCTTCAGCAACTTGTTGGAGGCCGGTTTCGTGGACACCTTCCGCCACTTCCATCCCGAGGTAGTGAAGTACAGCTGGTGGAACCAACGCTTCAACTCACGCGCCACCAACGTGGGCTGGCGCATCGATTACGTGCTGGTGAGCAAGGGTTTTGAGGAGAAGGTGAAGGATGCTTTCATCCTCAATGAGATCATGGGCAGCGACCATTGCCCGGTGGGGATCGAATGGTAGTGCCGATCAGATGATGGAATGCCGTTGCCGCGATGGACTGATGGACAGCTCCATCAGCGGTCTCCCGCAGGGGACCCTGATGCGGTATATATGCAGCGCGGTTAAAGATCAATGGCGGGAAACACAGTGACCGAAGCATGAAGAACCTGCTGAAATTGGAGGAGCTGGCGCAGTTGCTGATCTGCATCGTGGTGCTCGTCCTCAACGACATGCCTTGGTGGGCCTATCTGCTATTAGCGCTAGGCCCGGACATCAGCATGCTGGGCTATCTGGTCAGCCCGCGGACCGGAGCTTTTACCTACAATTTGCTCCATCACAAGGGCATCGCCCTACTGGTGGCAGGTGCCGGGATGGCCAGTGTGGAACTGAGCTTGGAATTCGGCACACCGCTCATCGGTCATCCCCTCCTGATGGCGGGCATCATCCTCTACGGCCATTCATGCATGGATCGCATGTTCGGCTTCGGCCTGAAGTTCGGCGACAGCTTCGAGCATACGCACTTGGGGTGGATCGGTAAGGCGGTGAGGCCAGAAACGAAATAAGGGAGCGGGCTGATCATGCGCATACTCCTGCTCGACAACTACGACAGCTTCACTTGGAACCTGCACCACTTGCTGGAGCGATGGGGCGAAGTGACGGTAAAGCGCAACGATGCCATCACCGTGGAAGAGGCCGCTGGCTTTGATCGGATCGTGCTTTCCCCGGGGCCGGGGCTGCCTTCCGAAGCGGGTATCATGCCGGAACTGGTGCATCGCTTGATGCCAACGCATACGATCTTGGGTGTGTGCTTGGGGTTGCAGGCCATCGTGGAGGCCTGCGGTGGCAGCTTGATCAATCTTTCCAACGTGCGGCACGGCATAGCCGTGGATTGCATGCCTGAATTACCGGTGGCTCCTTTGTTCAAGGGCATTCCGGCTCCCATCGCAGTAGGCCTGTACCACAGTTGGGCAGCGGACCCGTCCACGTTGCCCGCTGAATTGAAGGTGACCGCTTACAGCGCTGATGGCATCATCATGGGGTTGCAGCATGTGCAGTACAACACCTGCGCGGTGCAGTTCCATCCCGAAAGCGTGCTGACACCTTCCGGGGAACAGCTCATCCGGAACTGGATCATTGAGTACGATCCGGTGCCGCTCAATTAGTGCTACTTCTCGGTACACAACGCTGCAACTACTGGCGTTCGGGATAAAAGTCAAACAAAGGCTCCGACCCCTTCAGGGTCGATTCACGACTAAACTTTCTTGTACAACATGCGGTTGACCCCTCCGGGGTGAAGTGCCTTGCTGGCAACGCGTTCCGACTCCGAAGGAGTCGCAGCATGTTGCCATTCCAGATCTGGGAAATTCGACCCTGAAGGGGTCGCAGCCGTAATCCTTTCCCAGGTGCTCCTCTATCCGGGTTATCAACGAAACACCGGTCGTGATCGTTGATCAAACATCCGCCTGCGGCGCAAGATGCCTTCTAACGACCGATAGCTTCGCGTCATGTTCCGTCCACTTCTCATTTCCTTGGCGCTGCTGGCCGCGCCCAGCCTGTTCTCGCAGAACATCCTTCAACGGACCTTGAACAATGACACCATGCCGAACATCGTGCCCAATCCCGGGTTCGAGGAGTTCAAGCGGCTGCCTTGCATGTGGACGCAACAGGCCCGGAAATTCAATGAGGAAGTGATGGTCAGCTGGGGCTCACCCACCGAGACCACACCGGACCTGTTCACCACCCAAGCCGATGCGGACTGTTGGACCAATCCCGCGAAGCGCACCAAGGGCAAGGCTTCACCGCGCGGTGGCACTTCCATGGCCGGCATCAAGATCTGGGGCAAGGGCAACACGCCCACCTTTTGGCACGAATACCTGCAAGTGCAGCTGCCGGAAAAGCTGGAGGCCGGCACCCGCTATGTGGTGGAATGCTGGGTCCTGCGTGCCAACTTCAGCGAACAGGCCAGCAACAACATCGGCCTTTACCTCTCCTCCATACCGGTGAAAACGCGGGACAACCTACCCCTCTATTTCACCCCGCAGGTGAACGCCGAAGAGATCGTGAAGGGAACGCGCTGGAGTAAGGTGAGCGGTGTGATCGAGGCGAAGGGCGACGAGCGCTACCTCCTGATCGGCAACTTCTACAGCGATGATGCGACCCTGCACGAACAGCAAGAACGCGGTGAGCGCGGTGCATACTACTTCATCGACGATGTGAACGTGCGGATCGCTCCTCCCGGTTCCAATTTGACACCGCGACCCAAGGAGAGCGTTCCTCCGCCGCCCAAGGTGATCGTGGCGGACCATGCCAGCACGAAGGATGTGGAACTGCCACGCACGGAGCCACCTCCAGTGGGCAAGAGCATCCGCTTGGACAATATCGGCTTCGAGTTCGGCAAGGCCACATTGACCCCCGAAAGCAAAACGGAGCTGGATCAGTTGGCCGATATGATGATCGATTATCCCCTGCTGCGGATCGAAGTGGAAGGGCACACCGATGACATCGGCAGCGATGCCAGCAACCTGACGCTCAGCCAGGACCGCGCACAGGCCGTGGTGGATTTCCTGCGGAACCGCAAGGTGGAAAAGGAGCGCATCGCATCGAAGGGTTATGGCGAGACCAAGCCGTTGGTACCGAACAACAGCGATGCGAACCGTGCCCTGAACCGCAGGGTTGAGTTCCGCGTGACGGAGAAATAGGAAAACCTTCCGCATGATCCAACGGACCATGCAGTGCAGCGAGTTGGGTTGAGGAACGCTTAGGCTAAGCCTGATCCGCGATCATTCGCCGGGCAATGTCCAGAATGCGGGTGTCGTCCAGCGCTACCACGCCGCCATCCGGCCCTTCTTGCACATGTACGCCCATCGGCCTGCCCTTTGTGTGGCTGTACCCACCGAAATAATTCCAGACCGTCTCCACGTTCAGGTCCAGCTCTTTCGCGATGTGGTGGATGCTCCCATCCGGAAGACTGTCCTTGATGTCGCGAAGCTCATTGAATGTGATGTTCATGGCCGGGGGAATTAAGGGGTTGGATGCCATGAAGATACGCGGCGAAAAACCTTCCAAATACCATTCAGACCAAAATTAGAGCCTGATCTCACAGGACTTCTCGATCTCCTTTTCAAGCAGGAAAGGCCCCTTCCTTGCGGCGTAATTGAGCCATGAAGCTTGGCACATGGGTTGGCCGCACAACAATGAGGGCGTTAGCCGGATGACAAACGGATATTGATCGACGCGGAGACGCGGAGGCGCAGAGAAATGCGGTTTGTTGGTGCCCGGCGTTGCCGTCTGCGACTGCCAACTGCGACTGCCTTTTAAGCAGCCTCTCCGGGCAACACCACACTTAGCTCAACCCGCTGACCACACCGTTGTTATCGATGTCCATGTGCTCGCTGGCCGGTACTTCCGGCAGGCCTGGCATGCGCATCATCTTACCGAGGATCGGCACCACGAAGCCTGCGCCTGCGGCGATCTCGATGTCGTTCACCGTGATCTCAAAATCGCTGACCGCACCCAGTAGCTTGGGGTCGTCGCTGAAGCTGTACTGCGTTTTGGCGATGCACACCGGCAGGTGGTCCAAGCCCAGGTTGTGGATGCGGCGCAGGGCCACCTTTGCTTCACTGCTGTAGGCCACGCTCTTGGCGCGGTAGATCTCCTTGGCGATGATCTCCACCTTCCGCTCGATCGGCTGTTCCAGCTCGTAGAGCAGCTTGAACTTCGTCTCTCCGCTATCCACTGCACGGACCACGGCCCCGGCAAGGTCGGTCATGCCGGCACCGCCGTTGGCGAAGCCTTTTGCCAACACAGCTTCCACTCCCAGCTCTTTGCAACGCTCGATCACCAGCTGGGTCTCCTCTTCCGTATCCGTTGGGAAGTGATTGATGGCCACCACGGACTTCACGCCGAACTTGGCCATGTTCTCGAGATGGCGTTCCAAGTTGGCCATGCCCTTCTTCACCCGCTCCATGGAAGCATCGTTCACTTCCTTGATGGACGCACCGCCTTGGTAGCGCAGGGCGCGGATGGTAGCGACGATCACCGCGGCATGTGGCTCCAGGCCCGCAGCACGGCACTTGATATCGTAGAACTTCTCGGCACCGAGGTCCGCGCCGAAGCCGGCCTCGGTCACCACGTAATCCGCCAAGCTCATGCCCATTTTGGTGCCCAGCACACTGTTCACTCCTTGGGCGATGTTGGCGAAAGGTCCGCCGTGCAGGATCGCGGGGTTGCCCTCCATGGTCTGCACAAGGTTCGGCTTGATCGCATCCTTCAGCAACAAGGCCATGGCCCCTTCGGCTTTCAGGTCGCGGGCGTAGACGTACTTGCGGTCGGCTGAGTGTGAGTTACCCACGAAGATGTTGCCGAGGCGCTTCTTCAGATCATCGTAGCCCGTGGCCAAGCAAAGGATCGCCATCACCTCACTGGCGGCGGTGATGTTGAAACCGTCCTGACGGGGAACGCCGTTGCCGGTTCCTCCGAGCCCGATGACGATATCGCGCAGCGTGCGGTCGTTCATGTCCATCACACGCTTCCACGCCACCGTGCGCGGATCGATATCGAGGCTGCGGGTCTTGCTCTGGATGTTGTTGTCGATCAAGGCGGCGAGCAGGTTGTTGCTCTTCTCGATCGCGGCGAAATCACCGGTGAAGTGCAGATTGATGTCCTCCATGGGCAACACTTGTGAGTAGCCTCCACCGGCGGCGCCTCCCTTCATGCCGAACACCGGACCGAGCGATGGTTCGCGAATGACCACCATGGCCTTCTTGCCGATCTTGTTCAATCCTTCGCAAAGACCGATGCTGGTGGTGGTCTTGCCTTCGCCCGCAGGGGTGGGCGAAATGGCCGTCACCAGGACCAGCTTGCTCTTCCTCACCTTTTCCTCATCGATCAGGTCCAGCGGGAGCTTGGCCTTGTAGCGGCCGTAGTTCTCCATCCGTTCGGGATCGATCCCGAGCTTTTCGCCAATGGCGGTGATGGGTTGAAGTGTGGCGCGCTGCGCGATCTCGAGGTCGGAAGGAAATGCCATGTGTTCTGGTTATTCTGGGACGAAGGAACGCAAAGAAGTAGAACCGGACGCTGAGAATGCTCAGCGCTTGGACGGTAGTGCATAGACGCTGACCACCCCTTCGCCGTCGGCGGTCACCAATTCCAGCACTCCATCCAAGTTGATATCGGCCACCAGGAAATGCACCGCGCCCTTCAAGGGGAAGCCCGGCCACAACGCTCCGGTAGCATCATACAGGCGCACTTGGTCCTGTTCCGGCAGCACCAGGCCGATGGCTGTTCCGTCTCCTTCTATCGGTACTGCGAAGGCCGTGGCATCGGGAGAATCCGGGAAGCTCAAGCGGAAAAGCGCCTTGCCCTTGCTTTCCGCAGTGAGTGCGGAAATGGTGGTGCGCAACACTTCATCATGCTCGTCGCCATCCACATCGAACAGCGACACCTTGCCGCTGGCGGGTAGGGAGAGCGTGTCCACCTTGCCGTCCAGCTTTCCGCTGAGCACCGCACCGCTGCTATCGGCCCACAGCATGCGTCGGTCTGCGATGTCCATGGCATCGCGGCTACCCAGGAAGGCTTGGATCCCGGCCATGTGGAGCTTCGCCGCATAGCGGACCTCCCCGCGCCGGTCCAGCACGGCCACCTTGCCATCCTTGAGGGCGATCACCAAGAAGTCCTTGCCCTTGATGCGGACGTGTTCCACCGCGGCCAGCGCTGCACTGGAAAGCTTCACAGGCTCCCAGCCCGTTACCGCCTTTCCGTCGCCGCCCAAGTTGAGCAAGCCACCATCCACCGTTGGCACGATGATGCGATAGTCCTTCTTCTTCTCGTAATCGAACACGCTGAGCGACGCGCTGGCGGCGGTCTTCAGTGTTACCGGAAAGCCTTCCACATCGCGCCCGAGGCGGTCTATCAGGTAGACCTTGTTCGCGGTATTGAGGAGCATCTGCAGCTTGGCGTTCTTGTACCGGTCGATCAGTTCCACGCCACCCAGCACCGGCCCATCCAACTGGCGTTGCCACAGCACTTTGCCCGTGCAGCTGATCAGACTGATGCGGTGGTCCTTGTCCTGCGTAAAGACCTGCAAGGTCTTGCTCAGATAGTCCTTCACCAGTATCGGTGGTGCTGCCAGCGGCGCGGGTAAGGCAGTGGTCCAGAGTGCTCCGGTGGCGCGCTTTCCGGCAGGTGCATGCTGTAGGCAGAAGGTAGTTATAAAGGCGCCATCGCTGCGGGGTGTCAGTTGCAGGAGTGCCCCGCCCAGGGTGCGTTGTGCATCCGCCAGCGAGCCTTCATCGGGGGTGTAGGTCCGGGGCACATCCACCCACCAGCTGTACACGGCCTCGGAGCCGAAGCGCTGGAAGAAATCGCCGGAGCGTGGGTCCAGCGCTAAGGAGTTGCGGTCCGTCCAGGCATCGATGGCGGCGCGCATGCCGGCCGGTGTGTCGGAGAACACCACCATGTCCGAAAGCACCGACCAAAGCGGTTGCTCAAAGCCTTGGAACATCGTTCCGAACAAGGTGGCCAGCGCGGTCGGGTCCGCCATGCGGGTGATGCGCACGCCGCGGTATTCCGTGGTGGCACAGCCGCCATCCGGGCAACGGAAGAGCATGGCATCCACTGCCTTGGCTGGGTCCTCCGTACCCAGCACGGCCCAGCGCTGCACAACTCCGTCCGCATCCTTCGAACCTTCGGCCACGCCCACATCCCCTTTCACCCATTCCGCATACGCGGTGAAGAGGGCATCGTCGGGCAATGCCCCGTTGATGTCCTGTACGTACGCGGTCGGGTCGGTCACATGCATCACGCGCAGGTCGGCCACCGAAGTGGGAAGCACGCGGATGATGTCCGGCTTGGCGGGCGGTTGATCCAGAATGGCCTTGGTAGCCGGGCTTTCACCTGCAGGGAAAAGCAGGCCGTTCATCAGCACCGCTCCCGGCCGGAACCGGATATCAAGCGCTGCCCATCCTTCCACGAGGTCATTCGCCGGAAAGATGCCCTGCCCATGGACACCTAATAAGTGCGATGCAAAGGCAGGCATGATCAGCAAGTGGGCGTCCGCGCCAATACTGAGGCTGGCCCGCGCCTTGGCGAACAAGGCATCGGGGGTGCGCACACTTCCGGTGAGCGCACGTGCCTCCTCCACCAATTTGCCATCGGTACCGAGAAGCAACAGGCCCTTGCTCCACGCCAACTCCACGGCGGGCAAGGCACTGTCCGGCTGAAGGCGCAGGCGTGTACCGGTCCAGAGCTCGGGGGATACCGGCGCACCGAATGCTTCTCCCAAGATCACCAAGGCTTGCTCCGACCGCCCCAAGGGCCACGACATCACAGGCACGAGTGTTTCGCTTTCCGTTGCGCGCCAAGCGATCAGCAAGGGTGCGGCATCCGCGCGCTTTCCGACGGGAATGGCTCCGGAACGCGCCAGCCGATCCATGATGGTATCCAAGGCTGCAAAGGCGGGCTGCCCTTCCAGATCACCCCAGAACTGGCTGGTGCCGGTAAAGCGTTCCCACGCGGTGAAGGGCTGCGGCACCTCCAACACGGCCACCGCGTTCGGCGGGATCGCGGACCAAGGATCGGTGGCCTTCTCGGGCCCGGTCTGCCACTGCCAGAGCCACCAAGCAATGGCAGCGACAATGGCGACCAGAAGAGTGGCAATAAGGGAGCGGCGCATAAGGAGCCCAAAGTTGCGGCCTACCGGGAGTGCTCCTCCGCCAAGGGCGCAGGCCTTTCGCACAAGCGACTGTGGATGCCGGGATCACTCCACTTCCGCCAAGAGCGTAAAGCTGGTGCGGTGGTGATCGCACGGACCATGGGCTGCGATGGCGGCTCGGTGCTCCCGGGTGGGATAGCCCTTGTTCACTTCCCAGCCATACCGCGGAACTTCCGAGTGCAGCTTCGCCATCAAGGTATCGCGGTGTGTCTTGGCCAGAATGGATGCGGCAGCGATGCTGCGGAACTTTCCATCCCCTTGGATGATGCAGCTGTGCTGAATGCCTGCGTAGGGATTGAAGCGGTTGCCGTCCACCAACAGATGTTCGGGCCGGATGGAAAGGCCGGCGATGGCGCGGTGCATCGCGAGGAAGGAAGCGTGGAGGATGTTGATGCTGTCGATCTCCCACACTTCGGCAACGCCCACGCACCATGCCAATGCACGGGATTCGATCAATGGGCGCAAGCGCTCGCGGTCGGCTTGGTTGAGCTTCTTTGAATCGTTCAAGCCGGGTAGGCGGACCCCGGCGGGGAGTATCACGGCCGCGGCTACTACAGGGCCTGCGAGGCAGCCACGGCCTGCCTCATCGCATCCGGCTTCGAGGAGGCCGAGGGTGTGGTAGGATGCGAGGCGGGACATGAGTGCAAGTTTAGGGCTGATCAGAATCCCTTTGCGCATCCCCGCAGAAGATCAGACAATTTGGATGCTGAAATGGTCCACGAGCAAGGTAAAGGCGTGGGTCCGATGGCTTGCTGCACCCTTGCGTCTGCCACTCATTCCCTACTTTCGGATGGTGCAGTCCTCTCCCTTCTTTGATCCCTATTCATCCGTAAACCCACGGTCGCATCATTTGCCGCATTGGCACCAGCCAGGCGTGTATTGCTTCGTGGGTTGGCGCATGGGTGATTCGTTGCCGCGTGGATTGTTGGAGACATGGCGTGCCGAGCGCGATGCGTGGCTGGCCCAGCACCCTGAGCCGTGGAGCGAGGCCACTGAGTTAGCGTACTTCGATACGTTCAGCCGCCCCATGGATAAGTGGTTGGATGCCGGCAAAGGCTCCTGCCCCTTCCGCGATCCCGAGTTGGCCCGCATTGTAGGAAATACGCTGGAGCATTTTAATGGGAAGCACTTCGATCTGGTGAGCTACGTTGTAATGCCGAACCATATACACGTGCTGTTTCGTCCATTGCACGAGCATACCGTGGGCAGGATCGTTAAGTCGTGGAAGAGCTTCAGTGCCCGCGAGGTGAACAAGCGACTGGGAAAAACCGGCTCATTATGGATGGATGACTACTGGGACCGGCTGATCCGTGACGAAGCGCATTTTGAGTACGTGCGGGACTACATCCGGAAAAATCCCTCCGTGGCAAGGCTGAAGGAGGGGGAGTACCTTCTCCGTGAGTTTCCGGTCTGCCGGTGAGCAACCCCGGAAAGCGGACCTCTGGTCCGCGAGACCGGAGGTAAACACCGGCACCTAACAACGAATACGGAATGAAAAACTGAACGCAGGCAGAGCGCTGTCCCCGCTGACTGTACGGCCGGCTTCTGTGGTCCTACCGGCTGCTTTATGGAGGGTTTCCGTGGACCAGAGATCCGCTGACCGTAGCGAAGCCAACGACCGTAGTGCTGCATGCTTAAAGGCGGGTCAGCCTTGCTGAAGGATCTTTTCAAGGCTGTTCCACAGCCCTTCCGCCGTACGATCCCACGTGTAGCGTTCGGAGCGGAGAAGGCCCGCTTGTGCCAACTGGGCGCGTAGCTGGGGATCGTTCCACAGTTGTGCCATGGCTTCGGCAATGCTTTCTACATTGAACGGATCGCAGAAGATGGCGGCATCGCCGGCCACTTCGGGTAGGCTGGTGGCATTGGCCGCGATCACGGGCACGCCGCACTTCATCGCTTCCGCCACGGGGATGCCGAAGCCTTCGAAGTAGGAGACGAAGACCAAGGCCAGCGCATCCGCCAGCGTTGCGTGCAGTTCGGTTTGCTCCAGCCTTCCGGTGAAGACCACCTTCTCCGTGTGGCGCATGGTTTTCCACGCGGCCTTCATGCGGTCGTCCCACCAGAAGTCCTCTCCCACGATCACCAGCCTTGCCTCATTCTGTGTTTCAGCGAAGCGGTCGAAGGCCTCCAGCAAGCGGGCGATGTTCTTCCGGGGGTGCAGGGAACCGACGCAGACGAAATACGGAAGGCCGCCGGTGTGCTTCTTGCGCGCCTTGCCCCGCTCCTCTTCCGCCAGCGGCACAAAGACGGAACCAATGCCGTTGTAGACTACGTCAATCCTTTCCGGCGCGATACCATAGGTCGTTACAATGTCCTGCTTGGAGAATTCCGAGACGGTGACGATGCGCGCGGCCTTCTTCGCGAAGCGCGGGAAGAAGGTGCGGTAGAAGCGGCTGTACGCGCGGGGCAGGTCCTCCGGAAAGTGCTCGAAGTTGAGGTCGTGGATCACAGGTAGCTGGGGCACCTCCGTGCGCAGGCTGAGGTATCCGTCCGGCGAGAGGAAGGCATCGGCGCGGTACTTGCGCAGGGCGCGGGGCAGCATCAGATCGAACCAGATGCGGTAGAGGATCGGATGGCGCGTGGGCGGCGGGACCATCACGGGTGTCACGTTCGGGCCATGGACGAACTGCCCGGCATACGGTCGATCGAAGAAGTAGATGAACTGATGCTCCGGGTGCGCGGCGGTGATACGCTTGAGCGATTCATGCGCGAACCAGCCGATGCCTTCGAGCTTGCCGGGAAGGAGGAGGCGGGTGTTTACGGCGATGCGCATGGGGGTAAAGGTGGGGAGAGTTTTGAGCTTATGGGTCTGTGAGTCGTGAGTCTTGAGTCCTGAGTCCCGAGTCGTGAGTCGTGAGTCCTGAGTCCTGAGTCTTGAGTCTTGAGTCTTGAGTCTTGAGTCTTGAGCGTCGTGCTGGCTCAAGACTCACAGATTCGCGACTATTCAGCTTATGTTCGATCAAATGAACCACGACCATGGGTAAAGTCCAAGATCTATTTGCGTACAAAAAGGGCTTTGAGCTGTCCATGCGGATCTTTCATGTTTCCATTTACTTTCCCAAGGAAGAGCGATACAGCATGACATCCCAGATCCGGCGTAGCTCACGCTCCGTGGTGGTGAACCTTGCCGAAGCTTACCGACGAAGAAGGACGCAGAAATTCTTCGAGGCCAAGCTGAATGACTGCGAGACTGAGATGTGCTAAACGCAAACATGGTTGGACTTTGCCAAAGCCTGTGGGTATATCACGGATGAACAGTTCAATGAATTGTATGATCTGTCAGATGAAGTGGCGCGACTGCTTCATAAGATGGTTTCTGATCCCGGGAAGTTTATGTGAGTCGTGAGTCTTGAGTCTTGAGTCTTGAGTCGGGAACCCTGAGGTTCGTGCATTGACTCGCGACTGATCTGCGTTGACTCACGACTCACAGACTCACGACTGATCTGCGTTGACTCACGACTCACAGACTCACGACTGATCTGCGTTGACTCTCGACTCACAGACTCACGACTGATCTGCGTTGACTCTCGACTCACGACTCACAGACTCACGACTATAAGAGCGACCTTTCGGCCCTTCATGCAACGCAAATTCCTCACCAACCTGGCCCTTGTGCTGGTGCTGAACCTGTTGGTGAAGCCGTTCTACATCTTCGGCATTGATGCGGAGGTGCAGGTGCGGGCCGGTACGGAGGCCTATGGCGGCTATGCGGCGTTGCTGAGCTTGAGCTTCTTGCTGAACATCCTCTTGGACCTCGGGATCACCAATTGGAATACGCGGAACATTGCGCAGCATACACACTTGATGCGCAAGCATGTGAGCGGGATCGTGGCGGCGCGTTCGCTGCTGGCGGTGCTGTATTCCGTGGGCATCTTCTTGGCGGCTTGGCTCTTGGGCTATAGAGGTGGTCAATTGCAATTGCTGGCCATTCTGGTGCTGAACCAAGTGCTGGTTTCGACCATCCTGTATCTGCGTTCGAACATTGCGGGGGCGCAACGCTTTGCGCAGGATAGCGTGCTTTCCGTGCTGGACCGGGTGCTGCTGATCGGCATCTGTGCCTGGTTGCTTTGGGGCCGTATCTACTCCGGTCCGTTCCAAATTGAATGGTTCGCTTGGGCGCAGACGGTGGCTTACGGCGTTACGGCTGTGATAGCCTTGGTGCTGGTGGCGCGCCGGGCGGGTGGTCTGCGTCCGCGCTGGAACCCGGCCTTCACCTTCAGCATCCTTCGGCAGAGCTTTCCCTTTGCGCTGCTGGTGCTGCTGATGAGCTTTTACTACCGCACCGATTCGGTGATGCTGGACCGCCTGCTTCCGGATGGCGCTCTCCAAGCGGGCATCTACGCGCAGGGCTTCCGCTTTTTCGAGGCGTTCAACATGCTGGGCTTCCTGTTTGCCGGCCTACTGCTTCCGATGTACAGCCGCATGCTGAAGAACAAAGAGGACGTGGGCCCGCTTACTGGCTTGGCGCTGCGCTTGGTGCTGGCTGGGACCTTGGCCGTGGCGGTGATCGGCAGCTTCTATGCCCGCGAGGTGATGGAACTGCGCTACCACGAGCATACCGACCTCTCGGCCCCGGCCTTCGCTGTGCTGATCTGGTGCTTCGTGGGCGTGTGCATCACCTACATCTTCGGCACGTTGCTCACCGCCAGCGGCGATCTGCGGACCTTGAACAAGCTGGCCGCCGCCGGCATGGTGCTCAACATCGGATTGAACTTCATCCTGATCCCGCAAGGACATGCACTGGGCGCAGCTTGGGCAAGCCTGATCACGCAGGGCGTGATGGCGGTGGCCCAAATGGTGGTGGCCGCCCGTCGGTATTCCTTCCGGGTGCAGCCCAAGGCCGTGGGTGGGTTCGCGGTCTATCTCCTCCTTCTTTTGGGTGTGGCCTGGGGCCTGAAGGAAGGTTCGGTAAGCTTCCCCATGGCCTTGCTGGCACTGGGCTCCACAGCGGCCATCGGTGCCTTGGCCACCGGCCTGTTGCCGATCCACGGGCTGCGCTCGCTGCTACTTCTTCGCAAGGAAGCCTGAACTGGCTACTTTAGCCGCCCTTTTCAATAGGGATAGCGCATGACCAACGGAGCATACCAGAAAGACGACAACTCATTCGACCTCGTTCTTTTCCTCTGGCGCCGCCGGCGCTTCCTTATCGGCATGGCCCTTTTGGGCTTGGTAGCGGGCATTGTGGCCACCTTGTCCCTTACCCCGCGGTACAAGAGCCAAGTGATCCTCTTCCCGGCCATCACCAACAGCGTTTCCAAGGCATTGCTCAGCGAGCAAGCCACCGGTCGTGATGACATTCTGGCCTTGGGTGATGAGGAGGATGCCGAACAACTGTTGCAGATCCTGAACTCGGACCTGGTGCGGGAGCGTACGTCGGCGAAGTTCGACCTGATGGACGTGTACAAGATCAAGCCGGACAGCAAGCACAAGAACTCTGAACTGCGCGATGCCTATGATGGCCATGTGAAGTTCGAGTACACCAAGTTCGGAAGCGTGAGCGTGACCGTAGAGGACAAGGACCCGCAGCGCGCGGCCGACATGGCCAATTACATGAGCGCCCAGGTGGACAGCGTTTGGAACGACATGGCCCATGAGCGAGCCTCGAAGGGATACCGGATCGTGAAGGAAAGCGTGGATGCGCTGACAGCGGAGATCAAGCTGATCGGCGACAGCATGGCGGTGCTTCGCTCCTTGGGCGTACAGGACTACCATACCCAAGCGGAGCGCTACAATGAATACCTCGGTGCCGCCATCGTAAAGGGCGACCAGCGTGCGATCAACGAATTCGAGAAGCGTTTCGAGGTGCTTGCCAAGTACGGTGGCGCCTATGTCACCTTGCAGGACAAGCAGTTCAACGAGGTGAAGCGCCTGAGCGTGCTGAGCATGAAGCTGGAACAGGCCAAGGCGGACCTGGACAGCGACCTGCCCCACAAGTTCACGGTGAACACGGCCTTCCCGGCGGATCGCAAGAGCTTCCCGGTGTGGTGGCTGGTGATCGCCGTGAGCGTGATCACCACGATGGTGTTTGCGCTGGTGCTGATCGTGGCGCAGGAAAACATCCGGAAGATCCAACGTTCCAATGGATGAACGACTGAACTTCAAGCCGACCACGGCGCTGATGGGGCGGCATTGGCGGCTCTTCGCCCTGGTGGCCGTAGTGGCCATCGCGGTCTCGGCCGTGCTTAGTGGCCCGTGGCTCTTGAAGCCGCGCTATCGTTCGCAGGCCGTGGTGTACCCGGTGAACCTGAACAGCTATTCGATCGAGTCCGTTTCGGACCAGTTGCTGCAATTGCTGGAAAGCAACAGCACACGGGACAGTATCATCTCGCACTTCCACTTAGTGGAACACTATGGCTTGGACACCGCTACACAAGGGGGGCTCAACGCGCTGTACTACATGTATTCCGAGCGGGTGAAGATCGAGAAGACCCGCTATGAAAGCGTTGACATCCGGGTGACGGACGAGAACCCGGTACAGGCCCGGGACATGGTGCAGGAGATCCTGCACCAGACCGATCTGCTGGCCCGCAGCTTGCAGCGAGAGAACTCAAGGGAGTTGCTGGCGATCGTGCGCAGTAGCATCGGCCGCACCCAAGCCCGCATGGACAGTGTGGAACAGCGGCTCAACCAACTGCGACAGGAATACGGCCTCTTGGATTATCCCACCCAAACGAAGGAGCTCACCAAGGGCTACATGAAGGCGATCGCGGGAAACGGCGGCCGTGCGCAACAGGACAAGATCGAAAGCATGCTGAAGGGCTTGGAGGAGCACGGGGGTGAATACCAGCGCCTTTCGCTGCTGAACCAACAACTGATCCAGGAGTATGGGGAGCGAATGGCCCAAGAGCGCCAAGTGCTGCTGGATGTGAACAAGGTGCTCACCTACACCAAGGTGGTGGTCTATCCGGAAGTATCGGACAAGAAGGTCTACCCCGTTCGCTGGCTGATCGTGTTAGTGACCACGGCAGCGGCCTTGTTACTGTGCTACATCCTGCTGTTCATCCGCGACCAGAACCGCGGCGCTGGATCGGTGGAGGCAAGGAGCTGAACCATGGTAAAGGCGCTCAAGAGCTATTGGATACCCGCGGTGTGCGTGGTGTTCGTGCTATTGAACACCCTGCTGACCATCAAGGAGATCTATTGGCTGAACTTGTTGCCTGTGGCGCTCTTGGCGGCGTGGGCCTTGGTGGCCGCTGCGGACAAGGTGCTGCTCTTCATCGTTTTTGCCACGCCCCTTTCCATCAACCTGGAAGAACTGGACCTCGGCGGCATCGGGGTCGCCCTTCCCACGGAACCGTTGATGGTGGCGTTGATGCTGCTCTTTATCCTGAAGCTGAGCTTGGAAGGGAACGTGATAGACCCCAAGATCTGGCGCCATCCGGTTACCATCGCCATCATCTTGCAATTGATCTGGATGGCGATCTGCGTGGTGCCGAGCAGCATGCCGTTGGTCTCCCTGAAATTCCTGTTGGCCCGTCTCTGGTTCGTATGCACCATGTATTTACTGGCCACCCGGCTGTTCCGCGATCCCCGGAACATCCACCGCTTCTTCTGGTTGTTCATGGCCGGTCTGGCCATTGTGGTATCGTACACCTTGATCCACCATGCCCAATACGGTTTTGCCGAGGATCCGGCCCACTGGGTGATGTCCCCCTTCTTCAAGGACCACACGGCATACGGAGCTGTTATCGCATTCGTGATCCCCTTCGCGATCACGGCCGTGTCCATGCCGGGCTATTCACGCACGCGGAAGGGTGTGGCGGTCTTCCTGCTGCTCCTGCTGATCACGGGCGTCCTGTTCTCCTATACCCGCGCTGCGTGGGTGGGCGTCGTGGGCGCATTGGGGGTCTTCCTGGTGATGCGTTTCCGCATACCCGGTTGGGCCATCGGGCTGGTGGCGCTGGTGGCGGGCAGCGTGGCGATCGCCAACATGGACCGCATCACCATTGCGCTGGAGCGGAACCAAGCGGAAAGCAACGATGACCTGGCCAAGCACGTGAGCTCGATCAGCAACATCCGTTCGGACGCCAGCAACCTGGAGCGCATCAACCGCTGGAATTCCGCGCTGCGAATGTTCAAGGAGAAGCCCATTACCGGATGGGGGCCGGGCACCTACATGTTCCAGTATGCCCCCTTCCAAGCGGCCCGTGACCGCACCATTATCAGCACCAACTTCGGCCTCAACGGCAATTCGCACAGCGAGTATTTGGGGCCTTTGGCTGAGCAAGGCTTCCCGGGCATGATCCTCGTGCTCCTCGTGATCGGCACCATTACCTGGACGGCCATAAGGCTATGGTCAAAACTCCCACCCGGCGTGGATCGGCGGATCGTGGGCGCAGCCTTCCTCGGCCTGGTCACTTACTTCGTCCACGGGCTCCTGAACAACTACTTGGACCTGGACAAGGCCAGTGTACCCTTCTGGGGCTTCGCCGCCATGATCGTGGTGCTGGACCTGAAGTATCGCGACCTCGGCGCTCAGGCGAACCGGCAGGTAAGCAAGGCGATATCGTCCAAGTAAGGCAGCCCACCCCGGTGGTTCTCGAAGGTGGCGATGAGCGCATCATTGATGGCTTGCGGCTTGGCTCCGGAAAGAAGCTCCAAGGTCTTCTGCACCGGTGCCGTCTCGAAGGCGATCCCTTTAGCATCCTCCTGTTCCACCAAGCCATCGGTGTAGCAGAGCAGGGTACAGCCCTTCACTTCCGCTTTACCCACCTGCACAAAGGGCAGCTCGTGCAACATGCCCAAGGCAATGGCGCCATCATTCAGCTCCTTGATCGTGCCACCCGGCTGAGCCAGCATAGGCGGATTATGCCCCGCGTTCACGAACTCCATCACACCCGTGCGCAGGTCCACACGGCCGATGAAAAGGGTGATGAAACGCTCGCCCCTGGCCCGCTCCAGCACGTTGGTGTTCAGCTCCCGCACCAAGTTCTCCAGTGTGCCTCCTTCGCGCTGTACCATGGCCCGCAACGTGGCCTGGAAGTTCGACATCAGCAATGCCGCTGCGATCCCCTTTCCGCTCACGTCCGCCACACACAGCGTCCATTCATCCGGACCGGTACGGATCACATCGTAATAATCGCCTCCTACCTGCTGGTGCGGCTGGTACCACGCCGCAGCTTGGATGCGCGGTTCATTCGGCAGGTCCTTGGGCACCAGCATCATCTGCATCTCCGCGGCCAGCTCCAGCTCCCTCCGGTCCCGTTCCTGCGCCAGCGCACGTATGGCGAAGCGCTTGTTCTCCAAGGCCACGGCGATCAGGTTGGTGAGGGTCTGGAAGAAGTTGAGGTGCTTCACCGTGGGGCTCATGCGGCGCTCATCCACATCATCGATATCGCCGATGAGCAAGAGTGCCAAGGCGCGCTCATTGTGGAAGACAGGGATGGCAATATCGAACAGGCCCAAGCCCGATCCATCTTCCGAGCCAATGAACTGGATGTCGCGGCAATGCTCCATCAAGGTCGCCACGTCAGGTACCTTATCGACGCCACCGTCACTAAAGGCCTGCACGCATTCCCAACCGGATACGTTCTCGAAATACATCAGGCGCTTGATCCCCAGATCATCGTGCATGATGGCGGCATACAGCTTCAGCAACTCCGCCTTTTCCGCGTTGTTGTTGATGGCCTTGGTGATGTCCAACAACGCACGGAGTTGGAACTCTTTCAAGTTCAACCGCTCTGTAAGTCGTTGCAACCGTGGCATCCGTTCAACCTTTCCAGTTCTTGATCAGTTCAGGCAAGCGGCCGAGGCTGGCCACCTCCCGCATTTTCTGTTTCCATTCGCCGGCGGGGGAACCAAAATAGGTCTTCCCTCCTTCCAGATCCCCAATGAGGCCGCTTTGGCCCAGCACCGTGGCACCCTCGCCGATGGTGAGTTTGCTGGGCACGCCCACTTGCCCCCAGAGGGTGACGTTGTCGCCGATGACGCAGGCCCCGGCAATGCCCACTTGTGCAGCGATCAGGCAATTCCTACCGATGACGGTATCGTGGCCGATCTGCACTTGGTTGTCGATCTTGGTGCCTGCCCCGATCCGCGTATCCGCACTCACCCCGCGGTCGATGCTGGTGAGCGTGCCGATCTCCACATCGTCCTCGATCACGGTGGATCCAGCGGTCACCATTTTCTCATAGCCGCCCGCGCGCTTCTTATAGTAGAAACCGTCGCCACCGATCACCGCGTTGGCGTGAATGATCACGCGGTCGCCGATGGTGGTATTGGGATAAAGCACCACGCCGGGCATGATGATGCAGCCGCTGCCGATGGTGACATTGGTGCCGATGTTCACCGAGGGATGCACTACGGTATCCTCGCCGATGGAAGGCAGTTCAGAGGTCCACGCGAACGGGGTCATGAACCGGCGGACCAAGGTGTTGTAGTCCGCACAGGGATCGTTGCTTACGAGGATGGCCTTCCCTTCGGGGATCTCCACATCCTCCTTATCGATCAGGATGGTGGTGGCCGCGCTGTTGAGGGCCTTGGCGTAGTACTTCGGATGATCCACGAAGACGAGGTCCCCGAATCGAACGCGATTGATCTCGTTGATGCCGGTGACGAGCCTGTGGACGTTGCCCAAGGCCTTCGCCTTGATGATCGCGGCCAAGGAGGCAGCTGACTGTGGTTCCTTCAACTCCATGCAGTAAAGGTCAGCCCGGTAAGGTGGTTGCACCGGCGCTAAGGGCAAAGGTAGCCGCAAGCAGAATAGCCATCAGATCCGCCTACACGGACCCGATGGCTATTCCTGAACGCTGTTGAAGAAAGAACTTACTTCTTCACCCGGTCCATATAGGCCCTGGTCTCCGTGTCGATGCGCACTACCGTACCGATCTCCACGAACGAAGGCACCTGGATCTCCGCACCCGTCTCCACCGTGGCGGCCTTCATCACCTTATTGCTGGTGTCGCCCTTCACGGCGGTCTCGGTGTAGGTCACCTCCAGCTCCACCACTTTCGGAGGGCGAGCGAAAATAGGCATGTCGCTCTCGAAGCCCACCTGTACCATCATCTCTTCCTTCAGGAGGCCCATGGCATCACCGAAGAGCGCCACGGGGATGTGTGTTTGCTCGTAGGAATTCGGATCCATGCACACCATGAACTCCCCTTCGCGGTAGAGGTATTGCAGGTCGTGGATCTCCACGCGCAGGATATCGATCACCTCGCCGCTCCGCCAGCGGTGCTCGTTGAGCTTGCCTGTGCGTAGGTTACGCATCCGGCCTTGGTAGAAGGCGCGGAGGTTCCCCGGCGTGCGGTGCTGCCACTCCACCATTTGGCAGATGTCGTCGTTGAAGCGGA
>JBEBYG010000026.1:0-42556 GCA_040391235.1 Cryomorpha ignava
TTAAAGTTGGTTCGACCAACCAAGGACAAGTGTAGAGTCGGCTTTTTGCCGAGTGCCTTCCTCTGCCCCGCCTCTGGCGGGTAACGCCCCACGCCCAACGCGCCATGAACCTCCCGGCTATCTTGCGGCATGAGCCGAGGATTCGTACGCGAGGATGATCAGGAGGAACCTGTTTTCATTCCACAGCGCGCACCCGTTCCGCCGGGAGTTGATAACCTGGTGACCCCGCGAGGACTGAAGCTGCTGCACGAGGAGCTTTCCGAACTGGAGCAAGCGCGCTCCTCCGTGGACACGCCCGAAGGTCCGGAGCGCAGGCGGGAGCTGGCGGAGATCAACGGCCGCATCGCATTACTGGAGGAACGCATTGCCAGCGCGCGGTTGGTAGAGCCGACGAACCGCCCCGACGACGAGGTGCGCTTCGGTGCCACGGTCACCTTTCGCATTACCGCTGGGCCGCAAAAAGGTGTGGAACGCACCTTCACCTTGGTGGGTGCTGATGAAGCGAAGGTGGCCGAAGGTCGGATCGCCTTCTCCACACCCATTGCTCAAGCGCTTCTGGGTAAGGCAACAGGAGCATCCGTCGAGTTCCGATTGGGCGATCAGGTGCAAACGATCGTGATCATCGGCATCCGGTAGATCCTTTCTTGCCATTCGTCGAACAGGTGCTCAAGGCTCCTTGTTGCGTACATACATTCAAGGCCTTTACACCCTATCCCAAAACAGCATGGCATACATTTTTACCCTATTTCAGCGATCCATATTCGTGGTAGCAGCGCTTCTATTTGTCTTCGCACCAATGGAAGCAAACGCCCAAAATGAGTGCGGTGCTTACGCCGGTATTGTCAGCGTGGACGTCGGCCCCATCTGCTTGGTGAACGGCGAAGCCTTGCTCATCGGAACCCCTGACCCTGACGCCGTGGTGCCAGCGGGTTTCACCACCGTATACATTCTTACGCGCACCAATGGGCTCATCATCGAACAGATGGGCCCTTCCCCGACCTTCAGTGTGAATACGGTGGACGTATGGCGCATCCACGCACTGATCTTCGACCCCAACACCCTTGATCTTTCAACAGTACAATTCGGAAGCACAGGTGCATACGATGTGCAAGCCTTGCTCCTCCAAGGTGGAGGTACGATCTGTGCCAGTCTCAGCATGCTCGATGGTGCTGTGAAGACCGCGGAGTGCGGCGTATCATGCTCAGCGTTCGCTTCCAACATGGTGATGGACTCCACCACTGTTTGCTTGGTCGGTGGACAGGCCACATTATCCTCCATGCAATCCGGTACCAGCATCGTACCTCCTGGGTTTGAACAGCTTTTTGTACTCACACGGACCAATGGCCTTATCATCGAGCAGGTATCACCAAGCCCCACGTTCACGGTGAACAGCACGGATGTCTGGCGTATCCACAACTTGGTGTATGACCCCAACACGCTTGATCTCAGCATAGTGCAGTTCGGCGTTACCAGCGCATACGATGTGCAGAGTCTGCTACTCCAAGGTGGAGGTACCATCTGCGCCAGCCTCGATATCAACGGCGCCCCTGTGAAGACCGGTGAATGCGCACCCTCCTGCATCGCGGAAGCGGGAGTAGTGAGTGCAGTTCAGCCGGATCTATGCCTGATCGATGGCATGGCCATGCTTACTGCTGCGCCGGATGGCAATGCCACCATTCCCGATGGTTACGAACTGGTCTACTTCATCACGCAGGACGGTGATACGCCTGTGATCCTCTCCTATGCAGACAGCCCTGAATTCACTGTGAATGGCGTAGGATTTTACGGCATCCATCCCTTTGTGTACGACCCGGCCACTTTCAATTTGGCTTCTGTGATCGCCGGTGAAACAACTCTTTTGGATGTGAACGCCCAGTTGCTCCAAGGTGGTGGGGGCATCTGCGCTGCATTGGACTTGGATGGTGCGGAGTTCCAAGTGACCATTTGCACCCAGACCTGCGAAGCGGATGCCGGGGCCATGGCCGGAGAGAACCAGGTCCTTTGCTTGGAGGAAGGAAGTGCGGTATTGAGCGCCGTATCGTACGGGGATACCGTGGTCCCCCCTGGATTTATCTTGGGCTATCTGCTTTCCCAAGGTCCTGATCTGGTATTGCAGGCTTGGAGCACGGAACCCCTTTTCAATGTGAACACGCCGGATATCTATCACATCCACGCTTTTGTCCACGCCCCCACCACGTTCGATCCCTTGTTGATCGACTTCGGCACCACCACCGGATTCGACCTGAACCAAACGCTGGTCCAAGGAGGTGGTTCCCTCTGTGCCAGCCTCGATGTGCTGGGTGCTTTGTTCACTGTATCGGATTGCCCACCCGCTTGCGATGCCGGTACGGATGCCGCGATCAGCGTTTGTTTCAACGATCCAGCCTTCCCTCTCTTCTCCAACTTGGGCGGTAACCCTTGCCCCGGTGGCACATGGATGGCCCCGAACGAAACCCTGTTCAGCGGCGTCTTCGATCCGGAGACGGATGCCGCCGGTATGTACAGCTACACCGTGACCGACCTCAATGGAGCCCTGCACATCGCCACGGTCACAGTGAACGTGTTCGAGTGCCCGATCGAGGAGGCAAACCCGATACCGGATCTGCAACTCAGCGACAATGGGGGCATCGCTACCGCAATAGAGCACCAAGGCCAAACGCGTTCACTGAGCATCTGGCCCAATCCTGCAAACGACCAGGTCAACTTCACGCTTCCGCTCGCCTCTTCGGAGGCCGTTCGGGTGGAATTGATCGACGCCACTGGGCGCAGTGTGCATGCAACACCCATCTTATCCTCCGCAGATCAACTCACGCTGGACCTGCACATGCTCCCACCCGGGGTTTGGACATTGCGCATCAGCACACTGGACTGGACCCGTGTTGGGCGGTTCATCCGCAGCGCTCGTTGATCTGGCTTCCCATCGTTTGTTGTACTCTGGACTCAGGATTCCACAGTACTTTTCGTGTCCGCATGCGGCCTGACGTGAACCAGGAACACGCGACCGGAACCATCCGATGAACAAGGTTGCACAGGTCACGCTGCTCTTTTGGCTGATGAAGGTATTGGCCACCACGCTGGGCGAAACGCTCGGCGACCAGCTGTCCATGACCATGGGCTTGGGCTATGCCAACGGTATCGGGATCACCTTGGCGGGCTTTATAGGGGTGCTGACCCTTCAGCTCTCGCGACGCACCTTTTTTGCTCCACTGTACTGGCTGGTGATCGTGGGCACCACCACGCTGGGCACGGAGATCAGTGACTTCATGGACCGCAGCCTGGGGCTGGGGTACATCACTGGCTCCGCCGCGTTGCTTGCCTGCTTGCTGATCATCCTGGCCAGCTGGCGCATCCGGCTGGGTGCCATCCGGATCTATCCCATCACCCTGCGGAGCGAGGAGTTGTTTTACTGGGCGGCCATTCTTGCCTCCAACAGTTTAGGGACAGCGTTCGGGGATATGCTTTCGGACAACATGGGCTTCACATACGTTGAAGGCGCCCTGATCACCGCTGCTGTCATTGCGGTGGTATTGGCGTTGCATCGGTTCACGCGGTTGAATGATGTGCTCCTGTTCTGGGTCGCCTTCATTTTCACACGCCCGTTCGGCGCCACTTTCGGCGACCTACTTACCAAGCCGACAAGCTCAGGTGGTATGGCCTTGGGCACGTTACCGGCCACATTGGTCACCGCTTTGCTGCTGGGCGGATTGATCGTGATGGCTCATCGCAGAGAGCGAAGCGAGCATGCCCAAGCTGCCTGAATGGCGATCCATGGAATGGCCCGATCTTCCGGCCAGGTAAGGCAGGGAAGGAAGAACTGTGAACAGGAACCGAGCCGCTTGCGTTATCCCAGTGCGCTTCATTCCTTGTGATCAGCTTTCTCATCTGCAATGCCTATCGCATGGAGTACCGATCGGTTGCTGGGCTTGCTCCTGCAAGGCAAGGAAAGCGGTCAGGTTCCGGCTTCCCGTTGACCCATGGAGATCTCACACATCGGGCTTTATGTCCTACTCGGTCTCGGCGTGGGCGCCTTGGGCACGTGGATCGGTGCTGGCGGCGGTTTCATCCTCTTGCCTGTCCTATTGCTTCTGTTCCCGGACCTGCCTCCCGAGGTCCTTACCAGCATTTCACTTGCCGTGGTCTTCATCAATGCCACCTCCGGCTCTTTGGCTTACTCCCGCCTGAAGCGCATCGACTACCGCTCCGGCATCATCCTGGCGGTGGCCACCCTTCCCGGCGCAATCATCGGTACATATATCACGCAGTACATCCCCCGGAAGGCTTTCGACATCGTGCTGGGCGTCCTCTTGCTCGGCATTTCCGCATTGCTGTTAGTGAAACCGCAATGGCAGGCGTCGGCGCGGACCACCCATCAGCATCGCGCCCATCGCACCCTGATGGATCGGGAAGGCACTACCTACAGCTACTCCTTCAACATGGTCACCGGCGTATTGGTAAGCATTGTGGTCGGCTTCCTGTCCAGCCTGCTCGGGATCGGCGGCGGGATCATCCATGTACCCTTGCTCACCAGCGTGTTGCATTTTCCGGTGCCGATCGCCACGGCCACCTCGCACTTCATCCTCGTCATCATGTCCCTGGCCGGCACCGCTGCACACATCGCTCAAGGCAATCTCACGGCAGGGTGGCCGTTCGTGCTGTCGATCGGTGCCGGAACCGTGTTGGGCGCGCAGGTAGGTGCTTGGGCCTCGCACCACGCCAAGCCCGAATGGATCATTCGCACCTTGGCCGTGGCTCTTTTATTCGTTGGCTTGCGCTTGGTATTGCACTGAAGACCACTCCTCTGCCCTCGTGTTATGCATGCCGGTTGCACCCTGTGGGCGCTTCTGGAAGGCTTGGAATGGACCGATTGCTGTAGAACTTGGATCTTCGCTGCGATGGATCACTCGGAAGAGTTACCTTTGTGCGGGGCAAGTCTTGTACGTCCAGCTCCTGCTGAATCCCCCAGGGCCGGAAGGCAGCAAGGGTAGGCGGTCGTAGCGGAGCGATATGAGGAGCTTGCCCCACTTTTTTTGCCCCTATTGATGTCTTCCACCACCAAAGTCGTACTGGTTACCGGCGGTTCCAGCGGCATTGGAAAGGCCATCTGCATGCGTTTGGCCGCAGAAGGGCATACTGTATTCGGAACCACACGGAAGGTAGGTTCACAGCCGCAGAGCTATCGCCTCGTTTCCATGGATCTGGTGGATGATGCTTCGGTAAAAAACGCCGTGGCCGAGGTGACCACAGCAGCAGGTAGGATCGATGTGGTGGTGAACAACGCAGGACTCGGCATTCAAGGTGCCACGGAAGATCTGCTCCCGGAGCAAGCCATGTCGCTCTTCGATGCCAACGTGATCGGTGCCCACCGTGTATGTCGCGCCGCCCTTCCGTACATGCGTGCCCAAGGCAGCGGGCTCATCATCAACATCACCAGTCTCGCGGCCAACTTCGGACTACCCTACCGCGGTTTCTACAGCGCCAGCAAGGCCGCCTTGGAGCGCTACACCGAAACGCTGAACATGGAGGTGGGCGCGTTCGGAATACACGCCGTCTGTCTGCAGCCGGGGGAATACAAGACCAATATCGGCGCGGGCCGCATCCGCCCCGAGGTGATCAGCGAACCTTACAAGGCAGGCTACGAACGGGCCATGGAATTGCTCGGCAGCAACCTGCACTACAGCCGAGATCCGGATGAGGTGGCTGTGCTGGTGCAGCGCATCATGGGAAAAGCAAAGCCGAAGACCGTCTATTATGCGGCGCATGGCATGCAAAGGCTGGCGGTGGTGCTGAAGAAGCTTCTGCCCGGCCGGTTCTTCCAGCGCTTGCTGATGAAGGAGTATCGGTGAGATCGCCGCAGAGGCGCGGAGAACTCCCCCCTGCAAACGGCCACTGCCGCCTGCCCACTGACTTGCGGTAGGCGCCGTTTCACATTTCACATTTTACATCTTCCATTTTTCATTCCCTAGGGAGGTCAACCCCGTGGCGTGGGACGCCGCGAATAGAAATGAACACCAGCGAACCGATACCGTGCTCACTTCGTTTTTCCACGACCATAACTTCACGTTCCAACCTCCCCTTTCCCATGAAACACATGACCCCTGCGCTGATCCTGCTTTTGGCTGCCGGTACTGTACAAGGCCAGTGGACCACGGACCTAATGATGAACACGCCGGTACGGACCGTCACTACTGGGGAAACCGCGGCACATATGGTGGCCGATGGGCCGGATGGCAGCACCTATACGTGCTGGTTTGAGAACGGCAGCGGCAGCTACCAGCTCCGGATGCAACGGGTGGATGTGGACGGCATCAACCTGTGGCCGGACACCGGGCTGGTCGTAAGTGCCTTGCCTCAGAATAGCGCGATCTTCCGCTACGATCTGCAGAGTGATCGTGATGGGAATGCGATCGTGGCCTTTCAGGACGAGCGCACCGGCACCTTGGACATAGTGGCCTACAAGATCGCCCCGGATGGTGAATTCCTCTGGGGCGCGAACGGCGTGGAACTGCCTACTCCGGGTACCACAGGCCTTGCACCTTCCGTCGCACCGCTGGAGAACGGGAACACCGCGATCGCCTGGAACACGAACAATTCACCCGGCCAAGCAGCCGCACAATTGGTCGACCCGAACGGCTCTGTGCTTTTAGCTGTTCCTATCACGGTATCGGCCAGCACCGCCGTGGGCCGGCCCAAGCCCGTCGCCACATCCGATGGTGGCTTTATCCTGCAGTACGAGGTCAGCAACGGAGGCTTCGGACTGCCTCCGTCCAGCATGTATGCACAGCGCTACGATGCCACGGGAACCGCCGTTTGGGCCGATGCCGTTCAGCTCTCCTCTACTCCTATCGCCTTTTTCTACTTCCCCTTGCCTGTTTCCGATGGTCAGGACGGCCTTTACTTGGCCTATAACTCCAGCAACCCGGATAACCCCGCTTTCACCGACGTGTTCGTGCAACGCCTGCGTGGCAATGGAACGCTGTGGTCCACCAATGGCACCCGTTTGGACAACAGCAGCACCACCCAGAAATTCACAGCGGGGAAGGGCCTGGTGTGGGTAAATGATATGGACGGGCTGATGATCCCGATACAGGTGACCGATGGCGCACAAGGGCAATCGGGTGTAGCGGTACAACGTGTGGATACTGCGGGTATAAGGCAATTGGGCGATGCCGCTGTCGTGATCATCCCCGTAACCACCGACTACACCAGCCCCGTCGACATCACGGCCACGGAGGACGGCGCCGTGATCATCCATAGCACAGGTGGCTTCGGACAGGAGCACTACGCAGCCACACGCGTTGACCTATCCGGCAGCGCTGTGTGGAGCCCTGCACAAAAAGACATTTCCACTGCGGACAGCAATAAGGGCGATGGAGCAGTGACCAGCACCAGGGACGGGCAGGCCGTAGTGGTTTGGCAGGATGATCGCACCCCGAACGGCACCTATGCCCAGAACATCACGGAGCTTACCACTGCGGTTGCGATCCATTCTGCAACCAGCACGGACCTTCGCTTGGAACAAAACCCCACGGACAACCCGGTCCTACTGGTGGGCGAGGATCTTCGCGACGCAACCCAATTGGACGTGTTCGATGTCCAAGGAAGAGCTGTCTATAGCTCCACGCTTCCGGCTACCGATCGTGTAACGCTCCCGTTAAGCGGATTGAACCCGGGTGTTTACACGCTCCGCGTTACCGGGAATGGACGTGTGCGCAACGTGCGCTGGGTGAAATAGGTGGCTGGCTATTCCTTGATCACCACCCGGTGCGAGTAACTCCCGCGCGGATCCACCATGCGCAGCACGTAACTGCCCGTGGCCAGTTGCTTCGCATCCACCTCCAATACATCGCCTTGGAAGGCACGTGTTTGCTGCACGCGGCCCGTCATGTCCAGCAGCACAAGCGTGGAGCCCGCTTGTAGGCCCGGCGACCGCACTGTGAAGCGGTCGCTGAAGGGTACTGGAGAAACGGTCCACGGAACCGTATTCACCACCTCTTCCACCGCAGTGGAGAGCTGACACTGAAAAGCGGACTCTGGATAACGTCCCAGTTCGTCATCGGCATAGCAACCGAACGAGCAAAGGCACTCGTCCACGAAACAGTAGATGGGACGAGGAACGAAATAGCCATTCACATAGCCTATGCGTTCCATGATCACACCTTGGTCAACGGCCTCCCCATTGTGGATCGTCTCAACGGTCAAGGCCCGTAACGGCACTCCGTTCACATTCACGGTAGCTGTGTCCAATACCCTGAAATAAGTATCGTCATCGCAGATAGGTAGATCGTTATAGCCTTGCTGCCAACCGGGTGCCCACCTGTCGCCCGGCTGAGCGCTGAACCAATAGAGGGTGTCCCACTCTTGTGTATCCGGCAACCAGAAAAAGACAATGCCGGGCTCTGTGCGTGTCGTTACATCCGGTCCCCAGTAAGTGACGTGTTCCTCTCCGTTACCAAAGTTGATCGTAAAGCTGTTGAATTCCGTGATCCGTTGAGCTGAAAAGCCGTCCACCACCGTATCTCCAGCATAGCTGAATTGGACTCCACCTTGGGCGATCATTGGGTCGCCGGTTGAATGCACCCACGTAGCACCCGGTGGGCACCAACTCTGCGCATGGGTGAAGGAAGTGAGCAATAGTGCTGCAGCAAGAAGAAGGGTGACCAACGGCTGTTTCATTGCTTGATCCATTTAGTGGTTGAACACGTTCCAGAATGAAAAGTACTCTTAATACGCTTCAGACATCGTTCCTAGTACAGGACAGCTCTCAAACCACTTTCGCTGCCTGCACCGATGCGACCGGGCCAACGTCGAGTCAACTCAATCAATAGCTATAGGTCCTTGTGTCACCGCCGAGGCGGCGCACTCCTTACCTTTGCGGCATGAAATTCTTCATCGATACCGCCAGCCTCTCGCAGATCAAGGAAGCCCAGGACCTCGGCATCTTGGACGGCGTAACCACCAATCCTTCGCTGATGGCCAAGGAAGGCATCTCCGGCACCGACCGGGTGATGAAGCACTATGTGGACATCTGCAACATTGTGGATGGCGACGTGAGCGCTGAAGTGATCGCAACCGAATATGACGAGATGGTGCGCGAAGGCGAGAACCTCGCAGCCCTGCACCCCAATATCACCGTGAAGTTGCCGATGACCCGCAACGGCATCAAGGCGATCAAGCATTTCTCGGACAAGGGCATCAAGACCAATTGCACCTTGGTGTTCAGCGCAGGCCAAGCCCTGTTGGCTGCAAAAGCCGGCGCCACCTATGTGTCACCGTTCATCGGTCGCTTGGACGATATCAGCACCGATGGCGTGCAACTGATCGAGCAGATCCGGGTGATCTATGATAACTATGGCTTCGACACGCAGATCCTCGCTGCGAGCATCCGCCACCCGATGCACATTGTGCAGTGCGCGGAAGTGGGTGCCGATGTGGCCACCTGCCCGTTGAGCGCGATCAATGCCTTGTTCGACCATCCCTTGACCACCAGTGGTCTGGAGAAATTCCTGGCCGATCACAAGAAAGCCGCCCAGCAAGAGGCGGCCGCGAAGTAGCATGTTGGTATCCATCCATCCGAAGAACCCCGAACCGAGGAAGATCCTTGATGTGGTCGCTCGGCTGAATGCCGGGGCCGTGATCGTTTGCCCCACCGATACCGTGTATGCCTTCGCCTGTAGCGCCCACCAGCCGCGCGCCATGGAGGCCATCGCAAGGTTGAAGGGAACCAAGGCGAACAAGACCAATCTGTCCTTGATCTGCAAGGACCTCAGCCAGCTGAGCATCTATGCCCGCGCCATTGATACACCGGGTTTCCGGGTGATGAAAAAAGCCCTTCCCGGGCCTTACACATTCATCGTTCCGGCCAGTAGCGAGATACCCCGCTTGTTCAAGAACAACAAGCACACCGTGGGTATCCGCGTGCCGGACCACCCGATCCCGTTGGCCTTGGTGGAAGGCTTGGGCCACGCGTTGGTGGTAACCAGCGTACACGATGAGGACGAGATCCTGGAGCACACCACGGACCCGGAACTCATCCACGACCGCATTGGCAAGCAAGTGGAACTGGTGATCGACGGTGGCATGGGCGGCATGCAGGGTTCCACAGTGATCGACCTTACGGGCGGAGGGGAACCGGAGATCCTGCGCGTAGGAAAGGGCCCGGTTGAGGATCTTTTCTGAGGTTCCTGAGGTTGTTCTTTGTTGCGTGTTTTTCTGTTACGGGTTACGCGTTGTGCCATGAAGCCATGTGGTGCCGACCCGGAACACGCCAACTCGTAACGCACTAACGCGTCAACACGCAACAGACCGGATCACTGAGTCAGTCCTCTCAGCTGTTTCCACACCTGCGGAAGCTGTTCGATCAGGTCTGTGGGCAGCATCCCATCCATACCGAGCTGATCGGCGGCGAGGTCACCTGCCATGCCATGAGCGTACACACCCAATAGCGCCGCGGAAAGCGGATCCAGCCCTTGTGCGCGGAGGCTGGTGATGATGCCGGTGAGCACGTCGCCACTGCCCCCCTTGGCCATTCCGGGATTTCCCGTGCCATTGAAGAAGACCATTCCATTCGGTGCGCAGATGGCTGTATGGGCTCCCTTCAGCACTAACACGATGCCTTGACGAACCGCCAGTTCCCTGGCCCGCATCAACCGTTCATGATCAGAGGAGCACTTCCCCACCAAGCGCTCGAACTCCTTTGGGTGAGGCGTCAGAATGGTGCCCTTGGGCAAGAATGCCAACCACGTCCTATTCTCGCCAAGGATATTCAATGCATCCGCGTCGATCACCAGTGGTGCGGGAGCATCTTGGATGAGGTGCTTCAGCATGCGTGCGGTGCCCTCATCCGTGCCGATGCCCGGCCCCACTCCGATGGCGGCAGCAATGCCGAACTTCGGAAGAGCAGACAAATGCTTGGCTTCATCGCAGGATACCATCGCTTCAGGAAAAGTGCTGTGTACCACGGAATCTTGGCCAACAGGTACATGCAGGGTAAGGTTCCCGCAGCCGGATCTCAAGCACGCCTTGGCGGACATCAGTGCCGCACCCATCTTCCCTTCTGCCCCTGCGAGCAACCAAGCGTGCCCATGATCCCCTTTGTGGGAACTCCGTTCGCGAACGGGCATGAAAGCGGCTACATCGGCGGCTTCCAGCATCATCGCTTCGGGCTCCAGGGTGGCGATGAACTTCCGGTCCAAGCCGATCGGCAACACCTCCCAATCACCGGCGTAGCGGGCATTATCCGCCAGAAGCAAGGAGAATTTCGGCAATTCCAAAGTGAAGGTGCGGTCCGCTTGCACGATGGCACTTGGATCATTCTCCGTGTTGTCCTGCGCGAACAGTCCCGAAGGCATATCGATCGAAAACACCGTGTTCGGCCGAGTATTCAGGGCCTCGACCCAGCTCTTCAGCCAGCCGGTGATCGTCCGTTTCAGCCCGGTGCCGAACAGGGCATCGATCACTACCGTTCCCCTCGGGAACTCGGGCAACTCCGTTCCCTTCTCCAACAGTTCCACATGTACACCAGCCTTCTGTGCACGCCTTAGGTTCACCTCGAAGTCGGGACTGCCCTCGGCATTGTACTTCGGCACCAGCACCCGGACCGGCCGCGCGTCCCGGTGAATGATGCGCGCGATGGCCAGACCGTCGCCGCCATTGTTGCCCATGCCAGCCAGCACGGTTACGGGAACATCGTGGGCCAGGAACTCCATGATCCTGTTCGCGCAGGCCAAAGAGGCCCGCTCCATCAGGTTGATCGATGCGATGGGTTCATGGGCGATGGTATGGGCATCGGCCATCCGGATCTTTTCGGCGGAAAGGACGGGGATCATGGATACGAAGGTATTCTGTTGGTATGGGAACTCTCTGGAACGCAAAACGCCCCGGCCTTCCGGGCCGGGGCGTTAACGAGAAAGCCCCCGTTACCGGGGGCTTTCAGGACCAAAGCGAGAAACTCTCTTATTGGAAGTAGAAGTTGATACCGAGCATGGCTGCACCGCTAACGCCGGTGTCGATGCCGAAGTTGCTCGTCTTGTTGCCGGTGTTCACCTCAGTGCTCTTGGTGCTGCTGTTCGGCGCATCCCAGCTCTCCGTGGTGGTCTTACCGTAACCCTGGCTGCTCATGTTCAAACCCCAAGCGTATTCGCCGCTGAGGGAGATCTTCGGAGCGCAGAACCACTCAACACCAGCGAAGGCGTTCAAGCCGATGCTGAATGTACCGCCGTTCTTCACTTCGGTGTTACGAGCTGCTGGGTTGGTAGCGCTCAGGCTGTTCCCGTACTCATAGGTGGTCTTGCTGCCACCAAAGCCAACGTTGAACATGGCACCGTACACACCCACCACGCGGGTGCTACCTACGCGCTTCTCAAGACCTGCGCCCAAGTTGATGTTCATGGCGCTGTTCTTGGTCACGTCCTCCACCATGTCGGTAGCGGTCGCGCCAGAAGCGAGACTTCCAACTTCAGTGGTGGTCTTGTCTGAACCGAAACCGATGCGGATCTGACCGCGGTATGCGGTGTTTGCATCGATAAGCTTCTTCCCGCGGATGACCATGTCATTGCTCAGGAAGTTGAGGCCGCCTCCGATATCGTTACCAGTTGTACCGTTGAACAGGTTACCGGCGTAGTTCAGGAGCGGATTCGCGTTGAACGTAAGTCCCCAGTCGCCGTCTTGCGACAACCAGTTCTCGCCGCGGTTGCTGGTGATCTCGCCCGTCTGGGCGCTCACTGCCGTTACGGCGAAGAGCGCTGCGGTGAAAAGTACAGTCTTCTTCATGACTTTTTTGGTTTTTCGTGTGCTTTGGTTTGTGTTCGTTCTGCTTGGTCGGTCAAATCTATCCGACCGGGGGCGCAAACTTATAAACATCCGACTGACATATCAACCACTTTTTGTTGATAGTCGATCTTTTGTTGGGGTTCGTCGTCGATCCGGTCAGGGGTCTTTCTTGATTTCGGGGGCGAATGTAGTACAGTAAGGGATATACCGTAGTTATCCCCTCGCTTTGTTTTCCAACATGGGGACAAAGCTGAAGGCCCCATGCTCGGTCTGCTTCATTCCATCGGCGGTACGTGTTATACCGTACATGGACTGATTACCATCCCCTCCTACGGGGATCACCAGGATACCACCCATTACCAGTTGGTCCACCAAAGCCTGCGGCACCTCGGGTGCGCCACAGGTAACGATGACCTTATCGAAAGGGGCGTGCACGGGTAGTCCCTTATAGCCGTCGCCGTGTACCAAATGTGCCCGGTATCCCATCGCGGATAGGCGGTTCTTGGTGGTGAGATACAAGGGCCGGTGCCGCTCAATACTATACACCTTGGCGCCCAGCTCACAGAGAATGGCCGTTTGGTAGCCGCAGCCCGTGCCGATCTCCAGCACCTTATCTCCCGGCTTCACCTTCAGCAATTCGCTCTGGAAGGCAACGGTATAAGGTTGTGAAATGGTCTGGTCGCAACCGATCGGGAAGGCTTTGTCCACATAGGCGAAGCGCTCGAAGGCACTGTCGTCGATGAACTGGTGGCGGGGCACCTTGCCGATAGCAGCCAATACACGGGCATCGGTAATGCCCTTTCCTTTCAACTCTTCCACCAGCTTGCGCCGCAGGCCTTGGTGGCGAAAATCATCAGTTCGCATGGTTCGCCGGCAAAGTTAACCCATGCTGGTACGGTGGGTATCAGGAATGAAGGAAGTAATGGACATAGAGTAAGGTACTGTTGAGCTAAGAGGGCGGTACTCATCGGTTGGTCTACTTTTGCCCGCCTTGATGGAAAGACCACTTCGTATAGGTGTATTGGGCGCAGGCCATTTGGGGCGGATCCATGTGCAGCAACTGCGGGAGCTGCCCGAATACCGGATCACCGGGGTGTTCGACCCGCGCCAAGAGAAGGCCGCACAAGTGCAGAGCGAGTTCGGCGTACCGCTTCTGAGCAGCATCCCTGAACTGCTCGCGGGCTGTGATGTGATCGATGTGGTGACCCCCACCCTTGCACACCATGAATGCGCCATGCAAGCCTTGGATGCAGGCAAGCATGTCTTCATTGAAAAGCCCATCGCGAACACGCTGGAGGAGGCCCGACAATTGGTGGCACGTTCACAAGCCACTGGCCGCAAGGTGCAGGTAGGCCATGTGGAGCGCTTCAATCCCGCATTCCTGGCGGCGCGTAGTGCGTTGCACTCCCCGATGTTCATCGAAACCCACCGCTTGTCCACCTTCGATCCGCGCGGAACCGACGTGAGCGTGGTGCTGGACCTGATGATCCACGACCTGGACATCATCCTCCATGTGGTGAACGCTTCCGTGAGCGATGTACATGCCAGCGGTGTGCCGGTAGTGAGCGACACGCCGGATATCGCCAATGCCCGCATCGCCTTCAGCAACGGCTGCGTGGCCAACCTCACCGCGAGCCGGATCAGCCTGAAGAAAATGAGGAAGAGCCGTTTCTTCCAGAAGGATGCCTACATCTCCGTGGACATGCTGAAAAAGGAAACGGAGATCATGCGGATGCGTACCGTGGAAAACCCGGATCCATTTGCCGTTACGTTGGACCTCGGTCCGGGGAAAGGACATCGGGAGATCTCGTTCGAGAAGCCGGAAATACCCACTACCAATGCCATCCGCGAGGAACTGCGCTCCTTCGCGCAAGCCATCCGCGGCGATCACGAACCGGAGGTACCTGCCCGGGATGGACTGGCAGCCCTGGAACTGGCGCATCGCGTATTGGCCGCCATGGAGATCCGCACCATCTAAGCACTTCCATACTGATCACCCACCGGATGCGTTACCCGCACAGGAACATTATGACCCGTACCCTACTTCTTGTGGGCCTTTTCATTTTGCTTTTCACCGCCTGCAAAAAGGACGGTGCGATTCCTTCGTATGTATGGGTTGAGACCCCTACGGTGGTGGATGCTGTTGGACAAGGTGTCTCCTCGAAGATCACCGACCTGTGGGTGTACGTGAACGACCAACCCGTGGGAGTGTGGGAGCCGGGCAAGCGCATTCCTTTGATCGCGGCTGGCACGAACACAGTAAAACTGATCGCTGGCGTGCGCAAGAACGGCCTTACGGACAGCCGGATCCAGTACCCCTTCTATGCCACGTGGCAGCAGCAGGTGGACCTGGTACCGGAACAGACGGTCACCCTCACACCGCAATTCCGCTACTACGATAACTTGGACTTCTGGCTGGCTGATTTCAACACCGGCCTACGCTTCGACACCTTGAACTGCACGGCCACCATGGTGCTGGTGGACTCCGATAGCACATTGGTAGGCCAAGGCCTGCGCAACGGTCGCATCAACCTGGATACGGAGCATTCCATCTACCGAGGTGTCAGTAGCGGGGATCCGTTCACCAACACCGGCAACGTGGCCTTCCTGGAAATAGACTACCGCAGCGACACCCATCTACTGATAGGTGTTCGCTACATGCTGTCCGGTTTGCAACGTGAGGTGGCCTACCTCTATGCCGTGCCCACGAAGAAGGCGGACGGCAGCATGCCATGGAACAAGCTCTATGTGGACCTGGCCGAACCATGGTCAACGCCGGGTGCCCTGGATAAGCGGTTCTTCATCAAGGCCCAGTTGGAGGATGGCGCGACAACGGGCGTTGTGGAGGTGGACAACATCAAAGTGGTGCGGCCCTGATCATGGGAAAGCGGTCGCAAACGATGCTCTACGTCGCGGCCGACCTGGTGGCCACGGCCACCGCCTGGACCTTGTTCTTCCTCTACCGGAAGACCTATTTGGAGCCGTTGAAATTCCATCACCCTGTACCGGTGGAATTGGACGGCCGCTATTGGCTGGGCCTGCTGGTACTGCCCATCTTTTGGGTATTGTTGTTCGTGATGATCGGTGGCTACTCGGACATCTTTCGGCGCTTCCGCATCAAGGAACTGGGGCAGACGCTGATGATCAGCCTCATCGGCTCCATCGTCATCTTCTTCGCACTGCTGCTGGATGATACCATCGCCTCCCCTACCTATTACTACCAAAGCTTCGGGGTCCTGTTCGGCCTGAACTTCATCCTGCTCTTCCTCTTCCGCTTCCTGCTCACCAGCCGCACCGTGCGCCGCGTACACGATCGCCGCATCGGCTTCAACACCCTGCTGATCGGCGGCAATGAACGGGCCATCGCCATCTACCAAGAGATCGAGGGCCTGCACAAATCACCCGGCAATCGCTTCGTGGGCTTCGTGAACGTGAACGGTGGCGACCAGCACTTGGCCGAAAGCGGCCTACCCCGCTTGGGCCACTGCGACGACCTCCGCACGCTGATCCCCAAGTACGATGTGGAAGAAGCCATCATCGCCGTGGAAACCAGCGAGCATGCACACATCAGCAGGATCCTGAATGAATTGGACGGCACCGCGGTGCGCATCAAGATCATCCCGGACATGTATGACATCCTCGCCGGCAGCGTGAAGATGACCAGCATCTTCGGCGCACCGCTGATCGAGGTGAACCCGCAGATCATGCCCGCGTGGGAGTTCGCCCTGAAGCGCTTGGTGGACGTAGCATTCAGCATACTGGCGTTGATCATTCTCTCTCCGCTTCTCTTGGTGATCGCCTTACTGGTGAAGCTGGGCTCTCCCGGTCCGATCTTCTTCCGTCAGGAGCGCATCGGCCTGTTGGGCAAGCCTTTCCGCATCATCAAATTCCGCAGCATGGTGGCCGATGCCGAGCGGGACGGCCCTCAGCTCAGCAGCACCGCCGACCCGCGCATCACCAGCGTCGGACGCTCCCTGCGCCGCACCCGCATGGATGAACTGCCCCAATTCTGGAACGTGATCAAGGGCGATATGAGCTTGGTGGGGCCGCGTCCGGAGCGGCAGCACTTCATCGACGAGATCATCAAGGTGGCACCGCACTACCGCCATTTGCACAAGGTGCGCCCGGGCCTAACAAGCTGGGGGCAGGTGAAATTCGGCTACGCCGAGAACGTGGACCAGATGGTGCGCCGCCTGAAATACGACATCCTCTACATCGAGAACATGAGCCTCGCGGTGGACCTGAAGATCCTGGCGTACACCGTGATCATCATACTGAAAGGCGACGGGAAATAACGGATGGTCATGCGTCCCCGGCGCCGGTCCGTTACATTCGCGACATGAAAATTTCCGTCATCGGCGCAGGCCAAATGGGCAACGGTATCGCGCACGTGTTCGCCCAAGGCGGCCACGAGGTGGTCCTGATCGACATCGCACAAGCCAGCTTGGACAAGGCCTTGGCCACCATCGGCAAGAACATGGGCCGGCAGGTGGAGAAAGGCAAGCTCACCGAGGCTGATATGCAGGCCGCATTGGCACGCATTTCAATGAATACCAGCACTGCCGAAGGTGTGAAGAACGCTGCGCTCGTTGTGGAGGCCGCCACGGAGAACGTGGACCTGAAGCTGAAGATCTTCAAGGACATCGATGCGCATGCACCGAAGAGTTGCATTCTGGCCACCAACACCAGCAGCATCAGCATCACCAAGATCGCGGCCGTGACCAGCAGGCCGGGGCAGGTGATCGGCATGCACTTCATGAACCCCGTACCGGTGATGAAGCTTGTGGAAGTGATCCGCGGCTACAACACGACCGATGCAGTGACCAGCACCGTGATGGAGCTGAGCAGCGCCATTGGCAAGGAACCCGTGGAAGTGCGCGACTACGCCGGCTTCGTGGCCAACCGCATTTTGATGCCCATGATCAATGAAGCCATTGAAACGCTCTTCCAAGGAGTGGGCGGCGTGGCTGAGATCGATACCGTGATGAAGCTTGGCATGGCACATCCCATGGGCCCGCTTCAACTGGCGGATTTCATCGGACTGGACACCTGCCTCGCGATCATGCGCGTGCTGCAGGACGGCTTCGGCCAACCGAAATACGCCCCCTGCCCCTTGCTGGTGCAGATGGTGACCGCTGGGAAGCTCGGCGTAAAGAGCGGCGAAGGTTTCTATGCCTACACCCCCGGAAGCAAGGACCTGGTAGTGGCCCCCGCTTTCACATCGTGAAGATGATCCGCCGCTTCGCACCATTCGTGGCTTTGGTATTGCTTTTGGCCGCCTGCGGGCAGACCGGTCCGGAGACAAAAGGCGGAGGCAAGGTTACCGGCCCCACCGAGCAACCCGTGAACGAGACCCACTGCTACTTGCAGGTAACGCATGGTGCACCGGTGGTGCGCGATACCGGCTTGGCCCCGGGTCCCGTGGACAGCCTCTACATCCGCCTGGACATACTGGGAGAATTGGTCAACGGCGCGTACAACTGGCTTCCCGCGGAGAAGGATGCCATGACGGGCACTTTCACCGGCACCTTGGAGAACGGGGTGGTCACGGCGCTGTATACCTACCGCGCTGAAGGAGCGATGGCCAAGCAGGAGATCCTGTTCAAACTGGTCGATCGTGGCTTGCTGGTGGGCAGCGGAGATCTGGTGCAGGACCAAGGCGTATGGCTCTTCAAGGACAAGAGCAAAGCCGAATACGGGGAGGCCGTGCCCGAGGTGGACTGCAAGTAGCGAAAGAAGAAAGGGATAGCTTCAAGCTGAAGTTGGATGTAGGCGGCGAAAACGTGCGATCGCAGCCCATGACCGAGCTGCGTACGTGGTAAGAGACCGCGCTCAGGGCTGATCGTCCGCGCCAATTCCTCAAACGGTATCCAGGAAGTACAGCGAAGCCCGCAGGCGAACAAACGGTTCCGGCTTCGTGTTTCCAAGCGACTGGGCACCGCCTTCGTGCGGCCACATTCCAGCCCTCCAAACTAGTCCGGTATGAACAAGGGTCGTGTCGTTCTGCTCTTGGTCCTTCTGGCACTGGTGGCAGTGGTACTGGTGAACAAATGCGGCGGTAAGCACGAGGGAGGCGGCATGTCGGACAGGTCCGGCACCGTGTCCCTCTCCGGCGTGGTAGTACGGGCCACCTCCTTGGACGAACAGATCACGGCGACAGGCACGCTGATGGCCAACAACAGCATCGAGGTGAGCAACCAAGTGGCAGGACGCTTGACGCACCTCGGCTTCACGGAAGGACAGCGGGTGGCCAAGGGCGCCTTGCTGGCGAAGATCGACGATGCGGACCTACAGGCCCAACTGCGCAAATCCTTGGCGAATGAGACTTTGGCCAAGAGCACACTGGCGCGGCAGAAGGATAACTTGGAGGCGAATGGCATCGCGCAGCAGGATTATGATGCCTCTGTGAATGCGCTTGCAGATATCGAAGCGGACATCGCAGCCCTGCGCGCGCAGATCGCCAACACGGAGGTGCGGGCACCCTTCCCGGGAACGGTGGGCCTGCGCAACGTGAGCGAAGGGGCCTACCTGCCAGCCTTCACCAACATTGCCGACCTGCAGGAACTGGACCCCATGAAACTGGAGTTCACCATTCCGCAGCGTTACAATGATCGTCTTTCCGTAGGCGACAGCGTGCAATTCACCGTGGAAAGCTCGGCGCTTGTGCATCGGGGGATCATCTACGCATTCGAGCCTGGTGTGGACGCCGCCACCGGGGGCGTGCGCGCCCGAGCGCTATGCAGCAATCCGGATCGGAGCTTGGTGCCCGGCGCCTTCACCAATGTGCTGGTGAAGTTGAAACAGATCCAGGGCGCCTTGATGGTGCCGAGCCAAGCGGTGGTACCCGTGTTGAACGGCCAGCAACTGCTATTGAGCAAACACGGCAAAGCCACCCCTGTGGATGTTACGCTGGGCCTGCGCAACGACAGTACGGTACAAGTGACCAGCGGAATTCAGGTAGGCGATACGATCCTCACTTCGGGCATGATGCAACTGCGCCCGGGTACGTCCGTGAAGGTGACAGTGGCAAACCCGGATAATACCCGACCGTAGCCGATGAGCCTCTCATCCGTCAGCCTGAAGCGCCCTGTGATGGCCACGGTGATGTCCATCATCATCGTGATCTTCGGTGGCATCGGCTATGGCTTTCTGGGCGTTCGCGAGTATCCCGCGATCGATCCGCCGATCATCACGGTGAAAACAAGCTACACCGGAGCGAGCGCGGAAGTGGTGGAATCACAGATCACCCAGCCGTTGGAGGCTGCGATCAACGGGGTGGCAGGCATACGCTCCCTCACCTCCTCCAGCAGTTTGGGCAGCAGCACCATCACCGTTGAGTTCAACCTCGGCGACGATTTGGAGACCGCCGCCAACGACGTGCGCGACAAGGCGGCACAGGCAGCCCGGCTGCTGCCGCAGGACATCGATGCGCCGCCGGTGGTGACCAAGGCGGATGCCAACAGCAGCGCCATCCTCTCCATGACCGTGCAAAGCGACACCCGTAGCCAACTGGAGGTGAGCGACTATGCGGCCAACGTGATCCAACAGCGCATCCAGACCATACCGGGTGTGAGCTCCGTGCAGATCTGGGGCGAAAAGAAGTATGCCATGCGGCTCTGGATCGACCCGGCCCGGCTCACCGCCAACAACCTCACCGCGGCGGATGTGCAGACGGCACTGAACGCGCAGAGCGTGGAACTTCCCACCGGCAAGCTCACCGGTGCGAACACGGAATTCACCGTGAACGCCCTCAGCCGGCTGAGCACGCCACAGGAATTCAACGATATGGTGATGGCCAACCAGGGCGGGCGATTGGTACGCTTCAGCGATGTTGGTCGCGCGGAGTTGGGCGCACAGGTGATCGAGTCCGTCCTGAAGAAGGACGGAACGCCCATGATCGGCCTGGCGATCGTGCCACAACCGGGCGCCAACTACATCGCCATCACTAACGCCTTCTATGTCCGCTACGCACAATTGAAAAAGGAATTGCCGCCGGACATTCACTTGGATATCGCCTTGGACAACACCACGTTCATCCGGAACTCCGTGAAGGAAGTGGGCATTACGGTGCTGATCGCCTTCACGCTGGTGATCCTCATCATCTACCTCTTCTTCCGCGACTGGCGGATGGCGCTCCGGCCGTTGTTCGACATCCCGGTATCGCTTATCGGGGCCTTCTTCATCATGTACCTCATGGGCTTCTCCGTCAACATCCTCACGCTGCTTGCTATCGTGCTGGCCACGGGCCTGGTAGTGGACGACGGCATCGTGGTGACAGAGGTGATCTACAAGCGAATGGAGCAAGGCATGCGGCCCATGGAGGCTGCCGTGAAGGGGTCCGAAGAGGTCTTCTTTGCCGTGGTCTCCACCTCCATCACCTTGGCCATGGTCTTCCTGCCCATCATCTTCCTCGCAGGCTTTACCGGGCGCTTGTTCCGCGAGTTTGCCGTGGTGATCGCCGGGGCGGTGTTGATCTCCGCTTTCGTCGCGCTCACGCTCACCCCTGTGCTGAACGTGAAGCTCTCCCGTAAGGACCTTCGCAACAGCGCCTTCTACACCCGCACCGAGCCCTTCTTCGTAGCCATGACCAACGGTTACCGCAGGACACTGACCGCGTTCATGCGCCACAGGGGCTGGTCCTTCGGGATCCTGGCCGGTAGCCTGTTGCTCATCTTCGGCATCGGCTCGTTCCTGCAAAGCGAGCTGGCCCCCTTGGAGGACCGCAGCTTCCTGATCGTGTCCGTAACGGCACCCGAAGGCGCCACCTTCACCTACATGGATAGCTACATGGATGGGCTGGTGCAGACGATCCTCGATAGCGTGCCGGAGAGAGCGGTGACCCTCAGCGTGACCAGTCCCAGCTTTTCGGGCAGCGGCGCGGTGAATTCAGGCTTCATCCGCTTGGGACTGGTCGATCCCGACAAGCGCACACGCACACAGGCACAGATCGCCCATGCACTCCAGCGGCAATTGAGCGCGGATCCGCGCGGCCGGGCCTTTGTGATCCAGCAGCAGACCATCAGCGAAGGCAGTGCAGCGGCCAGCGGGCAACCGGTGCAATTCGTTGTGGAGAACACGGACTTCGGCAAGCTGCGCGAAGTGGTGCCAAAATTTCTGGCCGAAGCATCGAAGGACCCCACCCTGCAGGGCGTGGACGTGAACCTCAAGTTCAACACGCCGGAAGTGGATGTCACCATCGACCGGGAGCGGGCGCGCGCCTTGGGTGTGGAGGTGGTTTCCATCGTACAGGCCATGCAATCCGCCTATGCAGGCAACAACATGGGCTACTTCATAAAAGGTGGCAATCAGTATGAGGTGATCGGGCAGGTGGTTCCGGAGGACCGCAGCGCACCGGACGACATCGGCAAACTGCTGGTGCGCTCCAACACCGGAACATTGGTGCGCCTGGTCGACCTGTTGGAAGTGAAGGAATCCAGCGCCCCTCCTCAACTGTACCACTACAATCGCTTCGAAGCGGCCACCTTTTCAGCGGGCTTGGCCCCTGGCAAGACCATCGGCGATGGGATCACTGCCATGAACGCCGTTGCCAAGCGGACGTTGGACCCGAGCTTTTCCACGGCGCTCAGCGGGGCTTCCCGCGATTTCGCCGAGGGCGGTTCCAGCATTGTGTTCGCTATGGGCTTGGCGCTGGTGCTGATCTACTTGGTGCTGGCCGCCCAGTTCGAAAGCTTCCGCGACCCGCTCGTCATCATGCTAACCGTACCCATGGCCATGGGGGGCGCGGTCCTTTCGCTGTGGATGTTCAACCAGACGCTCAACATCTTCAGTGAGATCGGCATGATCATGCTCATCGGCCTGGTCACCAAGAATGCCATCCTCATCGTGGAGTTCGCCAACCAGCAGCGCCAATTACATGGTCTGCCCATGAAGGAAGCCGCCATTGAGGCCGCCACGCAACGGCTCCGGCCTATCCTGATGACCACCATCGCCACGGTTTTCGGGGCCTTACCGATTGCCTTGGGTCTGGGTGAAGGTTCGCAAAGCCGCATCCCCATGGGCGTGGTGGTGGTAGGCGGGCTCGCGCTGGCCTTGGTGCTCACCCTCTACGCCATCCCGGTGATGTACACCTACATCACCAGCCGGGACCGTGAAACTCCCGCAGCAGCATGAGTTCCCGTGCGATCCTCCTGCTGCTCGCCGCGTGCACGGCCATAGCATCCACCGCGCAGAACGGCGTGCTCACCTTGGAAGCCGCCGTGAACCTTGCGCTGCAGAAGAACTTCGATGTTCGGATCGCCCAGGATACTCGCGAACAGGCAGCGAACAACAGCACCATGGGCAATGCGGGCATGCTTCCCAAGGTGGGTCTGAACGGTTCCTATTCCGGTACGGAAGGCAGCGTTCAACAAACCCTCAGCAGCGGCTCCGAGACCGATGAGAACAACGCCATAACCACCGCCACCAGCGCCAATGTGGCCCTTTCATGGACGGTCTTCGATGGGTTGAAGATGTTCGCCACCCGGAAAAAGCTGGAGCAGTTGGCGCTACAAGGCGAACGATCCTTGAAGGAGCGCATTGAAAACACCGTGGCCAATGTCACCGATGCCTACTTCAACGTAGTTCAGCAGCATCAGGCGGTCGCCTCTGCACAAGTGCAAGTGGCCGCGGCGCAAGAAGCCGTGAACATCAGCCAGCGGAAATATGCGAACGGATCGGGTTCCAAACTTGACCTGCTGGTGGCTACGACCAGTCTGAACGCCCAGCGTTCCGCCGAGATCCAGGCCATGGCGGCAACGGACGTGGCCAAGGTGAACCTGCGGCAACTACTCGCATTGCCTCCGGATACGCTCTTCGAGGTTCAAGACACGGTGATCATCTCTTATGACCCTTCCTTGGAAAGTCTGCGGCACCAAGCATCGCAAGCGAATAGTAGCATACGGCTGCTGGAGACCCAACAGCGCATCAGTGCCTTTGGCTTGAAGGAATACCAAGCAGGACGCCTCCCCTCTTTGGAGCTGGATGCTGGCTACCAGTACAGCCGGAGCTCCACCAATGCCAGCTTCCTCCGACTGAACCAAAGCTTGGGCACCCAATGGGGCATAACGGCGAGTTGGCCCCTGTTCAACGGCTTCCAGCTGAACACGCAGATCAAGAACGCCAAACTGGCCGTACATCAAGCGGACCTTGCATATGAGCAAGGCAGCCAAGCGGTGGATGCCGAAGTGCTGTCCGCCTTCCGGAATTTCCAAGCAGCGAAAGAAGTGCTCACCTTGGAAGAAGGGAATATTCAAGCGGCACGCGAAGTATTGGACATCGCCTTGGCACAATACGGGTCGGGCAGCAGCACCATCATCGACTTGAAGGAGGCCCAAAGCACCTTCTCCGATGCAACGGACCGGCTGGTGGCGGCCCGCTACAATACCAAGTCCGCCGAAACCGAACTGCGCCGCTTGGCCGGCGACCTGGTGAAGTAGCCATTCCCTCCACGAGAACCACCAAAAAAAGCGAGGCCACCGCAACTGGGTGGCCTCGCTCCTCCGTTCGGGACGGATAGGCCAACGCGTTCAACGCCTTCCTCCTCCACCACGCATCATACCGCCACGCTCCATCTGGGCCCCCCTGCTCATGGGGAGGCTATTGAAGTTGCGCTGTTGTTCCTCGGGCCGGATACCTTCATTGAAGCGGTCAGTGCCTTCGCGTATCGGCGCCACATTGTCCCTTTCCACCCTGCGGTATTCCTGCGGCATGGGCTCGAATACGCGAGGGCGATACACATCGATGTTGGATCGCTCCGGGCTGCTTTGCATCGCATGGTCCTCGAAGCGCTGCACATCATTGAAGGAGCGTGGTTGGATCGCATGTCCTGTGTACTGCTCCACCTCCTCCTTGCGTGGGCCGGCGGAGTAATACCGGTCATGATCGCCGGTGCGTTGGAAATTGTCCACGATGTGGATATCAGCATAACCATGGCGCACCTCCACCCTTCCGGGTGCCCAACGGCCCAGATCATGATCGCCCAAGTGGGCCTGTGGACAGAAGTTCCAATAGATGGCGGCAGGTCTCCAACTGGCGTATCCAACACTTACGTCGATCCCTGGCATCAGGGGTGCCCACGCATAGTACCCGCCTGAGATGCCCCAGTTCACCCATGCAGGCGACCAGTCGTAGCCCGGCAACCAAAGCCAACCATAGAAGTCATCATACAGCCAGCGACCATAGTGGAATGGTGCCCAGCCCCAGCTGTAGTTGGACATCCACGTCCACGAATCGCCTGCATAGTCCCAATACCCATTGGTGAGGTACGGACGGAAATCGCCATCCACGGAGGGCCTCCACATTTGCCCATAGCCCGGGTAGTCCATCCAAGTCCCATAGGGAGACAGGTCATCATAGAAATTCTGGAAGGTGAACGAGGCACCGATCTGCACTTGGGCGTTGGCAGCTGGCACGAGCGCAGTGGATAGTAGCACGGTGGCGATGAAGTTCCGAAGGTTCATGATGCATCGGGTTTATTTGGTGGGATCGAAGGCATGTTCATGCAAAACCATGCGGTTCGCTACTGCACCATCAAGGCATGGACCATAGGCATCTCGGATCCGGAAATATTGGATCCCCCGCCTTGGACCGGCACTTTGATGCGCGAGCAACACACCTCCTTCCCACCGGAAGGCGCGATCCGTGTGCAACTCCCGGGAAATTATTCCACACCAAGGCGCTACCCGGAATTCCATTTCACTCCGGTCATTTACCCATGCGGACACGGCGCCGTGCAGCGCTACCGAACCAAACACAAGGCCCCCGGCTGAAGCCATACGCCCCGAACCAAACGACCGATTCACCTTCCCAGAACCAAAACCCCGACCTTTCACCCATGAAAATGCGCATCAATGAACTGCTGGGCACGGCAAAGATCCCCGGCAACGGCGGCGAGCTCCGTTTCTATAAGCGCGGCGACGATTTCGCCATCGAAGTGGTGGGCGCTGACGGCGACCTGATGAACAGCGCCGTGCATGGAAGTGAGGAACTGCTGGCTGAAATGGCCCTGAAGCGGTTGCCCTCTCCACTGACGGCCCGCGTATTGGTGGGCGGCTTGGGCATGGGCTTCACCCTGCGTGCAGCGCTGAAGCATACCGGACCAAAGTCGCAGGTGGTAGTGGCGGAACTGGTGCCGGAGGTGATCGAATGGAACAAGGGACCCCTGGGCGAAAAAGCCGGGAATCCCATGAACGACCCGCGTGCCTTGGTGCGCCAGGGCGATGTGGCCGCCATCATCCGGGAGCGTGAAGAAGCTTACGACACCATCCTGCTGGACACCGACAACGGTCCGGAAGGCCTTACGCAGAGCGACAACCGCAAGATCTATAGCGAGGCTGGCGTGCGGGCCATCCATGCCTGCCTGCGCACCGGTGGCGTGCTGGCTGTATGGAGCACGCATCCCGATAAGCCCTTTTCGCGACGCCTCGGCATGGCCGGTTTCAAGGTGGAGGAAGTACAGGTGCCAGCCACCGGAACGAAGGGCACAAAGCACACGCTCTGGTTCGCGAAGAAGCTGCCACCAGAGCGGAAGGGGCCACAGAAGCTTCGGTGAAGTTCCGGCTGCGACTCCCGCGCGACCAGCTAAGGGTCCTTCAGCGTAATATCCGAACACCTACACCTTTTTTCCCGCATTGCCGCTACTTTGTGCCTTCACCGTGCAAGCATGAGCGGCCTTCAACAAGATACCCTGAGTGAAGCATCATCGGAGACGGAGAAGGGACCTCCCTTGCACGTAGGTCCACACGCTCGCAAGGCTGTCTTCATCATCGCCATGCTGCTCTGCCTGAGCCCGGCGATGAGCCCGCCCATGGCGCTGTTGCTGGGCTTGGTGCTCTCCGTCACCATCGGAGATCCTTTCGCGAACTTCAACCACAAGGCTACCGGTTGGCTGCTGAAGGCATCCGTGGTGGGGCTGGGCTTCGGCATGAACCTGCAGGAAGCCATCACCTCGGGTAAGGACGGCTTCATCTTCACCGTATTCTCCATTGTGATCACCCTCAGTGCTGGCTGGTTCTTCGCCAAGCGCATGAAGGTGGACGGCATCTCCGCATTCCTGATCTCCAGCGGCACGGCCATCTGCGGCGGCAGCGCCATCGCGGCGGTATCGCCCATCGTGCAAGCCGACCGCAAGCAAATGACCGTGGCGCTCGGCACCGTCTTTATCCTCAACTCCGTCGCACTGTTGGTCTTCCCGCTGCTTGGCCACCTTCTGGATATGAGCCAGCACCAGTTCGGCATGTGGTGCGCTATCGCCATCCACGATACCAGTTCCGTGGTGGGCGCGGGTGCCGCCTACGGCCAAGAAGCGCTGCAAGTGGCCACCACGGTTAAGCTCCAACGGGCCCTGTGGATCATCCCCCTCTCGCTGGGCACCGCACTGGTGATGAAGAGCGGCGGCAAAGTGAAGATCCCTTGGTTCATCGGCCTCTTCATCCTCGCCATGGTCTTCAGCAGCTACTTCCCGCAATACACCGAGGCCTACGGCTGGCTCGCACTGGCAGCCAAGCGGGGACTCACGCTCACCCTCTTCCTCATCGGTGCCAGCCTCACCTTGGCCACCATGCGCGCCGTGGGTGTAAAGCCGATGGTGCTCGGCATCATCCTCTGGATCATGATCAGCGTAATGTCGCTGGTGGCGATCCTGTGGATCGGGTGAGTGATGGCTGTTGGGCGATTCGTCGCTGACGGCTGCCACAGCCGACTATTCAGGTAGATCTACCCTTGCGCTTCCGAGGCAGCGAACGATCGCGTTGCCGTGTCTCTCCGTCATGCGAACCATTCTACACTCCTTCTTCCTTTCGTTTGTTGTGGCACTTCCATCTGGCTCGTTTGCCCAATGGTTCGACCGGATGTATCAGCCATCCTTGTATTCCAGTTATTCCGCAGTGCTCCCGGCGCCAGACAGTGGATGGTACGTCACCGGAAACGTAGGCGTGGACAATTCATTCTATTCCTACGGCCTGTTGCGCAAGCTGGACAATAATGGATCGGTCCTCATGGAGGCGCAGGTCCAGATCCCCGGATATGAGACCGCCGGTATCAACGCATTGGCAACTACCGGCACAGGTACATTGCTGGTTGCCGGTGTTGCCTCCGCAGGTTGTGACTACGGGCCATTCGAAGCCTTGCTATACGCATTCACGGATGCAGGCATGCCCCTGTGGCAACATCGATATGCCGTGGAACCGGCCCAGGACATGGCGGTCAATGATAGCTTGATCGTTTTGGTGGGCTATCCTTATCTGCTCTTCACCGACCTGAACGGCGACAGCCTTCACCAAACCAGCGTCGATAACGGATACACGAACCGGGCGAAGGCCAACAGCGCCGGCTTTGTATGCTTGGGCTACCAAGGTGCGCTGCAAGTACTGCCGAACGGCACCTCCAGCAATCTGCTCGAAGGGGTGATCGCCATCGACCTTGTTGAGTTTGAGCGACGGCCAACAGATATTGCTGACAGAGGATTCGTTACTCCTGCTGTCATCCGGCTTGGAACGGACCGGGATCGGTGCGTCCAGATCTTCCCCGTCGTACTCCGGATGGTTGAGTCTTGAAGAACCAGGAGTGCGGTTCATTGAAGAGGATTTCACCTATCTGTTCGACAGCACACTGAACCTGATGGAAAGCCATTCATTGGAACTGCCTTCCGGGTTCAACATACTTGACGTGCAAACAAACGATAGCCAGCTGGTCAGTGTTGGCTACTTCAATTCCGGCGCCGTTGGTGCAGCCATCCGGACCCAGCCACGGATCGGCTCTCCCCCTCCATTGGATATGGACATCGCGTTGACCGGCCTATCAATCGATTCGGTACAGTTGTCCTATACCACCTTGCCTAATGGAGTGATGTTTCAAGGTCCCATCTGGCTGCACGGCTGGGTGAAGAACAACGGCGACCTTCAAGTCGATCACCTTACACTTGACCAAGTGCTGCCCTATGGCATCTGCAGTCCGGCTGGCTATAACTATCCCTATGAAGGCTTGGGAATTGTCCCGGGAGACAGCCTTTACATGGCCATGGGGCCCTTTGCGGTGTATAGTGCGGAAACCGCCAACCCGAACGCTCCCACCCATCGGAACATCTGCATTTGGGCCGCCTCCCCGGAGAACCGCTTGGACCGGAATGTCGCTGACAACCAAGGCTGCGTGGTCCTTTTGATCCCCCTGGGTGTGGATGAACTGCAAGCCACGGCCCGCCTGAAGGTCTATCCCAATCCGGCCGTTGATCACGTCATCGTGGAATTACCCGAGCCGATCGGCCCATCCCTGGCGTGGAGCCTCACCGACCTCATGGGCCGAAAGGTCAGCGCAAGCATGCAGGTGACAGGGGAGCGGGCCATACGAATGGACCTCCGTGCACTGGCCCAAGGATCATACGTGCTCGCCATGAGCAACGGCACCACGAATTGGAGCAGCTTGATCGTGCGCCAATAGCCGTATCGCTGCCGACTGTAACTGCAGACTGGCACTGCCAACTAGCCTTGTCTTTCAGCAGTGTGCCGGCCTCAAGACCCACGACCCAAGACTTCCCCCGTGCCCTCTGTGCCTCTGTGCTGTAAAATTCACGACTCCTGAAAAAACCGATCCTTTCCCTGACTCACGTGTTCCTCCTGAAACGGACCGTATGCCTATCTCCCCCATCCAGACCGACGTGATCCTCATCGGTTGCGGAATAATGAGCGCCACCCTGGGCGTGATGTTGAAAGAGCTCGACCCGAAGCTGAAGATCCACGTGATCGAGCGGTTGGACGAAGTGGCGGGAGAAAGCTCCGATGCTTGGAACAACGCCGGCACTGGCCACGCGGCGCTGTGCGAATTGAACTACACTCCGGAGAAGGTCGATGGCAGCATTGATATTTCCAAGGCCCTGCAGGTGGACGAAGAGTTCGAACTAAGCAAGCAGTTCTGGGCTTGGCTGGCACTACAGAAGCGCATCGACCCCACTCGCTTCATCCACAGCCTACCGCACATGAGCTTTGTGGCCGGCAAGGAGAACCAGGAGTTCCTACGGAAACGCCATGCCGCGATGAACGCACATCCGCTCTTCCACGGCATGGAATTCACTACCGACCGCAACAAGATCGGCGAATGGGCGCCCTTGCTGATGAAGGACCGCCAAGACACCGAAGTCTACGCGGCCACCCGCTCCATGCTCGGCACCGACGTCAACTTCGGCGGCCTCACACGCATGCTTTTCGCCGACCTCGACGTACTGCCTGATACGGACATCCACTTGAGCCATGAAGTACGCGATCTGGACCGCATGGACAACGGCCAATGGCGCGTAGAAGTGAAGGACCTCAAGAGCGGAGACAAGAAGGAATTCCAAGCACGCTTCGTCTTCATCGGTGCAGGCGGCGGTGCCTTGCCTCTGCTGGAAAAGAGCAAGATCCCCGAGGCGGCGGGCTATGGAGGCTTCCCCGTGAGCGGCGAATGGTTGCGATGCCTCAACCCGGCGATCATCCAGCAGCACCATGCCAAGGTTTACGGCAAGGCCAAGAGCGGCAGACCGCCCATGAGCGTGCCGCACCTCGACACACGCACCATCGGCAAGGATCAAGCACTGCTCTTCGGTCCCTTCGCAGGCTTCAGCACCAAATTCCTCAAGCACGGCAGTTGGCTGGACCTCCCCTCCTCGCTGGAATGGGATAACCTGATCCCCATGGTGGAGGCCGGCTGGAAGAACCTCGACCTCACCAAATACCTCATCGAGCAGGTAAGCCTCACGCCTGAGCAACGCGTGGAGGAGCTGAAGGAATTCATGCCCACGGCGGAGCTGAAGGACTGGGAACTGGCCATCGCAGGCCAGCGCGTGCAAGTGATCAAGAAAGACCCGAAGGAAGGCGGCATCCTGGAGTTCGGAACCGAGTTGGTTTCGGCTGCCGACGGCAGTTTGGCCGCACTGCTGGGCGCTTCGCCGGGGGCCAGCACGGCCGTATCCATCATGCTGAAGTTGGTGGTCAAGTGCTTCCCGGAGCGTGCGGAGGCATGGCAGGAAGGCTTGAAGCGCATGGTGCCTTCGCATGGCCGCAAGCTTGCGGATGATGCCGCGTTGATCAAGGAAGTGCGCACCAAGAGCCACAAGGCATTGGATCTGTTGGTGCCTGCGTGAAGGGCGTGTGACCGGATCGGTAGCACCCGGGTTCAACGGAGCATTCGCCGCTGTGCCGAGTGTTATTCAGTTATAAAGTGCGCTGAAAGGCTCTTGCCCATTGCGCCCGGCCGCTATAAATAGTTCCAGCCCCGGAAAGGTGCCTCCAATAGTGGAATTCGCGCGACCTACTTCCCACACTTCATGCGTGGTGCCAAGTTCCGCTTCCTATTGCTTGACAAGGCACCAGGGTGGCATGCCCGTTCTACCCCTATCAACAGTTCATTAGCCTTCCAATAAATAGGCATCACGCACCCATGCGGTGCCGCTCATGGTGGTGGCTAAAGCTGCTGAAGCGCTGAAAGCCTGCCCTCCGCATTCCAATGTTGTTGAAAACTGCCCTCCTTCACCGGAGGGAGGTGAAAAGCGCAGGTTACCTTTGCCGACCCAAAACCAACATTTAACCATATCGGCCCCAGCCTTTATCGAAATTCTCGAACACGCTTTTAAAACGGGCGTTAAGGCACCTGGACCAACTTTCCAAAACATGACACATCCACTTCAGCGTACCGCCTTCATCTGCTTGGTCTTCATCCTGGGTCTCTTCATGGCCAACCCAGCGGTGGCCCTTCCCCCCGCTGCCCCTTTGGACTATGTGGCACTCACAGCTTGGATGGACCTTACAGACGGAAACGCGAGCGATGTGATCGTGGAGGTGAACGTGAACGGCGTTAAGGACTGGGGCCGCCCCGATGAGGACGGTCGTGTGGAGTTGATGCTGCCTGCCGACGCGGTGGCCTTGATCCACTTCCGCAAGCCCGGTCACCTTACCAAGACGGTTTCGGTGGATACGCACAACATGCAGAAGAGCTCCTTCAACGGTAAGAAGGCCGGCCTCACCTTCGGAGTGAAACTGGAAGCGGACACCCATAAGGAAGGGCTGGCCTATGCCGGTCCTGTTGGCACGATCGCTTTCGATGCCGCTACGGGCACCCTGATGATCGATCAGGACCATCACTTGGTACCAGGCCGCCCGCAGAAGGTGGTATTCTAAACATTCAGATCCCTCTCTCCGGGGAAGTGCAGCGACCCGCCATCCGGCGGGTCGCTTGCGTTTTGGCCTCCATGGAGCTTGTGAAAAATGCGTTGAGGCTGCTCCCCTGCGTAGGTTTGGGCCATGACTGATCGGCCTGCGCATACGCCCCGTAATGAATTCCGGATGACGGCCCAAACCATGTACGGGCTGGAACCCGTGCTGGCGGAAGAACTGTTGCGGCTGGGGGCCAAGGATGTGGAGAAGCGCAACCGCGCCGTGGAATTCACGGGCGACCTCGGCTTTCTGTACAAGGCCAACCTCTGCCTGCGCACAGCGCTGCGGGTGGTGATCCCCATCGAGGATTTCACCGTACGGAACGAGCAGGACCTCTACGCGGGCATTAAGAAGATCCCCTGGGAGGTGTTCATGACAGCGGATGACACCTTCGCTTTTGCAGCAAAGCTGAACTCGGACCTCTTCGGCCATTCGCAGTATGCAGCACAGTTGGCGAAGGATGCACTGGCCGATCGCTTCCGCGAGAAGACGGGCAAACGTCCCTCGGTGGATGTGGAGGATCCCGCGCTGCGCATCCGGCTCTTCATCTTCGGCGACCAATGCTCGGTCACGCTGGACAGCAGCGGCGATTCCCTGCACAAACGCGGCTATCGCGAGCAGACCAACCTGGCCCCGCTGAACGAGGTGTTGGCGGCAGGCATGGTGCTCCTCAGCGGCTGGGACCGCATGAGCAACTTCGTGGACCCGATGTGCGGCTCGGGCACCATCCTGATCGAGGCGGCGCTGATCGCGGCGAACATTCCGCCGGGTGTGTACCGCAAGAGCTACGGCTTCCAGCGCTGGAACGATTACGACCCTGCGCTCTGGGAGAAAGTGTACAACGGCGCCATGGAACGCATCAGCGGCAACCGCCCGGTGATCCTGGGCGGGGAGCTCTCGAAGAACGTGGCGCGCAAGGCGGAAACGAACATCGCCATCGCGGAATTGAAGGAGGAGATCGAAGTGCGGAACACCGCTTTTGAAGACCTCGAGGCACCTGCAGGGCGCGGCGTCATCATCATCAATCCGCCCTACGGCGAGCGCATGGACGAGGATGTGGACATCAACGGCGTGTACAAGATGATCGGCGATACGCTGAAGAAGAACTGGGCGGGCTACGATGCCTGGGTGCTCACCCCGAACCTGGAAGCGGCCAAGTACATCAAGCTGACGCCGAAGCCGAAGATCCGTTTGTTCAACGGCGCGTTGGATTGCCGCTTTATGCGGTACGAGCTGTATGAGGGCTCGCGGAGGCGGGATAAGGAGGCGTAGTTGTCGGTTAGCAGTTGTCCGTTGTCCGGGTGCATGCTTGCCCTTTTTTACCACCCTGCCATTCCATGCACAGCTATGGAGCAGCTTTCGGAGGACGATCGCCGCGACGGTGCGGACAACTGGCAACCGCCAACTAATTCATCGACACGTGCGGCGTCTCCACCCCGTACTTGCGGTAGAGGCGGGCCTTCCGCTTCACTAAGCGGGCGGTGGCCTTGTCGGTGCGGGGCATGCGCGGGGTCACGGCGAGTTCGCCGTTCTCGATGCGGCGCACGACGGATTCCACCAGCTTGTCATCCCCTTCGGGATCGTACTCTCCTTTGAGGTCGTTGCCGAAGAGCTTCGCGATGCCTTGCCACATCCAGGCTTGGAAGGAACCGCGGAGCTGCTTCACCAGCTCGTAGCTCGTATGTCCGGTCTCCCGATCGATCAGCTTCACGAGGATGCGGCCTTGGGTCATGGTGAGGCCCTTGATCTCCTCTTCAAATTCGGCGCGCAGCTCGGCCTCAGCGAGTTTCAGGTAGAGTTCCTGGTCGCCCTTCTTAGCAATGCCGGCCAGATCGTGGTCGTATTCATCGAGCAACTTGGACGTTAGCTGGGCATAGGGATAGACCTTCTGCACATAGCGCGTTAGTCGATCGGTGCGGACGAGGTTGCGCCTCGTCCTTTCGGTCATCTTGGCTTCCACCTCCACCGCATCCAGCAGGTAGAACGGCATGGTGTCCGTGCCCTGTATGATCACGGGCACCAGTTCCGGGCCTTTCTGCGCATAGGCCGCCGAGGAGGCAGCGCATACAAAGGCGAGGACGATGCAATATGTGGTTAGCCTGCTCAAGACCAAGTGCTTGGTACCAAGTTAGCACTCTAACGAACGAGAAGCTTCCGGAGTTGTGCCAGCGCCCTTGAATTATCACGGACCCTTGAAAGGATGTTATTTGAAGCCATTCCAGCCATAGCACTCAACGGCGCGTGAGCCACCAGGGCGAGGGCTGATGGGCGCCTTCTCCGCTGGCCAGCGGCACGCGCAATTCCTCGTCCAGCAAGCGGGCAGCGACCAAGGCGGCCACGGCCATTTCCTCCGGATCGGTGCCGTCCAGCACTTCCGGCGAAAAGTGGTCCCGCACGAACTGGGTATCATACATACCACTGCGGAAGCTCGGATGACCCATCACGAAGCGACAGAAGGGCAAGGTGGTCTCCACCCCGGCGATGGCATAGTCGTCGATGGCCCGTTCCATACGTGCGATGGCTTCCTCGCGGGTGGCGCCATGCACAATGAGCTTGGCGATCATGGGGTCATAATAGATCGGGATGGTCATGCCTTCCTCGAAGCCGTCATCCACGCGCACACCGGGGCCCTGCGGAGGGCGATAGGTGGTCAACGTGCCGATGTCCGGCAGGAAGTTGTTGGTGGGGTCCTCTGCGTAGACCCGGACCTCGATGGCGTGGCCATGGATCTTCAGGTCCTCCTGCTTGAAGGAGAGCTCCTCCCCGCGCGCCACCTTGATCTGCTCCTTCACCAGGTCCAGCCCGCTGATCATCTCGGTGACGGGATGCTCCACCTGCAGGCGGGTGTTCATCTCCATGAAGTAGAACTCACCGCTGGCATCGAGGAGGAATTCCACGGTCCCTGCACCTACGTAATCCACGCTTTTGGCCACATTCACGGCAGCCTCACCCATCCGCTTGCGCAGTTCGGGCGTGAGCACCGCACTGGGCGCCTCTTCGATCACCTTCTGGTAGCGGCGCTGGATGCTGCATTCCCGCTCGAAGACATACACGATATGGCCGTGCATGTCCGCCAGCACCTGCACTTCGATGTGCCGCGGCCCCACCACGAACTTCTCGATGAAAACGCTGCCATCGCCGAAGGCGTTCTGCGCTTCGCTGATCGCCCGTTCAAGGCCTTCCTGCAGTTCGCTTTCCTGCTCCACGATGCGCATGCCCTTGCCTCCACCACCGGCCGCGGCCTTGATGAGGATAGGGAAAGTGATGGTCTTCGCTACCGCCATGGCCTCCTTCAGGTCCGCCACGGCGCCTTCCGTACCGGGCACCAAGGGAACACCGTGCTTCTTCACTGCTGCCTTGGCGGCAAGCTTGTCACCCATGATGTGCATGGCCTCGGGAGAGGGGCCGATGAAGATGACTCCGGCCTTCTCCAGCGCCTTGGCGAAATCGCCGTTCTCGCTCAGGAAGCCATAGCCCGGGTGTACCGCATCCACCTTCAGGTCCTTGCAGACCTTGAGGAGCTTATCGATCACGAGGTAGCTCTCCTTACTGGGCGGCGGACCGATACAAACAGCCTCATCCGCAGCGCGGACGAAGGGGGCATTGCGGTCGGCCTCGGAAAAGACGGCCACCGTGGCGATGCCCATTTCCTTGGCGGAGCGCATGATGCGCAAAGCGATCTCGCCCCGGTTAGCGATAAGGATCTTCTTGATCTCGCGCTTCTTCATGTACAGTGTAAAACAAGGATAAGGGCACGAAGATGCGAACCAGCGGCTTATCGGGGATCCGGATGGCATGGGTATGGCCTGGGGGCTGAAGACCAAGACTAAAAGGAACCACGGATCCACACGGATCAACACGGATAAATGCGGCTTACTGGGAAAAACCGCAGATGGGTGCCTGACGGCTGGAGACCAAGACTGAAAGGAACCACGGATCCACACGGATCAACACGGATAAAGGCGGCTTACTGGGAAAAACCGCAGATGGGTGCCTGACGGCTGGAGACACAGACTAAAAGGAACCACGGATCCACACGGATAAACACGGATAAACACGGATAAATGCGGCTCATCTGTGTCCATCTGTGTCCATCTGTGGTTCAAAAAGAACCGATACCTGCGGGTAAAAACCCAACGCACCCGGCCTCGAATTATCTTGGCCGCGCACCTCCCGGTCTCGTCATGAACCAGCTTCCAAACCTCATCGCGGACCTCGGCCTGATCCTTTCGGTGGCCGCCATGACCACCTTGATCTTCAAGAAGATCAAGCAGCCGCTGGTATTGGGCTACATCATCGCGGGCGTGCTGGTAGGGCCCTACGTGCCATTCCTGCCCACCGTGCTGGACGAGGCGAGCATCAAGGTGTGGTCCGAGCTGGGGGTGATCTTCCTGCTCTTCAGCTTGGGGCTTGAATTCAGTTTCAAGAAGGTGGCCAAGGTGGGCGGCACCTCCGGCGTTACGGCCTTGGTCACCGTGGGCTTCATGCTGGTAATGGGCTACTTCACCGGCCAGTTGATGGGCTGGAACAGCATGGACAGCCTATTCCTCGGCGGCATCCTCTCCATCTCCAGTACCACCATCATCGTGCGTGCCTTGGAGGAACTCGGCCTCAAGACGCAGGTGTTCTCCGCCGTGGTGGTGGGTGTGCTGGTGATCGAGGATGTGGTGGCGGTCTTGCTCTTGGTGTTGCTAAGCAGCTTGGCGATCAGCCAGCACTTTTCCGGCAGCGACATGCTGTGGGAACTGGGCAAACTGGGCTTCTTCCTCACCCTCTGGTTCGCCGGTGGCATCTTCCTGATCCCCACGCTGCTTGCCCGCACCCGCAAGCTGATGAACGACGAGACCCTCCTGATCGTGGCGGTGGCGCTGTGCCTCTCCATGGTGGTGCTGGTGGTGAACGCGGGGTTCAGTGCGGCGCTGGGGGCCTTCATCATGGGTGCCCTGCTGGCGGAAACCGTGCAGGCCGAGCGCATCGAGCACTTGGTCCGGCCGGTAAAGGACCTCTTCGGCGCCATCTTCTTCGTATCCGTGGGCATGTTGCTGGACCCGCGGATGCTGATAGCGAACTGGCCGCAGGTGCTGTTGGTCTCCGTGGTGGTGATGCTCTTCCAACCCTTGAGCGTAATGGCGGGCGCACTGCTGGCGGGTGAACCGCTGCGTCGATCCGTGCGCATCGGGATGAGCCTTTCGCAGATCGGCGAATTCTCCTTCATCATCGCCACGCTGGGGCTCACGCTCAACGTGACCAGCGCCTTCCTCTACCCCATCGCCGTGGCCGTTTCGGCGGTCACCACCTTCACCACACCGTATATGATCAAGGCTTCCGGGCCATTCGCGCAGTGGCTGGAGAAGACACTTCCCGACCGCTGGACGAACTCCATCGACCGCTACAGCCGCCAGACGGACCAGGTGAAAGAGACCAGTGCCTGGCGGACACTGCTCCGCTCCTACATCATCAACCTCGCGATCTTCTCGGTGCTGTGCTTGGCCACGGTCCTGGTCGCCGGTCCGGCCTTCATCCTCCTCTTTGGCGACGAGGTGATGGGGCTCGATGGAAAGGTGCTGGCGGGTCTGGCCACCTTTCTCTTGATGCTTCCCTTCATCTGGGCCATGTCGCTGCGGCGTATCGGCCGCAGTGCCTACCGGCAACTGTGGGTGAACAAGCGACAGCTGCGCGGTCCTTTGGTGATGCTGGAGGTCTTGCGCTTGGCGGCCGCTGTATTGGCCTTGGCGCTGTTGGTGAACGTGTTCTTCAGCACCGGCTGGGCCTTTGCCGCCATGGGCGTGATGGTGGGGATCTCTGCGGTGGTGTTCCGGCAACGGCTGCACCGCTTCTACCTGCGCATGGAGGAGCGCTTCTTCCAGAACCTGAACCAACGGGAGCTGAGCGTCCGGCGTACTGATCTGGCCCCTTGGGACATGCACTTGTCGCAGTTGCGGGTCAACACGGATTCAGGCGTGGTGGGCCAGAGCTTGAAGGAGCTCGGTTTGCGCGAGAAGCTCGGGGTGAACATCGCGATGATCGAACGGGCCAGTGGCCACAGCGTGCCGGCCCCCGGCAGGAACCACCTGATCCTGCCCGGCGATAACCTGTTCGCCATCGGCACGGACAAGCAATTGGCCGATCTCCAACAGGTGTTGGATGCCCCCATGACCTTGCCGGAGCGGGCGCACATGACCAAGGAGGACATCCGGTTGAAGCGCTTCCGGATCACGCCGCAATCGCCCTTGGTGGGCATGCGCATTCACGATAGCGGCTTGCGCGACGATGCCAGCGCCATGGTGGCGGGCATCGAACGGGGCAGCGAGCGGATCATGAATCCCGAGGGCAGTGCGGTCTTCCAGGCCAACGATGTGATCTGGCTGGTGGGCAACGGGGAGCGGATCCGGGCATTCATGGAGGAGCGGAAAGCGGCGCGGGAGTAGCGCGCAGGAGATCTTACTCACTGGAAAGTCTTTCTCGCTTCTGGCGCGCAATGCGTGCGAGAAGTGCCGCTACACTAATGCTCGAGATGACAAGTCCTTTCAGGACGTGAATGAGCCCATGTTGTCATGTCGAGCGCAGCCGAGCCACGGCAACACTCCGTTGAACACGCACGACTTCTCATTCACTGGAAAGTCTCTCTCGCTTCTCGCACGCAATGCGTGCTGCGAAGTGCCGCTTCGCTACTGCTCGAGATGACAAGTCCTTTAGGGCGTGAATGAGACCGTGTTGTCATGTCGAGCGCAGCCGAGACACGGCAACACTCCTGTTGCACACAGGACTTCTTATTCACTGGAAAGTCTTTCTCGGCTCGCGCTCGAAATGACAAGCTCTTTGTGCGCGGTCTATAACCAGTTGTCACATCGAACTCGTTCTCTACGTTGTCACATCGAGCGCTAGCCGAGATGCGGCAACACTCCTTTGAACATGCACGACTTCTTATTCGCTGGAAAGTCTCTCTCGCTTCTCGCACGCAATGCGTGCTGCGAAGTGCCGCTTCGCTACTGCTCGAGATGACAAGTCCTTTAGGACGTGAATGAGCCCATGTTGTCATGTCGAGCGCAGCCGAGACACGGCAACACTCCCGTTGAACACACACGACTTCTTATTCACTGGAAAGTCTTTCTCGGCTCGCGCTCGAAATGACAAGATATTTCAGGACGAGACACTTTGGCTTTGGGCATTCTGAGTTTCTGTTTTTCTAATAGGCGGCTTCATCCAAGGCGTTATGGCTTCTTTGGCTTTGGCGTGTGGGTGGGCATCGCGGCTCAAAATAGGCGGTTTTGCCGTTGGGCTTGGTTCAATTGATAGATAGAAGCGGATTGAGCATTTGTGGAGTGAGGTGCATGGGCTCGCGTGAATTCGAAAGCCTTCACTGCACACGCTATTTTCTATAGTCACGCTTCTTACCGGGCTTATTCAAATGTTGAATGGGTCCATGCATTGATCATCCTTTCTCCTTGCTTATCGTCCAGATACGTGATGTTCACTGAAAACTCCTTTTTGTCAAATAGCCTACTATACATGAACGTACGCATCATCATGCCGTTCGGGAAAGCGATCTGCATCTTGAAGGTTTGGAATTCCAAGCCTCCTATTTTCTCAACACTTGAGGAAGAGTCGACGACCGCATTTGCCATTTGAGCTTTGAACGTCTCGTATAATACCTCATTGACATTTTTGCAAGACTCGATAAAGTCTCCATCAGTGTCCTCGTCAAATGGCTGGTAGTTGGATTCCAGATAATTGAAATCTCCGTTCTTAAAAACGAAGATCGTCTTCGCATTGTTTACGACCACTTCATCGTAGGTGTCTTCAATTGCGTCCGTGCCTCTCTTTTGCAACTTCTCCCAGTCGGATGGACTCACGCTATTGAAATCCTCAGGAATTACGATTGTCCATTTGAACTCTTCGTTATAAATGGTTTTCGGGTTTGATGATGGTTGACTATTACAGCTTGTAAAGAGCAGGAAGAGGATAGCACAATTCCATATATGGTTTCTCATTATCGTTCTATTTTATTGTCCAGCACCCGTGTAGGCGACTTTATCCGAAGTCAAAAGCTCTTAGCCGTCGAAGTTTTCGGGTGGGTCTCGGCAAATTCGGCCGTTCCTGCTTCTTTGGCTTCAGCGTGTTGGTGAGGCATCGCGGCTCAAAATAGTGGTATTCGTTGTCAGTTGGCCGTTGTTAGTTGTCGGGCGATGCGCGCCTTGTGCTTCTGGCGGCTTGGTAGTGCTTCTTTTCCGTGCTGTTTGCCTGCAATGGCTTCAAGCCTAAAGGGCCAGAAGCCTCTTCCGCTCCTGAGTTATTAGTTGCCAGAATCAAAGGTTACCGGAATGGGCTGGATGAGCTTGCCTGATCGCCTAAAAAGCTTAGCCACCGAAATGCGCTTCAGTAGCCAAGCGGCCGATGGCCCGAACATCTCAAAGGCCTTGCATGCGCCGGGGGCCGAAGAACCGAATGGCCTGCATGCGCCTGAAAGCCTACATGCTCGCCAAAGGCCCAAGAAAGAGGCCGAGGCCAATTACGGCATTGAAGCCTAAAGGCCTTGGGAAGTCGATGAGGCCACCTTCAGACACGAAGCAGGGAAGGTCCTTGTATTTACATTTATGCTCCCTATGCCCCTTTCAATGAAACTCCATCGCTGGTCCAGTGTCCTCATTCTTGCTTTGCTCGCGCCCGTTGCCTTCACGCAGGTGTTCGATCCCACCTTCGGGGTGAACGGATGCTTGGAGAGTGAGTATTCGCCGTTGGCCCTTGAAGGCGGATTGATCGATGTGCTGCCGGACAGTTCGTTCGTCATCGGGGGCGATCTTATTTACGGGGGTAACAATGCTACGCAATTGATCCTTTCGAAGTACAGCCGGGATGGTGTGCTGGATACCTCGTTCGGCACCGACGGATGGTTGGTCCACAACATTTGCACGGGGACCGACCGTACCCGGCTGCTGGGGCATGATCCCCAAGGCCGGATCATACTTGCCGGATGGGGTAACGAGACGATGGACCCCTCCTTTATGCATAACGAAGTGATCCGGGTACTTCCCAACGGTACGCTGGACAGTTCATTCGCGGATGGAGGGATCCATTTGGCAACGGGATATAACCTACAGATGCAGTGGGCCAAAGTGATGGCGGATGGACGGGTGTTGGTGTTCGCCCATCACAATTCCCCAAACTACTATTTCTTCTATCGCTTGGACCAGAACGGTGCTTATGACACCACGTTCAACGGAACGGGGCTCTCCGAGCCGATACCTTCCATGGACGAAGGCAACTGGGACTTTACCTACCCATATGGTATGGGGGATTTCGTTGTGGACAGTGCCGGGGTGATCTATCTGCCGGGTAGGCGCGACCCTTCGATACAGCCCGGACCTCCCTATAACAGGGCCACTGTCTTGAAGATCGGATCGGATGGACTGATCGATACCAGCTTTGGCATGAATGGATATTTCCTGCTTGAACAAGCGGATACCACGGACTCGAATTTTTCCAAGGCCATGTTGGAGGAAGGAAGACTCTTGCTGTATGGAAGCGTATTGCATCTACAGACCGGTTCCTCGCCTGTGGGGTACGGGGCTGTCTTTCGCCTCACCGCGCAAGGGGAGTTGGATACCACCTATGGTGATCAGGGCCATGTGGTGATCGACCCGATCCCAAATGGTTCTTGGGCGACCTATGCGGATACTGGACGTGTGGTGATCGTGGCCAGCTATCCGGAATGGGGCCTCCGCGTTTTCAATTCCGATTTTCAACCGGATGTTGATTTCGGCTCGGGAGGGATCTATCCGCCCCAGCAGCCGTTCTGCTACCAAGGGGTGGGCCGCGGGAGGATCGCCTTCCAAGGCAAGAACCGGATGCTGGTGCTCGCGCAAAAGGCCTACGGCACACAAACATCCAGCCCGCCATACATGAACACGGTGATCCGCCTGAAGCTGGACGAGGACTTTACTGTGGGGGTGGCCACCGCCGAAGAGGAGGGACCGATCGCTCTCTTCCCGAACCCCTGCCGCGCGGGCGGCCAGCTCAGCTACGAGGGCGGGAAGGGGAAGGTCCTACAGGCATCCATCCATGATGTGCTTGGCCGGACCGTTGCCGTGCTGGCATCCTCCGCGGAGGAGGGCACCCGAACATGGACCTTGCCTGCATCGCTGCGGCCCGGCATGTACATTTTCCATTTGGATACCGACCGCGGAAGCTTGACCAATAGGCTTGTGATCGAATAACCTGACTTGCTTGGCGTTGCGTCCTCGGCCGTGCCCTACGATGAACGAGCAAGCGCAGTCGCCGAGCTTGGCATCGCGCTTCCGCAAGTATTCGCGGCCGATAGAGCTACGCACTCCTGCATTTCCTTTCTCCGCAGTGTATGATAGGTACGCCTCTATAGAGTAAGTTATAGGCGCACCGCGCGAGCAGTTGACCGTACCGCGTTCGGAGGTGTGGGTTCACCCGGGCATGCCGGCATCCCGCTTCTGTTGATCAACCTACTGGATCCATAAGCCGGGTGCCCGGTCTCCCAAGTCGCGTGACTTGTCCCGTAAGTCGCGTGACTTGTCCCGTAAGTCGCGTGACTTGTCCCGTAAGTCATGTGACTTGTCACGTAAGTCATGTGACTTGTCACG
>JBEBYG010000027.1:0-41204 GCA_040391235.1 Cryomorpha ignava
GTGCCGAAGGCATCAAGGTGCAAGTGAGCGGTCGCTTGAACGGCGCTGAGATCGCCCGTACGGAGAAGTATCGTGAGGGCCGCGTGCCTTTGCATACCCTGCGTGCCGACATCGATTTCGCCATCACCGAGGCGCACACCAAAATGGGGCGTATCGGGGTGAAGTGCTGGATCATGCGCGGAGAAGTGTATGGAAAGCGCGACCTGAGCCCTAACCAGGGACAGGTGAAAGGTCCAGGCGGCATGCGCATGGGACCTGGCGACCGTCGCGGCGGAGAACGTCGTGGTCCGGGAGCCGGTGGTGAGCGCCGCGGTGGCGGTGGCGGCGGCGAGCGTCGTGGCCCAGGTGCCGGCGGTGAGCGTCGCGGAGGAGGAGCAGGAAGGGATCGTGGAGCTAACAGACCAAATAACTAAGAACCATGTTGCAACCTAAGCGCAGTCGGCGCCGCAATATGCACAAGGGCCGCATGAAGGGCGAGTCCCAGCGCGGCCACCGTGTGGCCCTGGGATCCTTCGGCCTCAAAGCGATGGAAAGCGTATGGCTTACCAGTCGCCAGATCGAAGCAGCCCGTGTGGCACTCACCCGCTATATGAAGCGTGAGGGTCAAGTGTGGATCAAGGTGTTCCCGGACAAACCGGTGACCAGCAAACCCGCCGAAGTACGGATGGGTAAGGGTAAGGGCGCGTTGGACCACTGGGTGGCCGTAACGCGTGCAGGCAAGATCATCTTCGAGATCGACGGGGTACCCGTTGAGACCGCGAAGGAGGCCTTGCGCCTGGCAGCCCAGAAGCTGCCGATCCGTACGAAGTTCGTGACGCGTGAAGATTTTGACGGTCAATAAGCAACCGTGATGAAGAAGAGAAAACAGGAATTGAAGGACCTCACTCCGCTGGAACTCCAGGACAAGCTGGAGGGTGAACGTGAGGCGTTGACCAAGCTTCGCTTCAACCATGCAGTGAGCCCGGTTGAAAGCCCTGCACAATTGCGGAGCACCCGCAAGAGCGTAGCACGGATCCTTACTGAGATGCGTCGTCGCGAGATCGCCAACACCGCCCAAGCATGAGCACCGAAAGCACAGAGACACAAGAGACCACTCCGATCCAGGATGGCAGCGCACGGAAACTCCGGAAGGAGCGTGTGGGCATTGTTACCAGTGACAAGATGAACAAGAGCATCACCGTCACTGTGGAGCGCCGCGTGATGCACCCCAAGTATGGGAAATTCGTGAAGCTCTCCAGCAAGTTCATGGCACACGACGACAAGGATGACGCGCATGTGGGCGACACCGTACGCATCGCCGAAACGCGCCCGATGAGCAAGCTGAAGCGCTGGCGTTTGGTGGAAGTGATTGAACGAGCCAAGTAAGACCGAGCAGAAATGATCCAACAGGAATCCCGGCTCATTGTGGCCGATAACAGCGGAGCCCGCGAAGTGCTCGTGATCCGCGTGCTGGGCGGTACCGCACGCCGATACGCCCGCATTGGTGACACCGTAGTGGTGACCATCAAGAACGCACTGCCCAATAGCGGGACCAAGAAGGGGACCGTGAGCAAGGCCGTGGTGGTGCGTACCCGCAAGGAGACACGCCGCAAGGACGGAAGCTACATCCGCTTCGATGACAACGCCGTAGTGTTGCTCGATGCAGGCGGGGAAATGCGGGGTACGCGCATCTTCGGGCCTGTAGCACGTGAGCTGCGCGAGAAGAAGTTCATGAAGATCATCTCTTTGGCTCCTGAGGTGCTTTGATAAGTCAGACCATGCAGAATAAGACACATATCAAGAAGGGCGACATGGTGAAGGTGCTCGCCGGCGAGGACCGCTCCAAGGAGGGCCGCGTACTGAATGTGGACCGCAAGGGCGGTACCGCATTGGTGGAAGGCCTGCGCATCAACAAGAAGCACAGCAAGCCTACCACGGCCACCCCGCAAGGAGGTATCGTGGAGAAGGAGGGCCCTATCCACATCAGCAACCTTATGCTCATCGACGCTAAGACCGGAGAACCGGGGCGCGTGGGACGTAAGGAAGGCAAGGACGGGAAGCTGGAACGCTTCGTGAAAGTGAAGAACAAGAAAACCGCGAAGAAGTGATGAGCACTTACGCACCACGCCTACGGGCAAAGTACAAGAATGAGGTCGTGCCAGACCTGCAGAAGCAGTTCAACTACAAGAGCTCGATGCAGGTGCCACGGATCGTGAAGATCGCTCTGAACCAAGGCCTTGGGGCTGCAGTGGGCGACAAGAAGATCGTTGACAACGCAGTAGAGGAGATGACCCTGATCAGTGGGCAGCGTGCACAGGCGACGATGTCACGCAAGGACATCAGTAATTTCAAGCTCCGTAAGGGCATGCCTATCGGTGCACGCGTTACATTGCGCGGCGCTAAGATGTATGACTTCCTGGACCGACTGATCGCTGTGTCACTGCCACGTACCCGTGACTTCCACGGAGTGAAGGCTTCCGGCTTTGATGGCCGTGGCAACTTCACCTTCGGGGTGACTGAGCAGATCATCTTCCCGGAGATCGACATCGATAAGACCTCCCGCATCCAAGGCATGGACATCACCGTGGTGACCACCGCCAAGACGGATGCGGAAGCCAAGGCTCTTCTCTCCGCATTCGGCTTCCCCTTCACCAAGTAGTGGGTGTAAAGTTCACACCACAACAACAGAACGACAATGGCAAAAGAATCGATGAAGGCACGCGAGCGTAAGCGGGCCAAGATGGTGGAGAAGTATGCCGCCAAGCGTGCCGCGCTGAAAGCTGCGGGCGATTGGGATGGTTTGCAGAAGCTTCCTGCCAACAGCAGCAAGGTGCGCATGCACAACCGCTGCCAGCTTACCGGGCGTCCAAAGGGCTACATCCGTCTCTTCGGAATCAGCCGCAACATGTTCCGCGACATGGCACTGGATGGCAAGATCCCCGGAGTAACCAAGAGCAGCTGGTAATCGCACTCACGTCCCAACGACAACGAAAATGACAACAGATCCAATAGCCGATTACCTCACACGTCTGCGCAACGCCATCATGGCGCGTAAGAAGGTAGTGGAGGTTCCCGCAAGCGGCCTTAAGAAGGACATCACGCGGATCCTTTACGACAAAGGATACATCCTCAGCTACAAGATGGAAGAGGATGACAAGCAAGGCATTATCAAGATCGCATTGAAGTATGGTCCCGACCGTCGCAGTGCTATCCAGGAGATCAAGCGTGTGAGCAGCCCCGGATTGCGGCAGTATGCCAATTCCAGCAAATTGCCACGCGTGCTCAACGGATTGGGTATCGCTATCATCAGCACCAGCCGCGGTGTGATCACGGACAAGGAAGCGCGTACCCTCGGGGTAGGCGGGGAAGTGATCTGCTACGTCAGCTAAGCAAGTACAGGAACAATGAGCCGTATAGGAAAAGAACCGATCCAGATCCCAGCCGGGGTGGACGTGGCCATCAGCGAGAAGAACGTGGTGACCGTGAAGGGACCGAAGGGTACCCTCACCCAGAGGTTGGACCCTGCGATCACAGTAACGAAGGAGGATGGTGTGATCACTTTCACACGTCCTACCGACCTGAAGCACCACCGCTCCATGCATGGTCTGTACCGTTCGTTGGTATCGAACATGGTGGAAGGGGTGACCAAGGGATTCAAGACGGAACAAGAACTGGTTGGTGTGGGTTACCGCGCCGTAGCCAAGGGGCAACAGCTCCAGCTTTCGTTGGGCTTCTCGCACAACGTGGTGTTCGAGCTTCCCTCCGAGATCACCGTGACCGCCACCCAGGATAAGGGTAAGGCTCCCATCGTGAAGTTGGAAAGCATCGACAAACAGGTATTGGGCGCTGTTGCGGCCAAGATCCGCAGCCTGCGCAAGCCGGAGCCGTACAAAGGCAAGGGTATCCGCTTCGTGGGTGAGAACGTTCGCCGCAAGGCAGGTAAAGCCGCAGGCAAATAACATCGACCATGGCATTCGACAAGACCGCGCGTCGCGCACGCATCAAGATCAGCATCCGGAACACTGTCCGGGGCACCGCTGTACGCCCACGGCTCACCGTGTTCCGCAGCAACTCGGGTATCTACGCACAGCTTATCGACGACGAGCAAGGGGTTACCCTGGCGAGCGCTGGCAGCCTGAAGGACAAAGCAGCCCATGCCGCCCCAGGGGTGGAGCAGGCCAAGATCGTAGGCAAAGCAGTTGCCGAGAAGGCGAAGGCTGCCGGTATCGAGAAGGTCGTTTTCGACCGCAACGGTTACCTCTACCATGGACGCGTGAAGGCCTTGGCCGAAGCCGCCCGCGAAGCCGGACTCAATTTCTGAACACCATACACGCAGCATGTCAGACAACAGAACCAAAACGGTTAAGAGCAGCGACCTCGAGCTGAAGGACACCGTGGTACACCTGAACCGGGTGACCAAAGTGACCAAGGGCGGGCGCACGTTCACCTTTGCAGCCATCGTGGTGGTGGGCGACGGGAATGGAGTGGTCGGCCACGGCCTCGGAAAATCGAAGGAAGTGCAGGAGGCCATTGCCAAGGGTATCGACGATGCCAAGAAGAACTTGGTGAAGGTGCCCCTGCGCCATGGAACCATCCCGCACGTGCAGGAAGGTCGCTACTCAGGTGCACAAGTACTTTTGAAGCCTGCCGCTAACGGTACGGGTGTGATCGCTGGAGGTTCGATGCGCGCTGTGCTCGAATCCGCAGGTATCACGGACATCTTGGCGAAGAGCAAGGGTTCCAGCAATCCTCAGAACGTAGTGAAGGCCACCATCTTGGCACTTGCTAGCCTGCGCGATGCCGCAGCAGTGGCACGCCAGCGTGGTATCGAATTGGACAAGGTTTTCAACGGATAAGTCATGAGCAAGATCATTATCACCCAGACCGGCAGTAAGATCAAGTGCCCGAAGCGCCAGAAGGATACTCTTTTGGCATTGGGACTGGGTCGCATCGGTAAGAAGAACGAAGTGGAAGCCAGCCCTCAGGTACGTGGCATGATCGCCAAAGTGCAGCATCTGGTGACCGTGACCGAGGCCTGAGCCTTATAACAAGAACGAGCGATGGAGGACCTGAGCAAATTGAAGCCCGCTGAAGGCGCGGTAAGGAACAACAAGCGCATTGGCCGTGGCCAAGGCAGCGGCCGTGGTGGCACAAGTGGCAAGGGCCATAAGGGCCAGAAGGCCGACACCGGTTACAATCGGCGTCGCGGCTTCGAAGGAGGCCAGACCCCCTTGGCACGCCGCCTGCCCAAGTTCGGCTTTACCAACCCTACACGGGTGGAATACAAGGGGATCAATTTGGATGCCATACAAGCCATGGCCGATAAGACCGGGCTGAAGGTGGTTGATATTGAAGCCCTGCGCAAGAATGGACTCGTGTCCCGAAACGATCTGGTGAAGGTCTTGGGTCGCGGTACACTCAAAGCCACGATCGAAGTGAAGGCCCATGCATTCAGTGCCACGGCCAAGGCAGCCATTGAAGCCCAAGGCGGTAAAACCGAGATAGTAGAGAAGCGCTGATGAAGAACTTCATCGAAACGGTCAAGAATATTTGGCGGATCGAGGAACTGCGTAATCGCATCCTGATCACGCTGGGGCTCTTGCTGGTGTTCCGTATCGGAAGCTACATCGCATTACCTGGTGTGGACAGCACCCGTTTGGGGAGTGGTACCGGGGCTGGCTCCGGCTTGGTGGACCTACTGAGCATTTTCACCGGTGGAGCGTTCACCCGCGCCAGCATCTTCGCTCTGGGCGTTATGCCTTACATCAGCGCGAGCATCATTATGCAGCTGGCCGGCATTGCCGTTCCTGCTGTGCAGAAGATGCAAAAGGAGGAGAGCGGTCGCAGAAGGATCAACCAGCTGACCCGCTACATCACCATCATCATCTGTGTGTTCCAGGCTCCTGGCTATCTGCTCACCTATGTGGATGCAGCTGCACGTCCTGAAGGACAGTTCTGGATGGTGACCAGTGTGATCATCCTCACCGTTGGCACCTTATTCGTGATGTGGCTCGGCGAGCGCATTACGGAACGTGGATTGGGCAACGGTGTATCCTTGCTCATTATGGTCGGCATTCTAGCCGGGCTTCCACAAGCATTCCTACAAGAGTTCATCGGCCGCGCCACTGGTGGTGGCGGTATGGTGGTGATCCTTATGGAAGTGGTCCTCTGGTTGGCCATCATTGCGGCAAACGTGATGTTGGTGCAGGGCACACGGCGCATACCGGTGCAATTCGCCAAGCGCGTACAGGGCAACAAACAGTACGGAGGGGTGCGTAACTACATCCCCCTGAAAGTGAACGCGGCGGGCGTGATGCCCATCATCTTCGCACAAGCGATCGTTCTGGTCCCCATGTACGTCTCGCAACTGCCCATCTTCAACGGAAACCCACCGATGTGGCTGCAGCAGTTCACCAACTACGAGAGCTTCTCATACAACCTCACCTTGTTCCTCATGGTGGTGGCCTTCACCTACTTCTACACGGCCATCACGGTGAACCCGAACCAGCTTTCGGATGACCTGAGGCGTAACGGAGGTTTCATCCCCGGCATCAAACCAGGTAAGCAGACCGCAGGGTATATCGACGATCTGTTGAGCCGCATCACTTTGCCGGGTTCCATCTTCTTGGGCCTTGTGGCGATCCTCCCTGCTTTCGTTATGATGGCCGGTGTGAAGCAGGGCTTCGCGCAGTTCTTCGGAGGCACCTCCCTGTTGATCATGGTGGGCGTGTTGTTGGATACGCTGCAGCAGATCGAAAGCCATTTGTTGATGCGACATTACGATGGCCTGATGAAGTCAGGTCGTATTAAAGGAAAGACGAGTTCAGCCTTCGGCTTGGCAGGATAGCATGGCGAAGGGAGTGAACAGAAAGAGTGAGGAGGAGATCGAGTTGGTCAGGAAGAGTTCTTTGCTTGTTGGTAAGACCTTGGCCGAAGTGGCCCGAATGATCGCCCCTGGGGTGACCACCGGCTCACTCGACCGAATGGCGGAGGAATACATTCGCGATAATGGCGGTATTCCCGGTTTCAAGGGCCTTTACGGTTGTCCTTCCACGTTGCTCATCAGTGTGAACGAGCAAGTGGTACACGGGCTTCCCGGTGATAGGGCCTTGAAGGATGGGGATGTGGCCAGCGTGGATTGCGGTGTGCTCATGAATGAATTCTATGGCGACAGCGCCTATACGTTCCTGGTGGGTGAAGTAGCCCCGGAGGTACGGACGTTGTTGACCGTAACAAAGGAATGCTTGGCATTGGGGATCGAACAGGCGGTGGCGAACCAGCGAACTGGCGACATCGGTTACGCGATCCAGCACCATGCTGAAGCACATGGATACGGTATCGTTCGTGAATTGGTAGGGCATGGGGTAGGCCGGAAGCTACATGAAGCACCGGAGGTACCTAACTATGGCCGCCGTGGGCACGGTGCCCGCTTGAATGAGGGCATGGTGATCGCCATTGAACCGATGGTGAACATGGGTGTTAAGGAGGTGAGCCAGCTCGATGATGGCTGGACGGTAGTTACCCGTGACGGTAAGCCGAGCGCCCACTTCGAGCATACCATCGCCATACGTGCCGGAAAAGCAGAGGTCTTATCAACGTTCAGTTACATCGAAGATGTGCTGAAGGAAAGAGGATTAGCATTTGCCTAAGGGCATTGAATAAAAGATCATCTTATCGACCTTTGGGGCGATAAGAACAGACAGGAAGAAGTAAGCATGAGCAGAGCAGGAAACATAGAGCAGGACGGCGTCATCAAGGAGGCGTTGAGCAATGCCATGTTCCGTGTGGAGCTTGAGAACGGCCACGTGATCGTGGCGCATATTTCGGGTAAGATGCGGATGCACTACATCCGTATTCTGCCTGGCGACAAGGTGAAGGTGGAGATGAGTCCTTATGATCTGAGCAAGGGCCGCATCACCTTCAGGTACAAAACGTGAAGAACAGTAGAACACACCGACCCAAATGAAGATCAGGGCCTCGATCAAGAAACGTTCAGTGGATTGCAAATTGGTGCGCCGCAAAGGACGTCTGTACATCATCAACAAGAAGAACCCCAAGTTCAAGCAGCGTCAAGGCTGATAATCGAAAGCGCATGGCACGTATCGCAGGCATCGACCTCCCCAAAACCAAACGTGGCGCCATTGGCCTCACGTATATCTACGGCATCGGCCGCAGCACGGCTCTTTCCATTCTGGAACAGGCTGGCGTTGACCCAAACATCAAAGTTGATGACTGGTCCGACGACGACCAGGCGAAGATCCGTACGGTGATCAATGAGAACATCAAGGTGGAAGGCGCCTTGCGGAGCGAGGTGCAATTGAGCATCAAGCGCTTGGTTGACATCAATAGCTACCGCGGCACACGTCACCGCCAGGGCTTGCCCCTCCGTGGGCAGCGCACGCGTACCAATGCGCGCACTCGTAAAGGCAAGCGTAAGACAGTCGCAAACAAGAAGAAGGTCACCAAGTAGGGACTGTAAGGGCTCGAGATCTCGCGCCCCAACAAAGAGACACACATGGCAAAGCAAGAAAAAGGCGGCGGGGCCGCAGGCAAGAAGAAGAAGAAGAACGTGGTGGTGGAGGCCTTCGGGCAGGCACACATCCGTGCTACCTTCAACAACCTGATCATCAGCCTCACCAACAACAAGGGTGAAGTGATCAGCTGGTCCAGCGCCGGTAAGATGGGCTTCCGCGGAAGCAAGAAGAACACCCCGTACGCCGGTCAGGTGAGTGCAGAGGAGGCTGCCCGTGAGGCATTCGACCTGGGCCTTCGCAAGGTGAAGGTGTTCGTGAAGGGGCCCGGAGGTGGACGTGAGAGCGCCATCCGTGCACTGCACAACAGCGGTGTGGAGGTTACCGAGATCCTCGACCAGACCCCCATGCCACACAATGGCTGCCGCCCACCCAAGAAGCGCCGTGTGTAAGACCGTACAGTATCAGTTCCACTTTACGTGGTAGCTGGATCGACGACACAAAGAAGACCGAACAAGCATAAACCGTAGGGGGCACCAATGCACCCCGTTGTTGGTGCGGAACACGCACCCGAAAAGAAAGAAAAATGGCACGATACACAGGACCCAAGACCAGGATCGCCCGGAAGTTCAAGGAGCCGATCTTCGGACCCGATAAATGGATGGAGCGCAAGCCCCATGCTCCCGGCCAGCACGGCCTTACGGCACGCCGCCGCAAGAAGGAGAGCGAGTATAAACTGCAGCTCACCGAAAAGCAGAAGGCTAAGTACACCTACGGCATTTTGGAGCGCCAGTTCCGGAAGATGTTCGTTACCGCAGCCAGCAAGAAAGGTGTTACCGGTGCCATTCTGATCAGCCTCTGCGAGGCCCGTTTGGACAACACCGTTTTCCGCTTGGGTATCGCTCCTACACGGCGTGCAGCCCGTCAGTTGGTAGGCCATGGTCACATCACTGTGAACAAGGAGGTTGTGAACATCGCGAGCTACACCCTACGTCCAGGTGACGAGGTGGCAGTGCGCGAGCGCAGCCGCAGCTTGGAGGCCATCACCAGCAGCCTTTCCACGCACACAAACCGGTTCGACTGGCTTGACTTCAACCCGGCAACGATGACCGGCAAGATGATCGCCATGCCTGAGCGCGCGCAGATCCCTGAGAATATCCGCGAGCAGCTCATTGTTGAATTGTACTCCAAGTAAGAACCCTCAAATAGAGCGAGCATCCCATGCCAATCCTAGATTTCCAAAGACCTGACAAGGTCTCCATGATCGAAGCCGATGACAAGCACGGCATTTTCGAGTTCCGCCCTTTGGAACCCGGTTATGGGATCACCATCGGCAATTCCCTCCGCCGCATTCTGCTGAGCAGCTTGGAAGGGTTTGCCATTACCAGCGTCCGTATCGACGGTGTGGAGCACGAGTTCAGCACCATCAAGGGTGTGATCGAGGACGTGACCGAGATCGTCCTCAACCTCAAGCAGGTCCGCTTCCGCCGCCAATTGGAGGACGTGGACACCGAGAAGGTGAACTTCACCGTGGGCGGCAAGGACGGCTTCACTGCGGCCGATATCGGAAAACATACCACTGGCTTCCAGGTGCTGAACCCCGAGCAGGTGATCTGCCGGATGGAGAACAACGTGAAGCTTCATGTGGAGCTTACGGTGGGGAAGGGCCGTGGCTACGTGCCTGCCGATGAGAACAAGGAGGAGGGTGCGCCCATCGGCACCATCTTCGTGGATTCCATCTTCACGCCCATCAAGAATGTGCGCTATAGCGTGGACAACACCCGCGTAGAGCAGAAGACGGACTATGAGAAGCTGACGATCGAACTGACCACCGATGGCAGCATTGATCCGAAGAACGCCCTTCAAGAGGCTGCCAAGATCCTCATCCATCACTTCATGCTGTTCAGTGATGAGCGCATTACACTGGAAATGGAGGACCACGCCGGAATGGTGGGCGAGGTGAGCGCCGCCGCCAGCGAAGTGGAGAACCTGGATGAAACAGGCCAGCACATGCGCCAACTGCTGAAGAGCAAGTTGGTGGACATGGACCTCAGCGTCCGCGCGCTGAATTGCCTGAAGGCAGCCGATATCGAAAGCTTGGGCGACCTGGTGAGCTACAACAAGAACGACCTGTTGAAGTTCCGCAACTTCGGGAAGAAGAGCCTGACCGAGCTCGAGGACCTCGTGGAGAACAAGGGCCTTTCCTTTGGTATGAGCGTAGCGAAGTATAAACTGGACAGGGACTAGTTTAAAGGGGCGCGACCTGCACGTCCACAAAAAGTAAGGGTGCCGCTTTGGGGACCCAACGAAAATGAGACACGGAAACAAGAACAATGCGCTGGGGCGCAAGAAGGCCCACCGCGACAGCATGCTCAGCAACATGGCCTGTTCGCTGATCGAGCACAAGCGCATCGAGACCACGCTCGCCAAGGCGAAAGCGTTGAGGATCTATGTGGAGCCCCTGATCACCAAGAGCAAGGAGGACAGCACCCACAGCCGCCGTACGGTATTCAGTTATCTACGCAGCAAGGAGGCTACCGCCGCACTCTTCCGCGACGTGGCACCGAAGGTGGCCGACCGTCCGGGAGGATACACACGCATCATCAAGCTGGGTAACCGCTTGGGCGACGCAGCCGAACTCGCCATGATCGAAATGGTGGACTTCAATACGCTCTATTCCGCCAAGGAAAAGGCCGGAGCAGAAGTGAAGCGCACCCGACGCAGCCGCAGTAAGGTCGCAACGGACGCAACCGGAGCAGAGACCAAGGAGGAAGCTCCAAAGGCTGCAGCCGCAAAGCCGAAGGCCCAGAAGACCAAGGCAGCCGATGAGAAGCCGAAAGGCGACGCTCCGGCAGCCAAGGATGAGCCGAAGGCTGAATGATCACTATCGTGAACAACTAAAGTGAACAGGGCGCTGAAAGGCGCCCTGTTCCTTTTTGGTACCCCTAGATTTGCGATCGGAACCGAAATCCTGAAATTCAACGAATGCTTGTAAGTCAACGCCCCAAGGCCGTCCTCTTATTGGACGACGGTACCCGCTTCGAGGGAAGGGCCATCGGTGCCACCGGAACAACCGTTGGCGAGATCTGCTTCAATACCGGAATGACCGGTTACCAAGAGATCATCACCGACCCCAGCTACACTGGACAACTCATGGTATTGGCCTCCCCGCACATCGGGAATTATGGTGTGTGCAGGGGAGGAGGCGACCCCCTGAGCGGAGAGGATGAAGGTCCTCGCGTGAGCATTGCGGGTCTGGTAGTGAAGAAGTTCAGCGAAGTCTGGAGCAGACCAGCAGGCACGGGTTCGCTGGAGGAGATGTTGGAGGAGGCCGGCATCACCGGTATCAGCGACATCGATACGCGCAAGCTGGTGCGTCACATCCGTGATCACGGCGCGCAGAATGCCATCATCGATAGCACGGGCATGGATGATAGCGGCCTCCGTGAGCAGCTCGCGCAAGCACCGGATATGGCAGGTCTGGAACTCTCCAGCAAAGTGACATCACCGAAAGCCTACGATGCGGGTGACCCCGAGGCTCCGAACAGGGTGGCCTTGGTTGACTTCGGCATCAAGCTCAACACCATCCGCTGCTTGATCGACCGATCCTGTTCAGTGCGGGTATTCCCCATGGGTACGCCCGTGAAGGAAATGCTGGCCTGGAAGCCGGATGGCATCCTGCTGAGCAACGGCCCCGGGGATCCCGGTGCCATGCCACAAGCCAAGGAATACGTGAAGGAAGTGCTGGCCACAGGGCTTCCGGTGTTCGGCATTTGCCTCGGACACCAGCTTATCGCAGAGAGCCACGGCATCCGCACATTGAAGATGCACCATGGGCACCGCGGCATCAACCATCCCGTGCTTAACGTTATCACCGGCAAGGATGAGATCACCTCTCAGAACCACGGTTTCGTCGTGGACCGGGAGCAAGTGGAGAAGCATCCGGAACTGGAGATCACCCACGTACACCTGAACGACAACAGCGTGGCAGGCCTGCGCCTAAAGGGTCGGCCCGTTTTCAGCGTGCAGCACCACCCCGAGGCTGGCCCGGGCCCCTTGGATTCACAGTACCTCTTTGATGACTTTGTGGGTCTGATGACCCGCAAGCGAGAACAGCACACCACGAAGGTGGAACACGCTTGAAGGATCTACCGTTGAACGACCTTTGGTTTTTTGGGCGGTTGTCAGTTAGAGCAACTACAGTCACCCAACGCTATTCACTAATCACCTCAAAACTCAGTTACACCCGATCATGAGTGTCATCGCTAAGATCCAAGCCCGCGAGATCCTTGATTCCCGTGGGAATCCCACCATTGAAGTGGATGTCTATACCGACACTGGCCACATCGGCCGTGCTGCCGTGCCCAGTGGGGCCAGTACAGGTGCGCACGAGGCCGCTGAAGTGCGCGATGGCGACAAGAAGCGTTATGGCGGCAAGGGTGTGTTGAAGGCCGTGGCCAACGTGAACGGCGCCTTGAACGACGAGCTTCTTGGGGCATATGTGGGGGATCAGACCGTGATCGATCGGGTGATGATCGACCTGGACGGTACACCGAACAAGAGCAACCTCGGAGCGAATGCCATCCTCGGGGTATCGCTCGCCTTGGCCAAAGTGGCTGCCAGCGAGGCTGGCCTGCCGCTATACCGCTACGTGGGTGGCACCAATGCCTGTGTGCTTCCCGTGCCGATGATGAACATCCTCAACGGCGGTGCACACGCGGACAACAAGGTGGATATACAGGAATTCATGGTGATGCCCGTGGGTGCAAACACCTTTGCGGAAGGACTGCGGATGGGCACCGAGGTATTCCATGCGCTGAAGGATGTGCTCAAGTCCAAGAAGCTCAGCACCAACGTGGGGGACGAGGGCGGCTTTGCGCCGGATCTGAAGAGCAACGAGGAAGCCTTGAAGCTTGTGATGGAGGCCATTGAGAAAGCCGGATACAAGCCAGGTGATGACATCATGATCGCCTTGGATGCTGCAAGCACCGAGTTCTACAATGCGGAGAAGCAGCGGTACATACTGGAAAGCACCGGCGATAGCCTCACCGGCGACGATATGATCGCCATGTGGAAGGATTGGAGCAAGCGCTATCCGATCATGAGCATTGAGGACGGCATGGCCGAAGATGATTGGGACGGCTGGAAGAAGCTGACCCAAGCGCTCGGCGACAAGGTGCAGCTGGTTGGCGACGATCTCTTCGTTACCAACACCAAGCGTTTGACCCGAGGGATCAAGGAAGGCATCTCCAACAGTATCCTGATAAAGGTGAACCAGATCGGCACCCTTACCGAGACCTTGGAAGCTGTTGAAATGGCGCACCGCGCGGGGTTCACCTCCGTGATGAGCCATCGCAGTGGCGAGACCGAGGACAGCACCATTGCCGACCTCGCCGTGGCCACCAATTGCGGCATGATCAAGACCGGCAGCGCATCACGTAGCGACAGGATCGCGAAGTACAACCAGTTGCTGCGCATTGAGGAGCAGCTGGGTAAGAGCGCCCGCTATCCGGGGAAGAGCCTGAAGTACGTGAGCTGAACCCGCTCACTGATCAAACTCGATATACCGATCCAGTAGCACTTGCAGCTGCGCCTTCCCGGCGTGGAGCAGGCGTTGCTCATCCGTGGTGCGGCTGCTGTCTCGCAGTTCGATCACGCGCTTGCCGTTGTCGTCGAAGACCACGGTCTGTGTGCTGTCCGCGAGGCCAAAGCCGTTGTTGAAGGTCCAGAAGGCTTGATGTGGGGTGCCCTTGCTGAAGAGGTCGCGTCCCCAAATGAACTCGGGGTGAGGGAGGCCCAGTTGCGCGAGGAGCGTTACCGGAAAGTCCACATGGCAGCCGTAGGTGGAGTCCTGCTTTCCACGTAATTCATCCTTCAGTGCACCGCCGGTGATGAGGAAGGGGATGCGATGGCGCGCGGCACTGTACTGCTGCTGGTTGTGTGGCAGGTAGTGGCCATGGTCGGCTACGATAAAGATCAGTGTGTTGTCGTACCAAGGTTGGCTCTTCGCAGAATCCAGGAATGCGCCGAGCGTGCGGTCCGTGTAGTGGATCGTGTTGCGGTAGAGATTGGCATCGCTGCCGGTGAATCCTTCGTTCACCGGCGCATCGAAGGGCTCGTGACTGGTAGCCGTCATGATGATCTGGAAGAAAGGCGTTTCCGCGGTCTTCGCATCGTGGAGGTGGAAGTTGAAGAGCTCCTCATCGAAGGCGCCCCAGCGTGTGCGGTGCTTGATGGGGAAGGCGGTTTCGTCATAGACCTTGTCGAAGCCCATGGCCTCGAGATAGGCGCGCGTATTGGCGAAGGAGACATCGCCAGCGTAATAGTAGCGAGAGGAATAGCCGACGCCATCCAAAGTGCGCACCACGCTGGGCAAGCGGTCGAACTTGCCGAATTTGCGGATGATGGTAGTGGTGGGTTGCGAAGGAAAGCCGCTGATAAGCGCGCACAAGCCTTGCTCCGTGCGGAAGCCGGTGGAGTAGAAGTTGGTGAAGAGCAGACCGTCCTTGCTCAACCGCGTGAACTGCGGTGCTACGCCGCTATCGCCGCCCAACGGTTCGATCACGTCGGCGGTCCAGCTTTCCAGCAGGATCAAGAGCACGTTCGGGCGTTGAATATTGATGATCCGCGTATCAGGTGCGCTGGTTTTTGGATGGATGCGCTCGAACTCCTGTTGCGCTTCCGCCTCGGTCATGAAGCTATACGGATTGCTGTTGAATTCCGCAGGCTTCACCACGATCTCCAAGGCGTTCCACATGCTGTTGAGGGCAGCCAGATTCAGTACCGGGCGTTTGGAAAACCAGCTCCAGCTCTTGTCGATCGGGTCGTCCTGCGGACCGCCGCGCAAGGCGATGATGCAAAGCACTGGCATCAGGATCGCCGTTGCGATCCGGGTGCCTTTACCCCCTTTGAGGTAGGACCGACCATGGTTGATCCGGTTGAGGAGGAAGATGAAGAGCATGCTCTGCACAAGTGCCACAAGTAGGAGCATGGCCATGCGCCCCGGCGAGGTGGCACCGATCACTTCCTTCGGGTAGCGCAGATAGCTCAATGCTTTGCGATCGAGCTTCACGCCCCATGCATCGAAGAGGCCGATGTCCGTGACGTTGACCAAGGCACTGAGGATGATGAAGGCCACGAGAAAGATCCGAATGCTTCGGCGCGGCCAAGCCACCTCAACAAAGAGCAACGGGATGCTGAGCAGGACAACTACCAGCAGCACGTAGCCCGTGGTGGCCAGGTCCATGCCCAAGGCACGCCAATGGCACTGGAGGATCTCCCCGACAGATACACCTTGAAGGGCGGTGTGGCTGAAAGTGAGAAAGAGATGCCTTTGGAGGAAGAAGATCACGAACAGAAAGATCGTGAGCGTGCCGAAATAGCGGAAGTATGCCTTCACGGTCGTTCTGTGTTCAATGGGTGATGCGCACTTGCCCCAGATGGAGCATGCTGCCGTTGGCGAAGTGCACGGTGAGCAGGACCGTTTGCGAGGCTAATTTGGAAACGTCCAAGCGAGTGGCTCCCGAGCCCAGTTTGTGGCGGGCCACTATGCGCCCGTTCAGATCCCGGACCAATACCGTGGCACCGGTTGCCGATCCATTTTCCGGGGCCGAGACCGTGACCTGGTCCGATGCGGGGTCGGGATAGTACCGCCATCCATGATCCGCAGGTTCCTGTGCGGGAACCGCCGTGGCCAAGGTGCGCCATGCAATGGTGTAGTCGCCAGCGATGAATCCGGGCATATCCAACCGGGCGTGGTTATCGGTGGCGCTGCCGCTGTTGCTGATCGTTGCAGGACGTACCTCCCACGGTGCCTGTGGTCCCGGGCGGTAGAGCACCACCAAACTGTCTTCATGGAACGCAATGCCATTCACATCCTGCATCAGGCCTTGGTCATAGGCAGCCGGAAAGTTCAGGCGGCCATCCACGGTAACGCGCATCGTCATTTCGGTGCCGGGTTGGATATCTGCTTCCACGCGCCACCAGCGGTCCGGCGAAACGACAAAGGCTCCATCGGCCGCAGCATCATCGGCAGGCACCCAGAACTCCTCGATGCGCACATGGGTGGGCGCAGCCAAGGCGGAAACGATCAACCGCACATCGGCATTGGCCAGGTATTTCTGGCCGGTAATGGTCACAGTACCTGTGTCCACCGTAGTGGAAAGGGCCAATCGCTCGTCATCATTCAAGCGCACCGAAACAGGCGTGAACGGGGCTTGTACCGTCGCTGTGGACTGCTCACCACCGAGGTTCGCGATCTCCCGGTGCATCTCACCAGCTGCGCCGATGCAGGTGATCGTAACGGGAATGTTCTGGAAGTAGTTAGCGCCTCCACGCGTTTTTTGGCGGATGTGGACCTTAGTGTTGAACATCGCTCCGCTCGGTGTCACGTTGAAGGAGTCCACCATGAAGGCCGCGCCTCCGGGCTGGAAGATCCAGGCATTGAAGAAATCCGTGAGGTCCGTATCCGTGGCTGCCCCCAAGCTGTCGCGAACCGCCTCGCTGCTCATCGCGGAATAAGCATTGCGCTCGAACACCTGCTTCATGCCCGTGCTGAAGAGGCTGTCGCCCAAGGTGGCGCGGAGTGTTCGTGCGATATCAGCGCCCTTCTTATAGCTCGTTTCGCCATAGGTCTTGGTTTGCGGCACAGCGTTCAAGGCGAACCAACCGCCATCGCGCAAGTGGGTCGCGGACACCACTTGCCGATGGTTGATACGGACCAACGATCTGTAGGCTTCTTCGCCGTAAAGGTCCTCGATGAAAAGCTGCGAGCAGAAGTTGGCAAAACCTTCATTGAAGTACATCTCCTCTGGCCTGGCACAGGTGATCAGGTTGCCGAACCAATGGTGAGAGAGTTCATGCGCGATCAGGTCCTCATTTTCCAACGTGCCATCGGCGGCGAAATCGGGATAGCAAATGTTGGTGGAGTGCTCCATGGCACCGGCGCTTGTGAGCACATAGCCCACGCGGTTCCAGCGGTATGGGCCGAACCAATTCTCAAACGTGTCGAAGGCGTTCTTTAGGTGGATGAAGGAGGCTCGCATGTTGGCGGTATCTGCAGGAAGTGCGGCCAGGATCACGGGGATATCCGCTCCGGAGACACTGGGGAAGGTGTCGTGCAACGCGATGTAATTACCTGCGGCCACCGATGCGAGGTAGGAAGGGATGGGCTCATCCATGCGCCAATGGGTTTTGCGTTCACCATTGCCCAACTCCGTGATGCCCTGCAAAGCACCGTTGGCATAGACCGAGCGGTTATTTTCGGTGTGGACCAAGAACTCCATGCTGGAGCGTTCCACGAAATTATCGAAGCAGGGAAACCACGCGCGGCCGTATGAATGGGGGATAGCATCAAAGGCGACACCAAGGTCGTATTGGTAATTGCTCAACGTATAGAAGCCGCCGAAGCCGCTGGGGTCGGTCAAAGGGTCGCCCCCATAGCTCACGGTAAGGGTGAGCGTGTCGTTAGGTCCGTAGGCACTTGGTAGGTCGATCACTAATACTTCGCCGGGATGGTTGAAGGGCAATTGCACTCCGTTCATCACTACGGAATCCACGGGAAGAAGCAGGTCCAGCGGCAAGGTGGAAATGCCATCAACACGGGGTGAAAAGGAGATGGTGGCATCGCCCCGGATGATGCCGACAGATGTTTGGGTGAGGTCCAGTTGGATGCGCGTGTGGAGCAGGTCGATGCTGTCGCTGCGGGTTGCATTGCCCACGTTGTTTATCTGGGCCATGGCTGTGGCTGAAAGCATGTAAAGCAAGGATGAAAGCCCGATGCACCGTAGAAGCTCCATGAGGGCGAATGTACCTCACCACGGGCATGGGGATGTTTGGAATAGCATCTATGCACCATCGTATATTTGGACGTGGCCGTCCAAGCATCTGCTCACAATCCGGCCCTTCCTCCCCTGCATGAAGCCAAGCAACGAACTTTTCGATCTGATCAAGTCGCTCACCAAATCGGAGAAGCGTTTTTTCAAGTTGCATTCCGCATTGCAGAGCGGGGAGAAGAACTACCTACGGATCTTCGATGCGATCGATAAGCAGAAGATCTACGACGAGGATGCGATCAAGAAGCAGTTCGCCAAGGAGACCTTCATTAAACACTTTCCTTCGGAGAAGAACCACTTGTACAAGTTGATCTTGAAGGCACTGCGGGCGTATCATGCGGAATCCAGCGTGAGCGGCGTCTTGAAGCAGCATATCAACAACATCGAGATCCTCTTTGGCAAGGCACTTTATTCCGAAGCGACCAAGGTGCTGCACCGCGCAAAAAAGGCAGCCGAAGAGCATGAGCGGTTCTACTACTGGTTCGAACTACTGAGCTGGGAGAAGATGCTTTTGGAGGAGGCCTATCAGAGCGGGAACTTCACCAGTGATCTCAATGCGCTGATCGAGGAGGAGGCGGTGGTATTGGAGAAGTTGCAGAACCTCGCTGCGTACAATGTGCTTTATGCCAAGATCAACTACGTGTTCCGAAGCGGTGGTTATGTGCGGACGGATGAGGAACACGCGATGGTGGATGAGATCAGCGAACACCCCTTGATCAAGGGGAAGAACACCGCGCTCAGCAACCGGGCCAGTACGATCTGCCATTACACGCAAGGCTTCTGCGCCTGGGCTAAACGGGATTGGAAAACCAGTTTCACCAAGTTTTCGCGGGCGAAGGAGATCTTGGATAAGAATCCCCAACTGAAAAAGGATCTGCCGAAGCGATATGTCCGCACGTTGTACTACCTGATCCAGTGCGAGATCGAGCTGGGGGACCATGCCCATGTGAAGGATGATATCTCCACGCTTCGAGGCTTGACCAACAAGCCGGGTTTCGGTGACATCGACATTAAATTGCTTGTGTTCAGCAATAGCTATCTAAGTGAGCTGCGCTACTATGATCGCACCGGCCAGTTCGATAAGGCGATGAAGTTGGAGGAGCCGGTAGTGCAGGGAATGGAGCGGATCGGTAGCCAGCTTCCCAAGGAGTATGAACTGGAGTTCTACTTCCTCCTCTCCACCGTGAACTTCGGCGCGGGCAATATGAGCCGCTCTCTATTCTGGCTGAACAAGGTGTTGAACGACCCCGAACCCGCCTTGCGCCAAGACATCTTCACCTATGCCCGCCTGTTCAACTTGGTGGTGCATTATGAACTCGGGAACTACGAACTTTTGGAGTACATCGTGCGGAGCACGCAGCGCTTCCTCAGCAAGCGCCATCGCGCCTATGGAGTGGAGGCTGCGTTGATCGAACACATCAAGAAGCTGGCACGTGCTACTTCCCCCGAGGCGAAGCACGCTTTGTTCACTTCGTTGAAGGAGCGGCTGGATCAATTGATGGAGGATCCCAATGAAAGCAACGTGCGGAAGTACTTCAATATCTGTGCGTGGGTGCGTTCCAAGACAGAGGACGTACCGTTCGCCGAAGTGGTGAGGCGCAGCGTTCCCGTACTTAAGTAGCCGATCACTTACAGGTCAAGGCTGTACGGTATCGGATCCGCTCCTGGACAAGACCTTGAACTCCGTGCGCCGGTTGGCTTGGTGTTCCTCCTCGGTGCATTGCAGGCCGTTGGAGCATCCGTTCACCAACATGGTTTCGCCGTAGCCCTTTGCGATGAGCCGCTCCGGTGGTACGCCTTGCCGCACGAGGTAATCCACGGCACTCTTGGCCCGCGCATCACTCAGCACGAGGTTGTACATGTCGCCGCCGCGACTGTCGGTGTGAGAGCTCAGTTCGAAGGTGATACCCGGGTTATCCAAAAAGATCCGGGCCAACTTGTTCAGCTCCACGGCCGCATCCGGACGGATGTCCCACTTATCATAGTCGTAGTAGATGTTCGGAACGGCCATGGGCTTGTCCACGATCAATGGTTCCAGTTGCAGGTCGGCTCGTAAGATGGTGCTCAGCCCCAAGCCAACGGTACTTGCGGGGGTGCTTTGTGAGAACATGCCATCAGCATCCGCTGCGATGATGTAAGCCGTATTCGGCTCGAGATCAAAATGGAATCTGCCCTCGGCATCCGCAGTCACCTGCTTTTCCTCCTTGGTGCTGAGGTTCCGCAGCGTTACCACGGCGCCAGGAATCGCTTCGCCGGTCTTCACGTTGGTAATGAGTCCTGCAACAGCGAAGATCGGTGGATGTACGCTGAGTGCATGGATCTGGTCAGTGCCCGAGCGTGAACTGCTGAGATAACCTTTGGTGCCTGTACTGTCCAGCCAGAGCCCAAAATCATCGCGTGTGCTGTTCACGGGATAGCCCATGTTCTGTGGTTCGCTCCAGAACTCACCTTCCCTGTGGGTTTCGAAGATGTCCAGACCGCCCATGTTGTTATGGCCAGTGCTGGAGAAGTAGAGCGCATCGCCCACTACGGACGGGAACATCTCGTCGCCGCGCGTATTGATGGTGGGTCCCATGTTCACGGGCGTTCCCCAACCGGTCCCGATATCGGTGGTGTACCAGAGGTCCTTGCCGCCGAGGCCACCTGGCATGTCACTGGTGAAGTAGAGCGTCTTGCCGTCCTTGCTCAAAGCCGGGTGACCGACGGAATATGTTTCGCTGTTGTACCCGAACTCACTGATGTTGCCCCATTCTCCCTTCTCATCCAATGTGGCCCGGAACATCTTAAGGTTGCTGATGTTGTCCTTGTCCTTGAGCAGCTTCCTGCCGTAGTAGTTGCTGCGCGTGAAGTAGAGCGTTCGGCCATCGGGGCTCACTACGGCAGAGCCCTCATGATAAGCACCGTTCACGGCACCTTTCAGCGGTATAGGGCTACCGGGTGTGCCATCGTTCGCCAGGTCCACTTGATACAGGTCCGCATAAGCGTAACCGGTCCAAGGGTCGCGTTTTCCCATGCTGGCCTCGCGCTGGGCGGCGAAGAGCAATCCCTTGCCGAATGGCACAGCGGAGTATGCGGTGGCCACTCCCTCCAGTGGCACCAAGTTGACCTCGTAGCGCGAGCTGTCGTTATAAAATGAACGATACCCTTGGCACGCACCGATCAGTTCCACTGCATCCCGTCGTTCCGGCCGTTCTTCCAATGCCCGGATGAGGAAGGGTTCAGCCTGCCCGTATTTGCCCAAGCCCATCAGTAGTTTGCCATATTGGAAGGCGTCCTCACCGTGGAGTGGCGCGGTTTCTTCAGCAGCCGCATAGTGCATGGCTGCTTCTTCCACTTTGTTCTGCTTGGCTTCGGTTTCGGCGGCACGGATCAATATGTTACGCGACGGCTTTTGCTTCAGAGCCTTCTCATAATGCTTTTCGGCTTTGGTGTAGGACAGCAGGTCCATGGCTTGGTCGCCCTTGCGCACCTGGTAACTGGCGCAGGAGGATAGAAGCACGCCCCCCACTGTCAGAATGGTCAGAAGAGATTTACTTGATCGCATCAGAAGAACCGTGGATTTTTGATCATGATCGGCTCCTTGCCCAGGTCGATACCGAGCATGACCTCATGCGATCCGCCGTTGTAATGACGAAGCATGGATGTGTTCATATCATAGGCGTATCCGGCCCGGAACATGGGGCTGATCTGGAATTCAACCATGCCTACTATTCCATCGCCGGTGCGGTAGCCAACACCCAGCCAGAAGCGGTCCTTGAACAGGACGTTCAGATTGAGGTCCACTTCCGGGGGAGCTTGCTGTTGGTATTTGACGAGGACACTTGGTTTGAGGTCGAAGTTTTCGTTCAACTCAAAGACGTGGCCTGCATTGAGATAAAAGTGCTGCGTGAAGTAATGCTCAGGGGACTGCGGTAGGTCAGAGGCGATCTTGCCGTCTGCTGCATAGATCGTTGGCACGGAAAGCCCGACAAAGGATCGCTCATTGTTCCAATAAAGCCCAAAGCCGAATTTTCCCACCGTGGCATTGCTGATGTTGTTCTGGTAGAGTGCATCCTGGGTATCCCAGTAGATGAGGTCGCTGAGGTTGGCCGTGTACATGGACAGTCCGGCCTTCAGTCCGAATGCGAGATGGCCATTGGTACCTGTGCGGATGCGGTAGGCGTAGTTGGCGGCCATCTCCATGTCGCGGCTCACGCCGATCATATCATGGCTGAAGGTGAAGCCCAATCCCATCTTGTTATTGAGTACCGGTCCGTCGATGCCGAGGAGGTTGGTGCGTGGCGCACCCGCCATGCCCACCCATTGGCTGCGGTGCAGCAGGGTGGCACTGGCATAGGGATGGCTGCCGGCGTAGGCAGGGTTGAGGAACAGGCCATTGAACATGTACTGGCTGATCATCAACTCTTGCTGCGCCTGCACCGAGAAGACGGTGCTTGCGGCCAGAGCGAGCGGAAGTATGAAGCGGATGCTGCGCATGGTCGTTCTCATCTTAGGCTTACCGTCGGAGGTCCACATAGTTCTGGAGCGTAAGGTCCGCGTTCAATCGGAGGACAACGAAGTAGGTTCCGTCGGGCAGGGCTTGGCCTTGCTGGTTCTCGCCGCGCCACTCGTTCCTGTAGTGCAATTGCTCGAAGACCACGTTGCCCCAGCGGTTGAACACCGTGATCTGGTTCTCCGGATAGGCATCGATGCCATGGACCACGAAGGCATCGTTGTTACCGTCGTCGTTCGGTGTGAATCCGGTAGGCATTTCAAGTTCGTCCGGTTGGGTGAGCATGATGGTGAGCTCAAGGGTGCAGCCATTTGCATCGGTGATCCGCACAGCATAGGTGCCTGCGGAGAGGCCGTAACGTGCGGGTGCAGTATTCCCATCGTTCCACTCGTATGTGTAGGGTGAGGTACCACCCGCAGCATTCACGATGATCGATCCGTTCGATCCACCCCACATGCTGATGTTATGTCCGTTCGCAAAGTGCGAGAGCTCGGAATCTGCGGTGATCGCTGGCGGCGCTTGTACGGTGATCACGGAATCCCACATGCACCCATTGGCATCCGTAACGGTGACCCCGTATTCACCACCGAACAGATCGCTGAGGCTTTCAGCGCTTGACCCATTGTTCCAAAGAATGCTGAAGGGTGCGAGGCCGGAGGTGAAGGATAGGTTGATCGCTCCCTCGTTGGAAGCGTTGCAGAGTGGATCGCTAACGGTGGCTGTTGCCACCATGGCCGGGCTGCCTACTACTGTTGCGGAGGCGCTGGCCACGCATCCATTGGCATCAGTGATGGTGACGCTGTAGCTACCGGCGATCACCTCATTCAGGTCCGCACTTTGGGCTCCTGTATTCCAAGCGTAGCTGTATGGTGCGCCTCCTCCAGTAACCGTCGCACTCACGGTTCCCGTGGCAAGCCCGCAGGGTGCTGTCGTTCCAGTGGCCGTTGCGGTCAAAGCATCCGGGGCCAGGAGTGTAACGCACTGCTGGGCGGAGCATCCGTTGTCGTCGTTCACAGTGAGGCAGTAGGTACCCGGAGACAAGGAGTCAAGGTTGAGGTCAGTGGAGGTAAAGCCATTGGGGCCGCTCCATTGCAGGCTGATGGGTTCTATACCACCATCGATCGTTGCACTGATGGAACCATCGCTTTCTCCGGAACAGCTGATGTTTGTGCCGGATGGGAAGGTTGTAGCAACCAGCTCAACGGTGACCGGTGGTGCCGGCACGAGCGTGATGGACTGGAGGATCGAGCAGCCGTTCGCATCCGTGGCAGAGAGCACATACGTTCCAGCAGCTAAGCCCGAGAGGCTGTCCACCAAGGAGGTGAAGCCATCCGGTCCGGTCCAGCTATAGGTGTAACCGGCGGTTCCGCCGATTACTTCCAAGTTGATCGCACCATCGCTGGCATCCGAGCAACTGGTGTTGTATCCATTGTGGTCCACCAGCGTGAAGTTCACGGCCAAGGCACTGTCCGGTTGGCTGATGGAGATGGAAAGGGTATTCACGCACTGGTTCGCATCGATCACGATCAGTTCATAGTCGCCAGCACTCAGGCCAGTGATGTCCTGCGTGCTGTACATCGTGCTATCGGGTCCACGCCAGTCGTAGGTGTAGGGAGCTGCACCACCCGTAACGGTTGCATCAATGCTGCCCGACAACTCACCGTGGCAAGCAATATCCGTGGCGGATAGCGTGGTGATCAATGTACTGTCCGGTTGGATCAACGTGATGGATGTGTCGCGTGCACAGCCTTGGTCGTCCGTGATGGCCACTGCATACGTGCCTGCCATCAAGCCGGTAATGTCGGAGGTGGTTGCGGTGAATCCTCCTGGTCCGGTCCATGCAATGTTCAATGGCGCAAACCCGCCGCTGACGGTCAGCCCGATGGCTCCGGTGCTGGCGCCATGGCAAGCGATGTTCACGTCACCGTAGACGGAGGCGTAAAGTTCCACCATCATCGGAGCTGCTGCAAGCACTGTGGCATTTGCCGTAGTGCTGCATCCCATCGCACTGGTGACCGTCACACTGTAGTCGCCACTGACCAATCCGGTAAGGTCCTCTGCGTTGGAAGTGAAGCCATCGGGCCCGGTCCACGCAATGTTGAAGGGAGCTACGCCACCGGTCACGGTGAGGTCGATCTCGCCGTTCGCGCTCACATCACATTCGTTGCTGGTTACAGCGAGCGTGGCGCTCAGGTTAGCTGGGGAACTGAGCGTGTATGTGCGGCTGATGCTGCATCCGTTCGCGTCGGTGATCACAACGGTATAGGCACCTGCGATCAGGTCCTGCAGGTCTTCGTTGCTGGAGGCGAAACCGCTCGGGCCGGTCCAGCTGAATTGGTAAGGTGCCAATCCACCTCCTGCGGTCAGTGCAATGGAACCATCGTTGCCATCGCATCCTACTTCAAACCCACCTTGGTTGGAGAGTATGGCTGTGGCTGTGATCGGCGGCGGTGCAGCCAAGGTGACGGTTGCAGTTTTATTACATCCCGAGGCATCGGTGATGAACACGGTATAGGTACCGGGTGTCAGGTTCTGGAGTGTGGTCTGCGTGGATGTGAATCCGTTCGGGCCGGTCCATGCAGTGGTGTATGCAGGGCTTCCGCCTGAAGTGGTCAAAGTGATCGTTCCATCCGATGCACCCGAGCAGGAGATGGCGTTCCCTCCGCTGTAGGAAGAAGTGGTGATGGCAAGTTGCAAGGGTGTGGGAGCAACAAGCTGCACCTGGGCAAATGCGAAGCAACCGTTGGCATCGGTAATGGTTGCCGTGTAAGTGCCGGAAGCCAACCCGACGATGTCCACACTGGACGATTGGTAGCCACTTGGTCCAGACCAATTCACTTGGTAAGGCGCAGTTCCTCCAGCGATCGCCAGATCGATACTGCCATCGTAGTAGTTGGCGCAACTCAAATTGGTCCCGTTGGGGAAGACAAAAGGTGTGGCGATCGCATCGATACCTGCAGGGCTGTTCAGGGTGATGCTCTGGCTGGCAGTGCATCCCAAGGCATCGGTCACGGTGACCACATAGGTCCCGGCACTAATGCCTGTCAAGTTCTGCGAAATGCCCAGCGGTCCATTCGGTCCTGTCCACGAGGAGGTGTAGGGTGCGGTACCACCCGTGATGGATGATCCGATGCTACCATTCATCCCTCCATCGCAGGAAGGCTGCGAAGTGGCGGCTAGTCCAATGCTGATGGCCGTAGGTGCTACCAAGGTGAAGCTCTCAGTAGCATTGCAGCCGTTCGCGTCATGCACGGTGAGGTTGTATTCACCGGGTAGGAGATCGGTTAGATCGAGGCTGATGGATGTGAATCCGTTCGGTCCTGTCCAGAAGTAGCTGTAAGGTCCGGTGCCGCCGCTGACGGTGGCATCGATGGTGCCATCGCTTGCATCAGCACAGCTCACATTGTAGCCACCGGCCATGCTGCTCAATTCGGCACTGATGTCGAAGAGCCCAGGCTCACCAACGTTGTAGGACGCACTGAACGTGCAGCCATCCGCATCGGTGATCCCTACCGTGTATACACCTGCGAACAAGTTGCTGATGTCCTCGGTCGTTGCGGAGAATGCGGGGAAGCCCGTCCAGAGGTAGCTGTATCCGCCAGCACCGCCGATCACAGTAAGATCGACCGCACCGGTATTGGCACCTTGGCATGCGGTGGTTGCGATGATCGCCGAGGCTTGGATCGCAGTTGGCTGCGTGATCGTTACGGATGTGTTGGCCGTGCATCCATTGGCATCTGTTACGGTCACATCATAAGTGCCGGCTGAGATGCTCGTGAGATCCTGCGTGCTCGCAGTGAAGACGCCTGGGCCGGTCCATTGGTAGCTGTATGCGCCGCTTCCACCGGAAACGGTTAGATCGGTCGTTCCATTTGCACCGCCGTTGCAGGTGACGTTCGTGCTGGAGGTGCTGAGAGCGATGGGCGCGGGAGCGGTCAATGTTGCAGAGGCAGTGGCGGAGCATCCATTTCCATCGGTCACGGCGACGGTATAGGTGCCTGGTGCCAACCCGGTGATCTGCCAGCTGTTGGAGGTGAATCCTCCTGGCCCGATCCAACTCACCGCATAAGGAGGTACTCCTCCACCCGGGGTCACGATGACGGAACCATCCGAGGCGCCATTACAACTGGTGCCAGCTCCACCAGCGAAGCCTGCTGCTACAGCCGTAGCCGTTAGTACAGGAGGGCCAGTCAAGGTCGTCGTGATGGTCCGGGTACATCCATTGGCATCGGTAAGGAGAAGGGTATACGTTCCTGCCGCCAAGCCGGAGAGGTCCGGAGTGTTTGCCGTGAATCCTCCGGGCCCCGACCATGCGAACGTGTAAGGAGGCGTTCCGCCGGTATAGGTAGTGCTGATAGCCCCATCCGAACTGCCTGCACAGGTGATGTCGTAGCCGCCGTGGTTCTTGTGTGAAATGGAGAATACGGTGAGAGGGGTCGGAGCTGTGATATGGCCGCTATACAAAGCGGAGCAGCCATTGTCATCGGTGAGTATGAGATGGTACGTGCCTGCTGGTAAGTTGCTAATGCTCGGTGTGCTTGCCGTGAATCCATTGGGTCCACTCCAAGCATACTGGTAGGGAGCGGTCCCTCCTGAGGCTTCCATTTGGATGGATCCTGTGGTCGAGGCACTGCAGGCAGCGGATGAAGCCGTAGCATCAAATGTGAATGTGCCCGGCTCGGTCACGTCGAAGGGCTGGTTGATGGAACATCCGTTAGCATCGGTGATAACAACCGTGTACACGCCTGCGGCGATCATGTTCAGGTCTTGCGTGGTGGCCGAGAATCCTCCCGGTCCGCTCCATTGGTATGCGTATGGGGCTATGCCACCATGAGGGGTCAGGTCGATGGCTCCATTGCTGGCGCCGTGGCAAATAGCGGACTGGATCGTAGCTGTTGCAGTGATCGTATCCGGTGCTAATAGCGTGATCACCGTATCGGTCAAGCAAGCATGGCCATCCACGACACTTAGTAGATAGCTGCCAGCGGAAAGCCCCGTGGGGTCTTCCATATGGAAGGTGCCACCAGCACCATCCTGCCAGAAGTATACGTAGGCCTGCGTTCCACCACTCACGGATACGTCAATGCTGCCATCGCTGCTTCCCGGGCAGCTCACATGGGCACCGCCAGGATAGGTGAAAGGCACATAGCTGATAGCTAACGGCGCGGCCGGTCCACCAACGTAAACCGGGAGGTCCAATGTTTGCGTGCATCCGTTCAGGTCCGTGATGGTTGCTACATAGTTCCCGATGGAAAGACCGGTTACGGAGGACCCGTTCTGTGGGGGCAGCGTATTCCACGTAACGCTGTAGTTGCCACTTCCGCCGGTCGCGTTGATGGAGATCGCGCCATCATCATCGCCAAAGCAAGTGACGGTATGATAGTTGACCACTGTTGCTGCGAGGGGTTGCAGGGGTTGTGTGATCACCACATTACGGGAGGCTGAGCATCCAGCGGCATCGGTAACGATCACTGTCCAAGAACCTGCGGAAAGCCCCGTGGCGGTTGAGGCATTGATCTGGGGAACAGTGTTCCAAGAGTAGCTGTAAGGTGCCGTACCACCAGTTGCCTGAACGGTGGCTTCACCGGCCTGGGCACCATGGCAGAGCACGTTGGTGATAGTGGGTGTACTGATCGCCAACGGTGCCGTTGGACCGCCTACTGCGAGCGTGGTGGAAGAGGTGCAACCATTGGCATCCGTTACCACCACGGTGTAGCTGCCTGCAGCCAGACCTGTTGCGGTGGCGGCATGTTGTACGGGCGAGGTATTCCAGCTATAGGAGTAGGGAGTGCGGCCGCCCGTTACGTGCACGGTCGCTTGTCCGTTGTTGCTGCCATAACAGCTCACAGGAGAAGTGCCTCCGTCGTTGGCTGAAAGCGCAGCGGGCTGACTGAGTTCCACCGTGCGGGTTGCGATGCAACCAGTGGCATCCGTAATAATGAGCTGGTAGCTACCAGCGCTCAAGCCATTGAGGTCTGCCTGATTCGAGGTGAAGCCGGATGGACCGCTCCAAGAAGTGGAGTAGGGGCTGTTGCCACCGCTGATCAATGTGTTGATGCTGCCATTGCTCCCGCCGTTGCAAGAGATGGAGGTACCTCCAAAGTAGCTCAGGGTGAAACTCGCCGTGATGGAAGTAGGGGCTTGTAGCGTTACATCCAAATCCGTGCTGCACCCATTGTCGTCAGTGATGCTCACGCTGTAGGTGCCAGCCTGCAGGCCGGTAATGTCTTCCGAAGTGGAGTTGAAACCGTTCGGTCCGGTCCATACGAAAGAGTAGGGGGCCACGGCACCGCTAACTTGGAGATCGATCGTGCCATCGCTGCTGTTGGGGCAGCTCACGTTCGCACTACCGAACAGGCTCGGAGTGGCGGTCACCGTGAAGAGCCCTGGTTGGTTCACATCGAAACTGCGTGTGATGCTGCAGCCGCTCGCATCGGTCACCATCAATGAGTAGCCGCCTGCATTCAGTGATCCGATGTCCTCGGTGTTCGCAGTGAAACCTCCAGGACCGGTCCATGACCATGTGTAAGGTGATGTCCCACCGGCAGTGGTCACATCCACGGCACCGTTGGCTGCACCTTGGCACATGGCCGGAGTAATGGTAGCACTAACCGCCAGCGCTGCTGGTTGTGTGATCGTCGCCGAAGCGGAGGTGCTGCATCCGTTAGCGTCGTGTACGCTCACCTGCCAAGTACCAATTCCGAGCCCGGTTGCGGAAGCCGCGGTTTGGGACGGCGTTGTGTTCCAGAGATAGCTGTAGGGCGATGTGCCGCCGTTAACGTTCACCGTTGCATTTCCTGTGCTTCCTCCTGCACAGAGCACGTTCGTGGAGGAACTAATACTTGCTGAAAGACCGGAGGCCGGGGCGGTGATCACTACCCCTTGTGTGGCTGTGCATCCTCGTGCGTCGGTCACGGTCACCGTGTAGCTTCCTGCGCTGAGTCCGGTCTGTGAGGCGCCATTGCGCACAGGTGTTGTATTCCAGGAATAGGCGTATGGACCGCTACCTCCGGTGGCACTCACCGTGGCGCTGCCGCTGGCTTGTCCATTGCAGGTCACGTTCTGTTGGGCCGTGATGGATACGGCCATGGGCTGTGCCGGCTCCGCGATGGCCACGGTGAATGTGGTCCCGCATCCGTTCGCATCGCTGATCGTTGCCGTATAGCTTCCGCCGGAAAGCCCGGTCGCCGTCACACCCGTCTGCACGGGGGTTGTGTTCCATGCAATGGTGTAGCCGGCCGTTCCGCCCGAAACGGAGATGGTTGCACTTCCATTGGCTGCGCCGGAACAAGCAACATCCGACTTCGAGGTCAACTGCACGTTCAATGGTTGAGCGGGTCCGCTGAGGGTCGCCACGGTACCCACGGTGCATCCATATTGGTCGGTCGCTATGACGGTATAGGTGCCGGGTGCGAGGCCGCTTGCCGTAGGGCCGGTCTGTGCGGGCACGGTATTCCAGCTGTATGTGTAAACGGGCATTCCGCCGGTGATGGAGACCGTGACGGAACCGTTGGCATCATTGGCACAATCGATATCGGTTGTCCCGGTGATGGTGGCCATCATCGGGGCGCTCGACAGTAAAGTGGTGTTCGCCGTGGCGGTGCAACCATTGGCATCCGTAACGGTCACTGAGTAGCTTCCTGCGCCGAGGTTGGCCAGGTCCAGTGTGCCAGCGGAGAATCCATTGGGGCCGGTCCATGCCGCGCTGTAAGGTTGAGTGCCGCCGGTGGCAGTAGCATCAATGCTGCCGTCCTGGCCTCCATGGCAACTGATGTTCTGCCCGAAGATCAGCAAAGAAGGTTCGAGGTTCACACTGAAAGGAGCCGGTTGCCCCACGTTGAAACTCTGTGTTTTGGTGCAGGCGGCGTCCGTGATCGCCACTGTATAGGTGCCTGCGGAAATGTTCGTGATATCCTCCGTGCTGGCGGTGAACCCATTGGGCCCCGTCCATTGAAATGCATAGGGTGCGATACCTCCGCTTACGCTGAGGTTGATGGCCCCGTTGCTTGCACCATTGCAAAGTGGTCGTGTGATGCTTGCTGTGGCTGCCATCGCACTCACTTTCACCTGTGTTTGCAGTGAACGCGAGCAACCACCATCGGTCACCACCACCGTGTACATTTTGGTGCTGGTGGGTTGCGCGATGGGGTTCGGGATATTGGTAGCGCTTAATCCTGCAGCGGGGCTCCATGCATATGCTGTCCCACCAGAGGCGAGAAGCTGCGTTTGCCCCCCCTGGCAAATGGTGCTTTGTACGGGGGTGACCGCTGCCTGAAGCGAGTCCACCAAAGGCACTATCAGTGTGTCGTTGTAAGCCCCTGGGCAATTTGGATTTCCCAAGATGAAGAGTAGCGTTTCGATTCCCTCCGGTATACCGTCGGCAATGGTCATGATAGGCTGGTCAACATAGGCTTGGTTGGCCGGGATGGTGATGGCCTTCGGTATGTTTGGATCCACATTTCCAATGGCCGTGTAGTCGATGCCATTGGTTGCGGTGCCGTGCAGGTAGTACTCAAGATCCAAAGGCTGGTTGGTCACCACTTGCCGGGTAAAGCGCACCCTGCCATCGTTGCAACCTTCGATCAGTTTGTCGCTGCCATTCTGGGTGAACAGCTGCATCGACACCGGGTTACTTTTCACCTTGGCGATGAAAACACCCGAATCGAATTTGCGGTCGCTGGCATCCGCCACCACCAACTTCAGGTGATAGGTCTGGCAAGGCTCCACTACGGAGAAGGCACTCAGGCCGCGTGTGATGCCGTCATACTGCAAGTACTGGCCGCCCGCATTATCATGGAAGAAGTTGGCATTGGAGCCGTTGTTCACGTTGTTGATCGTAACGGCTTGGTTAGTGCCTGGGATCAGGGCGATGTTCTTCTGGTTGCCAATACCCGGGTCACCGGTAATACCGGGTCCGCTGATGAAGAAGCCGAAGACATCATTGTATTGGGAGCCGACCCATTCATTGTATTCCTCGGAGCCGAAAACGAAATCGAAGCGGAGGCTGTCGCCACCCGGGATCACGTCGAACTCGAACTTGCAGGCATCATACGTTGTACGGCCGGTCACAAGGTTCAACGTGGCATCTCCAGCGGTGTTCTGCTGGAAGGTCGTGTTCTCCGCATTGTTCGGCCCCACCGCATTGGCCCTGGTTCCCGTGGTTAGCAGGATGCCTTCATCGATGCCGAGCAACTGGCCTGCGTACTGGAACTCCCCGTAGCCTTGGCCATGGCAGGTGATCTGCGGATTGGAGATGGTGACCCCTGGGCCCGTGATGGCGCGAGCGAGTGCTTGCAGGTCCGTTTGCGGGCTTACCGTGAGCTGGGCAAATGCCAAGCTGGAAACGACCAAGCTGGTCAACGATGCAAAGGCACGGATGGAACGAAGCGTATTGATCATGCTCATTGTCCACGTGCGTTTTCGCAGGCCGTTTCTGCGGCTTGTAGTGTGATGTCGGTCGGCGCGATCCGCGCTGCGCTAATGACCGGAGCCAAGGCTGCCATCGCCTTGGTGCGCAGGGTTTCGCGAGACCCGGATCCCGTATTGGTGGCGAAGACGATGATCCCTGCAGGAACACAGGCATATACCACTTGCATCTCACCCGCAGCATGCGTGCTTTGGACCAACGCATCGCGCTCAGCACTTGTGAGCGCGGAGATGCGGATGCCGACCGGCGCTTGCGCATGCAGCTGGTTCGTAGCGAAGAACGCCAATAGGAGGAGCAGTAGGAGTGGTCTTGGCATGTGGAGCTTCATGCGTGTGGATTTTGCGCCGATCATCGGTAGCCTCAATGGCCCCCATGCACGGCGTATGGTCATGGAAGTCGCGTTATACCCGACGAATGCCTGAAAGGTTCCGATGAGACCCGTTCTTAGGCAGGTCCGATGCAGAGCGGGGATGATGCGCATCCCACATCACCGCACAAGTTCGCCGCTCAGGGCGTGCTGAGCCTTTAGCGGATGAAAGCCGATCCGTAGATCAGGTCGAGCCTTTTGCCGACCGCTGGCGCAACACCTCGTGAAGCACCACACCTGAAGCGACGCTCACGTTCAGCGAGCCTATGGTTCCCGTCATGCGGATGCGTACCAAGGCATCCGCCTTGCGCAGGATGATCGGTGATATGCCCACATCCTCGGCACCCATCACCAGCACCAGAGGGCCGGTAAGATCAGTGTCCTCGATATAGGCCTCTGCCTTCTCCGTTACCGCAATGATCCGCAGCCCATGCTCTCGGGCTCGATCCAATGACAAGGGGAGGTTCTCCACCCGGCATACCGGCTTACGCAACAGCGCGCCTGCACTGCTCTTCACGGCATCGCTTCCCAAGCGTGCAGTATTCGTTTTCGGGACCAGCATGCCGTGTGCGCCAAAGCATTCAGCGCTCCGCGCAATGGCACCCATGTTCCGTACGTCGGTCACACCGTCCAAGGCTACTAAGAGAGGATCCTCTCCGCGGTCATAAGCCTGCGCGATCAGTCCGTCCAGGTCCTGCATGGCCACTTGGCTGATGAAGGCTATCACGCCCTGATGCTCCGTGGTCGTTAACCGGTCCAGCTTCTCGTTGGGCACGGGTTGCCATGGCACACCCAGTTCACGGGCCAAGTTCTTCAGGTCGCGAATACCCGGTCCGCCAGCATCCCTGCGGATCAGCATCTTCTCTACGTGCAGGTCGCTCCGCAATGCTTCCAATACCGGGTGTACCCCGCAAACCAGTTCGTCTTTTCTCATCCTAGATTCTGATCACCCCCCGATGTAGATCGGGGCACTATTCACCAATCACCGGTCGCCAAGTACCGCGCATCCATTCTCTGTGCTCTCTTCGCCTCTATTGTCAACTCTTGCCTTCAATTCTGCAAGATCCTCCCGTTCCTCCAGCTCTCCACGTTGCGGTACCATGCGCTTTTCAATCTGGGGTCACGCTCCAGTATCAGGTCATTATCACTGAACGGCTCCTCTCTCCGCACAAAGTTGAACACCAAACTCATCAGGTTGGTCTCATCGCCATAGACCCAGGTCTCACTGCGTCCATCCTTGCGGATCGTTGTCGGCGTGCCGAAGATGATGTGGACCAAGCCGCGGTCGGTCTTCCAACCTTCCGTATAGCTGGTGAAATGGCGGTTGGCACTTTCCACGCGACCATAGTATCCTGCGATCGCTTCCCGCGCTCGGTCGCGACTTCCAGCGGCGTCCGTCCAGAAGCGCTCCACAGCTTTGCGTTGATCTGCCGACGTGGAGATACCATCCCATTCCTTCAAGCTGGTGATGTAACGCAAAGGGGAGACCATGTCCGCAGCGGAGCTCACGGTCGGGTAGCTCTCCGTTGGTACGAAGAGCGTGTAGCCTACCATGCTGGCCGTGTCCGTGCGGAAGTGATAGTAGCCGCTCTTCCCAGTGGTGAAATTGAAGGTGCCATTCGGTTGTACACGAACGGTGAACGTGCTGTCCGGCGGTGAATCCAATGAAGGTGGCTGCACATTGGCAAACACGGGCGCGGGCAGTTTCTCCACAGCTGGGTAGTGCCCCACATAGAGGAGTGCACCGGCATGGCTTTCCGCTTGGATCTTCAAGTTGGTTCCGGGCCGCACATGATCGTCGAAGATCGGGAGGTTGTTGGTCCCGAGCGGAAGGAACTCCTGCGAATTTCCGGGACCACTTCGCTCCACGCGGAGGATCACTGTGCTTTGGGCATCCCTGTTCAGATCGTGAGCTGTAATGCGAATGAAGAAGGGTGTATTTCCGGAGGTCTTCAGCGCCATGTTACCGATCAGTTCCTTGTCCTCGCTGGCCACCATGCTCTGGTCCTTCACAAAGGTGCTGGAGCTGTCCAGAAGTTCCCGCGAACCGGGTGCAGGGTACGATTCATAGCGCATCACTACCCGGGCATGGTAGGGGCCACCTCCGCCAGTTCCCTTATAGAGCAGGTCCGCCGTGCGCAGCTTGAAATAGATCATGGCTTGGCCATCATCAGGCTGATAGACACGCGCCTGCAAGCGGATCGCGGCGGCGCCTTTGCCATAGAGGTAAGCGAAGTTGTCCCCCGCTGCCACAGGCACATAGGATCCGCAGCCCAATGCTCCAAAGAGCACGATGGCCGCCAACAGGAATTGGAGGGTCCGTTGCTTCATGCGTCGTGTTCTTCCTCCACCGATCGTTCCAGCAACTTGGTGTGGAGGCCCTTGTTCGTTTTGGCTCCGAGGTCCTTCAGCATTTCCACTTGGCGCACCAAGTTACCCGGCCCTTCGCTCAGTTTGCCCAATGCCCTTTCGTAGCTGTCCTTTGCATCGTTCACGTGCTTTCCGATCCGGCCAAGGTCCTCGGTGAAGCCCACGAACTTTTCATAGAGCATACCCGCCCGTTCCGCGATCGCCATGTGGTTCCGAGCGATCCGCTCGTTCTTCCAAAGGCCATGAATGGTGCGCAGGGTGGCCATTAGGGTGCTGTGTGTCACCATCACCACTTGCCGGTCGTAGGCCTCTTGGAAAATTTCCGGTCGCTCGCGTAAGGCCAATAGGAAGGCCGGCTCGATGGGCACGAACATCAGCACGAAGTCCACGCTGGAAACACCATACAACTTGGTGTAGTTCTTATCGCTGAGGCTCTTCGCGTGGATGCGCATGCTGTCCACATGCTGACGGAGCAGGCGCGTGCGCTCCGTGTCGTCGGTAGCTGCACAGTATTGTTCATAGTGCAACAATGAAACCTTGGAGTCGATGATCAGATGCTTTTCTTCCGGAAGGAAGATCACCGCATCCGGACGCAGCCGTGTGCCATCGGCCTGCGTGGTGCTTTCCTGCATGCTGTATTCCTGACCTTTTACCAAGCCGGAGCTCTCCAGCAGCTTGTCAAGGATCATCTCACCCCAAGCGCCTTGGCTCTGGTGGTCGCCCTTCAATGCCTTGGTCAGGTTGTCGGCATCTTGGCTCAGCCGCTGGTTCTGTTCCACCAGCTTGGCCACCTCGCTCTTCAGTAAGAAACGCTCCTTGCCTTCCTTGTCATAAGCCACACGCACTTGCTCCTGGAATTCCTTGATGCGTTCCTTGAAGGGGTCGAGCAGGAGCTTCAAGGTGCCTTCCTGCCGGTCAGTAAGCTGCTTGCCTTTCTCCTCCATTAAGGTGTTCGCAATGTGCTTGAACTCCTTGGTCATGCGTTCGTTCAGTGTCTCAAGCTCCACCTTTTGGCTGTCGAGTTTCTCTTCAAGCCCTGTATTGCGCTGTCGTTCTTTCTCGAACTGCCCGTTCAAGGTCATCAACTGGCGTTGCAATTCTTGAACGTGCTGCTCACGTTCCGAAAGTTGGCGACCGAGTTCCATCCGATCGGCCTCACGCGCTTCTTGCACCAGCCTCACTGCATCAGCCCCTTTGTTCCGCGACCAGAACACAACAGCGACCGCACCAAGAATGACCCCGGCCAGAAGTCCCAGCAAAAGGCTCGTCCATACCATGGCGCTAAGGTAGGCGGGCTTTGAAGTCCGGAGTCTTAATAGTCGTGAGCGTGGAGTCCCGAGCCTTGAGCAGAGAGGCGGGGTTGGCTGGAGATCAGTCTCCTAGCAATTTCTCCGCGTCTCTGCGCCTCCGCGGCGTCTCAATTATCCAGGATCACCACCAACGTCCCCAGCAAGATCCGGTCATAGAGCGCGATCACATCGCTGTTGCGCATGCGGATGCAGCCATGGGAGCTGGGCGTACCCAAGGAGGCTTCGTCCGCGGTGCCGTGGATGTAGATGCCACGCTCCATGCTATCAACACTGCCGCCTTCGTTCACGCCGGGTTCCAGCCCTCCGAGCCAGAGGATGCGCGAGGTGATCAGGTCATCACTGGCCGTCTCCTTGGAAGCCACCTCACCGGTGAATTGTCGGGCTTTGAAGATGCCCCAAGCAGGTACGTCCTTCCCGAATTTTAGCACAACCCGGTGGAGGCCCTCCGGTGTGCGGTTGCTGTTCCTATTTCCGCCCAATCCGTTGCGCGCCGTGGAGATCACATATTCAGCCTTCATCTTTCCCTCCACTACAAAGTACATCCGTTGGCTTTGCACAGAGACGTAGAGCACATAGCCTTCAGAAGGCGCAGCCGGGTAGCGGACCTCCATCCATTCCATCAGGAAATCAGCCAGCACTTGTTTACGGGCAGGTGCAGCCATGGCCAAGTCGTCATATTGTGCCGAAGCGGCAATGACGAACAGGAGCGAGCAAGCAGTAAGTAAGCGTTTCAGCGCGGACATGGCGGCACGTATACGGCCAAGGAATCACAGGGTTCAATCGCAAAATTCCGCTAGTGTCCGGCCGCGCTGATGGCGCTCCGTTTCAAATTATCACCAACCTACTGGTGGTGGCGTCTACGTTCCAAGTATGAACAGGGCAGGTATCAATCGGCGACCCTGCCTACAGCTGATCCCTCAGAACAAACTCGTAAACCCGAAGTGCACCTTCCCATTCCGCAGCTCCACCGGATTGTTGAATTGCTTGCCAAGGGCATAGCTCAGCGAAAATATCCCGGCCTTGGTCTCGAAGCTGGTACCTACTCCAAAGCCCAGCGGCGTGTCCGTTAATAGCGGCGTGCTGCTTTGATCCTCCCACCAACCCTGGTCCACGAAAACGAAGAAATTGCTGTTCTCTTCGAAGAGGAATCGGTATTCCACGGTGCCGATGGCGAAGGAAGAAGCATAGATGCTGGCTTCATCCACACCGCGTTGGCTCTTGATCCCTCCGATGCGGTAGATCTCATTCGAATAGAGCTGATCATTCACCATGCTGCCTCCTTGCGCTGCAAGCTTCACGGTACTACGTCGGCCGATGGGGATATGCCAGTTCACCTGTCCGTTCAGCTCGTACTGCACGCTGCGTTGGTCCACAGCTGCGGTATCGCTGAAGGTGGCGATGGAGCTCCTCTTCTTACCCACGGATCCTTCCAGGTCCACCGCCAGTCCCTTGCGCGGATTGAAGCGGTAGTCAAAGCGCTCCCGTTGGACGCCGATACCATAGGATGTGAGCTTCACATCGGCCAATCCCGGTACGTAGATCAGTTGCTGGCCCAAGCGCTGGCTGTTCTTGTTGTTCACGAATACGCGCACCTTATCGCTCCGAGGCAGAAGGTATTCGAGGGCGGCACGCGAATTCACCTCCAGAAAGGTGGTGTCACGCTTGAAGAGCTTGAGGCCGAGATCCGCTCCGAATGGGGTGTTGAAGGCGAAGGGATAGTTGAAGCCCACCTTGAGGTTCTGCGTGCGGTCCTGCAGGCTGCGCCAACTGAGGTCGATGGCCTCGCCACGGTGGAGCGCGTTGCGCAGCTTCAGGTCGAGGTCACCTGTGAAGCGGACCTTGCCGGTCTCTTGGTCCTGGGCGATACCGATGATGCCATTGAAGTTGCTCGCCTTTTTGTCATCCAGGAAGAGGTAGAGCTTGGTCTGGTCGGGCGAAAAGAGGATGTAGGCGGGATGTCGGGTGGTTACAAAGGGGAGTTCGCGCGTCCGTCCGTCCAGCCCACGCACCAAGGTCTCGTTGTACGGATCACCGGGACGGATGCCGATATATGCCTGTAGGTAACGCGGGTTCACATTGGCGGTTCCGCGCACCACCACACTGTCGAAGGTGACATAGTTGCCGCGGTCCAAGTGTACCGAAGCGGTGAGGCCATCGTCCGTGCTTTGTAGGCTATCGAGTCCCACAACGGCAAAGGGATATCCGTTGTCCTCGCATTCCTTCAAGAGGTCCTCAAAAAGCCTGGAAACCTGTTTCGGCGTGATGGGTCGGTCCCTATAGAAGCGTTCACGGAAACCGGTCGCGCTGGCGATCTCCTGCGGAACGGATCCCGACGTAAGACGCGCCCAGCGATATTGCCGTCCAAGGTGGAAGGTGCACAGGGTCGTGTCCGTCCCTACAATGCATGTGTCACGTGAGGCGCCGAGATAACCCTGCGCGATCATTTCGCGGCGTAGCTCGCCTGTGTGCTGCTCCACCTCCTTTGCCTCCAGTTTGAACGGCCCCTTCCACTTCCGCGGCAAGACGGTGTCCGCCTGTATGGTGAGTACGACTTGCTGGGCCTGCGCTGCAAGAGCGAACAGCAAAGCGGACAGGGCCAAGGCACGCAGCATCAGATTCGCCAAGTGATCGGGGTACCGCCTTGTGCCATCAGGATCTCATTCGCGGCGCTGAAGTGCCCGCAGCCGATAAAGCCGCGGTGTGCTGAGAGGGGGGAAGGGTGGGGGGCCTTCAGCACATAGTGCCGTTCGGTATCGATCAAAGCTTCCTTCGCTTGGGCATGGCGGCCCCACAGCATGAAGATCAATCCGGAGCGATCCCTTGAAAGCGCGGAGATCGCCGCATCGGTGAAGCGCTCCCAGCCATGTCCTTGGTGAGAGGCCGCCTCCCCGGCACGCACAGTAAGCGTGGCATTCAGCAGCAATACGCCTTGATCGGCCCAACTGCTCAGATCGCCTCCGGTGGGCGTAAAGGGTCCGATGTCTCGCTTGATCTCCTTGAAAATATTCTGCAAGGAAGGAGGCGCAGCGATCCCCTTGGGTACTGAAAAGCTCAGGCCGTGCGCTTGCCCAGGGCCATGGTACGGGTCCTGGCCGAGGATCACCACGCGCACCGAATGGAAGGGTGTGAGCTGGAATGCCCGCAGGATGTCCCATCCACGCGGATACACCGTGTGTGCGCTGCGCTCCTGTACCAAGAAGTGTTTGAGGCTGGTGAAATACGGGGCATTGAACTCCGTTCGAAGCTCATCCGCCCACCCCGGATCGATGTCCGGGACCTGCGGAGGGTCAGGAGGAAGGGGGGGGGCGTTCATCGAGTTATGAAAGTTCCCTTGTGCGATCGTTGAAACTTTTTGATGAGGGACAAGGTAATAGGGGCTAATTTTGGAATGTAAATCCAGCATCTGAGCAACGATGAAAAAGGTCTTCAAGGTATTAGCGATCGTGGCCGTAGCCAGCATGTTCCTCAGCGCGTGTAAGGCGGTGCATAGCTGCCCAGCATACGGAAAGGTCGTGCAGCCAGCGCCCGAGTGCGCCAGCTAAGCGGGGACCGCTCCATCCTCTCAGGCCCGGACCAAGTCCGGGCTTTCTCGTTTACAGCGGTCAGTGATAGGTAAAAGAAACCTCCTGTACCAACTCTTCGCGCAAGCTCAACGCCACCGGGCAAGTCCGCGCGGCGTGCTCCAAGATGCTGCGCTGTTTGTCATCCAGCCCGTCTCCATCCATCTCGAAGTGAATTTCGATCCGCTCCACCCGGCGCGGCCCCGAGGCCATGTGCTTCACCACCCGCGCCTGAAGCCCGTCGAGTGAAATGCTCCGTGCTTCCGCAGCGATACCCATCAAGGTCATCATGCAGCACGCCAAGGAGGTGCTCATCAGGTCGGTGGGGGAGAAAGCTTCACCCTTACCGTGGTTATCAAGGGGCGCGTCGGTGATGATCTTCTCACCGCTGCGCACGTGCAGGGCTTCGGTACGCAAGCCCCCGAGGTATTTCACATGTGCGGTATCCATGGTGCGAAGGAACGAAGGAGGCGTGGAAATCCTGATCCGACGATTCCTCACTCTTGTTATGCAAGGGCAGGCCGGTCAACCAAGCTCAAGCATCGGTCCTCCCGCCTTCACCACCGGTCTTTCACTCCCGCCCCCTGCGCCGTAGCTTTGAACGCTCCTAGCCCATGCTACGCCAAGCCCTCCTCCTTATTCTACTGGCGCTCAATGGTTGTGCGTTTGCACAAGCACAGGAGAGCATTTACGACGATGCTGCGCGTACGCTGTACTCACACGAGATGTATGGTGGACCAATGATCCACGGCGACGGTTGGGGTGTCACCTTCCAGTATGGCAAGTACGCCACGGCAAAGGACCGGAACATGTTCGGCATCGACATCGTGTCGATGAAGCACCCCAAGGAGATCAAGAGCTTCAACCCCAACTACCAGGATGCGCGGGGCTATTTCTACGGAAAGCTCAACAGCATGTTCATCGTGCGGCCCACCTATGGACGCAAGCATCGCATCGCGGAGAAGATCCGAAAGAGCGCCGTGGAAGTGAACTACGTGTGGGGGATCGGCCCTTCTCTGGGCTTGCTGAAGCCGGTGTACCTACAGATCGGCGAGCCTGATTTCCCCTACCAGGTGATCGTGACCGAGCGCTACGACCCGACCAAGCATTTTGCGGATAACATCTTCGGACGGGCCTCTTGGTTCAAGGGCTTGGGCGAGATCAATCTGTACCCGGGTGCCTTTGGCCGGTTTGCCTTCAACTTTGAATATGCTGGCAACAACACTGGCATACGTGCACTGGAGGTCGGTGCATCCATGGATGCCTATGCTGAAAAGGTCCCCCAAATGGCGGATCTGCAGGATGTGGGCATCAACAAGCAATTTTTCCTTGAATTCTACATAGCGATGCACTTCGGTGCGAAGACGATACGATGAGCGAGATCGCCGATGCCAC
>JBEBYG010000028.1:0-40195 GCA_040391235.1 Cryomorpha ignava
CATGGAGAACGTGAACTTCGCCAAGCTCACCAGCATGCACTTCCATAGCTGGAAGGCAGGCCTGAAGACCGGCATGTATTACCTCCGCACCAAGGCCGCTGCGGATGCCATCAAATTCACGTTGGATAAGAGTAAGCTGGCGCAACCTGCCGAGGCTACCGAGGGAACCAGCCAGCTGTTACTGGAGCGTACCGCGGAATCCGTGGCCGCCGCGCAAGCTGTTTCGGTTACCATGAGCAGTCAGGCGCAAGCGGAGATTGCTTGCTCATTGGATGATCCGGAGGGGTGTGATATGTGTGGGGCGTAGGTGTAGTTTTACTGAATGAGAACAGCCGCAGGGTTTCACGTGAGTGGGACCCTGCGGTGGGATCAAAGCTTGAGGATGCCCGTTAGCGGGCTCTTAAAGGAGCGTGCTCAATTAAAGTTGGAATGCCCATGAACGAGCTGAATCAGTTTTGGATACCGGTTCTTTCGCTGTCAGTGGCCTTGCTTTCCGTATTGGTCGGACCCCTTATAACTATCTGGGTAACTCGGCGTCAAATACGATCGGCTCAAGAGATTGCCACAATGCAGGTTATTTCACCAATGCGCCAAGCTTGGTTAAACTCGTTAAGAGAAAAGCTGGCAGAGCTGACGGGCTATTCCCTTCACTATTATCAAGCGGGATATGAAGATCGAAGTGATACCGAGTATCGTCGGATGACACATCTTTCTCAAGAAGTTGAACTGATGCTCAATCCTATGGAAGAAACGCCTCGGCTACTCATTGATGAGATTTCGAAAATGCTAGGTTCCATCAATGATAGTGTAGGTGCAACCAGGTATGCCGAGCACCACAAAAATGTAATGTTTCTATCTCGTAAAGTACTGAAGGCTGAATGGGAAGCCACCAAGCAGCATAGCGTGTAAGCATTAGAAACAGGGCCCGATAAGCGTCATAGGCCGTCAGCATCTCGCCCGAGCTGGTTCACCTGTTGTCCCGCTCAGTCCTCATCCATGATTTATCGGTGGAAGTCTAGAGTCGCGCGAGTGGAGGAGCCATAAAGGCACGGGATCTGACTGGACCGGCCACAACCACCAAGAGCAATGCGATCCACCACACTTGTTATCGCGCTTCTTGCCATAACTACAAGCATCAGTGCCCAGCGGCCTGAGAAACCACCTATCAATGCCTACTACAAGGGCAAAGTGAATCCCTTCCGGGAGGTGCTCGGATTATCCATTTATACCACCTCATTGAGCCGGGACAGTGCGCGCATTCCCGTGGCCGGGGGAGGAAGCATCGACCTCATCCTGGATCAGAGGCGCCTATGGCGATTCCGCCAATATGACCGGGAAGGAAAACCGATGGATGCCGGTGATCTTCAGAACGGAACGGGGCACGTACACTTCGTGAACAACACTAAGATGTTGGACCTGGACATGAGGGATGGCATCTTGAACGGACCGGTGGTGGAGAGCAGGCGGATCAATGGCAAATGGTTGCCCATGCATCGCTTCGCCTTTGAGGATGGCTTACTCCAAGGTGAGGCCAGGTGGCAGTCCATGTGGAACTCGCAGTACACGGCAACGATCCAACAATTCGGCAAGGGCGTGATCCAAAAGAGCGAGACCTATGGTCGCAGGTACTGGTTGTGGGGTTGGCTGCGGTTCCTTCCGAAGTATATCGACAAGGACAAGGTGTGCTGCCGCACTGTTTACGTTGACGGCATTCCCCAGCCGACGGAATGTATCCTGTCCCGCAAGTGCAGGACCTGCGGTATGCCTTGAACAGTGCGGGATATTTCGCTCGCCTGTCCCAACACGTGCGGCCGCTGCTCGCGCTCTTTGCCGCATGCCCACCACCACGGGCTATCCCCCCGCACTCGCTCGCGTGTCCAACCCCCACACTCGCTCGCGTGTCCGAACGCGGGCAGCCGCTCGGCTTTTTGCCGAGTGGCAGGCTTTCTAGGGCCTCCGGCCCGTCTCGTTCCGTAAGCTTCAGTTCATAAGGCGGGCCGGAGGCCCTAAGCATTAACGCACTCGGGAAACTCCGGATGAGGCTCCGGGGTCGCACGCGAGCATCCGGGATCACTGCACCACGAAACGTACAGCCTTCCGCTCGCGATCGCTGGTGAGCACGAGCAGGTACACGCCTGGCGCAAAGCCGCTCACATCCAAGAATTCGGTCGTTGAGCTCGTGTTAGCGGGCAAATGCCCGGCGCTTAGCAGGTGGCCTCCTACATCCAGCATCGTCCAATCCAAGGACATGGATGATGCATAGGTCACCGGCAGTTGGTCTTGTACGAGCGTATGGATGCGCAATCCCAGATCACTGGATAGTTCCTCAACGCCCACGGACAAGGAGGTGGCATACGCTGCTGCTGTTGGTACCCAGAAGCCATCTCCGGGATAGTACATCAGCAGGATGGCACCGTTGGTGGCATCGTACCACGCGTAGAAATCCATGGTGATGATATCATAACCCTTTCCGCGTACCATCAGCACATCGCTATAGGTATGTCCGGGCAGCTGTAGTGCTCCCGAGCCGATGCAAGCGAACTGGTAGGTGCCACCGAAACTGGAGGCAGTGCTCGCCCACGTGTCGAGGTTGCTCACTCCGTAGCTCATGGGGAAGGTCAGCTCGATCTGGGGGTCCGAATAGGTGACCGCTTGGTCCACCCAACCGCCTACGCGTGAAAAGGTTTGGGGTGTCAGGGAGAAGTAGCTGTATCGGGGGATCTCCGTTTCGTAGATCACATAATTGGAAGCGGGGAACGTGGTGGGATGCGGCGTGCTTGCCGGCAGCATCACCTCGTTGTTGAAGGGCAGTTGCGAGGTGAGCGGTGTAATGGCCGTGAAATTCCAGGTCACGTTCTGGCCTTGGATCGTGGTGTCCAGCACGGACACGTCCGACATCACCCGTTGCACCAAGATGGAACCCGGCGGTAGCATTTCGCTACTGGTGAGCACGCCTGTCTGCGCGAAGCAGGTCACGTGGAGGAAGAATGCCAGTAATGGGGCGGAGTAGCGTAGCATCATGGGGGGCGTTTTATACTACGAACATAGCCCAAAGCTCGCGCGAAGGTTCGGCTTGTTGTAAGGTACTTTTCATGCAGGGCGATCACTCGCACCCGTTCGCCTCCTTACCGGCGATCCCCTGAGAAGCCCACAAGGACGGTGGCAAGCATGCAGAACATTCTTTGGGTCATCCCGCCTATTTCAACCTCGCCGTGACCGTTCCGGAGTTTTAAAAGGGAAGTATTTTCGGCTCACTCCATACACTGAAAAATAACGAACGGTGCGGGACAACTAGAATGCCCTCTGATGCGTCCTAACCGCAGGTTACGGGTCCATTGTTCCGCTTTTAAACTACCCTGCTATGCGTCTACGCCGTTCTTCACTTCGCTGGATCCTGCCCTTGTTGTTGATGGTGGCTTCCGTCAGGCCTGCAACCGCGCAATACTTCCCCTTTACCAGCGGGCCTATCCCCATGTGCGATACCACTACGTTCACTGCGAATGTGAGTGGCGTGGGCTATTTGATCACTCCTGATGGTTGGACTGTGGGCCCTTACCTACAGAGTTTGCTGATGAACATCACCACCGATCATCCGCAAACGCTCCAGGTCTCACTTACCTCCCCAGCAGGCACCACGCTCTTGCTTACAGCCTTTAATGGTGCGGGTGGCCAGAATTACACCAATACAAGCTTCGAATACTACGCTTGGAACAACATTACCGCAGGATCAGCTCCCTTTAATGGTTCTTTTCTCCCACAGGGCGGAAGCTTTGATGTTTTCTCCGGGCAGAATGCCAATGGTGCATGGGTGATCACAGTGATCGACACGTCGTGCGCCAATGGCGGCACAGGCCCCGGTGGCAACTGGACCCCGGGCTGGTTCGATGGCTCAGGCACCGGAACGTTCGCCTTCGGTTTTGATTCCGGACAGGTCACCACGGACGATAATGACATGGGTACGCAGATCGGGGTTCTTTGCCCCGGTGGATCCGTGGATGTTATGTCCTACTTCCAGACCTCTTATCCTTTCGTCACTTTCACAGCGTATGATCAAGGGTCGGGGAATATGGTCGTCAATCCTGATGCGGTGACCCAGGCGGGTATCTATTCCATTGAATACCTGGAGATGGGCTCATTTGGTGGCTATGTCTATTATCATGGGATATTTACTGTGACCGACGGCGCGAGCGTCGATCTGGGACCCGATCAAGTGGTGGACCAATGTGGGACAGGAACGCCCGTGGCATTATCCGGCCTATTCGACCTCACCGGCCTCGATGCCACATGGACGCTCGACGGGGTACCGATCATGCCGGCAGAGGCTGACAATGCAACCATTGGTGGTGTATATGAGGTGATGGTCGGTGCGAACTCCGGCTGTCCGAGCAGTGCTACCGCCACGTTGAATATTCATCCTACTCCTGTTCTTGGTCCTGATGAAACTGTTACCATTTGCGACGGTGGCACAGCGGATCTTACTGCGTTGTACACTACCGCAGGACTACAGACTGCATGGACCTTCGCTGGCGGTGCTGGAAATGATCCTGCTGCTGTTGAAGACGCGGGTACATACACCTTGGTGGTCACCTCGCAGGAAGGGTGCACCGCCACTGCCCATGTCACGTTGGTAGTGAATGCCCCGGCATCGTTAGGCGCGGATCAGGCGGTGGCCATCTGCAGCAACGACGATCTCGACCTCACTTCGCTCTTCGCCACGGCGGGAATGACACAAGAATGGACCAATAGCGGCACTCCTGTACCAACCCCCACGGCTGTGAACGCCGCCGGCACCTATCAGTTGGTGGCCAGCTCTACCGGTGCTTGCTCGGATACGGCCCTTGTGGTAGTATCACTGAATGCCGCTCCGGCACTGGGTGCGGATGCCAACGCAGCACTCTGTTCGGGCGGATCGCTGGACCTCACTGCTCTGTTCTCCACGACGGGATTGTCCACTGAATGGAACTTGAACGGTACCGTAGTGGCTGCTCCGGATGCCGTTGATGCAGCCGGCCTCTACACGCTTGTGGCCACCAACGCGGATGGTTGCAGTGATGAAGCTACTGTGCTGGTTGCCGTTTCCCCAAGCCCCGAATTGGGTCCGGACCAGAACATCACCCGGTGTGCGGGTGAATCGGTGGATCTCTTTGCCCTATACCCTCCGGGAACGGGCACTGCGATGTGGTCCCTGAACGGTGCGGGGATCGCTCATCCCAACGCGGTGAATGTGAGCGGATCCTATTCGGTGATCATCACCACAGCGGCCGGTTGTACCGATGATGCAACGGTGGTCTTGCAGTTTAATCCGACACCCGTGTTGGGCGATGATCAGGCTGTGAGCATCTGCGCAGGGGATAGCTATGATCTGACCGCGCTGTACAACACTGCCGGGCTTTCAGCGGTGTGGAGCTACGCCAATGCTCCCGTGAACGACCCTACTGCTGTGCAGGTTGCCGGGAACTACAAACTGGTAGCGACCAATACCTTGAACTGCTCCGATGTGGCGGTCGTGAACGTGGGGGTGAGTACTCCACCGTCCCTTGGCCCGGACCAAGTGTTCAGCATCTGCCCGTGGCTGCACGTGGATCTGACCACGGCATTCCCGGTGATAGGAACCAACGTTACCTACATACTGAACGGGGAAGCGGTTCTCGACCCCACCAACGTGACCGAGGCGGGGAGCTATATGATCACCTCGGTGGCTGTGAGCGGCTGTAGCGATCAGGCCATGGCCACAGTGGTGCCGGTCGAATGTCTTTGTGAGGCGGACTTTGTGGAGGATGCGCGTTGCCTGCAAGAGCCCGTGCAGTTCACCTTGGTGGCGGATTCCGCCGTGATCGCTGCTCACTGGGATTTCCACGGCGCTGCCTCGAACTCCAGCTGGCAGGACCCCTCCGTGCGGTTCAATGCAGCCGGCCAGATGCAAGTGACCCTTCATGCCACCCTCAGCTGCGGGGAGGTCACGGTGGAACGCATGGTTACCGTGCCGGACTGTTCCGATTCTTGTAGCCTGTTCATCCCAACGGCTTACACACCCGACGGCGACGGCGTGAACGATGGCTGGATCTGGCATGGCGAATGCAAACCGGAGGATTACTCCATGTATGTATTCGATCGCTGGGGTGGCGTGGTATTCAGCTCCACCGATCCGTACAAGGCATGGGACGGCACCGCTAATGGCAAGGAACTTCCGGTCGGTGTGTACGCCTACCGCGTCGCCTATCGACTACTCTACCAGGATGCGAAGGAGGAGATGGGTACGATCACTCTGGTGCGTTAAGCAGCCTGCTCCATGGCCAGCTTGAAGCAATCGCACTCCAAGGCACCATCCACGAATTCCTTCAGTGTGCGCATGTCGTCATGAGCCCGGCGCTGGCCCGTGTAGGCGAGGTAGATCATGAGCGATATGCCGACCACGGACACGGGCACTGCCCAAAAGCCCCAAGCCGGATTACCCAACGAATATTGGGCAAAGCCCAACGTGAGCCCGGTCAAGCCCAACAAGGTGAGCGATAGGTAGCCTGCAGCGAAGAGCATCCATACGTTCGGCGCGGGGCCGATAAGGCAGCGCACGATGGTGGTGCCTTCGGTCTCCTCCTCCAGGTTCAGGTCCAACTGCGGCGTCCACGTGTGGGCTTGGTCATGGGGGAAGTGGAGCGTAATGTGATAGTGCGCATTCTTCTGCACAAGGCCACAGGGATTGTCTGTATCGATCCGTTGCTGGATACGATGGGCGATGTCCTTAGCGGACAAGGGCGATCCGAATTTGAATCGCGGGCGGAAGCCGAGCATGGACATGGGTGAAATGTAGACGAGGCGATGTTGGATTAATTCTAATTAAGCTGTCCCAGCTGATATTCAGTTCATGGAGCTTCCAGACCGTGGTCCTTATCGGACCGGAACAGTTCACCGATCACCGATGGGTTGAGTACGCAAAGCAGCTGGAAGAAGGGAAGGGATTAGAGGTACCCATCACCACCGATGGATGGTCCACGATGCTCCATCCAGAACGGGGTGGACTTGGTCCGTGAGGGCCATGGACGGCCGCAGAACGATCTATCCTGCCACAAACCTGCTGGTCTAATGGGTCTTCGAATACGGCCAAGGGATCCCTACTTGTGTGGAGTCCCCGTTCGCGTTGGGAACCGTGGCACAGGCTACCATGTTCCCACTTGGGCACATGTTCCAATGGATCTTCACATCGTCCAGGTCCCGGCCAAAGGCAATGGATTCATCAATGGCCCGTGATCGCACGGCGACGTACATCGCGCAGGTTCGTTGAGCGATATCGAACTCCATCAGCTTCCTCTTCAGGTTCGCCGAGTTCATCTCAACGCCCAAGCGATCAGCGGGGTCCAGCAACACCGATGTTCCCGCCTGTTGATCTGAGCAGGAACAAAAGGGCGTGATCAGCATCCAAGCAACAAGGCTTTCAACGCGCATGATCGGAGGTTTGGGAGCATGAAGTTGATATGCGTGAAAGCGGCCCTGTCGAAATGCATGAAGTCTTTAACGTTCTGCCCACGCTCGCTTAGCCACCGCCTTCGCTGTTTTAGCTTTGAACAAAACCAACACCTATTCATCATGGCAGATATCTGGCTATCCTCCCTCATAACCGCAACGCCTCAAGAGGGCTATGAACTGGCGATCAAAATGTCGCGCATGGGCGTGAAGTACACCCAGCCATCGGCTGAAGTGCGTGATCGGCTCCGCGCCCAGTATGCCGAAAATGCCGACAGTTTGACGGCCGCCGCACATGTGATCGCGGTGAACTTTCAGACCGTGGCCGCAGCCAACGGCTATTGGAAGAATGCCTGACCTGCAACCCACTAACTGAAATGACGAACGCCCCGTTCCGGCAATTGCTGGAACGGGGCGTTCAGAACATCAGCCCTTACACTTGCCGGACAGCATGCATGAATTGAAGAAGCTCTGGCGTTTGGTCGCCCCGTATTTCGTGGATGTTTGGCAATACCTCGTCTTCATCATCCTGTTCATCATTGCGGCGCTCATCTTTTTGGTTTGAGGTTGGGCCGGGCATGAAATGAAGAAGGGCGGCCACTGGCCGCCCTTCTTCGTGTAGCGAATGGCTGATGATCACAGAATGAGGATCAGCAGCAGGATGATGATGATAATGGCAGCGCTGGATAGATAAATAACGGTGCCACCGCGATTGAAGGTCTTTGCCTCTGCCTTCAAGGCCTTCACTTCTGAACGAAGCTCTTTGCGGTCAGCGCGGTCCAGCTGGGAACGGTCCATATTGGCGATCGCATCCCAGCGTGCCCCTATCTCCAACACACGTTCTTGCTCTTGCGCATTGAGCTTGGCGAAGTTCTCCTCATTGATGCGGTGCTCCGGCTTCGGCTCACTGGCGAAAGCGGGTGCACTGAACAAGGTGGCGGTCGCCAGCGTGAGCATGATCGTTTTTGGGCTGGTGGTCTTCATGATCGTTCGTTTTGCAGGATGCAAGGGCAAAATCGTGCCTATCCGGAATAAATGCGGTTCCAACTGAAGAACAGGCATAAGCGTGGTGCGTTCCTGCACCGATGATTGCACGTTTCGGGGTTGAAACACCCCAAAAGCGCTGTTCAAGGCATGGGTCCAAGGATCGATCGACCTGCATGGTGGCCCATGGCGAAGCATCCTTGGAGAAGAAACCCGCCCGTGGGTGCATCCCAATCCACCATTTCACCGATGGTGAAGAAATGCGGATGACCCCTCAACGAGAAGTCAGTGCCGAGTTCCTGTACGGGAATACCACCCGCAGTGGAGATGGCCTCGCCGATGGGGCGGAGCCCGGTGACGGGAATACGAAGGTCCTTCACATGCTGTATGAACAGCTCAGCCGACAGGGATACCTCCTTTGGGGTGAAGGCTTTCAGCAGGGCGAGCTGCATGCGGTCGATGTTGATGGCGGCCGCAAAATTCTTCGGTTCCTTGTCGCCGATCCGCTCCATCAGCCGTTCCGCCGTGTTGTCCGGCTTCAGGTCGATGCGCAGTTCGTCAATGCCCTCGCGGATGGCCGGTACCACCGGATAGATCGCGTTGCCTTCGAGCCCGTGGCGGGTGAATGTGGCTTCTCCCAGCGCGCTTTTTCCTCCTGCGGAAATGCGGACGTTCTTCAGCGGCTTGCCCTCATGTGCTTGCGCCAAGTGGGTCGGCCAAGGGATCTCCACCCCACAGTTGGACGACCGGAAGGGTGTGGTCGCAACGCCCAGTTCGGCGAATAGGGGAGGCCAGATTCCGGTGGAGCCGGTGACGGGCCAGGAAGCACCGCCCAATGCGAAGATCACACGGTCCGCGTCCAGCAGGAAGGAACCTGCATCGTTCTCCATCTGCACCTTTCCCTCCGCGTTGAAGCCGGTGAACACATGCTCCGTGTGCATGCGCACACCGCATTCGAGCAAGCGCTCGCGGATGCGTGCCAACACGTCGATCGGTTTGATGCCCTTTGTCGGAAAGACGCGTCCGCTGGTGCCGATAAAGGTCTCGATGCCTATACCGGCCAGCCATGCGCGCAGTTCCGATGGCCCGAAAGAAAGGAGTGCTTGATCGAGAAAGCCGGGAGGGGAGTAGTGCCCCAAGAGTTCTGCGCCTTCCACACTGTTGGTGAGGTTGAAGCCTCCTTGGCCAGCCACGAGGAATTTCCTACCGATGTGCTTGCCGTGCTCATAGAGGTCAACCTCCGCATGGGGTGCCAACGTTCCGGCCGCCATCAATCCGGCAGGGCCACCTCCAATGATCGCAATGCGTAAGCGTGGGGACATGCTGCAAAGGAGGCGAACATTTTGCAGGAACCACATTCGCGGCCTTTTGCCAAGGAATCGAACGGATGCCATGCATTCCCGGCGTGATGGCCATTTTTGCGGACGCTATGGTCCATCGCATCCGATACCTGTTCCTTCCGCTCTTCATCCTCGCCATCGGAGGCATCGCTCACGCGCAAGTGGTGAACATTGAAGGGCGCCGCTTCATGAACGATACGGTACCGTGGACGGGCTTTGTGAACTTCCGCTTCAACGTGGCGGAGAGTGGCCAGCGTTCGTTGAGCCTGGGTTTGAACGGCGCGGTGCAACACATGGACGGGCGCAACCGCTACATGTTCATCAATGATCTGGCATTCAGCCAAGTGGAATCGAATGATTTCCTCAACACGGGCTTTCAACACTTACGCTACAACTACCGGGTGGATTCCTTGTGGACCGGCGAGGCGTTCGTGCAAGCCCAATACAACAAACCGCTCCTATTGGACCTACGGCTGACGATGGGAGCCGGTCCACGGCTTACCGCTGTTGACAATGCCAAGGTGCGCGTGAACATCGGGACCGCGTTGATGGTGGAGAATGAGCACATCACCCGCGGACCGACCACTACGGTGGGCCGCAGCAGCAGCTATGTAGCCACCACGCTGAAGTTCACGCAGATGGCCAGCCTTACCGCCGTGGTCTATTACCAACCCAAGCTATTCGATGCCAGCGACCATCGGGTCGCTTTGGAGGGCGGCTTGCTGATCAATGTGACCAAGCGCCTCACGGTGGAGAGCCGGTTGAACCTGCTTAAGGACAGTGAGCCACCGGAGGGTGTGAACTCCCTTAACTACAGTTGGAACAACTTGTTCGGGTTCCGCTTCTGAGCAACCTCACAGCGCCTCCCGCAGCTGCGCCAAGCAATACGCGGTGTACTCCTTCGATCCCTCCGGGCCAAAGTGGCTCGAATCGACAAAGAGGGAATCGTCCCAGCGGCGCTCATTCGCATCGATGAGGATCCCTCCAAGCGGCTCAATGATCGACCGGAGGTGTGCAACATGGCTTTCCTGCAAGGCATCGCTCTGTGCCGTGCGCACCCCGTTCCGGTATGCGGATTCGAACACCACCAAGCGAATGCCGCGCTGCTTCAGGTCCTCCGCGAAACGCGTGAATGCTGCGTACCGCTCCGGAGCAAGTTCTTCGGCAGCGATGGGTGCGAGGTCAAAACGGGGTTGACTGATCCGATCCGGTGGAATGGAAAGTGTTGCACCTCCATGGGCATCGTACCCCAGGTATTCATAGTTGCCTACATCCGTGAAGCGGATCCTGTTCGTCTCCATTTCGCGCAGGTAGTAGGGGGCGTTCCAATGCCGGAGATAACCCATGATCGCAGGTTCACGGAAGGAGCGGGCGAGGGCCAGGCTGTCGCCTGCGAGGATGTTGGGCTGCGCAGAGAAGTCCATGAGGTTGGTGGAGACGATCACCATCTTTGGAGCGAAGCGCTTGGCGAGTGCAGGTCCCCATACGTCGAGTTCCGCTGCCCCGGTTCCCCACGCTCCTGCATTCAGGTAGCGCACGTTCCCGAAGTGTGCCATCACTTCAGCGCTGTTGAGGTTGTTCAAGGTCATGGAAGACCCGATAGCGAGCAGGTCCACACCCGCTGGAAAGTGCTCGTTCGCGAACGTGATCTTCTCGTTCACGGAGAGGTTGTCCGTTACGCGCGGTGCCGGGAAATACGCGGCCTGCGGAAGGCAGTACAGCACGAGCATACCCACCGTCGGCAGGCCGAGAAGGAAGCAACGATATAGGAATTGGCGCACCATTGCTCAGAACTGGAAATAGATGAACTCCCCGCCCGAAAGAGGGGCCATAAGGATGAGCATGGCCACCAAGCCATAGTAGATCCCATAACGGATCGGGCGACTGAAGATACCGTCCAGCTGCAGTCCGTACTGACGCTCGCGTGCGATCCATTCCAGAAGGATCATTACAGCGATGCCGGAACTGGCGAAGACCAGGTCATGTAACGAGCCGGGCATGGAGAACTGGAAGAGCGATGGCGAGAAGATGGCGCTGAACACCTCGCCCACTTGGGTCATGCTTTCAGCCCGGAAGAAGGTCCACACAAAGCAGGTGAGGATGAAGGTGAACAGCATTTGGCCGGTTTCCTTCAACGTGGGGAACATCCTTCCTTCCGCCACGGTTCCCTTCATGGCGTGGTTCTTCTTCCGCAAAAGAAGCAGTACGAGCAGCAGCCCGTTGGCGGCACCCCAAGCGATGAAGGTCCAGTTCGCCCCATGCCAGAAGCCGCTGACCACGAAAATGATCATCACGTTGCGCACGGTGCGTGCCAAGCCAAGTCGGCTTCCGCCCAGGGGGATGTACAGGTAGTCGCGGAACCAGGTGCTGAGGCTGATGTGCCATCGGCGCCAGAATTCGGCAATGTCCCGGCTGAAATAGGGATAAGCGAAGTTGCGCATGAGGTTGAAGCCGAGCAATCGGGCGCATCCGATGGCGATATCGCTGTAGCCGCTGAAGTCGCAATAGATCTGGAACGCAAAGAGCACCAGCGCGAGCATGAGGGTTCCACCGGCATGCGCGGCATGATCGGAGAAGACCGGGTTGACGATGGCGGCACAGTTATCCGCGATCACCACTTTCTTGAACAGCCCCCAGAGCATCTGCCGGACGCCATCGTAGGCCATGGCCTTATCGAATACGCGGTGTGCGCTGAACTGGGGCAGCATATTGCGCGCCCGTTCAATGGGACCGGCAAGCAGCTGCGGAAAGAAGCTCACGAAGGCGAAGAAGGTGGATGCATCCTTCACGGCTGGCAACTGTTTGCGGTACACATCGAAGGTGTAGCTCAAGCTCTGGAAGGTGTAGAAGCTGATCCCCACGGGCAGCACAATGTTCAATGCACGTGCGTCGATCGGATGGCCAAGGAGTGAAAAGCCCTCCACGAAGTTCTGCAGGAAGAAGTCGTAGTATTTGAAGAAGCCGAGCAGCCCCAGGTTGGCTACGAGGCTGATGCCCATCAAGAACTTGCGCCTGCTCAGCAACTCGGTCCGCGACATGGCCAAGGCGACGAAATAGTCCACGCCTGCCGTGAAGAACAACAGACCCAGGAAGCGCCAGTCCCACCAGCCGTAGAAAACACAGCCGGTCAATATCAGGAAGATGTTGCGTGCACGCAGGGTCCGTTGGAATACGCCCCAGTACAGCACGAACACGATCGGCAGGAAGACGGCGAAATCAATGGAGTTGAAGAGCATGCTGAACGAGCCCTAAGCGGGAGCCGGCGCGAAATTGGGGAAGGATCGCCTATAACGAGCCCTTTCAACGCGTGGTTTCAAAAAAACCGGAATTCAAAAGGCACGCCGGTGGTGACCGCGCCTACCGAATAGGGCGCGATATATCGCGGTGCACAGGCGGGGGCGGAAGCCCCTACTTGTATGCTGGCAGGCCGGTCACCTCGTGGCCGGTGATCAGCAGGTGGATGTCGTGTGTGCCTTCGTAGGTCACCACGCTTTCGAGGTTCATCATGTGGCGCATGATGGGGTACTCGTTGGTGATGCCCATGCCGCCGAGGATCTGCCGGGCCTCGCGTGCCACGGTGAGCGCCAGGTGTACGTTGTTGCGCTTGGCCATGCTGATCTGCGCGGTGGTGGCGCGGTCCTCGTTCTTAAGCACGCCCAGGCGCCAGGTAAGCAACTGCGCCTTGGTGATCTCGGTGACCATCTCGGCGAGCTTCTTCTGCGTCAGCTGGAACTGCCCGATGGGCTTGCCGAACTGGACGCGTTCCTTGCTGTAGCGCAGCGCCGTGTCATAGCATTCCATGGCCACGCCGAGCGTGCCCCAGGAAATGCCGTAGCGCGCGCTGTCCAGGCAGCCCAGCGGTGCGCCCAGGCCGCTCTTGTTGGGCAACAGGTTCGCCTTGGGCACCTTTACGTTGTCGAACACCAGTTCCCCTGTGGGGCTGGCACGCAGGGAGAGCTTCCCGTGCGTGGTGGGCGTGGTGAAGCCTTCCATGCCGCGCTCCACCAGCAGGCCGTGGATGCGGCCTTCCGTGGTCTCGGCCTTCGCCCATACCACGGCCACATCGGCGATGGGGCTGTTGCTGATCCACATCTTCGCGCCGTTCAGCAGGTAATGGTCACCCTTGTCCTGAAAGGTGGTGACCATGCCCCCGGGGTTGCTGCCGTGGTCCGGCTCGGTAAGGCCGAAGCAGCCGATCTTGGTGCCGGCGGCGAGCTGGGGCAGCCATTTCCTCTTCTGCTCTTCGCTGCCGTATTTCCAGATGGGGTACATCACCAGGCTGCCCTGCACGCTGCACAAGCTGCGCAGGCCGCTGTCCACCCGCTCGATCTCCTGCATGATCAGCCCGTAGCTGATCTGGTCCAGTCCCATGCCGCCGTACTCGGTGGGGATGTTGGGCCCGAAGGCACCCACCTCGGCCAGGCCGGGGATGAGCTCCGGGTGGAACTCGGCCCGCTCGAAGCTCTCCTCGATGATGGGCTTGATGTGCTTGCTCACATGCTTGCGCGTGGTGTCGCGGATCAGCTTGTGCTCCTCGGTCAGCAGCTCGTCCACGAGGTAATGGTCGTGGGCCTGGAAGAGGTCGGTGGCGGTGCGCGGTGCGGCTTTGGCTGTAGTGCTCATGGGGGAGGTAAGAGGCCGCAAATTTAGGCATATCGCCCCGGTGGGCCTTGGCGCTGCTATTTTCGCGCTGTAATGGATGAGTTACGCGCCGTGGATGCGCTGGGTTCGGGCTGGTTGGCCGGGGTATTGATCCTGGCCGTAGGCATGTTGGCGTGGGTGAACATGGTATCGCCGCGCCAATGGGTGGTGCTGTCCAAGTCCTTCGGTGCTTTCCGATTGGGCAGGCACCGATTGCGGGAGGAATTGGACATGCGTGACCGCACGTTGACGGGCTTGGCCGTGATGTCCACTGTAGTGATCGCCTTGTTCGGTTACCAGGTCTTCCTGTACAACGAGTGGATCGAGCATGGGATCATGGGTTTCCTGCAGATATTGCTGGTGGTTACTTTGGTGCTATTGGTGCAACTGGCGCTGCTGCAGACCATCCGCTGGCTACCGGCCTTGGACGGGGGCTTGGAGGAATATCTCTACACGGTGATCGTATTCCATGTGGTACTGGGGCTGGTCCTGTTGCCGGTGGTCACCTTAATGTCTTTCCCCGGCAGGGTAATCTGGCGGGAATGGATCTGGCTTGTGGGAACAGCCATCGTAGGGGCCACCATATTGTTCCGTTGGGTGCGTGCAGTGGTGGTCGGAATGGGCAATGGCACGCCGTTGAGATATATTTTCCTGTACCTTTGCGCGCTCGAAATACTACCGGCCGCCCTCGCTCTTGAGCAAGTGCGGCATTTCGTTCCTCCTATGCATCACCCTTAAGCAGCGCGGAACTTGAAGATCAAGAATATACTCGTCACGCAGCCAGCGCCCACTGACGAACGTTCCCCTTATTTCTCCTTGGCGGAGAAGTTTGCTCTGAAGATCGACTTCCGGTCGTTCATCAAGGTGGAGCCCGTTCCAGGTCAGGAGTTCCGGCAAGAGCGCATCAACATCTTGGACCATACGGCCATTGTGCTTACCAGCCGCAATGCGGTGGATCACTTCTTCCGGATGTGTAAGGAATTGCGCCTTACCGTTCCGGAGTCCATGAAGTATTTCTGCGTGAGCGAGAGCGTGGCCTACTACGTCCAGAAGTACATTGTTTACCGCAAGCGGAAGGTCTTCATCGGCAGGCTCACGTTCAGCGACCTGATGGATGTGATCAAGAAGCATAAGAGTGAGAAATTCCTGGTGCCCGGTTCGGACATCCAGAAGCCGGAGATCCCGCGCTTGTTGGACAAGGCTGGAGTGGATTACACCAATGTGGTCTTCTACCGCACGGTGGCCAGCGACCTGAGTGACATGCGGGATGTCCATTACGATATGCTGGTGTTCTTCAGCCCCGGTGTGATCGAGAGCCTCCGCAAGAATTTCCCCGAATACGAGCAGAAGGACACCGTGATCGCTGCATTCGGGCCTACCACGGCCAAGGCGGTCCGCGATGCCGGATTCAGGTTGGATATTGAAGCTCCTTTGCCCGAAGCACCTTCTATGACGGGTGCTATTGAATTGTACCTGAAGCGAAACGATAAGGCGGATGCCAAGGCAGCCAAGCAGCCAGCGAAGCCCGCCGGTGCGGCGAAGAAGCTGCAAAGTCCCGCCAAAGCGGGGAAGGCCGCCCCTGCAAAGAAGGCGGTGAAGAAGTCTGCTCCCGCCAAGGGAGGCAAAAAGTGATCCGGGTCGATGATCCGCCCCGGCCGTTCCGTTGCACATGATCGGCCCCAGCCCCATACGCGCCACCTTCCGCAAGCACGAACGGCTCACGGGTCGGGATCGAACGAAATTGGTGGCTACGACCGGCAAGGTGGTAAAGAACCGTCCCTACAGGTTGGTGGGCCTATTGATGCCGTTGGATACCGTGGCACCAGCCCAAGTGGCTTTCGCCGTACCCAAAAGATATGTGAAGTTGGCCGTGAACCGCAACCGCGTGAGGCGGCATATGCGCGAGGCGTATCGGCTGAACAAACACCGGTGGTACGCCCGTTTGCAGGAGGCCGAGGTGCAATGCGCCTGGCTGCTGATCTACCAAGGGAACGGCCCCTTGCCTTGGGAGGTCTCATCGGAAAAAATAAACGACGTCTTCGAGCGTTGGACCCAGCAGCATGTCCGCACTGATCGGTAAGCTGCTCATTGCCCTCATCCGCGTCTATCAAGGAATGATCTCCCCCTTGCTCCCCGGCTCGTGCCGCTATACGCCTACCTGCTCTGAATATGGGGCGCAGGCGCTGCGGAAGTACGGCCCTTGGCGTGGTGGGCTGCTCACGTTGAAGCGCTTCCTATCTTGCAATCCGTGGGGCGGCCATGGGCACGACCCGGTCCCCTGAATCAGACAAGCACATGAAGAACCCGTTCAAGTCCTGGAAGAAACCAGCGATCATTCTGGCCATTGCCGCCGGAGGTGCCCTCACCATCGCTGCGGGGGACAATTACTTCGAGGTGGGCAAGAACCTGGAGATCTTCAATGAGCTGTACAAGGACATCAACATCTACTATGTGGATGATGTGAATCCCGGGGAGCTGATCGGTACCGGCATCGATGCCATGCTGGAAAGCTTGGATCCGTACACCCAGTACATTCCGGAAAGCGATATGGAGAACTATCGCATTATGACCACCGGTCAGTATGGCGGTATCGGGGCCATGATCCGCAAGAAGGATGAGGGGGTGATGATCAGCGAGCCCTACGAAGGCTACCCTGCCATGACCAACGGCCTCAAGGCCGGGGACCGGATCTTGGAAATAGATGGCCGAAGCACCAAGGGCATGGACACTGAAGAGGTGAGCAAGTTGCTGAAAGGCCAAGCCGGCACCAAGGTGAAGGTGGTGACCAGCCGTGATGAGCAACCACCGGTCGATCATACGCTAACACGGGAAGAGATCAAGATACCGGACGTGCCTTACAAGGGTATGATCGACCCGGTGAACAAGGTGGGTTACATCAAGCTGAACAGCTTCACGCAGACCGCCGGCCAAGAGGTGCGGAACGCATACAAGCAGCTGAAGGAAGAGGGTGCACAGAAGTTGGTGTTGGACCTGCGCGGAAATGGAGGAGGCTTGCTTCGCGAGGCCATCAACATCGTGAACATCTGGGTGCCCAAGGGGCAGGAGGTAGTGGAGACCAAGGGCAAGATCGCCGAGTGGGACAAGACCTACAAGACGCTGAGCGAGCCGATGGATCTGGACATGCCTTTGATCGTGCTGGTGGACACCGGTTCGGCTTCCGCCAGTGAGATCGTTACGGGGGCTTTGCAAGACCTGGATCGCGCCGTGATCATGGGCCACCGCACCTACGGGAAGGGACTTGTGCAACAAACACGCGATCTCTTCTACAACAGCAAGCTGAAGGTGACCGTAGCCAAGTACTACATCCCCAGCGGTCGCTGCATCCAGAAGATCGATTACGCCCACCACGATAGCGAGGGCAAGGCCGTGATCAAGGCTGATTCAACCATCCTCGCCTTCAAGACCGCTGGCGGCCGGCCGGTATACGATGGGCGTGGCATCGCTCCCGATATCGAAGTGGAGCAACAGATGATGCCCAAGATCGTGGGCGGGCTCTACAGCGCGGACCTGTTCTTCGACTTCGGGAACCAGTATCAGTGGACCCACGACTCCATTCCCCCGCCAAGCAAATTCACCATCACCGAGGCGATCTACCAGCAGTTCCTCGAATTCGTGAAGGACAAGAAGTTCGAATACAAAACAGCCAGTTTGGATGACTTGGACAAGCTGGTGGCGGATGCGAAGAAGGAGCGCTACTACGATCATGCGAAGGATGCCATTGACGTGCTTCGTACTGAACTGAACCCGGACCGCGCCGAGGAGTTCAAACGCTTCCGGCCGGAGATCGAGCAGGTGCTTAAGAGCGAATTGGTAGGGCGTTACTACTTCCAGACAGGTCGCGCCGAGGCAATGTTGAGCAGCGACCCCGCAGTGATGGAAGCGCTTACCGTGATCAACGGTCCGGCGTATAAGGAGGTGTTGGCAGGCACCTACAAGGCGGACTAAGCGCCGCATTCCTGCGCCATGGCCGACCACGCATTGCGCATTCCCGCTCGGTTCGGGTCCGACCTCCATCGGCGCATACACGTAGGTGCCATCGGCTTGGCGCTGATCACACTTCCTTGGTCGGAGTTCCTCCTCAGCCTCTCGCAGATCATTCTATTGGTGAACTGGCTGTGGGAGGGCGCAGCCACCCGTGATCTGAGCGGACGGTTCAAGCGGGCGTTCACCACCAAGGAAAGCGCGGTATTCCTCTCTTTCTTCGGGCTGCACCTATTTGGCTTGCTATGGACCACGGACCTGAAATGGGGTTTGGACCTGTGCCGGATCCTGCTGCCTGTGTTGGTGTTCGGCATGGTGCTCTCCACCGTGCCGCGCTTCACTGCGAAGGAATTGCGCAACCTGCTCCTGCTGGGAGCGTGGAGTGCTACGGCCAGCACGTTCGCTTGCTTGGCTTTGCGGTATGATGTGCTGGCGCAAGGCAACTACCGCGAACTCTCTCCCTTCATCAGCCACATCCGCTTGTCGCTGATGCTCTGCTTCAGCATCGCCGTATTCGTTCACCATTGGCCGCGTACGTGGCTGCTCCGGGTGGCTCACGTGGCGGCCATTCTCTGGTGCCTCTGGTTCATGGATCAGCTCAGTAGCTTGATCGCTTTGCCGGTGCTTGCTGCCTTGGCCTTGTATGCGCTGTGGCGGTTGGCGAAGCGGAAAGGTGCTCCCTGGCGCATCGCAGCGTTGATATTGTTTCTCGCAGGCATCGTAGGAAGCGCGCTGGTGCTGCGGTCCAGTGTGCAGGAATATTGGCATACCGATCCTTCCCAGCTCCAGCATTTGGACATCAGCAGCGCAGGTGGTGAGGTGTACTACCACGACCTGAAAGATCCGCAACGCGAGAACGGCCATTACGTGTGGATCAACGTAGCGGACAAGGAACTGGACCGGACCTGGAACCGCCGCAGCGAGATCCCTTTCTGGGGGAACGACAAGCTGGGCCAGCCGTTGCGTTCAACCTTGGTGCGTTACCTCGCCAGCATGGGCGAACGCAAGGACTCCACCGGCGTGCAGGCTTTGTCGCAGGAGGACGTGGCGCGCATCGAGAACGGGATGACCAGCGTAGTGGAAGGCCGGGATGGAGCCATGCGTGCGCGCATCGAACAGGTGCTTTACGAACTGGATATCTACCGCAGCACCGGTGATCCCAATGGACATTCCGTGACCATGCGCTTGGAATTCCTGCGTGTGGGCTCCGCCATTGCGCGGGAACACTGGCTGACCGGTGTCGGTACCGGGGATACGCAGTTGGCCTTCAATGCCGCATTCGTAAAAGCGGAAAGTCCGTTGGACAAGAAGTGGCGCTTCCGCGCGCATGATCAATACCTCACCCTGATCATCAGTTTCGGGGTGTTCGGTTTCGCCTGGAGCCTGTTCTCTTGGTGGTGGCCGGCCTTCCGGAACCAGACCTTCTCACATCCCCTCTTCATTGCTTGGGGGATCATCTTCCTGCTGTCCTGCTTTGCTGAGGACACGCTGGAAACGCAGATGGGCGCCACCTTCTTCGCACTCTACTATGCGCTCTTCGTCTTCGCTGCTCCGCGCAGTTCGTCCAGCACGGCGTGATATTCCTTCAGCGTGGCGGCTGCCGTGGCCTGCCTTGTGAAGCCCTGCAGCTTCTCGTGCGCACCTGCGATCAAGTGATCTCGCAACGCAGGATCATCCAGCAGCTTGAGGACCGCGGATGCCAAGGCCGCATCATCCTCCACGGGTCGCAGCAACCCCGTGCGTTCATCCTCGATCAGTTCCGGAATGCCGCCTGCAGCAGTGGCCACCACCGGCACACGCGCAGCAAATGCATCCAGTATCGATGTGCCCAATCCTTCCGTACGCGAGGTCATTGCCATCACCTCCAGTTCGGGGAGAAGCCGCTCCACATCGCTCCGGAAGCCGGTGAATGTGAGCACGCCCTTCAGATCTCTTTGCGCGGCATAGCGCTCCAGCTCTGCCCGTAACTCACCCTCTCCGATCAATACGAAGCGCACCTCGGTCCGCGCCTTGTGGATGCGGTCCGCCATGCGGATGAAGGTGAAAAGGTCCTTGTGCGGGGCCAGCGCGGCCACATTCCCAACGATGGGAATGCCCGGATCCAAGCCGAGCTTCCGATGTAACCGACCATCCGCACCAGCGGCAAATCGCGCCGGGTCGATACCGGAGCGCACGGTACGCAAGGTCTCCGGCCGAGGCAGTCGTTCCGCAGTGATGTGCAGGATCGCATCGCTCACACACAAGATCCGTTTCACCGCAGGATGGCCATATTTCCAGCGCGCACTGAAACCGCTGCTGATCGCGAAATCCACCCGGCGGCTCACCACCAGCGGCACCTTCATCCCGAAGAAGCTCGTTGCCAATATGGCCGCGGTGTGGCCGTGGGAATCGTGCGTGTGCAAGAGGTCCGGTTCCCAGGAGCGGGCGATGTGTGCAAGCCGACGTGCGTTCACCGGATCGAACGAAGCGCGAAAGCCGAGCGTGCGATGCTCCACGGAAATGCGTTCGCAGAATTCCTGCATGGGTGAACCTGCGGCACAGACCACCAGTTGTTCCACACCTCTACTGCGCAACTCCTCCACCAGGTAGGCCACTTGCTGCTCGCCACCGCGCCACGAACGCGCAGTGCTCAGGTGTAATACGCGTAGCTGGCTCATGCACCGTCCCGGTTCAAGCGAGCTAGTTCGGTGTACTTCAAGCGCTTGGCGCGCGCGCTGATGCGAGCAATGGTGAAGCCGGCCGCTCCATCCAGGAAGCCGCCGCGGAACAGGTAGCCCTGCACGAAGCGCGACAGGGGCGAGAAGAGGATGCGCAACAGGCTGGAACGCTTGTTCCGTGCGTGTAACGCTTTGGCCGCAAGGCTTGCGAAATGCTCCGCCTGCCGTTCGTGCTGCTCTACGCTGTAGAAGCTGTAGTGCAGTAGGTCACCTTTCAGGAGTGTGGTCGCCACACTGCTGTCCAGTTGCAATGTTTCATGCACATGTTCGCCTTTCCAATGCGCGTCCTTCTTGGGAAAGAGCCGCACCTTGATGTCCGGGTACCAGCCACCATGCCGGATCCACGTGCCGCAATAGTTGGTGAGGCGGGCCATGGAATAAGCCCCGATAAGGCCGTTCTGCTTGGCCTCGAGGATGGAATGGCGCAGCTGCTCGGACAGTGCTTCATCGGCATCCAGCGAAAGGATATACCGCCCTGTCGCCAAGCCATTGGCGAAGTTCTTCTGATCGCTGTAGTTCGTCCAAGGGCGCTGCGTCACTTGCGCGCCGTGTTCCTTGGCTATCTGCACCGTGTTGTCGGTGCTTCCGGAGTCCACTACGATCACTTCATCCGCCACCTGTTTCACCGAAGCGATGCAGCGCGCGATGTTGCGTTCTTCGTTGAAGGTGATGATGACGGCCGAGATCTCCACGGCGCCGAAGGTAGAAGCAGCAGGTTACAAGCCGCGCGGAATGTGATCAATGCGCCACCAGGAAGCTGCCCTGTGCCACCACTGCGCCTTGTTCCAAGATCCGGTACAGGTACATGCCGGTGACCAATGGCTCCGTGGACAAACGTGTGCTGCCACCCGTGAAGCGCTGCTCCAATAGGACCCTGCCGGTCATGTCGGTCACCTGCATTTCCAAAGCGCCGGTATGGCCCGTGGCGATGTTGAGTGAACGATCAGCCGGTTGTGGGAACAAGTGGATGGGCAGCGAGGCGAGGGGTTCTGCAATTCCGATCGTGCCATCGATCAAGGTGACGCAGTAGTCCTCGGTTTCACCGTAGTTGTAAGTCGTGCAGCCGGATGTGGCCGGGGAACTGTCCTTCATCACTACCCGCATGCGCGCTGGCCCGGGCGTTGTCGTGTTCGGTATGGTCAGCGTGCCGTTGATCGGGGTGGTGGTACTTGCGCTCCCGCTGAAGAGCAGTTCATCCGCTGTGAACTGTCCATCGCGGTTCAGATCGACGAACACGGTAAAGTATTCTTGATAGGGCCAACCGGAATAACCCGGGGCCAACAGGATGGGGTAGGGTGTTCCGATAGTGAGCCCTGTGCTTTGCGTGGTCACATCGATATTGGCGAAGCCGCCATCATTTCCAGAGGTGCGGTCGATGTTGTTCAACTTCACCCGTGCGATCCATTCGTAGTTAGTGGACCCCCCACGGCTGGTGCAGAAATCTCCTTCCACGCATTGCCCGCATCCCGGCACATGCATGAGGGTGGATACCGACCATTCCGAATCGGTCAGATCACAGATGCTTCCCATCTGCACCTCAATGTCCGAGCACGGGGTCAGACCCCTGATCACGGTGCTGTTGCCGCCCGTCTCGTCCAGCAGGTAGTTCCATTCCGTGGTACCCTGCTCCCGCCAGCGAAGACCATAGGAATCAGCGCTCAGGACCGTGGTCCAATTGACCATTGCGCTGACAGTATCAATGGGTTCAACTTCCACGGAAAGCGGTGCAGTGCAGCAGCCTTCGCTGGTCCAGAGGTAGGTGGAGCCGAATGCGCTCACCTCATCTCCACAGTCGGCGGACATTTGGAATTCGTAGGTCTCACAGGCGCTGAGCCCGGTAAGGTCCAGATCAAAGCCCGTAAGATTGGTGACCTCGGTCCATGTGCTTGTGCCTTGGGGGCGATAGCGCGCGGTATATGTGCCGGGCAGGGCGCTCCAGCTCAGGTTGGCGGAGCCGATGGCATCACTGGTGGCCGCCAAGTTGTAGGGCGCCGGGCAGGATTCGCAGCTATCCAACAGTAGTTGCACACTGTTGAAGGAGTTGATCCGACCGCCGGTCACCGTATTTCCCGGTAGGTTGCCCACTTGGTCCACACCGGCGAACAAGGCTTGGCGCACCCGGTTGGCGGCTTCCTGTGGGTCATCGTGCGCGAGCGCCGCTAAACTGGGGCATGGCACACTGTACAGCAGGGCGATCACACCAGCCGTCAACGGACTGGCGAAGGAGGTGCCACTGGTGCTACCCGTACCACCGCCAATGCTGGTGGTGAAGACATTATCGCCGGGGGCGCCCACATCCACCGTAGTGGCCCCGTAACCGGAGAAGGTGCGTACGTCATTGCTGTTGGTCGCGGTAACGCTGATCATGTAGTCGCTGGGGCAGGCTGTCGGCAGGTCGCCCACCACATCCACGTTGGAGTTGTTGTTGGTGGTGGATCCACAGTTGAGGATCCCGACTGTTCCCAACGTATCGTACATGGCACACCAGATCGGCGCATTCGCCGGTTGCCCACCATCCACGCCCCAGCTGGCATTGGTGGCCACAATGAATGCACCCTTGCTACCACCGGTACTGTTGTAGAGCCGACGCATGTTCAAAGGATAAGTGTAGGCCGCGATCACGCTGGCCTCCTGCGTGTTCTGATAGTGGACCGGCATCATCTTCACATGCCAGTTGGCGCCCACCACTTGGATCCCGTTGTTCCCCACAGCACCGATCATACCGGCTACTTGGGTACCGTGCGAACCGCCATAAACGTTGTCGTCCAAGGAGACCGGGTTCCAGCCCCGCACATCGTCCACATAGCCGTTGCCATCGTCGTCGATACCGTTGCCGGGGATCTCTCCTCGGTTGATCCAAGCATTCGCGGCCAGGTCCGGGTGGAGCAGGTCCGCCTTCTCAATGATCGCCACCACGATGGTGTCACCCGTGGCCGTCACTCCGCCGGTGGTAATGTCCCATGCTTGCTCGCTATGGATGTTCTGGTGCCACCATTGCTGGCCGAATTGGGGGTCGTTCGGGATGGTCCGATCCTTGATCACGTGGTTGTTCTGCGCAAGCTGTATCCCGGGGTGGTTGCTGAAAGCGCGCAGCATCGCGGCTTGGCTGATGGCTGCAGTATCGAAGAGGAAAAGCCAAGCCCGCATGGGGGCGGAGATCTCTTCCACCGCACGCACTCCAGTGGTCATACCGTCCACTTTTGCCAAGTCCGCCGCGATCATGTTCGCGGAAGCGCCCGGTCGGGTCATCACGATGATATCACCGGGTACGATGGCAGCTTGGGAATAGGCTACTACTCCGAAAGTCATCAATAAAAGGAACAGGGCGGATCTTTTCGCTAAGTGGAGCATGCTTCAAAAATAGACGGTGCGATCCGGAGATCCGTGGCCTGCGTGCGTACAAGGATGCTGCTTGGCTTGGAAGGCTGTGCTACCATCCGGCCTGGGGCAAGACCGGCCCGCTACCGGCTGATCACCACGCGCACCGTGCCCTTTTCAGCTTGTGTCGCGTAGCGTAGCAGGTAAAGGCCGTTCGGCACTTCACTTCCGAAACGGAACGCAGCTGTGCCAGAAGCCGCCGCGCTGGATGCCTGTTGCACGGTGCGGCCATCCAGGGTGATCAACTGAAGCAACACCGTGCCGCGCAAAGCGGGGTGCTGTAGATGGATGAGGTCCTTGGCTGGCTGTGGGAATACGAGGGCTGTCGGGGAGGGGTGTTCCACGATCGCCGTGGACAAGCATGCGGAAGGGTCACTGGCTAAAGGCTCCAGGAAGCTGGCGATGTTCACTGCGCGCTGTGGAACGCCCGCCAGAAAATGGTAGCTGCCATTGTCCCCGTAACGGAGGCATTCAAACAAGGCGAGGTTGCCGTTGAACGAAGGGCAATTGGTGAAGTCAGTGGTATAGGTTGGCGGGCTCGGCATCGCTTGGAAGGCATTGGCGATCGCATTGCTCCCGTGGATGATGGGATAGGTGAAGTGCCAAGGCGTGGTGCCCAAGTTGCAATAGGTGGAAAGGGTTTGGAACGGTCTACCCGTATTGAACGGCACCACGCCATCGCAGCTTTGGTGGTAGAGGTACACCGCCGGAGTGTCCACGCCTTGCCACCAGTCCAGTTGAAGGGCATCGGTGGGTACTCCGCCGAAAAGATCCACCACTCCCCGCACACGTGCATCCATGCCGTTCAGGTTCAGGGTGCCGTCCACCGGTCCGAGGTCGGGCCGCTGAAGCATGGAGCTTGTTACCGTCCAAGTTTGTACTTGACAATTGAAACCTGTTTGGTTCAGCAAGTTGGAACCCGGCACCGGCGCATCCGCGATCGCGCCGCAGGAGGCGGGCTTTTCCTCGGGCCTATCCAGAAAACCTACTGCCATCGCATTGAAGCCGCCCGCGCTTTCGCCACCTACAAAGACCTTTTCCGCGCATGTGCTATCCTGCTCCGAACGGGCCTTCAGCCAGCGTATGGCCCCCTTCACATCCTGTTGTGCCCGGTACAGCGCCCGCACCATTTCCAAGGTGTCGGCTGCGTAAAAGCCCAGGAAGTCCGGTGGCAATACAGGTGGCCCTGCGGGAGTGGGCACATAAGCAGCCTTATGCCAGCCCAAGCGGTAGTTCACGCTCGCCACCACATAGCCGCGTGCCACGAATTCCCGCGCCAACCGCACCACGCCGCTGTTCCCGTCATTCTTGCAGCCGCCCAACCAAGAGCCGCCGTGTACCAACACGAGCAGCGGGCGGGCATCGTCGGTATTGCCCACCGGTTTGTAGAGGTCCAGCGCCAAGGTCACGCTGTTCCCCAAGTAATCGGTTGCAGTGCCATAGACCAAGTTGCTATCCACGTGGAAGTCGAATTGCGCAGGGGTGATGTAGTCCTGTGCCTGAAGACCGATGGTAGACCAAAGCAGCAGTGGGAAAAGCAGGGAGCGGACGATCACGAACATTCGGTCCATGTTGCAAGTTATATCAGTTCTTATTGGCGGCTTGCCTTCTGGAGAGCCCGCTCTCCTAATGCAGGCTTGCATCCGAAGAAGTTCCCCGAATGGATTTCCGGAGGTAATTTCGTCAAGGCCTACTGCGCGCACTGAACCGATCCATGCCTCCAGCTCTTTCCTTGATCGATGTCCTGATCACCCCTGAACTGGGTGAAAGACCGAGCCCTCAATTGAATGGTTCCATCACCGATGGTCTTTTGGGCCGCATCATCTCCAAGTTGGATGAAAGTTCCCAGGACCTACTCCAGGTACTCGTGGATATTGCCATGGAGGCCAGTGGACACACCGATGGGCTGAGTGCCGGCATCAGTCTTGTAAGCTTGGAGCATCAACACGTACAATGGGCAGCCGTAAGCGGGATGCTTCAGCAACAGAAAGGCACGGTACTACCCGCGCATGCAAGTCCATCCGGAGCTTGCTTGGAGGCGCGCGAGCTGCTGCTCTTTGCCCGGCCACAGCGTTATTATCCCGAGTTCGGCGCTGCGATCGCGATCACGGAACTGATGATGGTGCCCTTCGGCATGGATACCGAAAGACCCGGCACACTGTGGTTGGCAGCACATGGTGAGGACAAGTTCCACCAAGGAACCGCAGCGCTTCTAAGGCACTTGGCCGACCACGGTGCAAAAGCGTACAACAGCTTGCGCAAGCGCGAGGAGCTTACCGCGCGTTTGGCGCGCAAGGTCGATCAGCAGAAGCTGCTGGACCAGCTTCCCATCGGGGTGGCCAAGCTGGATCGCGAGTACCGATATACCTACGTGAACGATCGCGCCATCGCATCGCTCCAAACCAGTCCCGACCTGCTGCTTGGCCGCTCCGTATGGGAGGTGTACCCCGAGGTGGCCGGCACCTTTGTGGAGGATGCCTACCGCAGCACCATGGAGAATCACGTGGTGAACAACATCGAACTTTACTTCACACCCGTAGAGACTTGGTTCGATCTGGAATCGCACCCGTCCAACGATGGAGGCATCGTGGTTTTCTTCCACGATGTAAGCGACCGCAAAAAGCGGGAAACCGCACTGCAGGCGGTTGAGGCGACAGCGGAGCGCGAACGCCGCTTCTACAACACCATCCTTACCACCACTCCGGACTTCGCCTATATCTGGGGTGCCGATTATACCTTCCTCTATGGGAATAAGGCCCTGTTGGACCTGTACGGGCTGAAGCCGGAGGAGTATGTAGGCCGCAGTTTCCGCGATGTGGGCTATCCCGAATGGCATGCGCGCATGCATGAGCAGGAGATCGATGAAGTGGTGCGGACCGGACAGCCGGTGCGGGGCAAGATCCCCTTCCGCGCCAAGGGAGGCGGAGGCATCTATGACTACATATTCATGCCGGTGTTCGGTCCGGATGGCAACGTGGAGGCCATTGCCGGCACCACGCGAGACGTTACCGAATTGGAACGTTCGACCGAGGCGCTGAAGGACGCCGACAAGCGGAAGGATGAGTTCCTGGCCGTACTTGCACATGAGCTTCGCAACCCGCTGGCCCCCTTACGCAGTGGGGTGGAACTGCTCGCCGGGCATAACGAACCGGAAGTGGTGCAACAGGCACAAAAGATCATGTCCCGACAAGTGGAGCACATGGTCCACTTGGTGGATGACCTCATGGACCTGAGCCGGGTGAACAGGGGCGCCATTGATCTGCGAATGGAGCCTGTGAAACTCCGTGATGTGCTGGAAGCCGCTTTGGAAACAGTACGCCCCATGATCATACATAAACAACACCGGTTGGAGCTGAAGTTTCTCCCGTATCCAGTGGTGGTGCGCGGGGATAGTACGCGTTTGGCGCAGGTCTTCAGCAACCTGCTGAACAATGCAGCGAAGTACACCAAGCCCGGAGGAAGCATCGCTGTGCAGGTGGAGCAGAGCGATGCACAGGTCCGTGTTTCCATCACCGATACGGGTATCGGTATCCAACCCGCCGATCAGGCCAGGGTCTTTGAAATGTTCGCCCAAGTGAACCGAAAAGCGGACCGAGCACAAGGCGGTTTGGGCATTGGCCTCAACATCGTGCAACGCCTCACCAGGATGCACGGGGGAAATATCACGGTAGCCTCGGATGGCTTGGGCAAAGGCAGCGTTTTTACCGTACACCTTCCACTGGCCAGCACCGATGGAAGAGCCGTTGCGCAGAAGCCCGAAAGTGTTGCAACGGATAGCGCAAAGCCCCTTCGCATCCTCATCGTGGACGACAATGTGGACGCTGCCTTCGTGCTGAGCATGTTGCTGAAGAAGATGGACCACGAGGTACATGCCATGCACGGCGGCGCAGAAGCCATCGCGCTGATGAAGGACTTCAAGCCCGATGTGGTCTTCCTGGATATCGGCATGCCCGGCATGGATGGCTACGAGGTATGCAGACGCATGCGGCGCTTGGAAGGCTTGGAGCAGTGCCACATCGTGGCACTGACCGGCTGGGGCCAAAAGGAGGACAAGGACCGCGCCAAGGAGGCAGGCTTCGATAAGCACTTGGTGAAGCCCACCGACCGGCAGACGATCATGCAATTGTTGGCGGACTTCAGCGAAGCCAGGGCGTAGGCTCAACCGTCCCTAGTATCATGGTCCGGCCGGTTGCGCAAAGAGCGCGCTCCGGTGGCGGAGCATCCATCAACCGCATCCCCGCCCGCACTTCCCACTTACTTTCAAGCCCTACAAGACAAAGCATGCAGACAAGTGACCTATTGCGGCAGATCGATTTCATCAAGGAGATCGACAAGGTCAAATACATTCAGCGCAAGACCAAACTGTTCAATAGCGACCGGAACGAGAACGATGCAGAACACAGTTGGCATCTCGCCATGATGACCATCGTCCTGGCCGAACACGCCAACGAGTCCATCGATGTGTTGAAAGTGTTGAAAATGGTATTGATCCACGACATCGTGGAGATCGATGCCGGCGACACCTTCTTGTACGATACCACCAAGAGCCATTCCAATACGGAAGAGGAACGAAAGGCCGCAGAGCGCATTTTCGGAATGCTGCCCAAAGCACAAGCGGACGAGTTCATCGCCATCTGGGAAGAATTCGAAAGTGGACACACCCCGGAAGCAAAATTCGCCCGAACGATGGACCGCTTGGAACCCTTGCTGCAGAACGCATCCAACAATGGGGGTACGTGGAGTGAATACGGTATAGGCTATGAGCAGGTCCTCGAGAAGAAGGGAATGATAAAGGACGGATCCACTGCCATTTGGAACTATGCCGAGAACTTGATCAACGAGAGTGTGGAGAAGGGCATCTTGAAGAAGTGATCCTCCAGATCACGGCGAGTTCGACGGACGCCCCTCCGGCATGGCGCCCCGATGCATATCGGGGTTGACCCGCAGTGACGACAGCTTCAACGCATCACCTGCAACTGCTGGCTCATCAGCCCGCTCGGGCTGGTCAACACCACGCGGTAGTGGCCGCGCTGCAAGCCGTGCAGGTCGAACGTGTTCAACGCTGCTCCATTCGATGCGATGTGCTGCTGATATACCACGCGCCCTGTTACATCCAAGATCCGGATCTCCGCAGGGCCTTGCATAGGGCTTGCCAGTTCCAAGTGAAGCTCGCTGGTAGCAGGGTTCGGGTACATCGTGAAGGTTGCCGCCTGCTTCTCGGCGATCCCGACAGAGCCACTGCTTACCGACCACACCCATTGCCAGCTCGCATCGCGGAAGCCATCGGTTGCGCAACAGTTGGTTGCGTTCGAGGTCATCTGCATGTACAGATCACCGCTCGACGCCATGAACGATAGTCCTGTCAGATCTTGGGTCGCCGGGTTTGTTCCATTCGAGAAGAGAAGGGGCGAAAGAGCATCCGGTCCATCGTAGAACCTCAAGTGATCATTGGGGCTCGATTCGATGGTCCCTGAGGTGAATTCCAGCATGATCGGTGCGCCACACTCACTTTGCCAATGCCAAGCGTGCTCGTCATTGTCCGTATAGCAATAAGTGTTACCCACAGGGGCGCCATTGCAGGGGAGGAGGAGCGTATCCTGGGCGTGCAATGCGGTTGGAGCGGCGAGCAGGGTGATGCCGGTGAACAAAAAGTGAGGGTAAATGCGCATTCTACAGAGTTGTTGGAAGAAGCTTTGCAGGACCGCAAGTTAAATTGCCAGTTCCACCTTTGCAGCACCGACCAGATCCGGTCCGGAAGATTCGGCCGAAAGGTGATTCGATGAGCGGTCAATCTCGAGCGCTATTTCTTGGGTTCAGGACCGCATCCGGTCTCATGGCTCTTCGGCCTCTTGGCCTATGGCGCATGCAAGCGTTCGGTTCCTTGGCGTTGGGCGCATTGGCCTTCGGCGTATTCAGTAAAGCGTCGGCAATTCGATCAGCACATCCAAAAGCCCAACTCGCGATATTGCACTACGGCTCCTAGGTGATCGAACTGCACGACCCAATCCCGTCCATCCCCATAGCCCGGCCCTTGATGGCCGAAGGTGAGCAGGTAATAGCGATGTCCCAGCGGCTCCACCTCGAACTTGATAAAGAGATCGCCCCGCTTTTTGTCCCGGTTATTGAACCGTGCGAACAGTTCCTCCAAGGAGACCCCACCGTCCAGGTCCCGGCAGGTCATTTTCAAGCTGCCGGGTGGCCATGGGCCAGCCAGTGCGGTCCGGAAGAACGCAAGGATCTCCGCCTCGCTCAAGTGCTTCTTCACGGCCTCCAACTGGCGCGTGCCGTCCCATTTCTGCGCTCGTGTCATTTTACTCACCGCCGTACTCCGGCCGCAACTTATACCCCGCATCCGGCCGCTCCATGTAGTCATTCAGGTACGCATCGAAGGAAGGCGTGGCGGGCACCAGCAGGTAGACCGAGATGAAGCATTGTTCCCAAGGGTCGAGTTCCGGCGCGGTGTAGGCCACCTCCGCTTCCAGCAGCAGGCCATGGTCCAGCATGGTGGCCAGGCTCACGTTCTCGCCCATGGGCAGGTAACCCAACTTCTGCCCCTCCCAATACACGGCCACCGCATTGGTATCGTGCTCGTTGGCATGCTCGCGCACCAGGTCGAGTGTGTCCTCGGCCTGTATCTTCTCGATCAGCTGCGGGCCGTTGTGGTACTGGAAGCCGCGCACAAAGGCGCTGAAGACAAAGACGCCGTGGCAGTTCTGCGTCCACGCCAAGCGGTCCTGCTCCGGCTTGGGCAGCATGGCCCATGGCGGCAGGGTGAGCAGGGCAGCTTGGCCGAGCATGTTTCGGAGGAAGGTGGAGCGGTCCATGGGGGGAAAGTAGGGAATGCTCCGAGTTTGCCATTCCGTTGGGACAATGTCGCTTGGGGAAGGAAGAGCAGAAACAATACCAGCGAAAACCGAGCTTTTGTGTTCATGCCGTAAAGGCACAAAACGCGGATCCGCGTTAAAAGGACAATAAAGGAGTTGCGATTAAATCGAACCCTCTACCCCCTGAATTCGCGCGAGCGTCTGCGCTCGTGCGCTTCCACTTCACGCCAGCCTCATCGCATTTAAGGATGGTTGAAGCAGAATCGCAGGCACGAGCGTGGTCCGATGCATATCGGACGCGCGCGCCAGAAGAGGGGCATTCCGGTTCTCGGTCCTTTCATTTTCTTAGGCTATCGGCTTTCCTTGCTCATCGGCTTCTTGGATCCTTCGGCTTCGTTGGCCTCTTGGCTCTAGGCCCTTCAGCAGTTAGGCACATGCCCCCCGTTGGAAACTCGCAGCTGTAGGCCCTGAGGACATGCACCGCAAGTCCCTATTTTGAGCCGCAACGCCTGCCAGCTTTTATAGCAACCCTTCCAACCTATTCATGCGCGCCGAGTATTCCACCATCTCCAAAGCTGTCCGACACTTGCAGCAATTGCGGCCTACCAAAGAGGAGTTCAACCTCTTCCGCAAGAACCTTGCGCAGCTGATCAGCAAGACCGAAGAGGTGCGCAAGACCAGTTCCAGCGGTGCGCTGGAAGAGACCGAGAAGGGTTTGCTGAAGGATTTTCTGCGCGACACCTTCTACAAGCACCTGAGCGTGGGCAACCTCAATTACCGGGGGAACACCGGGGCCGATCTTACCATCCGCAGCGCGAAGAACAACACCTTGGTGCTGTTCGAGTGCAAGGCCGGGAACAACCCGGAGGAGATGCCCACGCCCGAGAAGCTTTTGGGCAAGGCCTTTCTGGAAGCGGTGGCGTACTACTGCTTCGAGAAGGATGTGCTGCACAACGACCACATGAAGCACGTGGTGGTCACCAACGTCCGCGAATGGTACGTGTTCGATGCGGCGGACTTCCGTGCCGCCACCCATGGCAAGGCGAAGATCCGCGACGCCTTCAAAAGTTGGAACAAGGGCAATTGGGACAACAGTTCCACCGCCGCGCTGCACAAGCGCATCGCCGAACTGCTCAGCGAAGGAGACGATGTGCTCCACGGTGTGCATGTGGACCTCTGGTCGTTCAAGAAATACCTGGACCGCGACGATGAGCAGGCGTTGACCGAGTTGCTGAAGCTCTACCGTTTCCTAAGCCCCGGCTTTCTGCTGAAGGAAGGCACCGGCAAGGACAACAACACGCTCAACAAAGGTTTCTACAACGAACTGCTGCACATCCTTGGCCTGCACGAGAGCAAGGAGAAAGGCGTAAAGCGGATCAAACGACTGCCCGAGGATAAGCGCCACCAAGGCATGCTTATCGAGAACACCATCGTGCGCCTGAAGAACGACGGATGCCTCGCCCGGCTGGAGCATAAGGAGCAGTATGGGGATACGGAGGACGAGCAGCTCTTCGCCGTCGCCATGGAACTGTGCATCACGTGGCTGGACCGCATCCTCTTCCTCAAGTTGCTGGAAGCCCAACTGCTGCGCTATCACGATGGCGACCGCCTGCACGCCTTTCTCGCGCCCACCGATGAAGGGCAGCAATACGACTACCTGAACACGCTCTTCTTCGATGTGATGGCACGGGAGAACAGCGAGCGCGAACCCGAAGTGCGCAAGCAGTTCGGCCATGTGCCCTACCTCAACAGCACGCTCTTTGAACCCAGCGAACTGGAGGGCCGCACCATGCGCATAAACGGCCTGCGGGACGGCTTGCGCATACCGCTGCACCCCAAAAGCATCCTGATCCAGCGGAAGCTGCAAACGCAGGACCTGCAAGCACTGGACTACCTCTTGCGCTTTCTGGACACCTACGATTTCGGCAGCAAACCCGGTGAGGTCTTTACCGATGATGACCGTCCCCTGATCACCGCCAGCGTGCTCGGGCTCATCTTCGAGAAGCTGAACGGATACAAGGACGGCAGCTTCTACACGCCCGGTTTCATCACCATGTACATGTGCGGCGAAACGCTGCGCCCCGCCGTGGTGCAGCGCTACAACGAGCGCTTCGGGCTTGCGCTCTCCGGCTTCGAGGCGCTGCGGAACCATTGCGCCAAGCTGAACGAGCACGAAGAGATCGCCGCTGCCGAGGCCGTGGTGGATAGCATAAGGGTATGCGACCCGGCCGTGGGCAGTGGCCACTTCCTGGTAAGTGCGCTCAACGAACTGCTCTGCATCAAGAGCGACCTGGGCCTGCTTACCGATGTGGAAGGCAAACCCCTGCACGGCTGGACGGTAAACTTGGCGAACGACGAGATCACCGTAACGGACCGCACCACGGATGCGCCCTTCAAGTACTTGGTACCGCCGGACGGCAAGCCCATACCGGCCGAGATGCAACGGGTGCAACGCGCCCTCTTTGAGCAGAAGCGCAAACTGATCGAAGGCTGCCTCTTCGGGGTGGACATCAACCCGAACAGCGTGAAGATCTGCCGCCTCCGCCTGTGGATCGAACTGTTGAAGAACGCCTACTACCTAAGCCCCCCTCTCCCCGGGAGAGGGGCCGGGGGTGAGGGGGACCTGCGCACCCTGCCCAACATCGACATCAACATCAAGCGCGGCAACTCGCTCTACTCCCGCTTCGCACTGAGCGAGAACATCGAGCGCATCATGCAGCGCACCAGCTACACGGCAGAGCAGTACCGGGGCTTCGTGCAGGACTACAAGGGGGCCAGCAACCGCGAAGAGCGGGCCGGCATCAAGACCATCCTGCAAGGCATCGAGGCGCAATTCCTGGCCTACTCCCAAAGCCGGGATCCGCGTGTGCTACGGCGCAGTACCCTGGTGAATGAACTGGAGAAACTGACCGGGAGCCTCTTCGGCGGCGGGCAGGGCTACAGCACGGCAGCAGCGAAAGCAAAGGCCAAGAAGCGCATCGGCCTGCTGGAAAAGAACATCAATGCCGTAAGCGAGGAACTGACGCGCGAAATGGGCGGCCGGGCCTACGGCGGCGCCTTTGAATGGCGCTACGCCTTCCCGGAAGTGCTGGACGACAACGGCGATTTCCGCGGCTTCGATGTAGTAATTGGCAACCCGCCCTACATCCGGCAAGAGGAGTTGAAGGACTTCAAACCCTTCCTGAAACAACACTTTGAGAAGACCTATGCCAGCACGGCGGACCTCTTCATCTACTTCATCCAACTCGGGCACCAGCTGCTGGCCCCTGATGGACGGTTCTGCTACATCGTGGCGAACAAGTGGATGCGTGCAGGCTATGGGCGGAATCTCCGGGAATGGTTGGGAAAACACACCATTGAACAACTGATCGACTTCGGCGACCTGCCCGTGTTCGAGGAGGCCACCACCTATCCATGCATCCTGCTTACGAGAAACAGGAAGCCGGAAAAGGCGCACACGGTGCAAGCCTTGACCATGCCGGAACTGCATACCGAGGATCTGCGTGCCTTTGTGAAGGCGCATGCCCTGGCGATCCCGCAAGCGGAATTGGTGCGGAACGACTACCGGATCAGTGGGGCCGAAGCAAACGCGGTGTTGGACAAGATCAAGCGTGCTGGGGTACCGCTTGGGGAGTTTCTCGAGGGAAAGATCTACCGGGGGGTACTCACTGGCTACAATGACGCATTCATTATAGATAAGTATACCCGCGATCGTCTGATTGCTGAGGATGCGCAGAGCGTAGAGGTGATCAAGGCTTTCTTGATAGGAAAAGACATAAAGCGGTATGCCAGCAAACGAGTGAAACGCTTTCTGCTTTTCATACCTTGGCATTTCCCTCTTCACCGGGACCAATCGATCATAGGTGCCTCCATGGAGGCTGAGGATGCATTCCGTGAAGGCTATCCAGCCATATATCGACATCTCAAACAATACGAGGAGGCCCTTAGATCAAGGAACCAAGCCGAAACAGGAAAGCGGTACGAGTGGTATGCACTCCAGCGTTGCGCTGCGACCTACTACGAGGAATTTGATAAGCCGAGAATCATTACCCCAAGTTTTGCAGAGCACCCAGCGATGATGCTGGACGAGGAGGCAACCTACTCGAATAATAAGACAACCATCATCTCTTCATCAGATAAATGGTTGTTGGCCATTCTCAACTCCAGGATCAGCGATTATATCATTCGGAATGTGAGCAGTATCAAGCGTGGCGGCTGGTACGATTACGAACCTCGCTACCTCACGCAGATTCCCATTGTCGAGCCCGGCACTGTGGAAAAGGCCCGGCTGGATGAACTGGTCACGCAGCGGATAGGCTTGGAAACCGGTACTGCTGAAGCCAAGGCATTGGAACAGGCGATCGATGCGGTGGTGTATGGGGTGTATGGGCTTACGGCGGAGGAGGTGGGGGTTGTGGAGGTGTAAGCTCCCCCAAGATCAGGTGCGTGGGATAGTAGAACCCACATACACACCTGAACTTTGGACCAATGAGAAAGAGCAAGTACACGGAGGTGCAGATCGTCGGGATGCTGCGCGAGCATGAGCAAGGCCGGAAGGTGGCCGACATATGCCGGGAACATGGCGTGAGCCCACCCACGTTCTACCAATGGAAGAGCAAGTACGGGGGCATGCAGGCCAGTGACCTCAAGCAGTTGCGTGATCTGAAGGAAGAGAACACGCGCTTAAAGCTCAAGCTGGCCGATACGATCATGGACCGGGACATCCTCAAGGAGATCCTGGGAAAAAAGCCATAGGGCTCGCCGAGAAACGAGAGACAGCGCACTGGCTTGTGCATCAGCGCAAGTACAGTGTTCGGCGGGTCTGCAAGCTGTTAGGGTTGAGCCAGAGCGTGTACCGCTATGCGCCCAAGCCCAAGGATGATATCGAAGTGATCGAACGCATGAACTTCTGGGTGGAGAAGAAACGGAGCTGGGGCTTCTGGAAGCTGCACAAACGGTTGAAGAAGGATGGACTGAAGGTGAACCACAAACGCTTGCATCGCCTTTACACCGAAGCCAAACTCAACATGCGCAGGGCCACCAAGCGCCGTGTGCCCGAACGCGTGAAACAACCGCTGGTACTGCCTATCGGCCCCAACATCACCTGGAGCATGGACTTCATGAGCGATGCCTTCATCGGTGGTCGCAAGTACCGCACCTTCAACGTGATGGACGACTTCGGTCGTGAGGCATTGAATATCACGATCGACACTTCCATCCGGGCCGTGTATGTGATCAGGGAACTGGAACAGCTGGTCGAGTGGCGCGGCAAACCAGAGAAGATCCGCGTGGACAACGGCCCGGAGTTCATCGCTGGCGACATGGAAGAGTGGGCCGCTGGCAGGGGCATTGAACTGGCTTTTATCGAGCCGGGCCGCCCGATGCAGAACGGACTGGTGGAGCGCTTCAACCGCACCTATCGGGAAGATGTGCTCGACGCCTACCTGTTCGAGAACTTGGACCAGGTACGCGAACGCACCAGCGAGTTCATATGGAGCTATAACAACGAGAGACCGCATGACTCCCTGCTCGACTGCACACCGCGTGAGTTCCTGATGAGCTATGGGCAGCTCCCTACCAGCTATGAAGGCTCACGCTTGGACTTCCCAACCTTCCAGCACGACCATCACCTTGCCCTTGACATGTCACACCCTCAAGTCGTCGCGTGATGAGTTTTTCAAGGCATGTGGACCAAAGGATGGGAGCGGGAAGCACGTTGCTTCCCGCACCCATCGCTCATCCTCAGGTCGCCGATCTATCCCTAGCAGGTTGCTCTCCAGCAGAGCCTGATTACGTTTTGATCGGCACAGCAAACATCGATCACCAAGACCAACAACACAACCATCTCGGAAGAATGCCGATCTTTAGCAACTCACGCACCTGATCAGGGGGAGCTTACACAACGACCTGTTAAGCAACAACCCCTTCGCTAAAGGCCTAAAGGAGGGCGATTCCTTTCGGTTCTTTGTGAAAGACACGCTCGGAAAGGAGTACTACTCGAACCCCTTGGTGTATACTCGATAATTGATTCGGGCACAAACTTCTATTGTGAGCGAAACACTTGGAAAACATACCTTGACCCACATGAAACAGTCCATCAACCATCTCAAAGAAATCGCGAGACAAGCGAGTGTCCAGTATAATGACATCACTGGTGTAATCCGGTTAGACGGACATAGCCAAATTGACTATGACTCTATGGCTAAGTCGCACGACTTGGACATAACAGGGAAACGCCCAGTTGGTTTTGGTATGTCTGAGCACACATTGAATGGCATCGGCCAGCGGGATAGTGTGTCGGCCACTATTTACTATATTGATGAAGCCCGTTACGGAATGGGGTATGACGAGATCATGGGAAAGCTTTCTTCGGAACCATTGGAGATTCGTTCTCTCCGCTTTGAAATGAAACCCGCTGATCTTGGTCAATGGATCAAGCGGTTCCGCTTCGCAGCATTTGAAAGCTTGGTAGGCGAGGCTCCAGGCATCATCTTTAAAGATTGATGACTTTCGACCTTTCTAGTGCGAACGTTTTCGCTCGTGCGTTTGAATGATTGCACTAGCGCGGAAACACCCGCCGGTTGATGGTGGACGTTGGCGTAGGAAAGCAGAAAAACGATAGGGTCTATACCGCCGAGCATGCCAACAGATTTGGATCTTGAAAGAGGCATCCGCTGCACGACCCATTTTGTAGATGCGGAAGGAGTACAGCAGGTCCACGAACACTCCAACCTGCGCTATACGCATGCTAAAGGAGGTTTCTTGGAAGTGCCTATGGATCTCTTCTGGAACGCCGCCCTCTACAACGTATCCGTCACGTCACGTGCGGCGCAATTCCACATTCCGTATTTGAAGTATCAAGCCGAAGATTTCTCGGAGAAGCAGTACATCAATACTTTCAGATTTGATGAAATGCTAATGAGCCATCAGTTGGCCTCACCTGCGCAGCTATTTATCGACCGGGTCGAGTTTGATGTGGCGAGGCTCGGCAATTACATCGGGCACTTCCCTATTGAAAAGCATGAACCCGAAGTGCATGAAGCTGTGCTCAAGTGCACAATGGAGACGCTACACAATGCGGACCTGCCGAACCCTAAAGCGAAAGCTTGGATCGATGGCGGTTATGAACTCACGGGTCTTGCTGGAGGTGGTTTCGATGTACGACCTCGGCATAGGGTCATTTTAGAGCTGGATGAGAGTGTTACACACGACGTCATCAGACCGCATGCAAAGTACATGTCGACCTTTTGGGAGTTTATGCTTCATCGCCCTATTCATCCCGGCCAAGTGATGTACAAAAGCAGACATCACCACGATTTTATCCGCCATATGTTCAAGGAGTCAACTGATGACGGCACTCCCAAAGCTTCGTTTCAATCCGGCTTATTGCAGATGCCCTGGTATGCTTGTGCACCTTATCTGCCCCAGCTTCTTCAACGCTGGACGCGTCTCAAACATGATTCACCGTGGATGGACAATCTTATGCGCGTGATCCATTATCGGGACATGCCAACAGATGTTCGATTCTTCATGGCCTATACGGCAGTCCAAGGATTCGCAGTGGAACTAGGTAAAGTGAACACGCTATCGAGGAGAAGCGGGAGCGAGGAAGATCGCATGTGGACCGATCTGGAGTCCTACTGGAACTACGTTCTCTTCCCAATGAAAGGCAAGGGAAGGGAATACACTGACCGATTGGTGCGCACACGACATCATTTCGCTCATCTCTCCAGAGCAAATGAAGATATTTTGAAAATGGATGAAGAGTTTAGCCTCGCATTCTTTCGGCTGATGGTAGTTCTCAAGGTCATGTTCATGGATGCCTCTGGTGTGCCTGATAAGGATTGGCAACATTTACTCAGCCAATGGGCGTTGCGCATCCATGTCGTCGAAGGGCAGGTCTATAAGAATCTGGTTATTGGGCCTGTGTAGGCCGTTGCTACATTGCAGCTCCCGGAGGGGCTCTCGAAAGGGCACCCGGTGCTCATGGATCACGCAGGGGTATCGAAACGGAGACCTACGGGAGTATCAAGTGAAAGATTACTACAAATGATTAAAACATCAAGATGTTCGTACCAAGTCCGCCTACTGATAATCTATACAAATTCTTGTTCATAGCAGGCATTGTGACCTACCTGTTGGCCTTCCATGAAATGAGAGCTTTGAAACAGGCATGGTATGAGCAGGCGGAGGTGGTCCAAACCCAGTTCATTGATCTTAGCCTGGATAGCTTGTCACGTGAGGATGGCCTCTTTAAATTAGAACGGGAGTTAGATGTCATTCGGAGGTCAAAGCTTGATGACAGCACGCAGGTTAGGATGATTGAGAATGTCTCTCGGCATGTTGATGATCATCTGGAGAAATCAATTGCGCTTATTCGTAATCGCGGAAATTACTTGCGTGAAAAAAGAGAAATGGAGAGGCTCGAGAATGATTTTGAATCCTCATACCATCTCCTTCGGCGCGCAACTTGGGTCGGATTCGCTATGGCCCTGACAGGTGGGTTGCTATGGTACATTAAACTTCAACGGCATGAGGATGCTATCCAGCGTATAGCTGGGCTGAAGGCTAGTGAGGAACTGAAGGGAATGACAAAAAGAAAGACATGATTTCGTCTCCCTCATGCCTTCGCCAATGTCCTCTCAATTCGTGCGAGCCTCTACGCTCGTGCCGCACTGTATACTTCCTAAACCGGCGCGATCACGAATGTCGAACCGCACGAGATAAGTCGCTCGTGCTAGAGGGATAGCCCTCGGTACAGAGAAGCTTGATCGCCCCTCATGGCATGGTTGCCCGCAACTCGCGCGACTCTAGACTTGCACCGATAGATCACTGAAGAGGACTGAGCGAG
>JBEBYG010000029.1:0-38857 GCA_040391235.1 Cryomorpha ignava
GGAGACCGTTGATGGGACTTAGAGGCGGCATCCAGGTCCCCGCTACGGCGGGAGAACGTTGATGGGACTTAGAGGCGGCATCCAGGTCCCCGCTACGGCGGGAGACCGTTGATGGGACTTAGAGGCGGCATTCAAGGTCCCCGAGGCGGGAGACCCTTGATGGAACTTAGAACCGCGCGATCACCTTCAGGTTGATCCTTCGCGGCGTAAGGAATTCCGGGATGCCGTAGTAGCGGCCCTGCACATCCTGCACCCAGGTATAGTCCACCGTGTTGTTCAGGTTGATCAGGTTGAAGACCTCCAACGAGATCCAGAGGTCCTTCACATGGCGGAGTGCGCCGGTCTTTTCCTGCCCGGGGGCGCCGAGCAGTTGCTTACTGAAGCCGATGTCCACGCGGCGGTAGAGGCTGGTCCGCAGGGTGTCCGCGTAGCGCTCTTGGTTCGGTGGGCCGTAGGGGAGGCTGGTGCCGAAGACGAGGTTCATGTGTACCTTGAAGGTGGGCCAACGTGGCATTTCATCCTGGAAGAACAAGGCAAGGCTCACGCGCTGATCGGTGGGGCGGGGGATGTAGCCCGCTTCCACCCGCACGCTATCCACCGGCGTGCGGTCCCGGGTGTCCATGGCATCGGTGCGCTCCCCGAACTTGTTGTAGGTGTGGTAGTAGAAATCGCCGTCGATGTCCTCCATGGTCTTCATTACGGAGAGCGAAGCCCACGATTCCACGCCCTTGATGAACTCGCCGTTGAGCTTCATGTCGATGCCCGTGGCGTAGCCCTTGGCGTTGTTCTTAGCACTGTAGCGGATGCGGACGTTGTCCAACACGTAGGGATTGAGGCTGCTCAACGCCTTGTAGTACGCTTCGGTAGTGAACTTGAAGGGGCGGTCCCAGATCTGGAACTGGCGGTCCATGCCCAGGATGAAGTGGATGCTCTTTTGCGCCATCACTTCCGGGTTCAGCACCCCGTTGAGGTCGCGCAGTTCCCGGTAGAACGGAGGCTGGTAGTAGATGCCGGTGGCGAACCAGAAGCTGTAATCGCGCCGCACGGTATCGCCGGGAGCCACCACTTTGCGCCAGCCCGGGTGGTAGGCCAAGCGTACCCGCGGGCTGATCACCGTCTGCCCGTTGTAGCTCCAGTTCTGCCCGCGCACCCCGGCCACCAAGGCCCACGAGCGTTCCCGGCCGGTCTTCCACTCCCAGGCATTCTGAACATAGGCGGAGGTGCGGACACTTTCCAGCTCGATCTTGGTCTTTACACTCGCGTTCAACGCCAGCACATCACCGCTGCTTTGGGGGATGCTGTAGCCAGCACTGTCCACCATGTACCATTCGCTCAGGCGGTCGTTGATCCGTTCGCTGCGCGCCTCCAACCCCCATTGCAGGTTGCTCCCACGGCCCCAAAGGAAGGATCCCGTGTGGGTAGCGCTCACCACCGTGGCTTCCAAGCTGTTCCGGGCATGTTCCAGGTAGGAGCCGATCCCGAGGTCGCGCACCACTTCGCCGAACTGCTCGCTGGCCAAGTTGCGGTCCAGCTCGCCCAAGCGGTATTCGCCGAGGATGTCCATTCGCTCGGTCTCGTAAGTATTGAAAACGCTGCCCGTGAATTTCAGCAGGGTGCGGCGGGAGGGGCGGGCGGTGAGGCTGAGCGCGCCGGAGAACGTTTCGTAGGCCGTGCGTTCCTGCCCTTCAAAGTAGACCGTGTAGCGTAGCGCTTGGTTGAAGTTCCCGAGCTCCGTCTCGCGATCCTGCGGCGTTACATCGTAGCGGTTGCGCGAATAGAGGCCGAGGAAGCCGAGCTCCAACTTGTCCGTAAGGTCATAGGTCCAGTAGCTCTGTAGGTCGGTGTAGGTGGGCACGTAGTCGCCTTGGGTATCGAGCCCTTTGAGGATGGTGCTGAGGGTGCGGTAGCGGAAGCCGGTGATCTGGCGCAGCCGCTGGTTGGCCATGGCACTGCCCACGGTAATGGAGCCGCCCATCAGGCTGGCGCTGGCGATGGCGTCGAATTCGCGAGGGCGCTTGTAGGTGATGTCCAGCACGCTGCTCATCTTGTCCCCATAGCGCGGTTCCCAGCCGCCCGAGCTGAAGTGGATCCGCTCGATCATGTCCGGGTTGGGAAAGCTGAGGCCCTCCTGCTGGCCGCTGCGTACCAAAAAGGGGCGGTACACCTCAATGCCGTTCACATACACCAGGTTCTCATCGAAGTTGCCGCCACGCACGTTGTAGCCGCTGCTGAGCTCGTTGCGCGTCATCACGCCCAAGCTGCCCTGGAGCAAGCTGTTCACATCGCCGAGCGAAGGCTGGAAGTGGGAGGTGCGCGCGTTCAGCTTGTCAATGCCTGCATCGCGCAGGCGATCATCCTGGATGGTGACGGCGCCGATGACAGTGGACCGGATCATCACGTCCAGCGCCTTTGTCTCACCGGCCTTCAGTTCCAAGGTGCGCTCCACGGTTTCTGCGCCGGGGTAGGCGAAGCGGAGCACGACCTCTCCCGCCGGTACAGTGATTGAATAGCCCCCTCGGGCATCCGAGGTGGTGGCGGCTTGCCCCACCACGGCGATGCTCGCATCCGGCAGGGGGCGGTTCTCATCGTCGCGCACCGTGCCGGATACCGTGGCCGTTTGGGCCGCAACTAGGAACGGAAGAAGGAGAAGGAGGAGGAGGAGGGAACGCCTCATGCAGAATTAACGGAGGGCCGGGTGGCTTCTTTTGGGGACGGCCAAAGTAACGGGGAAGTCCCGTTTTTAGTGCCAAGCGCCTATTCCATTGCCACTGAAACAGCCTTTCACGTCCGTCGCTTCGCCCATTTGTACACCTCGAACCAAGCCACCGAAGCAAAGCCGATCAAGGCGGTAAGACCCAACTGCGCAAAGGTGAGCGGCGCCAGATCGAACAAGCCGGCCACAGCCGGAACGTACAGCGTGATGCCCAGCGCGGCCAACGTGACCAGCACCACGATGCGCAGCACCACATTGGTATGCCGGGCTGCCGCAAGGAAGGAGCGCGTGAAGGAGCGGTCCACGAAGGTGAGGCCGATGTTGGCCATGATCAACGTGCTGAAGACCAAGCTTCTTACCAGCTCCTCATCAAAGCCTTGCTGAACGCCGATCCGGTAGCTGGCCAAGGTGCCGAGGGTGATCACCAGCCCTTGTAAGAGGCTGATCCGGATCTCGCCCCACGAGAGGAAGGTCTTGTCCAAGGGACGTGGCGGACGCTGCATGCCGCCTTCTTCCAGCGGTTCGCTTTCATAGGCGATGCTGCACGTGGGGCCCATGATCAGCTCCAGGAAGATCACGTGCATCGGCGTGAAGATGTTCGGGAACTTCCAGCCCAGGAACAGCGGCAGGGAAACCGTGAGGATGATCGGGATGTGGATGGAGATGATGTACTGCACCGCCTTCTTCAGGTTGTCGTAGATCTTGCGGCCCATGGCCACGCCGTGTACCATGCCGGCCAGGTCGTCGTCGGTGAGCACCAAGGAGGCGGCTTCCTTCGCCAGTTCGCTGCCGCGCTTGCCCATGGCCACGCCGATGTGCGCCGCCTTCAGCGCCGGACCGTCGTTCACGCCGTCGCCGGTCATGGCCACCACATGGCCGTCCGCCTTCAAAGCTTCGATGATGCGCAGCTTCGCCTCGGGGAACATGCGGGTGAAGATGTCCGTGCGACGCACCGCTTCGCTGAATGCAGGTTCCTCCAAGCGCAACAGCTCTTCGCCATCCAAGGTGAGGCGATCGCCGTGGAAGCCGATCTGCTTGGCTATGGCCGCCGTGGTAACGGCATTGTCGCCGGTGATGATCTTCACTTGGATGCCCGCCTCCTCGAATTGGTCGAACACCTCGCGGATGTTGTGTTTCGGCGGATCGATGAACGCGACCAGGCCGAGGTATTCGATCCGGTATTCTTCCTGGCTCTCCGGATAGGTCTGCGGCGGGTCCTTCACATAGCCCACGCCAAGCACACGCATGCCCTGCTGCGCGAAGGCGTCCACCTGGGCCATGGCCGCTTGCTTCTCCTCGGGCGAAAGCACGGCTTGTCGGAGGATCCGCTCCGGTGCCCCTTTGCAGGCGATGATGCGATGGCCCGCCGCGTTGGCGAAAACGTGCGTCATCATCGGCGGCTTACCATCGAGGGGGTATTCATGCACCATCTGCCGCTCGGGCCGCTCGTCGTGGGTGGTGGTGCGCGCATACACGGCATGGATCGCCTTCTCCATCGGATCGAAGGGTACGGGCTCGCTGGCCCACATGGCCATCTCCACCAGTGCAAAGGCTTCGGGCAATAGCTGCTCGGCATCGGCCTTTACCACCGTGCCGGTAGCCTTCACATGCAGTTCCGCCAAGGTCATGCGGTTCTCGGTGATGGTGCCGGTCTTGTCCGTGCAGATCACCGTTGCCGAGCCCAAGGTCTCCACCGTAGTGGCCCGCTTGGCGATGATGCCTTGCCGCGCCAAGCGCCACGCGCCCAAGGCCAAGAAGGTGGTGAAGGCCACGGGGATCTCTTCCGGAAGGATGGACATGGCCAAGGTGAGGCCGGAAAGGAGGCTGCCGGAGAGGGAGCCGGTGCGGAAGAAATCCACCGCCCACACCAGGGCAAAGAAGACCACGCCCACAATGGCCATGTTGCGCACAAAGCGCCCGATCTGCACCTGCAGTGGAGTAGGGGGCGGCTCGATGGAGGCCAGCGAACCGCTGATCTTGCCCAAGCGGCTGCCCATGCCCACGGCTTCCACGCGGTAGAGCGCAAGCCCCGAGACCACTTGGGTGCCCTTGCTCACGAACGCATGCTCCGGTTCATCCGCGCTGCGGGCCACCGCGAAGGCTTCACCGGTGAGGATGGACTCGTTCACACTGAAATCGTTGCTCTGCACAATGGTGCCGTCGGCTGCGAGCAAACTGCCCTCTGCCGCCACGGCATGGTCGCCCACCACCACGTCCTCCACGGGGATCTTCACCACCTGGCCGTTGCGCACCACCGTGGCCTGCGGCATGCTCAATTGCTTCAACGTGCTTAAAGCCGTCCGGCTCCGCGAATCCTGGTAGAGGGAAAGGGCCGTCAACAGCAGGATGGCGCCCACCATAAAGAAGCCCTCGTTCCATTGGCCCAGCAAGAAGTAGATCAAGCCGGCCGCCAGCAACAGCAGCACCATCGGCTCGGTGAGGGCATCCTTCAGCGCAGGCCAGAAAAAGCCCTTGTCATCCGCCTCCAGTACGTTGCGGCCATGCTGGGCACGCGCCGCCCGCACCTGCTCATCGGTGAGGCCGTCTACATCGAATGGGTTTCCTTGCATGGCGCGCTGTGGTGCTCAAAGATGCGCAACCGGAGGGAGATGAAAGTTGACTTTGGTCCGCTCTGCCATGGCTATCCACATTCACTGGGCGAGTGTGCGGGGGCACGGGCCTCCTTATAATTCAAGGTATAGGTTCTTATTGATCTTGAAGTAGATGAAATGATCCTTGTAGTCAATGATCGTGTTGAACCTTTTCAGAAAGGCATTGCCATAGAATCCAGCTAACTTATCGCTTGCATCAACTCCTTCCGTTGCATTTGAAAGAGCGGTCGGAATACGATATAAGCGCTTTTCCGCAAATTCAACTTCAGGGCAAAGCACGATCGGCATCTCGTACGCTGGACCATCCAATCCTTGGAACACGGATGAACCCATTTTTGTCATTTTAGACACGAGGTCATACCCATTCGCAAAGGGTGCTGCGATCGTTAACGCATCATCTGCGCCGGTATCAATTCCAAATACACCCTTGTACTTTTTTCCTTTGCAGAGGATCATGCTCTTTATAGCAGTAGGGTAAGTATCCGTGTACAGCTTCATTTTTGTATAACCGCTGTAATCAATGTTCTTGTCGTCCTCGTCGTAAAAGTTCAGGACTTGTCCATGATAGTCGATCTCAATAATGTGCCCTTTCATTACATCTGTCCCGATCACTCCATCAAACTCGTTGTGCCCGTAGGGTATGATCACGAATGTCACATCCGTTTTGTGGATGGACCCGAAGGTCATTTCGTTCTTGGAACTTTCTTCTACCTTATTCTGGCCACTTGAACCGATATTCAGGGAGCTGCCGTCGATAACTAGTTGGAACTTGCCGATGGAGCTTTGGTTGATCACTGATCCATCAGCTCCCGTATCGAAAATGAATTTAAGACTGTCGGTTCCATTTACCGTGCAGTATACATAAATGCAGTTCTGTTCGATGTGAAAGGGAACGGATACAACTGGCCGGGGTTGAGCATGTAGAGACAGGGAAACCAATGGTAGTAAAAGGAGCAATAGTTCTTTCATGTTTAGTTCTCGGCTTTGTGGGACATCGGTTTGCAAGTATGGCACGTAGCCGTTCTTTACTCTGATTTATGTTGATTTCAGCTATTTGCAAATTCACTATTCCTTGTCTTGATGAACGTAAGGCGACTATTTGCTATAACTTGATGTTAGCCAACGTTTTTGTTTATTATTAATATTTTCTTTCCAAGTTTGATAAATTGACTGTCTGTTGAAATCTCAATGTCAGTTAAGTCACCTTTAATTCTTTCAATCTTGGCTAGGTTTAATACAAATCTTAATGTCTTACTTGAATCAAAAAATTTAGTAATTATATTTCTATTATGGATTAGATTGAATTCCAGGCCAATTACTTCTCCTTGAGGAAATATGTAATTATTCCCGTCATATTCATCAACTAATTGATCGTTAAAGTCTCTAAGGTCCTTAATGTGACCATTCTTATGAATTTCAAAATAGTCGCAAATGATTTCCCAGCCAACATTTTTAGCTTGTTCGTTTGTAAATTCAAATTCAACCCATTTCTTAATAAATTCATTTCTTTTGAGGTTTTTATAATCCTCTTTTAGCTTTTCAACTTGCAGGCTTGCTAGTTTTACATAATTCTTGTTCGGTTTTCCATCAAAATCAAGAATTTTCAACCCTATCATATCCACAGCTGAAAGGTTTTCATAGAACGGTTTATTAATTTCAACAAACCTGTCATCAGAATAAAAGATTTTATATTTCCCTATTTTAAAGTATCCCATTTCAAATTTCCGAAAAAATGGTGGCTAACTAGTGGGTAGACCCTATATGTGGTTTATTTCCGGACTTGGTTCGTGCTTGGAGTTGCGTATATCGCACCATTTGGGCATGTAAAGCACAATCGGGTTTTGCAGGCCTAAGACATCGAACAAACTGCGGATCGAGATCTGCGTTGGTAAGCTGGAACGGTGCTCTACAGGTTTCGAATATAGCGCAGGTCCTTTCCCATTTCCAAAGCTGGGGAAGAGGAGGAGTGCCACACCAGATGCCTGGTAACTAAAGTGGGATCACCAAAACGCAAAAGGCCCCACGGACAACCGGAGGGCTGTTGCGGTGAACGGTCGAAAAGCCGATCAGCCCCGCCCAAAACCGATTCTTATCGGACTTCTGATCAGTCCGGCATTACCACCAACCTCCCGGTGTATAGTTCCATCAAGGTCTCCGCTCCGGGACCTTGATGCCCCGAACCGGAAGCTGAGGCCCTCGAAGCCACCCGTACCACATAAGCCCCCGGCGCCAGCGCCCCCGCGGGCAGGGTATAGCGCTCCGCACCCGCAGGCCATGCCGTTTGCCACACCACGCGGCCGCTGCCATCATGGATGGTGAGCATGGCATTTACAGGTGCGGTGGCTGAGGCACTCGAAGCCACGGAAAGCACCGTAGCTCCCGAGCTGGGGTTCGGCGCGATCTGTAAGGTTTGCACCGTGCCTTGCTGTGTTTCAGATATCCCTACATTGAGGCCATGCAAGCGGCTCACAAAGCGCTGCGTGGGGTCGTTGGTGGTGCCATCATCATAGCCCGTGTAAGCGCCATAGATGTAGTAGCTGCCGTCTGGTGCTGGAACCACCTTGCTGATAACCCGATAAGAGGTCAAAGGAGGCTGCGAAGTATTGGGCTGGTAAATAAACACACCACAGCCATTCCCAGCGAAAAGATCGTCGAGAAGATTGCCTGCTGCATCGATCAACGCGATGCCGCCTCGTGTTTGGCCGTCTATATTACCGAAGTTACCGCTCACAATAAGCGTCGTGTCAGTAAATGGGTGAATACTCCGCACAATGCCCCAAGGTGGGCTGCTGGGATATAGAGCGTCGATGTCCCTGAATTTGGCAGTATTGTTGAAAGTGGGGTCCAGTGACCCATCTGGCATAAAGCGCACGAGGTTCAAGGTGTCGGAAATGCCAGCGATGCGGAAGTTGCCTCCAGCATAGATACGCCCATCGGGTAAAGACAAGAATCCATATGCTTGGCCCCACCACACATTGGCTTGGAAGCTGGGGTCCAGCGAGCCATCGGCATTGAAACGTACGATGTTGCTGGCGGTCTGCCCGTCCCAAACACTGGTGCTGCCCGTGCCGATGAACTGGCCGTTGGGCAGTTCGGTAAAGAAGTCCAAGCTGCCGGCACAGGTGCGGTGGTGCGCCGTGGTATCCAATTTTCCGGTATTGGTGAACCAGATCAAGCAATGAGGTCCCAGAAAATTGCGCACCGTATCATGCATTACATGCACCCCGCTCAAAAGCACGCGACCATCGGGGTATATATGGTAGTCGCCACCTTGGAGGAAACTCACATAGGGGTCGAGCGACATGCCGAATTCCGGGTCTAACATTCCATCATTCATGATGCGTCGTACTACCGACCCGGCCTGAACATAAATACGATCATTCCACGGGGTAAGCTTTCCACCGCCGATGAAGTTTGTGAACGACATGTCCTGCTGTCCTGTAGGAAGGAGCCTTGCCCCTCCCCTGAACGACTGGTCACCAGGGAACTTGATCTGGCCAGATAAAAAAACCTTCCCATCCGGCAGAGGAAGTATCGAGCTAACATACCAAGAGTTCATATTCGTCCTGAAAGAAGGATCCAGATCGAAAGGTTGCTGCGCCCATGCAGCCGTAGCCACCCAGAAGGTGGCCACGGCGAGCATGTGTCGCAGATTTCTGCGGCAGGGGATCATTGCTTCACTATGAGTTTTTCCGTGCGCAACTCGCGCCCAGCATTCATGATCACTACGGTATAGGTTCCGGTTGCAACCTCGCGCGTGTCCCATAACTGTTGTTGCTCGGTGGCATGGAGTGGTACGCGGAAGACTACGCGCCCAAAGGAATCACGCATCAGGTTGGCTGTGTTGCTATCGATCCGCATGGGCAGGAGGTTGTTTCTCAAATTACCGTTGGGAAGGTAGCCTAGGGAGTCTAAGTGGCTCGTCCTGAAGTTGGCGAGGATATACACGTCCAAACATCCTCCGCGAACCATTCCTCAACTCCCGCAGGGTCGATTGAAAAGGTCGGATGCCTTTCGGATCCGGCTCGAAATGACAAGGCTTTTTGTGCGCGGTCTATGAACGGTTGTCACATCGAGCGCTGTCACATTGAGCGCCAGTCGAGACACGAGACACGGCAACACGCCCGTTGAATACGCAGGACCTCTTATTCACTGGAAAGTCTTTCTCGGCTGGCGCTCGAAATGACAAGTCTTTTTCATGACGTGAATGAGACCACGTTGTCATGTCGAGCGCGTCTTCCATGTTGTCATGTCGAGCGCAGCCGAGACACGGCAACACTCCCGTTGAGTACCCCCGACCTCTCATCCACTGGAAAGTCTTTCTCGGCTGCGCTCGAAATGACAAGCTTTTTCAGGACGTGAACGAGACTGAGTTGTCACATCGAACGCGTCTTCCATGTTGTCATGTCGAGTGCTGTCACATCGAGCATTAGCGAAGCGGCACTTCGCAAGGCGTGCAGCGCGTGAGAAGCGAGATGCGAGACACGGCAACACTCCGGTTGAGCACCCCCGACTTCTCATTCACTGGAAAGTTTTTCTCGGCTGGCGCTCGAAATGACAAGATTTTTGTGCGCGGTTTGAACCAGGTTGCTCTACGTGCTCGTTTGCCATGTTGTCACATCGAGCATAAGCGTAGCGGCACTTCGCAAGGCGCGCAGCGCATGAGAAGCGAGATGCCCCAGCTCCCGCAACTCTTCCCGGCCAACCCAACGTTGCGCTCCAACATGAATAGCCGGGGTGCCGGGTAAAGCACGAGCGTGGATGCTCACGCGAGTCCGTGCACGAGCTACAAGCTCGCGCCAGAAGGGAGGCGTGAGGAGGGGGAGGTGCACGAGGCACGAGCGTGGATGCTCGCGCCAGTTGGGGGATCGCCAGGGCGTGCGCAAGTTGCTTTGGCCGCGAACCAAAGACAGCACCTGCATGTTCCCATCAGCGACTGGCCTGATCCATATCAGGTGAAGGAAATTGCCGACTTCTTTTTTGACCCGATGGAGTAGAGCGGTGCCAAAAGGTCGGATTGTCAGTTCGATGCGAACGCTGAACCTTTTGACAACTTGATCTGTTGAGCCACTTAAATTCAAAGGAACCAAACCAAACACTATGAAGCTCCATCACTTCACGCTCCTCACAGCAACCCTTTTTTCCGCGGCCCTGATGGCCCAAGGTGGGGGGGAGAACCTCATTAAGAACGGAGGTTTTGAGGAATTGACGAAACCCGTGAAAACATGGGATCAGCTTGACCATGCAGCCGGCTGGTTCAATGCGAACAACGCCAGTGCAGACCTCTTTTCCAAAGGCGCCCGGCGCAATACTGTGGGCATTCCGGATAATGAAGTGGGCACCGGTGCCTCCGCCTTCGAGGGCGAGCACTTTGCAGGCTTCGTGGCCTATAAGGACGAGCAACGCCCCAACTGGAAACGCTTCCTGGACGGCAACGAGGATCCCTTCCGCCCTTCCTTCCAGAAGTATTCCGAGTACGTGGAGACCGCATTGGGCGCACCATTGACCGCTGGCCAGAAGTACGATGTCTCCTTCCGTGTGAAGTTGGCGAACGGCAGTGACCGCGCAGTAAGCGGGATCGGCGCATACCTCTCACCCGTTGAGCTGAGGTACAAGAACAGCGAATACCTGCAGGAGAAGCCACAGGTATCCACTGCCAAGATCGTGGACAACAAGCAGGACTGGACCGAGGTGACCGGAACGTTCACCGCGGACGGCAATGAGAAGTACCTGGTGATCGGTGCCTTCATCAACGGCGGGTTTGAAACGGCCATGGTGGTGGAGGGTGCGGACAACCAGCGCGCCTACTACTACCTCGACGGTGTAAGCTTGAAGATGCACCCCGAGGATGACCGCGACCATGATGGCATACCCGACAAGGATGACCTCTGCCCCGATGTGTTCGGCTTGGCACAATTCCAAGGTTGCCCCGATACGGACGGTGATGGCATTCCCGATAACTTGGATAAGTGCCCAACCGTGGCCGGCCCTGTGAATTTTGACGGTTGCCCCGACACCGATGGCGATGGCGTCCCCGACTACCTGGACCGCTGCCCCACCGTGAAAGGCCCCGCCAGCAACAACGGTTGCCCCGAACTCACCGAGAAGACCAAGAAGCTTTTTGAGAAAGCACTCACGGGTATCCAGTTCGATACGGGGAAGAGCACCATCAAGAGTTCCAGCAATAGCATCCTCAACCAAGTGGTGGAGGTGATGAACGAAAACCCGAGCTACCACTTGGAGATCCATGGCTACACCGACAGCCAAGGCGACGATGCGAAGAACCTGACCTTGAGCGTGGAACGGGCAGCCGCTGTGCGCAGCTATCTGATCAAGCAGGGGGTCGCCGAGGATCGCATTGAGAGCTTCGGCCATGGCGAAGCGGATCCGGTCGCGGATAACGCCACTGCCGCCGGACGTGCGCAGAACCGCCGCGTGGAGTTCAAGGTGACCTTCCTGAAGTAGGTCGCCGGAGCGTATGCCAACGGAAAGGAGGGCCTCGGCCCTCCTTTCTTGTTTTTGTACTACTCCTTGCGAGCCGGGGTGGCATCGTCATCGGTGCGGTGGTACGGTTGTTATGCCGGGTTTGATCCGGCATCGCACCAGCCCGTTTCGGAGCACGGAACCGGCGGATGGGTGACCGGGCTATGTCCGAACGCTACAGGGGGCGGCCGCATACTTGCGCCCGCCCCCTGCACGATCGTGTTGGTACGCTGCCTATTGCACCATTACCTGCTTGCTGATGGTGCCTTCCGCATTGGTGAGCCGCAGCGTGTAAGCACCTGTGGCGAGTTTGCCTTTCAGCTCCAGCGCATGCCCGGTGCTGCCTGTCAGGTGGGCGTATTCGCTATGTACCGTGCGGCCGGTCATGTCCAAGAGTTCGATGCTCCATTCCCCGCCGACCTTGTCCGTGCGCACCGTGATATTGCCATCCGAAGGGTTGGGATAGACGCTCAGCCCGTCATGACCGTTTTCCGGGATGCCGGTTGTGGCGCAAGCCGCAGCGGAGACGTGGATAACGTACGGGCCCCAGGACTCCCCACCATTTGTAGAGGAGCTCAACACCGGTATCAGGTAGGTGCCAGCCGGCAGCTCGTTGAAGAACAAGGTGAAATTCCCGTCCCCGCATGATGAAATGTCATTATCGGAGGTGAAGACATGGTCACTCCCTTCCGGACAGGCAGTGGCCAAGATGATCCAGACGGTATTCATGGTGGGATCGGTGCCGCAATAGCTTACAATGACATCGGTGCACTCTGTTGTGGTGAAGGAATGCCAAACCGTGCCATAGCTGGCATAGTCGGTTGATCCGACAGCGAAATCATTGTCAATGGTGGCGCCCACCGTGGTGCCGGTGAAGGTGAGCGGGGTGCCCACCGATAAGGCCGAGGAAGGGACGTTGCAATTGTCATTCACCGGTGCAGTGATCGATGCCGTGTAGCGCACACAGATCAGGTAGGCACCCGCTGTGCCGTAGTCCAGGTTGGAATACACTTGCATGTAATAGAAGCGGCCCGGCAGCAGGTCCACCGTAACGGGGTCCGTCGAATTCAGCCCGCAGGCCACCTCTGTTCCTTGGCAATCATCATATACCACGAACCCCCAATCCCGGCCGTTTGGTGCGGTGGGGGCGACGGTGATCTTTCCCTGGGTGTGGTTGCCGGAATGGAACTTATACCAATTGGAGGGGCCGTTGAACGGAAGCGGCTCACATGCCGATTCTACATAATCCAAGGGAGCACCTGCATTGTTCCCCTGCGTGGGCTGCGTCATGCACACGGGGGGAGGCACCATATAGATCAATTGCGCAGCATCGCAGGCGCTCGCGCCTCGCTCATTCCTTTGGTCCTCCACGCTCGAAGTGCTCAAGCGGCTCTGTGCCTGCACGCCGCAGGTTATCAAGGTGGCGGCCAGCAGGGCCATGGTGTAGGTCTGTTTCATGTTTTCCCGTTTTGTTCGTTATGCAGGGTTCTGCCCGAGTGGGCGCGATACCGGGGATATTCCCGTATCCGGGAAATCAACACAAACCCATTCGATCAGGCCGGGAAAACCGATCAAGCGGTCGGAATATTTATTAAGCGGTCGTTTCGTTGCCGCGGATCGGCGCTTGACGGTCGAAGTTCTCCCCCCGGTGGGGGGCTTTTTTCCGAGTGCCGGAGCTCTCTCTCTTCTGGCGCGAGCTGGTTCACCTGTTGTCCCGCTCAGTCCTCTTCAGTGAGCTATCGGTGCAAGTCCCGAGTCACGCGAGTTCGGGCCACAGAGCCTGCGAATGCCGTTCGAGTGTGTTCCCGGCCCGGGGGGCGGGGTCACGCGTGCAAGCCTCCTGGCACTCATCAGGACAGGGGGAGCAGTAGGTCAGAGCGCCGAGCGCCCGCATGGGGCGCTGCTTAAGGACGGGGTGCCCGCTATGCGAAAATGAACTTCTCGCGTACGCATTCGATGCGTGCATCCACCCATGCGCGGGCGCGTTCCTCGTTGGGGAATACGGCGCTGGAGAAGGAGGTGGGGTGGTAGGCGAAGTAGAGACGGGCGATGGGGTCGAAGAGTTCATCCTCGGCCACAATGGCCAGCACGCGGGTTACTTGGTTCAGGGCGATGGAGGTGTAGTGGTCCTTTTCCAGCAGGCTCATGTCGAAGTGCACATCCCCGGGGAAGATGCCGATAACGGCGTATGGTTCACTGCCGGGGAAGCGCATGCGCGCCTCCAAGTTCTCCGCCACGGCGGCGGCATTCACTTGCGCGCCGTGCTTGTAGCGGCATATTACCAGGTCCGTGTCCACACGCTGGACAATGGCACTGGAGGTTTCTATCTGTTGCATGTGCTTAAGGACTGCCCAATGGGTGCCCGGATGGTTGAATGGGCGGTTGTACTGAAGTGTATGTAAAAGGTTAGTGATACTTATCAGTGTAGCGGCGGCACTCCTTACAGGTGCTCTTTTGTTCGTAGTGAACCTTCGCGCTCGTGCCTACGAGGGCCGACGAACCCATGCAGCTAGTTTTTGCGACCTTCCTCAAACAGGTAGCGGTAGCATGCTCGACCGGCAAGGAGGGCTTGGGCATCTCTTTGTTCATCCCTACTTCTCCTTGTGATGGGCTGTAGCGGTCATTTGCGCCTGATCGGCTCAATATGGGTGATAGCGCAAGGGCGGAGGCAGTACCACACTCCTTGTTCGGTATTATTGCCGTATGCGCTCCGCATTGCTCCTGTTACTACTACTCTCGCTAACACCTGCGCGCTCCCAAAGCCACAGGATGCCTGCGAAGAAGCAGGATGCACGCTTGCTTTTCACCGCCCACCATTATGGAACGGAGGCCGGGCTTCCACACCGCACGGTCTTCTCCCTTACCCAGGACCACCGCGGTTTTCTGTGGATGGGCACGCCCCGGGGCCTCGCGCGCTTCGATGGCTATGGCTTCCAAGTGTATTCCATGGCCAATGGCCTTTCGGGGATGGAGGTGTCCTTGGTGGAGTGTGATAGCGAGGGCATGCTCTGGGTGCTCTGTTCCAATGGGAGCATCACCATCATGGACCCGCGTACCGGGGCGATGAACTCCATACAAGCGCACTTTGCCGGGCGCTTACCCGCGGAAGCCGAAGGGCCGTTCACCAGCTTCGTGGCATCCCCGGATGGCGACATCATATTCGCTCAAAAAGGCTTTCTGTTCCGGTTCAAGGGTGCAGCGCAACCCTTCGATGTAACGAAGGTGGACTGCCCCTACCTGTTGCGGGTGGTTCAGGTAACAGGCCGCAAGGAGGCTTGGTGCCATTGCCAAACGGATGGGGGGCTCTGGACAAAGAAGGACTTAATGCGCATTGCTTTCCCCGGGGTGGGCGAAGGTGGTGGGGAGCTTAGGAACTTGCGAAGTGAAAACTTCGGCGTGAACCCCCGGCCAAAGGACCTTTTCGACTGGCGGCCTTCGCAGGACGCGGGTCTGTACTTCTGGGCTCCGGAAGGGGTCGCCTGGGTGCCCACCGGGCAAAGTCCCTTCCAGGTCGATAGGAGGGCGATCCATCCTGAACAGAGCATCCCTGGTATGTTCTTCATTATGCCCTTAACGGATGATGTTTGGTTGGTGAATAACACGGTGCGACGGATGCAAGCGGGTGATGGCCCCTTCACTGCACCGGTGCTGTTCGACCTTGCCTCCGCATTTCCCGATGCTTCCTACTTCATGCATGCCGCCCTTCGGGATCGGGCGGGCAATGTGTGGGTGGGCGGCGAATTCGGCCTCTACAAGATCACCATGCAGCCGGCTTACTTCCAGCATCTGCTGCAGGATACAGCAGGTGGAAAAAAGCCCGGGTACAAGGTCCGCGGCATGGTGGTCAACGGTGGACGGCTACACGTGAACACGGAGGTGCAGGGATATTGGGTGCTGGATGCGGCCACCGGTGGAGTGCTCAGCATGGACCCGAAGGCCGAATTGCGGCAAATGATGGTGGATGACGGGATGGGTGGCCTGTGGCGCGTTGCCGGGGTGGACCTCCTGCACGAGAATGCCAGTGGCCAGGTGGATCGGACGATCCTCGCACCGCAAGGGGTCTATCCGCCATGGAGTGCTCGGATGCTCAAGAACGGTAGCCTCTTGGCCGGGACCGCAAAAGGATTGCGCATTGCGGCCGTAGATGCGGATTCATCGCGCGTGTGTCCAAGCGGCCAAGCATCGCTGGACCATTCGTGGGTGTGGCAGCTGATGTATGATCGGAACGACAACCTGTTCGCATGCACCACGGCCGGGCTGTTCCGCTTGGATGAGCAAGGCCAAGCGCTGGAGCGCTGGTGGTCCGGGGCCAAGGAGGTGGAGGATACGGCCCACTACTTGCCCACGGATGATATCCGGAACTACCATGTGGACCCGAAGGGGATCTACTGGCTGGCGACCGCCACGCAGGGCCTGCTCCGTTGGGACCGCAGCAAGGGCGAGGTGCGCATCCTCAGCACGCGGGATGGGTTGCCGGATGCGAGCATCCACGCGGTACTTCCCGATACGGATGGAGCGCTCTGGATGCCCACCGATAATGGCTTGGTGCGGTATGATCCGGCTACCGGGACTGTAAAGACGTACACCACAAATGACGGGCTCCCCTCGAACGAATTCAACCGACTGGCCTATGCGCAAGGCCCGGATGGACGCTTTTACTTCGGGGGGTTGAACGGCATTATAGCCTTTGACCCCAAGGACCTGCGGGTGCTCTCAGGCAAGATCCCGGCCCCTTTGCAGATAGGGGGCGTGCATAAGCAACTTGAACAGGGGAACGAGCTGGAGGACCTGACCGCACAGGTCTTGGATGGCGGACCGGTGATCATGTGGCCGGAGGACCGGTTCTTCACGGTGGATATGGTCCTGCTCTCCTATGATGACCCCTCGCAGATACGCTATGCATGGCGTATCCAAGGGATCGATGACGCATGGAACGTGCAATCGGAACCTCACCTGCGCTTCAACGCATTGCCCTATGGTGAGCATGTGTTGCAGATAAAAGCGATGGATGCAAGGGGAAGCTGGACCGAGGCTGGGCTCAGCATTCCGATCACCATGATCAGGCCCATCCATCTCCGGTGGTGGTTCATCCTTGCGATCACCCTGCTGGGCATCCTGATCATTTTCGCCATGGTGCGCTATCGCGAGCGCCAGTTGCTGCACGTGATCCGCATGCGGGACCACATCGCATCGGACCTGCACGATGAGGTGGGGAGCACCCTCAGCAGTATCGTACTGTTCAGTTCCGCCGTGGGGAGGCAGACCGGGAACCTGACCTTGGATGCGCGGAACATGCTGAACCGGATCAAGGAAAACAGCACCCGCGCCATGGAGAGCATGAACGATATTGTATGGAGCGTGAACACCGATCACGATACACTGGAAGATCTGGTGGACCGGATGCGGGCCTATGCACAGCCGCTCTGCGAATCCTTGGATATCGATCTGAAGTTCGTGCTGGATAGCGGCATGGTGGCAAGGAGGCTCGGAATGGAGGCACGCAAGAACATCTACCTCATCTTCAAAGAGGCCGTGAACAATGCAGCACGGCATTCCCGTTGTACGGAGATCCTGGTCCGATTCGGGCAAGTGAACGGGAGGTTGGAACTCGCGGTGCTCGATAATGGCATCGGGATCACCGCAGGGCCGGCGGAGCGGCTTCGCCTTGGCGGAAATGGGGTTGGGAACATGAAGCGCAGGGCCGCCGAGGTCGGGGGAGAACTGCGCGTATCCAACCGGTCCGAAGGTGGAACCCAGGTCGAGTTCAGAGCATAGCGGTTCGTGGAATGAGTGAATGTAGCCATACAACGATGCTTCGGGAAGAACGAAGTTTGTCGCAGTTCAGAACATGATGATCGACCTGGCCATATTCGATGACGACCGCGAGCAGCGCGATGCCTTGCGGGCAGTGCTGGGCACGGTCCCGGAGCTGACCATCGTGGGCGCATATCCCTCCGCACAAAAGGTGGTTGCCGATGTGCGATGGTCCAAGCCGGACGTGGTGCTTATGGACATCGACATGCCGGAGGTGAACGGGATCCAGGCCACCGGCTTGCTGCGGGACCAGTTCCCGCAGTTGAAGATCATCATGCTCACGGTGATCGAGGATGATGACCGGATCCTTGCTGCCATCCAAGCGGGGGCGGATGGTTACTTCCTCAAGCAGACCGATCCCGATCGGCTGATCCAAGGGATCCAAGATGTAATGGAGGGCGGTGCCCCCATGTCGCCCAGCGTGGCCCGGCGTGTGTTGCGCATGGTGGAGGCCGATCAGCCACCCAGGACCAATGACTTCAAGCTGACCGACCGCGAACAGGAGATCCTTGGCCTGCTGGTGAAGGGGCATACCTATAAGCGCATTGCCGACGTGCTCAGCATATCCTATGGAACGGTGAATCGGCACGTGAGCAACGTGTATGTGAAGCTGCACGTGCACAGCGTGAACGAAGCGGTGGCGCTGGCGATCCGGAAGGGTTTGGCGTGATCAGGTGTGTACTTCTGTGTTGTCATGTCGAGCGCTGTCACATCGAGCATAAGCGTAGCGGCACTTCGCAAGGCTCGCAGCGCATGAGAAGCGAGATGCGGGACACGCAACACTCCCGTTGAATACACCGGACCTCTTATTTCACTGGAATGTCTTTCTCGGCTGGCGCTCGAAGTGACAAGCCCGACACGCGCGTTGACAGGGCTTTTGCGCGGGATCCTACCACGCCTTCTTCCGATGCCCCTTCAGCCCGTACCACAGAATAAAGAGGTAGCAGGGCACCATCATCCAATACGCATTTTGATGGCCGATACCCGGTTCCTCCGCGAGCCTTCCGTAGATCAATGGCAGAATGGCGCCGCCTGCAATGGCCATCACCAGCAAGGCGCTACCGGTCTTGGTATGGCGGCCCAGCCCATTGATGGCCAATGGCCAGATGGCGGGCCATACGAGCGCATTCGCCAAGCCCAACAGGGCGATGCAGAGAATGGAGGCATGCGCAGGGAGCACCGTGGCTGCAATGGTGAGCACCACGCCCAGCACGGCCGAAGCCGCCAAGGCCTTGGACTGGGATATGAAACGAGGGATGGCAATGATGCCGATCACATAGCCCACCACCATACCGATCAGCGTGTAGCTGGTGAGGTGTTTCGCCTCGCTCAGCGGAAGCCCCAGTGATTGCCCATAGATGCCGATGGTGTCGCCCGCCATCACCTCCACGCCCACGTAGAGGAAGAGCGCAATAACGCCGAGCATCAGGTTGGGAAAGGAGAAGATGCTGCGGCCATCGGTGGCTACGCCGGGAGCATCCACCTCGGGGTCCAGCTCCGGAAGCGGGGAGAAATTGATCAACAGCCCCAAGACCACGAGGAAGGCGGCCATGATGCCATAGGGCATGATCACGCGCTGGGCGAGTTCATCCAGCCGGGCAGCGAGCAAGGGTCCTTGCAATGCATTGAGATCCGTTTGTAGCGTGTCCGCATCGGAAAGGAGCAAGGCGCCCAGCACGAAAGGAGCCAGCACACCGGCCATCTTATTACAGATGCCCATCACGCTGATGCGGGCCGCAGCACTTTCGATCGGCCCCACCACGGTGATGTATGGATTGCTCGCCGTCTGCAACAGCGAAAGGCCGGTGCCGATAACAAATAGCCCAGCAAGGAACAATCCGTAAGAGCGCTCTTGCGCCGCCGGAATGAAGAGCAATGCACCCAAGGCCATGGTGAAGAGGCCGTACATCATGCCCCGCTTCATACCGGTCTTCCCCAGCACCCAAGCCATCGGCAGCGCCGTAACGAAGTAGGCGATGTAGAACGCGAAGGTGACATAGAACGGCTCCGCGCCTTCCTTCAGCTCGCAGACGATCTTCAGGTAGCTGATCAGTGGCCCGTTGATCCAGGTAACAAAGCCGAAGAGGAAGAACAAGGCGCCGATGATGAGAACGGCGGAAGTGGCGTGCGTGCGTTGGGTCATGCGGGAATGTGGCCGGTGAAAGTATCGGACAGGTCGCACCTTGGGTGGTAGGTGCTTCGGCAGTTATGCGCAGGGGCTTGTGCGTTTAGCCAGTTTGCAGTCGGCAGTGGCAGTTGGCAGTTGCAGCCTGCCCCGGACTTGAGCGGGGACGGCAGCCCAACCACCAACTGCATTCTCCGCGCCTCCGCGCCTCCGCTTCCTAACCCAACCACCAACCGCATTCTCCGCGCCTCCGCGCCTCCGCTTCCTAACCCAACCACCAACCGCATTCTCCGCGCCTCTGCGCCTCCGCGTCCTAACCCAACCACCAACTGCATTCTCCGCGCCTCTGCGCCTCCGCGGCATGATCTCCATTCACTCATCACTACACTTGCACCATGGATCCCCGCCTTCTCGCCTTCAAACGCTTGCTCGACATCATGGACGACCTACGCACCCAGTGCCCTTGGGATCGCAAACAGACCATGGAGACGTTGCGGCCGCTCACCATTGAGGAGACCTATGAACTCGGCGATGCCATCCTCAACAACGACTTGGAAGAGGTGCGCAACGAATTGGGCGACCTGATGCTTCACAACGTGTTCTATGCCAAGATCGGCGAGGAAAAAGGCGTGTTCACCATCACCGATGTGCTTAACGGTATTTGCGAGAAGCTCATCCGTCGGCACCCACATATCTACGGCGATGTGAAGGTGGAGAACGAGGAAGAGGTGAAGGCCAACTGGGAGCAGATCAAGCTGAAGGAGAAGGCGAAGGATGGCACCGTGAAAGGGGAGAAGAGCGTGCTGGAAGGTGTGCCACGTGGGCTGCCCAGCATGGTGAAGGCCATCCGCATCCAAGACAAGGCCCGCGGTGTGGGCTTCGATTGGGAGCACGCCAACCAAGTGTGGGACAAGGTGAACGAAGAGCTCGCCGAACTAAAGCACGAGGTGGAGACCGAAAGTGACAAGCAGGCTGATGAACTGGGCGATCTGCTCTTCAGCATTGTGAACTATGCTCGCTTCCTAAAGATCGATCCGGACGAGGCGCTGGAGCGCACCAACCGCAAATTCATCCAGCGCTTCCAGTTCTTGGAGAAGGAATCCCGGAAGGACGGAAAGAAGCTGGGCGAGATGAGCTTGGCGGAGATGGACGCTTATTGGGAGCGGGCAAAAGGGAAGTGAGCGGCTTGGTCCACGGAGGTTCTATCTCGATCCATCCATGCTCCTTGGTGGAAAACATCCTGTATCCATTCGTTAGGCGGCACGTACATGTGAATACGTTCGTGCCCGTGTGGTGTGTCTGAGCGTTCAGATGACCTTGCCTAAGCCAGCTGAATGACGAACGGAAGCCGCCTGTCCATGCCGAAAATGAACATTCCTGCCTCGATCGCCCTTGCGGGGGCGGTCCTTTTCAGCACGGGTCTGCGCGCGCAGATCCCTACCAAGTGCTTGGAGATCGAGAGCATATTGGTGGATGCGTGCATCTCTGAAACGGATTGTCCCTCCAGCACGGAGGGTATGAATGAGATGGTGCGCTTCATTACCGGCCCGGCCCCGATCGCGCTGAGCGACCTGCAATTCACATTCTTCAGCAGCACCTTCCGTGGCATCACGCAAAATGCCCTCACAGCCACCATAACGAGCCAACTCAACGCCTCCATACAAAGCTGTGGCTACTTGATAGAGCCTCCCAGTGGTGTGATCCCGTCCGGCAGTCGCGTGATCTTCGTGACCTCAACGGCCATGTGCGTGCAAGCCAATCCTTTTACCGCGCTCAGCGATACGCTCTACATCATTTTCCAAACCCCGGGGAACAGCCAAGGGCATTTCAAGAACAACGACCTGGTGGGCCAACCCATCAGCACGGTCCCTTCTGCGCCCCTGATGCGCTGGCTGCGGCTGCGTGTGAACGGTACGACCTGCGGTGATACCGCGACCTATGATGCCAATCGACTGGTGAACATTTATGGCACCTATGGCGGGTTGAGCGCGGAGAATGATGGGGCCACGGTACTCTTTGCATGGCCCGGCGCACCCACCGCCACCTATGTGAACTACGGATGCCAAGCACCGTTCACACCTACGCTGGTGTCGGTGGTATCCGGTGGCGGGCCGGTCGCATGTGGTGCCTCTGCGGATCTGGTAGGCAGCGTTTCCGGCGACTTTGCTTCCTTGCTCTGGCAGGGCGGGGGAGGCACCTTCAGCGACCCGACTGCATTGAACACGAGCTACACGCCGGGTGGCGGCGACAACGGTGATGTGGAACTTTCCTTCTGCGCCATCACCGCCTGCGGCGACACACTCTGCGCACAGGTGATGGTGATCTCCGGCGAAACGCCCCAAGTGAGCATCACGGGTATTACAGCACTCTGCGATAGCACCGATTCCGTGGTACTGAGCGCCACGGGTGCGGATACCTACGAATGGAGCAATGGCGCCACCACGGATGCGATCACGGTGGATGGCATGTCCGGAACGGCCTATTGGGTGGTCGGGACCAACAGCTGCGGCTCGGATTCTGCTTTCGCCACGCTCAGCATCATGAGCGCTACGCTTACGGCCACAGATGTTTCCTGCAACGGAGCGGCAGATGGCAGCTTGAACTTTACCGCCATCGGTGGGGTGGAACCCTATGTGTATGCATGGTCCACTGGAAGCATGGATCCTTCCATCACTGGCCTTCCTGCAGGCCCGTACACCGTAAGCGTTACGGATGACGCGGGTTGCACACTGAATGGTTCGTACACCATCACCGAGCCGGTTGCTGTTACCGTCATTGCGAGCGGGGATACCACCATCTGCGTCGGTGGCCAAGCCACGCTTTCTGCACAAGGAGCAAATGGCGTCCCGGCCTTTACCTATACATGGACGCCGGCAGGACCGGTTGTTTCTCCAGTAGTGACGACCACCTATTCCGTGGTGGCCACGGATGCGAACAACTGCCAAAGCGCGCCTGCACAGGTAACCGTTACGGTTCCGACCGACCAAGCGATCCTCGTGTCACACACATCGCTGGATGGTTGCGCGCCACATTGCATCACCTTCACGGCTTCCTCTTCCGCAGCGAACAACTACACCTGGGACTTCGGCGATGGCAATACCGCATCGGTTGATGTGGTAGAGCATTGCTACCCAACGGCAGGGCAGTACAGCGTGAATCTCGTGGTGCAGCAATCCAGTGGTTGCCCGGACATCACGTCCACCGTTGGGCCGTTCACCGTACATGGGTCCCCGGAGGCCGTGTTCACTTGGTCGCCCGCAGCGCCTACCATCAGCGAACCGCTGGTACAGTTCAATGACCTCAGCGTGGACGCGTCCACTTGGACTTGGAGTTTCGGTGATTCCGCCGGTAGTATCTCCACGGATCCATCACCCGCTTTCACCTTCCCCGGCGAAGGCTGTTACCCGGTCTCCTTGGTGGTAATGAACGATGCCGGCTGCGCCGACAGCACACAGCAAGAGGTATGTGTGGTGGGCACGGGCGAATTGGTGGTGCCGAACATCTTCACGCCGAACAACGATGGCCGTAACGATGTATTCCGCATCACCGGTGGCAACCTCACTTCCTTGGAAGTGCACATCTTCAACCGCTGGGGCCAACAAGTAGCCTTGCTGCAGCGGCTGAACCAAGTTTGGGACGGTCGCTCCCCGGCTGGCGAAGTGCTCAGTGAAGGCACTTACTTCTACACGCTCCGGGCACAGGACAAAGAGGGCAAGAGCTACGACCTCAGCGGTTCGGTGACCTTGGTGCGGTGAGCGAATGTCATCGGGTGCTCGCGCTCGGCTTTTTGCCGAGTGCGCAGATAGTTAGGGCCTCCGGCCCGCCACTCTGCAGACTACAACAGGTATGGGTTCAACGGGTATGCGGCCTTCGTTCGGTATTCAAAACTACTTCCCGCCGCCGAACACAAGGCCGAGCGTGGCATACCACGTGAAATACTTGGAATCACCCATGAGCTTGCCTTGGTCCTTGTAAGCATTGCTCAGCCCATAGCTCACGCCCGTCTCCAGCGTAAGCACGCTGATGTCCACACCCAGGCCCGCGTCCATGTTGAAGGAGCCACCATTGTAGTCTTTCTTGTTGAAGGCGATCTTATCATCCTTGCTATCCACGCTCAGGAGCGCCTCGTAGGTGGGACCTACGTTCACCCGGAGTTTGAAGTTCCCTTCGTGGATGATGTTATAACCGAGCAGGGCTTTCACCTTGGCCGTGGTGCGGATCAGGTTGTCCTTGATAACCGAAGTATCCAAGTAACTGAGCTTGACCAGCGTGGCGCTACGCCCGAAATACGCACCGGGTTGGAAGTACAGCCGGTCGCCTATGCGGAAGTCGGCACCCAACTGGAAGCCGAACGCCGCGGAGGTGGCCACTCCGGAAGGGGTGTGGGTGAGGTTGGTAAAGTTCCCGCCGATCTGAGGGTTCACTTTCAACTGGGCGCTGGCTGCGGTAGCAAGGGTGGCACAGGTGAAGCTCAATAGAATGGATTTCAGCTTCAGCATGATGGGTGGTTTCATGGATTCCTTGGGGAATGCCGAAAGGCAAAAATGGGGCCGATCCGAGGAGGTGCTGGGACCGTTGATCCGGAATGCAAAACGTTTTCTTGGAATTCAACCGTCCGCGAGGTTGACAACATTCACTTTTCGATGCGCCGATGAGCCCGATCTTTGCGTCCCTTTCCGAGATGCATCGCTCCCTCTCTGCATTGAAGTTGCAGACCTCATTTTCATTTGTTCTTCCGCTCCTTGGCGTGCTTTTAACCGGGCAGGCCGTGCAGGGGCAATGCGGCGCGGTGATCAGCACCTTCCCATATAATGAAGGCTTCGAGGCCTCCGCGGCATGGACCAGTGGTGGCACGGGAAACGATTGGGCTTGGGGTACTCCCGCTCATCCGTTGATCAATAGCGCCGGTGGCGGAAGCAAGTCGTGGTGCGTCGGCGGGCTCACGGGCACCTTCTACAACAACAATGAGCGGTCCTATCTGGAAAGCCCTTGCTTCGATTTCACCAGCTTGAACACACCGCGCATCTCCTTCAAGATCTTCTGGGAAGTGGAACGCCAGTACGACGGCATGACCTTCCAGTATTCCACCGATGGCGGCCTGACCTATTCCAACGTGGGGGCTTTCAACGAAACTCCCAACTGTAACACGGCCAACTGGTTCAATTCGGGCAACCTGACCAACCTGCCGAACTCGATCAGCCCCAAGCACGGCTGGAGCGGGCGGCTCGGTTCTACGCAAGGGGGGTGTTTGGGCGGTGGAGGCAGCCAAACTTGGGTAACGGCGAAGCACTGCTTGGGCTTTCTTGCCAATGCCCCCAGCGTTCGCTTCCGCTTCTTCTTCGGTGCAGGCAGCCTTTGCAACAACTATGACGGCATCGCCATCGACGATATCCTGATCGGGGAAACTGACCCTGTGGTCGCCTCCTTCGTCGGTGATTGCAATGGCAACACGGTGGACTTCATAAATACATCCACGACCTGTCCGCATGTGTTCGCTTGGAATTTCGGGGATGCCGGATCTTCCACGAACACTTCCACCCTGGAGAACCCTTCGCATACCTATGCCAACCCGGGCACCTATACCATAACGCTCACCGCCAGCGATGCCTGCGGAGCTATCGGCACCACTACGCAACAGATCAGTGTGCTGGGCGTGGCGGTCAACACCACGGATCCCACCTGCGGGCAGGATAACGGCAGCTTGGAAGCGGTGGTCAGCGGAGCGAGCGGACCGGTGAACTACTACTGGTCGCCCGGTGGTGCCACTACGCAAACACTTACCAACGTAGGTCCGGGCAGCTATACCGTCACGGTTTCGGCCGTGAGCAGTTGCTCGGCGTCTACTACGGCCACGCTCGATCCATCCGTAGGCAATTTGGCCTTGGCCGTAGCGCATACCGATGTGAGCTGTGCAGGCGCGAACGATGGCACGGCCACCGCCACCGTGTCCGGCGGCGTTGCCCCAGTGAGCCTTATCTGGGCACCCTCAGGAGCGACCACAGCTACACTCACGAACTTACCTGCGGGCATGTACATCTGCACAGCAACCGATGGCCAAGGATGCAGTGCCGAGGGAGCGGCGACGATCCTGGAAGCCACCTCCATTACCCTTACGGCGGGACCGGGCGCAGCCATCTGCGCAGGCAATTCCGTGACCCTGCAGGCGGAAGCGGAAGGCGGTACTCCGGGCTATACCTACGCATGGTCTCCGGAAGGACCGGTTGTTTCCCCCCAAGGCGATGCCGTTTACACAGTGACCGCCACCGATGCAGCGGGATGTACGTCGGCACCCGAGACAGTGAATGTCACCGTTTCCTCTTCCTTCCAGCCTTCATTCACCGTTTCAGATACAGCGGGTTGCGCGCCGCTCTGCGTGAGTTTCACTCCGCAGCCCGCAGGAGCGGCTAACTATCAATGGGCTTTCGGTGATGGCGCTTCCGGTAACAGCACTTCCCCCGCACATTGCTATGCCGATGGAGGTTCGTACTCCGTGAGCCTTACCGTGACCGATGCGACCGGATGCGCGGGCTCTGTTTCCATCCCGGACCTGGTGCAGGCCTATGCGTTGCCTTCGGCGAGTTTCAGTACTTCGCCGCCCGTGGCCACCACCGCGGACCCCACGATCCATTTCATCAATACCTCCACCAACGCCGCTGCGTTCAATTGGGATTTCGGGGACCTGTTGAACAGCGTTTCCACGGAGCGGTCGCCCAGCTTCACATACACCGGCGTGGATTGCTACACGGTCACGCTGAGCGCGACGAGTGACCAAGGATGCAGCGATAACACGCGTGCCGATGTCTGCGTGGAGGAGCCGTACGTGGTCTTCATGCCCAATGCCTTCACGCCCAATGGCGACGATGTGAACGATGTGCTCTTGCCTTTCACCTCGGTCCGCTCACCAAGGGATTTCCGCCTGATGATCTTCGATCGCTGGGGCGCACCGCTGTTCTCCACTTCGGATATTCACCAAGGCTGGGATGGCGGCAGTTCCCCTCAGGGCGTGTATGTGTGGAAGATCTGGATCACCGATTCGGAGGGAGATAGCCACGAAGTGGTGGGGCATGTGACGTTGTTGCTCTGAGTCTTGCGGACTGAAGACCACAGAGGCACGGAGGCACAGAGGGCCACGAAGAGGAGAAGCCGTGCAGACGCGGAGGGATGTTGCTGGGGCATTCATGCGGTGGTGAAGAAGACCTCAGAGGCGTGGAGGCGCTTCGCCGAAGCAGCTATGCCCAGGCGAGGGACCACAGTGTCGTGAGTCGCGGGAACGTCCGATCACCGCAGGGAAATCTGAAAACGGGAAAGCTGAATGGGAAACTAACGAACGGAGTTGTGTCGTCAGCCACGATTCATACCTGCATTCTCTGCGCCTCTGCGCCTCCGCGGCCAATTCCTGTTCTCAAGATGCAACTCCTTCCCCCAAGCGCTTCAGCACCTCGTACACCTTGTGCATCGGCAAGCCCATCACGGTATAAAAGCTGCCTTCGAGCCGCTCCACGGCGGTATATCCGATCCAATCCTGCACGCCGTATGAACCGGCCTTGTCCAGTGGCGGGTGGCGTTCCACGTAGTAACTGATCTCCTCCTGACTGAGACTGCGGAAGCGCACCAGCGCGGTATCGCTGAAGCATTCGTTGGCCTTGTTGGTGCGGATGCATACACCTGTCACCACCCGGTGTTCCTTTCCGGAAAGAAGCCCCAACATGCGCTTGGCATCCTCGGCATCGGTGGGTTTGTTCAGCAGCAGCTCGCCGAGCAGCACCGTGGTGTCAGCAGTGATCAGGGCCTGGTCATCGGCCAAGATGCCGGTCCATGCTTCGGCCTTCATGCGGGCCAGGTATTGGGCTACTTCCTCGGATGGGACACCCTCTGGCGGCGTTTCGTCAATGTCCACATGGGTGATCTCCACGGGCAGATCAAGCCCTTGCAAGAGCTGTCGGCGCCGAGGCGAAGCGGAGGCTAAGACCAAACGCCAAGGAAAAAGGGGAGGAGCGGGATTCATTGGAGCGTGTATCGCATAAAGAAGGCAAAGGCGATGGCGATGGCCATGGCGAGCTTCAGGATGTTTCCAGCGATGGAGAAGCCTTGGCGGTTGGAAGCATTGTAGGTGAAGCCGGCCGAGAGCAGCAATGGAATGATGATGCCAGCGCCTATGTAGTAGTATGAGAATTCATCCGTGAGGGCCTTGGAGCGAACCACTAAGAGTGCGAAAATGGTAACACCCAGATAGAACAGGGTGATGCCCTTGGCCCACGAAATGCCCATCACGATTGGGATGGTGCGGCAGCCATCCGCGGCGTCGCCCTTGATGTCGGCCATGTCCTTCTGCAGCTCGCGCACCAACGTGGTGAGGAAGGCGAAGAAGGCGAAGCCCAAGATCCAAGGCCACAGCGCTTGGAAGCCGAAGACGATCTCCACGGCCTCGCCGCTGTAGGATGTGCCTTCCGCGGAAGCACCATACAGCATCAGCAATGCAGGAATTTCATACAGTCCCACGGTAAGCGGGACCAGTGCTACCAGCGTGGCCACCAGCCCGTTGCCCAATAGAAAGGTGCGCTTGAGCTTGGTGCTGTAGTACCAGAGCGCACCAGCAGCGAAGACCGGGATGATCACCAAGTGCAGTTGCCCGCTGCGCCAAGCAACAAAGGCACCGACCAACACGCCCAAGGCGGTGAGCACCAGATGTCCCATCATGGCCACGCGGCGTTTTACCGAGCGACCCACGATCACGGCCGTGGGTTTGTTCACCCTGTCGATCCGCGTATCGAAATAGTCGTTGATCACATTGCCACCGGCGGCGATCAGCACGGTGCTCACTACCAGCAGCCAGAAGAGCAATTCGCTGAAGCCATGGGAGAAGCTGTTCTGCGGCACCTTCTCAAAGATGGTCGCACTCGGCTCCAGTGCCATCGACTGGAGCTCGGAGGAGCTTACATCGAGGTAGCCTTGGATCACCCCGTAGCGCATGGCCACCATGGTGAACACGATGATCAGCAGGTTCAGCGGGCGCGTAAGCCGCAGGAAATCCCACATGCTACCAGTGGTGGGCTTGCTCGGTGAGCCACTTGTCCTGCACCTTCATGGCTTGCTCCAGCACATCGCGCACGCAGCCAGCACCACCGGGGAAGCGCGATACGTAGCGGCTGATGGCCTTCACCTCCTCGGCGGCATCGGAGGGGCAGCAGGGGAGGCCCACGCGCTGCATCAGGCGCAGGTCCGGAATGTCATCGCCCATGTAGGCTGTGCAGGCCAGGTCCAATCCGGCTGCCACCAGCTCGTCCAGTTTGGCGTTCTTGTTCGCGATGGAATTATAGAACTCAGTAACACCCAAGCGAGCGAAGCTCTGGGTAACTCCTTCAGACTTTCCACCAGAGACCACAATGATCCGCAGCCCTTCCTTCAAGGCATGCTGGATGGCATAGGCATCGCGGGTGTGGAAGGTGCGGATCGGATCGATACCCGGGTAGAGCAGCACCCGCCCATCGGTGAATACGCCGTCCACATCGAACATGAATGTGTGGATGCCGGCGAGGAGTTCCTTATACGTCTTGTTGGTCACGGGGATGGGCATGATAAGTACGGAAGATCAGGTCGCTGAGCGCGGCATAAACGCGGCGAAGGTCGGGTTCATTCGACAAAAGCTGCAGTTGTTGTTCAATGGTTTTTACATCTCCCCGGCGCGCAGGTCCGGTCACTGCTTGATCCGCATTTACCAGTGCCTTTTCCGTGGAAGCCTTCCAGAGCGGCTGCACCAGTCCTGGATCGATGCCGTGGTCCACAAGCAGCCGCTCCGCTTCCCGCAGCAGGAACACCGGGAAATTGGAGGTGATGACGGCACTGAGGTGCAGCCGCTGCCGCTGGGTGAAGGGCAATTGCACCACGGAGGAAGAGAGGCGTTGCGCCAGGTCTTGCAGCAGCGTGAGCGTTGGAGCGTCCTCCGCATCGATCACCACAGGGACATCAGAAAAGGATACCGGACTTCCTGGGGAAAAGCTTTGGATGGGCCACAGAACACCGCGGTGGATGTGTGGAAAGAGGAGTTCCAAGGGCTTGGAGCCGCTCAGGTGTATCACCGGCGTGCCATCCACGGGGAGCGTATTTGCTACCTCGTGAATGGCGTCATCGCTCACAGCGAGTATGCGGAGGTCGGCTTGGGGCAGGGTATCCGTGAGGCTGAAAGCGGGACAGGCGATTTCAGTCGCCAGTTCGGTGGTCTGTGCTGAATTCCTTCCGGCTACACCTGCGAGGGTAATGCCTGCGGCGCGCAAAGCATGGCCCAAGTGGAAGGCCAAGCGGCCTGTACCGATAAGAAGAACGGATCGCATGAGGCGCGAAGGTCGGGAGGAATGGGGAGAGAAGAGAGACCACGGAGGCAAGGGGCACGGAGGTACACAGAGAAGGCATGGCCGCTGAGACGCTGAGGCGCGGAGGAATTGCGGTAGTCGCGATGGTTTAACCACAGATGGACACAGATGAACACAGATAATGCCGTGGCCGCGACCGCCTGCAGGGTGCCTCCGGCACGGGTGATGTCCACAGATAATGCCGTAGCCGCGAAGGTCGCGCCAGTGTCCATTCATGTCCATTTGTTGTCTATGGATGGAAGCTGAAAGCCCGCCCATGAACCCTCTGAGAAGACTGTTGCGCTCTCCCGAGAGAATTGGGATGGAACAATGCGGTAACCCGCTCTTGGCGCTCTTAGCGTCTTGGCGGTGAAACACTACCGTAGTGCCTTTGCGGTTACATTTGATTAATGGACCTGAGAACCATCAAGCTGGAACTACTGGAGCGCATCGCCCTGTTGGATGACGAAGCGCGGTTGCTCGCATTGAAGCGCCTACTGGACTCCCCGCGCGGCTATGGCATTCCCAATGATCACCTCAGCGTGGTGAAGGAAGGAGAGGAACCATACATCACGTTGGAAGAGAGAAGCTATTCGGCTGATGAGGTACGGCGATTGATGGAGGAGCTGATCGTGCAAATTGAAAAGGACCAACTTGACCCAAGCGACGAGTTGAGCTCTGAAGAGTGGGAAGCGCTGGAGGTGGACCGACAAGCCTACCTGCGCGGTGAAGGCAAAAACACCTCTTGGGAAGAAATCAAGGAGCGGTGGCGAAAGGAGAAGCCTTAAAGTCCCGCAGGATCATCTTTCGGCCAGAAGCCAACGCCGATCTGGTGCTGGCGCACGGGTGGTACTCTTCCGTTGATGTCCGAGCGGCAGAACGCTTCGAGGAGGAAGTGGAGCGGACCATTGAGTACATCTCCCAATTTCCGAATGGTTTTCAGATTCGAAAGCCACCTTTCCGCTTTGCGCCATTGAGGAAATTCCGCTTTTCCATCATCTACTCAGTGGAGAGGGATGCTACAATCGTGTATCGCGTGCGCCACATGCATCAAAGACCTCTGAAGCTATACTTCGGTCTATGAAGGCTTGGGGAAGTTAGTGTCCACTGATGCTACGCTTCCTTGGCGCTTTTCCCGTCCCCGAAAATGGGCGGGATGAAACAATGGAGGTAAAAGCCTCTCAGCGTCTTTGCGGTTACATTTGATTAATGGACCTGAGAACCCTCAAGCTGGAACTATTGGAGCGGATCGCCCTGTTGGACGATGAAGCGCGGTTGCTCGCATTGAAGCGCCTACTGGACTCCCCCCGCGGCTATGGCATTCCCAATGATCACCTCAGCGTGGTGAAGGAAGGGGAGGAACCGTACCTAAAGCTGGAGGACCGGAGCTATTCAGCAGAGGATGTGCAGCGCTTGGTAGAGAAGCTGATGCAAGCCAAGGAGCCGAATGAGGACTCGGTCGAGGCCTTTACTGCGGAACGAGGGGATGACATGGACCGCGAAGGCGAGGAAGCCGAAACAGGGGAAGATCACTTTCATACCATCGCGGAAGTGCTGGAGCGCTTGCGGAAGGATCTTGAAAAATGAACGTCAAGAGTCTTGAGGCGAGAACGAAACAGCGCGTAAATCGCTGTGAAGCCTTAGGAGCTTAGGGATTTCAGCCCTTCACCACGCTCTTGTTCTTGATCTTTATCCGCTGCCGCACGGCCACGAATGAGCCGACCGTCATCAGGATCACGCCGATCCATAGGATGTTGATCCCTGGGAAGATGATAGCCTGCATGATGACGAACTCGCGTTCGCTCACATTCAGTCCCACATGGTTTCCCTTCACGCTCTCCAGATCGAACTTCACGTCCAGCTCGGGGATGTCGAAGCCTTTGCTGCCCACGTTCTCCCCGTTGTGGTAGATCACCACAGGCTGCGCTTCGAACCAGCGGTGCTCGTCGTAAAGGTCGCGCACACGCATGTCCAGGATGTACACGGTGAAGTCAGGTCCCAAGCGTGAAATGGTGACGCTGTCCCGTACCGTGCGGATGCTGTCGATCAGGATCACGCAGGTGGGTGTCACGATGGTATCGCCCACATTCTTCTCATAGAGGCGTGCAGGCATGAATCCATCGGCAGCGGTATCCAGCTTGGCGTAGCGGATGTGCGTGTAGAGGTCGCGATCCAGCCAGTGCTTGGTGCTCGGTTCGGCCACGTTGCCGAAGCGCGGGTTCAGCTGTACCATGGGCTCCAGCTCGAATTCCATCGCACCGGGGCGACGTGGTTTCCAATCGGGTGTGTTCCACAGCTGGCTGCGCGTGAAGGTTTCCAGCGGTGCCCAGTGCTCGGGCTGATCCACGATGAAATTGTCTCCTGCGGTGTGGTCGTTCTTCGCGATGAAGAGCATGCTTCGCACCCGCACCGTGTCACCTGTGTGGTAACTGCGCGGCTCCGCGGCGAAGTAGTCCATGTCATAGAACAGGTTCACACCCACCTGGCGCTTGCCTTTGAAGCTGACGAAGTAATCGCCGACAGGTACGGTGTCGCCCACGTACAGAAGCATGTCCTGCCCATCGTTGAAGTCCTTGTTCAGGTAGCTCAGCACCGGTCCGGAAGTGTTGCGGCTGATCTTGTGCTCGCGAGACATGCTGATCACCGAGCCGAGCAGCACCATGGCGAAGCCGACGTGTGCCATCGATGGTCCGGCATTGCTCAATTTGCCTTTCAGCACCAGCGGGATGTAGAAGGCATTGGAGAGCACGGCGAACCAGGAAGCGAAGAGAAGTGCAACGATGTTGCCTTCCGCCAAACGGTAGTTCAGCCACCACACGCAAGCCACGGTGAGCAGCAAGGCACCGAAGAAGGAGATACTCAGCTCGCGGAAGAACTTGCGGCGATCGGTCTTCTTGTAGCGCAGGTATTGCCCAATGGCTACCAGCATCGCCACGATGAAGGCGAAGGGGATCTGCCACTTGTTGTAGTGTGCCTTGGCTTCCACCGGCGGTGCCAGCTTGGCTTGTGCCAGATCGTGCGTCCAACCCCAGCCGGTCATGTTGTGCAAGCCTTCGAATAGGCCATGGAAGGGAGCCAACAGCAAGTTGAACACCGGCATCGAAGTGCTGAAGGTGATCTGTGCCGCGCTGAGCATCAGTACCAGTGAGGCGATGAAGAGCCAGAACTCGCGGCTCAGCAATTCCTCTTCCTCCTGCCTTCGGAACGAGCCTTTCCGGTAGGCTATCACGGTCATGATAATACTGATCGCACCAAAGAGGATGATCGCGGGAACCTGCACCTGCAAGGCGACACCCAGAACGAATATCACCAGGCTGATGCCGATGTAGAACAGCCTGTCGGAGCGATTTTGGTTCAGTGCCGCCACGGCCATCACTACGAAGGTGAGCATGAAGATGAGCAACCCCGCCAACATGCCTTCGCCGGTGAAGCTGTGCACGCTGGTATCACCCAACACACCACTGCGGGTGAGGAAGGTGCTGTATAGCACCATCAGGAAGGTGATCATCGAAAGGAAGAACGTGGTGAAGAGCGAAGTGTCCTTGCGCTTGTTGATCAGCATCAAGTGACCGGCGCCAACCAAAGTGAGCCATGGCACCAGTGAAGCATTTTCCACCGGGTCCCAGGCCCAGAAGCCTCCGAAGCTGAGGGCCTCATATGCCCAAGCTCCACCCATCAGGATGCCGAGGCCCAAGATGCCGATGCCGAAGAAGGTCCATGGCAATGCAGGCTCCATCCACTCCTTCACGCGCTTGGTCCACAGACCCGCAATGGCGAAGGCGAATGGCACCAAGGTGGAAGCGAAGCCCAAGAAAAGGGTAGGAGGGTGGATCACCATCCAGTAGTTCTGCAGCAGCGGATTCAAGCCGCGACCGTCCGCGAACTGAGGAATGATCGAGAGGTAGTTCGGGAGACTTGTCCAAGGGAGGCCGATGTTCTCCGGCAGGTTGCGGATCAGCATGAAGGGGCTGCTGCCCACCTTCACGTCGAACACATAGATGCCCAGCAACATGGTGGCCAAGAATATTTGTACCAGCGCGAACACGGCCAGCACCGGGCCTTCCCAGCTCTTCGCACGCCAGATCAGCAGGTTGCCGAGCACCATGGTCCAGAAGGTCCACAGTAGAAAGGAACCTTCCTGACCTTCCCAGAAACAGCTGGCGATGTAGCGCAGCGGCATCTCGGTATTGCTGTGTTTCCACACATAGTCGTAGGCGAACCAGTGGTTGAAGAGCATCACGAACATCGTGACCACGATACCCACGATGGCAATGGAATGCGCGCGGAATGCGATCCGACCCACGCTGCGCCAGCCGATGTCCTTGGTCTGTGTGTACAGAATGTAGGTGATCAGCGCGAAGAGGGCACCGGTAAAGGAGATCACGGTGAGCCAGTGGCCGAGCTGTCCAGCCCAGGCATGTTCACCAACGTAAGCAATCGAGTTATCCAAAGTCAGGAGATCAAACGATCAATAAATACAGGAATGTGTAGGTGGCTTCCAAGAGCATCGATCCGTCCGATCATCTGATCGTCGTCCGCTTAAAGTCCGGCCGTCACTTGGTGCTCCTCGTTGTACTTGCTGGGACACTTCAACAGCATGTCCTTGGCGTGGAATTCGCCGTTGGCATCGGCCTCGCCGATCAATACCAAGCGTTCGGAGCGTTCGAGGTCGTTGGGTTTGGCCATGGCCAAGTTCACGTTGCATTTGCGACCATTGAGGTCCACCATGGCGAACTTCGTAAGGCTGGCATTCACGCTGGGCTCATACACGATAGGCTCGGAGCGGTCCAGTGTGCCCACCACATGGAATTCACGTCCGGGTTGCTCAAAGGCTTCTGTCAAGCTGGCATAACTGCTACTATCGCTCAGCGAGCTGATCAACGCCGCAATGGCCACGGCGATGATGACGAGTGCGATGATGTGGCTGCGCTTCATTTTCTGGTCTTCTTTAGTCCTGTCCCGTGTGTCTTTGGTCTTTCGCTCGGCGCTCCAATTTGCCGAGTCTGCGGTCCAAAGCGAACATCCAGATGGCGATCCCGATGAGCACTACGCTCACTACCATCACCACCGTATTGATCTTGCCGGATGCGAACATCGTCTCCTGCAACCAGCTCGGTGCGCTGGATGCCGCGAAGGTACTCATCGGCAGGGCGAGAAGGGCCATGACGATGGTCAGTGGCTTAACGATCGTTAGCTTCATCGTAAATGGATCTTAGGCGGGCAGTGCGTTGGTGCAGGGTGTAGGCCCAAACTCCCAAGAGGATCCAGCCCGATACGGCAGGGTAGAACACAGCTCTCAGGCTGCTGTCCAGGTCGTACTGGTTGAAGGCCGGATTACCTCCACTGCCCGGGTGCAGGGAATCGGTGAGGCGTGGCAGCACCATGATGAAGACCATCATGAGCACATAGGCGAAGATGTTGTAGATCGCTGCCAAGCGCGCACGCTTATGTGGGTCGGGGACGGAGCCGCGCAGGATCAGGTAGGCCGCATAGATCAATACTGTAACAGCAGCTCCATTGAGTTTCGGATCGGTGGTCCACCAATCACCCCACGTGGCGCGGGCCCAGAAACTACCAGTGATCAGCCCCAGCGCGGCAAAGAGCAGGCTCACATCCACGGCGGAAAGGGCCTTGCTGTCGGCGGCCAGATCACCTGTGCGCAACACCACCAAGCTCTGCCAGAAGGCGATGGTCATCAGCACCATCATGGTGAACCACATGGGCACGTGAAAGAACAGGTTGCGAATGGTCTCGTTGAGGATGGAGCGGTTCGGGAATGAGAACCCGGCACGGGGTGCATCACTTATCAAGCAACTGTCCTCCGCAATGCCTGTTCCCAGTCCTTCGGTGAAGAAGGCTTCCCGCAACACGATCGTTCCGTCCTGTGGATCCCAAGCCCAGAGGCTGGTCAAGTTGGTCCGGAACCCCTCGGGAACAATGAAGGTAGCTGAAAGTTGGACGTCGGAAAGGGCCTTTACTTCGGTGGCACAAAGCCGCTGGCCATCATTCTCCAGCCATACATCCGGCGTGTTCTCAGCAAAGTGTGTGTTGTATCCAGTGGCTTCCAAGGAAACCGGACCGGGAGCAATGCGGTCGATTGAAACATGGACCAAGGCAGGCCCTAATGGCGTCCCCAATCCGACGATCACCACGTAGAGCAAAAGCACTACCGAAAGCAACTTCCACCACCAGCCCTTCATCAGTCGCGCCAAAGGTAAGGGAAGAGCAACCAGGCCAGAACCACGGTGATCAGATCTATCAATATCAGCCAGAGCACGTATTTACCGGTGACATCCCAGCCCAATCCATCCAATGCCAGTTTGCTTGCCTTCATCACGCTCAAGAGCATCGGCAGCACGATGGGAAAGCCCAGGATCGCCATCAACCCGACGCCATTGCCTGCACGTGCCGCCAAGGCGGAAATCAAGGTGAGCACCAGTGCGAAGCCGATACCGCCGACAACCACTACTAGTAGAAAGATGTCAAGTCGGGCATCGTTCATCGGCGAGCTGCCGATAAAGAGGGCATAGGCTCCTAAGCTCAATAAGCTCAGCACGCCCATGGTCACCCCATTGTAGATGGTGCGGGCCAGCACAACGCTCCGCGGGGAGGCCAAGGTGTAGAGGTAGAGCTGGCGCCCAGTGTTCTCCCGCTGGAAAGAGCGCCCCAAAGCGTTGAAGGCAGCGAAAAGAAGGATGATCCAGAACAAGGCATTCCATGTCGGGATGTCGAAAAGATGCCGAACCCCTTGGTAGCACACGTATATCGTGCTGACCACATAGAGCGCCATGCTACCCCAAGCATGCTTCTGGCGGCGGTCCAACTGCCATTCCAGCTTCAAGAGGTGGGCGATCTCTGCGGTACGCATCAAGTAGGCGGCGAAGGTAGAGAGCGGGGATTGGTTTTATGGTGGGAAGATCAGGTTGCCAACGTGAGGCGGTGCAGTAGGATGAATGCATGGCCATGCAAATGTGGTTTATGCTCGTGGTACGGGTGTAAGAACGTTGTGCCTGAATACTATTGAAACATATAATACATTGGCGTACAGTTATTTATGCAGATGGCGTACGTTGAAGCTATTCCTTGATCTTCTCATATCTGCTGAGTTGCATGGCCATGCAACTCAGTTTTCAGAAGACGACTAATTTGCAACCGGTCCTTGAGTGGCGGCACACTATGTCACTGGACACCAGGGCAATTACCAACTACGGATGTCCTGTATGTTCAGGCATGTCAATTATGGAGTTGCATGGCCATGCATATGAGGTTTCCGCACAGGCATTCTGTATAAAACGAACTTCCAACACCAATATCACTCCATCAACCACTCGTCCTTTGCACTTCAGACCAACTACAGTTGAGGCTTCAAAATGCCAATCACGATCAGCTACTGTCCATACCGGCTTCTTTTCAAGCATCCATTCGGAACGGCGCACGGCGTTCGCACAGGAACCGACAGCGTATATATCCGGATTGTAGAGGATGGCGTGATCGGATATGGAGAAGTCACGCTACCGCCGTACCTGAAGGAAAAGCCGGAATCGGTAATAAGCCGACTGAAGCGGATAGGCGGAATGGAGATCGGGAGTAGTGCAGCCTTGTTGAGCGTGTTGGAGGACGAAAGCCTGTTCGGTACGGATGCCCAAGGTTGCAGGGCCGGCTTGCAAACAGCTTTAAGTGATCTTTTAGCAAAGAAGGCTCAAATACTTGTGCATCAATATATAGGCATTAAGCAAGGCAATTCCAGTATCACTTTGGTCACCGTTGGATTATCCAAGTTGGAGGAGCTTCCGGGAAAGCTTCAGGAGTTACCATGTTCCGGTGGCTTGAAATTGAAAGCTGGACATGAAGGTTCAGGTGATATGATACGGGCTATCAAGGAGTTGGATAGAAGAATGTTGTTCGTCGATGCAAATCAAGGAATGGCGACCGTCGAGGGAGCCATTTCGCTTATGGAAGCGGCTGGCGACCGTTTGCTGGGGATGGAACAGCCGTTTCCTGTGGGACGTGACGACCTCCAAAGCCAGCTACAGAAACGATCAGGAGTCTGTGTTTATGGTGATGAATCCATTCATGACTTGATTCAATTGGAACAGTCGGCTGATATTTTCAAGGGGGTCAACATCAAATTAGTGAAGTGTGGAGGACTGGATCGTGCCAAGGCCATGGCGGATCGAGCCGAAGCACTCGGGATGAAGGTGATGCTCGGTAATATGAGCGAAAGTTCACTGGGCTGCACGGCCTTAGCGCACTTAGCCGGTCAGGCTGACATCGTAGATCTGGATGGACCGTGGTTGATCCAGAACGATCCGTTCGAGGGGATAACGATGAAGGATGGCAAACTGATAATGCCCGAGGGACCAGGTATCGGAGCCGTCCTTCGTGCTCAGCTTGAATTCAAGTCTATCTGCGCATAATTTATATTATGTTAACTACGATTTAATCACATACCTCCTTCACGGTCAACCTGTTCTGTAGTGCCGATCACTGATTCGAACCACCCTTGCCCGATCCGGCGATCGGGATGTTATGAGTATCGAAATGCACTGGACATTCCTGCTTCTTGCTTCCCGGTCGGGACATGGAATGAGCATCTGTTCGACCTGTTTCAGTTACGTGTGGTTGGATAAATCTGAAATTCGCATCGGCATTTTCCGCTGATTACCCTACATTTGCACCGCTCTATCGCGCCCAGCCTTATCCCACTTCCGGGATCATCGTCCAGGCGCCATCCCCTGCGGATCATTGCACGCCGGACCGACCG
>JBEBYG010000030.1:0-33474 GCA_040391235.1 Cryomorpha ignava
ACGTCGTGCTGAAAGCAGCACAACCGTTCGCAGCGGCGATCGTGTAAGTCACCGTGTAGCTTCCAGCAGTGCTCGCGCCCAAGTTGATCGCACCTGTACCGGCAGTGATCGACAAGCCAGAAGGAGTAGCGCTGTAAGCACCACCGGCACTACCCGTGCGGGTCACAGTTGCGGTACCTGTGGAAGCACAGTAAGGACTACCCGCATAGCTGATCGTAGCAGAAGGAGCGGTGTTGATCACAACAGAAGACGTCGTGCTGAAAGCAGCACAACCGTTCGCAGCGGCGATCGTGTAAGTCACCGTGTAGCTTCCAGCAGTGCTCGCGCCCAAGTTGATCGCACCTGTACCGGCAGTGATCGACAAGCCAGAAGGAGTAGCGCTGTAAGCACCACCGGCACTACCCGTGCGGGTCACAGTTGCGGTACCTGTGGAAGCACAGTAAGGACTACCCGCATAGCTGATCGTAGCAGAAGGAGCGGTGTTGATCACAACAGAAGACGTCGTGCTGAAAGCAGCACAACCGTTCGCAGCGGCGATCGTGTAAGTCACCGTATAGCTTCCAGCAGTGCTCGCGCCCAAGTTGATCGCACCTGTACCAGCAGTGATCGACAAGCCCGCAGGAGTAGCCGTGTACGTACCGCCAGCACTACCCGTGCGGGTCACACTTGCGGTACCTGTGGAAGCGCAGTAAGGACTACCCGCATAGCTGATCGTAGCAGAAGGAGCTGTGTTGATCACAACCGAAGCCGTGGTGCTGAAAGCGGCACAACCGTTCGCAGCGGCGATCGTGTAAGTCACCGTATAGCTTCCACCAGTGCTCGCGCCCAAGTTGATCGCACCTGTACCGGCAGTGATCGACAAGCCTGAAGGTGTGGCACTGTAAGTACCGCCGGCACTACCCGTACGGGTCACACTTGCGGTACCTGTGGAAGCACAGTAAGGAGAACCTGCATAGCTGATCGTAGCAGAAGGAGCCGTGTTGATCACAACAGAAGACGTCGTGCTGAAAGCAGCACAACCGTTCGCAGCGGCAATCGTGTATGTGACCGTGTAGCTACCAGCAGTGCTGGCGCCCAAGTTGATCGCACCTGTACCAGCAGTGACCGACAAGCCCGCAGGAGTAGCCGTGTACGTACCGCCAGCACTACCCGTGCGGGTCACACTTGCGGTACCTGTGGAAGCGCAGTAAGGACTACCCGCATAGCTGATCGTAGCAGAAGGAGCTGTGTTGATCACAACCGAAGCCGTGGTGCTGAAAGCGGCACAACCGTTCGCAGCGGCGATCGTGTAAGTCACCGTATAGCTTCCAGCAGTGCTCGCGCCCAAGTTGATCGCACCTGTACCAGCAGTGATCGACAAGCCCGCAGGAGTGGCACTGTAAGTACCGCCGGCACTACCCGTGCGGGTCACACTTGCGGTACCTGTGGAAGCACAGTAAGGAGAACCTGCATAGCTGATCGTAGCAGAAGGAGCTGTGTTGATCACAACCGAAGCCGTGGTGCTGAAAGCGGCACAACCGTTCGCAGCGGCGATCGTGTAAGTCACCGTATAGCTTCCAGCAGTGCTCGCGCCCAAGTTGATCGCACCTGTACCAGCAGTGATCGACAAGCCCGCAGGAGTGGCACTGTAAGTACCGCCGGCACTACCCGTGCGGGTCACACTTGCGGTACCTGTGGAAGCACAGTAAGGAGAACCTGCATAGCTGATCGTAGCAGAAGGACCCGGATTCACTACTACAGCAACCGTTGAGGAGGCCGAGCCGCATGCATTCGTCACTATCACTTGATAGTTCCCGGAAGTCGCCCCCGTCACCGTTACGTTCTGCGATGATGCATTCGGGCTGAACGTTCCCGTTCCTGTCCATGCATAGCTCAACGGCCCCGTGCCAGTGGCGGTCGCCCCGAGGTTCAGCGTCGAACCCGCACAGATCGGTGAATTGCTGGAGGACGCGGAAACCGTTGGCGTGACACAAGCCACAGTGCCCATGCAAACGCAATTTGCGGTCCAGGTATCATTGGCCGTGTTTGGATCGCCATCATTGCATGCTGTACCAGGAAGTGCAGTACCGCCTACAACTCCGAGGCAATCAGGAAGGCAACCACCACCGGCAACTGAGCCACCGATCACTTGTCCGGTGACATCATAGCCGGCCATGGAGATGTAGTAGTCGCGGTTCTCTGCACCGGTGTAGTTATCGTTCCCTAGCGTGAAATCAGTACACCCCCCCCCACTTACCGGAATGGTAGTGATGGTGAACCAAGTATTCGCAGGAATGCTCAGGCCACATCCTCCGTCCATAGCGGGATCGGACAGCCTGTTGATGCCGAATCCGTTGTAGGTGCGATAGGCAATGCCACCTGCGTTCACAACAGGGGATGGTGGAAAGGAGCTCCAAGCATTACAAAAGCTTGTACCCGCACCCAGGGAAGCCCCGGAGGCTGCATTGTACCGGATCGTGACGGTCAATGCACTGAAGATCCCCCCAAAGGACCCGGTGCTGTTCGACTTGACCTGGATCAGCAGTTCCTGCGACGTGGAGCCCTGCACCATGCGGATATCCACGGAAGAAGGGATCACATCAACTTGTGCAGCACCGGGCAGGGTCCAACCAAGAAGGACTGCACCGAACATCGCGATGCGGATGATCAAGCGAGTAAAATCAGGTCCGGAGTGCGCCATCAGCTCAGGTCAGTTAAAGGGAGAAAGAGGAATCGAGAACGATTACAGGCAAGATAAGCCCGCAGGGGTCAGGGAAGTTGCTCCACCAGAACAGCCGTTGGCGACGAGGACCCCACGTTCATTAAGATGGGATCGCGATCATTTGCTGTACCAGTAAGCTTCACTACACCATCCAGGTTCACATCAGCAGGATGATATCCCCCCAAGGTTGCAGTCGGTATCATTCCGCCCATAGCGATCACCACTGCGTCGCGATCATTTGCTACGCCGGTGAACTTCACCTTGGCATCGCCATTGGTCTCCCCGGACCATAATGTCTGCGAGGCACCCACTGTCTTTCTCGCATTCGTCCCCCAAGTAGATGTGGCCGACGAACGGAGGTCGATGGAAGTGGCGGCACCGTTCAACACGTAACTCGAAGCTGACATCACACCTAAGTGGTTCCGGTGCTTCACTGCCAAGTGATAAGAGCCGTTCGGTGCAGGCAGACTTACTGGACTCTTTCCATCCAGGTCCACAATATCACCATCGCGTTGCAACAGTGCAGCACGGGACGATACCACACTTGACGGATTGGACGTGGAGCGCAACTCCAACCAAACCCAATCCACAATGGCATTGTTTCCGGTAACGTTGAACACGCCGGGAGCAACCCGCTGGGAAACTCCGGTAGCCGTTGGCAGGAAGCCCAAGGCCACATAGGGATCACTTTGTGGGAGCAGTCCTAGTGTGCGGAGGTCATCCTTCATCAAGCCGCTGGCTTGGACGTAAGGTCCATCCAGGAACACTTTCGCGGCCACCATGGCAGTTCGGGTCTTCCCTTCTTGCACAATGACAAATTGATCGGCCTCCAGACCATAGTACTTGTCTACGATGCCAGAGGGCCAGCGAACGATCGCCGAATCCGCCACCGTGCTGGCTCCCAAACCAAAATTGCAAGTGAAGGAGCAAACGATCCCATAGCTTTCACCGGAGCGAACCTCGCGGATCTGCGTACCCCAAGGTCCATACAAGGTGACCCGCGCACCCACGCCATCCGGATTGCTTTGCTGGCCGCGAAGGCTGAAGCTCAAAAAGTGGTTGCTGTTCCCGTTGTTCAGGTACAAGACATCGTTACGAGTTGTGCTCGGGGTGACATAGGATTGGCCATAACCGGCATACACGTCGATAAAGCCGTCGCGGTTCAGATCGCCCACGGCAAAGGTGTGCAGATTGCGCGCGTTAGGTTCGGGTAGCATGTTCGGCATCTCGGTGAATGTGCCATTACCATTGCCGTGGAAGTAATGCTCAGCACTTCCACCAAGGTTGCCACTGGTGATCAGGTCCAAGTATCCATCATTGTCCAGATCCACGAGCTTCACTTGCAAGAATGCTCCGGTGATCGCCAAGCCGCTGCCTGCCGTGGCCTCCGTGAAATGGCCAGTTCCATCATTCAGGAACAGCTGCATATTGGTATCGTGGTTGGTGACCACCAGATCAAGGTCACCATCGTTATCGATATCACCGAAATCCACCGCCCAGGATTGGTTCCGGTTCTGCAAGCCGAACTCAAGTGCGCGATCGGTGTACTGGTTGTTGCCATCGTTCACGAACAAGCGATTCCAGCGGCGTGGATCACTCGAGTTATTCACCCCTTGGCGGCAATGGCTGATGAACAGGTCTAAATCACCATCATTGTCAAAATCCAGCCACAAGCTTCCATAGTTACCCGAAGCGTCACTGGTGGGGTTGGTGGCCCAGTTGATATAGTCACTATAGGACAGGTTGCCTGAGCCATCATTCATCCAGATCTTCGGAGCGTTGGTGTCATGGCATGCGAAAATGTCCAATGCACCATCGTTATTGATGTCGGCCATGTTGTTGCATTGCATGAACATTTGGCCGTTGTTCAGGTTGGTCCAACCGTTGGATTGTCCCCTTCCGGTCATCTGTAGGAAGTGGACCCCGTCAAAGTTTCCGCCACTGAAGAAATCCTTATGTCCATCACCATTCACATCCCCCACTGACATGCCCCACTGTTCGGAGGAAGAGACTTGCCCCATGGAATAGGAGGTGAACGTCCCATTGGGGTTCTGATAGTCGATGTAGAGGTTCTTGCTCTGGTTCAACAGGATCAGGTCATCATAACCGTCACCATCCATATCCGCGATGCCAACACAGCCACCGGAGCGGGCGGCCTGGTTTGTGAGGATCTCGGTGCTACGGGTGAAGGTCTGCGCAAAGGCAAATGCCGGTGCGAACAACAAACAAGCGAGCAGGGTACGATTGTGTTTCATGCGTCCGTTGGTTCTGAAGAGTGCGAAAATAGGGTTTCCGTTGACCGAGGTCAACTTTCGCCGACACTCGGAGCAAATTCGTCGCTGAAATACGGCATTTCGTCGAAACAGCTGGCCTTCAGCGAAAAGTGATAAAATAGGTTGCTCAGGGCAGCTGCTCCTGCCGGATCTGGGTAGGCATGGTCCCACCAATATTCACGAGAATAGGGTCGCGGTCGTTATCCGTGCCTGTGTACCGCACCTTTCCGTCCATGGAGGAATCCTCCGTGAAATAACCTTGGACCATTCCCGTGGGATCGCCGCCTATCCGTAGCACGATCGGATCCCGATCATTCCCAGCCCCTGTATAGCTGAGCTTGCCATCCACTCGTGCATTACCCATCCACAGCATGCGTTGGGTCCCTGCGATCTGGCGTGCATCGGTCCCATACGTGGTCGTAGATGGCGAAGTAAAGTTCACCGTGGTCGCTGAACCGGTCAGGCCTATGGCTGTTGCGGTCATGCATCCCAAATGGTTGCGGTGGCGCACGGCCACATGGTAGCTCCCAGCTGGCACTTCAAAGGCCACCGGTGAACTCCCATCTACATCCACAATGTCACCATCGCGCTGCAGCAGAGCCTGCCTCGCGGCTATGATGGTAGCCGGGGAAGCCGCCGACCTCAATTCAAGCCGGACCCAGTCCACGATCGCATTGGCCCCAGTGGTAGCAAACACGGCAGCATTGCATGCCTCTCCCCCTCCTGTACCTATCTGTTCGAAGTTCAACGCGCTATAAGGCTCCGTTGTCGGGATCAAGCCGAGGCTGCGCAGATCATCGTTCATCAGTGTACCACTGAAAGGACCTTCCAACCAAACCTTCGCGGCTACTACTACCGGTTGAGGTGCTGTGATGGTGAAGTTCTGATCACTTACATCGTAGAAGACATTGCCATTCGCCCGCACCATTACCCGTGCTGAAGTGGTGGCCACAAAAGGAAGGGTGATGGACGCACTTCCGTTGTTGGGAGTGGCGGAGGCCAGCGTGTAAGGCCAGGAAGTTCCTCCATCAATGCTCAAGAGCACATCCACCATGCTACAGCTCACCGGGCTAGCTGACGTGCCTGCCACATCCCAAGTAACTGTCCGGAGGCTTCCACCCGTCCAAGTCACCGGTGTATTCGGCTGGCTCACAACAAAAGGACCCGAGTTTCCATCTACAGTGATCGTCACATCAGCTTGTGCATTGCACCCACCTTCCGCTGCATTGTCGCGCACAGTGACCCGGAACTTGTATGTACGTGACACATCCGCAATCACTTCCCAGTTCGGCGAAGGCGTGTTACCCGAGAGCACGGTTGCCAGCTTCGGGAACCAACGCTGTGGATCGCTGGTGGGAAGCCAAGGCCGGAAGTTTGGCCCCTTGTTGCTACTCGCCACGGGCGGTTGTGTGGACGGTTGAAAATCCATTTGCTCCCAGCTATAGGAGAGTGCATCACCCGCATCCGGATCGGAAGCCACAGCAGTAAGCACGAACGGGGTGGTCCGAGGTATCGTACGGGCCGCACCAGCACTTACCGTAGGAGGAGCGTTGATCATTGCGACGGTCTGAGGACAACCGCTGCTGTTCCCCTCCGTGATGTTGGCATGCATTTCTTGGAGGCTGTACCCCCCGAACATGGCGATGCTGTTGTTCGCCACATTCGGAGCGCAGACCCCCGCGTATCCCATGATGCTTATGCCGCTACCCACCTCCACAGCAGCTTGGCCTGCCCGGTTACAGTTGTTGTTCTGGGTATGGTTGCCGCCATACTGATGTCCCATTTCGTGTGCTACATAATCGATGTCGAAAGGATCACCCACAGGAGCTGAACGGCCGGTAACGCCACCGGCTTTAAATCCAGTGCAAGGGGAGTTGAGGTAGGCCACACCACCACCCCCGGTGCTGAACACGTGACCGATATCGTAATTGGAGCTACCGATCACCCCATCGCACTTCGTCTGGTTCTCGCCGAGCATGGTACCCCCATCATTGTTCGAATAGCCGTCAGTGACAGGGTTGGTAAAGACAAGCTGATCATTGTTCGCCACGAGTATCATGGTCAAAGCCGCATCACGCTCATAAATGCCGTTCACCCGGTTCAGGCTGGTAGCCATTGCGGCGATGGCCGGTGCCTTGTTACTTCCAGTGGCACCAAAGAAGTTGGCATACTCCCCGGTGCAGGCCAATGCCAAACGGTAGGTACGGAATTGGCAATCACCTGCCCGGGAGCTCCCTGCCTGCTCCATCCATTGGACTGACCGGGCCATTTCATAAGGCACATCATTCACTTCATCATAACTGCAGGTCAAGGCATTTTCTTCTTGGGCGGGATGTAGGTCACTCTTCCAGTATACTTGGTGTTGCACGCTGTTCCCCATGAATACCGGATCAATAAAGGCATCCCCTTCCGGCAGCCCCGTGATCATGGCGTGGAATCCCGCTGGTGTCTGGTCGAATTTCACACGCACCCGTGGGTTCAGCGCATCCAAACCGGAATAAGTGCGGATGTATGGATAACGCTCACCCATCTCCGGATGCATCAATGGGGTCTCCAAAAAGTGGCAAGTGATGAACGCTCCATTGGGAAGGGGCAACTCCAATGTAGTGGTGGCCAACGCCAGATCCAGTGCGTTGCCTCGGCCAACTTGTGACAGGAAACCACGCATGGCAGCGGTATCCAATTGGTAGCCTTGGGCTTGCTCCGGAACAATGTAGCGGCCTTCGCGTGCCTCAGAGGTCAACGATCGCGTCTGCCAGAACGCTGCGCTTTGTGAATTGACAATGCCGGTGAAACCGATGGCGAAGAAGAACGGTAAGTAGTAACGCATGGGCTGAGGAACATGATCGGACTTCAGCCGCGTTCATACCGGGGTGGACATGAACGAGATGGCTCCGGACACGCAAATTCGGAAAAAAAGCGATGCGCTCGACAAGAGGGGGCATGCTCGTACCCCCAACGCTGAACAGCGTTTACAACAGCTCGCGGATGATCCGCTCCACGGTAACGCCTTCGGCCTCTGCCTTATAGTTCCGGACCAAGCGATGCCTGAGGATCGGTTCGGCCACGGCTTGCACATCCTCAATATCCGGGCTGAAGCGTCCTCTGGTCAAGGCATGGCACTTGGCCCCGATGATCAAGAACTGGCTGGCGCGAGGTCCTGCTCCCCAGCTCACGTGGTCCTGGATCATCTTGGGCGTGCCGGTCATACCGGGACGAGTACTTGTAGCCAATTTCACGGCGTACTCCATCACATTGTCGGGAACGGGAATCCGGCGCACCAGACCTTGGTAGAAGAGGATCTGCTCTAAGCTCAACACGGGCTGCACGGTGGCCGTAATTCCGCCTGTGGTTGCTTTCACCACGGCCAGTTCTTCTTCGAAGGAGGGATAATCCACCCAGATGTTGAACATGAAGCGGTCCAGCTGTGCCTCCGGAAGCGGATACGTTCCTTCCTGTTCAATCGGGTTCTGGGTCGCGAGGACGAAAAACGGATCAGGAAGCTTGAATGTGTTTCCTGCGGCGGTTACAGACTTTTCCTGCATGGCCTCCAGCAAGGCCGCCTGGGTCTTTGGCGGGGTCCGGTTGATCTCATCGGCCAAGATGATGTTCGCGAAGAGCGGGCCTTTGACAAAACGGAACTGCCTGTCCTGGTCGAGCACTTCAGAGCCAATGATGTCACTCGGCATCAGATCCGGCGTGAACTGGATCCGGTTGAAGGAAAGGCCCAACGCCCCACCCACGGTATTCACCAAGAGCGTCTTGGCCAGTCCGGGAACTCCGACCAACAGGCAGTGTCCTCGGCTGAAAATGGCGATGAGCACATCATCCACCACTTTGTCCTGGCCGATGATCACCTTGCCGATCTCCGCTTTCAACTTCCGATAGTTCGCGCCGAACTCCTCCACTGCGCGCACGTCATTATTCGCTCCGCTCATCCTATTCGTATTGGTGCTGAAATTAGGGTTGTTCCGTGGAAGCCCCCACCCAAGGGTGTTCGAACGTGCAGCCTTTGTAGGCCGGTATGATGTTCACGTATGTAGTTCCCAGCTTCTCTTTTACCCAGTCATCCACGCTGCGCTGCCGCAGTTTGGCCTCCGCAGCCTGCTGCACCAAGGGATAGTCTTGCACAAGGCCCATCCGGTGGGGTTCAGTGTGCTTCAACAACCGGAGAATGCGGTAGCCCTTTTTGCCATCCGGATCCTCGAAAGCCATCGGCTCACTGATCTGTCCCTGCTTGAGCTTGTCGATCACCAGGAAGGTCCGCTGGTCCAGATCGCCGATCGCCCAGTGGGTACTGTTGCTGTTCGGCTCCAATACTACTCCGTTCGTGCCCTTTGTTTCCTCGTCCTCGTTGTACTCGGTAGCTGCCACATTGAAATCGAGCTTGCCATCCCTTACTTGGGTCATCAGACTGTCCAGGTGGTTCTTCGCGGCCAACACATCTGCACTCGAAGCCTTGGGCGAAAGAAGGATGTGCCGTGCATTGTATTGATCTCCCTTGCGAGCGATCATCTCCATGATGTGGTAACCATATTTGGTCTTGAAGACCGGTGAGATCTCGCCGTCCTTCAGGCTCATGGCCACTGCATCAAACTCGGGGACCATGACCCCTTGGGGCACCATACCCAACTCTCCGCATTGTGCAGCAGAGCCAGGATCTTCACTATAGAGGATGGCAATAGTGCAGAAGTCCTTCGTTCCCTTCACGATGCCTTCACGGTACTCTTCAAGCTTCAGCTTCACGCGGCGATCCTCCTCCTCGGTGGGCCGGGCATAGATGGAGATCCGGGCAAACTCCACCCCGGCGTTGATAAAGGGAAGACTGTCCGTTGGGATCTCCTTGAAGAACTGCTCCACCTCTTTTGGGGTCACGCGGGCATTCCCCACGATCGTCTGCTGCATCTGCTGGCTCAGGAGTTGGTCCGCTACCTGGTCGTGGAAATCTGCCTTGATCTCCGTCACGCTCTTTCCGTAGAACTTCTCCAGTTTGTCGCGCCCACCTATCTGCTGCTCGAAGTAGCTGATGCGGCGATCCAGTTCGGCACCGATCTGGGCTTCGTCGGGGATCACACTATCCACACGGGCTTGCTCGAGCAAGAGCTGCTGGTAGAGCAGGTCCTCGAATTCATTGCAGGCAATGGCATCGGTGATCGTTTCACCGCTTTGGCGGGCCTGTTCCAATCGGCCTGCCAAGTCACTGTACAGAATGATCCGCCCCGCTACGTTCCCGATCACTCCATCGATATAGCGGCCGGGAGGCGCGGGTTCTTGCTCGCGTGCTTGGGCATGGGTCGGCACCGCAATGCACCAGCCGATCACGCCGAGCAACAGGGCTGTTGCTTTATGGAAATTGCACATCCTTGTTGGCCACGGCATTGGTGTAGAGTTCTTCGCGCATGCGCTCCACGAGCTTGAGCTTGCGCTGGTTAATGATGATGGAGCGGATCTGTGCTTCCACCATGTCGATCGGTGAAGTGCTGTCCTTTAACCGGTGATCCAGAAAGTTCACGAAGTAAGTGCCATTCGGGTCATCCACCACAACCTTTTGTTGTCGCTGGAGCCAATCGGTAGGATTCTCAGGACGGAGAGGCACCTGTTGTTGCAGGGTGCTGAACTCGATCCAATCATCGTGCGTGTCCACGATGGAGGTGCCCTGCCGGGCAAGCAACACCTCCAATTTATGGAGTTCATCCCGGTCGTTGCTCCGCCATAGCTGTTCCACACGTTTGGTCATCTTCTTGTCACTCCCCCGCAGCTTGAACCAACGGACCCGCACGATATTGTCCTTCAGTTGGAAGTTGGCGATGTTCTTATCGTAATACTCCTGCACCTGCGAGCCGCTCACCACGGTATCCAAATTCTGTAATACCAGTGCCTGCTCATAAGCGAAGGTGAGGAGCGATTCGCGATAGGCCTTTAGCTGCGCCTCCACATTGATCTGTTCCTTATCGAGGTTCTGCTCCGCCATGTGCAACATCACGCGATCCCGTGCCCAGTTGTCCAAAAACCGCCGGGCAATGGCAGCACTGTCCTCCGGGCTGGCGGCCACAGGTATCACAACGCGCAGGTCGCTCCAGTATAGTTTGTCGTTATAGGCTACAGCCACCACCTTGTCCGAGGCATCGCGGTCCGATGTACACGAAGCAAGGAGAAGGGCGGCGATGATCGCCGCCCTTCCCATGCCCATTCCTGGGCGCCCCGTATCGGACTTCTGCATCATTTGATGCTGTAGAGCACATCACGCTCCACTTTCACCGGGTATTTGGAACGCAGGTCCTTGATCCAGTCCTTCTCCAACTGGTCCTGGTAGGCCGCGGTGACCAAGCCACGCGCTTCGTCCAAGGGCTTCGGGCTGGGCTGGACCACTTTCTTCAAATTGGCGAAGACCACCTTGCCATCCATGGGCACATCCGCAGTCATACCAGGTGCGGTCAGTTCCTTCAGAATAGGTTGTTCTTCCTTCGTAAAGACACCGCTTTTGACGGCTACTGCGGTTGTGTCCTTCTTGTTAACCACCTTCAGTACCTCCTCGTTCTTCTTTCCTTTCTTCACCAAGGTGCGTACCTGCTTAGCGACAGTGGCATTGGCACAGGTATAAACATCCGCATCGTAGCGCACCGGATACATGAAATCCGTCTTGTGCTGTTCGTAGTACTCCTCAAGGCCCACGGTATCCTTAACAGCCTTGCTCCATACCATGTTATCGGTGAGCTCGAAAAGCAGGATCCCGTCGCGGTATTCCTTCATCAACATCCGGAAGTCGGGATACTTCTCCTCCAAGCCCGAATCTTCAAATGCAAGCAGACGGTCGTCAACGAAGCTATTGTACTGATTCTGCACAAAGTTCCCTAAGGGTTGAACTCCCTCACGACGCTGCTTCTTCTGGATGAACTCCAGCAGATCCATCTGGCTATAGCTCCTACCATCGATGGTGAATACCGGCTTGGTCAGCTTGGCATTCCGCTTCGTGTCATTCTGCCACCCCTGTTGCATGTCACGCACCACAACCGTGTCATTTGGAGAGGTTTCCACTTTCTCCTCCGTCCGTGAATACGGGCTCACCAATTTGCCCCCCTTCAGCGAGCCCGTGATCGTACGATCATACTTCAGGCCTTTGCGCACCACCTCCTTCTGCTCGGCATTCTTGCGAAGCAATGTATCCATCACTACCAAGCCTTTCATGAACACGGTAGTGTCCAATGCCTTCTCAACGGCTACCAAGTTCTTCGGATAGGCCTTGTAGTGGTATTCCGTCCGCAAGTTGTTCAGGAACTTTTTGCGGGTGATCTCCGCACGGCTGTCGTGCGAGATCTTCGTTTTCAATTCAGCCTTGGCTTCATCGTAGTTGGGTGGCGGGGTATAGCTCAAGCGCTCCACGATGTGCCATCCATAGGGCGTCTGGAACGGCTCGCTCACATCCCCATCCTTCTTCAATGCGAAGGCATTGGCCTCGAACTCCGCTATCATCTTACCGGTGGTGAAGGGTGGCAACTCTCCTCCTTTGGCGCTGGTGGCCGCATCATCGCTGTATTTGAGGGCTGCGTCCGTAAAGGTCAGTTCACCATCCTTGATACGATTATAGGCCTCATAGATCTTGGCCTCGGCAGCCGCCTTCTTCTCGGGGCTGTCATCTTCCACCGAACGGATCATGATATGAGCCGCCTTCATCTCTCCTTGTGCAGGACGACGATCCGTGACCTTAACAATGTGGTAGCCGAATTTGGTCCGCACAGGTTGGCTGACTTGTCCAGTAGGCGTGTTGTAAGCGGCTGACTCAAAGGGGTAGACCATTTGCAATACACTGAAGTAGCCCAGGTCGCCGCCGTTGGCTTTCGCACTGGGATCGTCGCTGCCGCCGGGTCCTTGTGCCACCTTGGCAAAATCCTCTCCTCCTACTACACGGGCGCGCAAGGCCATAATACGCTTCCAAGCAGCCGCGGTATCCTCGGGGGAAGCATCTTCCGGCAGGGTTATCAGGATATGGCTTGCACGGATCTCCTCTGTCTTCCGGCTATATGCCTCTTGCATCAGCTGGTCGTTCAATCCACGATCGATCAGGTAAGGACGTGCTAACTGTGCACGATATCCATCCAGCTCCGCGAGGAATTTTGCCGCCGTGTCCATGCCCGCAACTTCCGCGGCACGCACCTTCAGTTTATAGTTGATGAACAAGTCCAAGTATTCATCCAAGGCCTCCTTGGTCACAGGTGCGTCCTTGTTGTTCTTCTTATAGATGGACTCGAACTCGCTGCGCGTGACCGGCTGGCCGTCAACGGTCATCAGCGTGGGGTCGTTGGTATCGGTCTGTGCGTGTGCCGTTATGGATAAAACACCTACGGCTGCTACGAACAAGATACGCTTCATCATGGTGGATCGCATTGAAAGGGCGACAAATGTAACCGCTATGCACAGTGCGGGGCCTGAAAGCCGTTGTTCAGGCGTTAATTAGATCCAACCACACGCGCATCAGAAATGAGCTCCGCAGCACCCTGCCACGGAACCTCTCGGAATTACGTACCACTCAGATCAGTAGACCCAAGTATCCGTTCCGATCACTTCTTGCGGAAGAACACCCGGATGGGCACCCCGGTGAAATCGAAGTGTTCGCGCAATTTGTTCTCCAAGAATCGGGTGTAGCTCTCCTTCACGTACTGCGGAAGATTGCAGAAGAAGGCAAATGCAGGTACTACACCTGGCAGCTGAGTGACATACTTGATCCGCACGGTCTTGTCCTTCACCATGGGTGGGGGCCTGCGCTCGATCTCCGGAAGCATGATCTCGTTCAGCTTACTCGTGGTAATACGTTTACCCCGGTTGGCATGCACCATCATGGCCAGTTCCAACGCCTTGTGGATCCGTTGCTTTTCGGTCACGCTGGTGAATACGATGGGCAGGTCGGTGAAGGGAGCGAGCTTCCGCCGGATCTCTTCTTCATAGGTTTTGGTGGTCATGGTGTCCTTCTCCACAAGGTCCCATTTATTCACTACCACCACAATGCCCTTCCCCCCCTTCTCGATCATGGAGAAGATGTGCTGGTCCTGGTGCTGAACTCCATCCTTCGCATCGATCAGCAGCATGCACACGTCACTTTCCTCGATCGCGCGAACACTTCTTAGTACACTGTAGAATTCAATGTCCTCATCCACTTTGCTCTTGCGCCGGATGCCTGCAGTATCCAGCAGGGTTACATCAAAGCCATAGCCTGTGAACCGGGTATTGATATTGTCCCTGGTGGTGCCGGCCACGGGGGTTACGATGTTCCGATCAGTGCCCAGCAAGGTGTTCACCAAGGAAGATTTGCCCACGTTCGGTTTACCAACGATCGCGATCTTCGGTCGGTCATTCGGAACTGCTTCGGTCGGCTTGCTGAACTTTTCCACTACATCATCCAAGAGTTCCCCGGTCCCGGCGCCGCTTTGTGCGCTGACCGAGTAGACGTCTCCGAGCCCGAACTTGTAGAACTCAGCGGCATACACCTCCTTGTCGTTGGTATCCACTTTGTTGGCTACCAAGAAAACGGGTTTGTCCGCTCGGCGGAGCATGTTGGCCACGGTCTGGTCCATACCGGTGATACCCTGCTGGGTATCCACCAGAAAGAGGATGCTATCCGCTTCTTGAATGGCCAGGTCCACTTGCTTGCGGATCTCCGACTCAAACACGTCGTCACTGCCATGAACATAACCTCCGGTATCGACCACGGTGAAGTGCTTGCCGTTCCATTCGGCTTCTCCATAACGGCGGTCCCTCGTGGTGCCGGCCGTGGGGTCCGTAATAGCCATGCGGCTCTCCACGAGGCGGTTGAAGAGCGTGCTTTTGCCCACATTCGGGCGGCCTACGATGGCGACGATATTTACCATGTTCAATTCACTTTAGTCCGATAGAGGCCTCGAAACTGGTCGGTAGCGCAGCCTCCGCCCCTGTTCCTATGTAGCCTACCATGTTGCTCTTTCTCTATGCCCTCTGTGCTGAAGTATTCACGGGCCTCAGTATCCGTATCCCCGAAGTTTCCGCACATCTCCTCTCCAATCCTCATCCACTTTCACCTTCAAGTCCAAGAAGACCTTGTTGGAAACGAATTTTTCGATGGCCTTCCGTGCCTCGGTGCCGAGTTGGCGAAGCGCACCGCCGCCCTTTCCGATGATGATGCCCTTCTGGCTGTCGCGCATCACGATCACATCAGCCTGGATCTTCACGATCTCGGGACTTTCCTCATAGCTGTTCACCACTACTTGAGCGCTGTACGGGATCTCCTGCTTATAGATGCTGAGGATCTTTTCCCGGATCATTTCGCTGATGAAGAAGCGCATGTCCCGGTCGCTCATTTCATCCTTCGGGAAGTAGGCCGGATGGACCGGTAGCATATCGATGAGCTTGGCACGAAGCTCCTTGATATGTAACCCGTGGAGAGCGGAGATCGGAAGCACGACCGCATCCGGAAAGGCGGCATGCCATTGATCAAATGCAACGTTCAACTGCTCCTCATCGCCTTTATCCACCTTATTGATCAGCACCAGGGTGCTCCCCTCGTATCGCCGTGCCCGCCTCAACAATTCTTCGGACTTCTCGGGTGTTTCGCCCAACTCCACCATCACGATCAGCACATCGGCATCACGCAGCGCCTCATCCACAGCCTGCATCATGCTCTCCTGAAGCTTGTACACCGGCTCCAGGATACCGGGGGTGTCGGACAAGATCAATTGATGGTCCTCGCCGTTCAGAATGCCGAGGATGCGGTGGCGCGTTGTCTGAGCCTTGGGCGTTACGATCACCAACTTCTCACCCAGCAAGGCGTTCAGCAGTGTGCTCTTTCCCACGTTCGGTCTCCCGATGATGTTCACGTATCCCGCGCGATGTTCCATGGTGCTCTTCTGGTTGCGAAGATCGGTCGAAGCTGGGTGAATGGCCCGAACTGTGCGTAACAATGTACCCTATCTGAAAACCAAAGGGGCCATCTCGATGTGAGACAGCCCCTTTTTAGTAGCGGGGGTAGGACTCGAACCTACGGCCTTCGGGTTATGAGCCCGACGAGCTACCATCTGCTCCACCCCGCAATAGGGGCGCAAATATAGTACTTTTCGGGGTACGGGAAGAATTAAACCGACGAGAGGGTCAAACTTGATCTTCTCCGGCGATCTCTTCCACTTGGGCGGAAGCGGTTTCCCACTCCACCATCACCTCGGCGATCTGCTTGGCTATAACACCCATTTTCTCATAGCCCGCCTGTACTTCCTGGGGAGGTAGATGACCTTTCATGACCTTGGCTTGCAGGTTCTTTTCCTCTTGCTCGAGTTCTGCCAACCGCTTTTCAAGCCGCTCCACCGAACTCCTCGCTTTGCGCAATTCCTTATCCCGGTCTTTCGCAGCGTGCTGTTCCTTCCCTCCTTTGGGTGCCTTCACCTCCTTCACACGAGCAGAGCTTTTGCCGATATCGGCACCTTGTAGCTCCTTCCTCCTTTCGATCAATTCCAGGATGTCCATGTGCTGGTCCCGAATACGGAAATCATCCAATTCGAGCAATCGATCGGTGAGCCCCGTGAGGAAATCACGGTCGTGGCTCACCAGCAGGAACGTACCGTCGTAGTTCTTCAGTGCCTCCTTCAGCACATCCTTGCTCTGGATGTCCAAATGGTGCGTGGGTTCATCCAGAATGAGGAAGTTCAACGGCTTCAAGAGCATGCAGCACAACGCAAGCCGTGCGCGTTCACCTCCACTGAGCACCTTCACCTTCTTGTCCACATCATCACCGCTGAACATGAACGCACCGAGCATGGCGCGAACCCGGGTGCGGTTCTCTTCGCTGGCGGCATCTTCGGCAGTCTCTATCACCGTCCGCAAAGGAGACATGCGTTCGGGCATGTCCTGGGCGTAGTAACCAATTATCACATTGTGCCCAAGGCGGATCTCCCCTTCATAGGCTTCTTCACCCATGATCATACGGACCAGCGTACTCTTACCTGTGCCGTTGGCACCCACCAAAGCCAGATGCTCACCCTTAGCAATGGTCAATTCGGCATCGCGGAAGATCCGTTTGGGGCCGTAAGCCTTGGATACCCCGAGCACCTCGCATACCAATTTTCCGCTGGTAGGTGCTGGAGGGAACTTGACAAGCATCTTCCGCAGATCCTCATCATCAACTTCGATCCGATCGAGCTTATCCAGCTTATTGATCAGGTTCTGGGCAAAGGCGGCCTTACTGGCCTTAGCACGGAATTTATTGATCAGCGCCTCGGTTTCCTTGATGTAGCGCTGTTGCTCCTTGGCAGCAGCAGATTGCTGTTCGCGCTCCAATTTGCGAAGCTCCACGTATTGGCTCCATGGCACTTTGCGGTCGATGATCGCTCCACCGGCCACCTCCAAGGTGCGCTTCGTGAGCTTGTCCAAGAAGGTCTTGTCGTGGCTGATGAGCACCAAAGCGGCCGGATAGGTGCGGAGCAGGTCCTCCAACCACTGGATGGCCGGTAGATCCAAGTGGTTCGTTGGTTCGTCCAGCAAAAGCAGGTCCGGCTGCATCAAGAGAATGCGTGCCAATTCCGCCCTCATGCGCCAGCCACCGCTTAGATCCTTCAGGCTACGGTGCAGGTCTTGATCCACGAAGCCGATGCCCTTGAGCATCCGCTCGATCTTCATGTCATGGTCGGAAACGCCCAGTGTGTTGAGGCGTTCGTGTGCATTCGCGAGCAAAGTGGCCAGATCCATGGCCTCTTCGTCCGTTTTAGCATGCTCAAGATCCTGGGCGATCTTATCAATGCGGGCATTCAACTCTTGAGCCTCAGCAAAGGCCTTCTCCGCCACTTGCCAAGGAGAGAGGTCAAGGTCATGGGCCATCTCCTGAGGCAAATACCCCATGGTAAGCTCCTTCGGCTTCCCGATGTTTCCCTTATCAAAGTGCTGCTGGCCTGCGAGGATCTTCAACAGCGTACTCTTCCCTGCACCGTTGCGTCCGACCAGACCGATGCGATCATCGTTTCCAATGAAGAAAGAAATGTTGTCGAACATCGGCCGCTCGCCGAAGTGAAGAAGAAGATTGTTGACGCTGATCATTTTTTCGGGCGGCAAAGGTACGCGGATCGCGGTAGGAAGCGCGGGCTATGATCCTACTTGACCGGAGAATGAAAAGAAAAAGGCCCCGCATCAGCGGGGCCTTCAAATTCAGAAGTGGTTGGGAATCAGAAATTCCAGAGGTCGTGCTCGAAGTTGAAAAGGTCCTCCTTGATCTCCTCCCCCTGCAACAGTGCATCAATACCGGTCTTATACTGGGCTATGTTGCGATCGTATACGTTGCTCACCTTGGTGATGGTGCTGTTGAATTGACGCGTCCAGAACACGTGGTCGAAAGATCGTCGTTCCGCGTCGTTCTCCCGGTTGAACACGTCCCAGTTCACCAGTACATAGCGCAGCTCCGGGAAATAGAGCCAGAACATCTTGGAGTATCCACGCAGCTCGCCGTCCTCGCCGATATTCTCGCGCAAGGGGCAGATCCCGATGATACGGATGTCCATCACGGAACGCTGCCGGTCGAAGATCCAGTCCTCCTTGATCAGGTACTTCCGGATATTCGCACTTGCGATCTCCTTGGTCGTGTAAGCCGGTACCAATTCACCCGTATTGATATCCTCCGTCATAGTGGTATCCACGCTGATGAGCATATCCTTCACTTCCGAAGGAAGCATCGGTTTGGTGAATTCATCATCCACCCCGATCGGCCCCGGATCATATGCAGTGATCGATCCATCTTCCAGAATCCCTTGCTTGATCACGTCAAAGAGGCTCTTCCGATCATTGATCGGTTCGGTCGGATAGTAGAGCGGCATGTTGATCTTTTCGCGCAGATCGATCTCACGCCATACCCGGCGGTACCACATTACGTCCGCCTCGCGGATGTAAGGATAGGGTACTACGCGTTGGGTCTTTGCGTGCTCCTTAATGTAGGCACCATCCAACACCGTCTGCGCCTGGCTTTCTCCGGCCATACCGAGACCCGCGCAGAGCAGGACGCCGAACAGTATGCTTTGAAGGTGGTTCCTCATGGGGATACGATTTAGACGTGATCAGATCACTTTGAACGCTAGGGTACCGAGGCTCCTGATGGAACCATCCGGTCCTTTGGCCTTGATGTTCTCAATGAATACTTTCTGGCCGGACTTCACCTTATCCAGAACAACTTTGGCATCGGCTGTAAGTCCGGGACCAGTGCACGGCTTCTCAAGCACGTTACCTGCGATCGTGGCAGTCACGGTATAGCTCACGATCTCAAACTTAAGATCGAACTCGAAGTTCTCCATCCTGGCAATTACACCTTGAGCGGCGACGAGCTCGTTCTTCTTTACAGTGGCGTCACTCACCCCTTTACCTGCAAAAAAGGCTGCAGGATTAGGAACGTTCTTTACACGGAACTCCACTCCCGGCATGGGCTTCTTACTACCATCCGGGTTGGTAACGACCACGCTTACCATAGCGGTGGGGCCTGGTCCAGGCTTCACCACGTACCCCTCCTTGTCCTTACCAAGGGTACCGTTGGTTATGCTAGGCTGGATGTTATTCGCGCTGTAACCGGACACGCTAATGCTCACAGGGTTCTCCACACCTCGATAGAACACGTTCATCTTGGTAGGGCTCACAACGAGATTCGGGGCCGCTACTTCGTACTCAGCCCTGAACGGCTCGATCTGAAGTTCACCACCTACCGGCTTAAACTTGATAATGCCGGTCACCACCTTTAGACCAGCACTTGATGCCGGCTCCTCAAGAATGGCCATTGCACCGTCCATCTCAAGCTTCTTGGAATCCCCCACGATCACCGGAGGGGTCACCGTGGTGTCCACACGTGCGCCTGGTAAGGCCACGTATACTTCAGGAGCATTCTGGTTGTCATAAGCACCCAAGAAGATGTTAGCGCGATAGGTTCCTCCTACCGTCACATAACTGCTTTGTGGCTTGATGATGGCTTCCAGCGTATTGAACTTGAAGGTCTTCGATTCTACACCGGACATCATGCGGCCCACCAATTCGCTTTCCATGGTCCGGATGTCTGTCTGGATCTTTGAGAGCGTAGTGATACCAGCCACCACAGGAACGTGGTAGAAGTTCATGGAGGACCAGTTGTTCATCGTTCCGCTCGCATCCTTGCGATCTTCAAAATTGAACATGCGATCGGCGCTGGCCTGCAACTTCGGATCATCTGCAGCTGCAGCTTTCACCTTGTCGCGGAAGCTCTCCAACATCCCGCGAAGTTCGCGGGCGGTGTAGGGGCCTTCCTTTGGCTTTGCCGGTTCGGACCCCACCATCATCTCCGTGATGTGCGTGTTGTTGTCCTTGCCTTTCAGATATTCCAGATTCAGCACCGTGTCCACACCGTTGTTCATTCCCATCACCTTGTCCAACGGGATACCGTCCGTCTTTGAGATCAACATCCCTTTCAGGGTGTCGATGTGGGAAACAAGCTTGGAAGCGAGCTTTTGTACGTCCTGGGCATTTCCCCATGCTGCGCCATACTTCGCCGGGTTCTCCTGGGCCAACTGCCCGAACTGGCCATACGTAGCATCCATCTTGTCCTTGAACGTTGATTTGGTATTCTCCAAACCTTCGTTCACGATGATGAAGCTATCGAGGATCTCCTTGGATACGTTCAGTGCCAAAAGCGCTGTAAGTACCAAGTACATCAGATTGATCATTTTCTGTCTCGGGGACAGATTGCCACCTGCCATATTGGGCTCTGGATTTGGTCGGTTGGTAGTTTACTAACAAGGTCTGCTCTCTTCAACGAACGGTCATGGCATTCAACATGTTGCCATAAACGGTGTTGAGCTTGGACAGATTATCGCTGAGTTCGGAGATGTTCTCCTTGTAACGCTTGGTGTCGTTAACACTGTCACTCAGGTTGGTGAGCATATCGCTCATGCCTGCGAACATCTGGTTCGCGGCCTCCAGCTTCTCACGGCTGGTGCGCAGTTGGAGTTCGTACATCTCGTTCAGGTCGCTGAGATTCTTGCCCATGCGGCCAAGGTTCTCACCTGCATTACGCCCGGCGTCCATGTTATCGGTAAGGCCTGCAAGGCTCGCACTGGCGCGCACATAGCTATCGCTCAGTTCGCTCACCTTCGAGGAGGCTCCTTTAAGGCTTTCAGCATACTCGCTGGTGGCGGAAGCTGCACCCGTGATCTCTCCCATTGCACGGGCTTGATCACTCAGGCTGCGCATGCCGGCACCGAGGCTCTCGATCAGCTCAGGTTCGATCTTGGCACTCTCGAGCATATCGTCCAACTGTTCGGTGATCGAACGCTGGTCATCCGTCTTGAAATCCTGTCCGATGGCATGGTCAGCAGATGCCAGCTCTGGGTATACTAGGCTCCAATCGGGTTCCTCATGTGGCGGCTCAAATGCGGAGAATGCGAAAATGATCGCTTCCGTGGTCAAGCCGATGATCAGGAAAAAGTCGGCCATAGGCCAGTGCTGGATCTTGAAAAGTGCACCGACAAGCACTACAGCAGCGCCCAATCCGTACAGTTTCGCCATGAAATTCTTCCACCTCTTGCTGCCTGGTTTCATCTTGTTTCCTTGCTTTTGGTTTGATCTGGGTTCTTCCTTGCGCAATGATAAGGTCCGGCAGGTTCCAAATGCCAAACCCCTACTCTACTTGAGTCTTCTTAAAGGTCCTCCGCACGCACCGCCTTGCCACGACCTAGATAGGTCAACGCGCTGCGGAAGCCAACATAACACTTGGCCGTGTCCTGGTACTCATAGGCACGTGTACCGGTCTGCAAGTACAGACCCACGTCCTTGAAAGAGCCGCCACGTACCACCTTACGCTTCATCGCAGGTGGATCATTCGCCAATGCGTCGAATGAATACTCCGGGTTCATGTCGTGGTCAAAGTCATACACGCTCTCATCAAAAGCAGTGCTGGTCCACTCGGCCACGTTACCGCTCATGTTGTACAACCCATAGTCGTTGGGCGAGTAGCTGTCCACGGGTACGGTATGAAATCCACCATCATCGGTGTAGTTGCCGTGCAATGGCTTGAAGTTGGCCAAGAAGCAACCGGACCGGTTACGCACATAGGGTCCACCCCATGGGAAAGGCGAGAGATCAAGACCACCGCGTGCTGCATATTCCCATTCGGCTTCAGTGGGCAGGCGGAAGTGATTGATGAACGGCTCGCCCCCTTTCTGGAGCCAAGCATTCATCATATTCTGCGTCCGCCATACGTTAAACGCCTTGGCTTGGCTCCAAGTAACACCTACCACTGGGTAGTCATCATAGGCCGGATGCCAGAAGTAGTTCTCGGTCATCGGCTCATTGTAGGCGTACGTGAAGTCGTGGACCCAGGTCAAGGTGTCCGGGTACACATTGATCACCTCCTTGATAATGAACTTGCTGCGATCGCTGTGGCCTTGGATGCTGGTCTTTCCTCCTTTCACGTTGGTATAGCCGAGATCGAGGTCCTTACCGCTCTTGCGTGCGGCCTCCTTCAGGTCGATCCAGTAGTATTCGAACATCAGCTTCCTGGTGTCGAACTCCTTACGACGATAGAAGCGCTCACTTTCGGGATAGTACATATCCGCCAAAGCTTCCTGCTCTTCCTCCCCATCCCACTGGATACGGGGCTTCCAGTTGATCACAGGAGGATCGATCTCTTCACCGAATTCATCCTCGGTCAACACGTGCTCACCGATATCCTCCTCGCCCAAGATCTTCTTGGCGGTGGAGTCAATGACATATTCCACGAACTGACGGTACTCGTTGTTGCTGATCTCCGTCTGGTCCATGTAGAACGCCTGAATGGAGACGGTCTTGGATTTAGCAACCTGTGCGTAGGGCGCGTCTTGGTCGCTGGGCCCCATGACGTAGCTACCCAGCGGGATGTAGTTCATCCCATAGGGGTCCACCTGGTACCAGGATGGCCGGTTCTGGGCGCCAATAAGCTGCCCTTGACCGCCTTTTCCGCAACTGGCCAAGACGGCTATGCCGCAGAGATAGAGAATGGGACGTAGTTCCATGTCTTCCTTGTTTTACCGCTCCTGATCTGTCCAAGTTCCTTGCAGGGTTCCTTGAGGTGAACCCCGGAGCCGGGGTACCTGTGGACAGACATGCAACGGTGATCTGGTCCTTTTGTTACGCTCGTCTACAAGAAACGTGGATGGTGGTAGATCTCATTGACCACCGGTTTCACGATCTTGAAGCAGTAGCTAAGCATCACTTCATGGCTGCCACTGCTGTAATTTTTCAATTCAGAGGTGGTCACGTCGTAGCTATATCCCAAGCGCAGCATGCTGTCGCCCTTGGGAAATTGATGTTGGTAGCCGATCATGGGTGCGATGGCATCTTCGGTGCGGTAGCTTGCTCCGATCCAGATCATGTTGTCATACAGAAAGAGGGCTCCGATGTCGAGCTGGGTGGAGGATGCATCGCTCTTCAGGAGAACGCTGGGCTGAAGCGTATACTTCTTGTCTCCCCCGATGGCCCAATCGTAACCGGCCTGTACATAATAGTGTCGCTTGTTCTTAATGCTCACATCCTTGAGCTCCGTCTCAGGAAGCTGGGTACTGGAGATCCCCAACCAGAGGGTAGGCGACTTATAGTAAAGCCCGGCACCCATATCGAAGCCGCTGGCGCTTTTTCCGACAGCAGGAATTGCATTATCGTCCGCTACGGGGTCGATGGCGATCCATCGTCCATCCAACGCGCGACCGGATAGGCCAGCATAGATGCCCGCACTAAAGGTGCTCTGGGCACCCACCTTGAAGTGGTAGGCATAGTGGAGCCTCGCGATGGTGCTCTTCTCCTGGCCCAACTTGTCGAAATACACGGAAAGCCCCAATCCGCTGTTGATCTTGGTCAAGGGTCCTTGAAGATTGATCAGACCCGTTTTTGGAGCACCTTCGAAACCGGTCCACTGTTGACGCATTAAAGCTGTGGCACAGATATTGCCGCTGGAGCCAGCTACTGCCGGATTCACCGACAGCCGATCGAACATGTACTGGGTGAATTGTGGGTCTTGTTGAGCGAATGCAACGCTCCCGACCAACACACAGGCCCCAATAGTAAGTATCCCCCTCATGCCGTTTCTTCTTGTTTGACGCGGCCTTCGGATGATTTCATCCGATGCCTTGACCGTATTACCAGCCGCCAAAATAGCAAAAAAGGATACCGCTCGAACTTTTCCGCAAAATGAGTTCGCGCCAGCCCTCCCCCTGAATGGGGATCACGCCAGCTTTTGGAAGGTCCTCCACCACCTATCCGGGACTTCTTCACGACATGCCGCCGTGTAGTCGCTATAGGCACATGGAACCAAGTGATGGCGTTCGAACCGGGCCTCCCTTTCCGCACGGTAGGGAACATCCATCCACCAGCGGTCGCTCACCGTGCTCTTGTAGAACACCAACTCCTGTTCGTGCCCCTTGATGGGCACATGGAAACGAGTGAAGCGCTTGCGGTCCAGCCAAGGCAGGTCGTTCGTACGGCTACCGAAGCCATCCAGGAAACACCAGATCATCTGGGCGGCCAGTTGTGCTGTTACTTGGTCCTGGTCCCGCCATGGATCCATTTCATACAGACCTATGGAGGTGACCTTTTCGCTGATGCCCGCATAGCGCATCAACTGACAGACCTCTTCGCCGTGGAAGCCGTTCGGACCGGGTCGCGTGGTTCCAGGTGCATCCGATCGTCGGATGCTGGTCATGTCCACACTTACCGTGTCTGCATTCCTGAGCACCGGCTCCGCTTCGGCCAGGTCTGCCCGCAGTTCACCCAAACGATGTGCATCGAAGAACAGCTTATCCATCAATTCGATGCCGGGCTGGTCCACCAAGTAGGTCTGGAAACCCAAGTTGCTGTAGTTGAAAAGGAAATTGGGTTGGCGAAGCACGATGTGGCTGAGATAGCTGCTCTCCGCGAGGCCCTGTCCGGGTTCTCCCAGATCGAAGCGTCCATCGATGCAAGCAAGGTTCGCCGTGCGCTCCAGCTTTTCGTAGGCGAGGTACTGTGTGAAGGTGTGAGCCTGCCCACCTCCGATGATCACCGGAACAATGTTCGCACGGATCAGCTCTGCGATGGTCGCTGCAAGGGCGTGGCGAGTATCCTCCGCGGTATTCCCCGGATGCAAGTCCCCGAGGTCGGCGATCCCGAAGCTATTCGCAGGTACGTACAACTTGTACAACTGCGTCCGAACTGCATCCGGAGCATCCACGCAACCGCGGGGCTTCGCATGCCCCGGGTCGTCCAACACGCCAAGAATGGCTACCTGTATTCCTTCCAGCGAGGGCATCCCCTTGGTGGTATGGAAAACTGTATGATCGCCCAGCGAGTTAGGCGCCCATTCGGGTCGTCTTTCGCCAAAGGCCTTTGACGGGGTGAAGTAGATGCTCGATTCCATCCTTGGGGACTTGACCACCAATAGGTGGATGGCGAAGATCGAGGCCATTGACACCGTTGGTGATGACCAAACCGTTCAAATGCGCACAGTTGGATGTTAGTCCTCCGGTCAGTAGGGCTGAAACGTCTCTTGAACCCTGGCTGCCCCCGCTCAGAGCGTTGCAGAACTTCCCCGTGCTCCTGAATTGGAAGCTAAGCCTGAAGTAAAACGCCTACTTCTTCTTGGCTGCCTTCTTCTTGGGTGCCGCCTTCTTCTTCGGTGCGGCCTTTTTCGCTGCGGTCTTTCGCGGTGCGGCCTTCTTCTTGCCTTTGCGTTCGGGCGCATCAGCCAAGAGCTTCACCGCTTCCTCCAAGGTGACATCGCCCGGCTCCTTTTCCTTGGGAACATTGGCATTCTTGCTGCCATCGGTGATGTAAGGGCCATAGCGACCGGCGAGGATCTGGATCTCCGAGCCTTCGAACTCCTTCAGGATCAAAGCACGGGCGCCCTCCAACTTCGCCTTGACCAATTCGATACCCCGCTCCAGCGTTACGGTTTCGGGGTCCTCCCCCTTCGGGATGTTCGCATAGACCTTGCCTTGGCGCACGAAAGGTCCGAAGCGACCGCGGCCTACTTCCAGCATACCGCCTTCATACTCTCCCAGCTCACGGGTCTTGCTCGCGGCCTTTTTCAGGTCGATCAATTCCAAAGCACGTGGCAGCTCGAGGGTGATGGGGTCATCATCGGGGGTAAGGCTGGCGAATACGGATCCGAATTTCACATACGGTCCGAAACGGCCAATGCCAACGATGATCTCCTCTTCGCCCTGCTTACCCAAAGTTCGAGGCAGCTTGAAGAGGTCCATCGCTTCCTCGAAGCTGATGGTGGCAATGCTCTGGTCCTTGCGGATGGAAGCGAACTTGGGCTTGTCCTCATCGTCCACACTGCCGATCTGCACCATCGGGCCGAAGCGGCCGATGCGGGCCACCACGTCCTTCCCGGTCTTGGGGTCCTTACCCAGCACGCGCGATCCTGAAGCCCGGTCGGCGGTCTCCACCACGGTTCCGATGGTGTCGTGGAAAGGCTTGTAGAAGCGGCCGATCATGGCGCGCCAGTTCTCCTTTCCCTCGGCGATCACGTCGAACTCCTCCTCCACCTTGGCGGTGAAATGGAAATCCACGATGGTCGGGAAGTGTTCCACCAGAAAGTCATTCACCACCATGCCGATGTCCGTGGGGAAGAGCTTCTGCTTTTCCGCACCGGTATTCTCCGTGGCGGTCTTGTCGCTGATGGCCCCGTTGTTCAAGGTGAGGATGCGGTAGGGTCGCTGGGTACCCTCGCGGTTCTCCTTCACTACGTAGCCCCGTTTCTGCACCGTGCTGATCGTCGGCGCGTAAGTGGATGGACGTCCGATGCCTAGTTCCTCGAGCTTCTTCACCAAGCTGGCTTCCGTGTAGCGGGGTGCGGCTCTGTCATAGCGCTGTGTGGCCGCCATTTCCTGCAAGGCGAGCATCTCTCCTTGTCGCATTTCCGGCAGAAGACCCTCCTGCTCGGAATCATCCTCGTCGTCCTTACCCTCCAAGTAAACTTTGAGGAAACCGTCGAAGGTGATCACTTCACCCTGTGCCTTGAGCATATCGCCGGGGCGTGTGCTGATGGCAATTTCCACCACGGTCTTCTCCAACTCGGCATCGGCCATTTGGCTGGCGAGCGTGCGTTTCCAGATGAGGTCGTAGAGCTTTTCCGCATCCCGATCGCTCCCGGCATTGCGCACCCGCATATCGGCAGGTCGGATGGCTTCGTGCGCCTCTTGTGCGCCTTTGCTCTTGCTGGTGAACTTCCGGGGCTTGCTGTAACGCGCACCATACTGGTCGGTGATGGCCTCCACTGCCGCTGCGATCGCGGTGTCGCTGATGTTGACACTATCAGTACGCATGTAGGTGATATGCCCCTGCTCGTACAGCCCTTGGGCAATGCGCATGGTGCGATCCACACCGTAGCCGAGCTTGCGACTGGCCTCCTGTTGCAAGGTGGATGTGGTGAATGGTGCAGCAGGAGTGCGCTTCGCAGGCTTCTTCTCCACCGCTTTCACCGTGAACTCCGCCCCAATGCAACTCTTCAGGAATTCCGTGGCCTCGGCCTCGGTGGCAAAACGTTGCGGCAGGTCAGCCTTTACCGCGGCCTTTCCAGGAGTAAGGAAGTGAGCGGTGATCCGGAATGCGCTCTTCGCATCAAACCCGATGATCTCGCGTTCGCGATCCACGATCAAGCGAACGGCAACGCTCTGCACCCGGCCTGCACTGAGGCTGGGTTTCACTTTGCGCCAGAGCACCGGGCTGAGCTCGTAACCCACCAAGCGATCCAATACGCGTCGGGCCTGTTGGGCATCCACCAAGTGAAGATCGATGGTGCGTGGTGATGCCATGGCATCGGTCACTGCTTTCTTGGTGATCTCGTTGAAGGTGATGCGCTTCACCTTGCTATCCGGCAGGTCCAGCGCTTCCTTCAGGTGCCAGCTGATGGCCTCCCCTTCGCGGTCTTCATCAGTGGCGAGCCACACGATGTTCGCCTTGTTGGACTGCTTCCGCAGTTCAGCCAGCTTCCCCTTCTTATCGTCCGGGACGATGTAGTTGGGTTCGAAACCATTCTCCACATCCACGCTGAGGTCCCGCTCCGGAAGATCGCGCACATGGCCGAAGCTGCTGAGCACCGTGAAGCCGGGGCCGAGGTACTTCTCAATGGTCTTGGCTTTCGCGGGGGACTCCACGATCACCAGGTCGTTGGATGCATCATTCTTGGCCATGAGGGATCGGATTTGAGGGCGCAAAGCAAATGCCTTCCGGCGAAACGGCGGCACATCATTTCCAAAACACTCCCCTTTCCCCTATGGGGAAGAAAGATTTTGGACCTTTGATCACAACCAGGATTCGGGTTGAAGCTAGCGCGGTGGCTACCAAATAGGAGCCGCATTCCGTTCCTCTCGATCGGCCTTGAACAAAGCGGAAAGCGACTTACCGTTGGAGCGGCGCGAGAGGCCGATGCGCAGACCGATGTCGGAGCCGCGCATGCCCGCCCCCATGGTCAGCATCGAAGTTAAAGCAATGGTCGCCTCGGGATCAAAGGTGATCGCCCATCGCTCGCCTACCGGGGCCCGGAAGCCGAAGCCGAAGGCGAAACGGAAGTCTCCGCTGAAATCCCGGGTCAGGTCCGCTTCATTATTCAACGAGCCTTGTCCCATAACGCTCCAAATACGGGAAGTTCCTTTGGCCGACCCTCCCACCAGCATGCCTGCCATAAGTCCGAACCGCACGACCACATAGCGCTTGGCATCCAACCGCACCTCCGGTTTAACGCCGATGTAAAGCAGATCCAGCTCAGCACGGGCGGTTTTGTCAACGCCCCCACCGAGACCACCTTCACTGTAATCCGTGTTGAAGGAACGATGCGCCAGTAAAAGATCAAACCCAAGATCCACAAAATCGGAATAACGTTCACGGTAGAAGGCCGCCGCGGAAAAGGCAGTACGGCCTACATTCCACACTTCTGAAGTCACGTGGGGGTTATCCATGTCCTTCGCGTGCAACTCCGTTAGCACGCCTCCCGCGGAAACCCCGTAGTCGAACTGAGCGGACGCAGTTGCGGACGCAACACTAAGTACTAAAAGTGTGATAGGCAGCCGGATCATGTGGAGTGCAATTTAAGCAGAACTGCGCTTCGCTGCCAGATCGTCACATTCTACGTGGATCGATACCTTTGCGCCCCTTTCGCATGAGCAAGAAAGTATATATCGAGAGCTACGGCTGCCAAATGAACGTGAGCGACAGTGAAGTCGTGGCGAGCATATTGGCCAAGGATGACTACGTCGCCGTGAATAGTGCCGATGAAGCCGATCTGGTGTTGTTGAACACGTGCAGCATCCGCGAAAAAGCGGAGTACACCGTGATGCAACGCATCAACGAAATGAACAAACTGAAGGCCGGGAACAAGGACCTGAAGGTGGGTGTACTGGGCTGCATGGCCGAGCGGATGAAGGAAAACTTGCTCGTAGAAAAGAAGGTGGTGGACCTGGTAGTGGGTCCGGACGCCTACCGCAGCTTGCCCCAATTGCTGGATGAAGTCGGTAGTGGTCAGCGCGCGGTGAACGTGTTGCTGAGCCGCGAGGAAACCTATGGCGAGATCGTACCGGTACGGCTGAACAGCAACGGTGTCACCGCCTTCGTCACCATTATGCGGGGCTGCGACAATATGTGCGCCTTCTGCGTGGTGCCCTTCACGCGGGGCCGGGAGCGCAGCCGCGACCCACATACTATTGTGAACGAGTGCGAGCAGTTGGTAACCGAAGGCTACAAGGAAGTAACCCTGTTGGGTCAGAACGTGGATTCGTACAAGTGGAAGGAAAGTCGCGGAGAAGTGGCCGCTGAGGCACAGGGGCACGGAGGATCTGAAGGTGCCGATAGCACCCCTAGCGTAGATCCAATTGGGCAAACCACTGCACCCACTGCAGCAACCGATTTCGCTGATCTATTGGAAATGGTGGCCACGGCCTGCCCTACCCTGCGGATCCGCTACAGCACCAGCCATCCCAAGGACATGACCGACAAGGTGCTGGAGGTGATGGCTCGTTATGACAACATCTGTAAGTACATCCATTTGCCCGTGCAAAGCGGCAGCAGTGCTGTGCTGAAGCGGATGAACCGCGGCTATGACCGTGAATGGTATATGGGTCGCGTGGCCAGCATCCGCAAGCACATGCCCGATTGTGCCATCAGCACGGATATCATTTCGGGCTTCTGTGGGGAGACCGATGAGGAACACCAAGCCACACTGGACATGCTGAACGAGGTGAGCTACGATATGGCCTACATGTTCAAGTACAGTGAGCGCCCGAAGACCTTGGCCGCCCGGAAGCATGCTGACGATGTGCCAGAGGAAGTGAAGGGAAAGCGTCTAACAGAGATCATCGAAACGCAGAAGATCAACTCGGCCAAACGCATGGCCACCTATGTGGACCAAGTGCATGAGGTGCTGGTGGAAGGCGTGAGCAAGCGGAGCGACCAGCATATGTATGGGCGCAATACGCAGAATGCCGTGGTCATCGTGCCTCGGTACAGTTCTCAGTTGTCAGTTGTTGGTTGTCAGGCTGCATTGGAGAGCGACCGAAGCGTTGGTCAAAATGCTTCCGCCTCCGGGATCGACCGGACAACTGACAACCAACAACTGGCAACCAAAGAGTTGAAACCCGGAGATATCGTCCGCGTCCGGATTAAGAAAACTACGGCCGGTTCCCTTCATGGTGTGCCGATCGAACTGGTGAACGCATTGGCCCAAGACGCATGAACATCCAACCGATCAAACAACGCTTCGGGATCATTGGCGCTTCGCCCTTGCTGGACAGGGCCATTGAGATCGCAGCGCAGGTGGCACCCACGGACCTGAGCGTACTCATCAGCGGAGAAAGTGGTAGCGGCAAGGAGGTGATGCCGCAGATCGTGCATGCCTTTAGTGGGCGCAAGCATGGGCCCTACATCGCGGTGAACTGTGGTGCGATCCCCGAAGGCACCATCGACAGCGAACTGTTCGGCCATGAAAAAGGCTCCTTCACCGGTGCACATGAAGCGCGTAAGGGCTATTTCGAGGTAGCTGACGGCGGCACCATTTTCTTGGACGAGGTGGGCGAACTGCCCTTGACCACACAAGTGAGGCTGCTGCGTGTACTCGAGACCGGTGAATTCATCCGGGTAGGCAGCAGCAAGGCACAGAAGACCAATGTGCGCGTAACCGCCGCCACCAACGTGAACATGTTGCAGGCGGTACAACGTGGACGGTTCCGAGAGGACCTCTACTACCGCTTGAATACCGTTCCGATCCAGGTACCTGCTCTCCGGGAACGGAAAGAGGACATCCATTTACTCTTCCGCTGGTTCGCCCAAGAGGCAGCAACGCGCTATAAGGCCCCGGCCATCACCCTTACCCATGATGCCCGGCAGCTGCTCACCGGTTACCGCTGGCCCGGCAACGTGCGCCAATTGCGCAACTTGGTGGAGCAGATCAGCGTGATCGAAAAAGAGCGCGAGGTGACCGCAGAAACGTTGGCGAGCTACCTGCCCAAGGAAACCACCGGATTGGTGACCACCTCCCAAGCTGATAATGGGAAAAGCGGAGAAGCCATCAATGAACGGGAACTCATCTTCAAGTTCCTCTTTGATATGAAGTCCGACCTGAACGCCTTAAAGGAACAGGTGAGGCTCTTGAGCATCGGCCATATGGGAATGCCCACCCCGCCACCCACCGCCTACCCGGAGAAACTGCTGTATGGGCATGGTGCAGAGAGTGGCATGAGCATCCGGATGCCGGGTGAAGCGGATGACGAGGACGTGGACCATACCGAGGTGGAGGAATCCCTCAGCCTGGAGGAAAAGGAACGGGAATTGATCCAAAAGGCACTGGCCAAACACCGCGGTAAGCGGAAGAAAGCCGCCGAGGAATTGGGTATCAGCGAACGCACGCTGTACCGTAAGATCAAAGAGTGGGACATCCAGTGATCCGAGCCCTCATGGGGGCTGCCTTGCTGTTGCTGGGTGGTTGCACGGTGAACTATTCACTGAGCGGCGGCTCCGTACCCGCATCCGCCAAAACCCTCAGTGTGACCAGCCTGGATGCTCGCGCCCCGCTCTGCTCCCCGGAAACCGCGCAGAACATCACAGAGGCCGTGCGCGACCTGATGCAGGCACAAACACCCCTTAACCTGACAGAGCGGGATGGTGATATCGCCTATGAAGGGGCCGTTACCGGATACGATGTGCAGCCCGTGGCCATCCAAGCCAACGAAACCGCAGCACTCAACCGGCTGACCATTACCGTGAGCATTCACTATACGAACAAGGCCGATAGTAAGGCGGATGCCGATTTCACGGTATCCCGTTTTGCAGACTATTCCAGCACCCAAGACCTGAGTTCCGTGGAGGATGGACTCGTGCAGGATATTGGTAAACAGCTGGCCCAGGATATCTTCGACCGGACTTTGGGAAATTGGTAGTGCCGACGAAACATGGACCGCGAACGCCTCACCGAACTGCTTCAAGATCCTTCGCAAGTAGCGAAGCAGGACTTGGCGGACCTGCGTTCCATGACCGAGCGCTTTCCTTGGTTCAGTGGAGCACACCTTCTTCTGGCCGTAGGCGAGCACGAGACCGGAGATGTCCTTGCCAATGATCGACGCAGCCAGCCTGCTGCATACCTGCCTTCACGCAGCGTTCTCTTCGACCTGGTCCGCAAAGAGGAACCAGCCGAACCTTCATCGCTCCGTGTGGTGAAGAATGTGGAGCCCGTAGGGGAATCGAACCCGGTGGAAATTCAGCCTAACCCACAGGCACCGGTGTCTACCGGCACCGTTCATCGCCTTCCTAAGCTTGATAAGGCCAAGGACATAACACCGGAAGGGACGCATGTTGCGTTGGAGGAGGCCAGTGCTCCACTGACGGAAGAAGCGGTGGAAGTGGAGGCTCCTTTAGGCCACAAGCCGGACCCCGAACGAGATGTACTGGACCGCCAGATTGTTGAGGCGGTGCAAGCCAGTGGCTACGAGTTGATCAAATTGGCCAACTCCTTCCAGCCCCAAGCAAAACCTCTTCCGAAAGAAGAGGTGGTCCTGACCGCAGCGGAACACATCGGTTCCATACCTCTTCCACCCGTAGCGGAGCCGCCGCCGGCTCCTGTTGCGACACCCCAAGCTCAACGGCCCATGCCTGGCCCCCATACCCGACTACGTTTCACGGATTGGCTGGACCAGGATGAATTGCCCGGACCGGAAGAAGTAGTTTCTTCCAACCCACCTAAGTCGGAAGTGCTCCCCTCTTCAAGTACCGCCCCACTTTCTCCAGCACCTGATGTACTGAGCCAGCAGGACATCATGGAGCACTTCATCCAGCACACCACACCGGCCCCTGCTACTGAAAAGGCGGTATTCTTCAACCCCCAGCAAGCGGCAAAACGAAGCTTGCTGGATGATGGATTGGTGAGTGAAACCTTGGCCCGGATACATGAAAAGCAGGGCAATTTTTCGAAGGCCCGTGAAGTTTATGATCGATTAGCTGTGAAGCATCCGGAGAAAAGCGTTTACTTCGCAGCCCTTTCAAAGGCCCTTGAGG
>JBEBYG010000031.1:0-26844 GCA_040391235.1 Cryomorpha ignava
CCACCGCCAGGCGGCGCAGTTGCGGCTCGATGCCCCAGCAGCTGGAGCAGATGGGGTCGGTGAAGTATTGGATGGTGACGGTGCTACCGGCGGAGGACTGCACGGGAGCCTGGTACACCGCCTCTTGCGTGTTGGCACCGGCGACCTCACAGGTTCCGGTCTCGATATCACAAAGCAAAGGATTCTCGGTTTTCATCTTCGTTGTATTGGGTTGGGCGCATGCGCCGAACGTGGTCAGTAGGGAGAGAAAGAGTATGCTACGCGCCATGGTGTTAACTTGCACACAAAGGTCGCCAACCATGTCGGGCATATCAATAAGTCAGAAAAACCTGACCACTCCAACCCGCACCGCGGACTGCCCGGCGGAAGCGTTGTTGCAAAGCGTTTCGGGCAAGTGGAAGCCGGGGATCATCCTGCTCGCCTCGCAGGGCCCGGTGCGTTTCAGTCAGCTACTGCGCAAGCTGGAGGGCAGCAACAAACAGTCCATCACCGTGGCCCTGCGCGAGCTGGAGGACGATGGCCTGTTGGACCGCGTGGTGATCCGCCAGAAGCCACTGCACGTGGAGTACACCCTTACGCCGCTTGCGCTGCAGTTGGTGCCTTTGCTGAAGGGCATGGAGGGGCTGGGGTAAAGCCCGCTACCGGCAATTGTTCCTGGAGTCCGATCACTTCAATGAGTGCTGACGGGGAGTTGGAGTCGGGAGTCTTGAGTCTTTAGTCTTGAGTCTTGAGTCGGGAGTCCTGTCATCTCGAGCGCCAGCCGAGAGAGACGTTCCAGTGAATGAAATATCCTGCACGTTCAACAGGAGTGTTGCCGTGTCTCGCTTCTCATGCGCTGCGCGCCTTGCAAAGTGCCGCTTCGCTAATGCTCGATATGACAACATGGAAGACGCGCTCGACAGGACAACGTGGTCTCATTCACGTCATGAAAAAGCCTGTCATCTCGAGCGCCAGCCGAGAGAGACGTTCCAGTGAATGAGAAGTCGTACGCGTGCAACGGAGTGTTGCCGTGTCTCGCTTCTCATGCGCTGCGCGCCTTGCGAAGTGCCGCTTCGCTAATGCTCGACATTACAACATGGAAGACGCGCTGGACAGGACAACGTCGTCTCATTCACGTCATGAAAAAGCCTGTCAGCTCGAGCGCCAGTCGAGAGAGACGTTCCAGTGAATGAGAAGTCCTGCTGGTTCCCTGCTCTGGTGCGTGCGTTGGGGGGAGTCGGGAGTCGGGATCACTCCACCCGGAACGCCGCGGTCGCGCTGCGCTCCATGTTCGCCCCCATGAACACCAGGCGATAGCTCCCCGGCTCCAGTTCACCCGCACCTTCGCGGGAGTTCGTACGCACCCACCACGCCATGGGGATCATCACGGGTTGGTCCATCCAGTCCGCCCACGGCAGTCCGCAGTCCATTTGGATCAGTTCGAAGGGGATGCGCTCCACCCAACCGGTATCGGTTTGCAACTCCACGGCATAAAGCGGCATGCCGCTGGCGCAACCGCCGTTGAGCATCACGCGGCCGCTGATGCGCACCCACACGTTGCCGCCAACCACGCTGTCGACGTGGACCTCCTTTAGTCCGGGTCGTTGGGCTATCTCGCGTTCGATCTCCTCCCGTGTTGGCGTGCGCGGCGGCACGGTGTTGCCCGGTGGCGCCGGTGGTGGTTGCGAACGGTAGTAGGCTTCCTGTTCCGCGAGTCCCTTCTTATAAGCCGCATCGTCCTCGGCGATCAATCGCTCGGCGAGCCTATGTGCAGCACGGATGTTCCACGGCTCGGTGGTCAGTGCTTCCATTGTGTAGTGCCCCTTGCGGAAGCGGATCACCTCGGGCGTGTCGCGGTTCCAGCGGCTCCAAGCGCGTGCCACCAAGCTGTCCACCTGTTCCGGAAGGTCGATGCGCATGGTGTCCGTTCCGGAGGTGATCAGCACGAACGATCCCGCCATGCCTTCGCGCGGACCATATACCCGCCAGCGCTGTGTGGGATCGCTGAAAAGCGGACCGGCTTGCAGCGGAAGTTGCTCCTCGGGCTTCAGGTAGGAACCCGGATAGCCCTCGTAGGGCACGCGTTCGCTGTAGTGCTGCACCACCTGCACCGCGCGCGACAAGGGCCGCAACGCATTACGGTCCTCGGCCAGCACGAAACAGAATGTCGGCGGACCCGGCTGCGCGAAGGTGTGCGCAGCTGTAAGCAACAAGAGGAGGAAGAGGGAGCGGGAGCGCATCGCGTAGCGGTACACCGAAGAGGGGGAACGGTTCATGCTCGGTCTACTGCTTCAGGAAGCTGCGCCGCACCACCACACTGGGACCGCTCAAGGATACGCCGTAGCGTTCATCCTCCGGCGCGCGACTTCTTCCCGCTTCGATCGCCAGCATCACCGCCCAAGGTCTACCCACGGCCAACCCCCACCCCCAACCGCTTATCGATCATCGCGCTCAGCAGCAGGCCGATGATGCAATAGCCCGTGAAGAGGTAGAAGCCGGTCTGCAGCACGGAGTTGTTGGTGGTGAACATTTCCACGTTGCCGCTGAAGGCGGTGAGCTGGGTGAGCTGGCTGTTGATCACGCCGTTGAAGCCGATGTAGGACATGAAGATGGCCACCACCATTACGTCCGCCATGCTCCACTTGCTGCTCTTGAACACCAGGAAGCGGTGCAATGCGTTGCGGGGCGGAGCATTCCGGTGGATGGTGATCACGGAGGCGATGAGCTTGGCAATGGGGATGAGCACACTGAAGGTGAAGACCAGCAGCGCCACCACCACCAGCCCGAAGCCGCCGTTCTGCAGCAGGAGCCGGACCACCTGCAGGATGCTCTTGCTCTGGAAGAAGAGCACCTGGTTGGTGAACGACACGTCTTCGCCCACCAGCTTGAAGGAGAAGCTCGCGATGGTGGCTTCAATGTCGATCATCGGCAGGGACAGTCCGGTGATCAACAGCACGGCGGCACCGGCGACCATCGCGCTCAGCTCGGCCACACCATAGTGCTTGCCCACGAGGATGAGGCCGGCCACGCCTGCGCAACAAAGCACCAGCAGCACGAGGTAGATGCGTTCCTGCGTGCGCGTTTCCTGCAGTTGGTGATCGATGTTCGCCAAGCACATTTCCTTGTCCTCCGCGAAGTACCGCGATAGGATCTCGTTGTACACGGTGTAATCCGTTTCGCCGATGGTCTTGTCCACCATCTCGTTCAAGCGCTTGATCAGGTAATCCTTCAGCTCTTCCCTGTTGCGTCGATCATTCAGGAAGTCCAGCACCATGTCGGCATACTGCGGCACTTGGCCATGCATCTTATCTGTTACCCCCACCACGTTGGATACCAGCCCTTGAAAGAAGCCCTTGATGGATTGCCGGCTGCTGTTGCGGATCCCCAGTTCCAATTCGTTCACCACTTGGTGGAGCACGCTTTCGATCTTGCGCTTCATAGCCGGCCTGTTCTGCTTGGTCACCTCCAGCTCCTGGATCTTCTTGGTGATGATGGTGGCGAGCACCTTCTTCCATGCATCCACATTGAAGAGGCCGTACTTGATGTGGTTCAATTCGATCTGGTCGCGTTTCAACCGGGCCTTGGTCTCCTCCAAGCCCACGAGCCGGATGCAACTAAGGACCATTACGAGGACGATGACGATGAGCGAGATGCGCTTGAACATGAGAATGAGGTTAGTGCCCCGAAAGATGTTGCAGCGGAAGTGAAAGCGAGATAGAAAAGGTTTGAGAGAGTCGCGATCCGGGAGCCTTGTCAGCTCGAGCGCGAGCCGAGAGAGGCGTTCCTGTGAATGAGAAGTCGTACGCGTCCAACGGAGTGTTGCCGTGTCTCGACTAGCGCTCGACATGACAGCGCTCGACATGACAACATGGAAAACGCGCTCGACATGACAACGTGGTCACGTTCACGTCAACGGCCAGAGGCCGATCTGAACCGGGCACGCGGGAAAGGCCCGAGTGCCGGATCCTCATTACATTCGATGTCATGAGCACCCTGCGATCGGCCTTCCACGATATGCTCTACCGGTACGCTGTAACCGCGCACGAAGCACACGTCCTTTGGCGGGAAGTGGTGATCGCCTATGGTACGGATGACCGGCATTACCACACCCTTCAGCACCTGGAGGACATCCAAAGCTCGATGAACGAGGTATGGCCGCAGCTCGACGATCCGGATGCCGTTCTGCTGGCGATCGTCTACCACGACATTATATTCCAAGCGACCTGTTGTGATAATGAAGAGCGGAGCGCGGAGCTGATGCGTGCGCGCCTGACGCTGCATGTGGGCCTGCCTGCACCACGCATGGACCGCGCTGCGAACCACATTCTGGCAACAAAGGCCCACGTGCACAACCCCGCTCCGGATACGGATCTCTTCACCGATGCCGACCTCAGCATTCTGGGCGCTTCCGCCGATCGCTACGCCGCATATGCCCACGAGGTGCGCCGCGAATTCCAGATCTATCCGGACCTGTTCTATCGACCGGGCAGACGCAAGGTGCTGAAGCATTTCCTGGACATGCCGCAGATCTTTAAGACGGCCTATTTCCGGGAACGCTTTGAAGAACAGGCCCGCATCAATTTGAATGCGGAGTTGGCTGGGTTCAGGTGAACAGACAACTCAGTTGTGTTCGCGCATAAAAATCCTGTCATTTCGAGCGCCAGCCGAGAAGACGTTCCAGTGAATGAAAGGTTCTGTGCGTTCAACGGAGTGTTGCCGTGTCTCGTGTCTCGACTAGCGCTCGACATGACAGCGCGGTCAGGATCACGTCAACGGCCGGAGGCCGACAAGCACCTGGCACTCTGGAAACACCCGAGCGCCGGGTTGGAGTATCTCAGGGTACAATACCTGAGGGACCGAGCGTCCGGGTTGGAATTCACTCTACACCAAACTCAACCGAATATCTCGGCGGCCCAGCGGCTGATCGCCAGATGACCTCAACCCAGCAACTCCTTCAGCTCCGCCAATCGCTTTTGCTCCGCCTTGTTCGTTCCGTAGAAAGCGTCGGCGATGCCGCTGGCGGTCCGAGTGATCAGGTTCTTCATGGATATGCTGAAGCGCTCGGGGCTGTCCTTGTAGAGGTCCGTGAAGCGTTCGAACGCTTCATCGGCACTCATTTCCTCGGAGAAGGCATAGTCGAAGCTGATGTCGATGTAGTGGCCGGAGTCCGTGCCGAAGCCGTCCACACTGTCCTCCAAGGAAAGCCAGTGCTTGTCCACCTGCTGCTTCAGTTTCTGCCGTTCGGCGGGTGCGACGCTGCCGTCGCTGGCGGCAATGCTGTAGAAGAGAAAGCCGAGGCCTGCGTAGATATCTTGGAAGGTGGTGGTGATGCTCATGTTGGGTTGTGTTGAAGTTCGCGCTAGGACGCTGAAGGTCTATTGATACAATTCAAAGCTACCCCTTTTGCGCAGCACGATGACTGATCTTCCTCTGCCGCTGCGCTGAGCTTGGTCAAGTCCGGTCGTCCGCTGTTTTGTATCCTTGTACACTGGCGGTCCTGATGGCTGTCAAGCTTCAAAAATGACACGGATCCTGATTCCCACGGACGTGAGCGAAGGCTCGCGCAAGGCAGTTCTCTTCGCGCTGGATGCTTACGGCATCGCGCAGACTGAATTCATCTTCCTGCTCACCATCGGTGATGCCCCGAAGATGGGCTTGTTCCCGGAGTTCAACGAGCACATGAAGCGCCAGGCGCAAGAGGAGCTGAACGAGCTGACGGCGGACATTCGCAGGCTGTACCCCGGCGAGAGCATGCACCTGAGCACAGTCGTTGGTACGGGCAGCGTGTTCGCGGCGATCCAGGAATATGTGAGCGCCCACCCGGTGGATATGCTGGTGATGGGTACGCGCGGCGAAGGCGGTGCACTGAAGTGGGGTAGCAACGCGGAGGTGGTGGCGCGCAACTCCACCGGCCCGGTGATCGTGGTGCCGCCGGATTGGGAGGCAGGTCCCATCCGGACCATCCTGTACGCCGATGACCAAGAGGAGGTGCGCGACCCGAAGGCATTGGCTCCGCTGGTGCAACTGGCCAAGCGTTACAACGCCGGTGTGGAGTTCGTGCATGTGATGAAAGAGAGCGACGAGGCTGGGACCGTCCCGCCCATGCCGCCTTTCCCGGAGGCGTTCAACGGATTGAAGTGCACGCGTTCCTCCACAGCGAGCGGCGATGTGACGGTGGGCCTGATGCGTTCCTTGGAAAGCGGGAAGTATGGTATGCTGGCAGTGCTGCACCGCCGCTTGGGCTGGATCGATGGCCTGTTCCACCGCAGCGTGGCGAAGCGCATGGCGCTGAACACGACGGTGCCGCTGCTGGTGATGTACGAGTAGCATTCTTTCCGGTGAGGATCATTTCCGCTGAAAGGGGCTGACCGCAGATGACGCCGATGGGCGCAGACTTCATACTGCCTCCTGAACGGCAGTAGACAAAAAAGCTCTCTGCATCAGCGCCGGGCCTGCGGAAAGCCATCTGTATCATCTACGGTTGAAAAAGAACCGGTGCCTGCGGCGACCCTCCCGGAACGGGACGGCCTTATGGCATCAGCGGTGGGCCTACCACCTCCATGCCGTGAGCGCGGAATACCCGTGCGATCTCTTCGCGGTCGGGTGGCGTGCTCCACTGCGCGGTTTCCTGGAAGAAGGCCTCCATGTCGCCAGCGGGTTGGTAGGTTACGAGCATCCGCGCCGAAGTGCTGAGCTGGATGAATGCATGCGGCACACCACGGGGCAGGAAGATGGTATCCCCGGTGGAAGCAGGGAAGCGCTCCTCGCCTACTTGGAAGCGGTAGTTGCCTTCCAGCACATGGAAGTATTCATCCTGTGCTGCATGCAGGTGCAGCGGTGGCCCGCCATTGGGACTTTCGCCGATCTGCTCGAACACGGCCATGCCGCCGTCGGTGTCCGCGCGGCCGATCTTCAGGTCGAGCGTATTGCTGGTGACACCTTTCATGGTGAGGTGTGTGCCGTTGCGGGACTCGCCCCGGCGCACGTTGAAGCCTTTGGTGATGGACATGGGAAGGAAGTTGGAGGCCTTGAGCCAGCCAACGGCAAGGACGGATGCGAAAGCGCTGAACAGGAAACGGCGGCGATGCATGCGGATCGGTCTGGTCCATCAATACTACGAAGGCCCGGACGTTTGCGGATAAGCCTGCGGCACGAAAGGTGAGGATCGTCACCCTGCGCAACTTCCGAATCCGGACCTTTATGCGACCAAAGCGATCGATCATGACCCGGATCCTCCTTCCAACGGATTTCAGCGAAACGGCCGAGAAGGCCGCCCACTTCGCCATGGACCTCTACGGCACCGCCGGCGTGCATTACACCTTGGTGAACTGCTACTCGATACAGGCCTACCCTGATCCCCTCCTGCCGAACCTCACCATGCTGGCGGCGGAGGATTCGCGCACCGGCTTGGAGGAGGTGGAGGCACGCTGGCGGAAGCATGCGGACAACGTGCAGCTGGGAAAGGTCTCCTCCTTTGGCTCCTTGCCCGAGACGATCAATGAGATCACTGCGACTGACGGTGCGGACCTGGTCGTGATGGGCACACAGGGCAAGGACAGCAACCGCCTGTTCGGCCGGATCGCCTCCACCGTGGTGAAGCGCGCCCACCTGCCGGTGATCACCGTGCCGTCGCACTGGGAGCCGGAGCCGATCAAGCGCATCCTGCTGCCCATGGACAGCGAACCCTTCGATGCGGCCACGTTCCTCCCCTTGATCGATCTGGTGAAACGTTGCGGTGCCGAGGTGTTGGTGGCCCATGTGCGCACCAATGCGGTGTCCTTCTCAAAGGGGTTGGACCATGCCGCCATCGGCGAAGCACTGAAGGAAGTCAAGCATCGCTACATCACCGTGCACGGCACCGATGTGGTGGATACCGTGAACGAGCTGATAGCGGGAAGCCGCTTCCAACTGGTGGCCATGGTGCACCGCAAACGCGGCTTCCTCGACGGGCTGTTCCACATCAGTACCGCCAAGCAGATGGCCCTGCACACCAAGCTCCCCTTGCTGGTGCTGCGCCAAGAATGATGGGCCGTTCGCCGAATAAAGGGAACCGCGGATAGACGCGGACCTTGCTGCGCCAACTCGGCCTTCGAAGCCCTTGCGGATGCCGCAATGCCTTCCTTGGCCGGAACGCTGAGTTTCGTCAATACCGCGCCTTTCACAAGTGCATATCTTGTTTCATCAACCGCCTCGTGCGCGGCCAACACTTGAACAGATGGCACACATCCTCATCCCCACCGACATGAGCGAAGGTTCCCGCAAGGCGGTGCTTTTCGCTCTTGACGCCTTTGGCGCAGAGCAAGGCCAATATGTCCTTCTCCTCTCCGTGGGCGATGTACCCCGGCCCACCATGGTGCCGGAGTTCATCCAATTCGTGAAGAAGGAGGCGCGCGAGGAACTGGATCGCTTTGTGGCGGGGATACGTGCCTTGTACCCCGGGAAGACATTGAGCATCCGCGCGTTGGTGGACCATGGCAGTGTGATCACTTTAGTGGAGCGTTTCGCTCAGGACAACCCGGTGGACATGGTGGTGATGGGTACACGGGGCGTGGGCGGTGCGCTGAAGTGGGGTAGCAATGCCGAGGTGGTGGCCCGCAACACGCGGGGGCCACTGATCGTGGTGCCTCCGGAGTGGGAGGCCGGGCCGATCAACAAGATCCTCTACGCCGATGATCGCGAGGCGGTGCACAACGAAGCAACGCTGCTCCCCTTGTTGCAGCTCGCCAAGCACTACGGGGCCGGCATCGAGTTCGTACACGTGAACGATGATAGCGTGGTACGTGAGCTGACCCAAGGGGTGGTCGGCCATTTGCCGATGTTCGAAGGGATCAGGTGCACCACGGCTTCCATGGTTGATTCGAACGTGAAGGAGGCCTTGACCTATTTGTTGGATAGCGGGGACTACGGCATGCTGGCGATCCTGCACCGCAGGCTGGGTTGGTTGGACGGGCTGTTGCACCGCAGCCTGGCGAAGCGGATGGCGCTGAGCACCAAGGTGCCGCTGCTGGTGATGCACGAGTAGCGCTCCTTCCGCTGAAAGGGTTCAACCGCAGATAACCGCAGATAATACCATGGCCGCGATGCAATGCGGCAGAGTTCACTGTGCCGCTTCCCCAGCAGCACAGTGAAAAAGCGCCCGTGATCAGCGCCGTCACCTCTGATAGATCATCCGTGTCCATCCGTGGTTAAAAAGAACCGATACCTGCGGTAACACACCGCGCCGCAGGCGCCACAGCGGGATCGCGTCGCAAAGCCATGCCTCCGGTATGCTGGCTCGCGATGCCGGAACGTCACCTCCGGCAGATCATCCGTGGCATCTGCGCCATCTGCGGTTAAAAGAGAACCGTCGCTTGCGGCATGCCCGTGATCAACGCCGCAACCTCCGGCAGATCATCCGTGGCGATCCGTGTCCATCCGTGGTTCAAAAAAGAACCGTCGCCTGTGGCATGCCCATGATCAACGCCGCAACCTCCGGCAGATCATCCGTGTCGATCCGTGTTCATCCGTGGTTCAAAAAAGAACCGTGACCTGCGGCATCACCAACGCTCACCGGAACTTCGGCCCGAAGCGCTCCGAGGTAGCCCGGTCCAAGGCTTCGCGGTGGTCCGGATGCGCGATGCTGGTGAGCAACTCGGCGCGCTGGCGGAGGCTCTTGCCATAGAGGTTCACAATGCCGTGCTCGGTGGCCACGTAGTGCACATGGGAGCGGGTGGTCACCACGCTCGATCCTTCCGCGAGGAAGGGCACGATCTTGCTGACACCCTTGCGCGTGGTGGAGGCCATGGCGATGATGGGCTTGCCCCCTTCGCTCAAGGCCGCGCCGCGCATAAAGTCCATCTGTCCGCCCACGCCGCTGTATTGCCGGGTGCCGATGCTGTCCGCGCAAACCTGCCCGGTAAGATCCACCGCGATGGCGCTATTGATCGCCACCACCTTCGGGTTCTGCTTGATCACATGGCCGCTGTTCACGTAAGCGGTGTCCAGGAAGTTGAAGATGGGGTTGTCATCGATGTGGTCATAGAGCGCACGCGTGCCGAGGGCGAAGCTGGTGACCACACGCCCCGGGTACTTGTGCTTGAAGCGCCCGGTGATCACGCCCGCCTGCAACAGCGGCAAGAGGCCATCGCTGAGCATCTCGGTATGGACACCGAGGTCCTTGTGGTGCTTCAGTCCGCGCAGGATGGCATCCGGTATGGCGCCGATACCCATCTGCAACGTGCTACCATCCTCGATCAATTCGGAACACAGCGCCCCGATGCGCTCCTCCGTTGGCCCTACGGCGTTGGCATAGTTCACCTCGGGCAGCGGCTCATCCACTTCCACCATGGCGGCAAAGCGGCTGCTGTGTACCAACCCTTCGCCATGGGTGCGCGGCATGCGTGGGTTCACTTGCGCGATGAGCACAGCCGCATTGCGAACGGCGGAGCGGGCCACGTCCACGCTGATCCCCAACGAGCAGAAGCCATGCGCATCCGGTGGCGATACATGCACCAGCGCCACGTCCAACGGCAGCACCCCGCGACTGAAGAGCCGGGGTATCTCACTGAGGAAAACGGGTACGTAATCGCCATGCGGGCCGTTCACTGCTTCGCGCACATTGTCGCTCACGAAAAGGCTGTTCATGAAGAAGGCACGCTGCACCTCGGGCTGCTGCAGGTCGAGGTCCCCGATGGTGCTGATGCTTACCAGTTCCACATGGCTCAGTTCCGCAGCCCGTGCGAAGAGCGCGTTCATCAACACCAAGGGCGTGGCCGCACTGCCATGCACGAAGACGCGCTGCCCGCTTTTTACCAAGGAAACAGCCTGCTGGGCGGATACGTAATTGCTCATGGCGCGAAGGTAGAAGCCCGTGGTGGGGGCCGGAATGCGTTTGGTCAAGTTCCCGGCGCTCGGCTGTTTGTCGAGTGCCAGGCCCCTAGCCTCTCCTCTGGCCGTTGGACGCCCTACCTGCGGCTCGGCACGCTCGGCATATCAGCGGGAACACCGGCAAGATCGAGCGAGGTACGGTGACGTTCGGGATGTGCGGGCGGTAGAAACTATTTTGGGGTTTGCCTATCGCCACGGATCCATACATTCAATACATTTATTCCATTGGAGGAAGACCTGATGATCTTTTAATTCGACTTGGGCATGAGTTTTACCGTAACGCCCTTCTATGGTCCTAACCGGAACAAGGTGCCGAAATGGATCACGCGCATGAATAAGGTCACGGGCAAGCTTGGTGTGCCGTACGAATTGCGCCCTCGCTTTGACCACCGCTATCACATGGTGAGCTTGGAACAGGCATCGAATTTCGAGCACCTCATCCACCGCGTGATCGACACGGAGGTGCGTGGTGACCTTGTGGAATTGGGGGGGTATACCGGCAGCACCGCTGCGCTCATAGCGGACCTGCTTCAAAGGCAGCACGGGGATCGCACCTTTCATGTTTACGATCGCTTTGATATTGAGCTGGGATCACAACGGAACATCCAGGACATTTTCGTCCATACGTTCGCGGAGTGCGGACTGCCCCTGCCCGTCCTTCATATTGGCGACTTGTGGGTCACTCTTCCGGCCGACCTGCCCTCCGAGATCGCCTTCGTTCATATTGATTGCGGTACAGGGATGGAACCAAAGGAGCACGCAAAGCTCATAACGCATTGCTTGGAGTCCGTGTACCCCAGACTTTCCCAGGGGGCAGTCGCCATCTTCATGGACTATCATGTCCCCGGAAAGACCTTGGACGGGAACGATTCAAATACGGGGGTCAGGCTGGCATGTGACACCTTCTTCGCTGATAAGCCTGAACAGATCCAGTTGATGTACGGTGGGCCCTGTTCACATGCCTACATCCGCAAACTGTGACGCCGCGTTCCTGCTTTCCACTTCGCCCCTTACCCGCCCAACGCTCGGATGTTTCCCATCACCAGCTGCTGCTGGCCTCGGGCCGAAGGCACACTCAATCACCCCGATAAGCAGATCATGAAAATGGGCGGGAGACGTCCGCCCGGATGAGTCCCCTGCGGCCGATCGCCGGGATAGCCACCCTACTCCATCAACTCCCGGATCTCCGCTGCCACCTGGGCCCGTTCGGGCATCTGCGCCTCCTCACTCTCCAGCAGCTCCAGCGACTTGCGCAAGGCCGCGAGCCCTGCAGCGCGATCCGTTTCCAAGAGCAGTGCGCCCAGCGAAGCATGGAAATCGAAGAGCTTTGGATACAGCTGCGTAGCGCGCCGATAGACCGCAATGGCTTCGTCGTTGTATTGGCTGTTCTCCAAGCGGGAGGCCAGCCCGTTGATCTCCGCCACTTCCCATGGGAGCGATCCGCCGAGAAAGCCCAGGCTGGCATCCACCTGACGGAGCAGTTCAGCTGGCGCAGGTGGTGGCGAAAGCAGGATGTATTCGTTGTCCACCGGAGCCAGCGTATCGCGCAGAACGAACGGCTTGAAGAGCGTTGCGAGCAGTTCCGGGAATGCGATGATGGGCACGCTGGTGTGGCCCGCGCTCGGATACTCGCGGTAGAGCAAGCCCTCTCCATTTCCTTTGGCGTGCAGCCCGTTCACCACGGGGGTGAGGATGGCGTTGTGTCCTCCGTCCATCATCCGCTCCGCGCCGCCCACAGCCACGTATACACGCTTGTGTGCGTTCCCTTCCACCAAGGCTTCCACACGAGGCAGCGACTGCGCTACTAAGTCTGCCGGCGAGAGCGCGATGATGGCATCGAAGGCATCCGGTGCCTGCAACAGCGCGTAGAGCGCGAAGGAGGCGGAGAAGGAATGGCCGACCAGCACGGCATAGTCGCTGGGATGATAAGGAGCCAGCAATGCGGGCAGTTCCTCGGTGAGCATGCGCAACAGAGGCATACCGGTCTGGTCCAAGCTGTCGGGTGAACATTCGCGTATGCGATCCACCAACGGTATGGTCACCACGATGGCCTGCGGCACGATGTGCGTGTATTGCAGGTAGTGTATGTCGCTGAGCGCCGGTTCGATGAACCATTCATGCTGGCCATCCAGCAGCACGATCACGGGCATGCGCACTTCGGGCGCGGCGTAGCGGTGGAACGTGGGCGTCCGCACTATGATGGTGCGTTCGCCACCGAATGCTTCGGAATGGAAGCGCAGGGTGTCGGTGTGCTGGGCCAGCAGGGAACCAGAAAGAAGGAAGGCAAGGATCAATACGGGGTGGCGCATGGCGCAAGATGCAACACGGCTCGGTATGAGCCTACTTCCGGATGCCACAGATGTACCAGCGACACGAAGAGCGCACTGCCGCAGCATGCGATCCATCCATGATCAACGCCGATGCCTCCGGTAGATCATCTGTGTCATCTGTGGTTCAAGAAAAACCGTCGCCTGCGGCATCTCCGTGATCAACGCCGCCAACTCCGGCAAACCATCCGTGTCGATCCGTGTGTATCCGTGGTTCAAGAGTCGTTGTTCCGTTACTGCGCCACTATGAAGCCGGCGGTTAACCGCGCCACAGGTGCCAGCGTGCAAACGACATCAATCCTTCACCACCCGCATCACCAGCGGCGTGCCATCGGCAGCCTGCCAGCGCAGCACATAGGCTCCCGATCTCAGGTGCGCCAGATCCAAGGAGGTTGTGCCGGGCTGCGCCAATTGGCTGAGCACCGAGCGCCCCGTGGCATCCACTACTTCCAAAGGTGTGGTCTGTTCAACTGTCACGAACAGCTGATCGCGGAAGGGATTGGGAAATGCCTCCACCACCGGCCCTGCCGCAGTATGGATGGAAGTGGGAAAGTCCGTTGCGTCGAACGCGCGGGCATACACGCCGTCATCATCCCCTTGAAAGCCGTTGCCGTTCCAAACCATCAGAAAGCCACCGTTCGGCAACTTGGCCACCGCCGGAAAGCGTTGGGGTCCGCTGCTGGTGGTGCTGGCGATCTGGAAGCCCGTGTTGGGCGTGCCCATGTTGGCTCCGTAATTGGCACGCACGCAGTAGTCCAGCGGATCGTTCAACGAGGTCTTGTAGTTGTTAGTGAGGACCACCGCACCGTCATCATACAACTCGCAATCGGTGTAGTAATAAGCGTACGGTGCACTGGTGTTGCCCACGCTCTGCATCACCACGTCACCGTTCGCGTCCAACACCCAACCGAGGAAGATATCGGTACCATTCATGCCGTAGCGCGCATAGATGAGCAACTGGTCCAGTGCGTTGATGGAGACGTTGATCACACTCAACGACCCATTGGTACTGTAGACACTGGCCTCCGGGGTTTGGGCAAGCAGATCCGCATTGAAGGTCTTGCGGTAGAGATGGTGGGTGGTGGTTCCGCCCCGATAGACCATCACGATCCCACCTGTGCTGGTCCAGCGCACTTGTGGCAACTGGTAGTTGGTGGCCGGTGCTTCGCTGGCTTGCGTGTAGGTCCCCATCCATTCATTGGCCACCAGGTCCCATTTGCGCAGCCGAACATGCGGCGCGGCCGTATAGGCCACCAGCAGTTCATCACCCCGGATGTCCACGTCATATAGGTCCCCGGCTTCCAGCGCATGAACATCGCCCAAGGTGTTGTCCGCCAGAAGCACACGGAACTTGGAGACATCCGCTTCGGTCCACGTGATCACAAAACGTTCATCGCTCCAATGATAGATATAACCCCGATCCGTGGAGGCCATTCCGGTGCTCACCAGGATCTCGTCCGTAGTGGGCTGATGGTCCGCCCCATAGCGCCGGGCCCACATGCTTCCTCCACTCCCCTCTTGGTTCCAGCTACGCCATACGATCACGTACGAACCATCGGATCCACTGGCCACGGCCGGGTAGCTCTGGGCATTGAGGATGTGTTGGTTCACCAGGAATTCGTTGCCGTTGGGTGCTAGATCTTGTGCACGCAGGCCGAAGGCGAGAAGTAGAAAAGGAACGATGAATGAAAGGCGCGTTGCACACATGAGCAGCTTGGTTCTTGTTTTGATCCGACAAGAATAAGGCGGCTGGACTTACCGCACCGTCCAGATCGCGAACCGATCCCTTACAGCCACCGCATCGCCACAATGGCCACCACCGTTGCGATGCCGATACTGCCAAAGCCCACGGCCGTCCATTTGCGCAGCGCCTTGTTACCGGAGAGCAACACGATCAGGAATTTCATCACCGTGTTGGAGAGCGTGGCCAACAGCACGGCGATCACGCCCATCGCGATGCTGGCGCTCTCGATGTTGCGGGCGATGGACAGCGTGATCACATCCATGTTGGTGGCCCCGAAGACCACGCTTGTGGCGTAGAGACCGAACCTGCCTTCTTCGGCTGCCGCGATGTCCATCAGCCAAAGCACCGCCATGTAAAGCAGGGCGAACTGGATGGCGACCTTGAAATTCAACGGGTTCTGCGTTGCTATTTCCGTTACGGTTCCCCCATCCCCTTTGCGCTGGATCAGGTAGACCACACCGAACGATACGAGCGTGATCAAGATAAAGGCCGGTGCCATCCGGATGGCCAGTTCCTGATTGATCACATAGGTGATCAGCCAGATGCGCGGATAGAGCACCGCCGTGGCCCCGATGATGCTCGCTGCCGTAACGATGTGCGGACCATCCGGCTGTTGCCGCGATCGCCGCGCCAAGCTGAGGGTCACTGCCGTACTGGATACCAATCCACCCACGATACCGGAGACCATGGTGCCTTTGGAGGGGCCCAGGATCTTAGCGAGCAAATAGCCCGCAAGACTGATACCGGCCACCAGCACCACCATCAGCCAGATCTCGTACGGGTTCCAAACACCGTTCGGGCCCATCGGCTCGTTCGGCAGAAAAGGGAGGATCACCGCTGAGATGATCACGAACTGGATGAAGGCACGGATGTCCTGCGGGGTGAGCGTGGCGATGAAGGAGTGCAACCTCAACTTGAGCGAGAGCAGGGCTGTTACCACCACCGCGATGATCACCGCGAACAGCACTTCCCCTTGGAATACCAACGCACCGATAACGAACGCAAGGATCCCGGCCAGCTCGGTCGTAACTCCGTAGGCACCCGGCTTGGCGGACAGTGCATAGGCCGCGATCACCAGCGCGACCAAGCTCATCAGGCCCGCTATGAAGACCCAGTCGCCATAACGCAGGGCGAGGTAGGCGCACAGAAAGCCGAACAACGCCATCAAGGTGTACGTCCGCACTCCGGCGAACTGTTCCACCTTGTCCTGCACCCGCTTGGAGTACTCACGTTCCAAGCCGATGAGAAAGCCGAGCGCAAGCGCTATCAATGCCCGTTGGATCAGCAGCAGCAGGTCTTCGCTCATCGGGTAAAGATGCGCATATCAGGCGATGCCTGACCGAGCGTCGGACGTACTCACCCGGCGCTCGGGTGTTTCCCGAGTGCCTTATGGATCGCAGCGTCCGCCCATTGAGCAGGTTCTCCCTTTCAGAAGCCCTTGTCCACGGGGTCCGGCTCCACGTCCTCGTCGTTACCGGGCTGGGCGACGTTGTCCACACCGAACTCACCTGCACGGTGATCGTGATAACCACCACCACCTGTGCTCTGGTCGGTGGAATAGGAACCACGGGTGGTCTGACCGGACTGGATGCCGACGGGCATTACATCCTCGTCCGCAAGCGCTTCCGCCTCGGTGGTTTCCGGCACTTCCGGCTTGCCATGTGAGAGCGCTTCTCGCACAGCAGGGTCTTTGGAGATCGGCTCTTCTCCCTCATCCAACACCTTCCTGTGCTTTCGTTTGAGATGGTCGGGGATATAACCACCTTCCACTTCGATACCGGCGTCATCGTGCTTCCGCTTGGTGGCGCTCTCTGGGCCGTTGTTCTTCTTGTTCATCGTTCGGGTCGTGTTACGTGGGCCAAGGGAATGAAGATCCCCATGTTCCAACGGCCAAGTATTGTACCACGCAGCCCGCGGACCCGATCGCCGGAACAGCTGGGCGAAGTCCATGGCGGACCCTTCGGGTACATGAGCAAAAACACCCCGTTGCAGGTCAATTATTACCCGATCGGCGAGCGGCCCGAAAAGGAGGATGAAGCCACATCGCCAGCGCTATCAAAAACTTCGGCCTATGGGACGCATTTTGGCCCGATTCTGTCTATCCGATGGACGTTCCAGGAACCTGACCCGCAAAGGATGGAAGTGTCACCACGCGGATCATGGTCCATCCCGGTTCTTTAGGCATATGAACAAGTGAAAGAAAAACCCGGAATAATGAAAACATCGAAGAAGAAGGCTGCTAGACCCGCCGTTGCAAAGGCAACCGTGGTGAATGCGAAGAAAGCTGCAGCTCGGAAAACGAGCAGCGCAGCCAAGAAGACCACCCGCGCGGCCAAAGAGGAACCCAAGCTCTATAAGACCGGCAACGACCTTCCCAAGCACACCCGCATCGAATTGATCGAACTACTGAACCACCGCCTGGCGGATGCTGTGGATCTGCACATGCAAATGAAGCAGGCGCACTGGAACGTGAAAGGCCCCCACTTCATCGGGCTGCATAAATTGTTCGATGAGATCCACGCCGCTACAGGCGACTATGTGGACGTGATCGCGGAACGTGCCGTTCAGCTCGGTGGTGTAGCGGAAGGCACGGTGCGCATCGCTGCGCGGCGCACGCAGTTGGGCGAATACCCACGCGATATCGCCGACGGTCCTTCGCATGTGAACGCCGTGTCCATCGCACTGGCTGCGTTCGGACATGCCGTGCGCAGCAGCATCAACGAAGCGGATGATCTGGAGGATGCCGATACCGCCGACATCTTCACCGAGGTCTCCCGTGGCATTGACAAGTGGCTCTGGTTCGTGGAGGCCCATGCGCAAGCTGTGAAATAGACCGCACCACGGTAGGCCTTTGTGTCGATCCGCTCCGGGACGTGATCCCGGAGCGGATCAACGCTGTGCAACCCTGCCTACCGCAGGCAGGCGCGGCTCTACTCCACCTTCCCTTTTTCGCTGAGCAGCACCGCCACCCAGCGCGTGCTGGGCACCTGTGCCATGGTCAGTACCATCACCACGGTGATCGGTACGGAGAGGAACATCCCTACGATGCCCCATAACCAGCCCCAGAAGGCCAGCGTTAACAGCACCACCAGCGGACTTACATTCAGTGAATTGCCCATCAGGCGTGGTTCCAGCATGTTGCCCACCAGCATTTGGACAGTGCCCACGCTCCCGAGCACCCATAGTGCGGGCCCGAAACTGCCGAACTGCACCACGGCCACCATGGCCGGGAACAAGGTGGCCAACAAGGAACCCACCGTGGGTATGTAGTTGAGCAGGAAGATCAACATGGCCCAGAAGAAGGCGAAATCAACGCCGATGATCAACAACGCGATATAGCTCACCACACCTGTCAGTAGGCTCATCGCGGTCTTCAGGGTAACATAATGGCTGAGCGAAGCATCCACGCGCTCCAGCATCTCCTGCGTGTGCTCGATGCCTTCGCCGTTGTGCATGGAAAGCAACTTCGCCCGCGCATGACGCTCCTCCAGCATTATGAAGGCCACATAGATCAACACCAACGTGCCATTCCCCAGCAGCGAGGTCAAGCCGTTCAGCACGAGCGTTAACACCTTTCCCAGATCCATGCCCCGCAGGTATTTATCGAGTTGGCGCCCCAGGTCAAAACCGGTTAACCGCTCGATATCGGAGCGCATGGTCAACAGATTCTCCTCGTATTGGGGCAACACTTCCGCCACGTTATTGATGTTGGATATGAGCAGGCTGATGAACAGGGCAAGCACCAGCGAGATGGTCGCGAATGCCAAGGTTCCGCGCAACCAACGCGGCAGCATTTTTCCCTTGAAGGTGATCCGCTTGAAACGTACTTGGACCAAGCGGATCATGTACCAGACGATCAACGCCAGTACGAAAGGAATCAGTATGGCCTTGGTATAACTGAGAATGACCACAGTAGCTATGATCACGAACAGTGCCAGTGCAATGCGTGTGAGACCCATGTGGCGAAGGTATGTGGCAGCAACCCTTACTGCTTCGGTAAGTGCGGTTTCGCTGCCACGTACTTATGTGCAGTGAACGTCGCCATGCGAAAGAGTTGATGCCAAGGGATACAAAAAAGCGCGCAGGCGAAAAGCAACTCCCACAAATACCTTTCGTCCATATACCAAAGCCAGCCCTCCCATGCGATCGTTCCGAGCGTACCTCACCGCGTTGATCGCCACCCTCGCACTGCTGGCCCATGGGCAATGCCCCACAGGGAACGTAACGATCAGCTCCCAAGCCGATGCGATTGCCTTTGCCGCCAACTACGGAACGTGCGATACGCTCCCCGGCGACCTCATCATCGGCCCGGGCGACATCGATGATTACTTCGCCTTCAGTGGGGTGCGCATGATCCAAGGCGACCTGCGGATGCAAGCCATCTACCCCGTCCCATTGGACCTGGTGGGTTTCACGCAACTCGCGCACATCGGTGGCGACCTGTACATCAATTCCACCTTGACCGAATCATTCACCGGCCTCTCCGCACTGCAACGCATCGATGGGGACCTCCATGTGCAGTTTTCGTTCATGCTGAATTTCACCGGCCTCTCCGCGCTCTCCGTTATCGGGGGTGACCTCTACGTATCCAACGCGTCCGACATGACCAACATGAACGGCCTTTCAGTGCTGGATACGATCCATGGGCGCATTTATATGGGAGGGATCGAAAACCCGAATTTCAGCCAGATACAGATACCGCCGCAGTTGAAATATGTAGGCGGCGACATCCTTATTGGAGCGCAGTATGCAAGCGCCATGGGCGGAGGCAACTCGCTCACGCACGTGGGGGGAAGTCTCCACGTTCAAGGCCCCTCGCTTCAGACCGTAAGCGGCTTCAATAACCTATCCACCATAGGAGGTGATCTGCGATTCCACGACGCGCCCGTACTGAGTTCCATCACTGCATTTGCCAGCTTGGATACCATTGGCGGCTACTTCGACTACCTGAGCATCCCGTCCCTCGTTTCCCTCTCCGGGTTCCCGGATCTCAAAGTGATCACAGGCCCCCTTTGGATAACAGGCAGCGGCCTCCAATCCATCACCGGTTTCGGGCAGCTCTCGAGCGTTGGATACCTGGTCCTCGGTAGTAACCCGGTGCTCAATGACATCAGCGCGTTCAACCATGCCATTGCCCTCGGGGACCTGGACATTGAATACAACCCGGTGCTCTCGTATTGCCATGTTCAAGCCGTGTGCGAGCATCTGATCACGGGGTCTACGGCGGGGCCGATCGTATCGAGCAATGCAGCCGGTTGCTTGTCCGCACAAGAGATCATCAGCTTCTGCGACCTCTCCACGGGCATTCAGTTGAACGCCCCTTTACCAGCGCCGCTGATCTTCCCCAACCCCGTACGGGATGCCTTGCGGATCAGCGTGGATGCCCCGCTCCCAGCGGTGCGGATCTATGACGCCACCTATCGCCAAGTGCTCAACGCGACGGGGCATACCATCGATGTGAGCTCCTTACCTGCAGGTCAATATCTGGTAGAGGTGCATACCGGTACCCAACTGCACCGGCAGCCCTTCATCAAGGAATGAGGCCACCTCTTGCTGGCGCCCCATAGTCGTTTCGCGTTACAAGGCTCAGCCCTCTCCGTCCGTGAACGGAAGCTTGGCCGCGCCTTGGCGATCGTCCAGCTTTCCGAAGCGGCTGCGGAGCAGGTTCAACAAGCTCTTCGCGGCCCCATCCACTGCCTGATGGACGTTGCCGGCCTTGTGCGAGGCGGCCACGGGTTCCATGCCTTTCGGCCGCGCTTCCATGGTGCAGTTGTGGTCATCCGTTCCGCTCTTATCCGCGTTCAGGTCGCTCAGGTGTACTTCCACGCGGCTCAGGCGCTCGGCGTAGTGGTAGAGCGTCTTCTCCACTACGGTGCGCACGTGGTCGGCAAGGGCTTCACCGCCCTCGATGTTCTTATCGGTTCTGATCTGGACTTGCATGATGTGAAGGTATGGAGGGATTTCAGAAAACAAGACAACCGCTTACATGTTCGTGGTGCTTCCGGTTAAGCACCGTCCTCACCCCAAAGCAACGTTGCGTTCGATGATGCTTTGATGCGCTTACTTCCCATGCCGATATTTGGAACACCCAATGCCCTCCACCCTTTCAATTCGGGACACCATCCACGAATGCCCACACTGCCGAGCCCATGCACGCAGGGAACCGCGTAAGTGCGGACGCCCATTCCCGAAGGTCTGGTCCGATGGATTCAAGGAGGAGGTTATTCCCTGGGAGGACGTGCGCGTTACCCGATGTCCACAATGTAGATGCACGTATTGGTTGGAGGACGCGCGGATGATCGGGCAGGTGCCGGAACCCACCAATTCGGGAGTTGAAATAAAAGTGAAGCGTACCTGGTGGTTCAGCACGCGAACAGAGATCCACCGCACTTTCCTAGTTCATCCGCTGAGCCAACTGCCGCAGTTGAAACACGCCGATCCGTCCGGCCTGCAGGAGGCCCTTGCGGACCTGCGCACTGACCACGACCGGGAGCGCCAGACCTACCTGCGCACCCAGCTGTGGTGGGCATACAACCACCGCTTCCGCCGCGAGCCGATGGAACCTCTCACGGAGAGCGACATCGCACTGAACCACAAGAACCTTTCGCAACTGCTCCCCTTCTACCAGCCGAACGACGAGCCAGCGCGACTGATGCTCGCTGGTATCCTGCTCTGCTTAGGACGGTTCGGAGATGCCAAAGCCATCGCCGGTATGATGGACCACTATAAATGGGTTCCCTACAAGGCCAAGTTCATCGCAGCGGCGGAGCAAAAAAGAAGCGAGGTGTTCCGGGTTCGGTGAGCGCCGGGCTTGCGGATCCCGACACTCGGTGAAGAACCGAGTGCCGGGATGGTCCGATCACTCCTTGCTGAAGCGCACCGCGCTCACGCCTTTACCATCGATCAGTTGCAACACATAGCTGCCGGAGGCCAGTTCCTCCACATCCAGGTGTAGCACACCACCAGCGGGGATCATCCCCACCGGGCGGTCCTGACAAACGCGGCCGCTTACGTCCAGGATCACTGCGCGCGTGCTCGGGCTTGTTCCGTGCAATACGGTAACGGTGAAGCGATCCCGCACCGGATTCGGATGCACGAGCAGGCCATCCTGCAGCTGTTCCGCCACACCGGTGGAGAGCACTTGGACCGGCTCGGTGAGCACAACACAGCCAAAGTTGCTGGTGACCTGCACGGCATAGCTGCCGTTTGCAACTGCCGTGAACTGCTGATCGATCGCACCACCGATGCTGTCCCCGTTCAGGAACCACTGGTAGGCATCCCCTGCGGTCGCCTTCAGCTCATTGCCGCCAAGGTCCATCACCATAGGTTGGAACAGGCCGCAGTCCACCAAGGTGTTGGTCACGGTGTTCGTGATCACGGCTTCGTTCCGGTCGAAGACGATGCCGGCTCCGTTGGTGATCACCGTGCCATGCGGCGAACCGGCCATGGGCTGAATCCGGAAACGGACGAAACCCTGGCTGGCGGCTTGGTTCGCGCCGCTGTCCGGAAGCAGGATCCGGTCGAAGCGGAACAGCGCCACCCGGTTGGTATCCACTTGGATCTGCGTGAGCGCATGGGAGGCGGCCACCACCTCCATCGTCAGTGGGTCCAAGTCCATATCCAACGTGTCCAACACGGTCACGCAGAACGCGGTGTCGTTCCCCGTGTTCTGGAAACGGACGGTGTAATCCAACCAAGGCAGGTCGATGTCCACCGCGCCCGCCGTGCCGTAGCCTACCGGGGTCACCTGCTTGTCGTTGGGGTCGAAGGCACAGGAGACCGGTGAAAGGCCGAAGCCCGTCCTCAGCGTATCGGGCAGGTTGCCGGCGACCATCATGCCCTGCATGCCTGCCAGTGAACCCGCCTCGCCTGCCTCCACGGTGACCTCAGCGATAAAAGCCTGGAACCAGCCCAAACTGTCCACATGCCAGTAGAGGTTCGGCCCTACAATGGAATCAGGCTGCGGCGAGGCCGAGAGCAAGGACAACTCGCCGAGGATGGCGAACGAGATCACCACATCCGTGGGGATGGCCGTTCCATTGTTGGCCAGCCGCAACTGCACTTGTTGTTGCATATTGCAACGCAGCCTCGCAGGTGTAAGCAAGAGCTCCGGCAGCGTATCGCTGCTCGTGGGTGCCAGTCCGATATCCAAGCCACTGGCGATCGGATCCCATTGGGTGAGCGTGGCCACCAACGTGTCGGGATCGTTGGTCACATGGTAGCTCGGCGAAGGGCTGTGCCATACCTGCCAGCTCCCTGTGTCGGCCGGCAGATCGAACTCGCCTGCACTGTTGGACCACACCAGTGTATTGTCCGCATCGGTCCGCACCAGCTTGAAGGGAACGTGCGGTTCATTGCTGCCCAAGGTCGCGTCCAAGTTGAAGTCCAGGAACAAGGTGCCCCGCAAGCGGAATGCATTGTAGAAGTGGTTCTCCTGCCACGTGAGGTAGTGGTGGCTGGCGGAAACGAGGTCCAGCACCACATCGCCGTTCAGGTCTGCAAGCACAAGGTCCGAGGTGGAGCCGTTGTTCAACAGCACCACGCCGGTCGGCCCCAGGTCGCCGTTGCCTAAGTTCAGGTTGTAATAGGTATTGTGGGTGTAGCCATAGCTCATGGCCCATACCGCATCGGGGTAGCCGTCGCCATTGATGTCCGCAACCAACATCTTGTTCGGCATGCCAGCACCACCCAGGTCCGCCACAAGGGAACTGCTCAACTGCCCGGTCCCATCATTCAGCAAGCGATAGACCTGGTTGTTCGTGGCCAACGCATACACATCCATATCCCCATCGCCGTCCACATCACCGAGGTCATACTTGACCATATAGTCCGTACCGGAGAGCGATGTGAGGCCCATATTTCCATCATTCAAAAGGATGATCCAGCCGGTGCTGGTGCCCATTACGATGTCCGGCGTGCCGTCGCCGTTCATGTCGGCAACTTTTATATTTGCGGCGGTCTGGAGCAAGGGTTCCGGGTGAGCGGTAAAATTCCCCACGCCATCATTTTCGTACCAAAAACCGCTGCCCACCAGGTCGAGATCACCATCCCCGTCCAGATCGATCTCAAAGCGGGAAATACCTTGCCCCGGTAAGCTATCCGGGATCCAAGAGGTGCCCGTTCCCGTATTCCAAAGGATCGCCGCTTCCGGCTTGCCCGTCAAGATATCGGGCCTACCATCGCCGTTCAGATCGGCCACGTGTGCCCGGGAATTGGAAGGGAGGTTACTGATCACAATTTGTTGAGGGCCAAAGGTCCCATCCCCATTGTTGGCGTACCACGTTACATGCTTTCCATAAAAAGTAGACACTACCAGATCCAGATCCCCGTCCTGGTCGATATCGGCCACGCTCAGGTCGTTCGACCCGCCCAGGTAGGCGCCAACCTGTTGGCGCGCACCCCACGCACCGCCCTCGTTGGGATACCAGCCCATAATGCCTTGCCCATTGGTGGCCACCAGGTCCAGATCTCCATCGCCATCCAGGTCACCTAACGCATACTTCGTGCCTTGCAGGGAATAGGCGTTCAGATCCTCCACCGATGTTTTGCTCCAAGCGTAGCCATTGCCGGTGTTCCACGCCCACTGCACGTTGCAGCTGGTTCCCGTTCCTACCGCCAGGTCCAGGTCGCCATCACCATCCACGTCGGCCGCCACCTCCGCCGGCAGGATCGCGCCATTGTCGCTCAAGGTGTCGGCAACGGTGAAGTTGCCAAGGCCATCGTTCGCCAGCCAAATGGTCACGGTGCTCTTGGTCACAATGTCGTTGTCGCCATCGCCATCCACATCCCCGCAGTGCATTATCCCCGTGCCCACATCCGCCACTGTATGGATCGGCCCGAACGCACCGCCGCCCAGGTTCTCATACCAACCGCGCTCCGAGCAACTTCCGCCGATCACCAGGTCCGGGAGAAGATCCCCGTTCACATCCATGTAGCGGGCGTACACGGGGTTGGAACACGTCGTGAACACCTGCCCCGCTGAAAAATTCCCGGCTCCGTCATTCATCCGCAACTGAAGTGTGTTGCCGACGCGAGCGAAAACGTCCGGATCGCCATCGCCGTCCACATCCGCCACCAAGTATCCATCAGTCGAGCCTATGACCGTGCCCGGGCCGAAGGTGGCCCCACCCAGGCCGGGATACCACAAGGAGCCAGCGAACAGATCGGGGATGCCGTCCATGTTCACATCCGCTACTTGCAACAACGAGTTCGCACTCAAGCCTGCTCCGGGCAGATCGATCCGTGAGCCGAACGTACCCGTTCCATCGTTCAAATAGCCGAACACTGCACCGCCCCGCACGAATGCAATATCCAAGTGGCCATCCCCATCCAGATCACCCGTGATCACTTGGTAAGGGTAATCCACATCGCTTTGGAAGGCCACCATGGGGGCGCCGAATTGGGCGGCCAAAGGCATGCCACAGAGCAACGCAGGAAATGCGAAAAGGACGGTGCGGAGTTTCGATAGATGCATAGCTGGGTGGGTTGGGTGGGTTGAAAATAAGACGGGCAATTCCGCTCCGGTTGCCTCTGTGGAAAAGTGAAAACCATTCACCAAGAAGCGCCCGCCCTACCCCTAACCAATGTTCTATTGCCCTGCTGCACCGAGCTCCCGTGCTTTGTCCCATGCGCGCTTCCATACGCTCTCTTCGTTCCGCAGTGATCATTCTTTCGCTTTGCACCTTGGGTGCACACGCCCAAACATGGGTGCAGAAAGCCAGTGTGCCCGGGCCGGGCCGGTTCTGGGCTGCGGCCACGGGCAACAGCACCAAGGGCTATGCGGGCACTGGTATGATCTCGCTCTCCCCCCCGGACCCGCAGTCCGACATGTATGAATACGACCCCACTACGGACGTGTGGACCCCTTTGCCGGACTATCCCGGTGGCGTGCATCAGGGCATGGCCGCCTTCACCATCGGCGAGCGGATCTTCTTCGGGTTCGGTCGCCCCTTCATCCAGTCCAGCAACCAGGTCTACGAATACCTGGCAGCCACGGGTGTATGGGAGGAGCGCGCCAGTTGTCCAACGGCCACTGCGTTCCAGAAGGGCTTTGTGATCGGCGACTGCTTTTACATCGGACCCGTTGATCTCGATGGACTGATGTACCGCTACACCGCCACCACCGATTCGTGGGCTCCCATAGCGACCTTCCCGGGCTTTTACTGCGGCAGCCAAATGTGGTTCGCCGTGGATGGCAAGGGCTATATGGGAGGCGGAAATTCCCCTTTCGGCGGTACGGACCTTTGGTACATCTACGATCCAGTGGCGGATACCTGGACCGAACTGGCCGGGCTCCAGCCCAACAGCGACCAGAGTTGCGCCACCACCATCAACGGCATCGGCTACGTGTACAATGTGGGCGGCAACGGCAACCGGGTGTACAGCTTCAACCCCGCCATGAGCGGTTGGGAAATGCTCGGCAGCTATGGCGACATCCGCACGCCGAACGGGAACTTCTTCACCATCGGCAACAAAGGCTACCACGTGTTCGGCGAGCAGCAACAGGGCAGCGCTCACGTATCGATGAACGACCTCTGGGAATTCACACCCGGCGCTGCGAGCGTCATTGCCGAACACGCCACCACCAACGTGCAAGTGAGCATGGCAACTGATGGCAGCGCGTGGTTGACGGGCACTACACCCGTTGCCCCGGGTAGCACCTTGGACGTGCTGGACGTGGACGGGCGCTTGCTGCATACGCGCAGCCTTTCTGCCGGAGCACCGCTGAACGTGCACCTTACGGCCAAGGAACTGGGTGCGGGACTGCGGATACTTTCCTTGCGCGGCGAGCAACCGTGGGCGGGACGTGTGGTGCTGGGGCAGTAAGGCGGAACACGTATCAGGCACAGGGCAGCGTGATGCTGTCGACGGTTAAGCCGACTCTACACTTGTCCTTGGTTGGTCGAACCAACTTTAAGGACGAAAAGA
>JBEBYG010000032.1:0-26293 GCA_040391235.1 Cryomorpha ignava
CGCAGCTGCGGTGCGCACCGTGGTGAGCGAACGCTCGATCTCTCCTTTGGCATAGTCGATGGGCTTTCCCGCCTCCTGCATGATCAGCTTGGCCAGTTCCTCCTTGCGCGCTTCCATCAACCGCGCCAGCGCCTCCAGTTTTTTGCTTCGTTCACCGGCGCTCATCCGGCGTAGCGCTTCTCGGCTGGCATGGGCGGAGGCTATGGATTCTTCCACTTGAGCGGCGCTGGCCAACGGAATGCGTGCCAGTTCGTTCCCGTGGTATTTATCAACCACGGAAGTAAAATTGCCATCGCCTTCCTTCTGCCAAGATCCATTGATGAAGTTGGCGGAAGGATACAGGGCTTTCGTGGTCGTGGGATTTTCGAGCGAAGTGATCGTGTTGGGCATGTTGAAAGTTATTTTGGAACCGCGGAAGCGAGAGGCCGCTCGGTGGGGTTGCCAACAAGGCAACAAATGGAGAGCCAATAGGTGCGGTGCTGCTTGTTTCCCGGATCGGAATGTGGATCTTTGTCCTTAATTCCACTTGTTCCAACAATGCCCATTCTTCGCTTCCACTGGGATTTTTTGGGCCCTGATGCCAAACCTACAGCCGAGCATTTCTGCCATCATGTGGAGGAATTCTGCGTGGCTAACGGAATAGCAGGACCACGCACCTATACCACGATGGTACAGGGCCGTTGTGTGGCTTCGTTGGAATGCGATGAGAAGCACATGGTACTGGTGCGGGACCGATTGCGCCCGAAGCGCGCGGAGCGGCTCGCGGAAGAGTGATCGATCACTTCATCGCCCAGCGAAGGATGCGCTCCTTCCAGCCGGAATAGGGCGGATACTGGATGCCCGGTTCGGGTAACGACCCGGCGGTGACAATGCCCTTGTGGTGGCTGAAGAGATCGAAGCTGCGCTTGCCGTGGTAGCGCCCCATGCCGCTGGTGCCGACGCCACCGAACGGAAGTTCCGTATTCCCGAAGTGCAGTAGGCAATGGTTGATGCACCCGCCGCCGAAGGCGATGCGCTCGGTGAAAAAGCGCTGGGTTGATCGGCTCTTGCTGAATACATAAAGCGCCAAGGGCGTGGGATTTCGGCGGACGATCGTAAGCACCTCCTCCGGCTCATTCCACGGGATCACCGGCAGTATCGGCCCGAAGATCTCCTCCTTCATCACGGAGCGATCCACCGGAACATCCGTTAACACGGTGGGCGCGATGTATCGCTCGCCTGCATCGTGCTGGCCACCGAACCCGATCCGGCCATCGGCCAGATAGCCCTTCACACGTTCGAAGTTCTTTTCGTTCACCAGCCGTGCGAAATGCGGACTTTGCCGTGGCTCCTTGCCGTAGAAGTTTTCCGTGTGTTTCGCCAAGGCGGCGAGGAATGGTTCCATCACCAAGGCATGCACCAAGGCATGATCCGTGGCGATGCAGGTCTGGCCTGCGTTGAAGAACTTGCTCCACGCAATGCGCTTCGCGGCTTGGTCGATGTTGGCTTTGCGATCCACGATCGCGGGGCTCTTGCCTCCAAGTTCCAAAGTGACAGTCGTAAGCTGTGGGGCTGCCTGCGCCAGGATCTTCCGTCCAACACCTGTACTTCCAGTGAAGAAGATGTGATCGAAGTGAAAGCCTTCTATCAATGGCGGCACCACTGCACTTCCGGATCCTTGGACCACAAGCACATGCTCCTTCAGAAAGGCTTCGATAAGGATCTTCTCCAACACCTCTGCCGTGCGAGGGGCTTCATTGCTGGGCTTTACCACCGCGCAGTTACCCGCTGCGATGGCACCCACCAGCGGTGAAAGCGCAAGCACCACCGGATAATTCCATGGAGAGACGATGAGCACCACGCCCAAGGGCTCCGGATGGATCGCACTGCTCGCGGGCCACAGGCTGATCGGCGTGGACACTTCCACGCGGTGCATCCATTCACTCAGGTTGTCCAACGCATCGCTGATCTCGGCATAGACCAAGCCGATGTCCGCCATATAAGCTTCGAAGCGCGGCTTGCGCATGTCCGCATGCATGGCCTCCACCAATGCTTCTTCGTTCGCTTTCATCGCGCGCCTCAGCGCCTTCAAGGCATCGCGGCGGGCCTCATACGGTCGAGTGGCAGCGCTGTCGAAATAGGTGCGCAAGGCGGTAAGCTCGTTTGTTTTGAATGCGGATGTGGTCGACGTGGATTGCATGGATGGAGGTTGTGCCAAGTTACTAGGTCCGGCACGCTATGCCGCTAAAACAAAATCCTCCCCTTCAACCAGACCTCGCGAGATCAGGAACTCCGCAATGCGATCACCCGTGCCGCGCTGCGAAATGAAGGAGATGATGAATGCTTCTCCGGAAGTGGGAAGCTCGTTGTGTGGGATGAATGCATATCCCGGTACAACGCGCGGCTTCACATCGGTGAAGGCATGGATCGCGATGCCTTCCGTCTCCAACAGCCGGGCACGTTCCTGACACATCCCGCTTGTGCCGGCAATGATCACCGGTCGTCCGTTCAACTTCCGAATCAGCCACTTGGCAAGCCACTTCGCCTTGGTGGTGAAGAAAGCATCGACGCTGTAGTTGGCGTGTGTCCGGCTCAGCCGTTGTGCATGGTCGTTCCACGTGAGGAGTTCTTCAGGCAGTTTTGCGAAGCGCACTCCGGCATCCATCCAGCGCAGCCAAAGCTCGTGGTCCTCCGGCAGCGGGTCTGTATTGTAGCTGCCGTGTTGCTCTATCAACTCGCGGCGGAAGACCACCGTGGGATGTGCAAGTGGCGCGTCCACAAAGCGCTTCACGTAGTGGTCGTGTGGTTTAAGGATGTTATTCTGCCACTTCGTGAACCAGTGCATGCCGCTGCTTTTCTCTACGGAAGTGGCGAAAGCGGTTCGGGTTCCCAGTACACCGATCTCCGGGTTTTCGGTCAAGAACGCCACCTGCTTCGCAAAGCGTTCCGGATAACTGACATCGTCGGCATCCATGCGGGCGATGTAGCGCCCACGGGCCTGTGCGAACCCCGTGTTGAGCGCATGCGCGATCCCGATGTTCGGTTCTGTGATCAAACGAATGCGATCATCGGCTGCGGACCAGCGCTTGGCGATCGCGGTGCTTTCGTCCGTGGAGGCATTGTCGATCGGAAGCAGCTCCCAGTCGGAGAAGGTCTGTGAGACGATGCTGGAGATAGCGGCATCGATCGTGGCAGCGGCATTGTGGAAGGGGAGGAGGACGGAAATACGGGGCATCGGAGTTCACTGAAAAAGGAGACAAGTACTCAGGGATTTGATGTTGCACGAACTGAAGCGAGCAACATATGCTGCATCAGATCTTCATGATCCACCAGATGATGCGAATGATCACAAGGGGAATAAAGATGGCCAAACCGAGAAAGAACATGCGCTTGCCATGGCGGCGGTCCTTCTCTTGGAATGCGTAAACCTGATAACCATTTGGTAGTGTCTTCTTGGAGGTGTTCAAATGATAACCGATCGCAACGCCCAGCAGACCTCCCAGCACATTCGAGAGATAGCCCAGAATGATGAAGCCCGTCTGCGCCGGAGCAGGTTGACGCAGATCATCGATGCGTTGTTGCCGAATCGAAGCGACCAGTTCTTTCGAGATGGGCTTGCCTTTCTCGGCAAGGATCACCCCTGCCAAGTGTCGGTCATAGGTGCTCCATTCATCCTCCTTCAGAACAACGTCAACGAGCTCTTGATCGGTAAAATCAAGTAGGTAGTGATCCGCGGGAATCTCCTTGTCGTTCTCGATATCTTTTTCGAGCGCCTCTTCGGCCTGGACAAAATCCGAGCGGTCGAGCTTTACACGGAACACACTAACGCCCGCGCCCATAATGGCTTCGCTGGCAGGGGTGTCATCCTGCGCGAGTTCCACCTGGAATCCTAAACGGTCGAGTTCAGCGGTGAGTGTCTGCGCTTCCTCCAAGGTGCGCATCCTGCGGAATGTAGCCAATTCGGACTGTCTCATGAGGGCGGCAAGTGCTGCTTTCCAAGGTGATGCTTTGTGCAAAGGAATATCAAGATCATTGGCTTTCACGCACCTGCTTAATACCCTTAAGATCGATCAAAACCCCATCACTCCAGGCATTCGTAAATTTGTGGTGTCCATGCCTTCCTCCCTCGACGTTCGTGACAAGGTTTCCTTACTCCCCAACCAGCCGGGCGTTTACCAGTTCTTCGATAGCGACGGTAAGATCCTCTATGTGGGTAAGGCCACCAATCTCAAGAGCCGGGTAAGCAGCTATTTCGCGAAGCACCATGCGGACGGCAAGACCCGCGCCCTCGTGCGCCGGATCGTCGACCTGCGCACCATCGTGGTGGAAACGCCGTACGATGCGCTCTTGCTGGAGAATTCACTGATCAAGGAATACCAGCCGCGGTATAACATCCTGCTACGCGACGATAAGAGCTATCCGTGGATCCGCATCCGCAACGAGCACTTCCCGCGCATTGAAGGCATGCGCAATCCCGTGGACGATGGCTCGGAATACATCGGGCCCTTTGCGTCCGTGGGGGCGATGCGTACGCTCTTGAAGCTCGTACACAAGCTTTACAAACTGCGCACTTGCAACTATGACCTCAGCCCGGCGAACATTGCCAAGGGCAAGTACAAGCGCTGTCTGGAATATCATTTGGGCAACTGTCGGGCACCGTGCGAGGGCTTGCAGAGCGAGGAGGACTACAATGCGAATGTGGCGCTGGCCCGGCAAGTGGTCAGAGGCCGCATCAGCGGTGTGGTGCGCATGCTGAAAGAGCAGATGAGCGAACATGCCGAGAACCTCCAATTCGAGCAGGCCGAAGAAGTGCGCGAGCAGATCGAACAGTTGGAGAAGTACCAGGCGCGCAGCACCGTGGTGAGCCCGGACATTGGCGATGTGGATGTATTCGGTTTGGCGCGCAATACCGACAGCACCTTCGTGAACTACATGCGCGTGATCGATGGGGCCATCGTGCAGGGCATCACGTTCGAGCTCAAGCGCAAGCTGGATGAGCCGGATGACGAGGTCCTACAGTTCGCCATAGCCGAGCTGCGCCAGCGGTACCGGAGCAATGCGCCCGAGGTGATCGTGCCCATGGAGCCAGCGATCGAAATGCCGGGCATCAGCTTTACGGTGCCACAACGCGGCGACAAGAAGCACCTGCTGGAATTGAGCAGCAGGAATGCGCACTACTTCATGCTGGATAAGCAGAAGCAGGAATCGCTGGTGGACCCGGAGGCCGCCACGAACCGCATTCTGGAACAGCTCCAGCAGGACCTGCGGCTATCCGAGCTACCACGCCACATCGAGTGCTTCGACAACAGCAATACCCAAGGCACTGACCCGGTGAGCGCCTGCGTGGTGTTCAAGGATGCCAAGCCGAGCAAGAAGGATTACCGGCACTTCAACATCCGTACAGTGGTGGGGCCGGATGACTTTGCCAGCATGGAGGAGGCCGTAGAGCGGCGCTATGCGCGCTTGGTCACCGAAGGTGATCCGCTACCTCAGCTGGTGGTGATCGATGGTGGAAAAGGGCAATTGCACGCTGCGCTGAACGTATTCGATCGGCTCGGGCTGCGCGGAAAGATCGCGCTCGTTGGTATCGCCAAGAACTTGGAAGAGATCTTCTTCCCGGGCGATCCCTATCCGCTGCATATCGATAAGCGCAGCACCAGCTTGCGGTTGATCCAGCACATGCGCAACGAGGCACACCGCTTCGGTATCACGCACCACCGGGGGAAGCGCAGCAAGCGCACCGTACGCACCGCCTTGGAGGATATCTCCGGCATAGGCCCCACCACTGCACAGAAGTTGCTCAAGCGCTTCGGTTCCATCAAGGGCATTCGCGAAGCGGCGAGTGAAGAGGTAGTGGCGGAGATCGGTGCGAAGAAGGCGGACGTGTTGATGAAGGGACTGGCAGTGCTCAGCGGGATCAATTGATCGGATACTTGCCACACAGGACCCATCAAGGATGATCGATAAGTTTCGATCCGGACGAACGAACTTTGCACCGTGAGAACGATCCATTTCCAAGACCTCGGCCCCATGGACTATGCGGCCGCATGGGACTATCAGAAGGAACTTTTCCAGGCCACCATCGCCCGCAAAACGGCCAACCGCGATCTGGCTCTGGAGCTACAATTGCCTACGGAGGACCACCTGCTCTTCTGTGAGCATCCGCACGTGTACACCTTGGGCAAGAACGGCAAGTCGGCGAACCTGTTGATGAACGAGGAAGGCCTACGGGATGCAGGCGTTCAGTTCTTCCCGATCGATCGCGGCGGCGACATCACCTACCACGGCCCGGGTCAGATCGTGGGCTATCCGATCTTCGATCTCGATCACCACTTCACCGATGTGCACCGCTTCTTGCGGACCTTGGAGGAAGCGGTGATCGGCACGCTGGAAGCCTACAAGATCAAGGCGGGTCGGATCGATGGGCTCACGGGCGTTTGGCTCGATGGCGACGATCCCGCCAAGGCGCGAAAGATCTGTGCATTCGGCATCAAGGCCAGCCGCTGGGTCACCATGCACGGCTTCGCCTTCAACGTGAACACGGACATCAGCTACTTCGACCACATCGTGCCCTGCGGCATCACGGACAAGGGTGTTACCTGCATGGCGAAGGAGCTCGGCGGGCTGATCGACCTGCAGGGCGTGAAGGACCGGCTGAAGCTGGAGCTCGCGGACCTTTTCGATGTGGAGCTGCTGGAACGATCGCCAAGCGCAGCGGCCGTCGTGTGAATGCATTGCAGCGTAATTTGCAGCGTCCATCGCGCTTCTGATGTCTCATTACCGGCGCACCGGACGGATCATTCGCACCAATGAACGTTCCTCCTTCAACATGGGTAAAGGCAGGTGTTCTGGCCTGCCTGCTGGCCTGTGTGGGTGACCTTGTAGTGCCCGAAGTACTCGCAGCTTCCTATCCCGGATACGACCCCTTGGTGCAATCCGAAAGCATGCTGGGGGCAGCGGGTAGTCCGGTCGCCGGATGGTTCACAGCTTGGAGCATCTGCCTTGCCGTGTTGTTCTTCGTGTTCGCATGGGGCGTGCAACAGGCATTCTGGCCGACAGCAAAGAGCTTGAGCCTCGCCTTCGGGCTGCTCGTTCTGTACGGCATTGGGGAGGGTTTGGGATCCGGGATCTTCCCATTCAACCATAGCGGAGGAACGCTTACGCTGGTGGGGAGGCTCCATGCCGCACTGAGCGTGATCGGCTCAGGTGCATTGTACCTGCTTCCATTGGCGTGGCTTATACGGCCGCCTGCACAAGGTCCACGCCTGCGAACGATCTCTTGGGCCACGCTGTTGTTCGGCGGTCTGTTCATGTTGCTCTTCGGGGCGGCCAAGGCGGGCTTGTGCTGGGGGCTCGGTCTTTGGCAGCGTGCATACCTTGTTGTCTACTACGTCTATCTGCTTACGCTCGCTTGGTCCATGTACGGAAGTTTGAAACGGAAGCGAAGCATTTGAAGGTCATCGGTCCATGAACCTCGGAAACGGCAGCTCCCCTGAATGCCTCGCTTGAGAACGCTTTGGGCGCGCTTGAACCTGGGCCGGGCGTTCCAGGTGGCGATGGGCATCATGAGCATTCTGCTCGCGGTCTATTTCTTCCGCCACGAGCGCCATGAACTGCATGGGATCGCCCAAGGCATTAGCAATGCACAACCAGCCTGGGTGGTCCTTGGTTTGTTGTTGGTGGCGATCTATGTGCTGTTGCAGGCCGCCATGTATGTCTATGGCTTCAGGGCTGTTGGCGGCAGGATCACTTGGGGCGAGGCAGTGAACCTGTACCTGCGGAGAAACCTGGCCAGCGTCTTCCTGCCGGCTGGAGGCTTCACCTCGCTCGCCTTGTTCACCCGCACTTTGGAGGAGCGTGGAGAGCGCCCAACGGTGATCCACCTCGCATCCACCATCTACGCGATCGCTGGCCTGATAACGGTGGTGGTGGTGGCGGTGCCTGTTCTTGGATATCTCTTCTTGGTACACGGCCTTTCCAGCGATGTGGCCTATGCCTTTGTCGCCTTGTTGGTGCTTATCGCGGGGCTACTTTGGCTGGTCCGTTCGTTGACGCACCAAGGCTGGGCAGCGCGCTTGGCAACCAAGTTGGATCCGTCCTTGGGCGCTGTGCTGGAGGAAATGGGCCAAGGCCAAGTGAAGCGCAGCGAGGTGGTCAAAACGCTGCTGGCCTCACTGGCGATCGAATTCGTGGGCATGGCGCATCTCTATGTGGCGATGCAGGCGTTGGGCTTGGGCAGCCATTGGGAGCTGGCCGCGGTAGGCTATGTGGTGGCGGTGTTGCTGTTGATCGCTTCGCCCTTCCTGCGCGGCCTCGGTGCGATCGAGGTCTCGATGACGGTGGTTCTAACGCGTTATGGGATCCAGGAGGCACAGGCGCTCGCCGCTGTTCTGCTCTTCCGCCTGTTCGAATTCTGGCTGCCCTTGATCTGGGGTGTGCTCAGCTTTATCCGTGGTCGCAGTAGCCTTGCCTTGCGGCTTCTGCCCGCCTTGATGGCCTTGGTATTGGGCGTGGTGAACATCGCCTCCGCAGCAAGTTCGGCGGCGGTTCACCGCATGCGCGTGTTGCACGACCTGGTGCCCTCCTCCACCCTCGATGCCAACTCGATCACCATCCTCGTTGCCGGCTTGCTGCTGATCTTCGTTTCCATGGCGCTGGTGCGCGGCTTGCGGCTGGCATGGTGGTTCGCTTTGCTGCTGGCGTTGGCCTCCATGGTCGCTCACCTCGGCAAAGACTTCGCTTTGGAGGGGGCTGCCTTGGCACTGATCATGGTTCTCGTTCTGATTTACACCCGAAGTCAGTATCGGGTGAAAGGGGATCGGCGCAAGCGGTATACCGGTATCACCGTGCTGGTGGCCACGATCAGTGGTGTATTGGTATTTGGTGTGGTGGGCTTCTATTTCTTGGACCGGCGCGACTTCAACATCGACTTCACCTTGCGCCAGTCCGTGGTGAATACGTTGAAGGTCTTCTTCCTCTTCGGACAGGACGGGCTGGTGGCACATACGCACTTCGCCGAGGAGTTCATGGTGGGTCTTCGCGCGGCCTTTGCTTGCGCCATCACCTTCGGCCTTTACTCCCTTTGGCGCCCTTGGGCGGCCGTCAGCAAGGAAGGTGCGGAACACGGAAGGGCCACGGAGCTGTTGCACAAGTGGGGCGATTCGCCATTGGACCGGTTCAAGGTGGATCCGGGCAGTCAGTTGTTCCTACCGGAGGATCGCGAAGGTTTCGTGTCCTACAGGACGGCCAAGGGCTACGCGATCGCGTTGGACATGCCGACCGCGGCGAATGCTGCAGAGCGCGAGCGACTGGTGCGCTCCTTCGATGCCTATTGCCGGGAAAACAACCTGCGGCCGGTATACTACCGGGTGGGAGCGGCGGATGCGGAACGGCTGAAAGCCATGGGCAAGAAGGTGTTGCCCATCGGGCAGGAGGCCGTGTTGGACCTTTCCACATTCTGCTTGACCGGCAAGGACCAGAAGACGCTGCGCAACAGCTTGAGCCGTGCGGAACGCGAAGGACTGGTGCTGGTGACCTATCCGCCTCCGGTATCCGATGGCGTGCTGCAGAAGTTGAAGTCCGTAAGCACGGAATGGCTGGCAGGAGGTAAGCGGGAGGCAGGATTCTCCCAAGGGGTGTTCGATGAAGCGCAGCTGCGGCAGGATACGATCCTTACGGTGGAGAATGCGGGAGGGCGTGTGATGGCTTTCACGAACATCATTCCGGACGGAGTACCAGGAGAGGCCACCTATGACCTGTTGCGCAGCGTGGGCGGCGCGCCGGGTTATGTGATCGATTTCCTGATGGTGAAGCTCTTCGCACATTTCAAAGAGGCGGGCTTCACCCATGTGAACCTGGGGCTGGTCCCCATGTCCGGCATCACCCAAGCGAAGGATCTTCCGGAGCGTGCCTTGAAATTCGCTTATGAGCGCATCACACGTTTCTCGCACTATAAGGGCTTGCGCTCCTTCAAGGAGAAGTTCGGGCCCGCATGGAACGATAAGTTCCTAGCCTACGACCACGACTTGGACCTGTTCTTTATTCCTGCGGCGCTTCAGGAGGTGGAGGAGGCTTGAAGGGTCAGGCCTGTTCGGCGGAAGTGCGCGCAGGCGCTTACATTCGAACCGCAACATCCACCCCATGCGCACCCTCCTCAAGATCCTTCTTTGGCTCGTCGGCATCATCGCAGTGCTGATCGCCCTGTGCTACATCACCGGCAACGGCTACTTGGTGAAGGGCGTGCGCCTCACCTATCTGAAGGACCGCAGTGGGCCGGAGATCGATGACCGGAACTTCTTTCCGTACGCCACCATCCCCGCTGATGCTCCGCAGCCTTGGCCGAAGAGCCCGCGCTATGGCAAGCTTTCCCTGACCGACGAACAAGTGATCACCCTGAACAAGCTGAACACCGTGGGCTTCGTGGTGATCCAGAATGACAGCCTGCTCTTTGAGGACTACTTCGACGGTTGGCGCGAGGATTCGGTCAGCAACTCCTTCAGCGTGGCGAAGAGCTACATCAGCGTGCTTACGGGCATTGCCATGAAAGAGGGCAAGATCACCAACCTGCGCACACCGGTGGGGGACTACCTGCCTGAATTTGATGCCTTGGATGCGTGCCACAAGAAGATCACTCTGTGGAACCTGCTCACCATGAGCACCGGCCTGGACTGGAGCGAGAGCGGTGGCAACCCTTTCAGCGATAACGCCAAGGGCTATTACGGTACGAATGTGAGCAAGCTGGCGATGGACCAGCCGTGCCGCGAGGAGCCGGGCGTGGACTTCGACTACATCAGCGGCAGCACGCAGATCATGTCCGATGTGCTGCAGAAGGTCTACAACAAGCCACTGAATGATCTGGTGCGCGAGAAGATCTGGAAGCCCTTGGGTGCGGAGCATACCGCTTACTGGGGCAAGGACCGCGAGGACGGTGACTTCAAAGCCTTCTGCTGTCTCTATGCCACCGCGCGCGACTTCGGCCGCATCGGCCAGCTTTGGTTGGACAGCGGAAAGTGGAATGGCCAACGACTCGTTCCCGAGGACTATTGGAGAGAGTCCATCACGCCGGCACCGCTGATGGACAAAGGCGAACCCAATGCACGCTATGGCTTCTACTGGTGGCTGGCCACCGTGGATGGTATGCCCATGTATTACTGCCGCGGCTACCATGGCGAATACGTGGTGGTGATCCCGCAAGAGCGCCTGATCATGGTGCGCACCGGAATGAAGTGGGAAGAACACAATGATGTGGGCCATCCGCATGATGTGTTCGATTACACGGAGATCGCAAGGGCCTTAGCTGCCAAGTCTTAAATAGTCGTGAGTCTTTGAGTCGTGAGTTCCGGGTCCGAGCCTGCCGATCACCAGCCACTAATCACCAACAGCGCTTCTCCGCGCCTCTGCGCCTCCGCGGCCATCACCTCAAACCACCCCCACCATGCGCAACGAGCACATCAAAGACCTCAGCAAGATCCTCTTCCTCGATATAGAGACCGTGCCGGCGTTCCGTGAGTTCAATGAGTTGGATGAGCGGAGTGCGAAGCTGTTCGGCGACAAGACGCGCTTTGAGCAGGAGCGCAGCGGAAAGACCGCCGAAGAGATCTATGGCGAGCGCGGTGGCATCCTGGCGGAGTTCGGCAAGATCATCTGCATCAGCGTTGGTGGACTGAAGCGCGAAGGCAGTGGCCACACGTTACGCGTCACCTCCTTCCATGGCGATGATGAGCGCGATGTGCTCCAGCGGTTCGTGAGCCTGCTGGACAAGAATTACAACACGGATGAGCATTGGCTCTGTGGCCACAACGGCAAGGAGTTCGACTTTCCGTGGATCGCGCGGCGTTGCATCGTAAACGGCATCAAGCTGCCGAAGCTGCTGGATGTGGCAGGGAAGAAACCATGGGAAGTAGGCTTCCTCGACACCATGGGCATGTGGAGCTTCGGCGATCGCAAGAACTTCACTTCGCTGGCGCTGCTCACCCACATCCTGGGGATTCCCACACCGAAGGATGATATTTCCGGTGCCGATGTGGCGCGCGTGTACTACGAGGACAAGGACCTTGAACGCATTGCCACCTATTGTAAGAAGGACGTGGTAGCCACGGCGCAGCTCTTCCTGCGGCTGAAGGGGGAGGCCGTGGTGGCGGAGGAAAATATCGCTTTGGTGTGAGCGGCTCGGTGTTGCACAGACCGCGCTATTCCTTCGGCCTGTAGATCGTGATCTTCGGACCGTCAACATATACCGGCACCGTATCGCGGAGCCAGAAATAGGACACGAGCAAGTCGTTCTTGCTTCGCACTTCCGGTGTGAGGTAATAGGTGCGTATCGTCGTCCAAGTGCCTGGAGGCACGTCCTTTTTCTCCAGTTCTTCCGTGGTATACCCGTAATTCCCTCCACTGTGCTCGAAGGTGGAGACGAAGCTTCCCTTCGTACCGGGAGCAGGCATCAACACTTGCCATTCGGCTTCGACCCAAGCGTGGTCGGAAGTGGTCAGTTCATGGAAAGGAATGTGGATAGATGGGGTGAAGGGATGGTCCTTGTCCAAACGATAGGCGCTTCTCGTGACCCCCGTGGAAGTATCAAGGAAGACGGTGTCTGCTTTGGGTAGCTGGGTGGAAACCTCGGGTATGGGCGTACGGATATAACGGGTGGTGTCCGGTATCCCTTGGTCGCCGCTGTAGGAACGTCGGACCAGCAGCAGGTCTTCCAAGTTCGCCGGCTTTTCCGTCCTGCCAAAGCCAGCAGCATAAGCCGCATAAGTCATCCGCGAAGAATGGATGATGCCCTGCTTGAACTGCCAGTATTGAAAGAGATTGAGCAGCACGAACGCGGCGAGAAGTACCGCCATGCCCGCTCGGCGCAACAGCGACCCGTTGATCGCCCATTGCAACATGGCGGCCAGTGGAAGCGCCATCACCGCATAAGAGCCCACCATGGCGCGCGAGCCGAAGCTGTCCGCGTACCACCAGCAGGTCCAGCTGGAGAGCAGATACAAGTTGAGGAGGAAGAAGACCAGTATCGGTAGGTAGGCCTCGCGACAATACTTTTTCAAAAGGAAGATCCCCGCGGTGGCGATCAGCATCAGCGGGGTATAGATGTACCAGCCCTTTCGGAAGCTGAACAGGAAGGGCCACGTGTGCGGGTTCAGGAAGTCGAAGCCTTCGCCCGGGTTGTTGTAAGTGTCCAGCACCCAATGGCCCGTTGCTGCTTTCCAGTAGACGAACTGCGGAAGGCCAATCGCGAACATCACAAAGGTGATCGCTGCCCACTGCTTCCGAAGCTGCCATGCCCGAGCGAAGGGTGCGGATACTTCGCCTTCGCCGCGCCAGAGGAAAGGCAACAACAAGCACAGCCCTTCACTAGGGCGGATGATCATTGCCAGGCCCATCAATACGCCGAGCACCACTGCCCGTCTGATAGTCCGTGCGGCGGTCCAGCGGAGGGTGGCCCACAAGATCCCGGCGTACAGGCTGAAGAGCGGCAGGTGTGACATTGCCAAGCCCATGGTGGCTTGGTCGATCAGGTTCGTCGCGACGAAGAGCAGTAGAAGTGTGACTGCCGTGATCCATTCGCTGAAACGATGGTGAAGAACTGACCTGAGCGCCACTAGTCCCAGCAAGAGATAGAACCAAACGCCAATGCGGATGGCCTTGTCGTACGGAGCTGAATAGCCGTCCTGCGGCTGGCCGGTCGCGCCGGCGATCAGGTGCCCGGCCATGAACCAAGGGCTCCATACCATCGCAAGACCCATGGGGTATTTGATCACGCGGCGGCCATCGGGAAGCGTGCTGATCTGATATAAAGTACCCGATGCATCGTGGTCCTTGCGCGCTTGATCCACCCGGTCAAAGTCCTTTAACAACGGGTCGTGATCGATCACGGTTGCAGGCAGGTACAAGTGGTAGCCGAAGGAGTCCCATGTGAACATGGTTCCTTTCGTCGGCTGAAACGCCCATACGCCGATGAGCGCCCAGATCAGGAGCAGCGCTACCCATGAAGGAGAAGAGCGAAAGTTCTTGGATGACATGGCCTGGTTTCCTAAGGCTCAGATCCCGATCTGCAGGGGTCCAGGATGCATTGCGTCAAACGCTGCGATGCGTTGCAAGGTCTGATTTATTTCAGCTCTGGAATTCATGTTGGCCACACCAGGAGCCTTAAGTTTTTCCGGGTGATCCGCAAGGCCGTGTGTCTTGGACGTGTTCGGTAGCATCGTTTCCTGCAGGTGCATTCGATACGCTCAACGTAGCACGTTCAGCTCCAGATCATCCAGATAGATCGGCGTATCCGCGGTCAATGGCCAGGCGCTGAGCTCAACCACATCACCGTGGAAAAAGGGCATGGTCGGGAGCAGCACAACGCCTACCCTGTTCCACTCGCCGAAGGTTTTTGTTTGCAAGGACGAAGCAACGTCGACACGCGCTATCTCCTTGCCATCCCTTGTTACCGTGAGCAGGAGTGCGAGCCAATTCGAATCATCCGGTTGAAGGACCATTCCAGTTCCAGTGAATTCAAGCTTAAGGCTGTCAAGGTCTTCCGGGACCACCCATTTGATCGAACGGGTCGAGCGCACCAACGTGTCGAACCGGATGCTCTGGATGCCGCTCACGGCATGCACTGTGGACCGCCCGTTGAGGTCACCTCCTTCCATGTCAAGTTTCTCCCGGAACAGGACCACTGGATCCGGGTTGCGCCATCGCTCGTCGCGATAGAGGGTCGTGTTGGTCACCTCCGAGCGGTACATCAACTTCCAATGGGTGGTATCCACTTGGTCGTAGCCATCATATTCAACGATGTAGTAGTTGCTGGGGAAGTACGGCTCGGGGGGCCGTCGTGTCGTGGTAACAAGCCATTCCATACCACGCGTGCGCTGGTAGTATGGGATGCAGCCCCAACTTTCAAAGCTCGAGCAAACAGTCACGACGGGGAGCTCCTCCGTCAACGGCAGATGGTCTTGGGAAATGAGAGCCAGCATGTGGGCCACCTCTCCGGAGGGCTTCCATTCCACTGCATAGGTGAGGTTGAAGCTGTTGTATTGATGGATCATCAGCGGCACGCAGAGCAGACCTGCCGCAAGGGAGGGCATCCATGATGGCCGCGGCCAAGCCACCAACGCCGTAGCAAGTACATAGGCTGCCAAGGGAAGCAGGAACAGGCCGGTCCTGGTTTGCGGCAAAGGGACCTGAAAGATCAGTTGTTGCATAAAGAACGAAAGCAGGCATCCCCCGAGGATCAACAGGCCGAAGGCCATCGGTCGGGTCCGTTGTAGCCAACCTCCGCGCACAGCCATCACAACGGTCAATAAGCAGACGAGAGCAATGGACAGGATCGCGATGGCCATGATCGTCAGCACCGGCGTGGTGTATGGCATGTGGTAGAGCACCTTTTCACCGAGGGTGCGGATCATGCAGTTCCAGAACCTATCGCATCCGAAATTCAAGGAGCCTCCGTTGAAAAGGCCGAGCGCATTTGGAAGGATCAGTGCCAGTCCAAACGCACTTGCCGCACACAATACCAGGAAGTGCCGCGTCCACGCTCGAAGCCCGGTGCGTCCTAGCTGTGCAGCCCAAATGATCAGGAATGCCGATCCCAGCGCAAGCAGGAAGTTGATCATGATGACGTGCGACATCGCGGACAGCGATGCATAAATGGCGGCCCACATGACCTGCCGAACGGACTGCTCCTCGTCAAAGTAGCGCCACACATGCCACAAGGACAGCATCATCCAGCCGAAGCCCAAGCCATAACCACGGGCAAGCGAAAAGAAGTCCAACAAATAGGGGTGGAGGTTCAGCAGCAGGAATATGGCAACTGCCAGGAAACCGGATCGTGCCTTCAACGCGATCCGCCCCGTGGCATAGAGGTAGATCGCATGTGCCATCAGGCTCGGGAGGCGAAGTGCCAGCGTGCCATCCCCAAAAAGCTTCGAACTGAGCCACATCAACCAGACGTTCAAGAGGTGATGGTTCCCGCCCATCTTGTCATAGGCCTGTTGATAGAACATGCCCTTGGAAACATGATGGATGTAGGTCCAGCTTTCGTCCCAAGAGAAGGATACGGTGATCGCCCGGACGATGGTGTATGCCAAGAGGACCAAGCCGATGAGCGCGATCACCCACCGGAAGTTGGATGCCTTGAGAGGATCGGGTTGATCGCGTCCGGGTCCAAGGCTGTTCAGGCGTTCCATTTCAATTGAGGCAAGAAGGGCATTGGCTCGGTCTTTCCTCCGGCGGTAATGTTAACCTACAGCCAAGGACATCAGGTGCTGGCTCCAAAGAAATCATGGATGCGAAGATCACACTTCTTCATCAGCCGCTCTGGCAATGTCCTCCAATACGCTTTCTGGAATTGATCCTGTCGAACGCGATCCCCTGAGGGCGCCTCCGGTTCGCATTACTTTGCCGCCGCGCAATTGAAAGCCGCATCCGTTCGTGGTGGAACTGGCTTCTCTTCCGGAATACGATGTTCGGTCCACATAAAAGCAAGCTCTTGCATGAAGGAGGAACGGGGCCTGCATCCTGGTGGATGATCCCGTTGGGTATTGCCATAGCCGTTGTCCTGTTCCTGATCGGTACTTCATCGGTGCCGTTGGCCATCTTCGGCCCGGATCGCGCGCTGATCCCGGGCGACTTGGGCGATGCCGGGTTCAACAATTACATCCTGGAGCATTTCCATGCCTTCATCACGGGAAAAACGCCGCGGTACTGGGACGCCCCGTTCATGTATCCCTACAAGAACGTCATCGCCTTGTCGGACAACCTCTTGGGCACCGCCCCGATCTATTCCCTTATCCGGTACTTCGGGTTTGACCGCGATACGGCCTTCCAGCTCTGGCTATTGGCGATGTTCTCCTTGAACTACTGGTGTTGTTTGTTCGCAGTAAAAAGGTGGTCCGGCAATTGGGTCCTTGCCGCATGTGCCGCCTACATCTTCGCCTTTGGCATCTACAACATCGGCCAAATGAGCAATTTGCAGGTGCTGCCGAAGTTCATGGCACCGCTAGCCTTCCTGTTCCTTTGGCGACACTTGAGCACGGGTTCATGGAAGTACCTGCTACTGGCCGTTCTGGCAACCGTGTATCAGTTCTATTGCGCGATCTACTTGGGCTTCATCCTGTCCTATGCCTTGTTCTTCCTCCTGATAGGCCATGCGATCGCATACCGGTCGCCTTCATACCTGCGCCGGTTCCGCTCCATTCCCTTTTTGCTCGGCTGGCTGGCCGCCATCGGCATCGGCTTGCTGTTGCTCGCACCGTTGATGCTTCCATACATCGAGGTGGCGCAAAATATGGGTACACGGAAGTTCGCAGAGGTCAGCGACACCATCCCTCGACCGATATCCTATTTCTTCACCCATCCGGCGGCACTATCGTGGCGCTCCCTTTCACAGGTCGGTGTGGATGCCTTCCCTCAGTGGTGGTCACACCTACATTTCATCGGTGCATTGCCTTGGATAGCGGTGTTGGCCGCGCCGTTCCTGCTTTTCTCGAAGCGGGTCAGGTCGACCGACCGGAGGCTTGTTCTCGGGGTCGCAACTGCCTTGGTACTGAGCACCCTGTTCTGCCTGAACCTGGGCGGTTATTCGCTGTATGCCTTGGTGTTTAAAGTGCCGGGCTTTTCAGCGATGCGGGCCATCGACCGCTACATCAATGTGCAGGTCCTCTTCTTCCTGTTCCTTTTCGCGGCGGTGCTGGCGCCCTTGATCCGCAAGCGTTGGGCGGCACTGGCCCTCAGCATCGTGCTGCCCTTTCTGGTGGTGCAGGACAACCGTTGGGATGTGGCGAGGTTGAAGCGCTTCAACAAGCATGAGGCTCGTGACCTTGTGACTGATATTGAACGACGGATCCTGCGGGAATACAAGGTGGGAGCTGCATACGATGCGATCTCCTACCAGCCGCCATTGGCGATCATGAGCGAAGCGGACGGACATTTCCGCACCATCACAACGCAGCTTTCGGCCATGCTCGCGGCCCAAGCGCTCAGCATTCCGATCGTGAATGCTTACACGGGATCCTATCCCGGCAATTACATCAAGTTCTTCGACCACATGGACCATCGCACCTTGGCCGATTGGTGCGAGTTCATCGGCATCACTACGGAACGGATCCAAGAGATCCATGGCCTGGCCCTTCCGGTATCCCGGATGGACGTTGTCCAGATCAAGGCTGCTAATGGAGAGTTCGTTTGTGCGGATGAGTTGAAAGAAGGTACCGCTATCGCCGCCCGGACGAACGCAGCGGAAGGGGAAACCTTCCGAAGGGTGCAAACAGTGGATGGCCGCTATGCCTTCCTCTGCCACAGCGGCAACTACCTATGCGCCGAGCAGGAGAAGGACGAGCTGATCCTGGCCACAGCCATGGACGTGGGTGATTTTGGGCTTTTCACCTTAGAGCAGTTGGACAGCAGCCAGGTTGCGATCAAGGCATTCAACGGACGCTATGTGACACTGGACCCAACCACGAAACTGTTGTCCGCGACGGCTGACAGCCTAAGGGCCGATGCTCGCTTCGAGATGATCGTCACCGGGGAGAACCCGTAGGCTCAGCTTCCAGGCTTGTTCGCGTAGCTCACCTTTTTCAAGACCAGCTCTCCCAAGTAGTAGCTGGGGATGCTGTCCTTCCCGGTCAGGAAAGCGTTCGGGAAGCAATCTCCGCGTACCATCGAGTAGCGGGTGGCCGATGCCATCCAGTGGTGGAACCGGAAATCCCCATAGAGCTCGAAGCTTCCATCCGCTTTGGACATGGTGTAATAGGAGCTGGTCCAGTTCTCGTTCCAGCCCAAGATCACACCGCCCTCCACCGGTCGGCGATCACTGTCCACCAATCGGCCCGTGAGCCGCGCCGCGCGGTGTGAGGAGTAGTTGTAGTAGTTGGCCGATCGAATGCATTTCCCGGGTGCGGCGTGTGGGTCGAACTCTTGGAACGCTTCAACCACGGGTTTTACCGTTCCCTCGATATGTGGTAGCTCCGGCCCTACTTCCGTCCAGCCCTGCCGGTTCATTACCCCCATATAATCCGAATGGAATCGGCCCCATTTCACATCCTTGAACTGCCACCATGAATAACCAGCGCCGCCACAGGCTTGCGTTTGCGCCAGGGTCTTCCGGGCGAAGGTGAGTTGGTCCGCATAGGACACCGAATCATTATCCGCAGGCAAGGACGTTTCGCCGATGATCCACGGTTTATCCACCTGCTCGCCATACCAACTGATCTCGTTCATCACTTGATCCGGTTCGTATTCGTAAGGATGGAAAGAGATAAAGTCCACCGCGAGCACGTTGGGGTCCCAGGCGAAAACTTCCGGTACGCCCACGAGGCCAATGGTCACCAACTGGTCCGGGGCATGTGTCTTCAGCAGCTTTCGCCACCGTTTCACCACCTCATGCACCTCCCGCTTGGGGCGATCGTGGATGTCGAAGTAGAGTGGTTCGTTGAAAAGGTCGTAGGCCAGGATACCTGGATTGTTCTTTAGGCGATCGACGATGGGCACCGCATGTTTCTCAAAAGCGGGGTTGTCCGGCCTCATCCGTAGCAAGAGGATCACCTTGAGCCCTTCCTCCTGCGCCAGGTCGACCAGGTCCTCCAGTGCATCCAGATAGCGTGCTTTCCACGGGCCTTCGAGGGTGAAGAGCGAGTCCGTGCCCATGCCATGGCGGCTGTGGAGCATCACCTTGCCGCTGTCGGGTAGGAAGATAGGGTCGGGTGCCAAGCCCAAGCGGACCGCATTGAAACCCATGTCCCGCATCAGTCGGAACTCACTCTTTAGTTGGAGCCGCGCCTCGCTCCGCGTGCCGAAGCGGTATTTACCGTCGCTCACGTAATCGAAGCCCGAGCACGCCCAACAGCTGTCCCCGTTCCATTGCAGGTCGGTGATGTAGTTGATCACCAATGGGAAGAACGGCTTGCCTTCCAGCACGAACCGTCCGTTTTCCAGGCTCACGAAGCCGTCGCGTTTGTCCCGTGTGCAGGAAGGCAGCAGCACAAGCAGGGTCAAGCACCACCCTGCCGCCGACAGGCTGAACGGAAGGCCACGTTTTTTCATGTTAATCGTGGGCCACATACTTCTGCGCTTCCACCTCAAGCCTTTCATGCGAGCCAGCGCGTGGAGTGCCTCTGAACCTATACACCGCGCAATCTTCGTTCGAGTAGATCAAGTCAAAGTGCTCCAACGTTTCCCTGACCATGTCATTATCCGCATCAATCGCGAAGCCGTTAATATCTCCAAGGACGAAGACGTAATCAATGTCGCGCTTCGGGCGGCCTTCGTTCTGGATCCAGGGCTCCTGTATCAAGTCTGCCACGCGCAGTCTTCCCAGTCGGAGGTCCGGGAGTTCAGCCACGTTCCATTGCAGCGGGAAATAGCCTAATCCGGCCTCATAGTTTTTCAGGATCACCAAGGGCTTGTCGATCCCCAAGTAATTGGAATAATGGTCGGCCAGCCAGTTGTCGGAACGGTTCACCGGGTACACAATGGAGCCGGGCGCAATGTGACTGGCCGCTCTCTCGCAGTTCAACGCGATCCTGTTCTGGTACCACACCGCGGAGCGATAGTAATAGTCCAGGTTGTAGTTGCAGTACAGCACGAACAGCACAGCGACCCAGGTGAACCACTTGGGTGTTTTTTGCAGCGATACTGCCGCAATGATGAAAATGAACAACATCAGGCCCAAGCGGATGGACATATAGCCGGCAAGGCCCCTCTCGTCGGGCATCAGCAAGTACAGTACCAGAACGACCAGGCACAAGGCCCACCAGAACAGGGCCAAGCGCGTGTTGGGCATTGCGGCCTTCATCACATCGCGGCCGCTGTGCTGGAGACGAGCCATCGCGGGAAAGACCAACAAGGACATAGCGGCGAGGATGACCAAGGCATAGAAGATCTGCTGGGTGTACACGCGCTCCAATTCGGTGTTGTACGAGATGATGGGCCGCAGCGTATAAAGCCATTCCATCAGTTCGTGCTTGCTGACGAACGTGGCGTTCGGCGCGGCCGGCATGCTCCAGAAATAGATCAAGGCGAGGAGCAGTGGTAGGGCCGCAGCGATTCCCAGCCGCCAAAGCTTGGGCCACAGGGAGCGGAACATGTCATTGAACCATGCGTGGCCCCACGGCTTCCTTGGAATTGCATTGATCACGGTATGGAGACCGATCATGCAAAGGGTGAGACCGAAAATGAAAATATGGGCGAAGTACAAAAGGGTAAGCAGCACGAAAAGGTTGATACTTGAGCGAACCGTTCGCGGTGCGGATGCCATCTTGAGCCAGTAGGCCATGGTGAGGAGCATCAGGACCAGCGCCAGCGAAAAGTTGTAGAACCCCAAGGTGAAGACGTACGAATAGCAGAATGGCAGGATGAAAAAACTGTATTCCACGTTGCGTGGGCTGATGACCTTAATGAGCTGCCGGAAAGCGTAGGGGAGTCCCACGATGTAAATTACCAATAGCAGTTTCTCCGCAAGGAAGGCGGGCAATACGGTAAGCGCAGCTGCTTGAATGAAGTGCCCGAGCCAGTTCGGGACCGGGATGGCAGTAAACGAATAGAACAAGCTGACAGTGGTGTCCTGTCCGAACAGAAGCTCCTGGATCAATCGGGCGTTGTACAAATGGGCGGCCCCATCCTTGGACGGGAAATACTTGAACAGCAGTACCGGTAGCGCGTTCAGCAGTACGGCGATCAAGAACAAAAAGGGTTCAATGGAACGGGGATACGCCTTGCGGATCCTTCCAGCCCAAGGTTTGGACCCCGCCGGAGCCTGGCCATGTAACGATGACCGAAAGTTCATCACAGCCCGTACTTCACAATGCACCAGATGGCCCGGAAACCGTCCCTCCAACCGATCTTCTTGCCTTCGGCATAGGTACGGCCGTAATAGCTGATGCCCACCTCATAGATACGGACGCCCTTCACCCGGGCCAGCTTGGCCGTTACCTCCGGCTCGAAGCCGAAGCGCTTTTCCTTCAGCACAAGCCCCTTGGCGATGTCGCTGCGGATCAGCTTGTAGCAGGTCTCCATGTCCGTCAGGTTCAAATTATTGAACGCATTGGAGAGGAATGTGAGCACTTGGTTGCCGATGCTGTGCCAGAAGAAGAGGATGCGGTGCGGGTGGTGGCCTATGAAGCGCGAGCCGTAAACCACATCAGCGAAGCCTTCCACCACCGGGCGGAGCAGGTCGTTGTATTCCCGGGGATCGTACTCCAGGTCGGCATCCTGGATGATCAGGTAATCGCCCGTGGCCTCTTGGATGCCGCGGTGAATGGCCGCACCCTTGCCCATGTTCTTTGGCTGCTGAATAAAGCGGATGCCCATGTTCGGATTGACGGCCATATAACGCTCCACGGCGGTCACGGTACCATCCGTGCTGCCGTCGTTCACGATCACGACGTCCTTGGCAATGCCGTTGATCAGCTCTACATCACGCACCTTATCCAGTATCAAATGGATGGTACGTTCCTCGTTGTAGGCGGGGATGATGATGGAGAGGGTCTTCATGCGTCGCGAAAGTCGGGCTTTTCCAGCAACCGCCGAAACCACGCGGTCTGCATAAGGACCAAGCAGGCCGCCAGCACCACCAGCCACGCCACGCGCGACTGGAGCCGGTCGTACACATTGGCCAAGCTTGCGGTGATCACCGCGTTCAGCACCACCCAGGTCAAGAGCAAGGGTATCAATGCCCGCAGTTGCGGATGAGCCTTCCATACGGGCCGGGTCCAAGCGAGCACGCAGAGGGCCAAGATCACGGCCAACTGAACCACTCGGTGGCTAAAGCCGGTATCCTGAAAGCCGCCTTGGTATTGCTGGGCGCTGGTATAGGAAGAGAGCTCCCAAGGCAGGCGGTCCGAGATGATGCCGTATGGCGCGGAACCCTCTTTGTAGGGGGACATTCCGGAAACGGCGCTCACCTGGAAGAGCTGGACTACGGAGGCCACGAGGCTGCTGCGTAGGAAGCGACCCAGGTATGTAGGCTCGGTCAGCAGGTCGTGTACCACGGGTGCCAAGAGCGTGTCCGCCACGGTCATCTTAGTCGCCAGCTTGGACGTGATGCTGTTGTCGCCCCAGATGAATTCCACGGGCATCATCGGGAGCTCATCCTTGTATGGACAGAGCGCATAGTCGCGGTCCCCGCAATGTTCATCCAGGAAATCAGCGAGCAGGTCGTTCTCGCAGAGGCGGGCGGCCAAGAAGACATTCGCAGTAGGAGAGAACACCGGGCGCAGGCCGTTCTGGCCGTTGTACCAAGCGACGAAGACGACCCCGGAAGCCAGCACCAGTGCCGTTCCGCCGAGGTTCGGCCAGAAGCGCGGCCATGCAAACCAGCTCTTCCGGAGCAAGCGCGCGATTGCCAGACCCACCAGCAGCAAGCTGGCCATGGCCACATGGGCATTGTGGGTGATCAGGAAGAAGAAGAGGCAGATCCACAGAAAGGTGCGCTTTACCACGCCCAGTTCGGGCGCGCGGAAGAGCAGGTACAGGATCAGCACGAGCATCGGTGTGAAGATGTCGGGCATGATCTGTGCGGCATACCAAGGCATGCTTGTGGTCAGCACCAATACGAGGACGAGCAGCAGGTGAGTGCGCCATAGTGTGGCACCCGCTGGAAGGACTTTTCGCAGTGTCTCCCAGAGCAGCCAAGCAAGCATGCCCGCCTGAAAGAGGACCACTGTCCACAACGTGCTCTGCCACGTGACCGCCCGGATGATGAGGCTATATCCGATGGGCCGGTCCGCAGGAGGTTCCAGCGTGAAGGCCCCCCAGATGTAGGTGCCGGAATCCGAGAACACCAGCGGGTAACGGTTGAAGAAAGCCAAGGCACTGATCAGGAAGGTGACGCCTGTAAGGTAAAATAAGGATTGCTGCAGGCTGGACCGGGACGAAGTGGGATCAGCGTCGCTCATGGTTTATCGCTTGGGCAACCACCTGCTTTCATGGACCATCTGGCCTCCTGTGAATGGCCCTTAGTGACCAATGAGCAGAGGGTGCCGGAAGATCGAGGGAATGACATCGCTCGAAACATCGGCCAAGATAGATCACCGGCATCCTCGTGCATGGGCCAAGCCTGTGTCAATGTACCACGCATAGCATCATGTCGTCCAGATACATCACGTTGAGGTCGAACATGGGCCATGCGCTCATCTGCACGGTATCTCCGGGCCATAACTCCATCATGGGAACCAGCGATACTGCGAGTTTGGCCCATTGGCCGGGGCTCCTGGCCTCTATCGTTGGGCCCATATTGCTCATGGCCAATTCCTGCTGGCCTCGTGACACGCGTAAAACCAGGGCGATCCAATTATTGGCTTCGGGCTGGAGAGTGCTGGCGGTACCATGGAAAAGGGCCATGCCCGCAGGAATAGTGTCGGGCACGATCCAATTGATCCGGGTGGTTGAGCGGGTCACGGCATCAAATCGTACCGAAAAATGCCCACTTACATGTTGCTCATCGCTGCGGCCTATTACATCCGGGGCTTCCATGTCAAGCACCAAGGGCTCCACTTTCCTGCGTAGTCCACGCATCCTCTTGTCGCGATACAGGCCCGTGCCGGTGGTGGCGGAATGGTACAACAACTCCCAATTCACCTGGTCCACCTGGTCCTGTCCGTCCTGTTCTACCATGTAATAGTCTGCGACCATAAAAGGTTTGGAGGCTTCCCGTGGCATGGCCACCAGCCATTGCAGGGTATCCCGGATCTGATAATAGGGGAGGCAACCCCAACTTTCGAAACTGCTGGACAGCGAGACCACGGGATGGTCCTTGCCAAGCGGCAGATGATCACGGGAGATCAGCGTAAGCATTTTCGATACTTCCCCTTCCGGCTTCCATTCAACGCAATAGGTCAGGTTGGCGCTTCGTGCCATATGCACCAGTAAGGGGAGTGCGAGCACTGTGCCCAAGGCCCCGGGGATCAAAGATCCTCTTGGCCATGCCACCAGGCCCGAAACAGGGACAAAAAGAACCAGAGGGACCAAGTACAGGGCAGTACGGTCCTTGGGAAAGGGTGTATCCAGAAGAATGTGTTGCAGCAGGATGGAGGCCATGCAGGCCCCGGCCACGCAGGCTCCGAAAAGCATGACCTGCAGGTCTTTCTTCCATCCACCTCGCCAAGCGGCGATCACCACGGTCGTACCACATGCCGCAGCGAATGCAATGAATGCCAGCAGGATGCTTCGTGCCGGCCAACCATGGTAGAGGAGATACATGAGTTTGTTGCCGAACGAGTTCAGCACACAATCCCAAACGGAATCACAGCCGAAGAAAAGAGACCCCCCCCGGGAGAGTGCGATGGCGGATGGCAAGGTGGCGGCCAGCCCGAGAGCGACACCCGTCACCACCATGCCCAAATGTTTCCAAGCGGTTCCCTCGCCCCGCACGGCGTCCAGTGCCCACAGGGCAGTGAAAGCCGTGGTAACCGCCAACAGGAAGTTTATCATGATAAGGTTGGACAGCGCCGCCAACACGGCCATGAGCATGCCCAAGGCCAGCCATTTCAGCTGCCTGCCCTCCGTATAATACCGGGTGAACATCCACACGGAAAGCATCATCCAGCCAATGGCAAGGCCATACCCTCGGGCAAGCGAAAAGAAATCCAGCAGATAGGGATTCGCGTTCAGGACGAGAAAAGCCGAAAGAGAGACGATGAACGAATGCGACCGTAGTGCGATGCGGGCCGTTGCATACAGAAAGATCGCATGGGCCAACAAATTGGGCAACCTCAAGGATAGCTCGCTGTTCCCGAAAAGTCGACTGGCCGTGATCATCCCCCACACATTGAGCAAATGGTGATTGGCCCCCATTTCGTCAAAGGCGTTCTGGAAGTAAACACGGGGGATGACGTAATGGGCAAAGGACCAACTCTCATCCCAAGTGAATGATACCGTAATGGCGCGGACCACCGTGTAGCTCAGCAGCAGCAAAGCGCAACAAAATATGGTTGTGCGCGCAGCCAACGGCAGGGCGTCACGCGAGGCTTTTGAAAGGTGCTCCATGACAGCCTTCAATGAGCTGTCGGATCAGATCACCATCTCCTTCACATCATCCGCCACCACCAACCGTCCTTCCGTCTTCCCCTGGATCTCCTCCACGCTCACGCCGGGTGCTCGTTCGGTGAGCTTGAAGCCATCGGGTGTTACCTCGAACATGCCGAGGTCGGTGATGATGCGCTTTACGCAACCGAGGCCGGTAAGGGGTAGGGAGCACTTCTTCAGCAGTTTGCTCTCGCCGGCCTTGTTGGTGTGCATCATGCAGACGATGATGTTCTGCGCGCTGGCTACCAGGTCCATGGCGCCGCCCATGCCCTTCACCATCTTGCCGGGGATCTTCCAGCTGGCG
>JBEBYG010000033.1:0-25032 GCA_040391235.1 Cryomorpha ignava
TCTGGCTCTTTTATAGTGTCTCCCATGTGCACCTTACAGCACACAAGGACACTCGTCTTTCTCAAATGGACAATAAATCAAAGAACGTTTCAAGATCCCGGAATTGATTCCGAGCCTTCAAAATTCAAGTTTGTGCGCCTTCCGTCTTAAAAACGTATCCCGGAAGGGGCTGCAAATGTAAGCAGATTTTTTGATCCACCAAACGTTGTTGAAAATAAAATTTCCAACCTCACTTGGACTTGACTTACATCACATCCCCAACTCGGGGCGCTCAAAGAACGTTTTCTGAAAGCGGCTGCAAATGTAAGTGGACTTTCCGATTAACCAAGCGTTGTTGAAAATATATTTTCCAACTCTCGCTTGGACTTGCCTTACATCACATCCCCAACTCGGGGCGCTCAAAGAACTTTTTGTTGAAAGCGGCTGCAAATGTAGAACGCATTTCCATACGTCCTAATCAAGACATGGGAATAATTCAGCGGAGCGGTTCAAGGAGTGCTCACCGCAAAGGGTAACACCTTGCCGTTGAAGAACTTATGCCCTTCCAGAAGAAATCGAGCCAAGTAGCTCCCCACCTCCATTGGACCTACAGGGGCCGTGTATCCGGGGAATGCGGCACGCAACATCGCCGTGTCAACCGCCCCTAAACAGATGCAGTTGCACCGCACCTCCCGGTCCTTCAGCTCCTCGGCTAAGCACTCTGTGAGGTTGGCCAGTGCCGCCTTACTGGCGCTGTAGGCCGCCAGTCCCGGGAATTTCACGCTGCCTTGGAAGCCGCCCATGCTGCCGATGTTGAGCACATGGCCCGGTGGATCCCCTTGAAGTTCGGCTGACAAGGCCTGGGTCAACAATAACGGCACGGATGCATTGAGCTGGAACAGTCGACGTGTGTCGTCAGCGGTCCAATCTCCGAGGTCGCGCGTGATCAGAAGTCCGGCGTTGTTCATTAAGGCGTGCACACGCTGGCCGGCCACGGCTTGCTTCACCGCTGGCACGGCTCCATCCTGCACAAGGTCCAATGCCAATGGACGCAATTCGCCCGGAAAGCCATTGCACTCGCTCGCCAGTTCATCCAACAGAGTTGGGTTGCGCGATATCGCGATCACGGTGCAGCCATGTTCCTCCACCAATGCCTTGGCCGTGGCTCGGCCCACACCCGCGCTGGCACCCGTCACGACCACTGTCCTCCTATCCTTCTCTGTTCCTGTCATGTTATGATGCTTCGGGAAGACATCCCGTTCTGTCGGACCAATGTAATGGCGGTCGATTGATCAGCGTGACCTCCGGGGTCCCTTATAGAAGTCCACTGAGGGATTCAGAAGAATGCAGAGAGACCTATGGAGGAAACGAACCCCATCGGGTTCACCGCTTCTTGCGGTTTTCCCTCCTTTCACGCAGTTCCTGTATGCGTGCACGTTCCACGGGGTCTATCAGGTTGCCTATCTGATCCATCTGCCGCTGCACCCATGCCTGCCTGCCTTGCAGATAGGCGCTTGGAGCACACGCATTATATCGACGCGGCGCAGGGAGCACCGCGGCGATGAGGGCGGATTGACCCGAAGTAAGCTTGTCTGCCGATCGTTTGAAACATGCCTTGGCAGTGGCCTCTACACCGAAGCGGCCTTTACCCGTCTCGGCCACGTTGAGATATACCTCTATGATGCGCTCCTTTCCCCAGAGGCCCTCGATGAGGAGTGTGAACCAGACCTCCAAGCCCTTGCGCAAGAAGGTCCTGCCCGGCCAGAGGAATACGTTCTTGGCTGTCTGTTGACTGATGGTGCTTGCACCACGCTTGCGCTTGCTCCGTTCATTATGGTCAAGCGCTTTCCGGATGGCCTCTATCTCAAAGCCTTGATGTCCATAGAAGCCTTGATCCTCCGAGGCGATGACCGCTAAGGGCATGGAACGTGCGATGGCGTCCAGCGGCTTCCATGTGCGCTGAACATTGCCTTGCTCCTTGGATTGCACCACCATTGCCCAAGTGACCGGTGGCGGGATGAAGCGTAGTACGACCACCCATAGGATGCTCACCACAACGAACCAGCCGCCGATGGCCAACAGCGTTCGGAATAGTCGTGCCATACGGTTCTTCATCTACGCACAAAGCAAGCACAGCGCACGCAAAGTATCAGTCCAGCTTCCGGAAGCGGAAGTAAAAGAGGATCATGACCAGGCCCACGAAGAAGAGGACAGGGCCGAAGTACACCCACGGCCGCTCGATACTCGTGTATGCATCGAGCAAGTACCCACACCCCAAGCCCAATGCAACCGCTATCAGTTGCATACCGCTCTTGAGCGATCTTTCCGGATCAGGGCGACCCGCTCCTTCATTGGGGTTCATGCCTCTTTGGATCATCGCCATACGTTCCCGATGTCGTGTGCTCATCACGATGTATACGATGCCGAAGCCGGTGCTGAAGGTGAAGATGATCGCTATGATGCCGGTGATGTCCATGGTAGTCTGGTTTGTTGTTGGTACCGAGGTCCATTTCTACGGACCTTGTGATGTATGCCCATTGGTCGTGCGTTCCGGCGATCCGGTTACAACCATGCATAGGGTAGGCGCCCGCTTGAACGGATATCGAGCCATCCGTACGGCGAAAATGCAACTTTGTAACCGATGGGGCCTTCCCCCTCGTCCAATGTAGCATCGAATGGACCACGCCGACCTGATCCTCCGCATCCTTTCCGGGGATAGCCGTGCCTTTGCTGTGCTTGTGGACCAGTACCAGCACATGGTATACACGGTCTGCATGCGCGTGCTTCGCAATCCCGAGGATGCACAGGAGGCCGCACAGGACGCTTTCGTGAAGGCGTACCGCAGTCTACCAGGGTTTACTGGCGGCTCAAAGTTCTCTACTTGGCTTTATACCATCGCATACCGCAGCGCGATCTCCCGGGGACGTCAGCGACGTACCGCTACGGACGCTTTGGATGAACAGATCCACCATCCCATTGCAGCAGCCCTGAGCGACCCCATGCACAAGGCGGATGTACGTCATTACCTCGGCCAAGCTCTGGACCAACTGACGCCAGAGGAGTCCACCATCCTGAGTCTTCACTACTTGGATGAACTCAGTGTGGAGGAGATCGTCACCATTACAGGATTGAGCACGTCCAACGTGAAGGTGCGCCTGTTCCGCTCGCGGAAACGCTTGGAGGCGATGCTGAACAAGGAACTGAACGGCCAAGCACACGGCTTACTTTTGAAGGATGGCTGAAATGAACGAGACTGAAATACGCCAGCTGTTCCAAAAGGCGGGGCATGAGCAAGCACCGTTTGCATTGCACGCCGCTGTAATGGAGCAAGTGTTGGCAGCCGAAACGGCACCAGTGGTGAAGCCTCTGGTAAGCTCACGCCAGTGGGTAATGGTCGGTTTGGTCTTAGCCGCTACCAGCTTATTGGCGTGGTTCCTTTCCACTACCGTGGCTGGTGACACGCCTTCGGGGCTCGCATCGACCTTGTATGTGGACCTGTCCCATATTGGTCAGGCCCTGCAGTCCTTCAAATGGATCGCGGTGGCGATGGCCATGGCATTCGTGCTTACCGCCATGGACCGGTTCCTGTCACAAGGGCAGCATCACACGTCGCACTAAGCGAGTTATGCCAACTTCTTCACCTCGGCGAGCACGGCATCGTAGTCCGGCTCCGTGGTGATCTCGGGTACCACTTGGGTGTAGCGTAGCACGCCTTCCTTATCGATCACGAAGACCACACGCGCCAAGAGGCCAGCCAGCGGTCCATCGGCCATGCGCACCCCGAACTTGTCCATATCCCGGAAGCGGAAGTCTGAAACACCTTGGACGTTCTCAATACCTTCCGCCGCGCAGAACCGCTTCAATGCGAAGGGTAGATCTTCGGAGATAGCCACGCCAGCCGCGCCCATTCCCGAAAGCCGCTGATTGAATGAACGTGTTTCGGCAGCGCAAACACCTGTATCCACGCTGGGTACGCTGAATAGGACAACCACTTTGCCCTTCAGGCTGGAGAGGTCGCCTTCTGAAAGGTCCGTTCCTACGAAGCGGACATTGGGAACTGCCTCACCTGTGTTGGGCATTGCGCCCTGAAGCTTCACGTCGGTGCCTTTGAATTTGGTGCTCATCTTGATCTTGTGCTTTGCCGACCCAATGCCATCGGGCCGGATGTTCTTGAATGTTATTTTCGGAATGGATCGGACCACTGGAACACGTCCGTGGATCACTGTTCCTCCATGATCGCCGGAATGGCGTCCTCGTATACCGCCCGGGCATCTTCAATGAATCCATAGGACTCATCATCCACCATCAGTTTGCCTTTGGTGACATGGCCGAGCAGGATGAAGGGAACCTTGCTCAAGCGCATCAGGTCCAAGAAGCCGTCCTCCTGATCCTCCGTGATGGCAACCGCCACCCGGCCTTGGCCTTCGCCGAAGAGGAATGCATCTGGCCGGATCTCGCTATCGGTAACGACGTCGAAGCCCAAGCCATTGGGAAGGCCCATCTCCACCAGCGTGGTCCAGAGCCCGCCGTCGCTGACATCATGAGCTGAAGTGATCAGGTCGCGCTTGATCAGGTGTGTGACGATCACATGCACCAAATGCTCCTGGGCCAGGTCGAAGTAGGGCGCAGGGGAACTCACCACGTTGTGGTGCTTCACCAAGTATTCGCTGCTGGCAATGTCATCCGTGATCTTTCCGATAAGGAAGATCAAGTGGCCCTTGGCTTGGAACGCCAAGGTCATGCGCTTACTGATGTCTTCTACCACCCCGACCATGCCGATGGTGGGCGTTGGGAAGACTGCGATCTCTTTACCGTCGATAACGGACTGATTGTAGAAGCTGACATTACCACCGGTGACCGGTGTCTTGAATTCGATGCACGCTTCGGACATGCCCTTGATGGCCTGCTCGAACTGCCAGTAGACCTCGGGGTCATACGGGTTGCCGAAGTTCAGGCAGTTGGTGACGCCGGCGGGTTCGCCCCCGCTGCAGACGATGTTCCGAGCGGCCTCGCTCACGGCGATCATGGTGCCCACGTAAGGGTCAGCGTTCACGTAGCGTGCGTTGCAATCCACGGTGACCGCGAGTGCCTTCTTACCACCGGCTTCCTTCAACAGCACCAAGCCCGCATCGCTGGGGGCATTGGTGCTCATGTTCAAGGTGCGCACCATGGTATCGTACTGTTCGCTGATCCAGCGCTTGCTGGCGATGTTCGGGCTGGCCAAGAGCTCGTAAGCCACTTGTTCCAGGTCTTGGGGCACTGGCACCATGTCCGACTTGAACTTGCGGTTCTCCGCCATGCTCGCTGGCTCTTTGCTCTCCCGCTTGTACACGGGTGCGCCACCTCCGAGCACCAAGCTTTCCGCAGGCACTTCTGCCACCAATTCACCGTGCCAGAAGAAGCGCAGGTTGTCTCCCTCGGTCACTGTGCCGATCTCCACGCAGTGCAGGTCCCACTTCTCGAAAATGTCCTTCACCTCCTGGTCGCGGCCTTTCTTCACCACTACGAGCATGCGCTCTTGGCTCTCACTCAGGAGTATCTCCCACGGCTGCATGTCCTGCTGGCGCAAGGGAACCTTGTCCAGCGTGATGTCCATACCGCAGCCTCCCTTGGCGCTCATTTCACTTGTGCTGCAGGTGATGCCCGCTGCCCCCATGTCCTGCATGCCAATGATGGCATCGGTATTCGCAAGTTCCAGGGAAGCTTCCAAAAGAAGCTTTTCCATGAAGGGGTCTCCTACCTGCACCGCAGGCAGGTCATCCATGCTGGTGCCAGTGATATCCTTACTGGCGAAGGAAGCACCGTGGATGCCGTCCTTTCCGGTGGCACTGCCCACGATGTAAACAGGGTTGCCTACACCATGCGAAGTGGCACTGATCACCTTATCAGCGCGGACGATGCCCACGCTCATGGCGTTCACCAAAGGATTCGTGGTGTAGCAGGGGTCGAAGTAGGCTTCGCCACCCAGCACGGGCACGCCGAAGGCATTCCCGTAATCACCGATGCCCTTCACTACACCGCGCATGTGCCAGCGGCTGCTGGCCTGATTGGCGATGTCGCCGAAACGCAATGAGTTCAGCTGGGCGATGGGCCGGGCGCCCATGGTGAAGATGTCGCGGTTGATCCCTCCCACGCCGGTGGCGGCACCTTGGTAGGGCTCGATCGCGCTGGGGTGGTTGTGGCTTTCGATCTTGAAAGCGCAGGCCCAGCCATCACCGATATCGATCAGGCCGGCGTTCTCCTCCCCGGCTTCCACCAGCATCTTCGGACCCGTGCGCGGCAAGGTCTTCAAGAGCCTGATGGAGTTCTTGTAGGAGCAATGTTCGCTCCACATGGCGCTGTAGATACCGAGTTCGGTGAAGTTGGGCTTCCGACCCAGGATCTCCTGGATACGCTCGTACTCTTCCTCTATCAGGCCCAATTTCTTGGCTGTCTCGAGGTTCACCGCCTCATCAAGGGCGGGTTCAGGCTTGGTCTGTGTTGGCATGGGAGCACAAAGAAACGGCTTTGCGCCGAGCTTCCCGCGTCCTGCTCTCGGCGCTTCGGTGCTTCTCATTGGGGCCCAGACCGATATCCTTGGAAGGATCAGCTAGATCGAGCCAGTGCAGGCCATCTAGGATGGCTCAAACTCCACAGTGCCAGTTGGAATTGAGATGGCTCTTCGCTACAACCCGCTGTCATATGAAATGCACGAGTAGTGACCGCACGTTAATGCCGAACCCGATGAACGACTGAGTTTGCTTAAGAAAAAGCATTGTTGAATGGTTCATTACTGCTCCTTGATAAGAGGTGAAGCAGCTAGATGCTCCGTCTTTGGCACAACTCACTCCGGTCTTCCGACATTCGGGAATCTCAGTACCTCGTCCGGGATCACCACTGTTCCGATCGGGAAATGCTCCAGCGGTTCACCATCTTGCACGGCATAGACCTTAAACCCTTGGCCGTGTAATGCTTCCACATCTGCTTCCACCGGCATCTGGTCCGTTGCTTCAATGCCCGTTGCGAACATGAACTGAATGTGGTGAATCGCAGGAACGTTGTATACCACACTGCGACCCGGATCAGAGACCATTTCAGCGAGTCGAACCAACACAGGCATGGCCTCTACCTGTTGTTGCCTCCATTGTTGATGCTCCCTCGGTGGTGAGGCCAACGTGTGCCGATGTTGGAGCACCTCAATATTCAAGGTATAGACAGCAAGTACGAACGAGGTCACCAATAACAGCCGATATCTATGGCGTGCCACAACCAGAGTGTCCATCAGCACTACTAGGCCTGCTCCGACCCCAACAAAGTAGATCGGTAAAAGCACCATGGTGAAACTGACCATCTTAGTATCGGCCCATGCGAAAGCTACTTGCACTGCGGCAAGAATCACGACCAAGAAAATGCGGTGCTCCTTCAAAGGCGAGCGCCAGATCAAAAGAAGGCAGGCGGGCATGACAAGCCACCATGTAAATGGTGGCAGCAATTGTTGAATGGCAAGGAAGTGGAAGGCAGCTCCACCACTATGTCCCTCTACGGCTTCCATCAGATGGCTGGTGTCAAATAGCCATTGAACGCGCAGTTCATGAGGAAAGCGAATGGCCAAGCTTCCAAACCAGAACAGGCATATGGCCATCGAAAGAAAAGCTCCTAGAAGGAATTTCTTCCATTCGCCGCGATCGTTTCGATAGATAGCAACCGCGAGCCAAGGCACAAAGATCAGAGCGCCAACAAATAGTTTAGTTAGAACAGCACATGCCGCAAAGAGGCCAGCCAGCAAGGCCCAACGAAGTCGACCATCATTCCACAGCTCCAGCAAGGCCCACCAACTGCAAGCCACCGTTGCAATAAAGATGGCATCATTGTGGTCCGTATTGATGGCTCCAGCTGTAAGTTCCATTAGGTAGTATGAACAGGTCGCTAAAAGTGCCGCGATCCATCCAGCACGCCTTCCCGCAAGTAGCTGTCCCATGCGATAGGTAACAGGCACTAATGCTGTGAGCCATAAAGCACTTGGAATACGGACAGCCCAAGGTTCTGAACCAAAGACAGCCAACGATGCTGCGATCTGCCAAAGGAAGAACGGCGGCTTATGTAACCACAGACCGGACTGTGTCCAATTGGGCGTTGTGGTTATTACACCTTCCGCAAATAACCTCGGGGTGAAGGGGTCCGCCAACATGCGCTTGGCCACCAAAGCATGGAAGCACTCATCCCACTGGTTCAAGAAGGGATCCAACGTTCCCGCAAAAAGCCGAAGTACAAGGGCACCAAGGGTAAGCACAGCCAAAGCCCACCTATGCTTCTGTTTCCACTCAAGAACGTTAGCTACTGCGACTATTCCGATGCCAACACCTAAGGTGACTTGATGTGCCAATGAGAAATAGGAACCAAACATTCACCTATGCCCGTAACGGTTCAAATCTCCGGATAGAGCAAATAAGGGGTGCGCATCACCTTGAAGGCTTCGAGGTCCTTCTGCCAAGTTCCTCGGATCTCCTTTTCACTCTTCCCCGCGATAATGGCCTCCTTGAGCGCAGACCCACCGGCCAGCTTGTTGAAGAAGGAGTTGAAGAATTTCTTCTTGTCGGGGCTGGAGGAATACATGCCGATGAGCCACTCCAAATTCAATCGAGGTTCGAGCCGGCTGTATACCTCACCGAAGGAAGCTAGGTCCAAGCCGGTGCAGAGCTGATCGCGATAAGGCGGGTCCTTGGCCCCCGGCACGGAGCGAGGCGTGAAGGTGAATGAGCCCAATGTGCAATCCGGATAGCCGATGCATTGGAAGGGCTCGTCCGTGCCCCGGCCCACGCTAACAATGGTGCCTTCGAACAGGCCCAGCGCAGGATAGAGATAAACTGAAGATATGTTCGGCAGGTTCGGTGAGGGCCTTACGGGCAGCTCATAGAAGCTACTGTGGTCGTAGCCCGTGCAGGTGATCACGCTGAGGTTGCATTTCACGCCGCCTTTCAGCCAGCCTTGGCCATTGATCATTTGAGCATACTCGCCCATGGTCATTCCATGTACCAAAGGCACGGGGTGCATGCCGACGAAGGAGCGGAAGGCCGTATCGAGCACAGGGCCGTCCACATAAAAGCCGTTCGGGTTGGGGCGATCAAGTACGACCACCTTCTTCCCCTCTTCGGCAGCCGCCTCCATCACCAGATGTAAGGTGCTGATGTAGGTGTAGAAGCGCACGCCCACATCCTGGATGTCGAACAGGAGCACGTCCACGTCCTTCAACTGTTCGGCACTGGGCTTCTTGTTCTTGCCGTAAAGCGATACCACTTGCAACCCCGTGCGCTTATCGCGTTCGTTAGCCACATGCTCGCCGGCATCGGCTTCGCCGCGGAAGCCATGTTCCGGAGCGAAGACCTTCACCACATCCATACCAATGGAGACCAGTGAATCCACCAGATGCGTGTGGCCGATCATGCCGGTCTGGTTGGTCACCACTGCGATGCGCTTCCCCCGCAGCAAGGGGATGTATTGATCGGTGCGCTCCGCTCCTACTTGGATGCGTGCGTTGGCAAAGCTTTGCACCTGTTCGGGCCTTGCGACATTGTCTTGTGCGGGCACCGGGCCATGGCAACCCACCATCAGCGTGAGCAACGCGGCTATCTTCGCCGCGAACCCCATGGGCTTCGCACATTTCATCGCCCGCCGCATCCTTAGCGACAGGGACCGGCAAGACCGGCTCTCGCGGCCCATCGTGCTCATTGCAATTCTCGGCATTGTCATCGGTATGGCGGTGATGATACTCACCGTAGGTATCAGTACGGGCTTCCAAGGCGAAGTTCGGGCCAAAGTAACAGGTGCCGGAGCGCATATCGAGATCGCCCCGCTGACACAATCGGATGTGAACGAATCTTCCCGGGTGCGGATCGCCCAGCCGTTCTACCCTTGGCTGGATACCGTGCCCGGCATTGCCCACATCCAGGTCTTTGCGCTGAAGCCCGGCATTGTGGAAACCGCGCAGGACATTCAAGGCGTGGTGGTGAAGGGTGTCGGAGCCGACCACGACTGGACTTTTATCCGCAAGCACCTCCTCGCGGGAACGGTGCTCTCCATCGGCGATAGCGTGCGGCCGCAGGTGCTGATCAGCAACTGGATGGCCAAGCGGTTGCAGCTGGGCATCGGCGACGACCTTACTGTGTACCTGATCAAGGGCCGTGAGGACATCCGCCCTCGGAAGTACAAGGTGACGGGGATCTATGAGACCGGGCTGGAAAAAGTGGACCACCAAGTGGTCTACGTTGACATCGCACACATCCAGCGCTTCGCACAATGGGGCTTGCAAGCTGAGATCGCGGTGTCTGAACCGAAGTCCGGTAGCGGCATCTCCGTAGAAGGCCTAGGCTTCGGTGGCGATGGCGACTTCAGCTATGAGTGGCCGGGGACTTCCCTTCATGGAAAAGGCCCGCATACGGTATGCGTGAAGGGTGATACGACACTGATGCTGGTTGTGCATGACAACGGTGGAACCCTTCCGGACACCGCATGGATCGACATCCATCCGGAAGTGCTATCGGACCAATTGTGTCAAGCAAAGGAAAACCTACTGATCACCCGACGCTCCAGCGGTGGCAGTTACAAGGACTATTGCGGCGGCTTTGAAGTGTCGTTGAAGGACTATCGCGACCTGGCCACCATGGACGACCTGATCTACCGTGACTACTTGGGCGCCGGGCTCCGGACGATCACGGTGCGGCAGAAATTCCCGGAGATCTTCTCCTGGCTGGAGTTGTTGGACACCAACGTGATCGTAGTGATCTTGCTGATGGTGATCGTGGCCATCATCAACATGACCTCTGCTTTGCTGATCATCATTCTGGAGCGGACGAACATGATCGGGGTGCTGAAAGCGCTGGGCACGGGCAACCGGACCATTCGGCGGATCTTCCTCATCGATGCCGCTTACATCATGGGTATCGGCATCATATTGGGGGACGTATTGGGTATCGGGCTCGCTTTGATACAAAAGCAGTTCGGCTTGGCCCGGTTGCCCATCGAGAGCTACTACGTGGACCAAGTGCCGGTGGACCTTTCACTTTGGCCCATCCTCGCCTTGAACATTGGGGTGCTGGTGGTGTGCGTGCTGGCACTGGTGTTGCCGAGCATGTACGTCTCGCGCATTGCCCCAGCCAAGGCCATCCGGTTCGAGTAGGGGCCGAAGATCTTCGGCCCCTACTCGAATGCCGCGAGGTACGAGTGATGCAATGCATCGCCCCTACATTCGCAGCGCATGAAGATCCACGAGAACATCCTGAGCACCGTCGGCAATACACCGATGGTGAAATTGAACCGCATCGTAGCCGACCTGCCCTGTACCGTATTGGCGAAGGTTGAAACCTTCAACCCCGGCAACAGCATCAAGGACCGCATGGCGCTGAAGATGATCGCCGATGCGGAAAAGAGCGGTGCGCTGAAGCCGGGCGGGACCATTATCGAAGGCACCAGCGGCAACACCGGCATGGGTTTGGCGATGGCCGCGATCATCAAGGGGTACAAGTGCATCTTCACCACTACCGACAAGCAGAGCAAGGAGAAAGTGGACGCCCTGCGCGCCTTCGGAGCCGAAGTGATCGTCTGCCCGACCAACGTGGAACCGGAAGACCCCCGCTCCTATTACTCCGTGAGTTCGCGCTTGGAGAAAGAAACCCCAAACGCTTGGAAGCCGAATCAGTACGACAACCTCAGCAACTCGCAAGCGCACTACGAAAGCACCGGCCCGGAGATCTGGGACCAGACGGATGGCAAGATCACGCACTTGGTTGTGGGCGTAGGCACTGGCGGTACCATCACCGGCACCGGCCGCTACCTGAAGGAGAAGAACCCTGCCATTCAGGTGTGGGGGATCGATACCTATGGCTCTGTCTTCACGAAGTACAAGGAGACGGGTGAATTCGACCCCAACGAGATCTATCCGTACATCACCGAGGGCATCGGCGAGGACTTCCTGCCGAAGAACGTAGACTTCAGCGTGATCGACCACTTCGAGAAAGTGACCGACCGGGATGCGGCGATCTACACACGGAAGATCACACGTGACGAGGGCATCTTCGCAGGCAACAGTGCAGGTGCGGCCATGGCTGGCTTGCTTCAGATGAAGGCCATGCTGAAGCCGAGCGATGTGGTGGTGGTGATCTTCCACGACCACGGCACGCGCTACTTGGGTAAGATGTTCAACGACGATTGGATGCGCGAGCGAGGTTTTCTTATTGAAGAAAAGCCTACGGCCGGCGATATGCTCAAGGGGCGCGACACCGAACTGGTGAGCGTGGAGGCCGATGAACCTATCCTTCTGGCCATTGACCGCATGCGTGCCCACAACATCGACCAACTGCCGGTGATGGAGAATGGTGTATCCGTGGGAACCATCACCGATGCCCGCCTTTTCGATGCCATCCTGGAGGACAGCGATGTGCGCCTGCAGAAAGCACGCGTGATCATGGACAAGCCACTACCCGTGGTTGGACCGGAAGCCACCTTGACGGAGATCGCGAAGGAACTGGGCAACGGCAGCCAAGCGGTTCTGGTGAAGATGCAGGATCGCTACGGGATCATTACGAAGCAGGACATCATTGGGAAGTTGAAGTAGCGCGGGACCCTGGGAGCAACCCCTTCCCAATGGACATCAAAGGACGATATGGACGCGCTTATTCGCGTCCATGAACGTCCATTCACTCGGTCCGCCAATAATTACTTCCGGAACTTAGTGCCCGCTGATCTGGAACTTCACTATGCGCACTGTCACCGACCAAATGCACCGCACTATCCAAGTGCCGGCGCTTCCGCAACGGATCATCTCCCTGGTGCCCTCCCAGACCGAGTTGCTCTTCGACCTTGGTCTGGGTGACCGCGTGGTGGGCATCACCAAGTTCTGTATCCATCCGGATAACTGGTTCCGGACGAAAGCACGCGTGGGTGGTACCAAGCAGGTGGACATGGAGAAAGTCCGTGCCCTGAAACCGGACCTCATCATCGGCAACAAGGAGGAGAACGCCCAAGCAGACATCGAAGCCTTGGAACAGGAATTCCCCGTGTGGATGAGTGATGTCGTGAACCTGGATGATGCGCTGGATATGATAAAGCGCATCGGCGATGTTGTAGGTACTGTGCGGGAGGCATCGCAGATCAACACGGATATCCGGTCCGCTTTCGAGTCACTTCGCCCGCTATCCACGCCACTGTCGGCTGCTTATTTCATCTGGAAGGGACCTTGGATGATCTCAGGTGAAGGCACCTTCATACAGGACATGCTCCTTCGGTGCGGCTTCACCATCGCTCCTGCGGGGCAGCGCTACCCGGAGCTCAGCGATGCACAACTGGCTGCACTGGACCCCGACGTAGTTCTCCTTTCGAGTGAACCCTTCCCGTTCAAGGATCAACATATACCTGCCGTGAACATGGTGCTTCCGGGCACGCCTGTACGCCTCGTGGATGGGGAAATGTTCAGCTGGTATGGCAGCCGGTTGCTGCAAGCGCCCGCGTATTTCCAAGAGCTGATCGACCGTTTGGAGCACTGAGCCTCTCCGGAGAGCCGCACTACCTTAGCAGCCGCTGTGAAAACGGCGCTCCACATGACGCGGTCAGCCACCTTCTTCTTCGCATTATTGATTGCGATCGCTGCGGATGCGCAGCGGGTCGGGGTGGTGCTGAGCGGTGGCGGAGCGGTTGGCCTTACCCACATAGGCGTTCTGAAGGCATTGGAGGATAACGATATCCCCATCGATTACATCACAGGCAGCAGCATGGGGGCACTGATCGGTGCCTTGTATGCCTCGGGCATTTCGCCTTCGGAAATGGATTCGCTGTTCCAGAGCGACCTCTATCAGGCCATGTCCTCGGGCGAAGTGGAACCCCAGTACAAATACTACTTCAAGCAGGACATGCCGGATGCCTCCATGATCACCTTGGGGTTGCGCGTGGACACCGCACTGCAGATGTCGCTGCCAACGAACCTGCGCTCGCCGGTGCTGATCGATTTCGAGCAGATGCGCAGCTTTGCCGGGGCATCCGCGGCTGCACGCTATAACATGGACAGCTTGTTCGTGCCCTTCCGCTGCGTGGCTTCCGATATCACGGCTCGCAAGGAAGTGGTCTTTTCCAAAGGAGATCTGGCCATAGCCGTTCGCGCCAGCATGAGCTATCCGTTCTACTTCAAACCGATACTGATCAACGGTCACCTGATGATGGACGGGGGGATGTACAACAACTTCCCAGCGGATGTGATGTACGATGCCTTTCTTCCGGACTACATCATCGGGAGCAACGTGGCCTACAACGCCCCGCCGCCGAGCGAGGATGACCTGATGAGCCAGCTCAAGTCGATCATGACCCAGCCCACCAACTATGTGCTGCCTTGTGATCCCGGAGTGATCATCGAGCCGAAGACCACTACTACCCTGTTCGATTTCGCCAGCGCAAAGCAAGCCGTTGCCGATGGGTATGCCTCGGCGATGGAAAGGATGCCGGAGATCAAAGCGGAAGTGGCTCGAAGGCGCGCCAAGGTCGACGTTGAGCAGGCCCGCCTACGCTTCAAAAGAAAGTGTCCCCCCGTGGTTTTCGGCGACATCCATTACCACGGCTTGAACAAGAAGCAAGCACTGTATTCCGAGCGCCTGCTGAACAAGCATAATGAGCCGATCGCCGTGGATCAGCTAAAACCCCGCTACTTCAGGCTCTATGCGGACAATAACATCGGCGGGCTCTTCCCCACGGCTACCTATTCACCAACACGCGGCAATTTCGATCTGGACGTATATGTGAAGCGGGAGCGGCGCTTGGAGGTGCAGTTCGGTGGATTGGTCAGTTCACGACCGATCAACACCGGCATGCTTGCTGCGCGCTACAACGTATTCGGGCGTACCAGTAGTCGCATTGAAGCACTCGGCTATTTCGGCAAGTTCTACACCTCGGGACAGGTGCGCTGGCGTACGGACCTTAGCTCCCGCATTCCGATCTATATCGAACCAGCCGTGACGCTGAACCGATGGGATCACTTCAGTGGGTTCACCTCGTTTTTCCAAGAGGTGCGGCCTTCCTACATCGTGCAGCGGGAGCTCTGGGGTGGTGCTAACGTGGGCACGGCATTGGGTACAAAAGGACTGCTGCGCTTCGATGCGAAATACAGCCAGAGCAAGGACAGCTACTACCAGAGCGGCAACTTCGATGCGTTGGACACCGCCGATGTAACCGAATTCCATTACGGCACTGCCGGGCTCACCTTGGAGCGCAATAGCCTGAACCGGAAACAACAACCCAATAGTGGTGAGCTTCTCCGGATAAGCGTACGCTACATCGACGGCGATGAGAATACGCTTCCCGGCTCGCAGTGGTCGGTGCGGAGGCCCATTACCGCCCGCCACAATTGGGTGGTATTCAAGGCACGACTCGACAAATACTTCCTACCGAAGGGGATCTTCAAGTTCGGAGTGCTTGCGGAAGGCGTTTATAGCACCCAGCCCTTCTTCCAGAACTACACGAGCACCTTGATCCAGACACCGGTATTCCAACCTACACCGGAGAGCAAGACCTACTTCATGCAGGACTATCGAGCTTCTCAATACGCGGCGGGCGGCGTGCGTACCATCATTGCCGTGGCCCGTAATCGGTTCGACCTACGCTTGGAAGCCTATGTATTCCAGCCATACAAGGCACTACAGCGCGAAGATGACAACGCAACCGGCGAAGGCAGCGCGGTCAGCACCCGGAACTACATCGGCAGCGGTTCATTGATCTACCAAAGCCCGCTGGGGCCGATCTGGTTCAACACCAGCTATATCGATGGCCTGAGCAGCCCTTGGGTGTGGAGCCTGAACTTCGGCTACGTTATCTTCTCCCAGTCCGCGAGGGAATGATCGAGCGTGTTCGGCCATCCGAACTGTTGAAGGTGGTTGAACATCGTTCCACACCTCTGCCTTCCGGGCGCTGGAATTTCCTCCAGGAGTGGCACGAGGCGATCTTTCTTCATTACCAAGTTGACCCGGCCGTACTCCGAAGCTTCGTGCCTCAAGAGCTTGAACTGGACCTCTTCGAAGGGAGGGCTTGGATCCGCTTGGTCGCTTTCACCATGCGGAATGTGAGGCCCCGTTGACTTCCAGCGTGGTCGGCGGTGTCTGATTTCCACGAAGTGAACGTGCGCACCTATGTCCGCGACAGGAACGGAATCGCCGGGGTGTACTTCCTCAGTATCGATGCGGCCAAATGGTCATCGGTGGCCCTGGCCCGTGTGCTTTCCACATTGCCCTATCGCAAGGCCCATGTCACGCGCAGCCGAGCCTCCCACAATTGGTTTGAAGCACGGACAGCGACCGGATGCATCTACAGCTGAATTGCCGAGGTACCGAGCCGATCACTTGGCCGACAGAACAGGACCGCTGGCTGGTGGAGCGTTACGCTTTGTTCAAATGGTATAGGAACGCTGTCTGGTGCTATGAGATCCACCACCTCCCTTGGCCATTGCAGAAACTCCAGATGGACCAGCTTCTATTGGTCCCTGCATCTGATATCACACCGTTGGAGCTCCCTACCATGCCCCACTTGACGCACTGGTCCACAGGCGTCCGGATCTTGTCATGGCCGCGTTCGAAGGTCATCAGTTGAACCCTTCCATCCAGAATTGAAAAAGCCCCGGATCCGGGGCTTTTTCAATTAAAGGGGAGTTGGTTCACGCTTGCGCCGTAGGACCACCGAAATTCATCGGGATCTCCGGCATGTCGGTCTCACGGATGTTGCCATGCACGGACTCGAACTTCTGTACGTTGTCCGCCAAGGCACGCATCAAGCGCTTGGCATGTTGCGGTGTAAGCAATACACGGGCCTTCACCTTGGCCTTGGGCACGCCTGGCATCACCCGCACGAAATCCAGCACGAATTCCGAATTGCTATGGGTGATGATCGCGAGGTTGCTGTAGATGCCATCGGCCACCTCTTCACTGAGCTCAATGTTCAGTTGGTTCGGTCGGGCTTGATCCTTTTCGTCTGCCATCTTTTTGTTCTGTTTGCTCCTTTCTCGGGAAAGGAAGTTGACCTGCCAAGAGCAGGCCGAATGAAAAAAGAAACCCCTCTCCGATCGGAGAGGGGTTTCCACGGTGAGGTCACTCCTCGATCTCCTGTTCGGCGAGTTTCGCCGCCATCAAGCGGGTGTATTCGTCCTTGCCATAGACCAGGTTCCGCTGGAAGGATCGTGTACCTGTTCCCGCAGGGATCAAGTGGCCCACGATCACGTTCTCCTTCAGGCCCTTCAGGTTGTCCTCCTTGGCGGCCACTGCGGCCTCATTGAGCACCTTGGTGGTTTCCTGGAAGGACGCTGCACTGATGAAGCTCTCGGTCTGGAGCGAAGCACGGGTGATGCCCATGAGCAACTGGCGGCTGGTGGCGGGGGTGGCAGGGCGTGTCTCCACGAGCTTGCCATCCTTGCGCTTCAGTACGCTGTTCTCATCCCGCAACTTCCGCAGGTTGATGATCTGGCCTTCCTTCACATTCGCGCTCTCACCGGCATCGGTTACCACGAGCTTGTCGAACATGTCGTCGTTCTCCTCCATGAACTCGGCCTTCATCACGGCCTGGCGCTCCAGGAAACGGGTATCGCCCGGATCCTCGATCTCCACTTTCCGCATCATCTGGCGCACGATCACTTCGAAGTGCTTGTCGTTGATCTTCACACCCTGCATCCGGTACACATCCTGTACTTCGTCCACCAAGTACTCCTGTACACGGGTGGGGCCTTGGATGTTAAGGATGTCGCCGGGGGCGATCGAGCCATCGCTCAGGCTTTGTCCAGCCTTCACGAAGTCGTTCTCCTGCACGAGGATGTGCTTGCTCAGCGGCACCAAGTAGAACTTGTGTTCGCCGGTGCGGCTCTCCACGATGATCTCGCGGTTACCACGTTTGATCTTTCCGTAGGATACAATGCCATCGATCTCGCTGACCACGGCCGGGTTGCTCGGGTTCCGTGCTTCGAAGAGCTCGGTGACGCGGGGCAGACCACCGGTGATGTCACCACCCTTGCCGGAGCTACGGGGGATCTTCACCAGGATATCGCCAGCTTCCACCTTCTCGCCTTCGCTCACTGCAATGTGCGCGCCCACGGGGAGGGAATAGCTCTTGATCTCTTCTTTGCTCTTGGCATCGATGATCTTGATGGTCGGGTTCTTCCGCTTGTCGCGGCTTTCCACGATCACCTTCTCGGTAAAGCCCGTTTGCTCGTCGATCTCCTCCCGGAAGGTCACGCTCTCTTCGATGCTTTCGAAGGCCAGCGTTCCGGAAAGTTCCGAGATGATCACGGCGTTGTAGGCATCCCACTGGCAGATTACCTCACCCTTCGTCACCTGATTGCCAGGGTGCGAGTAGAACATGGCCCCGTATGGGATGTTGCTGGTGGTGAGCACGATGCCCGTGTTGTTGTCCACGATGCGCATTTCGGCGCTGCGGCTGATGACCACTTCGGCATCCTCGCCCTTGCGGCCCTTCTTCTTCACCGTGCGCAGCTCATCGATCTCCAGGCGGCCATCGTACTTGGCCACGATCTGGCTGTCCTCGGTGATCTTGCCGGCCACACCGCCCACGTGGAAGGTCCGCAGGGTAAGCTGCGTTCCCGGCTCCCCGATGGACTGCGCGGCGATCACGCCGACGGCCTCGCCGATCTGCACCATGCGGCCCGTGGCCAGGTTGCGCCCGTAGCACTTGGCGCACACCCCATGGCGCTGCTCGCAGGTGAGCACGCTGCGCACCTCCACTTCCTCGATCGGGCTGTTGCCGATGAGGGTGGCGATCGTTTCGTCGATGTTCTCCCCGCTGGCGATGATCGTCTCGCCGGTTTGCGGATGCAGCACATCATGCACCGTGGTACGGCCCAGGATCCTGTCGCGCAAGGGCTCGACCACTTCCTCGTTCTTCACCAGGTCGGTGGCCACCAGGCCACGCAGGGTACCGCAGTCGTCCGCGGTGATCACCACGTCCTGGGCCACGTCCACCAAGCGGCGGGTGAGGTAACCGGCGTCCGCGGTCTTCAGCGCGGTATCGGCCAGACCCTTCCGGGCACCGTGGGTGGAAATGAAGTACTCCAGGATGGAGAGGCCCTCCTTGAAGTTGGAGAGAATGGGGTTCTCGATGATGTCCTGTCCGCCGCCGCTCTTCTGGGGCTTGGCCATCAGGCCACGCATGCCACTAAGCTGACGGATCTGCTCCTTGGAACCACGGGCACCGGAGTCCATCATCATGTAGATGGAGTTGAAGCCCTGGTTGTCGTTCTTCAGGCGCTCCATCAGCGTGTAGGTGAGCTTGCTGTTGGTGTGTGTCCAGATGTCGATGGTCTGGTTGTAGCGCTCGTTGTTGGTGATCAGGCCCATGTTGTAGTTGCCCGTCACCTCATCGGCCTCGTCCTGGGCTGCCTTGATCAGTGTGTCCTTTTCCGCAGGGATCACCACGTCAGCCAAGTTGAAGCTCAAGCCGCCCTTGAACGCGTTCATGAAACCAAGTTCCTTGATCTCATCCAAGAAGTGAGCAGCCTTCGCTGTCCCGCTTTCGCGCACCACACGACCGATGATGTCCCTCAAGGAGCGCTTCGTGAGCACTTCGTTGATGTAACCTACCTCTTCAGGCACAACGGCGTTGAAGATCACGCGACCTGTAGTGGTCTCGATCAAGCTGGTCTCCCCATTGGGGTGTGTCCAGCGCACTTTGATCCAAGCGTGCAGGTCCAACTTGCCTTCGTTGTAGGCGATGTTCACTTCCTCCGGGCTGTAGAAGATGGAACCTTCACCACGGATGGGATGGTCCTTCTCGCTCTTACGGCCCTTGGTAATATAGTACAATCCAAGCACCATGTCCTGGCTAGGCACCGCGATAGGCGCGCCGTTAGCCGGGTTCAGGATGTTGTGGCTGGCCAGCATCAAGAGTTGTGCTTCCAGGATGGCGGCATGGCCCAAGGGCAAGTGCACAGCCATTTGGTCACCGTCAAAGTCAGCGTTGAAAGCGGTGGTCACCAGCGGATGGAGCTGGATGGCCTTGCCCTCGATGAGCTTCGGCTGGAATGCCTGGATACCCAAGCGGTGCAGCGTCGGTGCCCGGTTGAGGAGCACGGGATGGCTCTTCAGCACGTTCTCCAGGATGTCCCAGATCACCGGCTCCTTCTTGTCCACGATCTTCTTGGCGCTCTTCACCGTTTTCACGATACCACGCTCAATGAGCTTGCGGATGATGAACGGCTTGTAGAGCTCGGCAGCCATATCCTTGGGCAGGCCGCACTCATGCAGCTTCAGATCAGGACCCACAACGATCACGGAACGTGCACTGTAGTCCACACGCTTACCGAGCAGGTTCTGGCGGAAACGGCCCTGCTTGCCCTTGAGCGAGTCGCTCAATGACTTCAGCGGGCGGTTGTTCTCGCTCTTCACGGCGCTGCTCTTGCGGCTGTTGTCGAAGAGGCTGTCAACGGCCTCCTGGAGCATCCGCTTCTCGTTGCGCAGGATCACCTCCGGCGCCTTGATCTCCACCAACCGCTTGAGGCGGTTGTTGCGGATGATCACGCGACGGTACAGGTCATTCAGGTCACTGGTGGCAAAGCGTCCACCGTCCAAGGGCACCAAAGGGCGCAACTCGGGCGGGATCACCGGTACCACCTTCACGATCATCCACTCGGGCTTGTTCTCCCGGCGGCTGTTCGCGCTGCGGAAAGCCTCCACCACGTTGAGGCGCTTGAGGGCCTCGTTCTTACGCTGTTGGCTAGTCTCCGTGTTGGCCTTGTGGCGCAGATCGTAGCTGAGGGAGTCCAGGTCCAAACGCTTCAGGAGATCGTACAATCCCTCTGCGCCCATCTTGGCGATGAACTTGTTCGGGTCTGTATCCTCCAAGTACTGGTTGTCCTTACCGAGAGCCTCAAGGATGTCGAGGTATTCCTCTTCGGTGAGGAAGTCCAAATATTGGACAGCCTCCCCTTCCTTGTTCATGATGCTTCCATCACCGGCCTGGATCACTACATAGCGCTCGTAGTAAATGATCTGGTCGAGCTTCTTGGTGGGCAGGCCCAGCAAGTAACCGATCTTGTTCGGCAGGCTGCGGAAATACCAGATGTGTGCCACCGGCACTGTCAACTGAATGTGACCCATGCGCTCGCGACGCACCTTCTTCTCGGTCACTTCTACACCGCAACGATCACATACGATGCCCTTGTAGCGGATACGCTTGTATTTTCCGCAATGGCATTCGAAGTCCTTCACAGGGCCGAAAATGCGCTCACAGAACAGGCCATCGCGCTCGGGCTTGTAGGTCCGATAGTTGATCGTCTCTGGCTTGATCACCTCACCGTGGCTGCGCTCGAGGATCTTCTCGGGGCTGGCCAAGCTGATGACGATCTTGTCGAATTGGCTGGAGAGCTTCATCTCCTTCTTGATCATTGTCATGGTGCTCAGGAATTCGACTTGTTATTGTTATCGGCCTCGTTCTCCAGGCTCACTTCCAAGGTGAGTCCGCGGAGTTCGTGGAGGAGAACGTTGAATGATTCAGGAATGCCCGGCGTTGGCATTGGATCGCCTTTTACGATGGCTTCGTAGGCCTTGGCACGGCCCATCACGTCATCGCTCTTCACGGTGAGGATCTCTTGCAGGATGTTGGCGGCACCGAAGGCCTCCAATGCCCACACCTCCATCTCACCGAAACGCTGGCCACCGAACTGCGCCTTACCACCCAATGGTTGCTGGGTGATCAAGCTGTAGGGTCCGATGGAACGTGCGTGCATCTTGTCGTCCACCATGTGGGCCAACTTCAGCATGTAGATCACGCCGACGGTAGCTGGTTGGTCGAAACGTACGCCGGTACCACCATCGTACAGGTAGGCCTTGCCGTAGCGCGGGATGCCGGCCTCATCGGTCTCGGCATTGATCTCCTCGATGGAAGCTCCATCAAAGATCGGCGTGGCGTACTTGCGGTCGAGCTTCAACCCTGCCCAACCGAGCACGGTCTCATAGATCTGACCCAGGTTCATGCGGGAAGGAACACCCAGCGGGTTCAACACGATGTCCACCGGAGTACCATCCTCAAGGAACGGCATATCAGCATCACGCACGATCTTGGACACGATGCCCTTGTTACCGTGGCGACCGGCCATCTTGTCCCCCACCGTGAGCTTGCGCTTGTTGGCGATGTACACCTTGGCCAGCTTCATGATCCCCGTAGGCAGCTCGTCACCGATGCTCACCTGGAAGTTCTTGCGCTTGTATGTACCGCTGATATCGCTGTAGCGAATGGTGAAGTTGTGGATCAACTGGCGAACGAGTTCGTTGGTCTTCTTGTCCGCCGTCCAATCGGTCGGGTCCACAGTGATGTAGTCCACCCGCTCCAGCACCTTGGCACTGAACTTCACGCCTTTGCGGATCTGCTCCTCCTTGTACTTATTGAAGACACCGTTCGAATTGGTGCCACCAATGAGGGACATGAGCTTCTCCACCAAGAGGTTCTTCAGGTCTGCAAGTTCCTTGGCCTCCTCCTTGGCGATCTGCTCCAATACGGCCTTTTCGTTGCCCTTCGTCTTTTTGTCCTTCACTGCACGGGCGAAGAGCTTCTTGTCGATCACCACACCCTTGGTACTGGGTGGCGCTTTCATGGAGGCATCCTTCACATCACCGGCCTTATCACCGAAGATGGCGCGGAGCAGTTTCTCTTCCGGGCTGGGGTCGGTCTCTCCTTTCGGCGTGATCTTCCCGATGAGGATATCGCCTTCGCGCACCTCGGCACCGATACGGATCAAGCCGTTCTCGTCGAGGTCCTTGGTGGCTTCCTCGCTCACGTTCGGAATGTCTGCGGTGAGTTCTTCCTGGCCGCGCTTGGTATCGCGCACCTCCATGTTGTACTCATCGATGTGGATCGAGGTGAACATGTCCTCGCGGGCCACGCGTTCACCGATCACGATGGCATCCTCGAAGTTGTATCCCTTCCAAGGCATGAAGGCCACCACCAGGTTCCGGCCTATGGCCAACTCCCCATCTTCGGTGCTGTAGCCTTCGCAGAGCGTTTGCCCGTCCGTGACCTTCTCCCCCTTGCGAACGATCGGGCGCAAGTTCATGCAGGTGCTCTGGTTGGTCTTCCTGAACTTCGTGAGCTTGTACTCCTTCTCATCGCCATCGAAGCTTACCGCGCGCTCCTCGTCGGTGCGCTTGTATTCGATCACGATGCGCTCGCTGTCCACATACTTCACGGTTCCTTCACCTTCCGCGGATAGCAGTACGCGGCTGTCGTGCGCTACCAGCTCCTCGAGGCCGGTACCCACGATCGGGGCTTCCGGACGAAGCAAGGGAACGGCTTGGCGCATCATGTTGGAGCCCATCAGCGCACGGTTGGCGTCGTTGTGCTCCAAGAATGGGATGAGGCTGGCCGCGATCGAAGCGATCTGGTTCGGCGCCACGTCCATCAACTCCAGTTCCTCCGGAGCCACCACTGGGAAGTCACCCATCTGGCGCGCCTTCACACGGTCGCTGCGGAATTCGCCGGTCTGCGCCACATCGGCGTTGGCCTGGGCGATCATCTTCATGTCCTCTTCCTCCGCACTGAGGTAGATGGGCGTTCCCTTCAGGTCCACCTTACCATCCTTCACCTCGCGGTAAGGGGTTTCGATGAAGCCGAGGCTGTTGATCTTACTGAACACACACAGCGAGCTGATCAGACCGATGTTCGGTCCTTCAGGTGTCTCAATGGTACAGAGACGGCCGTAGTGGGTGTAGTGAACGTCACGCACTTCGAAACCTGCACGCTCACGGCTAAGACCTCCGGGTCCAAGAGCCGACAGGCGGCGCTTGTGGGTGATCTCGGCAAGTGGGTTCGTCTGGTCCATGAACTGGCTCAACTGGTTCGTTCCGAAGAACGAATTGATAACTGAGCTCAGTGTCTTGGCATTGATCAGGTCGGTAGGTGTGAACACCTCGTTATCGCGCACGTTCATCCGCTCGCGGATGGTGCGAGCCATACGGGCAAGACCCACGCCGAACTGGCTGAAGAGCTGCTCGCCCACAGTACGTACACGACGGTTGCTCAAGTGGTCGATGTCGTCCACATCGGCCTTGGAGTTCACCAACTCAATGAGGTAGCGGATGATCGCGATGATGTCCTCCTTCGTGAGGACGCGCACGCTAAGTTCGCTTTCCAGACCCAACTTCTTGTTGATCCGGTAGCGGCCCACTTCGCCGAGGTCATAACGCTGCTCGCTGAAGAACAGCTTGTCGATCACGCTACGAGCCGTTTCCAGATCGGGTGGTTCGGCGTTACGCAACTGACGGTAGATCACTTCCACAGCCTCCTTCTCGGAGTTGGATGTGTCCTTTTGCAGGGTATTGTAGATCAAGGCATAGTCTGCCGCGTTCACACCCAGCTTGTGCAGGATGATGGTCTTGGCACCGCTCTCGATGATCAGTTCCACATGGCTCTCCTCCAGGATGGTCTCCCTGTCGATCAATACCTCGTTCCGCTCGATCGAGACCACCTCGCCGGTGTCCTCGTCCACGAAATCCTCCACCCAGCTCTTCAGCACACGGGCGGCGAGCTTGCGGCCCACGGCATCCTTCAAGGAGGCCTTGGTCACCTTGACCTCATCGGCCAAGCCGAAGATCTCCAGGATCTGCTTATCGCTCTCGAATCCGATCGAACGCAACAGCGTGGTCACCGGCAACTTCTTCTTACGGTCGATGTATGCATACATCACACCGTTGATGTCCGTGGCGAACTCGATCCAGGACCCCTTAAAGGGGATCACACGGGCGCTGTAAAGCTTGGTCCCGTTGGCGTGGCGGCTTTGGCCGAAGAACACGCCCGGGCTGCGGTGCAGCTGGCTCACGATCACACGGTCGGCACCATTCACTACGAACGACCCTTTGGGGGTCATGTAGGGAATTTGGCCGAGGTAAACGTCCTGTACGATGGTCTCGAAATCCTCGTGCTCCGGATCGGTGCAATAGAGTTTCAACTTGGCCTTCAGCGGTACACTGTAGGTAAGGCCACGCTCAACGCACTCCTCGATGCTATACCGGGGAGGGTCGATGAAATAGTCGAGGAATTCGAGCACGAACTGGTTCCTGG
>JBEBYG010000034.1:0-23531 GCA_040391235.1 Cryomorpha ignava
TGTGGCGTTCACCGTGTAGGTGTACGTTCCGGCGCCAGCCAAGGTAGGGCTCCAGCTGCCACCGGCATTCGGCGAACCACCCAAAGCTGCAAACAGTTGTGGTGCGGTCACCGTGCTCCCTGCACAGATCGTAAGGGCTCCGTTGGTACCGGCGTTCGGTTGTGCCTGTTGACTTACGACAACTTGCGCGGTCGCGTTCACCGCACACGGCGATGTGGCGTTCACCGTGTAGGTGTACGTTCCGGCGCCAGCCAAGGTAGGGCTCCAGTTGCCACCGGCATTCGGAGTACCACCCAATTTGGCGAAGAGTTGAGGTGCAGTCACCGTGCTCCCTGCGCAGATGGTAAGAACTCCGCTGGTGCCGGCGTTAGGCGGTGCAACGGTATTCACGGCAACTTGCGCCGTGGAGGAACAGCCGCCAACGGTCGCTGTCACTTTGTAGGTGGTGTTCACGCCGACGTTCACGTTGGTCGGGTTCTGCAGGCTGCTGGTGAAGCCGGTGGGTACGGAGGTCCAACTGAATGTCGGGATCGGGGTGGCGCTTACATCGAAGTTGTCCAAAGCCCAGTAGTAATCATAGCTGGCGATATAGAGGAACCGCACCTGTACCGAGGCCTGGCCGATATATGCGTTCAAGGGGATCGTCGCAAGGGCGAATGCTGAGGCAGCGCCAGTGGTACTGGTGTAGGATTGTACGGTTGTCCAAGTGCTCCCGTTCGTCGAAACTTGGACGTTCGCGCTCTCAGAACCGTCATAGTACCTGTAGTAATGGTAAAAAGACAACGATGCAGCCGTCTTGCCGACCAAGCTGAACGCAGGGCTGGTGAGCGATGTATTGGTGCTGATACCCGATCCCGGGGCGTCGCTGTTGGAAATGTAGAAGCGACTGTTGTCGTTGCTGTTGAAGGTGACGCTACTATAGGTGTATCCATCATTCTGCAAGGTCCAAGCGGCTTTCGCTCTATTGGTGGTGGTTCCACCGGTGCTGTTGTTCGCTGCTGTCCAGCCAGCGGGAATGGATGCACCATTGAAGTTCTGGCTTATCACTGACTGCATGGAGGATGCAGTGCCGGTGCTGAACAGGTTCACGGTACTGCCAGCACAAACGTTGGCAGCGCTGGCCGTGGCTGTCACCCCTATAGGAGCGACAGAGGTCCGACTGTCGGTGGCGTTATCATTGCTAGGGTCCGTATCACCGGACATGCTCGTGGAAAGTGCGAAGTTGTAGACGCCACCGGCGCTCATGTTCAAGTTCGTACTCATGGGCACGTTCACGGAACTGCCGGCCGTCAATGTTCCTGTGCTGAGCGTTCCACTGAGCGAAGCGGTCGTGGCACCGGTCACGTTAGCGGTAACGGTCACAGGCGAGGTGACGAAGTTCAACGTGGTTGTTCCCTGGTTCTTGATGGTGACCGATACCGGTTGGGCATTGGTGAAGCAGGAAAGTGCGGTCGGAAGGGCAAGGGCGGTTGGGCCGATGTCCTTGGGCGGCGACCAGGTGAAGGTGAGCCCGGATGCCGGCATGATCGTATTCCGGGAAGTTACCGTGGATGTATAGGTACCACCAGCGGTGGTGCTGCTCCAACTTGAGGTGGAACTGCGATTGTTGTAATCCGAATTGCTCGCTCCACGCAAGCCGACCTGTGACGTATAGTTGGTGGTGCTCGTTGCCGTACATGAGCCGTACACGATCCTGATCACGCCGGTGGTCTGGTTCAAGCGGATCTGAAAGTCCAGTTCATCACCGGTCCTCCGTCGGGCATTGGTCCATTGGACGATGACCTCCCCACCGCTCTGCGTAGCTACTACCGAGGATGAACTACCTGCATCGAGGTCGATCCCGAAAGCGGAGATCGCACCCGCATAGCCCGTACTGGTACTGATCGGGGTATATAAACTGCTCGACGAGGTGGTTGACCCGAATGTCACGAAGCCATTGGAGTTCACCTTCACGTAGTTGTACGCGGTCCCATTGTATGTGAATGTGCCACTGGGAATGTTGTAGGTGGCAACGTTATCATCCCAACCACTGGAAAAGATCGGTGTGCCCGAGATAGCGGTGTAGGTGCCATTGGATTGCGAGAAGGTGTAATCGCTCACCTGTGCGTTCAACGCAGTGGAGAGGAACAACATCGCGCCAGCGATCAGGTGTGTTCCACAGAGGAATCGCCTGGCCGTATGGCTGCGTGGACGTTTAAGACTTTTCATGTGACCGGTGTTCGTTGGTTAGTGTGCAGTGATGGTGAAGTCTGGGGGAATGGAAGGGCTCAGGTTCATTAAGAACATCAGATGAGGGTCAGTTGAGGTTCTTTTCATCAAAAGGCGCACGGGTCACCACAGGAGCGAGGTGTTTTTAGATGAAAGCTATTTATGGTTGTGTGGGTGGTCGAATATCGTCGACGAGTGCAAGGTTACAGGATCGGATATTCAGTAGTCAAATTGGTCATAAAAATTAAATAGTTGCTTGCTTGCATTGTTGCTGTAGGTGTTGCCGATGATAAGTTGATTCGCATGGAACACGGTTGATCGAGCTGTGTAGAGTAAGAAAGGGAGCTTGATCCATTATGTGTGGGGGCATGTGGATAAGATGTGCGCGTTGCGCACAAGGACGCGGGTATGGCATTGGGTCGCCACCTCGGTCATTGAGGGTGTGAAGCCCGATCCTTGGCCCGGAGTTAGGCTCGCACATCACCTGCCGTATATGGCCATTCCTTCCTGCCAAGGGGCGGGGCTCCATGTGGAAGGAAGGGCACGAGCACAAAGGGCCGTCCCTTTCGGAACGGCCCTTCGGCTAGGATTTCCTCAAGATCCCGTTTTGGAGACCGCTGAGGGAGCTACTTCATAATGCTCAACCGCTGCACGGTGCGCTCACCGTTCACCGTAATGTTCACCATATACACCCCGCTGGCGATCTCGCCGGAGAGGTTGAGGATGGCGTTGAACCGCTCGCCGCTGTTCTCGAATTCCTTGGCGAAGACGAGCTTGCCGTAGATATCCTGAATGTCCACAGTGATGGTCTGTTCAGGATCCTCCAACCCATCGATGTTCAGGTTCACCTGCCCATCGCGCACGGGGTTCGGCCACATCGTAGCAGTTCCGTTGGCCTGCGTCATGCTCATCGCAAGTCCGCCGCTGTTGTCGATGGTGATGTTGCACGTGCTGGCGCAGAAGCCGCTGTAGAGGCTGTTCACCTTCACGTTCATCTCCACGCTGTAGGTGTAGCCATTGATCAGGGCAGGTGCCACGTTGCTGTTCCACTTCAACTGCAGGATATAGCTGCTGCGAATGAAGGTCTGGTCGTAGCCTTCTTGGGAGTTGATGATCCTGAACTGGTACTCCGTTGCTCCCTGCACGGGCGTTGCATAGATGAAGCTGTTGTTGGTATTGAAGGTGCGGGTCTCGTTGCACGAGTGGCCGTAGGCAGGTGCCTGGATCAGCTGCGTGCAAATGACCACCTGTCCCAACCCCATTTCACAACCGCTTCCGAAATGAGCTTGCACCATGGGTCCGTCGCGGTCCGTTCGAACGCGGGCGAAGTATTTCACGCCAGGGATAAGCGGATTGGTCACCATGTCCCAGAAATGGACAAAGTTGTCCGGGCGTGCAATGCGGCGCATAAAGCCGGCGTCTGGATCGGAGAATTCAAACTGATAGTTCGAAGCGCCTATCACCTTGTTGCAGTACACTTTGTTCCCGAGCAGGTTATCGAAGATGCCGCATTCGGTGGTTGCAATGTTCGCCGAGCCAGCCGGCAGGCAGAAGCTGTGTGAGCTACCATAGCTGGGGTTGGCCGAGGGAGTTGCAGGAGATACGGAACCGCCGGCAAAGGCATCCCGGAGGAGGAGCTTGCCAGTGGTCGTGCGCAGTTCCCATCCTCCATTGGCGATGCCATCGCCGAAGCTGTCCATCAGTCGGAAGCCATAGCAGGAGCTTGTAACAGCACTGCCCAAGCAAGCGGTCGCGCTCACCGATGTGTTGTTCTGGCCAGTAGCAGGTCCACCCGAGGCGATGACCGCATTGCCTGCGTTGGTGATCTCCCAAGTGATCTGGTCCGCGTTACCATCGGTATTGATCATCACTACGACTTCGTTGCCGGTGCAGCTGCCCGTAGCAGTGCCCACACAGTTGCAGTTGGCATCGTAGGCATCGTTGATGGTGTTGGCATTGCCATCGTTGCACGCAGTGCCGACAGTGGCCGTCCCGCCGGGTGTGCCCTCGCAGTCGAGCGCTTGTCCAACGCAGTTGCAGTTGGCATCGTAGAGGTCGTTACCGGTGTTGGCATTGCCATCGTCACATGCGGTGCCCACAGTTGCAGTACCTCCAGGTGTGCCTTCGCAATCCACAGGAAGCAGCGTACCCGCACAGTTGCAGTTCGCATCGTAGATGTCGTTCACGGTGCTGGCGTTACCATCATCGCAAGGTGATCCGATGGTGGCTGAACCTCCGGGTGTTCCCTCGCAGTCCAGTGCCTGTCCTACGCAATTGCAGTTGGCATCGTAGAGGTCGTTCACGGTGTTGGTATCGCCATCATCGCAGGCGGTTCCCACAATGGCAGTACCTCCTGGTGTGCCTTCGCAATCCTCTGGCAGCAGCGTACCCGCACAGTTGCAGCTGGCGTCGTAGACATCATTCACCGTGCTGGCGTTTCCATCATCACAAGAAGTCCCGATGGTGGCCGTACCTCCGGGTGTTCCCTCGCAGTCCAGTGCTTGTCCTACGCAGTTGCAGTTGGCATCGTAGATGTCGTTCACGGTGTTGCCATCGCCATCGTCACAGCTTGTTCCAATGGTGGCGGAGCCTCCGGGCACGCCTTCGCAATCCGTTGTTAGCAAGGTGCCTGTGCAATTGCAGCTGGCATCGATCACATCATTGATGGTAAGTGCGTTCCCGTCATCGCATGTGGCGCCGGGTTCTGGGTTGCCACAGCCGCAGTTGCCCGGTGCGACCTTGTCGGGGTCGTTGGGACAGCCGTCGTTGGCATCGCAGGTGCCGTCGTTGTCGGCATCCTGGAAGATGTGGCTGGGGCCGTTGATCGGGTCGCAGCTATCGAGCGTGCAGGGGTCTCCATCATCCGCGTTCACCGCTGTTCCGACACAGGTACAGTTGGCATCGATCACATCGCCTGAGGTACAGGCGTTGCCGTCATCACAAGGTGTTCCCGGTTCCGGCCCGCCTGCACAGAGGTCGAATGCGTTGCAGGTGCCATCGTTGTCATCATCATAGCAGTGGATGCGATAGCTCACGCCGCAAGTGGCCTCCGTAAAGACCAAGCGGTAGATCGAACCCGCAGGGAGCGAGGGGATGGTAAAGGTGTTCGTGAGCGGTGCGGAGGAGCCGCCGACCGGCACTATGAAGGTGCCGAACAGTGTGCCAGGATTGTTGATGACTATCATGTTCAAGGTCCCTTCCCCGGCATTCGCGTGCTCGGCGCTGACGGTCACCGACCAGGGCCCGCCCGGATGTGTGAATGCGTAGTAATCTGCGTCCCCAAGGTTGTAGAAACCGATATGCCCCTGCTGTTCGCCAGCGTTCAAGTTCATCGGGGTGCCGGGGGTGCTGTTATTGGGCTCCGGATCGTTGGCATACACAGGTGCTGTCACGGTCCAGCTCACGCGGTAGGAAACACCGCATACATTGCTGATCAAGGTCAAATAGTAAGGGTTGTTCGTGCCACGGCAGCTCAAGCTGAACGAGGTCATGGTAGGGCTCGAGCTGGCCCCCACTGCGGCATTCCAGCTGGCGAGCGTTGTCCCCGTACTTACCGAGATGTACGCAGCAACGGTCTCGATGGTGGAGAGGCCGGCGTGTTCCGCTTCGATCGTCACATTCAGTACACCATCGGTCGGCAGGTTCATCCGGTAGTAATCACTGTTCTCTCCGTTCACTCCGACATTGAAGTTCAGCCGTCCGGTCGTCGGGGTGGATGGCGGCAATACGATGGCCTGTCCTGTGGAACCGTTGGGTTCCACATCATTCGCGAAGAGCGGAGGTGTCATCGTATAGCTCATGCGGTAGGAAGCGCCGCACGCACTGCTCGCCACGGATAGGTAATAGGGGATCACGGTGCCGAGGCAGGTCATGTCATGGGTGCTGCTCACGGCTATGGAGTTCGCACCCACGGGCGCGGTCCAGCTCTTCAGGATGGTACCGACGCTGTTCGAAAGATTAATTTGGATGGTCTCCGCGGTTGAGGCGCCGGCATGCTCGGCCTCGAAGGCAACATGCAGCACACCTTCGGTCGTCAGGTCCAAGCGGTAGATGTCGAGGTTGTCACCGAAATAGAAGTTCAAGTGTCCCTCCGCTGTCTGTGTTTCAGGGAGCGGAATAGCTTGCGGGGTGCTGTTGTTCGGCTCAAGGTCCTGCGCGAAGAGGGGCGGCGTCACCGAGTAACTGATGCGGTACGATGTGCCGCAGTCGCTCGAGATCAATTGGAGGTAGTACGGACTTGTGTTGCCCCTGCACGTCTTGCTCAATGCTGTGCTGATCGGGATGGAATTCGCGCCCACGGGTACGTTCCATGTCTCCAGCACGGTGCTGTTGCTGGTGAAGAGGATCACTTGAAGGGTACCGGTGGTGCTCGTACCGGCTTGCTCTGCCTCGATGGCAATGTGCATAACGCCGTCACTGCTCAGGTTCGCACGATAGATGTCCACATTATCGCCATGTTGGAAATACAGCTGCCCATCCGCGGTGTGCGTTTCAGGGAGGATGATCGCACTGCTTGTGCTGTTATTCGGTTCCGCGTCATTGGTGAAGGCGGGCGCTACGAGTGTCAGTTTCATCCGGTAGCTTACGTCGCAGGCCCCGGTCGCTCGGATACGCAGATAGTAGATGCCACCGTTGGCATTGCCCGCGCAGGTCTGCTCGAACACATTGGTGTTGGGCACGTTGTCTGTTCCGGTAGGCCCGCTCCACGTGTTGACGAGCGTGCTGGTGGTGTAGGTCATTAGCCCTTCGATCGTCCCCGGAGTGCTTCCGGGGGTCTCCGACTGCAGGGTGATAAGCAGCTTGCCTTGTGCGGGCAGTTGGATACGGTACCAATCGTCGTCCGTTGCATTATTGGTACGCAAGTGTCCGTCGTAATCGATGTTCACCGTGGAAAAGGGCTGGCTGCTAGGATCGCTGTTCGGTTCCACATCATTGCCAAAAGCAGGCACCACGTACCCCACGGTCATGGAGAACGCTGTGCAGGTCCCACTCGGTCCGGATACGCGCACCGAATGGGCACGCAATTCCTCGAAGGAGCTGATAGGGCACGTCCAGAAGACCGTGCCCGAACTCGTTCCGTTCGGGGCGGCAGTGAAGGTGAAAGAGAACTCGAGATTCTCCTGCACGCCGTTCCCCGGGGTTGTGGGGTATTCATCCCGATAGACCCGCACCTCCATGAGAACGGGATCGCTCGTGGCGTTGGTGGCCGACCAGTCGAACCGTACCGAACCGGTGAGGTCGGTCGGGCTTACACCGCCGGGCCATGGTTCATTGTGGATCTGCGGGGCACAGTCGCCACCGGCGCTTCCGGAGAAGCTGAAGGGCAGTTGGGCCCATAACCCTGCACTGAGCAGGAGGGCGGTGAACAGTGATGGAAGTCTCATGGGTCAGGGTGTTTGATGGTTGCTGTTTTGGGAAGGGCTATTCGGTTGTTCTCCTACTATCGTTGTGCATCGGGGGATGTGAACGGTTCTATTGGAGAGCAAATGGAAAGAGACATCCTCATCGGCGCAATCCCACAATCGGGGGGTGAGCTCGCACTATTGTCCGACGAACGGTGCTGAAAGCCCTGTGGGGCTAAGCGACTGTACGGAAGAGCTTCCGTTATCAGCGATTCGCGTATCCCCCGATTTGGGGGCTAATTCACCACGCTGATGTTTAGCACCAGAGCCTTTCGGATCTCACAACCCAGTTCAGCAAAAAGACCACGGATGCCTCGAATTTTATCGTTCGGTCCGGGAAGGCGGACAACTTGGTTTAGATAACCGACAACCCCGCCTGATATGCCGCGACATGTATCGGGGCGGGCCCATACCGGGGGCAGGCTGGCAGGTCAGTTCAAGAATCCCCCCTTCAGCGTTTTGGCAACGGCCTCGGCGGTGTTGTGCACGTGCAATTTCTCGTACACATTTTTGATGTGGCTGCGCACGGTTTCGAAACTGATGTGAAGTTTCTCCGCGATCATCTTGTAACTGAGGCCCGCAACAAGTTCTTGGAGCACTTCCATCTCGCGGCGACTGAGGCCGGGGTCTTCCATAGGACCATCCGGTGTCTTGGGCAGGCGCTGAAAATGGAGCATCACCTTGCGTGCGATACTGGGCGTCATCGGAGCGCCTCCTTGCCGAACCTCGGCAATGGCGTCCAAGAGTTCGTTGGGATCCATGTTCTTCAGCAAGTAGCCCATGGCGCCAGCACAGAGAGCGGCATATATCCGCTCCTCATCTGCGAACACGGTGAGCATGATCACAGGGAGTTGTGGATGCTGCGCATGGAGAAGGCGTACAGCATCGATGCCATTGATGCCCGGCATATCAATGTCCATCAGCACAACGTCCGGTTTGCAGGCATCGATCCGCTCCACTACATGCTCGGCATTCGGGAAGCAACCGCACAGGCCAATGCCCGGCGTGGTGCTAAGCAAAGCGCCTAAAGAGTCACGGATCACCTTGCTGTCGTCGAAGAGTGCTACATGTATGATGTCGTCCGTCATCAGAAGGCAAAGCTATCGGCTTGGCTGGGCGAATCAATCCCCCGAAAGGGTGATACCATCGTTGATGGGTGCCGTTACGTGTATGCTGGTTCCTGCGCCGGGACGGCTGCGGATCTCAACCTTTCCTCCTAGGCCTTCGGCGCGTGTCCGTATGCTGGGTAACCCATTGCCATTGTAGCTATCCACATTTTCCGTGTCGAATCCGATCCCGTTATCGACGATGGTCATGCTGATCGTCCTTGCGTCGCAATGCAGAGAGATCTCCACCCTTTTGCACTCGGAGTATTTCATCGCATTGTGGATCGCTTCCTTGTAGATGAGAAAGAGAGAACGCCGCAACGGCGTGCTGAGGTGGCGCGCGTTCAGGTCGGAGCTTTGGTGGAAGACCAGTTCGATCCCGTGCGCGGCAAGCAGGTCCGCAGCATGCATTTTCATGCGTTCGGACAGCGAGCCGGCATCGTCGTTCTTGGGATCCACGCTCCACACGATGTCGCTCATTCGACCGATCATCTCGCGGGAGTTGGCACCGATCTTATCCGCCACTTCCTTGGCTATGGGGTCCTGCTCGCCGAGTCTTCGCTTCAGGGCTTCGCTATAGTAGCTGATGCTGCCCAAGGTGCTCCCGATATCATCGTGCAGGTCGCGGGCAATACCATCGCGTACGACTTGGAACTTCAATGTTTGACGGAGGCGGTAGCGCGACCAAGCGTACATGGCACCGCCGGCAAGCAGCGCCAGAAGGGCATAAGCCCACCAACGCTGCCAGATGGGTGCGGCAATGGACAAGGTGAGCACCGCCAGCTCCGGGCCTTCACGCCCATAGGCATCACGCACCCGGACGAGCAGCCGATGGTCTCCAGGGGGCACGCCAGCATAGTGAAGCGGAGCAGTCGCCGTGGTAACGTGCGATACTTCTTCAATGCCGTCCAAGCGGTAGAGAAATTCCAACGGGGCCGGTCCCGTAGGCCACAATGCACTCAGGTCGGCCTCGAACGAACTGCCGCGAGAGGGCATCTGCAAGCGACCTTTGCCATCCGTTGTCAAGGGGCCCCACGCATTGCGGATACCGGTGATCAGGGGCATGGGTAAGGTGGGCAGGTGATCGAATGCATCCGGGTGGAAGGTGACCAAGCTGTTGTCCGCGCAAAATGCCATGGTGCCGTCACGCAGCTGGAGTATGCAGCGGTTGAGCTGGCGGAAGCGACCACCGTCGTTCACCGGCACGTGTAACCAAGAATTATCCCGCGGATCAAAGCGTACCAAGCCGTTGCTGGTGGTACACCACACCCTGCCCTGCGGGTCAAAGGCCAAGCCCTGCAGATCCGATGGGAGATGGTTGGGCACTTTGTGAGCGTTGACCTTTCCGTTCACGATTGCGACCAAGACGCCCTCGCGTAGTGTGGCCCATGCGGCAGCTCCACGAACTGCGATGGCGCTTACATCCTCGCCGGGAAGCCTGCGCTCGGGAGGGCTGTTTTTCAGGAAGGTAAGCGGGGTATCCACCGCTAGATCGTAGCGGGGCGCCCAGCTATAGATGCCTTTGGATGACCCGCTCCAATACAGCCCTGTGGCGGTGTCGAGTACCGTACATCTTGTCAGGGACAAACTCCGGTCCATGATCAAGTCGAAGACCTCCTTTTTATATTCCAGTGTGTGCGGGTCCAAAATGGTGATCCCGAATCCCAAGGCACCTACAAGGATCGCTCGCTTGCCCAATATGGTATCCGCGAAAGCCGAGCGCACTTGGAACATGCTGATGCCAGGGTATGGGGAATGGCCCAAAGAGCGGGAGTGCTTTTCCAACTGCTCATGTGTGAGGTCGTAAGGGAAGAACCCCGTTTCGGTACCTACAAAGTTTTCGTTCGGCCCGGTATTGAAGAGCCCGGTTACTTCCAGATTTCGCCCTTCAAAGCTCAATGGGATATGGCGAGGTGCGGGCTGCGGATCCTTCAGCGTGAAGAAGCCATGTGAAGAGGAAATGCGGATCGTGCCGTCGCGATCCTGTTGCAGGTTATGGAAGGTGAGATCTGGCTGATCATGGCTATCCTTCGGAAATAACTCCTTCACGGCCATGGCCCATACCGTAGGAGCATGCACGGAGATGCCGCCGGCCGTTCCTACCCAAATGGTTCCATGGCGGTCCTTCAAGAGGCAACGCACCTGGCTGTCGCCTAGCGAAGTACGATCGTTGCGCCGATGCTTCTCTCGCTGAACCAACTGTAGCTGTTTGTCCAACACGAGCAGGCCGTTGATCTTGGTGCCCGCCAGAATAGAGCCGTTGTGCCAAGGAACGATCGCGGTGATCTCATCACCTAATGAGGAATACGCTTGCCGATCCCAATGGTCCAGTGGTATACGGCTGATCCCAGCGCCCCAGCCGCCCGCGAGAATGTCGCCGTTGAGCAGAATGGCATTGGTGAGGCTATGCAGGCTGTCCGCGTTCGTGGAACGAACGTCCGTTAGCACATTCCCGGTCCGAGTATCGATGATCAACGAGTTCTTTCCAGGGATCAGTCCCAGCCAGATCCGGTTGTTGTCCACACGCAAGGTCGAATGGCACCAGCGGCCCAGAGTATCGACCTCGCCACGGGTGTGAATGTTCATGTTGTAATCTGGCTTCCGATAAGTCCTGTCCTTGGTGTTGCACCATAATAGACAAGCGTTTTGTGTGGAGATCAACAGCATGCTATCGTTCAATGCCAACAAGTGATTCAGCCGTTCAGTGGGCAGGCCCCCTCCCGGATCATGGGCTTGCATGAAACCGCTGAAGCGGTCCTTGTTCGCATCGTAGCGGGATAGCCCTCCGTCGGTGCTGGCTATCCAAATGGTGCCACTGCTGTCCTGGGCGATGGAGGAGATGCGCATCCCCGATGGAGCTGCAGCTCCGGTGTAGCGGACCACGCGCTGCCCATCATACTTGTTCAGGCCGTGTTCCGTGCCGATCCAGATGTAACCGGTGCGGTCCTCGAACAGGCAGGTGACGGCATTGTCGCTGAGGCCATCCGCGGTAGTTATGTGCTGGAAGCGGAGCGCATCACCGGGCAACGCCGCTGGGACTTGAGCCTCGAGCGGGCTACCGATCAGCAGAAGCAGGAAAAAGATGCCGAGATGTGCGGCCCTGTTCATGTGCTGAAAGATAGAAACATAGCCCTGTCATCGATCCCGCTATGTTGGGGCCGGGCCATTCGAACCATAGAACGGGTTCAGGGATCTCAATGGCGAGCGCCTAGGCTGCCACTAATCCACAATGGATCGCCTTCGCCACGGCCGCGGTATTGTTGTTCACGTTCATCTTTCTATAGATCACCTTCACATGGCTGCGGACGGTCTCGAAACTGATGCAGAGCTCAACCGCGATCATCTTGTAGCTCAGTCCGTCCACAAGGGCGCGCAGCACTTCCAATTCCCGGCAGGTGAGCAGGTGTTTCTCCATTGGGATCTCCTCCGGGCGAAGCTGTACGATGACCCGACGTACTTCGCACATGGGCGGTTCCTGCCCGTTCCGCAGATCATTGACCAAGGCCACCAATTCCGCCGGGCTGTTCCCTTCCACGATGTAGCCCGTCGAGCCTGCTTGGAGCTGCTCGTCCGTGACCTCCCCGGTTCCAAGCACGGCCAGCACGATCAAGGTGCGGCTTTGGGTAACGCCCGAAGGCAGGGTCAAGGTTGCCATGCTGGTGGTTTTACGTCCTTATCGGGAAGCATGCCCGTATGTGAACGATCCCGGACGATCTTTTTAAGGACCGGTCCGGGATCGTATTGGACGATGACCTGAAATGGTTGGAGCGAGCAATCCCCGATCCGGTCCATCAGATCACGTGATGCGCTGCCAGCTCAATTCGGTTGCACCGCCACATGCACCGTTGCGGGCAGGTTGCCGTTGGCATCCGTTCCGCGCGCTATCTCCACGCGTCGGATATGTGGCACGTGGGGCACTGCACCAGGCTTGTAGGGCGGGGACATTCCATACAGTCCGATACCGTTGCTGTCTCCACCGGCCAAGTGTACATCATCAGTGAAATAGTACATGCCGTCGGTCTCGTCAACGAAAATGGACGCGGGATCCTGAACGAAGATGATGCCTGAGGATGTGCCATCCTGTGTATTGCTGAACACCTCGTCGGCAGCGATGATGCAATTGCTTACCGAGGCGTAATTACTCTGCCAGATCGGCCCACCTCCAGACCTGGTGAACACACAGTTGGAGATCGTTGCATTCTCACAAAAGTCTGTTTTTCCACCAAGGATGATAGAGTTCAACAAGGTCAATCCGGAAGGCCGGAAGGTGACGATCATGCCGCCCGTACCGGGACTATAGTCGAAAATACAGCGGTTCACCACGCTGGTGCCACCGCTTCCGCGAAGCACTCCATGGAATATGCACTCGGTGAACGCACTGCTGGAATTCGAAGGCTCTTCAATACCGAGCCTGACCTCCTTCTGGAACATGCAGCGCAGGAACTCAACCCCGGTGACGACCTGGTCGCCGGGTCCAGTTCCCAAAGAGAAGCTCACGTTCCCGGCGTTATTGAACCAGATGCCGGTGAAGGAGGATCCGGAAGCACCCGAGGTCAATGCGAACACGTCGTACCCGGAGGCCGCGAAGATCGTGGCACCGGTAGCATTCGTGCTATCGGTGTGGATGCCCGCACCAACGAAATGCAAGGGCTTGTCCAACGCGAAACCACCAGGCACATGGAAGGAGCCACCACTGAGGGTGATGTTGCTGTTGGCCGGTGCGGCCGTGATGGCGGCGTTCAGATCGGTGAACACCTGCGGGGCCGTTATGCCATCCACTACAATGCGGGGCAGTTGGGCCGATGCCGTTGTGGACAATGCGAAGCCCGCAACGATCGATAGGAGTGTGAAGGTTCTCATTGCTTGATGAATGGGAGGTGGGCGGCGCGATCGCCGTTCGTGATACGGATGGTGTAGGTGCCAGGGGCCAGTGCTGCGGTATCCCAGCTGCGGTGTACCAAACCGGCTACTTGCCAGTGAGTAGGAGCTGCGACCATGCGGCCGGTCGCGTCGAAAATGCTCACATCATAGGCAGAGGAGACCGAGGCATCCAAGCGCAATGTCAATTGGTCCTGCACAGGGTTCGGGAACAAGAGGATGCTGTTCACGCCCGGCAACTCCTCAATGCCCATGTATACCGCCACCGTGGTCGTTATGGGTACGCTCCATCCCTCGGCCTCATCGCGGAAGCGGATGGTGAAGGTGTGGTCGCCAGGTGGCGTGTTGAGGGGCAGGTCGCTGATCAGGTCCACCACATCGGCCGGCCCGATCGTATTCATCACCCGGTCCGCCACTTGATCGTTGATCCAGTATTCATAGCCGGTGATCTGGCCGCCGCCGCGCGTGATCATGGTGGTGTAAGGCACGCTCCACTCGCCGCGCGCATCCTTGCCCCGCAAGGTCACCTGGTGCAGGCCCAAAGACAGTGCACTGGCATCCAGGTCCGCACTTAGGTTCAGGTTGGCGCTCGGTGTTACGGGAAGTTGCGTTGCAGTGGCCGTTGCATCATCAAACCAGTATTGAAGCTCGGTCAAGGTTGCGCCTTTCTGGCTGAATACACTGGTATAGGGGGAGGACCAGTGCGCATCAGCGTCCTTGAATTGAACGGTCACCAAATGGTAGCCGATCGCAAGGGAAGCGCTGTTGAAACTGATCGTGGTGTTCATATCGGGCGTGGCCGTCACCGGGACGTTCACCAGGTTCGCGATGTCATCATCGAACCAGTAACGATATGCAGTGATGTTCTGCGCATCCGTTGTCCCGGTCAAGATCGCGGCGATGGCTGTGACCATGCCTGCGCGGAGTGAAATGTTCAATAGGTTCCGCATCACTTAGTTGGGTTGGGCCGCCATGCGGATGTTCACAGGAAGCTCTCCTGCCGAGTTCGTGGCCCCGTTGATCGTAGCTGCTTGGTAGTGCGGGTTGTAGGGTGCCACACCTTCCTTGTAGGGTGAACCACTGCCGTAGAGGCCGATGTCCCTACCGTCGTTGCCAGCGCCTGAGCCGGGGCTATCAGCTGCCAAGTGAAGGTCGTCGTCGAAGCTATAGTTGCCGTTGTTCTCGTTGATGAAGATGGATGCCGCAGCTTGACCGTATATGTTGTTCGATTCCTGGTTGCTAAGTCCGGAATTGCTGAACATCTCGGAACCCGTAATCAGGCAATTGCTGATCTGCACACCGCTCACCTGCCACAACGGTGCACCGTTGTAGGTGAACACGCAGTTCTGCACCACCGCGTTCTCCGAATTCTGGAACCGCGCCCCAAGGATCACGCTGTTCTTCAGGAAGAGACCCGAGGGGCGGAATAAACTGATGGTGGCGCCATCGAAGATGCAGTTGTTGATCACGGCGGTTCCGGCCCTGCCGGTCAGCGTATACCGGAAGATGCACTCGTTGAATGAGCTACTGGAGGATGCTCCCTCCGCGAACCCCAACAAAACCGGCCTCGAGAAGGCACAGCGCTGAAAGATCAGTCTTGTCGGATCATCATCGGCATCACTTGTGCCATACAGTATGTCGCCACCGGGATTGAAAGTGATCCCTGTGAAGGTGCTTCCACTTGCCGCCGTGGTGATGGTGATCTTCGTAGAGCCTCCCGTGACCCAAGTGGTAACACCGGTCACGTTCGCAGTGTCCGGATGGATCCCTGCTCCGATGAAGTGCAAGGGCTTGTCCACCGTGATCCCGAGGGCTGCGGTGAAGGTGCCGCCACTGAAGTAGAGCTTGTCATTCGGCTGTGCTGCTGTGAGCGCATCGCCGATGTTGGTGAATACCTGCGGTGCACTTGTGCCTTGCACTATGATGCGCGGTAACTGGGCATGAAGGCTTCCAGCGACCAGAAAGGCCGAGGTGAATAGGAGGAGTGATCGTGTACGCATGGTCACTTGAGGTTTTGATCGGTTTTGATGGTACATCGAGAACCCAAGCCGGATGTGAACGATCGACCTGAAGAAGAGACGGAAATGACAATTTCCAGATTCGCTGTTCACATTCTTCGACTACTTCGATGTTAGGATGAACGCGACCTGTTTGCGACCGTGTAATCAAACCTCATCATGGATCCTGAGCTCCTTTCGCCGTATTATCGTGGTCAATTCACATTTTTCCGTGGAACGGCCCAGAACCTCCCAGACCATTTCACCGCAAGCATGGGTGATCGGCTTGCTGCGGAACGACCCAGCCGTGATCCGGGGATTGTATGCGGCCCATTATCCTTCCGTCCGGCAGTATGTCGTGCAGAACAGCGGAACGGCCAGCGACGCCCAGGATGTTTTCCAGGAAGCAGTAACAGTGTTGTGGTTACAGGTAAAGGAGGGAAGGTTCACATCCAACGCGGACCCGGATCCAGGAGGCTTTCTTTTTCGTGTAGCGAAGAACAAATGGTTGGACGTGGTCCGATCAGCAGCACATCGGAACATGCGTGTCGTGCATGATGAGCAGTTCATCCCACATCCTTCTGAGGATGATCACGCCGATGAGGAGCGGATCGTGCGCCTACGAGGCGTCTATGAAAAGCTGGACGATAAGTGCCGGAAGGTGCTGGATCAATTCTATTTCGAACGGAAGGATCTCGCCAGCATCGCAGCACTCATGGGCGTGGAAGAGGAAAGCATCCGCACCATCAAATATCGCTGCATGATGAAGTTGAGGGCATTCCGCAGTTCCATCAGCGGAGATGATCAGATACAGAAATGAGCAAGGGTGCATTGCATATGGACCGGTTCGAGACCATCGAAGCCTATGTCTTGGGGAAGATGGATGCCGCTGCGCGGGAACGCTTCGAGTTGGAGCTCGCGAGGGATAGTGATCTGCGCGCAGAGATGGAATTGCAGCGGGAGAACACCTTGGCGGTGGAACTCGCCGGCATCACCCGCACCCTTCAAACTGTTCGTTCCGAATATCGGGAGGAGGGTCCCGCTGCCAGTGGCCGCCACTGGACCAGTTTTCTCAAGTATGCTGCCATGGTTGCCGTGCTGGTATTTGGTGCGCTTTGGTGGTTCGGAGGGCCAGCGGAGCACGAGCGCCTCTTTGCGGAGTATTACGTGGAGGATCCCGGACTACCAGTGCCCATGAGCGCGGTGAACGATCCCCTGTTCCAGGACGCTATGGTAGCCTACAAGCTGGGTGACTACGAGGAGGCGCGCACCAAATGGGGCAGCCTGTTGCAACAGGAACCAGCCAACGACACCCTTCAGTTCTACATCGCCAATGCCTACTTGGCGGAAGGGAATGCCAAAGCCGCGATGCCGCTATACCAAGCCGTTGCCGATAGATCAGCTTCCGCTTTCCGTGCCAAGGCACGCTGGAATCTTTTCCTGACCTACTTACACGAGGGTCGCTTGAACGACCTGCCGGACACTACGCTGGTCAACGATCCGGACCACGGCGAACAAGTGCGCCACATCCGCTCCAAGCTCGATCGCTGATGCGCGGCTACCTGCTCCTGCTGGCCGGTTGCGCTACCATGGCAGTGGGAGCCCAGGGCCTGTCCGAGCGCAATGCATTGATCGGAAAGGAGTATGAGGCCGAGCACTATACCCAAGTAGTCCGTTTGATCGACCTCCAATTGAAGGAGGCGGTAGGCACGACCTGGCAGGACTCCACGCAGCTCTATCTCTATAAGTATGGCAGAGCCGTGCGCAAGCTGAAAGGCGCGGATGCAGGGGTCTCGGCAGCTGAGCGGATCTATACGCTGGTGCAGAAAAGGGGTAATGCGGCCAACGAATTAAATGCCCTTTTCGACCTCAGTTGGACGTATTACGATGTCGGACGGCTCAAGGATTGCGCCCGCGTAGACTCCATGGCCGTACGCGTGGCCGACAGTGATCCGAGTATCCCACCTTCCCAGCGTGGTCGTGCACGACAGTATCTCGCATTCGACTATTCGGTGCTTGGCGACCATCGCAGCTCGGAGAAGTATGCCAGGCAGGCATTGGCCGAGTATGCCAAGGCTGATTCCATCCCACCCGCCCAATGGGCCGAATCCTATACCGCGGTGGGCGTAGCGCTATGGCACATGGGTTTGGTGCGCGATGCCGAGCGCAACTACATGAAGGCATTGGACGCATTGGGGAATGATACCACGGAGCGTATCCTGGCACGGAAAGTAACCACCTACGGCAACCTCGGGGTCTTGTGGCAGAATGCCGGGGATTTCGTCCGGAGCAAGAACTACTACAACGAGAGCCTGCTGAACAGTGATCGGATCATCTCCACGACCAAAGACCCCTTTGTACGCGATGAGGCCATCGTGAACCGGTCGCGCACTTACCTCAACCTCGCTACGGTCTACCACCAATATGGCGACGAAGGCCGTGCGCGTGAACTCTTGGAATTGGCTTGGGCGGACCGGAGTGCTGTGCTCGAACCCGATGACCCACAGCTACTAGCAGTGCAGGAGCGCATGGCCGATATCGAACTATCCGCGGGGGCGCTCGAAAAGGCCGAGGAATTGATAGAGGAGTACGTGGTAGCCTGTGAGAAGAAGTTCGGGAGAAAAAGCGAGGAATACATCCGTGCCTGCTCCAAGATGGGCGACATCGCCATGCGCAGGGGAAAAGCAACTCAGGCCGATTCACTCTTTCGTATCAGCATTGCCGCAGGTAGGCTGAATGCTGAAGAAAGCACCGATGTGGTGCTTGCCGGAACGCTGCAGAGCAGGGCGCAGATGGAGCAGGATGCAGGGCGGATGGATGCGGCCGTAGCCGACCTGCAACAGGCCCGGGAAATTTTGGTGAAGGTCAATGGTCCAGTGCACTATACGGTCGCCAAATGTGACGTGTTGCTCGCACAAGCATGCTTTCGAAAAGGAGATATGGAGAAGGCCACTGCCTTGGCACGATCAGCGCTCGAACTGCTGCAAGATCGTGTGCAGGCGCTAAAGGCCAATGAACTTCCGCAGTCGTTCCCTGCTCCCGAACTCCTTCCGGAGGCTATTTACTGGAAGGTGCGGGCCGAGCGCGCTTGGGCCGGACCGGAGATCACCGGAAAGGCTTGGAACGAAGACATCGATCTGGCGATCCGGTCATTGGCCCGGAACAAGAGTGCCATGCGTGATGAAGCATCGAAGCTCTTGCTTATCGGCGCCCGGCGGAATTTGTTCGAGCTGGCCTTGGACCTGGCCTATGAGGAGTATGCGATCACCGGGAAGGAGATGGATCTGGAACGCTTCATCAACATTTCCGAGGCTGATCGGTCCATCCTGTTGAAGGACCGGCTCAATGGCTTTGCAGGGATCCGATTTGCCGGCGTACCGGATTCGGTGATCGATCGGGAGCAGGAGTTGTATGCGGCCCTCGATCTGGATGCAGGGGACCGTAGCACCATCCTTGATCTCCCTGAACGGGAAAAGGCCTACAGCGACTTTTTAGCAGTGCTGGAACGGGATCATCCGGACTATTTCAAACTGCGCTATGGGGAGCCACACATTACGCTGGCGGACATCCGCGGTCGTTTGCTGAATCCGGAGCGGCAAGTGCTCGCATACACCAGGACCGGATCTTCTTTATATGCTTGGGTGGTCGACCTTGAAGTAGATACGCTCGTCCGTTTGGAACATGCTGGTATCAGAGAGGCTGTGAAAGCACTGAACACCATGATCATGGCTCGGGAGGCTGCGCCCTACGCCAATGCTTCATACAATGTGTATCAATTGGCCGTTGCGCCCATGCAGTTGCGGTTGAGCAAGCCCGAGCTACTGATCATTCCCGATGGTGCTCTCCACGACCTGAACTTCGAAGTCTTGCTGACCGCGCCGGATGTCAAGGACTTCGGCAAGAACCTCTTGATCCAGCGCTATACCATCGCCTACCTGCTCAGCGCTACCACTGCGCTACAATTCTCGAACATCAACCGGAAGCATTCCAAGGGCATACTAGCCATCGCTCCCGGCTTCAACGATCAGCTGAAACAGGACTATCTCTCAACGGTGAAGGATCCCTCCAACGTGGATCAGGATTACCTCCACTTCGTGCGCCAGCCTTTCGCCGAACGAACTGCACAAACCTTGGGGAGCACGCTATCGGCCACGGTGATGACCGGTAAAGCGGCTAGCGAACATGCCTTCCGCGAGAAGGCCTCACGCTACGGGATCCTGCATTTGGGTACCCACGCGGAATTGAATGCCAGTGCTCCGATGTATTCGAGACTGGTTCTCAGCAAGGCGGGCGGCGAACTCGAGCCTGACGATGATGGATACCTGCACGCTTACGAGATCTACGAACTGGACCTGCGGGCGCAATTGGCGGTGCTTACCGCATGTGCCACGGGCACCGGTAAGCAGGATGCTGGTGAAGGCGTGCGTTCCCTCGGCTATGGCTTCGCTTATGCCGGTTGCCCCAGCATGGTAGTTTCACTTTGGAACATCGACGAGAAAGTGAGTGCGGAGATCATCGCGAATTTCTATGCGAACCTGGCGGAGGGTATGCCCAAACACAAGGCACTGCGGCAGGCCAAATTGAGCTTCTTGGCCCATGCTCCCCATGAACTCAGCCTGCCTTATTACTGGGCCGGCTTGGTGCTGGTAGGGGATGTGGAGCCCGTGGCGCTTTCATCGGCGAAAACCTACTTGTGGATCGTTACAGGTGGTGTCCTGCTGATTTTGATGGGCTGGTATGTGGGGAAGCGAGTTCGTGATCGGGTTGTTCCCAATTCCTGATTGTAGCTTACTGCCCGCGATGTTCCTTCTGATCGGGGTGTTCTGGGGAAAGAGGGGGGTAGGCTTTCCACATATATTTACCAGCTCTTCATAACCAGTTAGCTGGCATGGATAATGCCGGTTCAACCCCAACACAAAAACACGATCCATGAAAACGATGAAACGCTCGATTGTCCGGAGTCCGATGATGCCTTTGGTAGTAGTGGCCGCCTTGGCCATGGGCTGCAGTGGAGGAAGTGCAGGGAACTATGGTGATGCCAACTCCGATCCTGCAGCTTCAATGGATGCAGCGGTAACACCAGCGGATGCGAATGATCGTGCCCACGGTGGCATAAACCAAGCCGAGGATGTCACGGGCAACGGAGTAGCCGCTGCAGAGGGCAGTCGGTACGATGCAAATGGAAAGCTCGATCCGAATGGCAATTACAACACGGACGGAACGCTTCGCCCTGGTGTAGTGCTCACTCCTGTGCAGGAGCGAGGCGATGCCATGGACCGGATGAAGGGCATCCGAAGCATCCTCATTACCGAACTGGAGCAAGTGCGTGCCACCCTGAAGGACGGTACCTTGGATAAGGAAGTGGCAGCAGCAAACAAGCAACGTGCTGCCGAGCTGGCTCAAGGCTTGGAGCGGGTTGACCGCACCCTGACCGCAATGGGCGGCGCCACGGATGCCACATGGGCAGATATGCGGGCAGCGGAGCTGAAGGAAGTGAACGAGGTGCGTACTTGGTGGAATCAGTACATGAGCGGTCGCTCCGAAAGCGCTGCCAAGTGATCCGATAGATCGAATTGAGATAGGGAAGCCCCGATCAGTTAATGATCGGGGCTTCTTCGTTCTACCAAAATAGGGATAGTAGGGCGCCATACTTTGTTGGCCTTACCCGAAGGGCGGCATCGCGCAGATACCGCCGAATAGTGTGTTAACAGTTGCACAGCACGGAGCATTGGGAGGAGAGCCAAGCAGTGATGCGCTGGCGGCTGGCATGGGGTGTTGTACCATTCATTTCTGCCGTCGGCCGATCAGGGAACCGCGAATAGCTCAGCACTCCCTTCACCTTCGATGCTCTTCCCCGGAAAGCAAAAAGCCCCCGACCAAACAGGCCGGGGGCTTTTCAATTGTTGAAGCGAATGGCTTACATCATGCCACCCATTCCGCCCATACCGCTCATGTCCGGCATGCCTGCGGCTTTCTCTTCCTTCTCGTCGCTGATCACGCACTCAGTGGTGAGCAACATGCTGGCGATGGAAGCTGCGTTCTCCAAGGCGACGCGGGTCACCTTGGTAGGGTCGATCACGCCTGCTGTCAAGAGGTTTTGGTACTCATCGGTGCGTGCGTTGAAACCGAAGTCTCCCTTGCCTTCGCGAACCTTTTGCACCACGATGCTGCCTTCCAATCCGGCGTTTGCCACGATCTGACGCAGTGGCTCTTCCAAGGCACGGCGAACGATCGCGATCCCGGTGGACTCATCGTCGTTATCACCCTTGAGCTTGTCCAAGGTTGCTTGTGCACGGATGTAGGCTACGCCACCACCCGGTACGATGCCTTCTTCAACGGCAGCGCGGGTAGCATGCAGGGCATCATCCACACGGTCCTTCTTCTCCTTCATCTCCACTTCGGTGGCTGCACCGATGTAGAGCACGGCCACACCCCCGGCCAACTTGGCCAGACGCTCTTGAAGCTTCTCCTTATCGTAGTCGCTCGTTGTGTTCTCGATCTGGGCCTTGATCTGGGATACGCGGCCAACGATGTCCTCCTTCTTGCCGGCACCGTTCACGATCGTCGTGTTGTCCTTGTCAATGCTGACCTTCTCAGCGGTACCCAACATGCTGAGGTCGGCGTTCTCAAGTTTGAAGCCGCGCTCCTCGCTGATCACGGTACCACCGGTAAGGATGGCGATGTCCTCCAGCATGGCCTTGCGGCGATCGCCGAAGCCAGGGGCTTTCACGGCACACACTTTCAGGGCGCCGCGGATCTTGTTCACCACCAAGGTGGCCAAGGCCTCACCGTCCACATCTTCGCAGATGATCAACAGGGGCTTGCCGGTCTGTGCGCTCTTCTCCAGAATAGGGAGGAGCTCCTTCATCGTGCTGATCTTCTTGTCATAGATCAGGATCTGGGGGTTCTCCAGCTCGGCCTCCATCTTCTCCGTGTTGGTGACGAAGTAGGGGCTGAGGTAGCCGCGGTCGAACTGCATGCCTTCCACCACTTCTACAGTGGTATCCGTGCCTTTGGCTTCTTCCACCGTGATCACACCTTCCTTCTTCACCTTGGCCATGGCCTGAGCGATCAGGCTACCGATGGTCTCATCGTTGTTCGCGCTGATGGTGGCCACCTGCTTGATCTTGTCATTGTCGTCACCAACAGCCTTGCTCATCTTCTTGAGCTCGCCTACCACGGAGGTAACAGCCTTGTCGATGCCGCGCTTCAGGTCCATCGGGTTGGCACCTGCGGCCACGTTCTTCAGGCCTGCGGTAACGATGGCTTGTGCCAATACGGTTGCGGTGGTAGTACCATCACCGGCGATGTCAGCGGTCTTGCTGGCCACCTCTTTTACCATTTGGGCGCCCATGTTCTCCACAGCGTCCCTCAGTTCGATCTCCTTGGCTACGGTTACACCGTCCTTGGTGATCTGGGGGGCACCGAATTTCTTGTCAATGATGACGTTGCGGCCTTTGGGGCCCAAGGTCACCTTCACGGCGTTCGCGAGTTGATCCACGCCGCGCTTCAGGCGATCGCGGGCGTCTACTTCGAATTGGATGTTTTTTGCTGCCATTTTCTTCTTTGGGGATGAGTTGGGGCGCGAGATCTCGCGCCTTTACTGATTTTTTGAGTCGGACGCGAGATCTCGTGCCCTTACGAACGGAGTCTCGCTCAGTTCAGCACAGCGTAGATATCGCTTTCGCGCATGATCATGTAGTCCTTTCCCTCGAGGCTGAGCTCGGTACCACTGTACTTGCCATACAGGATCTCGTCGCCCACTTTTACGCTCAGGGGGGTCACCTTGCCATCATCAGCCACACGTCCGTTGCCGATGGCGATCACCTTGCCACGCTGGGGCTTCTCCTTTGCGGTATCGGGGATGAAGAGCCCGCCTTTGGTAGTTTCTTCAGCAGCTGCGGCCTCTACGAGGACGCGATCAGCCAGGGGCTTCACTT
>JBEBYG010000035.1:0-21246 GCA_040391235.1 Cryomorpha ignava
GTTCGTGCGATTCTTCCACGGCACCACCGATGTAGAGTGCCGCGAGGAAGGTGAAGACGTAGGCTTGGATGAAGGCTACGAGAAGTTCCAGGAAGAACATGAAGATGGTGAAGAGCAAGCTGACCACCGACACGCCATAACCAGCCACCGGACTGGTGGCGCCAAAGACGAAGATCAAGCTGAAGAAGCTCATTACGATGATGTGGCCGGCCGTGATGTTGGCGAACAACCGGATCATCAGAACGAAGGGCTTGAGGAACATGCCCATGATCTCCACCGGGGTAAGGATGATCAGGACCCAGACCGGCACACCGGGCATGGCTATGATATGGCGCCAGTAGTGGCGGTTACCGTTGAAGGTGACGATCACGAAGGTGATCAGCGCCAGCGCGAAGGTCACAGCGATGTTGCCGGTGATGTTGGCCCCTCCCGGAAAGAACGGGATCAACCCGAGGAGGTTGGCGAACAGGATCACGAAGAAGGTGGTGAGCAAGTACGGCATAAAGCGCTGGTACTTCTTCTCTCCGATGGCGCCCTTGGCCACATCGTCGCGAACGAAAAGGATGATCGGCTCCATCAAGGACTGAAGCCCCTTGGGTGCTTTCCCGGCTCTCGCCTTATAGGATCCGGCAACGGAGAAGAAGGTGATCAGCACCAGGAACACCGCCAAGAAAAGCGACACCACGTTCTTTGTAAGCGAGATATCCCAGATGTTGGCCGAAGCGGCCTCATCGATGTTGCCATTGGCATCCACCGCTACGATCTTCCCATCGTGGAGCAAGTATCCATCGTAAGCGGCATGACCATGCTCGAAGCGGGCGCTGCTGAACACGCTCAACCCGCGTTGGGTATCATAAATAATGATCGGCAGTGGGAGGGAATAGTCTCCTGCGATGTGCCAGCCGTGTTCATCCACGATATGGCCCATGATAAGCTGGCCTGCATCGAATTCGATGGACTCCACCGAGAGGGCTTCACCGTTAGACACGTCTGAAAGGGTGTCTGCATGAAGCTCATGCTGCGCCACCGACCAACCTGCGATCAGGAGGGCAAAGGAGAGGAAAACCGCGCGTAGCAACGTTTCGGGGAGTTTTGTGAAGGAGATACGTCCTTCTTAGCGGCCGCAAATGTAGCCAAGGTCGGCCAATGACGCATACACCTCTTTGAAAAGGTACCTGGCGTGTCCGTGAAATCTCGTTATCCCTTCAATGGACGCGTGTTTCCCGGAAGAGGATATACAGCGCGATCGCCACGCCTCCCAACGCTCCTACCAGCGTGAGGAGCGGGAAATCCCATCCGGTGCGTTGGTCGGCCCACCACCCGCCATAGGTCCCCAAGCCGATAATGGCAGCCATTTGGAATCCTATCCCACTGAAGCGCAAATAGCTGTTGGTGGTCTTCTGCAGCTTCCGGCGTTCCTGCTCGTCCATTTATGGGCGCGGAGCCGTGCGTGATCGGCTACTGAGCCGGATGGTGGAGAACGCTAAGAAGGCCAAGTAAAGTCCCGTGAAGAAGAGAGCGAGGGGCACGGCCTCCTCGCGGGGACGTAGCGCCAAGATGGCTGCAACGGCCGAAAGGGCTACGAGCAACTTGACCACCAGACCCACCATGAAGCGGAACATGAATCCTTTGGGGTCCCCGATCAGACCGGCTTCCTGCCAGATCTGCATGGCAGCGGATAGGGTCGTCCAAAAAGCCAATATGGCCAAATGAGGTAGCCCGAAAGGGAAATGGGCGAGGCGGAACAGGGCATAGCTGGCCGCGCCGACGGCAATACCAAAAAGTACAACCGCCGCCAATGACCGGATGGGTTGGTAGCTATCCGTGGTCATGGTTGATCCAGCGGGTATGATAGGGAGGGGGTGATCAGCGACCGGTCTTCAATGGTTCCGGCCTTGGAGCACCCATGGTAGGGGCACTTGCGGAATTCCCTGAAGCGGATGAATGGTCTGAGGAGGTGCTCAATCGCACTGGCTCGGGCTCTCTGACGGTATTGCCTCCGCCCATATTGCAATTTCCGGTGAACACCGCCCCGGGTTCAATGGAAAGCTTCTTGGTGAGGATATCACCGGTGAGCTTGGCCGTGGCTTTCAAGGAGAGCAGGTCTTGGCAAGCTATCTTGCCATTCACCGTGCCTTCAATATCGCTGCTCTGGCAGTGTACATCACCCTCCACAACTCCGGTAGCACCAACAATGAGGCGGCCGCGGACATGGATAGTGCCCTTCACCTTGCCGTCGATCCGGATGTTACTGTCCGACCGCACTTCGCCCTCAATGGAAGTGCCTTCCATGATGCTGTTGATCTTCCCGGGACTTACGGGTTCGCTGGGCTTGGTCATGGTCTCTTGGGCTTTGTCGTTCCGGAACATGGGAGTGCAGGGATCAGGTTCGCGTTGTGTAAGTGGCGAAGGTAATTCAACCTACTTGAGGTCCAAGTACGTACGGCTGAAGAATTCCCGGTATCCGGTGGAGTCTTTTGCCACATAAAAGCTGGGGTAATTATCGCTGCTGATGGCGAAGAGCGGGAAGCCTTGATCGTTGATGCCAGCGAGGTCCCCCTTGTTGTTCTTGAACATGTCGTAGTAGGTCATCGCCAGTTCCTTGGTCTGGAACAAGCGGATCAGGACCACTTGTGTTCCGGGGGTCCAAATACTGGTCTTCACTTCGATCGATTGGTTGCGGAAGAAGCGTTTGTTGAAATCGCTGATGCGTGAGGTGACTTGGCTCATGGGGCCGGCACTATCCGGAACGATGATGAGCACATAATGGTCACCTTTTCCAGCTTTGTAGGAGGGGCCCTCGGGTTCCGGGGTTTTTTCAGGCTCCGAGGCTCCCGCCATTTTATCGAGATTGGCGAGCAGCGCAATGGCGGCTTTGGCCTCATCGGTGCCGGGGTATGTATCGCGTACATCCCCCAGCGCATCACGGAACGGGCCCATCAGGTGGAGACCGCCGATGGCCATGGCTTTCAGCAAGCCGTATTTGGGCAGAAGGTGGTTGCGCGGTTCACTGGCGATCACCCCCTCGCAGGTGGCGATCACGCCGCGATAGGCACCTTGTTTGAATTGCTGGTAGATGCCATCATAGGTCTCGGCTTCCGCGATCCGGGCGGCCTCGTCCGCTTGTAATTGGTCCGGGTTGCGCACGAGTCGGGCGAATTCCGACCCGGGCCAGCGCTCCAGGATAATGTCCGCATAGTGCTTGGAGCTGGCACCACCGAAATCCATGAAGTTGCCGCCCTTCTCCTTGGCCAGGTAGATCCTGTAAAGCTGGTAGTAGGATTCAGGCGTGTAGAGGCAATCGTCGAAGCGGTCGTTGAGCACCTGGAAGCTCTCGATGGCATTGTCCACGTCCTTCAGCTTCTCCTTGTAGATCATGCCTGAGAGATACAGCGCTTGGCAGACCTTCGAATTGCTCGAGTCCAGCATGGCTTCGGTAACGGGGATGTCCTTCAGGTAGCTTTCGACGCTTTTCCATTCGGGCGCATCTTCCGTCGTTACAGTGGTCGTCCCTAAGCTGTCCGATTCCTCCTCCTCGGCAACGTCCACCAAGGCGGTACCGCTCTTGTCGGCCCGGCGCCAATCATCATCGTTCGGCCGGTTTCCCCACTTTTTCTTGAAATCGGCCATCCCCCGGGCCACTTGGGCGGGGTTGTAGAAATACCATGCGCCACCGCTACCTCCTGCTCCGGGCTTATTAGGCGTAAGCGGTGTGCTGGCGACGATCTCACGGGCGTCATCCGCAGCCTGCTTGTCAACTACTTCCTGGCGTTCGCGCTCACGGATCAACTGTTTGATCCGCTTTTCCCGCTCCTCGGGATCCAATTTGGCAAAGGCCTGAAGGCTGTCTTCCCGGGCGATAACGTTCAATTGGACCACCAGATCACCCAGCACTTCGGCGCGCGTGACCACCTCATCAAAACGTGGATTTTCCTCGGAGAGAATGCTGCTGGTACTGTCGTAATACTGCTGCGCCGAAGGGTACTTCTTATCGTCGAAGTACAGGTCCGCAAGCTTCAGGAAGCTCTTCCCCTTCTGCCGAGTATCCAACGTACTGGTGAGCGTGCTCATCTTCAGTTGGGTGATGGCATCATCCCGTTGATTCTCCTTGAGGTCCAGCTCCGCGATGGCATAATGGATCATGTCGTAGTGATCCTTGTTCTTTTCATCGCGCAACATCTTGGCCATTTTCTGACGGATGGCCTTGCTGTTGCCATGGTCTAGTGCCAGTGCCTGGAAGATCTGCGCATGGAAGCCCATTTCATAGGGAGGGCCCATGCGGGTGACCTTGTTGTACATGGCGATGGCCTTCTCCTCCTGACCCTTCATTTGGTACAACTGCGCCAGAATGAATGACCAGCGGATGCGGTCCTTTTTCGTTTTTGTGATCTGCACCGCGTGCTCCAAGGAGATGATGGCATCATCCACTTTTCCGCGATGAATATCCAAATTGGCCTGAACCGCACTCAGCGCGTCATGCGGGAAGTTCTTGGGTAATTCCTTCTTGCCTTTTATCTCATCCAGGGTGCTCTGGGCCTTGGAATACTGCTCCAGCTCAATAGCAGTGCGGGCCAGCCACAGCTTGGCCTCCATCTGCTTATCCTGCCCCTTGTACCGTCGGCCGATGTAATCGAAGGTGCGGGAGGCATCCAAGTAACGCTGCTTGTAGAAATGGCTTTTCCCGATAACGAACCAAGCATCATCGATCCAGGTGTTCTTTTCCTTTCCGCCGAACTCCATGGAATTGCGGTCGATCACCGTAGCGCACTTCTCGATGCAGATCTCCAGCTCGGGCGTCATGGCATTGGCCTCTTCCTTACTGCCGATAACGAAGATGGGCAGCACTTGGTCGTAGTCGTCCACGTGGGCCTTCTGCATGGCAGCCACGGTTTCCTTCAGCTTTTCGTTGGCGTTGAACCAGCCGTTGTCGCGGGTCACCAGCTTGTGGAAGGTCCGGTTGAGGAAGGCGTCCTTATTCGTGGAACAGCCCACCACCAAGAGGATGGCCAGTACTGGCAAGAGATATCGGGTGGAGGAACGGCGCATATCGGCGTGCTGTAACAACAGCAAGGCGGCGAAGATATTTCATGTTGCCCGCAACGCGCGGAAAAGGATCTTCCGGGGGAAAGGTCGTCATTCCCGAGCTCAAGCGAGTATCCACGGTCGTATGCCAACCCTCAAACCAACACCTTTTCAAAGGCCGCAGCCTAGGCCACCATCTTCTTCCCTTGCGCCATCAGCGCCTCGATCTCCTCCACTTCCCGGGGGATGTCCTTGAAGAGGTCGTCCTGGCCATTTCTGGTCACCAAGATGTTGTTCTCGATGCGGATGCCGAGGTTTTCCTCCAGGATATAGATGCCGGGTTCCACGGTGAAGACCATGCCCTCCACGATCGGCTCGTGCCACAGGCCCACATCATGCACATCCAGACCGAGGAAGTGGCTGGTGCCGTGCATGAAGTACTTTTTGTAGAGCGGCTTTTCCGGGTCCTGCTTCGCCACTGCGTCCTTGTCCAACAGGCCGAGGCCGATCAGCTCCTTCTCCATGATCGCGCCCACTTGCTTGTGGTAATCGGCCAAGAAGACGCCCGGAAGCAGCAACTTGGTAGCCTCTTTCTGCACATTCAGCACCGCGTTGTACACATCGCGTTGGCGCGGGGTGAACTTGCCGTTCACGGGGATGCTCCGGCTGAGGTCACTTGCGTAACCGCCGTACTCGCAACCGAAGTCCATCAGGATCACATCCCCGTCCTTGCAAGTGTCGTCGTTGGTGATGTAGTGCAGCACACAGGCATTGTGGCCGCTCGCTATGATGGGGGTGTAGGCATGGCCGCGCGAGCCATTGCGCAGGAACTCATGGGTGATCTCCGCTTCGATCTCATATTCCTTCACACCGGGCTTCGTGAACTTCAGCACACGCTGAAGGGCCTTGGCGGTGATGTTCACGGCGTTCTGGATCTGTGCGATCTCCTCCTCCGTCTTCCGCGAACGGATCCGGTGCATGATGGGTGCGCTACGCCTCAGGCTCTGCAGCGGATAAAGCTCCCGCAGTTCCTTGTTCTTGCGCATCTCCCGCGTCTCCACCTCATTGCTCTGGCGCAGGTGCTCATTGCTGTTCAGGTAGAGATGCTCAGCCTGCGGCATCAAGCGCTTGATGGTCGCATCGATACTGCTTGTCCAGAGCACGGTGGCGATACCGCTCAGCTCCGTGGCCTGCTTCTGCGTGAGTTTCGCACCTTCCCAAATAGCGATGCTGGGGCTGGTCTCGCGCACGAAAAGGATCTCGCGGTCCTTCGGATCGAAAGCGTCCGGAAAGAGCAACAATACGGTCTCTTCCTGATCGATGCCGCTGAGATAGAAGATGTCCGATGCCTGATGGAACGGCATGCTGCCATCCGCGCTGGTGGGCATAATGTCGTTGCTCTGGAAAATGGCGAGACCACCTTTTTCCATGGCCTTGCGGAAGCGGGCACGGTGTTCACGGTAGGTGGCGGCGGAGAGGGGAGTGTAGCGCATGATGGACGGTCCAATCGGGGTGGTTACAAGTGCGGTTATTTATGCTCGGTCAACAAGGAGGCAAGTGTGAAGGTTCGTATAAGCGGCATGCATTCACCCCTTGAACCGCACCATCACGGTATTCCCCTTCTCCTCCCGGCGGGTTTCCATTTTGTCCTTCAAAGCACTCACCAGTGAGGAAAGTGATGCGTGCCCATAGCTGCGCGAGTCGAAGCTGGGATCCAAGCGGCGGAGGGATTGGCCCAATAAGCTGAGGGAGGCTTCGTCCTCTTCGCCCTTGGCGTTATTGAAGGCCGTGCGGAGCTTGCGCATGAGTGCCGTATTGGAGGAAAGTGCCGGAGCGTCCTTCTTTTTCGCGGACTTGGAGGCGGACTTGGGTTCATCCTTCACGTCCAAGTTCTCCACATAGATGAAACGTTCGCAGGCCTGCACGAAGGCATCGGGGGTCTTCTTCTCGCCTACGCCCATTACAAATAGACCGGCCTCGCGCAAGCGGGTGGCCAAGCGGGTGTAATCGCTGTCGCTGCTAACGATACAGAAGGCATCCACCATGCCGCCGTGGAGGATGTCCATGGCGTCGATGATGAGTGCGCTGTCGGTGCTGTTCTTGCCCTTGGTGTAGGCGAATTGCTGCACGGGCTGGATGGCGTTGGCGTTCAGTAAGTCCTTCCAGCCGCTCATGCCGGTGGTGGTCCAGTCGCCATAGATGCGGCGGATGGTGATGGTGCCCTTTTTGGATACTTCCTCCAGGATGGGTGCCAAGCGGCGCGGTGCCGCATTATCGCCGTCTATCAGGAGGGCAATGGTGGTGTCGTTTATCTTTTTCACGGTGTGAAGGTATGTTCGGTGCAGTCTTGGCTCGCCGGTCTTGAACCCGACGCCAGCCTCGCGACTCCCGACTCCCGACTTTCCAAATTATCTCCGACGTAACACCAGGAAGGGACTCACGGCTTGCATGAAAGCGAGCTCCAGCAGTGCTGGCCTGTGGTGTCCGGCGGGCATTCGTCGGGGTAGGTCCGGTCTGCCAATGGCTTGCCGAGCTGGTCCCAGCGGTGCCAGATGCCCACCTTGCCGCCGTTGCAGAAAACACCTTTGCTTTCGGGTCCACCGTCGAAATGGTAGAAGGTGAACTCCCCCTTGGGTATGCGCAGGTCCTGATCGGCGAAAAGGCCTTCCATCAAGAGCGTTCCATCGGGGCTATATACCCGTGCAGCCCAGCCTAAAGGTGTTTCCCGGGAGGTGCGCAACAGGGTCATGCCTTCCAATGCGGGATCCTCGTTCTCCGCCACCACCATGTCATAGTGGACCTGGCCAACTTTCAGTGAAGTTTCGCCCCGTGCTCGCATTACGGCCAACTTGTTCACATCGTCACGCTGGGCTGAAACGGAGCAGCTGAGCGCGACCGCGATCCATAGAAAGATGTGTTTTTTGGGGAGCATGGGTAGGAGGGTGTTAATGTTGTGTCGCCGTTAGAAAGGAGGCTTCGCTACAGCTACTACCGTTGCAGAAGTATCGGACCTCTCCATAGAGGGGGGTCACTTTGCGGAAAACATGGGTGGAGCCTTGCTTAGTGATACGGATCTCCATGGCCACATAGGTGGGCCGGACCTGCACTTCCTCGGTGCGGCCATCCGGAAGGGACCCATAGAGCACATCCTGGGTGTTAGCCTCTGGGCGGGGCTGTGTTGCCTTTATAGCTGCCAAGGATGCGTCCTTGCTTTGGAATGATGCTTGCCTGTCGGCTGTATGCGAACGCCCCATGTCCGCCGGTGACGAGGTGGCCGGGTCGGCCATGGAACGCGGTGGCGTTGCAGTGATACTTGTACTATCGGTTCGAACGGTAGTCGGGGGCAAATCGCTCAAGTTGTCCTTCTTCCGATCGTGAGCGAGCGAGTAGTCAGTTACGTATCCGAAGTCCCCCTTATCCTCCCTGAAATTGATCTCTCCGACCGGCTCTGCATAATGTACCACAGGTCCTTTGGGGTTTGGTTCCAACGTGACCAGGAACGGGAAATGGAAGGGCGCTGCTTCAAGCGCCAGTTCGGGTACGTGTGTATCGATGTGCAAGGATTTGCTCAAGCACGATTCTTTATGGAACGTGAGCACATAATCCTGCTGAAGTTCCAATTGCAACTGAAAATGCCTCAGGTCCTTGGTGTCAACATCCACGGGGATGCCGTTCCGCTCCACCACCAAGCGCACACCCTCAAAAGGAATGTCCTTGGTCCGCACCTTGCCATCCAAGATCAGCACTTGTGGGCTGTTCGCAAGCAGCGTGCGCGGCGAGAGGGAGAACACCATCAGTGCCGCTGCTAGAACCGACTCTGTGAACAAGGGTTTCATGGGCTGGCCGACACGGGTCCATATCTTCTCAAGCCATATCAAAGGTCCATTCCTGGCGAGGCGCCATCAATACCCACTAGGAGGTATTTTGCTTCAGGTCGGCAAAAGGTTCAGCCACGCCTGAACCAATGCTCATTGGTTACTGATCACCCTTCAATATCGGGGTCACCTTGCTTCACCAGCTGCACTTCGCAAGCGATACGCACCTCGTCGCTCACCAGTACGCCGCCGGATTCCAGTGCTGCGTTCCACTTGAGCCCCCAATCCTTGCGGTTGAGCTTGCCGTGGATGCTTACCCCGGCCTTGGTGTTTCCGTTGGGGTCTTTCACCACGCCGCCCCACTCCACAGCGAGCTTCACCGGCTTGGTGATACCGTTCATGGAGAGGTCTCCAAAAAGCGTCCAGCTGCCGTCGTTGTCCACGGATTCTGAACGCGTGGCGCTGAAGGTGATCTTGGCATGATTGGCCGAATCGAAGAAATCCGCGCTCTTCAAATGGGCATCGCGTTGAGCGCTGTTGGTGGTGATGCTGTCCGCATCCGCCCAGAATTCCACCTTGGCCTTGCTGAGGTCATCGCCGACCGCTTCGATGTCGGCACCGAATCTTTGGAAGCTGCCTGTGATCGTGGTGATCATCATGTGCTTCACCTTGAACTGGATCTCGCTATGTATGGGGTCTATGGTCCATTTCACGCGAGTGGCTGTTCGGGTTTCCATGCTGCGGTTCGTTGAGAGTTATTAAGGTGTTGTTTTCTTCAGTCCCATTGCATCGGCACGTCGATCAGCAGCAATTCTGCTCCTTCCGGTCCGATGGTGATCTCCAATTCGCCCATCCCGCTGATGCCTACCGCATCGCGTGTGGAAAGGTGCTGCCCTTGGACAATGGCGCTGCCGGAGATCACCAATGCATAAACCCCGTTGCCGGGCAGCTTGTTCGCGTAATGCTCCACACGCCCTCCGTCGAACTTGCCGAGTTGGAACCAAGCGTCCTGGCGGATCCAAGTTCCGGCATCATCCGGGTCCGGAGATACGATCTGTTGGAATTTGTTCATCCGCTCTTTGGGGTCCAGCGTTATCTGGTCATAGCGCGGTGCTGCTCCACGCTTGCGAGGAAAGAGCCATATTTGGAAGAGCTTGCTGCGGTGCTCCGGATCGGGATTGAATTCGCTGTGGTGCACGCCGGTGCCGGCGCTCATCACTTGCACATCGCCTGCCTTGATGATGCCTTCATTGCCCATGCTGTCCGTGTGTTTCAGTGCGCCTTCGGTCACGATGGTGATGATCTCCATGTTGTCGTGCGGGTGGGTACCGAAGCCCTTTCCCGCGGCAATGGTGTCGTCGTTCAATACACGCAACGCGCCGAAGTGCATACGCTCGGGATCGTGCCAGTTGGCGAAACTGAAGGAGTGCCAAGCGTTCAACCATCCATGGTCCGCATGGCCGCGGGAGTCTGCCTTGTGCAATACGATCGTTCCGGTTGTGGTCTCGTGGTTCATTGTAAGGGGCTTAGTAGCTGTAAATATATTTACCATGTAAAATACTACCATAACAACATGATGGATATTCTCGGATTCCTGTTAGACTGAAATAGCGGATCGATCTCATCGACCAAGCAATCGCCGAATACGGCCTTACTGCGCCGTTCCCTGCACCCAAGGCTCCGTTCCTTGCAAACCGGCGCGGGCATATGCAACGATCGACATCCCTTTGCGTTGGTCTCCCGTTCCCTTCCATCAGGGTGTTGTTCACAGGCATTATGGAATGGACGGTCAATGAAAAGGATGAACTTCCTATGTTTGCGCCCCTCCGATCCCGGCTTCCGGGTCGTCTACAGTCCACGTAACGAACAAGCCAACGAGCTACTCAACCAAGAAACCCTCCTTACATGAGCACACGTAAATCCGGAAAGTTGTCCAGCCTGTTCGTGGCGTTGGCCTTTCCATTGGCACTCGGCATCAGCATCTTCTTCTACATGTTCGTGCTTGGCGATCCGGGCAACTTCGAAGGTGGTGATCCGGTCCATGGGCACCCCGTAGCGGAGAATCCAGCACATACGTTCGGCCTGATCCACAAGGGAGGTTTCATCGTACCGATCCTGGTAACGGTGTTCTTGTTGATCATTATCTTCTCCATCGAGCGTTTCATCACCTTGGGTCGTGCTTCGGGCAAGGGCCGCGTGGATGAGTTCCTGCACAACGTGCGTCAGCTCCTTGCCACCGACCGTGTGGATGAGGCCATGACCGTTTGCGATGAGCAGCAGGGCAGCGTGGCCAATGTGATGCGCAATGGCCTTGTGAAGTACAAGACCGTGATCAACGACGCCTCGATCGACAAGGAGACGAAGATCAACATCGTGAAGCAGGAGATCGAAGAGGCAACGGCCTTGGAGTTGCCGATGCTGAGCAAGAACCTCGTGATCCTTTCCACCTGTGCCAGTGTGAGTACGCTGTTGGGTCTGATCGGTACCGTACTCGGGATGATCCGAGCCTTCAGCGCCATGGCCACCGCCGGTACACCGGACGCCACGGCGCTTTCCACCGGTATTTCCGAGGCCCTGATCAACACCGCACTGGGTGTGGCTGGATCGGCGCTCGGTATCATCATGTTCAACTACTTCAGCACCAAGATCGATGGCATCACGCATGGCATCGATGAGGCTGGGTTCAGCGTAAGCCAAACACTGGCCAACTACAAGTAATACCGCACCGCGCGGGATCGTTCGCTCAGTCACAAACGGAACAAGGAAACCAAACCAGGCATGGCAAAGATCAAGATGCCCCGGTCGAATCCAAGGATGGATATGACCCCCTTGGTGGACCTTGGGTTCTTGTTGGTCACCTTCTTCATGCTCACGGCACAGTTCCGTCCGGAAGAGGCGGTGGTGGTTGATACGCCTACCAGCAGGAGCCAATCACCCATTCCGACCGAGAACCTGATGACGGTGATCGTGGATAGTGCAGGAAGGGTGTTCTGGGATTTCACCGACAAGAAGGTACGCCGTGAAGTGATCAAGGAGATGGGCGTGCGCTACAAGATCGATTTCGATCCGGAGCAAACGCAACGCTTCGTGAACCTCAATGCCATCGGCATGCCCATTCAGCAGCTTCCGGCCTATTTGGAATTGGACGCCGCAGGCGACCGTGCCGCGGTGGACAAGCGTTCGGGTGGTATACCCATTGACAGCACGAACAACCAGCTGTTGGACTGGATCCGCGTCACGCAGCTGATCTTCAGCAGTGGTGCCGAGGGAAGGAACCCGATCGTGGCCTTGAAGGGTGACGGCAACGTGAACTACTCCGTGATCAGCAAAGTGATCCAGATCTTCCAAAGCCCAACGGTGAAGATCAACCGCTTCAAGATGATCACGGACCTGGAAGAAAGCCGGATGGTGGTGCCACCGCCAACCAAATGAGGACATGGGTGTACAGGAAGCTACAAGAGACACTTCAACACGGTAGATAACCAGCGACCATGGCAGAAGTACCAGGAGGAGACGAAGGCGGCGGCGGCGGCCGGCACAAGAAGAAGCGTGCCAAGAAGGGGAGTACCCATATCGACATGACCCCATTGGTCGATCTGGCATTCCTCTTGCTGACCTTCTTTATTCTTACCACCACCATGTACAAGCCCTCCACCTTGCAGCTCACCTTCCCGGTGCCGCCGGAGGGGCCAACACCGCCGGACCTGCAGAAGGTGAACAACGCACTTACACTCTTCCTCACCAAGGAGGACCAGATCTTTTACTATCGGGATGCCTTCAAACCCGGCGAAACCCAATTGACCCGCACCGACTTCAGCAAGATCACCAATTTCCTGATCGAGCAGAACCGAAGTACCTTCGATCAAGTGCAGGAACTCGGTAGGCGTTTCAATGCGAACGAGATCGATCAGATCGCTTACGACACCCTGCGGAACAATGTGCAGAAGCGGGAGGAAGCACTCTTTGTCATCATTAAGCCGGACAAGGATGCGAAGTACCGCAACATGATCGATATGGTGGACGACATGGATATCAGCGGTGTAGGCAAGTTCGCTGTGCAGGACACCATCAAGCCCGAAGAGCTCGATCTGTTGAACGCCGAGAAACTCAAATTCTGAGCGCATGACCTTCGTGATAATCGTTGCAGTGCTGGTCGGCTTGAGTGTGTTGCTCACGTTCGATACCACGTGGATGAACCTTTTGCAGGTCACCCGCAACGAGTTGGTCTTCGAGAAGCGGAACAGGGATTATGGTGCCTATGACCTGCGCACGGCCTATAACAAGCGATTGGGTCTGGCCATGCTGGCCGGTATTCTGTTCTTCGGCATTTTGGTGGGCACTCCCTTCGTTGCTTCGAAGATGGGAGATAAGGTGCCCGAGCCCGAAAAGGTGAAGATCGTGGAGGTGAACCTGGATAATTTTCAAGAGGACGAGAAGGAAGAACCACCTCCCCCTCCTGAGATCACGATCCCGGAACAACCGCAGATCGAGACCGTGCAGTTCGTGGCTGTAGAGGCCAGTGACGAGCCTGTGGAAGCACCACCGCCCACCCAAGAGGACCTGAAGGAGACCACCGCCAGTACCACCACGCAGGAAGGGAAGAAGATCGATGCCCCACCGCCCCCTCCGCCTCCCGTGGATGAGGAGACCTACGATCTAGCAGCGGTGCAAGAGCAGCCTGAGTTCCAAGGCGGGATGGCCCAGATGTACGCCTACCTCCAGAAGACGACCAAATACCCGGACATGGAGTTCGATGCCGGGATACAGGGCAAGGTCTATGTGGAATTCGTGGTGGAGCGCGACGGCAGCGTGGAGGACGTGAAGGTTCGCCGAGGTGTTAGTCCCGGTTTGGACAAGGAGGCGCTGCGTGCGGTTCGCTCCATGCCCAAGTGGACCCCTGGCAAGATGAACGGCAAGGCCGTGAAGGTCCGCTTTACCATTCCCGTGGACTTTAAACTAAAGTAGAAGGATCGAAGCGTTCCCTTGAGGAAAAGCCCGCGGCACGAACGATGCCGCGGGCTTTTCATTTGTTGATATCCGTCACCCGCCCTGCGAGACCGATGTGCTATTTTCACCAACGAACCAATGAACGGGATAAGTCGTTCATTCCATTCACTTGAACACGACATGATGCACAACACGAAGGAAGTATTGCGGAAAGCTCAAGAGGTGCGTGCCGAAGGCTGTGTCACCATAACGATGAACACGCATCGGACCCGACCTGATAACCTGAAGGACCCGATCCTGTTGAAGGACCTTCTGAAGAACACGGAGGCCCGCCTTATGAAGGACCATGAGCCCAAGATGGCAAAGGCGATCGTAGCCAAGCTGAATGCCATGGCAGATGAAATTGATCACGAGCATAACAAGGAAAGTCTGGTCCTCTTCGCCAACACGGATTTTGCCGAGTACGTGAAGCTGCCGGTATCGGTGGTCGACCGTATTACGGTGGATGACACCTTCGCCACTCGCGATCTTTTCAGAGCGTTGCACCAGGAAACGGAGTACTACGTGTTATGGCTCAATAGGCATCAGGCCCGCTTGATCCGTGCCTCCAGGGGCAGAGTGGAAGAAGAGATCAGGGGAGAGTTCCCAATGAAGAACAGCGTGGCCTATACCGACGCGGCCAAGCAAGTGATGGACCGGAAGTTCGATGGCTTGATCGAAGAGTTCCTTAACCGGGTGGACAAGGCGCTGGTGAAGGTGATCAACGAACATCCCCTCCCGGTGGTCCTGGCCACGGAAAGCCGCAATGTGGACCATTACAACCGGATCGCCGACAAAAAGGAATTCCTTAAGGCGAACTTCAATCCTTCGCATGATGACCTCACCCTGCACCACTTGGTGGAGGAGGCGTGGAAGGCCTACCAGCCATTAGTAAAGGCGCAGTACGATAGCCGGACGAACATCCTGGAAAATGCTGTTTCCGCAGGACGCTTAGTGACTGATCACAACGACATTTGGCGCGCCCTTGAAGAAGGGAAAGGAGGAACCATTTTCGTTAAGCAGGGGCTATTCCAACCTGCCCTGCTCAACAACGGAATTATCGAACTACTGCCGAATTCCGACAGGGAAAAGAAAGGCGCCGTGGACGACATCATCGATGAGATGATCGAGAAGAACAAGGCGTTCGGTGGTGATGCGGTTTTCGTGAGCGGCGATGATCTGGACCGCTTCAACGGACTGGCCTTGGTGACGCGCTATTGAGTGCATTCGCCTATAGTAACTGATGTGAACGAGCACCGGTGGTGGTGAACCCACCACCGGTGCAATGAACGCGGTCGTGCTTCGGTTGTACAGGGGATAGGAAGTTGATCCACCCTAAACACCTCCAACACAATGATGATCGCAGTTGCATTGGTCCTCTTCACCCTTCTTTGCTTGGCCTTGGGCCGGACCCGCTCATGGAGCGATGAAACCCAAGCCGAGCGCAATTCCTTGGTGTTCCAAAGCCGCAACCAGGCCTATGGAGCATACCGCTTGCGCACCGATTACGACCGCCGGATGGGCGTGGCGTTCTTGGCCACCCTTGGCGTGTTGAGCTTGGCGGTTGCGGTCCCCAAGACCATTGCCCATTTCTCACCCGCCGCTATTCCGATCCCAAGGGAAAAGGTCATAGTGACCAAGGTCTTGGATCGGGTGTTCGAAGTTCCTGATGCAGCACCAAAGCCCGGCCCGGTGAAACCCGCAGCCGCTTTACCGCTGGTGAAAAAGGATCCGGATGAGCAGCGCTTGGTCGATATCACGGATAGTGTGGTGGATCCATTGCCTCCTCGTGATACGACGTCCCTCGTGACCGTAGCCCCCTTAGCTGGGATCGGAACGGGAACGGACCCTGGTGCCGTCGATCCCGATGGTGCGGGAGGGTCAGGTACTGCCGGATCCTTTGGAGGAACCGGCAAAGTGATCTTTGATGGCTTTCAGGTGCAGGAGTTACCGCAATTCCCCGGAGGTGAGGATGCCATGCAGAGATGGGTGAAACGGAACCTCGAATTCCCGGATGCTGCCCTTGGCAAGGATGTGGTTTACGTTCAATTCGTCATCGGCTTGGATGGCTCCGTGGAGGAGGTGAGAGCGGTGGTAGGCAAGCAGAATGCGCTAAAGGATGCCGCAGAGCGTACCATCAGGCGCATGCCCCGCTGGAAACCAGCACGAATGAACGGTAATGATGTGAAGTGTCGCCTTACTTTGCCGATCCGATTCGAGACGCGATAGCTTTGCCGCATGAAGTACTTCTCCTTGGTGATGAGCCTGTTCTATGTATTGGCTGGAGCAATGATCCTCTTCACCAACTTGTTTCCACAGATCTCTAAGTTCCGCATCCCGCTGGGTCTTATCCTGGTGGTGTACGGGATCATTCGCGGCATCATGTGGCGCACGAAACAGGTCCAAAGCGAAGAGGAGCAGTGAACACACGTGCGGGTGCCATATGCGGGTTGCTGATCCTGCTCGTTGCGGGGTGCCGGTCCGGTAGCCCGGACCCGTACACCGATGACACACCGACCGCCGGCAAGATCCTGGTACTGGCCGATGAGGACTGCCGCCCGGTGGTCGCCAAAGAGCTGGAGGTTTTCAGTGCTTTCTACAGCAAGGCGCACGTGACCGTGAGGTATTTGAGCGAGGCCGACCTTTTGAAGGCCATGCTTAACGATAGCGTGCGCTGTGTGATCACCACGGTGGACCCCGGTGGGGACCAGGCGGCCTATTACCACGAACGTAAGATCAGCACGCCGATCATACCCATCTACAAGGGTGGCATTGCGGTGATCGTGGACCAAGGCAGCACGCTCGAGGCATTGGATCTGGAGCAGCTCACCAGCATATTGAGCCGGAGCTCAGGAGACGGAAAAGGAGGGGCTATGGCGCTGGACAGCTTGCAACCTCTCTTCGCGGGCACGGGGAGTGGGGTTGCCCGTTTGCTGAGTGACAGTTTGAACATTCAGAACCTGCGCGGACAAGCCTTGGCCGATGTACCTGCCGTGGTGGCCCAAGTAGCGCGCAACCCACGAGCATTGGGGCTCATTCCTTTTGAGTGGATCAGCGATCTGGACAACCCCGAGATGCGCGCTCTGCGCGCACAAGTGCGCATCGTACCCATCGCACGTTCGCCCGGTGGCCTTGCCGTGCTCCCCTCACAAAGCACGCTGGCAGATGGATCCTACCCGCTCCAACGTACCGTGAACATGATCCTCACCGAGGGCAAGAGTGGTCTTGGCACTGGTTTTGTTTCCTTTGTCTCCAATCATAAAGGACAACGCATCATTCTTAAGCTGGGCGTGGCTCCCATCATCGTTCCACCCCGCAACATTACGATCGTCCCGAATTAGTCAAACTTCCTGATGAAGAAATTCCTCACTATCGGCCTTGCCTGCCTCACCATTGGTGCCAGCGCCCAGTTGCAAGAAGCCATTAAACTGACCGATAAGGAGCAGTTCGAGAAGGCCTCTTCGGCCTTCAAGCAGATCGTTCAGGCCCAACCGAATAATGGGGAGACCTGGTTCTACATGGGTGAGAACTTCTTCGCCAACGACCGCACGGATAGTGCTGCGGCGGCCTATGGCAGGGGCGTGGAGGTGAATCCGAATTTCCCGCTGAACTATGCCGGGCTGGGCAAAGTGCTTCACGAGCAAGGAAAGCCCAGCGAAGCGCAGGTCCAATTCGATAAGGCCACCGAATTGGCCGTGTTGAAGTCGAACAAATACACCAAGGAGCAGATCGCAGCCACATACCGCGAGGAAGCGGAAGGTCTACTTGCGGGAAACAACCCGAATTATGATGCTGCGCTCGCCCTGCTCCAAAAAGCCATCGACCTCTACCCCAAGGACCCCGAGGCCTATATCGTAAAAGGGGATGCGCTGTTCGAGCGCAACCCGCGCGATGGTTCAGCTCCGCTGGAGAACTATAAGAAGGCCATGGAGTTGGAGCCGCTGAACGCCAAACCAGTGGCTCGCAAGGCCTTTATGTATTATAGGGCCAACAACTTCCCCAGTTCCATTGACGAGTACACCAACGCCATCAAGTTGGATCCCGGTTTTGCACCCGCCTACCGTGGTCGTGCTGAAGCATACTTCAAGGCACGGGACTTCGACAAGGCCACGGCGGACATGGAGAAATACTTGGACCTGAACACGGGCAGTATCAGCGCGAGAGTGCGGAATGCCCAATTCCTCTTTCTCGTCACCAAGTATGATGAGAGCCTGCAGGAGATCCAGGCGTTGGAGAATGAAGGTGTGCAAAGCATGGTGCTCAAGCGTCTGAAGGCATTTGACCTGACCGAGAAAGGTGAATATGCAGCTGCGAATACCGCCATGCAACTGTACTTCGCTGAACAGCCGGATGAGAAGGTGATCAGCGTGGACTATGAGTACGCAGGTAAGATCTACCAAGGTTTGGCCAAGGATACCAGCTTGATCCGAAGCACCGACAGTGCCGCTGTGATCTCCTACGATTCAAAGGCTGCGGAAATGTACCTGAAGGCTGCCAATATGGACCCCGCCAAGGACTATCTCTACTTGGAGGCTGCCAAGGCCTTTACAGATGCCAAGGAGTACGGAAAGGCTGTGTCCGCCATGCGACAAAAGGTGAATAGCCCCCGCCCGGAGGTGAACGACTGGTACTACTTGGGAGCCATGGCCAACCGGGCTAAACTCTACCAGACCGCTGATAGCGCGTGGGCTGAGTACATTACCAAACAACCCAACATCTACCAAGGATACCTGTACCGCGCGCGCTCGCAAGCCGGCATGGATACAGCCGATGTAAAGACCTGGTCTGCAAAGCCCTATTACGAGGAGGTGATCCTGAAAATGAAGCCTGTTGAACAGCCTACACACAAGGCCGATCTGGAGGAGGCATACAACTACATGGGCCTGTACTACCTATACAACGCCGCGAATATGGACCGTGCTAAGTCCAAGTGCTGGTTCGAAAAGGTGAGCCAGTTGGATGCAGGCACCAGCATCACGCAGCAGGTGAACAACACCTTCCTGAAGATGAAGGAGCTGAAGGACGTGGTTCCTTCCGAGTGTGGCTTGGATGATCAGCCCAGGTAACCAGGCTGCCCCGGAAATACGTATGAGGCCCCCTGTTGACCGGTCCATGGCAACTGCCAGCCGTTCCATTCCAAGTGCACATTGCCCCGTTAGGCCTGTTGGGTCATGGCGGTAAGCCTTGTGTAGATTCGCACCATTGACCTACTTACACCCTACTATGTTCGACCTCATTCGCCATTTCCCTGATCATTTGACCGAAGCCTTGGCCATCGGCCGCAACGCTAAGCTCAGTGCTCCCGATGCGGGCTATACCAATGTGGTGGTCACGGGCCTGGGTGGAAGCGGGATCGGTGGTCGTATTGCGGCGCAGGCTTTAGCGGCCGAGGCTACCTGCCCTATCGAGGTGTATAGCAACTACTACTTACCAGCCTATGTGGGCAAGGGTAGTTTGGTGATCGCATGTAGCTACAGCGGCAACACCGAGGAGACCTTGGCCGCCATGAACCAGGCCCTGGACAAGGGAGCTCGCGTGGTATGCATCACCAGTGGTGGCACCATGCTGGAGACCGCAAAAGCAAAGGGCTTGGATCATATTGTGATCCCCGGAGGGAATCCGCCGCGCACCATGCTGGCCTATTCGCTCACGCAGCAATTCTTCATCTTGAAGCACTTCGGCATCATCAAGAGCGACTTTGAGACATCCATCGGCCGCGCCGCCGCTAAGCTGAAGTCCGGCCAAGAGGCGATCAAGGCGGAAGCCAAGGAGTTGGCGGAAAAGCTCCATGGCAAGCGTGCCATCATTTACAGTGAAGCCGCTACGGAGGCCGTGAGCATACGCTTCCGGCAGCAGCTCAACGAGAACAGCAAAGAGCTTTGCTGGCACCATGCCATTCCGGAGATGAACCACAACGAGCTGGTGGGTTGGGCTGGTGGCGACAAGAACATGGCCATCACCATCTTCCGCCACAGTGACGATCAGGAGCGCAGCCAAATGCGGATGGAGATCAACAAAGAGGTCTTCGCCAAATACACACCGCACATCTTCGAGGTGTGGAGCAAGGGCGATGACAGGCTTGAACGTCAGTTGTACCTCGTTCACTTGGGTGATTGGGTGAGCTGGTATCTCGCGGAGAAAAAGGGTGTGGACGCCACGGAGATCGGGGTGATCAACATGCTGAAGGAGAAGCTGGCAGGAGTGAAATAAACAGAACGCCCTTGGGATATTTACCTTGGGCCGATGCAATTCACCGCCGCCCAGATCGCCGAACTCCTTCAAGGAACTGTTGAGGGAGACCTGCAAGCCAGCGTTACCCGCTTATCGAAGATCGATGAGGGCGGCGCGGGATCATTGTCCTTTCTCGCCAACCCGGCCTACACGCAGTACGTCTACGAAACCACGGCTTCAGTGGTGATCATCGGTAAGGATTTCCCGCTGACGGCACCGGTGAAGACCACGCTTGTGCGGGTAGCCGATGCGCAAGGTGCCTTTGCGAAGGTGCTGGAGATGTACGACCAGATCAAGAAGAACAAGAAGGGGATTTCTCCGCAGGCGGTGATCTCCGAAGGTGCTTCGCACGGCACGGATTGTTACATCGGGCCATTGGCTTTCATCGGCGAGAATGTGCGCATTGGAAACAACGTGAAGATCTATCCACAGGCCTATATCGGCGACAACGTTTCCATTGGCGACAACACCACCATTTATGCTGGTGTCAAGATCTATTCGGACTGTGTGGTGGGCAACCACTGTATCATCCACAGCGGCACCGTGATCGGTAGTGATGGCTTCCGGTTCGCCATAGGACCCGGCACAGGCCAGAAGATCCCACAGATCGGCAACGTAGTGATCGAGGACGAAGTGGAGATCGGTGCCAACTGCGCGATCGACCGCGCCACACTGGGTAGCACCATCTTGCGCAAAGGCGTCAAATTCGACAACCTGATCCACATCGCGCACAACGTGGAGGTGGGCGAAAACACCTACTACGCGGCGGGTGGCGTAGTGGCGGGCAGCACCAAGATCGGGAAGAACTGCATGTTCAGCGGGCAGGTGGGCATCATCGGTCACCTGAAGATCGCGGACGGCACCATCATCGCGGCACAGAGCGGCATCAGCAAGAACACCAAGGCAGGCGAGAGCTACATGGGTTCACCGGCCTGGGAGGCGAGCAAGTACCGCAAGAACTACATCCATTTCCGGAACTTGGATAAGCTCGTGGAGCGGGTTAGTGAATTGGAGAAGAAAGGGTAGTTCACCACAGAGGCACGGAGGGCATGGACAGGAGTTGAATGCTGGGTACAGGGTACTGAGTACCGGGTACCGAGTAGCGGCCGCCGCGCACGGCATTGTACCCGGTACTCAATACCCGATACCCGATACCGGTCGGCCTATAGCTGCATTTCTCCGTGCCTCCGTG
>JBEBYG010000036.1:0-18486 GCA_040391235.1 Cryomorpha ignava
TACCAAGCCTAAGAGAGACCGGTAACATGCATCAAGAAGCAGCTATTAGACCTCCCCTCATCCTGGGCCACCGGACGTATGGAGACATTACGGCCGATGTGGTTGCGCCGATCGAGAACAAGGCATCGCGGACCTGGTACGTTCTGCTCGCCATTGCCTCGGTGATCGCTTTGTACGGTCTGGGATGTATCGCCTACCTGATCAGCAAGGGGATCGGCACATGGGGCCTGAATAAGACCATCAACTGGGCATGGGATATCACCAACTTCGTTTGGTGGGTAGGTATCGGCCACGCCGGGACGCTCATCAGCGCGGTGCTCCTGTTGTTCCGTCAGAAATGGCGGATGGCCGTGAACCGTTCGGCTGAGGCCATGACCATTTTCGCTGTGATGATGGCTGCGGTGTTCCCCATGATCCACATGGGTCGTATTTGGCTCGCCTACTTCGTATTCCCCTTGCCGAACCAGTTCGGTTCCCTTTGGGTGAACTTCAACTCGGCTCTTCTTTGGGACGTGTTCGCCATTTCCACCTACTTCTCTGTATCGGTGGTGTATTGGTACATCGGTTTGATCCCCGACTTCGCCACTCTTCGCGATCACGTGAGCAAGGCTTGGCAAAAGCGCTTCTACTCGGTCCTGTCCTTCGGCTGGACAGGTAATGCGAAGGCATGGCAACGCTTCGAGGAAGTAAGCTTGGTATTGGCTGGCTTGGCCACTCCGCTCGTGTTCTCTGTACACTCGATCGTATCCATGGACTTCGCCACATCCTTGGTACCTGGGTGGCACAGTACGATCTACCCACCTTACTTCGTTGCAGGTGCCATCTTCTCCGGCTTTGCCATGGTGCAGACATTGTTGCTGATCATGCGCAAGGCGATGAACCTGGAGGCCTATGTGACGCGCAAGCACGTGGAGTACATGAACATCGTGATCATGGTCACAGGCGGCATCGTCGCGGTGGCCTACGCTACGGAGTTCTTCATGGGCTGGTACAGCGGTGTTGAATACGAGTATTACACCTACATGTCGGTAGGTGCTGCCACTGGCCAGTACTGGTGGGCATTCTGGGCATTGATCCTGTGCAACATCGCGATCCCCGCACTGCTATGGTTCCGTCGTATCCGCACCAGCTTCTTCTGGGCCTGGGCCATTTCGATCGTCATTAACGTGGGTATGTGGTTCGAACGCTTCGATATCATTGTGCTCTGTCTCCACCGCGATTACATGCCTTCGGGTTGGACCATGTTCTACCCCTCCTGGGTGGATGTGGGTACCTTCTTGGGCACGATCGGTATCTTCTTTACCTTCTACCTGCTCTTCGCCCGATACTTCCCTGTGCTGGCTCTCAATGAGCTGAAAAGCATCCTGAAGACCAGCGGCGAGAGCTACAAGGGAGAGGTGTTACCCAAATCTCAGCATTGAGCGACATGGCCAACAAAGTCATCTATGCAGTTTACGAGGACCCCGAGGTCTTGAAGTCAGCTGCACGTAAGTTGATCACCGCGGGAGTGAAGGTGCGTGACGTGTTCAGTCCGTTCCCTGTTCACGGTATCGATCCTATTCTAGGGTTGAAGCGCACTCGCTTGGGCATTGTATCGTTCATGTTCGGTGTATTCGGCTTTTCACTGGCCGTGCTGGGCACTTACTACATGTCCATTTACGATTGGCCGATGAACATCGGTGGCAAGCCCAACCAGTTCTTTTACCAGAACGTCACGAGCTTTGTCCCGATCTTGTTCGAATTCACGGTTTTGTGTGCCGCACACGGGATGGCCATCACCTACTTGATCCGTAATAAGACGCTGCCCGGAATGCCTGCACGCAATCCGGATCCCCGCAGCACCAATGATAAGTTCATCATCGAATTGCGCACGGAGGATAATCATCAACATGCACCGGAGGCTATTACCGGCATGTTGCGCGAGACACCCGTGTTCGAGATCAATGAACGCCAATGCTGAGCATGAAGAGCAAAAACATCAACCCGATCACCTTGGTCACCGCACTTGGTGGTATGGCCTTGGTAATGGGTTGCAGCAGCGACGCGGATAGTCCTGGCTTGGAATATATGCCGGACATGTACCGCAGCCCGGCCATCGAGGCCTATGTGGACTATGGGCAAGACCCGTACTATTTTGGTGATAGCACCGCCAAGGCGCAACGGGGTACCCAGAGCGCACGGCTCCCGGTGGATGGCACTATCCCTTTCGCGGGCGAGGAGGCCGATGCCGCCTACAACTTCCCATATCCCTATCCTCACACGGAAGATGGCTATGAGCGCGCCGGACGCGAACTGCACAGCCCCATCGCCATGACCGTGGCGACCGTGGAGCAAGGCAAGTTCATCTATGAGAAGTTCTGCATAGAGTGCCATGGTCCCGCAGGAAAAGGAGATGGTTCGGTGGTGAAAAAGGGGAATTACCCTCCGCCTCCAGCCTATGATGGCCCGCAACTCAAGGACCTCCCGGAGGGAAAGATGTTCCATTCCATTACCTACGGAAGGAACATCGCCATGGGCAGCCATGCCAGCCAGATCAACCAGAAAGAACGTTGGCTCGTGATCCAATACGTGAAATACCTGCAGCACGACGGCAAAATGCCCGGCGCTGCCACGGCCAAGGATAGTACAACGACGGCATCCACGGGAGCCAAGTGATCAAACAAGCAGCGATGAATTTCACCATTAGCAAACGGGCCCGTACGATCCCCTTGGCGCTGATCATCATTGGCTTGGTGATGGCAGCCATCGGCGTGATGGGTGACCATACCGACCATAAGCAGTACACCTGGGCAGCATTCTATTCGAATGCGCTATTTTTCTTCTTCATTGCCTTGGGTACGTTCTTCTTCTACGCGCTCAACCACATTACTGAAACGGGCTGGACCGTCCTGGTGAAGCGCGTGTACGAATCCATTACCACCTATTTGCCATGGGGGGCGTTACCGATCCTCTTGGTGCTGGTGGCGGGTTCGATCGGCCTGCACCACATCTTCCCGTGGATGGATGGCCGGACCTTGGATACGAATGACCCACTGCACTACGATGCCCACATTGATCTACTATCCACCTACCTGAACAAGCCGTTCTTCTGGGTGCGTACCATCTTGATCATGGGCACCTTCGTGTACTTTGTTCGTTGGTTCCGCACACACAGCTTGCGAATGGACAGTGAATCCGGTGAGACGCTCATGCGCTCGCATTGGAAGAACTACCACCGCAGCGTGATCTTCATACTGCTCTTCGCCTTCTTCAGCTCCGTGCTCGCTTGGGATTGGATCATGAGCATTGATGTGCACTGGAAGAGTGCCCTCTTTGGCTGGTATGTATTCGGTGGCATGTGGGCCGGCGGTATGATCACCTCGATGATCTTGGTGCTTTACCTCAAAGGGAAAGGCTACCTGCCGCAGGTGAATGGAAGCCACATCCAGGACATGGGCAAGTGGATGTTCGCCGTCAGTGTTCTGTGGGGCTACCTTTACTTCGAACAGTATCTGTTGACATGGTATTCCAACATTCCGGAGGAGAGCACTTATTTCTTCACTCGGAACAACCAGCATCCTTGGTTGGTATGGGGGATGTTCTTCATCAATCTCTTTCTGCCATTGGTCCTTTTGATGAGCCGCGATTCCAAACGAACACCGCGTTACCTGATTGGTGTTGGAGTGATCATCTTCGTGGGTCACTGGCTGGATACGGTACAAATGATCATGCCCGGAGCACTGGGGCCGCACTTCATCCGGATCGGTATCCTGGAAGTTGGATTCTTCGTGGCCTTTCTGGGTGTCTTCATCCGTACAGTTCTCGCCGCATTGGCCAAGGCGCCCCTCACGGTGGTGGCACATCCATTCTTGGAGGAAAGCATTCATCACCAGATCTGATCCGAGGCATAACCGAGCATAATCGAATAGCATGACGACGTTATTGATACTTGTGGTCCTCGTACTTGGCTTCATGGTGGTACTCCGCCTGAGCCGGGTAGCTGAGCTGACCAGTGAATTGCGGGGACTGCGGGAGGAGGAGATCTCCGAGCGGGATAACCGGATCTCCGGCCGCATGATGTGGGCGTTCGGTACCATTTACCTCCTTTGGTTCATCTGGTTGCCGTTGGAGTACCATGATGTGTTCCTGCCGCCGGCAGCCAGCACGCAAGGGGTGTGGATCGATGGGATGTTCACGTTCAACTGGTGGATGTTGGGCATAGTCTTCTTCGGCACCAACATCGCGCTGTTCTACTTCGCAGGGAAGTACTACCACCGTGCAGGCCGCAAGGCATTCTGGTACCCGCACAACAATAAATTGGAGTTGTTGTGGACAGTGATCCCCTCCGTGGTCTTGGTAGGTGTCATCATCTACGGACTCGCCATATGGAACAAGATCACCGCTCCACCGGTGCCGGGCACCATGGAAGTGGAGGTATACTCAAAGCAATTCGACTGGACCTTCCGTTACCCCGGTAAGGATGGCAAGTTGGGTGCCATCGACTACCGTTTGATCACAGGGGATAACCCGCTGGGTATCGTAACCCGGAAGACCATTGCCGCTCGCTTGGACGAATTGCAGAAGGAAGTGGATGCTGCCAAGGTGGCGCGCGCAGAGAATGCGGAAATACTTCCTAAGAACATTGCGAAGGAGAAGGATGAGGAGATCGCCCACCTCAACCGCATGATCGAACGGGTCATGGGCTTGCGTACCTTGATGGAGCAGGATATTGCGACCAATGGTGACAACAGCACCTACCTGCATGGTGCCGACGATAAGGTGACCAAGGAATTCCATCTGCCCGTGAACACGGATGTGGAACTTGTCATCCGAAGCCAGGACGTGATCCACAGTGCCTACCTACCGCACATGCGAGCTCAGATGAATGCTGTGCCCGGCATGGCCACTCGGATGCACCTGAACAACATTATCACCACGGACAGCATGCGGACGATAACCGGCAACCCGGATTTCGAATACATTCTGATGTGCAACAAGGTGTGTGGTATCTCGCACTACAACATGCAGGCTCCTTTGACCGTGGAAAGTGCAGGGGCCTTCAAGGTGTGGAACATCATGCTACCGGTATTTGAAAAGCCGGGGTCAACCACTGCAGATGCCACGCAAGAGGCTGCTGCCACTTCAGATACTGTGAAGACGGAGATCGCCGGTGAAGCCGCGGCCGCCGCCGGAACGAACAAACAATCGAACTGAGACCATGAGCGCCGTAGTCCATCCGCCGGCGGCCGATAGCGGCCACGCCCACGCGGACCATCATCAGCATAAGGAGAGCTTCATTTCGAAGTACATCTTCTCGCATGATCACAAGATGATCAGCAAGCAGTTCTTGATCACGGCCATCGTAATGGCTTGGATCGCGATGATCATGTCCATGATCTTCCGCTTGCAGATCGCGTTCCCAGGCGAGAGTTTCGCCTTCACGCACTTCTTCTTGGGCGATAAGTGGGCCCCCGGTGGCGTGCTCAGTTCCTCCATGTACCTTGCGTTGGTAACCATCCACGGCACGTTGATGGTGTTCTTCGTGCTTACCGGGGGATTGTCCGGTACGTTCAGTAACCTGTTGATCCCATTCCAGATAGGTGCCAGGGATATGGCGAGCGGTTTCATCAACATGCTCTCCTTCTGGTTCTTCTTGGCCGCATCCATCATGATGCTGTCCTCGCTCTTCGTGGAAAGCGGACCCGCAGCCGGTGGCTGGACGGTATACCCACCACTGAGCGCACTACCGGAGGCCATACCGGGCTCCGGTACCGGAATGACGCTCTGGCTCTTCAGTATGGTCCTTTTCATTGCTGGCTCGCTCATGGGCAGCTTGAACTACATCGTTACGGTCCTCAACCTGCGCACCAAGGGCATGCGGATGACGCGCCTCCCTTTGACCATCTGGGCTCTTCTACTGACGGCCATCGTGGGTGTACTCGCCTTCCCCGTACTGGTGAGTGCAGTGCTCTTGCTGATCATGGACCGCCTCCTGGGCACCAGCTTCTACCTAAGCGAGATCCACATCGCCGGTGAGGCCTTGGACAACATGGGAGGAAGCCCGATCCTCTATCAGCACTTGTTCTGGTTCCTTGGTCACCCCGAAGTTTACATTGTGATCCTTCCCGCTTTTGGTATCAGCTCTGAGGTGATCTCCACCATGAGCCGCAAGCCCATCTTCGGCTACCGAGCCATGATCGGATCCCTGATGGCGATCTCATTCCTGAGCTTCTTGGTATGGGGTCACCACATGTTCGTTACCGGCATGAACCCGTTCATTGGATCGGTATTCGTGTTCACCACATTGCTGATCGCTATTCCAAGTGCGGTGAAGGTGTTCAACTACATCACTACCCTGTGGCGCGGTAACATCATTTTCTCGCCCGCCATGCTCTTCAGCATCGGCATGGTATCCACTTTCATCGCCGGTGGCCTCACCGGTATCATCGTGGCAAACAGCGCCTTGGACATCCAGGTACACGACACCTACTTCGTAATAGCCCACTTCCACATGGTGATGGGTGTGAGTGCCATCTTCGCCATGATGGCCGGAGTGTACCATTGGTTCCCGCGCATGTATGGCCGGATGATGAACACGAAGCTGGGCTACATCCACTTCTGGGTCACCTTGGTAGCTGCATACGGGGTATTCATTCCCATGCACTATGTGGGCCTCGCCGGTGGACCGCGACGCTACTACGATTACACGGAATTCCCCATGTTCCAAGGGCACTTCGTGGACCTCAACGTGATGATCACCATTTTCGCCATCATGGGCGGTGCGATCCAGATCGTTTTCACCTACAACTTTTTCCACAGCATCTGGCGTGGGCAGAAGGCACCACAGAACCCATGGCATAGCAATACGCTGGAATGGACCTCACCGGTCGAGCATATCCACGGCAACTGGCCCGGACCGCTCCCAACAGTTTACCGTTGGCCCTATGATTACAGCAAGCCCGGCAAACTGGAGGATTATGTCCCACAGACCGTTCCATTGGAGGAAGGGGAGGAGGACCATTGATCTTGCACGGATGGACCTTGGAACTTCCGGGTCATTGGGAAAGTCCGCACGATTCGTGCGGACTTTCCTGTTCCGGACAGCCCTGATAGGGAGTTGCTGCGCTGTTGTTCCAGCCGCCCAAGCTCAATTGCTTGACAGCTTGGCGTTGTTCAGCCGAGAGCGGCCCAAGTTCATTGCCAAACTGGACTCGAGGGGGTCGTTCATCAGCAACAGCAACGTGCGCCTGATGGGTGTGAAGATCGGCTTGGAGCATGCAGGACGCTTCCAGTACGGCGTGGGCTATACGTTCCTTTCCAGTCCCGTGGAACAGCTGCGCACGGTCAATGGGATTGCCGCCACTCCGGTCCGACTCCGCTTGGGGTATGTGACACCTTATGTGGAATATGCTTTCTACCAGCGCGGGCCTTGGGAAGTGCGGATACCGGTGCAATTCGGCTTGGGAAGCGGGTCGCTGATCTACAAGGATGCAGATGGCCAAAAGCAACCGTTCAAACGCGCCTTCCTATTGCTGTACGAACCTTCGATGACGGTACAGTACCGTTTTCTACGCTATTTCGGTCTCAGCGCGGGCTGGGGCTTCCGGTTGGTACTCACCAATGCCAAGCTGGATGAAACGCTCTCAGCACCGATCTATCTCTTTGGATTGAAGGTGTTCTTCGGCGACCTATGGGCGGACGTGAAGCCCGGGCATCCCGGTTAACTTTGGCGTTCCATGCCCGACCAGTTTGATGTACGTAATGAGCAGCGCTCCGCCTCCGATAAGGAGATGGAGCAAGTGCTGCGGCCAAGGCGCTTTGAAGAATTCGCCGGCCAGCGCGCTGTTACGGACAACCTGAAGGTGTTCGTTCAAGCGGCAAAGCAACGGGGCGAAGCTCTGGATCACGTTCTTCTCCACGGCCCCCCCGGCTTGGGCAAGACCACCTTGGCCGGCATTGTGGCCCACGAAATGGGCGTGAACATGCGTGTTACCAGTGGTCCGGTATTGGACAAGCCTGCGGACCTCGCAGGCTTGCTCACGAACCTGGAGCCCAACGACCTGCTCTTCATCGACGAGATCCATCGCCTGAGCCCGATCGTGGAGGAATACCTCTACAGTGCGATGGAGGACTATCGCATTGACCTGGTGATCGATGCGGGGCCCAACGCACGCACCGTACAGATCAACCTGAACCCGTTCACCTTGGTGGGCGCCACTACACGCAGCGGCCTGCTAACGGCCCCTTTGCGTGCGCGCTTCGGCATCAACAGCCGCTTGGACTACTACGATGCGGAAACGCTTACAGGCATCCTGAAGCGCTCCGCAGGGCTGCTGAAAGTGCCCATTGTGGAGCAAGCTGCGCACGAAATAGCAAGGAGGAGCCGTGGCACCCCACGTATCGCCAATGCATTGCTGCGCCGCGTGCGGGATTTTGCACAGATCCAAGGGGACGGTTCCATTGATATGGCCATCGCGAAGCATGCGCTGAAGGCCCTGAATGTGGATGCGCACGGTTTGGATGAAATGGACAACAGGATCCTGCTTTGCATCATCGATAAGTTCGCTGGTGGCCCTGTTGGGTTGAACACCGTGGCTACCGCTGTGGGCGAGGAGAGCGGAACGATCGAAGAAGTGTATGAACCCTTTCTCATCATGGAAGGCTACATCATGCGTACGCCGCGCGGCCGACAGGCCACGGAGCGTGCCTATAAGCATCTCGGCAAAGTGCCCACCGCCAAGCCGGGAAGCCTTTTTGAGTGACCGGCATCCGCACCGTAGTTCCGTGCTACTGTCAGAACAGCTGTGATGACCGATCTGAAAGACCGTTCCGAGCGTATCAAAGCCAAGGCCATGGAACTTGGCTTCTTGGCTTGTGGCATGGCGCAGGCGACCTTTCTGGAGGAGGAGGCACCCCGGTTGGAACAGTGGTTACGTGCGGGAAAGAACGGCCGAATGGACTACATGGGCAATCATTTCGAGATGCGGCTGGATCCCCGGCTGATCGTGCCCGGTGCGAAGAGCGTGATCAGCTTGGCCTACAATTATTTCTCGGAACCCAAGCAACAGGAGCCCGATGCGCCGAAGCTGAGCACATATGCTTACGGGCGCGATTATCACAAAGTGGTGAAGCAGCGACTGAAGCCCTTGATGCTTTTCATCGCGGAGCAGTATGGCGATGTGGCCATGCGTTGCTTCACGGACAGTGCGCCGGTACTGGAGAAGGCATGGGCACAGAAGGCCGGCATCGGATGGCGGGGGAAGCATACCCTTGCGATTCGCCAAGGAACCGGCTCGTACTTCTTTCTCTGCGAGATCATTCTCGATCTGGAGCTGGCACCGGATGCCCCTGCCACCGATCATTGCGGCACTTGCAGGCGCTGCATTGATGCGTGCCCCACGGATGCCATAACGCCCCACGGCGTGGATGGCAGCAAGTGCATCAGCTATTACACCATCGAGTTGAAGGATGCCATACCCACCGATGCCGGCGACTTTAAGAATTGGGCATTCGGCTGCGATATCTGCCAGCAGGTCTGCCCGTGGAACCGCTTCAGCACACCACACCAAGAGCCGGACTTCAACCCCAAGCCGGAGCTGATGGCCTTAACAGCCGATCAATGGCACGGCATGACCGAGGTGCTGTTCGATGAGCTCTTCCAAGGCAGTCCGGTGAAGCGCACGAAGTACGAAGGGCTGAAGAGGAATCTGAGGTACTTGAGGGAATAGGGGACGCCGAGGCGCCGAGGCGCAGAGGAGGATTGAGTACGCAGTTGGCAGTAGCAGTATGCAGTCGGCAGTAACAGTATGAAGTAGCACTGTACAGTTGCAGTTGACACATCACCGCTTCCAATCTGGCAATTCTCAGCGCCTCCGCGCCTCAGCGGCAGAGACTCATGCCCTCATGCTACGCTGGAACACCTCCAAGATCACATCCTTGTACATGTGTCCGAAGGTGGCGAGGCACCAAGCTTTGAGAAGTAGTTGATCTCGAGCGCCTACCCAATTGGCGGCCTTTACGAGTTCCTTCTGGAACAACCGGGGATCGAAGCTCACCTTCTGAAGCACTTGCTGGCTGAGCTCAAGCATCTTCCTTCCATTTTCCTTCATGACGGTTCCTGATTGGCAGCGGGGTGGAGATCCGAAACGTGGGTTGAAGATAGGTCCGCATCAAACACTTTGCAACACACCCATAGCGATCGTTAAGAACTTGAACGTGTTGGTCCCGGCGGTGCATTCCAACACTAACGGCCCCCACTGGGGATCCGTATGTGGGGGCGTTCCGATCGTTATTCAGGGTACGAACTTCCGCTCGGTCACCTGCTTCACCTCGTACCGCTCCGCACCGCTGGTGGGGTATACATAGGCTACCAGTGCGCAGTTGTTGGGTTGTAGCACGTTGCTCGGCATGGGATAGTTGAACGTCTTGGACAGGGTGTCCCCCACTTGGGCGGAAGAGGTGATCAACTCCTCACCCCAAGTGCTGTTCAACGCGGAGCGGAGTACGTGCCGGTGATCGTAATTGGGCACATTGGTGCTACCATCCAATTGCCAGTCGATCACATGGTCTTCAGTGAGGTAGATGGTCAAATTGTGTGGGCCTGTGATCGGATGTAGGATGGCCACCTTCACGGTGCCTGTCACTGTGTTGTCGGCACTGTTATAGCTGATCGGCTCCAGCCACATGTCCATATCGGCAGGTAGGTCTATCAAGGCGCCAATGGCGCTGCTCCAACTGTCTACGCCGAGTCCCAGAACACCGTTGTATGGCCTGCGATTGATCAGTCCTGCAGGAGCGAAGTCGATCATGAACGCCGCCTTATATGCAGTGCCTGCCGGCGTGCGGAAATCCGTCGTATAGTTCGGTCCGCTGGGTACCGCATATTGGCCCATGTGCACGCCGACCACCACCAGCCGGTCGCCATAAATACCTTTCAATTGTTGGGCTTGTGTTGCTGCACCCGGGCAGTTGGTGCATAGGAAACCGGTGCAATCTTCCAGCAGCACGCTGCGGGTCACATTTCCACCGCCCGGAGGGGTGGGTGTGGCCATATCGCTTTTGGGCTGATCGATGATGTCGCAACCGGAAAGCGCCGCGATAAGAAGGACGGGAATGAGGAGGTTGCGCATGTGTTTCATTCCGTTTTTCGAATGTTCAAAATGTGGAGGTGATGGATACGGTAAGTCCAGTGGCAGCAGGTACTACGCGGCATACCCCACCCACGCAGAAGATACCAGCGCGCTGGCGACCGTAACTGAACGAGAATCGAGATCCGCCGCGGATGTAGCCAAAGCTGCCGATGGGGTAATGGATCTGCTCCACATCCACCGCACCGCCGTAGTTGTATTGGTCCATGGCTGCGAGGAACCAATGGGGGCTGAAGGTGAGTTCGGCCAAGGCCGTGGCCCAACTCCCTTGATCCTGTTTGGTGCTCAGCTGCTGTGCCTCAAAGCGGAGCGAAATCTTGTCGTTGATGCGATGCAGGCCTTCGAGGATGAACATGTTCGCATACACAACGGGCTTCCCGGCTTCACCTTGTATGGTCTCGATATCATACACCAGGTTCATGTAGGTAAGGGCCAGTTCCCAGTTTGCGCTGAGCTTTTTTCGGACCTCCACATTGAAGTCGCTGAAATACTGGCGATCCCCCATGGCGAAGAACTTGGTGGTGTACCCATTGAAGTGTACGGTATCATTGGGGATGGCCGTGCTGTCCAAACTCCAGACCCCGCTCCAGTTGAGGGTGATCTTGGTGCCATACTTCCCGCCGAGCTTACTACCACGATCGAACTTGTAGAAGATCTCACCTTGATAGGATACTTCCCCATTCCCTTGGGTGGCATAGGGATACAGAGTTGCAGGCAAGTTGTAGGAGTGCTGTTTGGCGAGCGTGGGCAGGTAGTTGATGTTGAGGTCGAACAACGTGGGTGCGCTCCGGTCGCTCTGGTATACCATGTTGTCGTAAGTATGTGCTCCCGCACTGATGCCCAGGCCACGGGTGCTGTAGGTGGCACTGGCCATCAAGGCTTGGCCCGGCTTGTAGATGTTGTGATTGCTTCCGTTCGGGTCGTTGATCTTGTAGGCATATTCGCTGTAGAGATCCCATTTGGCATTGGTGTAATGCCCACGCGCAGCCCAAGTGCCCACGTTCTCCGGCAATTCCAACAAGGGGTTTTGGTCCGTTTGGAACTTGCTGACGAAGGATCCACCGAGCGTGAAGTTGTTCCCTTTTTCCGCCAACTTCGGAAAGAAAAGGGGGAAGGCTTCCACCAACGAGACCTCCCCATCGATCCCGCGCACGATGCCCACGCCTTGTGTGGTGCCCTTATCGAACGCCAGACGCTGGGTGCCGATGATGCCCTTGAGGTAAATGCCGGTGCTGGGGCTGAATTTCAAGCGCACCCCATCCATCGCATTGTCAACGCCAAGTGAGCGTTCCTCATAGGTGCGGAAGGCCAGTCCTTGGCCGAACTGTTCGTAGAAGTTGCCGGCCGTCACTTCCAGTCCGTCCTTCCGGAAGGTGGCATAGCGATAGCCGATGCCAGTGCCTTTGTAGGGTTGGCCCGCAGGGTATCCCAACAGGGCCGGCTCGTAGCTTTCAAAGCGCAGGCCTGCCTCGAAGGGGCCGTTGCGGTAGTTCAGGTTCGTCCACGAATTGAATCCGAAGTCTGAGGGTGGCTTCTCTGCTCCGATCTGCTCATCATCGCTGTACAACTGACCATCCATGCTGAAGTTGCCATGGATCTGCCCACCGCCTTCCTGAGCCATTAGGCCACCGGAGAGGCAGAGAGCAAGGGCGGCAAAGGGAAGGCCGTGGATAGGGCTTGGACGCATGGGTGGGAGATAAGAGGGATGGAGCTTAGCGGCACCGAGAGATTCAATATTGGAATAGCCTTGGGTGAATCCTGTGACAGCCCCTGACCACAGGGGGCAAAATACAGCACCTCTTCAGTCCCGCAGTATCCATTCCTTCTTGAACATTGGAAACTATACCTGAGCCATCACTTCCTCCGGGCCCTGACTGCCGGGCATGGTCTGCTCCTCAGCGGTCATCACAAGACGTGATCTGCCAGGCTCACTTCCCGACCAGCTTCTTCACATGCCGGTACAGTTCGTTCTCATCGCCGGGCTCGTAGTTGTTGTGCTGCCAAACGATGTTCCCTTCACCATCCAGAAGGAACGTGTGCGGAATGTTGTTCACGTTCAGGGCGCGCTTTAGGTCACCGTTCGGGTCGAGGAAGATCTCGTAGTCCCAAGCTTGTCCATTCACATAAGGCTTCACGCGGTTCATGCTGCGGGTATCATCAATGCTCACGGCCATCAGCTTCACGCCCGTTTCCTTCTGCCAATCCGGATAGAGGTCGTTGATCGCGTTCAACTCGCGCTTGCAGGGTGCACACCAAGTAGCCCAGAAGTTGATGATCATCGGCTTGCCCTTGTTCTCCCATGTGCTGGTGTTCACTTTCTGTCCGTTCATGTTCTGCACAGTGACAGCAGGGAGTTTGCCGGTTTGGGCAACAAGCAGGAAGGGAAGTGCAAAGGCGAGAAGGAGGAAGGTCTTTTTCATGTTGTTCTGTTCGTTAATGCCAAGGTTCATTGGAGCGTGGCCAACGCCCTTATCTCAAAGCGCGCGCCAAAGAAAAGGCCGACAGCCCACCGTGGGTCCGTCGGCCTTTTTAGTGGTATGGAATCCGTATTACCGGCTGATGGTAATGCGCTGGGTAGAGGTGGTTCCGTCCGCAACTACACGAACGAGATAGATCCCTTGTCCCAGCCCGTCCACGTTCAGCACTTCCACATTGTCAGCTGAAGAGAAGCTGCGCTTGGTGGCCAGGACGCGTTCGCCCAAAGCATTGAACACCTCCACGGTGGCGTTGGTGCCAACGGGACGGCCGTAGCGGAGATAGATCTGATCAGTGGCCGGGTTCGGCCAGATCTTGAGCAGACCATTGGCCTCAAGATCCTTGATCCCCACCACAGCTTCAGTGGCAAATGCGGCTTGAAGGATCTCCTTGGTTGCCACGTTCTGTACAAAAGCGACAATGGTGATGCCATCCACGGTGCCCCACAGATTGTAGTTGTTGATAGCTGGACCGCCTTCCACAAGCGTGTAGTTCCGGTCAAAGGTCTGCTCCTGGTCCGCCACGAGAGGGCTCATGCTGATACCTCCGCCATTGGGAAGTATTTTGCGCATGGCAAAGTGATAATCCTTCTGGCTGGTGTAGGCACCTTGGTAGCGGTAGTAGTCCTCAGTGACCACGAGGTATAGCTTATAGCCGGAGCCGTTGAACCTTGGCGTTACGTTGGCAGTAACGTTGATGGTGGTGCCCACCAAGGTGTAGGAAACATCCATGGTAACGAATGAAGGCTTTGCCATCGCTGCGTTCAGCGCAGCTGCACTGGGGTTCAACGGAGCTCCATCAATGAGCGGGTAGGGAATGCCACTTACTCCGTAATACGACTTCCGGGTGTTCCCATCGGAATTGTAGCTTGGGTCGTTCCCTGGTGCTGGCCAGTTCATTTGGTATTTGACAGCGGACAAATGTGAACCAGCTTGGTTTGTTTGGAAGTTAGCCAGCATGGGGTCGAAAGTGACATTGAGCGAAGCGCACGGTCCGCAGGTGGAACTTGTGAATTCCTCCATCACGGAAGTGCGGGTGACGCTCTGCGTTGCCACACTCACGGTGGTTGTCAGCGAGTCATTGTTCGGATATCCATCCTGGCTTCCATCTACAAGACCCACCCATGCCTGTACACTATGGTCTCCGGGTGTTGCATTCCATGGTGTAGGGTGGGTGAAGTTGTATTGACCGTTGGCGGCAATGTTGGCGGTGATGGTTTGTGTTTGCACGCTACCGTTGTCCACCGAATAGTTGAGTAGGAAGGAGCTGATCGCTGTGGTACCGAAGTTTTTCACAGTGCCGGTGATGTTCAGATTCCCTGCACCAACCATTACTGGAAGGTTGAGTGTGTACATGGCCAAATCCACTGGCACAGGTGCGCCGGCCTGGAAGAGAACTTGACGGCTCGCTTGGAAGGAAGCGTAGGTAACCACAGGTGTTCCATTCATAGTGACGGAATATGTGCCTTGGCCATAGCTACAGCAGATCCCGTCCCCATAGGCATCATTGATGGTGAAGACTACAGCGCTTCCATCGGTGATGCACACCGTGGACGGGGTTTGTGGATAGCTCCCCGCCGTGCTTTGTTGAGCATAGGGTCCGCCGGAAGCATAGACCGGTGCGCCGCCAGGGCCCGAGAGCGTCCATGTTGTTTCGTTGCCGTACCTATCGGTAGATACGGAAACGATCACCTCGGACTGGCCCGGAGGGCAAACTGCGTAGGCTGCGCTGCCCATCATCAACAAGGAAGCGGTGATCAGTAATGTTTTTTTCATTTGAGCTGGATGAGTTGTGGGTTTGCCCGTCTCGTGAGCTTGGGCACGATCGAATGTATGCTGGTTCGGAATGGGGTGTATCTCAATGCAGACTTTCCCTTGGATTCCTTCCCACTCCATTCATGGAACCGTGTCGCGTATTAGTAGGCTGCGCGTGGTTACCTTTGCATGTAAGGACCAACCCCTGAAAAACGCTCTCTTGAGATGAGAATACAATACATCCTTCCCATGCTGGCCATGGCGTTTACCGTTCACTCGCAAGCCCAGAACTCTCCTGTAATACTGACCGATGCAAATGGTACCGTGGTGAACGGAACCACCATGCACATCACTGAAGCCCTGACCGGAGAAGTGGGGCAGATCATGGCACAAGCCCTGAATTCCACCAATTCGTCCGGGTCGCAACGCACGGTGAACGTGAAACGATATGAATTGAACGTGCTGCCGAATACACAGAATTATTTCTGTTGGAGCTCGTGCTACGATGCCGTGACTGCAGGTGACCGTGAACTCTGGGTGAGTCCACAGCCGAAATTGTTAGGAGGCGGGGAGGTCTTCTCGGGCTTCTATGGGGATTACATGCCGATGAATATCCTGGGCGCATCCACCTTCCGGTTTGTTTGGTATGATGTGGATAACATCACCGATAGCACCTGGGTTGATCTGGTATACACCGCCACGGAACAGGTCGGCATCGCCGAAGTAGCCGCCGTTCGTGGGTTCACCGCGTTCCCCAACCCCTCCGTGGCTGGCAACGTTACCTTCAACTACGACCTGTCCACAGCAAGCGTCGGCACCCAGCTGGTGGTGTACAACATGCTGGGTGAGCGCAAAATGGTGAAGGCCATCGGCGCGGCACAAGGCACCGTGGTATTGAATGATGGCGACCTCTCCAGCGGAGTATGGTTCGCCGTGCTTGAGCGCAACGGGAAGCCGTTGGCGACCAAGCGTGTGGTGGTGCTGCGCTAACTCAGCTCCTTCTTCAACAGATCGGCCAGCATGGGGACACCTATGCTGGCCTTTTCTTTCCAATGCCGGATATGGTGTCCCGTGGGGCCCACATCATGCGGGTCCACCACATGGATGGAGGCGTGCGGCGATGCCGCATGGATAAGCCCCGCCGCGGGCCATACCTGCAGTGAACTGCCCACTATTACCAGCACATCCGCCTGTTCCACCAGGTCTGCGGCAACGGGCAGCAACGGCACCTCCTCCCCGAACCACACGATATGTGGCCGCAGTTGGGAGCTTAAAGGACAGCGATCACCTAAGCGGAGCGATCCCGCTTCCAAGGGGAACACCAGCTCTGGGTCCTTCGTGCTGCGCACCTTCATGATCTCCCCATGCAGGTGGAGCACGCGCGTGCTTCCCGCCCGTTCGTGCAGGTCGTCCACATTCTGCGTCACCACGTCCACATGGGCAACTTGTTCCAGTGCTGCGATGGCTTCGTGTGCAGCGTTGGGCCGTGCCTGTCTTACCTGTTCGCGGCGGAGATCATAGAAACGCAGGACCAGCTCCGGGTCTCGGGCAAAGGCTTCCGGCGTGGCCACGTCTTCAATGCGGTACTCTTCCCAGAGCCCATCACTGTCGCGGAAGGTTTTCAGGCCACTTTCCGCACTCACGCCTGCACCGGTGAAAAAGACGATACGCATGCTGTTGGGCCGCTGCGATGGTTCACAGGGGCCTGGGTAAAGATGCGGCATGTGGAGCGGGTGGCATGGTGTCGCTTTGTGAATAGCACAAAAGGATGATCTTCGCGGCCTTTATGGAATGGGAGGTCGCGGTTCGGGACTTCCGCTTATTTTGCAGCCCTTTTGACCAAAACCCCTCTCGCATAGTTCCACCTTTACCCCCTTTTCCATTGCTCAAACAGGTGATGGGAGGTTTCGAATGATAGACAGCCTACGCGGCGAGATCGTGGAACGGACCCCTACCCATGCGGTGGTGGAGTGCAACGGTGTTGGGTATCTGGTGTTCATCACCCCCGACACTTACGCCAACCTGCCCGAACGTGGCGTGTGCAAGTTCTTCATACACTACACCGTGAGCGTGGACGTGCGCAGTGGCCAGAGCGAACACAAGCTCTATGGTTTCCTCGAGATCGAGGAGCGCCACCTCTACCGGCAACTGATCAATGTGCAGGGGGTGAGCAGTACCATCGGCTTAGCCATTTTGGGCGCTCGCCGAGCGAGTGACCTGCGCACGGCGATCATGATCGGTGATGAGGCCACGCTGAAAGCGGTGAAGGGCATCGGCCCCAAACTGGCGCAGCGGATCGTGCAGGAGTTGCGCGAGAAGCTGGTGGCCGACCCGATCGAAAAACTCGCCAGTCCTCGAGCCGATGGAGGCAATACACTACGGACCGAGGCGTTATCGGCCTTGATCTCGTTGGGCTTGGATAGGGCAAAGGCGGAACGTTCCCTGCAGCGGGTATTGGATGATCGCAAGAATGACCCACCGGCATTGGAGGAATTGATCAGGCTTACGCTGAAGAATAGCTGAGCACGCACTCGCGCTACAGATGAAGCCCCTCCACCAGCTCCCTTCCATATTGCGCAGCCTTGCGGTATTCGCGTTGCTGGTTTTCGGCCTCCAGGGCGCATGGGCCAATGGCTTTATGGCACCGGTGCTGCAGGTGGACAGCCCGCAAACGGACCTGCACTACCCGATCATTGATCCACCGGCCACGAGTGATGGAAATACAGGAACCATTGACCTCAGTACGCCCAGCAACGTCACCAACGATGTGATCTACGACCCTGTGACCGGGTCATACATCCTGCGGAGCCGCATCGGGGAGAACATCGATTATCGACCACCTCAAAGCATGTCGCTGGAGGAGTACATGAACTACGACATGTCGAAGTCCATGCAGACCTACTGGCTCGAGAAGAACCAGGAGGAAACCGAGCGTGCGGCAAAGGGTTTGATCCCGAGCATCCAAGTGCGCAGCGAGGCGTTCTGCCGGATCTTCGGTGGTTGCAACATTGATATCCGGCCGCAAGGCAGCGCGGAGATCACTTTCGGGCTGAACACGAGCAAAACGGATAACCCGCGTATCCCGGTGGACCAGCGGAAGATCACCACGTTCAACTTCGACCAGAAGATCC
>JBEBYG010000037.1:0-17841 GCA_040391235.1 Cryomorpha ignava
GTTCCTCATGCCTGAAAAAACTCAACAAGCGTTTGGAGATGTCATAGAATAAGCGCCGGGGTGAGTTCTAACTCGCTCCAACCGGGATGCCCAACGCAAAAGGCCGCCCCCGAATGGGACGGCCTTTTGCTAAGCGAAGGATCTATTACTCCTTGATGAATTTCGAAGAGAGCTTACCTGAAGCACCTTCGATCTTCAGCATATAGAGGCCGCTGGCGAGGTGGGACACATCGATGGAGTTCTGCACCATGGAGTGCCGCGCAACTTCCTTACCGGTAAGGTCGGTGATGGTGACCAAGCTTCCTGCCAAGTTCCTGCTGGCTCGCACGTTCAGGGTAGTAGCTGCTGGGGAAGGGAAGAGGCTGAGGTCGGCAGCATCCAGATTGGGCACGCTGGTGCTCACTGCGCCTTCCACCACGGTCACGGTGGTGTTGATATCCGGGTTGTCAATGGAGCTTACCTGACCTGATGGCCAGCGTACGGTGATGTTGGAGATGCCTTGATCCGTGCCGATGCCGAAGTGTGCGGTGAGCGAACTCATGTAGGCGAAGCCATCGCCGCTGACCACATCGCGGATCTGTGTGCCCATGGGGCTGGTGATCTCGATGCGGGCTCCGATACCGTTGACGTTGCTGGCGGTACCTACCGTGAGCACCTTGATCCAGTTGTTGTCGTTGCCCACGTTGAAGTAGACGGTGTTACCATTCTGCACGTCCACGAATCCATCATTGTTCAGGTCACCGGTAGGACCGTTCTGAAAGGGCACTTGGGTCATGGTGAAGGTCATGTCCCCGTTGTTCATCATCAAGTAGCCACCTCCGAGAACGTCCACATAGCCATCGTTGTCGAAGTCGCGAGCGATGAACTCACGGCCGGAGCCTGAGTAGATATCGAAACCGGAACCAACGGTGACATTTGTAAAGGTGGTGCCGTCGTTGCGCATCAGTTTGTGACCGCCGCCACTGAAGGAGCTGGCGCCGATCATCACGTCCATGTCTCCATCGTTATCAAAATCCGCCCAAGCCCCCGACCAGGTTTGCTGGTAGTCGGCCATGTTCATCTGTTGGGCCACATTGGTCCAAGTGCCGTTGCCATTGTTGCGCCAGAGCTGATCGATGGCAGCTGGGGAACTCGCCCCGCGGCACTTGGCGATGTACAGGTCCAAGTGACCATCGTTGTTGTAGTCGATCCAGATGGAGCCGTAGTTGCCACCATCGGGCTGATCGCCCAAGCCACCTTGATGCCAAGTGAAGGTACCGTCACCGTTGTTCAGGTAGTAAACGTTCGGCGCCACGTCGTGGCAGCTGAAGGCATCGAGCAATCCGTCGTTGTTGATGTCCACGAGGTTCGAACGCTGGCAGAAGATGTATTCAGGTTGTGAAAGCTCTATATATCCAGTCCCGTCGTCATTGGCCAGCATGAAGGTGAGTCCGCTACCAGCATACACCAGGTCATTGTATCCGTTGCCATCGAGATCGCCGGCGCAGAGGCTCCAGGAAGGCGTGTTGTCAGCTTGGGTGGTGGTATGTACTGTATTGGTGAAACCGCCCTCGGGCTTTTGATAGTTGATGTTGATCGTGGTTGCGTTCACCGAAACCGCATCATCCAAGCCATCGCCGTTCATGTCCACAATGCAGTAGGCACTTCCAGTGATGGGCACGTATTGTGGAATGAACCCGAACACCGCCGGTGCGGGCGCTGCTTTCATCACCTTGAAGGTGAATCCGTTGGCGTTCCAGCGGTTATCAAATGCGATGATATAGGTGTTCCCTGCGATCACATTGAAGGTCACCCTTGAGAGATAGTTCCCTCCACCAACGTCATCATTACCGGCGTAGCATACCAAGCTTCCGCAGTTGCCGGTATAGATATGGATGCGGGTGTCGCCTCCGTTGTTCTGTGGCAGATCCGTAGTTACAGTAATCGCCGTATCAATGGTGGCGGTGTACTTGTACCATTCGCCCATAGTGGCCACCGTGGTGCCCCCATCGCAGACGGGAGTGGGTGCTTCACTTCCGTCGATCTGTGCCACGTAATACATGTTCAGCCCAACAGGTACGGCGGTCGCACAGCTGTTCTGGGCCTGTAGCTGCCAAGCGGCAAGACCGATCGAGAGAAGGAGTAAGGTTCGTTTCATCGGGGCGGGGGTTAGAAGGTGAAGTTAGTGTTACGGACAGCTGGGTGGCATGGCGTTGATCCAATCACCGACCAATTGAACGGCGGCTTCATCGCGCACGGAGCGGCTGAGAAGGGGCATGCGTTCGGCCTCGTTATTGGAATGCATCCGGAAATACAGCATTGAACGTGCGGCATTACCGGCATAGAGAATGTAGATCTGTGTAGGGTCGATCGGGTCCTCCGGTGGCACGCACAGTCCCATGTTCACGGGGTCCGTGGTTTCGGCCCAGTCAAAGCGCAGTGGGCGGTAATCGCAGTGGGCACCTTGGGAATGGCAATGGGCACAGTTCATGTCCAAATAGGCGCGCACGCGGCGGTCCATGGTCTCATCCGGGTTGTCCCACTTGGCCACTGTTTCAATGTTGGAAGGATAGCCGCTTTCCAAGTAGCCCACGGAAACCCACTTCTCCAATTGATTCATCGGACCATCCGTGAAGTTCAGCGTGGAGTTCAGGTTCTGCGGCTTTGGGCCGATGGGTATGGCGGTGTCGTAGTGCTTGTGGCAGGTGAAGCACTCCGCTTCGGAAGGGATGCGGTACACCTCGTCATGTGATACGCCATCATTATCGGCCCAAGTGAGTGCCACGTTGGAACCAGCCAGATCCAATACGGCTTCCGTCTGGTCAGCATTCCATACATAGTCGGCGAAGATCCACGCTCCGTTCTTCTTGATCATCACGCGGGTCTCCAGAAAACGGCGGCTGTTGGTGGGCTGCACGTTGTCATAGTAAAAGCTCTTGATGATCACGGCTCCCTCGGGGAAGTTCAGGATCTCCCCATCGGAAACATAGCTCGCCTTGGCACCGGATGGCATCCACACGAAGCGGTACTTGTGGGCGTAGTCGCTGAAGAGAGGAGTGATCGGCTCGTAAGGCAAAACCCCTTGTACCGGCAGCATGTTCACCATGGCGCCTTGGAAGAAGTTGTAGTGCGAAAGCTTGGCATACGGCACGGAATCCAGGTCGAACACCACCGGGGAATTTGAGTCCGGCGTAGGGTTGGCCGGTGGCTCGGGTACATCCGCGTCCTTCCGGCAAGCCAGAAAAACCAGCATTACCAAACTGAGGAGTAGCAATACGGACTTCTTTCCGATCATGGTAGGCTTAACAAGTATACACCTTCACAAGTTTATGAATGACGGGGTCCTCCCCGGTTCCGTTGTCCGGTAGCCTGAAAGTTGAAAACTGGTAATAAGTGTTGAGTCACGAGTCACTACGGCCGGAGTCGCGCGTCCCATGGATACCTGCTTGCCTGCAGAGGCAAGCAGACGTTTTTCGCGCGTGGGTACTCGTCCCGACTCGGAGGGGCGAGTGCGGGAAGTTCACTCATCCCTTCTCAGCTCCTCAGCGGCAAACTCACACTTTGTCAGCCACTCTCCGCGCACTCACCGCCCACAAACCCAGCATGGTCAGCCCTGCGACCACCAGCAATACTTCGAACCCCATCTTATACCCGAAGAAGAGCTCTTCCGAATAGCGGCGGATAAAGAAGGTGATGATAGGAGCGGCAATGCAGATGTAAGGTACCCAACGCTCCTGCGGCACGGCCTTGAAGAAGATGCCGAATGCGAACAGACCCAACAACGGCCCATACGTGAAGCCGGCAATGTTGAACAGCGTCTGGATCACTGTGGGGGTGGCGAGCCAATGAAAATAGAGGATGAAGACCAGGAACAGGACGGCCATGCCAAGGTGCACCCGCTGACGAACGCGCTTCTGCTTGGCCTCGTCCCAGCCGCGGTCGCGAATGCCGATGAGGTCGATGCAGGTGCTGGCGGTGAGCGCTGTGAGGGCGCCGTCCGCGCTGGGGAACAGCGCGCTGATAAGGCCGATGATGAACAGGAGCCCCAGCCAAGGCGGGAAATGCTGCAAGGCGAGCGTGGGGAATACATCGTCCGAATGGCCCGGTACGGCGATGCCTTGGCGATGCATGTAGAGGTATAGCAGCGAACCGAGCAGCAGGAAAAGTAGGTTGGCACCCAGCAGGATCACACTGAATACCCGCATGTTCTTCTTGGAGCCTTCCACCGTGGAAACGCTCAGGTTCTTCTGCATCATTTCCTGGTCCAAGCCCGTCATGGCGATGGTGATGAAGATGCCCGCCAAGATCTGTTTCAGGAAAAAGCTGTCGCTGCGCCAGTCCAGATCGAGGATCTGCATGCTGCCGCTCGCCTTCAGGGCCGGAAGCCAATCCCCCATGCCGGGGCTTTGGATGATGAAGATGATGGTGCCCGCCAAAGCGCCCAACATGAACAGGGTCTGCAAAGTGTCCGTCCAAACGATCGTCTTCACGCCGCCCTTCAACGTGTACAGCACGATCATCACCATCACGAAAAAGGCAGTCAATTCGAACGGAACGCCCATGGCATCCAGTACGAAGAGCTGGATCACATTCAGTACCACGAAGATCCGGATGGTGGCTCCCGCCAAGCGACTCAGGATGAAGAAAGAAGCACCGGTACGGTAGCTGTGCTGGCCGAAACGCTCGCGCAGGTAGCCGTAAATGCTGGTAAGCTGGAGCCGGTAGTACAGGGGAAGCAGCACACCCGCCACGATCCAATAACCGATCGCGAAGCCGAAAACCAGCTGGAAGTAGGTCCACGATTTGGCATCCACATAGCCCGGCACGCTGATGAAGGTGACCCCGCTAAGCGACGTGCCGATCATGCCAAAGGCCACCACGTACCACAGGCTTTTCCGATCGCCGCTGTAGAAGGAATGCTCCCCCGCTCCGCGAGAGGTCCACCAAGCGATGATCAACAGCACCAGGAAGTAGCCGAAGACGATGGCAAGCAGGAGGTAGGGGCTCATGGACAGGAATTATTCGGCTGCAAGTTCGATCAACCGTTTGCCCGATCCATGGAATGATGCCGTCAGTTTTCAACGGACCATGTGGAGTGGTCATCAGTGCGGCGGCGAACCGGAATACTTTCGCCACTCATGGTACCCGGCAAGACCTACTTCCCGAACCTCGATGGTTTGCGATTCATGGCGGCGGCCTTGGTAGTGGCCGACCATCTGGAACAAAGCAAGGGGAACATGAAGTTGCCACACAACGGCGACCTTGCCCATTGGTCCATGCTCGGGCACTTGGGCGTTTTGCTCTTCTTCGTGCTTAGCGGCTTTCTCATCACCTACTTGCTTCTGGAAGAAGAGCGGAAGGTGGGACGGATCCACTACCGGGCGTTCCAAATGCGCCGCGTGCTGCGGATCTGGCCCTTGTATTTTCTCCTGGTCATACTGGCCGTCCTCGTCTTCCCTTCCATTCACCTGATGGCCATGCCCGATCAAGCGCAGGAGGCGGTGCGTGCGAACTGGCCCGAGAAGCTGGGGCTGTATGCGCTGTTCCTGCCGAGCTTGGTGCCTGCCATCGCCGGGGTGGTTCCCCATGCCGGCCATTTATGGTCCATCGGTACGGAGGAGCACTTCTACCTCCTGTGGCCGTTGCTGTTCCGATTGATCCGACGCTTCCGCATCCTGGGCGTGGTGGGTGTGATCATCGGCTATGCGGTGCTCACGCGGTTCTTGGGTTCGCCCTACGCGGATTTCCTCCCACGGCGTGATCTGTTCTTCGCCTACTGGTCCCAGTTCAATATTGACAGCCTGGCCATCGGTGCCCTCTTTGCCTTGCTGGCGTTCAAGAAGAGCAAGCTGTTGAAGTGGTTGCTGGATATTCGACTCTTCTTGGTGGCACTGGTGGCGGTCGCTTTCTTGATGGCCAACGGGACGTTGAACGAGTACGTTTCGTACCGCACCTACTCGGCGATCTTCGGATTGTTGATCCTGAATTTCGCGATCAATCCGAAGGTGGGCAGGCCGTTGGAGTGGGCGCCGCTGCGCTACTTAGGGCGTATCTCCTACGGCATCTACATCTATCACTTGGCCGCCATCGTGCTCGTCCTGAATGTGCTGGAACCGCTCGGCTTGGCAATGGACCTGGTCACCTATCCGCTGGTCTTCGCCCTTGCTATCGGTGTGGCCGCATTATCCCATCGCTACTTTGAAGCCTTCTTCCTGAAATTCCGTGATCGTTTCCGGCCAGGAAAGCCTGCGCAGGCTCTGGTCTAATGCATGTGGGCCTCGTGCGGATAAGCCAACAGGACAGCCCTCTTTAACTTCGTGCCTCAACAAGAGCTTTCATGCCACAAGAATTGGAATTCGGACTCGATACCTTCGGTGATGTCACCGTGGATGGGAACGGCACCTTGCTCCCACAGCATCAGGTCCTTCGGAATATCGTGGCGGAGGCCGAACTCGCCGATCGCCTTGGCATCGACTTCTTCGGCATAGGCGAACACCACCGTCCTGATTTTGCGGTTTCCGCACCCGATGTGTTGCTGGCCGCCATCGCCGGGCGCACCCAACGGATCCGCTTGGGCTCGGCCGTTACCGTATTGAGTTCGGATGATCCGGTGCGCGTGTTCCAGCGCTTCTCCACCTTGGATGCCATCTCCAACGGAAGGGCGGAAGTGATCGTAGGGCGGGGCTCCTTCACGGAATCCTTCCCGCTCTTCGGCTTCAACTTGGATCAGTATGAGTTGCTGTTTGAAGAACGCTTGCAACTCTTCACCGAACTACTGAAAGAAGAGCCGGTGACCTGGAAGGGCTCCACGCGTTCCGGCTTGAAGGAGCAACAGGTATATCCTCCAACGGCCAGCGGTTCCCTGCGGACCTGGGTGGCCGTAGGCGGCACGCCGCGATCCGTATTGCGGGCAGCGCACTACGGCCTCCCGCTTATGCTTGCCATCATCGGCGGCGATCCATTGGGCTTCCGGCCCTTGGTGGAGCTCTACAACAGGGCTTTGGCGGAAGCGGGGAAGGGGCCACTGCCCATCGGTGTCCATTCCCCGGGCTATGTGGCCGACACCGACGAACAGGCCCGCGAGGAACTGTTCCCGCACTTCGCGGCCATGCATGCCAAGATCGGCCAGGAGCGCGGATGGCCGCCGCTTTCCCGTGCAAGCTTCGAGCAGTTGGCAGGCCCATCGGGCGCGCTGTGTGCCGGTGCCCCGGAAACCGTCGCCATCAAGATCGCGAAGACCGCAAAAGCCTTGGGCCTTTCCCGCTTCGATATGAAGTACAGCGCAGGCACTTTGCCGCATGAAATGATGATGCGCAGCATTGAACTGTACGCCACGAAAGTGGTGCCCATAGTGCGGGAAATGTTGAAGTAAGCCGCTTTTCGGCGCTGACCGAGGGGGTGGCAAATACCCGCGTCAGACCTGTATATCCGCAGATTTAATTGGCTGGCATTCCTTGCTGGACGGGGCTATCCTTGTTCAAATCGCATTTGCCATGGAAGCCTTCAACCTTTCGTTCCGCCTCCAACAGTTGGTACTGGCTGTTGCCGTTTTTTCATTGGCCGCCAATGCCCAGCAACGCACAAGGCCACACCTTGAAAAGGGCTTTGTGGCCAATAGGGGACAAGTGCACGACCAGTTCCGGGAACCGAATCCCGATGTACTCTTCCTCTGGGCCGGAAGGAGCGGAATGAACGTGCAGGTGCGCAAGGATGGCCTCAGCTACGATACCTACATGGTCGATCAGGCGGAACAACACGCGCCCGTTCATTTCCACCGACTGGACATGCGCATGCTCGGTGTCGCCGCTAATGTGAAGGTGATCGGTGAACGGCCGCGCGGAGGAAAACTCAACTACAGCGGATGGGGCAGCAACGGTGAGAACATAAACGAGGTGCCGCACTTCAGCACGGTGCGGTGCACGGGGATCTATCCCGGCGTTGACATGGAGCTTTCCTTGGACGGTACCGCTGGCAACGCATTCAAGTATGACTTCATCCTGCATCCCGGTGCCGCGATCGACCACATCCGATTGCGTTTCGATGGCTTCGACAGCGTTGCTGTGAAGGACGGGCAGTTGGACTTCATGCTCTCCGGAAGGCATCTCACGGAATCCATTCCGCATAGCTGGACCTTGCCCGGAAACGAAAGAGTAGAGGTGCATTACCGCGTGATCGAACAGAGCACGGATCACTTGGTTGTGGCCTTGGAGCTCGCAAATGGGATGGAACTCACAGCCGGCAGCACGCTGGTGATCGATCCGGACCCCATCATACAATGGTCCACCTACTACGGCGATACGGCGTACGATGCGGGCAACGCCATCACCACGGATCGCGAAGGATTTATTTACATGGCCGGCTCCACGCTTTCCATTGACAACATCGCCACGGGCGAAGGGCTGTACGAGTCGGTCTTTGTCGGTGCACAGGATGTTTTTCTGATGAAGTTCCTCCCATGGGGGGCGGCACTCTGGTGTACCTACTACGGCGGCGAAAGCTGGGATATGCCGGTGGGCCTGAAGATAAATACCTATGACCACTTGTACATGGTGGGCAATACCACTTCCACCTTGGGCATTGCATCCATGGGTGCACAGCAGGACAGCCTTGCTGGTGACACCGATGCGTTCGTTGCGCGATTCGATACATCCGGTCACCGGATCTGGGGTACCTATCTCGGCGGAGCATTGAAGGATAGTGCAGCCTATTGTGCCTTGGACATCTCCGGCGGCCTGTTGGTGGTCGGGACCACGTGGAGTGCCTCCTTCAACGCGGACAGCCTGCCTGCATTGAACGGCCCCGCCGGCGGAGCGGACGCCTTTGTGGTCCGCATCGACAGCAGCGGACAGCGCACTTGGACCACGTTCTTCGGTGGTCCGGATGATGAGGTCGGGAACGGGATCACCTGGGACAGCACCGGGGTGTGGATCGCAGGAAGCACAACCTCGGCCTCGGGCATCGCCACAGTGGGCGTTCCGCTGGACAGCCTGCGGGGTGCGGAGGATGCCTTCCTAGCGAAACTGGATACCGTGGGCGTGTTGGAGTGGGCCAGCTATTTCGGCGGCGATAGCATCGATCGGGCTACAAGTGTGGCCGTGGTGGGCAACGCGGCCTTCCTCACCGGTGTGACCTTTTCCCCAGGTCTGGTAAGCGATTCCACAGCCCATCAAATGAACTATGGCGGTGGAGGCGATGTTTTCATTGCCCGGTTCGATAGCAGTGGAGCACCAGGGTGGATCACCTATCTCGGCGACAGCCTTTACGATCATCCTTCACGCATTGTGCGCGATCCCGGCGGGCAAGTGCGCGTGGTGGGCACCACCGCATCTCCTTCGGCCATGGCTAGCAGCGATGTGCTTCAACCTTGGTTCGCAGGCAGTACGGATGCATTCCTCACCAAGTTCGATACCACCGGCCAGCGCTTATGGGGAACCTACTTCGGCGGTGGGGGCGATGATGTAGGCGCGGACCTGGCCATGTTCGACATCAACATCATGTTCATCACCGGCAGCACCGCTTCCCAAGATGGGATCTATGATCTGGGGGTTCAGGAGAATTTCGCCGGTGGGATCTCGGATGCCTTTATGGCACGCATCTACCAGCAAGTGATGGATCCCGGTGACTCCACTAGCAGCGGTGGTGGCGGTGGAGGTGGCGGTGGCGGCGGCGGCGGAGGGACCGGCGGCGATTGGGATCCAACCATCACCTATCCCGATACCATCTACATCTGCATGGGCGACACGTTGCGTGTCAGCTTTGGGCCCGGAGCGGTCGGCTCGACCTTTAAACCGGTCTGGTATGAGGATGCTTGCGGAGACCCTCGTTATTTCCTGGGGCTCGGCGATACGCTCGTTCTGGTGCCCACGAATATGATGGACCTCTTCATGCGCGGCGAGAACATCTATGGTTACACGGGTTGCCGCCGCGTGATCGTTGTGGTGGATGCTTACCCGATACCGATCATCACCGCATCACAAGGTGAATGTTTGGGCGATACCGTCAGCCTCATTGCCTCCGGTGGTCACCACTATGAATGGACCGGTCCCAACGGATTTGCTTCCGAAGATGAGGTGACCTTCGATATGCCATCGCTGCCGGGTGATTCACTGGTCTACCACATAACGGCATTCTCGCGACATGCCGGTTGCAGTGCATCGGATAGCTTGGTAGTGCAAGTACTTCCCCCGCCCAACGTAGGCTTCAGCATTACGGATGTCAGTTGCTTCGGTGCCAGCGATGGCGCCATCGAACTGGCACCGATGGATACGATACCGCTCATCTTCCTATGGCCAGCCACTGGATCCCCGGAGCTGAGTATCCATGATCTGCCTGTTGGATCGTATGTGGTGATCACCAGCAATGACCAATGCACACGCACGGATACGCTCGTGGTCGTTCAACCCGCCTATCCCATCGATTCCGTCGTGGTGCAAGCAAGCCTGTGCGGCGAGAGCAATGGCAGTGCCACCTTGGCAATGAATTCCGCTTCGCTGCCGTACATCTATGTGTGGAGCGTACCGGGCGAGGACGCTCATCTCGGTGGGCTATTAGCAGGTCCCTACCAAGTGAAGGTCACTGATGGATCGGGATGCGCCTACACGGAAGAGTTCGTTGTGTATGACCTCGGGTCGCTCGCTGCAAGCACAGCGCCGGATAGCATCTTGATCACGGTGGGTGATAGCCTGCAGATCCAAGCATGGGTGGTGCCATTGGATAGTGGTACCACCTTCAGCTGGTCACCGGAAGAACATCTCGAATGCACCCAGTGCCTGCATCCGTTCGCGAAGCCCGACAGCACGGTGTGGTATGTCTTCACCGCTATATCGGCCTATGGCTGTGTCGCTTCGGATTCCGTGCTGGTGATGGTGTACCATCCGTGTCCGGAACTGTTCGTGCCCACCGTCTTCTCGCCCAACAACGACGGCCTGAATGATGAGCTGTGCGTGCGGGGTGGCTGCATCCAGGAGTTCGCCTTCACCATCTGGGACCGCTGGAATGCAGAAGTGTTCCACACGGTAGACATGGGCCGATGCTGGGATGGGACGTATCGCGGCCAACCGTTAAGCGGTGGGGCATTCCGCTATCTGTTGAACGTGGTGCATACGGATGGTACCGTGGTTGAACAGGCCGGAGAGATCCTGATCAAGCGATGAGGACTCGGGCGGACATAAGGACCTGGGCGCGGCCAGCTTTGCTCGCACTCATGGTAATGGCCGGTGGGGGCTGCCTACACGCGCAGGATGCCGTGTTCTCCGAACCCGCTTCGGCAGCGCTATCGCTCAACCCCGCCATGGCCGGCGTGCTTCATGATGTGGATGCCCAGTTGGTCCATCGCACACGCCGCATTCCGATCGGCACGCCGTACCGCACGGTATACGCTGGGGTGGATGGCTGCCTGCATCGCGGGAAGGAGCAAGGGGCCGTGGAAGCTGGAAGGCTCGCGGGCGGCATTCATTTCCGTTCCGATAACAGCCAAGCCTTGCGCTCCACGGAGTTCGCAGCGGTTCTGGCCTATCACGTGCCGTTGACGCAGAACAGTAGCCTCGGTGCCGGGCTTTCCTTGGGGTTGCTCCAGACCGTGCAGGGCGATGTAGATGGACAATGGGGAAGCCAGTACAACGGCTTGCGCTACGATGCCAACCTGCCTTCCTACGAGACCTTGGATGCCACGCGCCACACCGGTGTGGACATGGGCGGTGGGATGCTCTATGCACTGCGCTGGAACGAAGGTCGAGAGGAACGCCAGAGCCATTTTATCGTCGGACTTTCCGCAGCGCACCTGTCCCGCCCACAGCTCTTTGGAAATGGTCCGCAGGATCGCATTCCCGTTCGCTGGAGCCTCTTCGCTACTTCCCGTATCCTTCTTGCTGGCGCGATGAACTGGATATCGCCGGAAGCTTATGTCTTCAAACAAGGCCCCCGCCAGTTGCTGATCGCTGGCGGAAGCTTCGGTCACGTCTTCGGCAGCCCGGTCTCCTTTCAGAATGCGGCCGTACAGGTGGAGGTGGAGCTCGGCGCAGCCTACCGCAGCGACGAAGCCATACTCGCCAAGTTGCGCGTGGGCTGGTCCGCCTTCTCGGTAACAATGGTTTACGACATTCCGTCCGGTGGCCCGGATCATTCAAATAGCGCAACGGAGATCGCATTGGGCTATGCTCTGAACAAGGTGAGGAAGTAGGTGGGGTGGGATCGCGTTGGTATCCACCGCCACGACGCCAAGGACGCCAAGGAATGCGGGCGCGCATCCATTGTCACGACGGACTGGTTCGACCGGCAGTGAAGTAATAGCCGGAGTAATCCCGATCCGCACCAGTGACACCTCAACATTCCGGTATTCAGTTCTTTGCGCTCTTCGCGTCTTGGCGGTTGATCATTGGCAGCACGTCCGTGTTCCGTTGTGGAGTTCTTTGCGCTCTTGGCGTCTTGGCGGTAAAAACCTCTCCACGCCCCGCGTACCTTCGCCGCCATGGCCAACATGCCTTCCATTCCAAAGGGTACGCGCGATTTCTCCCCCACGGAGATGCTGCGTCGCAAGTACATTTTCAGCACCATCGAGAACGTTTTTCGGAAGTACGGGTTCCTCCCGCTGGAGACGCCCGCGATGGAGAACCTCAGCACCCTCACCGGCAAGTATGGCGAGGAGGGCGATCGCTTGATCTTCAAGGTCCTCAACAGCGGAGATGCATGGAAGAACGTGTCATCGGATGTGAAGGCCAAGCTGAGCAAGGAAGAAGAAGTACACCCGGGAAAGCTCGCGACAGAGCTATCGGATAAAGCACTTCGCTACGACCTCACCGTTCCCTTCGCCCGCTATGTGGTGCAGCACCGGAACGAGATCAGCTTTCCCTTCAAGCGCTACCAGATCCAGCCCGTATGGCGCGCAGACCGCCCGCAGAAGGGCCGCTACCGCGAGTTCTACCAATGCGATGCAGATGTGATCGGCAGCAAAAGCTTGCTGAATGAGGTAGAGCTGGTGCAGTTGATCGATGATGTCTTTACCGCACTGAACCTGCAGGTGACCATCAAGATCAACGACCGCAAAGTGCTCAGTGCCATCGCCGAGATCAGCGGGCAACCGGAGAAGGTCGTGGACATGGTGACCGCGATCGACAAGCTGGACAAGATCGGCAAGGAGAAAGTGGAGGAGGAGATGCGCGCCAAGGGCATCTTGGAGCCCGCCATCGCTACCATCGCGCCCTTGTTCAGGCTCAGCGGCACATGGCCGGAGCAGAAGCAGAAACTCACTGATTGGTTGGGTAGTGTGAAGCTCGCGCAAGAAGGGCTGAAGAACCTTTCTACTGTGTTTGATTCCATAGGTGGTTTGAAGAAGGCCACGCTGGAGTTCGATCCCACCCTCGCCCGTGGCCTCGACTATTACACCGGCGCCATTTTCGAAGTGAAAGCAGAAGAAGGCACCATGCCGGGCAGCATCTGTGGCGGCGGCCGCTACGACGATCTCACGGGCATCTTCGGCCTGAAGGACATGAGCGGGGTAGGCATCAGCTTCGGCGCGGACCGTATCTACGATGTGTTGCTGGAGACGAACAAATTCCCGGCCGACCTGGGCAGTAGCACCCAGTTGCTGTTCGCCAACTTCGGTGAGCAGGAAGCCATGCACGCCCTGAAATTGCTGCGCACTGTTCGTGACGCAGGTGTCGCAGCGGAACTCTATCCCGATACCGTGAAGATGGCCAAGCAATTCAAGTACGCCGATGATAAAGGCATCCCGTTCGTGGCCATCATCGGAGAGAACGAACTCAAGCAAGGCATCGTGACCGTGAAGGACATGAGGAGCGGCGAGCAGAAGGCCGTGAAGGAGGATGAATTGCTAAGTGTGATCTCCTGACCAACCATATCGTCGACACAGCGGGTCGACCAATTCAACATTGAATGAAGCCCCATCAAATAGGTACCATCGGTCTTGAACTGGCCGAACTCGATCATATCCTTTCCTCCGGAAATCCCATCGCACTTAGCAAGGACGCCGTGACTGCGGTGAAGCGCAGCCATGCCTACCTCCGCGATCGATTGAAGAACAGTGATGCGCCGATCTATGGCGTGAACACGGGCTTCGGCTCCTTGGCCGATACACCCATCGCGAAGGACAAGCTGGCGCAACTGCAGAAGAACCTGGTGATGAGCCATGCCTGCGGCACCGGTGAACCCGTATCTGAAGTGATCGTGCGGACCATGCTGCTGTTGAAGGTGCAGAACATGGCCTTCGGACATAGTGCCGTGGCGCTGGGAACGGTGCAGCGCTATGTGGATATGTACAATGCCGGCATGCTGCCGGTGGTGTATGAGCGTGGATCGCTCGGTGCTTCCGGAGATCTCGCGCCCTTGGCACACCTCGCTTTGCCGCTGATCGGCTTAGGCGAAGTGGTGCTGAACGGCAAGCGCATGAAAACCGCGAAGGCCCTGAAGCAGCTCGGCTGGGAACCGATCGAGCTGGGTCCGAAGGAAGGCCTGGCATTGCTGAACGGCACACAGTTCATGTGCGCATTCGCTTCGTTGCTTACACTGAAAGCGAACAGATTGGCACAAGTGGCCGACGTGATCGCAGCAGTTTCGCTCGATGCGTATGACGGACGCATGGAGCCGTTCCATCCTTCCGTGCATGCGGTGCGCCCACACCCCGGACAGGCGGTGGTGGCCGGGCATATGCGCGAGTTGCTGAAGGGCAGCGCGATCGCCAAGCGCGCCAAGATCCATGTGCAGGATCCGTATTCATTCCGCTGCATTCCACAGGTGCACGGAGCTTCACGCGATGCCATCGCCTACGTGGAACGCGTAGTGGATCGCGAGCTGGAATCCGTGACGGACAATCCCACGGTCTTCGATGACGAGGACCTGATCGTAAGCGCCGGCAACTTCCACGGTCAACCGCTCGCCTTGGCACTGGATTTCCTGGCCATCGCGTTGGCGGAGTTCGGAAGCATCAGTGAGCGCCGCACCTACAAATTGCTCGGAGGACAACGGGAGCTACCGGCATTTCTGGTCGCACATCCGGGATTGAACAGTGGCTTCATGATCCCGCAGTATGCATCGGCATCCCTGGTAAGCGCCAACAAGCAGCGCTGCATGCCCAACAGTGTGGATACCATCGACAGCAGCAACGGACAGGAGGATCACGTGAGCATGGGAGCCGCTGCCGCCATCAAGACCTGGCAGGTGGCCGAGGATGTGGAACGTATTCTCGCCATCGAACTCTTCACTGCCGCACAGGCCTTGGAATTCAGAAAACCGCTCCAGTCCTCGAAGAAGCTTGAAGCCTTGCATGCTTCGTTCCGCAAGCAAGTGCCTTTTGTGGAGGAGGATGTGGTGATGCACGACCTGATGGAGAAGGCACTGGAGTTCGTGCGATCATCTGATCTTCTGATCGCCTGAAGCCCGACCGTTACGTGATCTGCTAACGCGGTGTCATGCTATGCGCGCCCCGGCATCGCATAAATGGCAATGCCATCTTTTGACCGCACCGCTTACATTGTACGGAGTCATGCCAGGTCAAGTCCGGAATGACAAACCATTGATCAAATGCTCATCTACCTCCTTCCCGGAATAGGCTGCGACAAGCGACTCTTCTCGCGGATCGAGCTGCCTGGCCATGAGGTAAAGATGTTGGAATGGCCACCATTCCCCGAAGGATGCACACTTGCTGAACTCGCTGCCGTGATGAAGGCCGACGTGGATGCAACACAGCCGCACATCCTCGCCGGAGTAAGCATGGGCGGCATGGTGGCTGAAGAATTGGCCCTTTTGACCAAGCCGGAGAAGGTACTCCTGATCTCTTCATGGATCGGTCCGCAGGAGTGGCCCTGGCATGTGCATGTGGCCAAGTTCCTCCACCTTTCTTGGGTAGTAGGCTCGGTCACCATGCGGCTTACTTGGCCCTTGAAGCGCATTCTCGGCCCCCGTCCAAAGGACATCGATCGGTTGCTGTGGGAAATGGCGACGGAGCAGACCGCCGGGAAGATCCGCCGCGGCTTGGATGCCATTCTCCGCTGGGAAGGATCGAGGTGGAAAGGTCCATTGGTCCGCATACACGGGGATAATGATCATGTGGTTCCCAAGCGATTTCCGGTGGAGCATGTAGTGCATGGTGGTGAACACATCATGGTGTTGACGCGTCCCAAGGAGGTCTCCCGGGCAATTCTGGGATCGATCGACCAAAGAACCAGTGAATGACGCCCATCCACGAGCTGCTCACGTTCAGTGCCCTGATCAGCTTAGTGACCTTGGCGTTGCTGGAGATCGTGCTGGGCATCGACAATGTGATCTTCGTAAGCATCATCCTGGGGCGCATGCCCAAGAAGCAGCAGAATCGCGGTCGACGGCTTTGGGTGATCTTCGGAATACTGATGCGCAGCGGCCTTTTGATCGGGCTTACCACCTTGGTAAAGCATGGGGATACCACGCTTTTTACCATTGCCGGCGATGGGTTCTCCCTTCGCCACGTGATCCTCTTCGCTGGTGGCGTATTCCTGCTCTACAAAGCAGTAATGGAGATCCATGAACGGATCGAAGGGCATACAGAGACCACGACCCATGTGAAGGCCAAGACTTTCGGCGCGCTCATGGTGCAGGTAGTACTGGTGGATGCCATCTTCTCCTTCGATAGTATCCTAACGGCCATCGGGCTCGGCAAACACGTGGAAGTGATGATCCTCGCCGTGGTGGTCGCCATGATCATCATGTTCTACTTCGCCAAAGGAATCAGCGCGTTCATTGACCAGAACCCCACCTTCAGGATGCTCGCACTTTCCTTCCTGGTGATGGTGGGCTTCATGCTCTTCTTCGAGGGCTTGGAGCCGTTCCACCACAGCGAGATACCCAAGGGATATGCCTACGTGGCCATGGCCTTCAGCTTCGGCGTGGAGCTGCTGAACATGAAGATGAGAAAGAAGAAGAAGAACAAAGGGGCCGGAGGTTAGGCCTGTCTTATGTCCAATGTCTTATGCAGGCGCACGAAAGCATAAGACATAAGACAACCAGCATAGGACATTCGTCCACTCACTCCGCTCCCCCAAAAACGTACTGCACCATATTAGCGCCCATCTGCAGGGCCTTGGTCCGCAATTCCGGTGGGTCGTTGTGTACCTCCGGATCCTCCCAGCCATCTCCCAGATCGCACTCGAAATCATAGAAGCAGACCAGCCTTCCTTCCCACATCAGCCCGAAGCCTTGGGCGGGCAGGCCATCATGTTCGTGGATCTTCGGCAGGCCGCGCGGGAAATCGAACTTCTGGTGGTAGATCGGATGTGAGAAAGGAAGCTCCACCAGATCCAGTTCAGGGAAGACCATTTTCAATGCCGGCCGAAGGAATTTGTCCATGCCGTAGTTGTCGCTCACGTGCAGGAAGCCGCCACCGATCAGGTAGTTCCGCAGGTTCTCGGCCTCTTGCGGACTAAAGGTGATGTTGCCATGGCCGGTCACATCCAACCAAGGGTAAGTGAAGATGTCCGGGCTACCCACCTCCACGGTCGGTACTTCGGGATTGATGTTCATGCCCAGTTGCTCGTTGCAGAACTTCACCAGGTTGGGCACCGCCGTGGGGTTGGCATACCAGTCCCCGCCACCGTTGTACTTGAGCACCGCGATCTGATAAGTGCCTTGGGCTGAAACGAAAATGCTGAGCAGAACGGCGAGTGGGAACAGAAAGGGGCGCATGGTGCAAAGTTAGCCGGGTCTCCTAGTGCCCCCGCGCTCGCGTTTTTCGCGGGTGCGCCGAGCCATGCCGCCTCCGGCGGTTTCCAACGTCAACGCTGCGCGAAGTTCATCCACGTGCAAGCTGCGACCCCCGCGGTCTCCGTGCGCAACCGGGCCTTGCCCAAACTCACCGCCTGAAAGCCGTTCGCGATCAGC
>JBEBYG010000038.1:0-17210 GCA_040391235.1 Cryomorpha ignava
GCTGGCACGCATGTATCAGGAGCTGGCACGCATGTGTCAGGAGCGGGCACGCATGCGTCAGGAGCTGGCACGCATGTGTCAGGAGCTGGCACGCATGTATCAGGTGCTGGCACGCATGTGTTAGGAGCGGGCCCGCATGTATCAGGAGCTGGCACGCATGTGTCAGGAGCTGGCACGCATGTATCAGGAGCTGGCACGCATGTGTCAGGAGCTGGCACGCATGTGTCAGGAGCTGGCACCCATGCGTCAGGAGCTGGCATGCATGCGTCAGGTGCTGGCACGCACGTGTGATGAGCTGGCACTCGAGTATGAGTAGCGGCGGTCCATGGAACCGTGCTCGGGTGTGATCAGGAACCGGTCCCACGCAGCCATGGACCATGCGTCCGGGGGCTGTTCCGGTGGGGGCGCGGCCCGTTGATCCGCCACTTGGAGAGCCGTGTTCGCATCGGCAAGCACGATAGGTCCCCACGACGCCAGCTTTTTTAGACACTCGATAAAACCCCTTGCATCAAGGGCTGCAGGCGTTTTCTCACACGTTTGTGTGAGGGCCGCCTCACACGAACAAGATGATTAAAGTGACACCTTTTCCACCCGGAATACGGATAAGGGGATGTGTCATAAAAACTCACGGCACAAAAACCGAAGTACAATGCAGAAACAGGATAGCGCGAAAACAGGTCTCGCAAACCTCACCCCAACGGCCCTGGTGGAAAAGGGACGGAATCATGTGGAATGCTGCACCGGCAATCCGGTCCTGACACTTCCCACTGACTTTCTGAAGGATCTGGGCGATGCCTGCGATGCTTTGGATGCTGCCAACATCACCGTGCAGAACAACGGCGGTAAGCAGGACCGGATCCGACGCGCCACGAGGAAAAAGGAGCTGGAGGCCATTATCCGGCTCCTCGCAAAGTATGTGGAGGTGCAGTGCGATGGGGTTGGTGAGAAGATCATCAGCACGGGCTTCGACCTGTGCAAGACACCGCAGCCCGTAGGTGTGTTGGACGCTCCCCCGAACCTGCGCGCCGAACGCGGCAACCAACGCGGGGACGTGGTGTTGCGCTGGGGCGCCAAACGTGGCCGCACCGTATACAGCCTGCAGATCAACTCCGGTGATCCGAAGGTGGAGTCGGACTGGAAATGGGCGGCGAGCACCACGCGCAACTCCCACACCCTCACCGGACTGGTGACAGATAAGGAATACTTCTTCCGCGTCCGTGCCAACAGTGCGGCCGGCGCAGGTAAGTTGAGCGACGTGGCAGCCAGCAAGGCGGCTTAAGCCAGCACCGCGACCCGCAACGAGCGTGCGGACCAACAACCTTCTTCCACAAGTAAAAGCCCCGGCCCAGACAGCCGGGGCTTTTTGCGTTCGGTGCGTGGCGGTCCGTACATCGGTCGCGTCTACTTTCGTGAACCCACCCTTCCACATCCATTACATGCGCCACCACCACCGTACTTCTCTCTTCCTACCAGCGCTCGCGCCGCTGTTCCTGGTGGCCGCCTGTTCCGCACAGACCAAAGAAGCGCCCACGAACACCTTCGGGGAATATTTGGCGCAAGCCCATGCACGCGGGCAGTTCAACGGCACGGCACTGGTATTTGAGAAGGGGAAGATCGTCTATGAGGGAGCGTTCGGTATTCGGGGCTACGACCGGCCGCAACCGTTGGACCTGTACAGCCGGTTCCGCTTGGGCTCGGTGAGCAAGCAGTTCACCGCCATGGCGATCATGATCCTGAAGCAGGACGGTAAGCTGGACTATGACGAGGACATCCACAACTTCCTTCCCGAACTGCCATATTCGGGGATCACCATCCGGCAACTGCTCCATCATGTGGGAGGCTTGCCGGACTATCAATTGTTGATGGACCAGAACTGGAGGTCCGACCTGGCCTATGATGACACCGCCCGGTACATCACGGGCAATGCGGACATCTTGAACTTGTTCGCGGAGCTGGAACCTCCGGTCCGGTTCGCACCGGGCGAGCGATGGGAGTACAGCAACACGGGTTACAATTTCCTCGCGACCATCGTAACGCGGGCTTCCGGCATGCCCTTCGCGCAGTTCCTGAAAGAGCGCATCTTCGGACCGGCCGGCATGTCCAACACCGAGCTCTTTGCGTATGTGCCCGGGCCGGACCCGAAGATGCCGGACCGGGCCTTCGGGTACTGGACGGATTGGAACGGGACAGACCGGCGGAACACGGATGCCCATTACCTGAACCGCGCAGCAGGCGAGGACGGCGTGTACTCTACCGTGGGCGACCTGTTGAAATGGGACCGTATACTCTACACCGACAAGCTGGTGCCCAAGTCCGCGCTGAATGAGGCCTTCACCTCCGGCGTGCTCAACAACGGCGACAGCACGGGCTACGGTTTCGGCTGGTTCATTGAGCGCTCTCCGACGGGACAGAAGATGGTGACGCATTCCGGCGGCTGGGCCGGTTTCACCACCTACATCCTCCGGGGCATCGAAGAGGATAAGTGCCTGGTGCTGCTCACGAACAATTCCACGGAGCATTTCTGGGGCCTGGTGAAGGGCTTGACGGCCTTGCTCTACCACAAGCCCGCCACGTTACCACCGCTGTTCATCCGCGAGGTGATGGGAAAGGAGATCGCCACCGAAGGGGTGGGACCTGCCATCGCGAATTACCGGAAGTACAGAACGGAACGACCGAAGGATCTCGTTTTCGCGGAGGATCAATTGAATCCCTTGGGCTATTGGCTATTGGAGGCGGGCCGGGTGGACGACGCCGTTGCGGTGTTCCGCCTCAACGCGGAAGAATACCCCGGCTCCGCGAACGTGTATGACAGCTACGGTGATGCCCTGCTCACCAGCGGGGATAGCGCCCAAGCCCTCGTCAATTTCAGGAAGGCCTTGGCGCTGGACACAACGCTCGTCGCCACCCGGAAGAAGGCCGATGCACTGGATGCCGGTGCTGCGCCACCGGTCCGGTGATGCACGTGGTGCATACGGGCTTCCTCCACGTCCCCGATCAACCGAGTGCTTCGGGTATCGTGATCACGCGTTGCACCGGGAACGAGTTGGCGGGTTCTGCTGCATTCGGGACCACGGAAAAGGCATGCACGATATGCGTGAAGCGTTTCCGTTGCCGGTCATAGTAGAGGTAGGGCTTTTTCCGCCCCACGAGCTTATCCACGGCGGGCACGTCCATCGGCACCACCCAGGTGAGCGGCCTGTCGGGTTCCGTGGCTTGCTCCAGCATCGCGGCAGCACGTTCGCGCAGGCGATCGCGCTGGAGCATGTATACCTTGATGATGGCTTCTTCGATGCCTTCCATGGGATGCGCGTTCAATGCGGTCTGTCTTACGGCCGCGGCGGGCCGGGAGTGCGCTCGCGGAAGTAGGCGTTCTTCACTGAGTCCATCCGCGCCATCATCGCTTCCATCCACTTGGCGTTCATCTCCATCCTGTTCCGGAAGAAATCCGTGTGGAAGAAATCGGGATAAAGGAGGGAGTCGCGGAAGAACAGGTCGTTGAACCCCGGGTCGGAAAGGAACGGGAACTGCTTGCCGAAGCGGGGGCGGAGATCGCGGAAAAGGCTGTCCATTCGCGCGGGGTCCGCGTTATGCCCGTGGTAGAACGAGGAGTAGGTGGAGTCATAGGTGAGCAAATTGCCGTTCGCATCGTACTCCTTGTTCACGTGCACCTCCGTCCTTGGCGTATCCACGCGTGCCGCGAGGAACTTGGTGCTGGCGGGATCCACGGGGTGGGGTTGCGTTCGTCCGCTGCAGGCGGCAAGCGCCATGGTGAGGCAGGCCAACGCATATACGAGGGGCTTATCAATGGTTCTCATGGGTTGACTGTTTTTTAGGGTCCATGGGGGAGAAGCAGGAAAGGCCGCCTGTTCGGGCGGCCTTCCTGGACTTCACTGGCCGCTTAGCGGATGCTGATGGTGCGCGTCTTCGGCTTCGCCTCTTCCGATTTCGGGATGGTGAGCTGCAGCACACCGTTCACATAGTCGGCCTTGATGGCATCCACCTTCACGCTTTGCGGCAGCACGAAGCGGCGTTCAAAGGCCGCGCGACCGAACTCACGCCGGGTCCAGCGGGTGTCCTCCTTCGCCTGCTCCTCGGTGTGTTCACCGCGGATGGTGAGGGTGTCGTCCACCATCTCCAGCTTCAGGTCCTTCTTGTCGAACCCCGGGGCCTGCATCTCGAGCCTGAAATCGTCTTTGCCTTCCACGATGTTCACCCGAGGCCCGTGGTCCATGAAGCCATCGTTGCCGAAGAGACGGGAAATGTTGGAGCCGAAGATCTCGCTGGCCAAGCGGTCCACCGGGGAAGCCGTGCTCGCCGGTGCACTGTTATACTTCACAAGTGCCATTGCTTTTTGTTTTACCCCGAAAGACCATTGGGTAGGCAAGGGGTCCTCTAGTTGCAGGACCAAGTGCGCACGTTGTGCCACATCGTATCTGAGGAATCGGGAAGTGCCTCCACACGAGCGGAGACGCGCACTTTGGCGCAGCAGCAAATGCAGAAGGCGCCCCATGCTAGGAGCGCTGTGCCGGTTAAGGTCAACTCGCGTTTACTGGGAAACACCCGCACGAACCCGACAGATACCGCCAACTACCGCCAGCGCAACGAGCACTACGACCAGCGACTCGAGGACACGCTTCCGAAGGAACAACGCGATACGTCGTTCGATAGGAGCATCGCGCGTTGATGCTGCCGATCGCCAAAGGCCACCTTCACCTCTGCTACTTTCTCATTCAGTTCAGATCGAAAGGGCGCAGGCACGTTTGGTGGTTATTTCAACGCATAGTCGTCAGCGCCGCCGCTCCCAGTATCGCCGCATCATCATCCGGCAAAGCCGATACCACCAGGTCTACGCGGCCGTGGTAGATGTTCAGCAAGAACTCCTGAAAGCGCTCTTGAAGCGGGACCATCAGCAGATCACCGCTGCGGGAAATGCCTCCGAAAAGCACCACACGTGCCGGTCCGGTCACGGCAACCGCGTTCGCTAAGCCTACGCCCAGCCAACGTGCGGCATGGCGGAAGGTCTGCAAGGCAGCTTCATCGCCAGCCTCCGCAGCTTTGGCGATGCAATGGACACCTTCCTCCTTCAATACTTCAGGATCACCATCCAGCTCCATGTAGGTCTGCCTCAAACCGCGGATGCTGACGTACGCTTCGAGGCATCCTTTCCGGCCACAGGTACACTTTCGGCCATCGATGGCGATGGTCATGTGCCCCAACTCTCCGGCGTTGCCGTGGCTCCCGAGCACCAGCTGTCCGTTCACAATGAAGCCGCTGCCCACGCCGGTACCGAGTGTCACCAAGAGCAGGTCCTTCAAGCCTTGGCCCGCGCCATAGCGCCATTCACCAAGTGCGGCTGCATTGGCATCGTTGCCGAGCACGCTACGGATGCCGGTGCGCTCTTCCACCATTTTCGCCAAGGGTACGTCGTTCTTCCAAGGCAGGTTGGGCGCCATTTCGATGATGCCGGTGAGTTGGTTGGCGTTGGGGGCACCTATTCCGATTGCTTGAATCTGGTGACTGGTGAGGGGTGCCCCGATGCATATCGGGGGGTGATTGGTGCCGAGATTCAGTACCTCCGTGGCCAGTGCATCCGCGAAGGCGAATTCATCGGCGTGGCCGGTGGTGGAAATGCGGATCGTGGCGACCACGCGGCCATTGTCTACCAAGCCGACCTTGGTGCTGGTACCGCCGATGTCTATTCCTATGAGCATGGGTCGAAGGTTAAAAACCGCAGATGGCGCAGATGAACACAGATGATCTTGCCGGAGTTTCGTCTTGGGTCAACCGCAATGGACACAACGCCCGCAAAGGTGCCTCTTGCGAAACTCGGAACCTGAGGAAATCCATCATCTGATCATCTGCCCCGATACGTGTCGGGGGACCGACCGACCGATCCTCGGCCTGCTTCCCTCGAAACCGAACCAAGCCAAGTACGCATAGCACAGGAGCGGCAGGAAGAAGCTCATATGCATGGCGCGTTCCATCGTGCCATGCTCCGTGAGCACATCGATCAACGCGCCTTGCGCCAACGGTATCAAGGCGCCACCGAGGATCATCATCACCAGCAAGGAGCTGCCTTGACCGGTGTCGCCTTTCAGCCCTGCGATGGAGAGGATGAAGATGTTGCTCCATAGGATGGAGTTGAACAGGCCGATCGCCAGGATCATCCACATGGCGATCGCTCCGCTGCTGAATACCGTAGCCAGTACCAAGCCTGCGGCGATGATGGCGAAGAGCCCCGTGGCACGGCCTGGCTTGCGACCGGCGAGGAGGAAGGCCCCCATGTTCGCGGCGATCAACACCGCCAATGGCCAGAGGTGTTGCAGATCCAGGCCGCCGCTCAGGTGGTTCACGAACCAGAGCAACAGGAACATGGCAGCGCCGATCCCCGCCAGCACCGCCAAGCGCATTAAGCCATGGAAGCGATCGCTCAGTGCAACCGCGCCGAGAAAACGCCCGCACATGGCGCCGCCCCAATACAGGCTCAGGTAGTTCTTCGCCTCGTTGTGCGAGAGCCCCATGATCCCATCCAGTTCAAGGAAGCCGATGATGAGGCTTCCAATGGCAACCTCGGCCCCCACGTAGCAGAAGATGGCGACCATGCCATTCCGGAGCTGCCGGTGGCGCAGTGCGTTCCTCCGCTCATATACCTCCGTGCGTGGTGGCTCCGGCAATGCAGTGAACCACACCCACACCGCTTGCAGGATCAACAGCAGGGCGAAGAAGGCATACGGCCAGCGCACGGCATCATCTCCCTTGAACAGGTCGAAGATCAAGGTGCCGCCGATCAGTGGGGCGAGTGTGGTACCCAGTGAGTTGAACGCCTGTGCGAGGTTCAAACGGCTGCTCGCACCTTCCGCCGTTCCAATAATGGCCACGAATGGATTCGCTGCGATTTGCAGCAGGGTGAAACCCAGGCCCAGCACGAACAAGGCCACGAGGTAGAAGCCATAAGTATGCAGATAAGTGGCCGGCACGAACAGTGCACTGCCCAGTGCGCTCAGGATCAGCCCAGCGATCAGTCCACGTTTGTAGCCCATGCGCTGGATGGGGTCCTCGCCACCGCGCGAGATCAAGTAGTACGCCAGCGAACCGAGGAAATAGGCCCCGAAGAAGCAGAACTGCACCAACATGCTCTGCCACCAACTGAGGGTGAACACGGCCTTGAGGTGGGGGATGAGCACATCGTTCATCACCGTCATGAACCCCCACATGAAGAAGAGTGTGGTGAGCACCGCCATAGGCCATGCGATACGGCCGGTGGTGGAGGGTGGGGAAGGGGCGGGTCCTTGCATAGTTGTTAAGGTTCGGCACAAGGTTAATCGGGAAAGCCCGCATACGAGCTTGCTTATTATCTTGGCCCCTTAAACCAACATACATGAAACACATTACACTTTTGGCCGCGATGGCAGTGGCAGTTGGGGCAAGCGCCCAACGGACCGTGGGTACAGTTGAGCACATCAATGCCCCGGTGATGAATTTTACCGCGGATCGCGCTCCAACGGATACCCTCATTCCCGCAAGCTGGCTGTCCGGTGGTAGCGCAGCCCTCTACACCTCAAGTGCAGGGAGTTACTTGGTGGGTACCAACTCCTTCGGTGATCTGGCAAAAGCACAGGTCTTCACCAGCACAGGTACCGTCTTTGTAGAAGAACTTCTGTTCCTTTTCGGAGCCAAGAACGTTGGTTCCGGCGCAGGTGCGTTGGTACATGCCCGCGTATATGGTTTGGACGGTACAGGTACGAATACGGCTGATGCTACGGTCAGCAATGCACCTGGAACGGTGTTGGGCAATGTCGATGTGCCAATGAGCATGATCGACACCGCCGATTTCACCATTGTGACCTATAACCCTGCTGTTTCCGTGACCGGCAACTTCGGTGCAGGCTTTGATGTTTCTGACCTGCCCGCTGGTGTGCAACTGGGACTTATCACCACCGCTGACGGTGATAACGTGACGCCTGACATGAACTGGGAAAAGTTTGATGATGGCTCTTGGGTTGCCATGAGCAATGCAACTGAAAGCTGGGGCATCCTGTTTGACTTCGGTATCCTGGCTGTTATCGGAGATGGCGTTGTCGGCATCAACGACCTCGGAACCGTGAACAACATGCGCATGAGCTTCATCGGTGGCAACCCCGCCAATAGCAGCGTGATCGTGGCCTACGAAATGCTGGAGTCAGCCGACGCACGCCTGACGGTTCTCGACACCAAGGGCGCCAAGGTTGCTGATCTGCAACTCGGCCGCACCGCCGTTGGTGAGCACCAAACCACCCTCGACGTGAGCAGCTACCCCAACGGTACCTACTACGTTACCATCCTGGCCAACGGCAACCCGTTGACCAAGAAGTTGGTGGTTCAGCACTGATCCTTGCATCCACAAAAGCGAAAAGGCCCCGGGAACGGGGCCTTTTCGCTTTTTAAGGGGTATCCGTTCACCACGCCGCTCGCAACAATCCCAGTAGGTCATCCTCCGAGTAGGCCGAAGCGGAAGCAACCATCCGATCATCTGCATTCGCGTAGCCCACTTCTGCTCCTCCCATGGCCTTCTCAGCGGAGCGCGTGTTGCCCTGGGCCCGCTTAGCGCCGGCCGCCACAGGTGCTGCAAGCTCATCCTTGCTGATGGTGACAACATCCGCCAACTCAGCGGCCGATGGAGCTGCCTGCTTTGACATGATGTGCACCTGGTTCTCCTGCTGGTCCATCACCGGGCTTTCCATGGAGGTTGTCGCATCGGTGGTCTGGGCGTAGCGCTCCAACTCGACCCGATCTTCTTGTGCCGTTTCCGATAGCATGGTGGTTACTGCCCCCGGCGCTGGCATTGCCTCCGCCTCTTCATTCCCCGCTCCGGACTGCACCGCACCATCCGATGCAGCTTTGAAAGTGGGGCCAGCAGGTGCAGGTGTTTCCTGCTGCTTCACCTCTGCCAACACCGCATGTTCATCATAGCCCATGGAGTTCCATAGGGTGAGCGAACCGAAGATGAGTGCCGCTACCGTACCCAAGGCCAGCACCGGGCGCCAGTAGGAGGAAGGGCGGGCGGGGAGCAGGAAGCCACCCACGCTGTTGAGCCAGATTTGCCATTGGGGCAGCTGTTGTGCACGGAATGCTTGCAGCACGCGCTCGCGGACAGCCGGGTCAGCATCCAGGGGAGCCTGTGCGCTCTTGCCGTCGCGGACGTGGTGCAGCAGGGCGCGCATCCGCTCATACTCCGCGCGGCTTTCCAAGTGGCGCAGGGCGTAGGCGCGTTCCTCCTCCAGCAGCTCATCGAAGCTGCGCTCGAGCATCAGGTGCTCCAGGTCCTCGGGGTCGTATCGTTCGGGGCGTTCCATCTTCGGTTCATCGCGTCCCCGTGGCAGGGATCGCTTCTTTAGGTCGTGGGTCGAATTCCGGCATGCTGGCGGCCAGCTTCTTCACCGTATAGAAAAGGCGGCTCTTCACCGTGCCTTCGGAAATGCCGAAGACGGCAGCGATCTCCTTGATCGCCATGTCCTCGTGGTGCCGCATCACGAAGGTGGCCTTGTGGTCCGGATCCAGGTTATCCAGTTCTTCTTCCAGCTTGGCCGAGAACAGCGCGCGGTCCACTCCGATGCCGCCGACGGCCTCCACCGTGTGGTTGTTGGTGGCCTTCAGTTCCGGCACGGCCGCGGTGCGCGTGGCCATGCGGCGGTATTCATTCTTGCACATGTTGTTGGCCACGCTGTACAACCAGGTGCTAAAGGGCCGCTCGGGGTTGTAGCTCGTCGGCTTCTGCGCGATCTTGGTGAAGAGGTCCTGCAGGAAATCCTCCGAACGCTCCCGGTCCTGCCAGAGCATGCGGTGGAAGTAGGAGAGGAGCTTGCGCTGGTAGCGATCATAGAGTACGGTGAAGGCGCGTTCATTACCGCGCACCACCAGCTCCATCAGGCGCTCGTCGCTCAGGTCCAAAGGGTCTGTTCGGAATAGGCCCATGCCACTTAGTGTTGAAGGATGCCCATTTTGTACAGGTCCTGCGTTGCATCGGTGGCCGCAGCCATGCGGCGCAGTTCGTGCTCCAGCTGGGAGGCCCTGATCTCATCGCCGCTCCTGCGATACTGGTTCAGCAGGATGGCCCCCGGCAGCAGGTAGTTGCGACTGAGCGGTCCGGCGTCCATCGGCTTCTTCATGGAGGCCCAATGCGCTGCGAGCAGCGCGCCATCGCTGGGCGAGGCCAGCCCCACGCGGAATGCGGCACCTACGGCATGCAGTTGTCCGGGGAAAACCGCGAGCCAGGAAGGATCCAAGCTAAGCGCGAAGTAGAGCGGGCGTGCAGTGGAAGGCAAGAGTGCTTTGGCAAAGGCGGGTCCATCCGCAGGCACCGCACCTTTGGCGCCAGCCTCCTTCCAGATCCGCGCCCGGTACGCCGGTTCCGCCAGCAAGCGTCTGTCCACGATCAGCACATCCGGCTTTTCTTGTTGTTGCACCTGCTGGATCACCGCGGGCTGGGTGTCCATATCCCCGTTTGTGAAGAGGATACCGTTCGCGGGTAGGCTCAGCATTAGATCGGTGGCCGCCGCCTTCAACGAAGGAACCACTCCGCCACGGCGTTGCATTTCCCCGCTCCACTTCTTCAGCTCGGCGGTATTGCCATCCAGCATGGCCTTGGAAAGCATGGGTGCCAGCAACTCCGTGCGCTCCGGTGCCAACTTGTACGCGGCCTCCAACTCGGCATAGGCGGTGGGTGCCGGGAACTCCACATAGTAGTCCGCCAAGTGATGCTCAAAGCTTCCCGGCGCGGTGGCCTTGATCTCTTCGGCGATGGTGTTCAACTCCCGGCGATCCTCCTTGCGGAGCACAGCGTTGTTGTTGCTGTTCATCGCTTCGTACTCGCTGCGGAACCAGTTCCATTGGAAGGCCGCATTCCCCGGGCTTTGGCTGTTGGTGGTTTGCCATTGCGCCGCCCGGCTATTGGCCAAGTTGTTATCCCAGCCGCCTTGCAGCGCGTTCATAGGCGGGGGAGGCGGCGGCAATTCCTCCTTTTCCAGCGCCTGTGCCATGCCCAGGAGGGGAAGGAGTGTAAGTAGAAGGATCAGGGAGAGCCTGTTCATGATCGGGGATTCGAGTGGCTGTACACGCGGTAGGGGGTAAAGTTCAATGTATTTAAGTGGAAGCCAGAGATAGCTCTTGGGTTGTCCGTTGTCAGGCTGCATTGCAGAGCTTGGTGCTGTTCGCGGCCCATCGCGGAAACGCCTGACAACGGACAACTACCCGGGCGTACCTTTGCTACCATGGAGCATGACGAAGCCCGCGACCGGATGCGCAAGGCATTGGATCTGGTGCATAAATGGCCAGCTGTCTATATGTTCAAGTTCATCTTCGAGGCAGAACAGGAACGAATAGATGCGCTCTTGGCCATTTTTCCTCCAGAAGTGGAGGTGTTGCGCAAATACAGCAAGGCTGGCAAATACCTCAGCCTTACGGTCCGCGAGGTGATGATGAGCGCTGATGAAGTGGTGGCCCGCTATGACCAGGCCGCTAAAGTTGAAGGAGTGATCGTGCTTTAATAAGGATATGATCGAAGATTTCCGCCTTGCGCTACTGATCACATTGGCCCTCCTTGTGGGGATCATCCTGACCCGGCGCTTCAAGAACTACATCCGCATTCACCACATGCCGATACCACAGCACGTGGAACTGTTGCATGTGGAAGTGATGTACCATCCTTCGATACTGCGCGTTCAAGTGAATATGCCGCGCCCGGAGGAAGTGTTCCCCGCTATGCTTACCCAAGGTCATGCGCCCTTGCGAAGTTGGCCTGCGGTGCAAATGGAAAAGGGGGACCATGTACTGGAATTGCCGCTCGAAGCAGGAGCCGAGGGCATTTATTTCTTTGAGATCGCCACGGCCACACAACGCACCGAACGGAGGTTCACGGTCAGGCAGGGATGAGGCTGCAGCTTGCCATCGGAGCTTTGGCATTGCTGATACCCTTCTCAGGTGTGGCTCAGCGAGCCCCCGAATTCAAGCCTACCGCACAAGGCTTTCTTTTTCTCCCGATCGCCTTGGACAACCCGGTGTTCAACAACCTGGCCGATGTGCTGGGCCAAGTGGACGGCGCGTTCCAACTACCTGTTTACAAGGGGCTGGGCGTAGGGGTGGGAGTGAACTCCACTTGGTACGAACTGAATGAGAATGCACTTGCTCCGGAATACACTTTGGGCGATGTGAACAGACTCGTTTTCTATGGAAAGCTCACGTGGTCGCATTACACCGGAGCGCGCACCTTCTATGAACTCAATGCCAAACTGGGCCAGTCCACCTGGAAGTGGAATTGCCGCACCTGTGCGGAGAACGCCAAGCAGCCCGGCTTCCATTGGGGGTTGAATGCGGCCTACTTCATTCACGCCACGGATAACCTCGCGTTCGGACTTTCCGTGGGCTACCAGCAGGACGCCACCAGATTCGGCCCGGAAGTGGTGGGCTTGGAGAGCTTTCCCGGCCGCACGGATACGGGTGGGCAATATCGTTTTCTGACCGTGGGGCTGGGGTTCAGCACTACGTTCGAGAAGGCGAATGAGGGGGTGTGGTGATCTTTCAGTTGTCAGTTGACAGTTGTCCGTTGTCAGGGTTCGGGCACGGCTTTCATTGCGCTTGGCTAGATCACCTGCGGCATGTTCGGCACTCATGTTCACGGAATGCACTCGCGACAAGCAAGCGCAAGCCGTGATGTTAGCTGGCACTCGCGACACGCCAGCGCCAGCTAACCAGAACTTACCAGAACTCAGAAAGGCCCCGAATTCCGGGGCCTTTCTCATTTCCACTTGTTCCGGTCGGCCGCGTAGGCAGCCGCCTGACAACTGACAACTACGCTTCAGGCTCCGCCGGCGCTTCATCTTCTCCCTTGCTCACTTTCTTCTTGGCCTTGGTGACCTTGATGGTGACGTCGGTTTTGTCCTTGTTCAGGCCCACGGTGATCTTGTCGCCTTCCTCGACGTTCTGGTTGATGATCTCCTCGGCCATCGGATCTTCGATGTACTTCTGGATCGCACGCTTCAGCGGACGGGCACCGAACTTCTCGTCGTAGCCTTTCTCGCCGAGGAAGTCCTTGGCCTCTTCTGTGAGCTTCAGGTCATAGCCCAGCTCGTTGATGCGCTTGTACACGTAGCCCAGTTCGATGTCGATGATCTTGTGGATGTCCTCCCGCTTCAGCGAGTTGAACATGATGATGTCATCGATGCGGTTGAGGAACTCCGGAGCGAAGGCCTTCTTCAGCGCTTTCTCCACGATACCGCGGTTGGCATCGGTGGTTCCATCCACTTTGGCCTTGGTGCCGAAGCCCACGCCTGTGCCGAACTCCTGCAGGTCACGCGCCCCGATGTTCGAGGTCATGATGATGATGGAGTTGCGGAAGTCGATGCGGCGGCCGAGGCTGTCGGTCATCTGGCCATCGTCCAAGGCCTGCAGCAGCAGGTTGAACACGTCCGGGTGAGCCTTCTCGATCTCGTCCAAAAGAATGATGGCGTAAGGGCGGCGACGCACCTTTTCGGTCAACTGTCCACCTTCCTCATAGCCGACATAGCCGGGAGGCGCACCGATGAGGCGGCTCACGGAGAACTTCTCCATGTACTCGCTCATGTCAATGCGGATGAGCGCATCCTCGGAATCGAACATGTACTTGGCGAGCTCCTTCGCCAACTGTGTCTTACCCACGCCGGTAGGGCCAAGGAAGATAAAGCTGCCGATGGGGCGGTTCGGATCCTTCAGGCCGGCGCGGTTGCGTCGTATGGCTTTCACCACCTTGGTCACGGCTTCTGACTGGCCGATCACCTTATCCTCCATTTCCTCCTGCATGCGGCGCAGCTTGCCGCTTTCCTTTTCAGCGATACGCTGCACGGGGATACCGCTCATCATGGCCACTACTTCGGCCACATTGTCTTCACTGACCTCGGTGCGGTTGACGCGGCTTTCTTCCTCCCATTTCTTCTTGGCCGCTTCCAGCTCTTCCAGCAAAGTGCGCTCGCGATCACGCAGCTTGGCTGCCTCTTCGTAGCGCTGGCTGCGGACCACTTTGTTCTTCTCCTCTTTGATGTCCTCGATCTTCTTCTCGACATCCAAGATCGCCTGCGGCACCACGATGTTGCTGATGTGCACGCGGCTTCCTGCCTCGTCCAGCGCATCGATGGCCTTGTCCGGCAGGTGCCTATCGGTGATGTAGCGGTTGGTGAGCTTCACGCAAGCCGCCACCGCCTCGGGGGTATAGACCACGTTGTGGTGGTCCTCGTACTTCTCCTTGATGTTGTTGAGGATCTCGATGGTCTCATCCACGCTGGTGGGCTCCACGATCACCTTCTGGAAGCGGCGCTCCAAGGCACCGTCCTTCTCAATGTACTGGCGATACTCATCCAGGGTAGTGGCACCGATGCATTGGATCTCCCCACGGGCCAAGGCAGGCTTGAACATGTTGCTGGCATCCAGCGATCCGGAAGCACCGCCTGCACCCACAATGGTGTGGATCTCGTCGATGAAGAGGATCACATCGGGGCTGTTCTCCAGCTCGTGCATCACGGCCTTCATGCGCTCTTCGAACTGACCGCGGTACTTGGTGCCGGCCACGAGGCTGGCAATATCCAAGGCCACGATCCGCTTGCCGAACAGCACGCGGCTCACTTTGCGCTGGATGATGCGCAGGGCAAGACCTTCGGCGATGGCCGACTTACCCACACCGGGTTCGCCTATCAGCACGGGGTTGTTTTTCTTGCGTCGGCTCAGGATCTGGCTTACCCGCTCGATCTCCTTCTCGCGGCCCACGATGGGGTCCAGCTTACCGTCCTCGGCCATTTTGGTAAGGTCGCGGCCGAAGTTGTCCAGCACGGGGGTTTTGCTCTTGCTATCGCCCGGCTTTTTGGCACCGGCGCTATAGCTCGCGCTCCCAGCGTCATCGTCATCATCTTCCGTGCCTTGTGGGCCTTGGGCCTTGGGACGAGGGCGCTCAGGTGTAGAAGAGGCGGAGGAACCATCTCCTGCGAGGATGGTATCCACCTCGTGTTTCACGTTTTCGTAGTCCACGTTCATTTTGTTCAAGGCGCGAGTGGCCAAATTGTCACGGTCCTTCAGCATGCTCAACAGCACGTGTTCGGTATCGATCTGCGGACTCTTGAAAAGCTTGGCCTCGAGGAAGGTGATCTTCAACATCTTCTCAGCTTGCTTTACCAAGGTGATCTTGTCCTTGTCGGGTGGGCGGACGGTGCTGGCGGGCTCCATGCCGGCCTCCACCATCTTGCGGAGGTCCTCCAGGTCCACATCCAAGTGGTGGAGGATCTTCACGGCATTGCCCTCGCCGCCCCTTATGAGGCCCAGCAAGATGTGTTCGATACCGATGTGATCATGTCCAAGGCGTAGGGCTTCTTCCCGGCTAAAGCCGATGACCTCCCTTACACGTGGTGAAAATTTGGCGTCCATATTGGTTGTTCAAGCGTTGTAGGGGGGAACGATCCGCTACCCCCTTCTCTTGTAAGCAAGTGCAAGGTACGGGTTGCATTCGGGGGCAAGCTATTGAAGCCTTGCTGATCGGGCCTTTCAGGAGGGTTCCCTTTTATTCACACTGCTGTGTGGGATTGTGGAAAATTCGAATGCCCCGTACCAAGGCTTTGGGATACCTTCGGGACCGTTTTCGCAGGGGGGTATCCAAGATCCGTGCGAAACACAAGAACCGAACAAAATGGCAGAAGGAGGAGAGAAGATCATACCTATCAATATAGAGACCGAGATGAAGACGGCCTACATCGATTATTCGATGTCGGTGATCGTCAGTCGGGCACTTCCTGATGTGCGTGATGGCTTGAAGCCCGTGCATCGCAGAGTGCTCTTCGGCATGGAAGGCCTCGGCATGTCCAGCGGCCGCCCCTATAAGAAGAGTGCCCGTCTGGTGGGTGAGGTGCTCGGTAAGTATCACCCGCACGGCGACCAGAGCGTGTATGACGCTATGGTGCGTATGGCCCAGGAATGGAGCATGCGCTATCAACTGGTCGATGGTCAAGGGAACTTCGGCAGCATCGACGGTGACAGTCCGGCAGCCATGCGTTACACCGAAGTACGCATGCGGAAGATCGCCGAGGAGGTGATGGCCGACCTGGATAAGGAAACGGTGGACATGCGTCCCAACTTCGATGATACGCTCGAAGAGCCGACCGTGATGCCCACCCGCATCCCCAACCTATTGGTGAATGGCGGTTCCGGTATCGCCGTGGGTATGGCCACCAACATGCCACCGCACAACCTCACGGAGGTATGCAACGGCATTATCGCCTACATCGAGAACAACGACATCGATGTGGCAGGCCTGATGCAACACATCAAAGGTCCTGACTTCCCAACGGGCGGCATCATCTATGGCACCGAAGGGATCCAACAGGCTTATGAGACCGGCCGAGGCCGTGTAGTGCTCCGCGCAAAATGCCATATCGAGGAAGATCCGAAGAGCGGTCGGGAGACCATCGTGGTCACCGAGATCCCTTTCCAAGTGAACAAGGCCGTGCAACTCTACAAGGGCGTTGCCGACCTGGTGAACGACAAGCGGATCGAAGGCATCAGCGACGTAAATGACTACAGTGACCGCAAAGGGATCCGCTTGACGTACGACGTGAAGCGCGAGGCCATGGGAACTGTGGTACTCAACCAGTTGTACAAGTACAGCTCGCTGCAGACCAGCTTCAGCGTGAACAACATCGCCTTGGTAAAAGGGCGCCCTGTATTGCTGGGTCTGAAGCCCATGATCGAGTACTTCGTGGAGCACCGCCATGACGTGGTTGTGCGCCGCACGAAGTTCGATCTGCGCAAGGCGGAGGAGCGTGCCCACATCTTGGAGGGCTTGCTGATCGCGCTGGACCACTTGGACGAAGTGATCGCTTTGATCCGTGGCAGCCAAACACCGGACATCGCCCGTGAAGGGTTGATGACAACTTTCGGCCTGAGCGAGATCCAATCCCGCGCCATCCTCGACATGCGCCTGCAGCGCCTCACCGGCCTGGAGCGCGACAAGATCCGCGATGAGCATGCCGAGCTGATGAAGCTGATCGACCACCTGCGTGCGATCCTCGCTAACGAGAGCATGCGGTACGACATCATCAAGGCGGAGACCTTGGAAGTGCGCGACAAGTATGGCGATGAGCGCCGCACCCAGATCGTCCACTCCAGTGGCGACATGAGCATGGAGGACCTGATCGCCGATGAGGCGGTGGTGGTCACCATCAGCC
>JBEBYG010000039.1:0-17082 GCA_040391235.1 Cryomorpha ignava
TGATGTCTCGCTCAGTCCTCTTCAGTGATCTATCGGTGCAAGTCTAGAGTCGCGCCAGAGCAGGGCTTTCCCCTACAAGTCCTCGACCGGATTACCGGCGTGTGGGCTTTCCGGTACAATCCCTAACGCGAATTATAGATTCACTCAGTTATGCATCGACCACAAATCGAAGCTGTACACCATCTGACGCAAGCAGACATTCAATGCTACCTTGGCTTGCTATGTCACCTGCCGGAAGCAGATGAAGTCGCCATGCACTTGTTCCAGAAACGTGACTGTGGTACCTGTCAGGGAGTTCGGTGCATGCCAGGCAGATTTCCTTGTTGCAATTCAAAAGCGACTGGACTATTGATTCCCGAGGTAAGTCGTAGCGAACACGGTTGATTGAGAAGACAACATTCTTTGGGCGAACGAGTGAATCGATGTTGGTTGCGAACGCAGACAACTCATCATCCCCAATTACACCTGGATTGCCACCATGGTGCGGGAACACGAGAACCGTTGCGGAAGCGTCTATGCCCGCTTCACGCCAGTAGGTAAGACTAGCGAGGCCAATATCACCAGCAAGAAGGATTGATCCTTCTCCGCGGGCGCCAATGCGAAGCGCAGCGCTCATTGAGTTGGAGTCGATCGAATTTCCTTCCAATTGGCGCCCACCAACACCCGACATTGCTACTGAAGCAGGAGGAAAAAGAATCTCAATTGGTGTTCCCTTTCGTGGCGTGTCGTTGTTTAGATCGGTTGTCAATCCAACTCGCACGGATGTCCTATTTAGCAGCTCTGCTTCCCGAACAGCATAAGCCAGCTCGCGAAAGGTGTGCGATGTCTGTGTCGGGTCAGCGTTCAAATAGACTCGCTGAATATTGATTGTCGCGTGCGCCAGCAACGTAGCAGCACCACCAATGTGATCCGCATCCGAGTGAGACAGATATAATGCCTCAATGTTGTTGATGCCGTTAGTATTGAGGTAACGTACTAAATCCGTTCCTCTTCTACCGGTGTCGATGACAACGACACCGAACTCGTCCTGCAGTACTGCAGCATTACCGTGTCCAACATCAAGGATGGTCAAAGAAGGCTTGGGACTTGCGGAGGGCATCAATATCTGGGAGTTCGAATTTGTCAAAGTAAAGGTCCTCGACGCGCTCGGCGTCCAAGTTCACTTGTGCGATCAGGAGTTTGTCCGGTTTGATTTCACTCCGCATATGATCGGGAATCATGTCCAGAGGAAAACTGATTTCAGCATCAGGGTTCCATTGGCCAATCTTAACTCTAACCATTTGACGGGTGGCCTGAACCTCGACACGCGCAATGGTCATAATCGTCCGGAACGGTTCTCTTTTTTCAGGGATTATTCCCTGTCGCGCCTCTTTATCGGCTTGTATGAGTGCGACCCGAATTTCGTCATTGGGCGCGTTCATTTGACCGGTGTCGATTACGTATGGAAGCCAACGACGATGAATTCTCAGCGATGTATCAGCGTCCTGTCTTGTCCAGTTTGTGAGCAGAACAGCCCCAACCTTGGCTAGATAGCATTCCTTCACTAATTCAGCTCCGGTATAATTCGCATAGGGCCTTTCGTAGAGACGATGGTCGGATACTACTTCCGATATTCGATTAGTTATCAGGAACAATTTAACCTTGTCTAACGCTGGAGCATTGGCCACTGGGAATGGCTCCATTCCTAATGCTCTGATTCTGTCCGACCAGCGCTCCCGACCTATAGGATAGTCATCGAAGACGGCAACACGTTGCATAGACTGCATGATGATTGTCGAATGTTTTAGTGGCGAAGCGGTAGTGTTATCGTAAATGAAGCGCCTCCAAGGTCGCCATTGGCTTCCGATTCAATCCACCCGCGCATGTCTTCGACGACATCACGCACGATTGCCAAGCCCAAGCCGGTTCCATGCTCTGTCATTGTCTTGCCAGGTAGCCATATCTCATCCATACTGATATCGGTGATGCCCGGTCCATTGTCCATGAGCTGAATTACCGCTGTGTCCCCCGAAACCTTCGTGCTGAGATGGATTCTCCTTTCGCTCTGAACTGCCCCTGAGCTTGCTTGTCGCTCGAACGCCTGTAGTGAGTTGGTTAGGAGGTTCGTCATCACGGCTTCGAATGCCGCACGCGCACACCACACCTTCGGCTGCTCTTCATCGGGAATAAAAATTACCGTTGTAGCACGAGCTTCAAAATAGGGGGTCAAGAGCTCTATTGTTTCGGATATGAGGTTGTTAATAGAGTAATTTGCAGACCTTCGCTTTTCATGCTCCAATAATTTAAGAGTGACATTGGAGAAGGAATAAATGGCTTCAGCCTCGCGCTTAATCCTCTCCGCAATACGGCTACTATCGTCCCTGAACAAGTCGAACGTATTAGGGTCTCCTAGATATGCCAATAACTGTTTTGCATCCACAAGAATGCCACGAACCGGGATTTTAGTTTGATGAGCGAATGCTGCTGCGGTTGTGCCTACTGTACCTAGAGTAAAGTATAGGTGTGCTACTTCGTCTTTGAGAGCCACTTCAACTTTATGGACCTCACGAAGCTTCTTGACTGCAGTGGCCACGTCCGTTCGCTGTTCTTTGGGCAATGCTTGTATGGCTTTGTCAAGCCTTTCTTCAATTTCCGGCTTTTGTGTTTGCACCTTCTCTTTCTCCGACTTCAGTCTTTTGTTCCGTTCAATGATGCGCTCCCTCGCCATCCACTCGATAACATCCTTAGCGAATTCACGGAGTTCATCAAAAGCTTCGCTCTCAACGAATCCAATACGATCAGTCTTCTGCTGGAGAATCGATTTAGGATCATTCACTAGAACCAGCCCTATGGAATTATTGGTGCTAGGGCGTTGCTCGGGATTCTGAGCTCTTCTCAAATTCATATCGAGCCAATCGTTCTTCGCTTCACCATAGGGTGCTATTCTGACTCCCTTTTGATAAATTCGAACACCGCCAAATTCTTGCAGCCAAGCTTTAAGAATCCCTGTATTTGTCCTCTTGTTTGAGAACGGTCGTTGTTTTCCAGATAGTAGGAATTCCCATAACTCAAATGTCGCCGGGGGACATCTGTAAACCGTATCAGAATTTCCACCCCTAATTTTACCATGGTCTCCTTCGAACAAGACTTTTCCTCCTGCGGACAGCACCTTTGCAGAGGCCTGACCCTCGTCGTCTAGAGTCGCGCTTAGATGGAAGTCGCACTCTGTGCGGTAGTCCTTTTTTGCGAGGGCGAGTAGATCTCGGTACTCATTCCCCTTCAATGTTGTTTTGAAGGTAGTATCAGATGCAAAGGGATCGCGTAGCAGCAGTATCGAACGTGCTAGGCGCTTGATATCAGTCTTCTTCCACGCCGTTGGCAAGTCATTGATTGTAATATCAGTGCCATGCTTGAAGTCCTCCGCTTTTTCCTCTACGATGTTAAGTTGGACTTCCTCGACCACGCCTGCTTGGTCAAAGGCATTCCAATCAAGGATAACGCGATACTGAACCCCCGGTTCGGACTTGGGTCGTGTTGTTAATGTTGCTGTGCGGCCAAGGCGCAATGCCCCAAGACGACCTAAACCCTTACTGCCTACCAACAGTCTCCCCGACGGGCTATTCGTCGACTTAGCTTTGAGAGAATCACCAACTACCAACCACCCGTTGCGAATTTCGTCCGGCCCCATGCCAATGCCATCGTCGCGAAGGACAATTGATCCACCTCTTACGTGAACGCTTTTCAGTTCAACCTCACATATTGAAGCATCAGCATCATAGGCGTTCTTTATGAGTTCAAGAATGCCTTGATCAGGAGAAGGAATAAGCTCTTCCCCTAAGAGGCGTAAAATAGTAGTGGAAAAACGAAGATTATCCATATGTGCTATGAAATCGGAAGATTCTTCACTACGCCAACAGTCAGGTGGCGACACCTCATCTGCTCATTCAGATATACATCTACAGTAAGGGAACTTAGAGCTCCCATGAGCCCCTGACAAGCCTGAATCTGTCCATCGTACGGCTGACAAACAATCAAGTGATTCTCGACAGCCACTGGCGCACGACCTAGTACCAAGCTAGCAGTTGCCCGGTGCTTGTCACCTGGTCGTGACGTCCGCCGAATCACCACAAACGGGGGAGTGAAGACGGTGCCGTTGTATCGCCGCTGCTCGGTGCGCCGATGCAGTGTAACCCATGGCTCAGCATTCCTTGCATGCAAGTAGCGATACAACGGGCCTTCTTGCGGATCACGGTGCGGTACGACAGGACCAACGCTCACCTTAAACAAGTCACCGAGCTGTTGCCCAGTTTTGCATGTTTGTCCCGATTCAAATGCTTTCCCGGTCGCCAAGGCCCTTTTTCTCTTTCGAAGCACAAGGATGAACACATCAACATCAGCATTGTGAAAGAGGCCGACCGAAGTCACCGTTTCTACCTCGGCTATGCGAGCAATCTCCTGTTGCCACTTCTTGTACCGTGTTCCTGTGCGAAGGACTTCCGGTAGGATCGCGAGTATCTGCGTTCCGGGTCGTGCATTTTGCACAGCTTGCTCCATAAAGACCGCCGCAGCATTCACCTTGCCCTTTGCCCAGACGCACCCTTCAGGAGCTGTGATCTTCGCGAATGGCGGGTTCATCAACAAGTGCGTGGCCCGTTCGTAAAGCGCCTTCGCTTCCAAGGCATCGCCAACTTGAACGTTCGGGAAGACAGAAGGCCAATGGACATCCTGCTCATTGAAAGCTTCGTGCATCGACCGGGCCAAAAGAACCAGTCGTGCTTTGGATGCCTGTATGAACTCTTGCTGCTGGTCGATTCCGAGCAGTTGCGTTCCCCAGCTTTTAATGGTTCCAGCCAGATGTTTCTTTTTGCCCAACAGACGTGCGCTGGCTATGAGCAGGTCAGATGCCCCAACTGTTGGGTCCGCAAAAACAGGATGTTTGATCCCGGTAAGATCTGCATGCTTGAGGAGTCGTTCAGCGAGCTCATGGCCGGTGAAAAAGGAGCCATGTTCGCGCCGCGTTTGCACAGGAACTAACGCTTGCAGCTGATCACCGGCTTGGCCGTTCAGTGCGATCTCCGCCTTCTTCAACCACACGTTGGTATCCTCTGTCACCTTGCTCGTTGCAAGGTCGACCAAGCCATTCACGTAGGGCTGATAGTTTGTGAACTGGGAAGGCATGTTCTAAAACTGAGTGCCAAGGTAGCCCAAGGGCTTTGGTTCGATCAAGGCCTAGGCTCATCGATCGATCAACAGGGCTGCAGGGATATCCTCGCCATTCTATCCACGTTCGGCAAGCAGCCGAGCGCCGGAAGGAGTGTGAATTTCCAAGGCCTCAAAAAAAAGTAGGTATGGAAACATCATTCGGCATCTACGCGTGCCCCAGGCGGGTCTAAATGAAGTTCAGTCGACCGCTTTTAAACCTGGATATGCCTTGCCCATGCTGTTGAATACATCGAATGTGTAGCAGATTTTGAAGCCCAAAGAGACATACCATCGATCATAGAAGATGGCATTGTCTGTAAGAACGATGTTGGTCGCAGGGGTTCCACCGGGTGCGTATGTTTTGTTACCATCCAAGTAATCGTCCAAAAAGTATTGTCTTGGTTGTGGAAGACGGAAGAATTCTCCTGTGACGAAAAAGCTGATCGGCCCAGTCCTCCATCCGAATCCGATGCCAAGGTCCGCACTTTTGGCCACGCTGATATCATTGGTGTTGGTGAGCAAGGAAGGGCTGAAGAAGATGGCTGCCGTAGGCCCAATGGGCATACGCACCGGAACCCATCGAGCAACTAAGTAATTATCAACGTTCACGAATACCTGTCTCATGATGTTTGTAATTCCACCGAAGGTGTAGGAGATGCCAATAGCGGAGTTGAAACGATAGCGCGGTGCTCGGTCAATCTTTACGTGTGTAGTTACAGGGTCGATTACAGGGATTTCCCAGATATCATCCGAAGCATTGTTACCACCTAAGCCAAGGATAAAGCCGATTCGTTCTCCGAAATTGTAGTCACCTTCGGGGGCTGCTGGATACCTGCGGTCAGGCTCACTGTTTGTCAAGGGGGGGGCTTGTTGGAAAGGCACTATTTTCATTTCGATCTTCTTCTTTCTCCATAGAAAACCTAAAACTCTCTTTCCGGATCGAGAGGTGTCGGTTTTTATCTTCAGAAGTTCCGAAGAAGAATGGTTGAGCGCTTTCGTTCCTTCTACATATTCTTGATTGGCCATACTGGTTTGCAGAATGTATGCCTTATCCAGCGCAGCTTGAATGGAGTCAAGACTTTCCGATCCCTCCTTTAAATTAGCCATAGCCTCTTTGACTTTATCCGCTGTAGGTTTTGCAGTGGTAGGAGATTCGCTTTGAGCGAGAAGAAAGAGTGGGAACAAGCCTAGTGTTAGTAATAGAAATCGCATGTTCAGGGAGGGTTTGGTTAAGGTCAAGTCGAGTTTAAAAGTATGCGATTATGAGCATGGCTGGATCTTAATGCGAAAAAAAAACCATCCGTACAGTATGATGCTTAAGTCTGCTATAAAGCGAGGGCATTGGCGTGTCGGTCGCATAAAATGGAATATATGTTGTCCATGCCAAATATTAATTCACATAACCCTTTTATCCTGGACTATTTGATGTCATGTCTCCATGCTGACAATTAGCGAGAGGTAGTAGATTTCACTGGTGTCACTGTAATCCTCGAGCAGAATCTCCCACCTCTCCCTGGTTTTGATCCGCAGAGCCTGCCCCGGAGCTGCATCCGGGGCCGAGCGCTGCAGCTTCGGCACGAGTCCCGTACCCACATCTGGTTCGCGGATGAGCCGAAGCACTCCATCTACAACAGCAACGACCCGGAGGCCTCGGCTCAATTCATCCGTGCCTGGCTGGCGCAACGGACAGAAGGAACGCAAGCTTTCAGCTAAAAGCCTTTATGGCCTTCGCTCAAGCCTGAACACCTGCATGCGCCTCTGAGCCTAAAGAGGCCGAGAGAGCCGAGCCTGATATGCATCTGACGCCTGCAGGAGCGATCGACCAAAGACATTAAGGCCGCCACTGACCTTTTCGGCGGGAGCCGCCGTCCCTTACTTCCCCAAGCCTGCCTGGGCCACGCGTTTCGCGATGCGGTCCACGTGCAAGTAGGACGTGTTGCTGAGCACCACCACGGTAAGCGGACGATCGAGGAAGCGCAGGATGAAGGTGGTGTAGCCGGGCCAGCCGCCCGAGTGCGAGGCCACGCGTTCGTGGGTGCCGCCGCCTTCGATGAACCAGCCGAGGCCGGTGCTGGTGGGCTCTCCGTTCTTCATCCGTTGAAGGGTGTACATGCTGTCCTGTGTGGCTTGTGAAAGCACGGTGCCGGAGCGCAGTGCGGCATCCCACAGCGCGAGGTCGTGCAAATTGCTGTTCACCGTGCCATCGCCGGCGATGCCGTCCATCCAGCGCACATAGTCCTCTTCGGGCAGGCTGTCGGGCAGGGCGAAGCGACCCGTGCTATCGCGCACGGACCCATAGGCGTAGGCGGGGATCATTTCGCCGCTGCGGCGGGTGTTGTACACGCGGGTCCGCTTCAACCCTGCGGGGCGGAAGAGCAGGTCCTCCATGGCGGCTGCATAGGTGCTGCCGGTGATGCGCTCGATGATACAGGCCAGCAGCACGTAGCCGGCATTGCTGTATTCCTCGCGCTTGCCTGCTTTGAATTCGGCCTTGGGGTGGTACTTCACCAGGGCGGCGAGCACATCGGCGTTGGTGGCGATGCGGTCCTTGGGCCAGTGCTTCTCCAGTAGCTCCATGTAATCCGGCAGGCCGCCGGTATGGGAGAGGAGTTGGCGGATGGTGACGTGGCGGTAGGGCAGCTCGGTCAAGTATTGCTGTACGGGGTCATCGAGGCGCAGGCGGCCTTGTTCCACCAGGCGCATGATGGCGCTTGCGGTGAAGGGCTTGCTGCACGAAGCGAGTTCGAAGAGCGAGGTGTCCGTGAGCGTTTCGCCGGTGCGCCGATCGGCCAAGCCGAAGCAGCTGCTGTAGCGCACGCGGCCACTGTCCAGCAGCATCACGCAGCCATCGAAAGCGGCGCGGTCGTGCTTGTTGTTGAGGTAGGCATCCAGGGTGCTTTGCAGTGCTGCATCGGTGAGCGGTATGCGCGGCACGCTGTCGGTGGCGAAGAGCATATTGCTCCTCGGGTTGCCCAAGCCCACGATGCGGGCCTTCTTGCTCAGCACCACATTGAAGGGGTCGCTTTCGGTGGGGTCGTAGCCATAGCTGAAGAAGAGCCGGTAGCTGGTGGGGCTGCGCTTCACCAAGCTGTCCAAGTGCGGTTCGCCATAGGCGGCGCGCTTCTCGCCGAAGTTGTTCTGGAGCACCTTTGTGCTGAAGATCACGGCAAGCGGGCCGGCGAGTTCCTCATGCATGCCCTTGTAATCGCCCTTTACGAGCGCCTCTGCAAAGCGGCGCGCGGTAGCGGCGTTGGCACTGTCGTTCTGCGCGTGTGCCCAAGAGGTCAGGGCGATGGTGGCAGCGAGGAGCTGGTGTCGCATGGATGCAAGTTATCTGCTGGACCAGTGCTGCTGCGCTGCATGGTGAGCAGTTTTTCCGGACCGACCGTAAAGTGGGTTCGTGCCGACGTTGAACCATCGCCCTACGCCCACCTGTGTCCCAGCCGGATGGAAGCCCCGATGCGTTGGGAAGGCTGTAACACTTGCGGGCGAGGCGGTAGCGTGGGACAGATCCGGGGGAAGGACATTTCTTTCCCAACTCAGTAGGAAAGGTGAAGCGACATGCAATAATTTCACTCCTCTTTAGGACCCATAGCTGGCATTCGCGACACGCGAGCGCCCTACAAGGTGCACCACGGGGAAGTCGATCCCAAGAGCATTGGATGTTGAGTTGATCACGAATTCAAACCATGCACTATGAAAAACCTGATCTTAGCCATGGCTTGCATCTTAAGCATGGGCCTGTGTGCGCAACAGGGGTTCGAGAAGAACAAGGTCTTTGTGCGGGTCTACGATCTACAGGGTAAGAAAATAGGGAAGGGAACGATCCATTCCATATCAGGAACCGCCATTCGATTGACACGGAATGGAGAATCCATGAATACGCCTGTGAGCCGCATTGGCATGATCAGAACGAAACGCTCAGCCGGCAACAATGTGCTTGTCGGCACATTGGTAGGAGCCACGGCCATTGCGATCTTTGGAATTGCCACAGCTGATCCGGATGCTGATCTGTTGGGGTATTCAGCAGGTGAGGGGGCCGCTGGCGGAGCACTAATAGGAGGCGGGATCGGACTGGCAATTGGAGGGATTTCTATTCTCTTTAAAAAGCCCGTTTCGTATGAGATAAACGCGGATCCGGTAAAGTGGAAAGCCTTTACAGAGCAAATAGTTGAATGATTGGCAAATTGATATACACCGCCCGGCGTTTGGCTTTTCAACCGCTACGTCCTCAACTCGCGCTAACGTCCGATGCACCTGCCGAAAGGTTCTGTTGGTTCAGTGCGATCTCGATCACGAAGCGTTCCGACATCCGATACCTGGACTTCGGGTTGTGGAGTCCGAAGACCTCCAAGAGCCGGACCGCCTACACCAAGCCTGAATTCAACTTAGGGACTGAAGAGGCCAAGAGCTTGAACCGCCTTCGCCCAAGCCAGCATACCTGCATGCGCCTCTGAGCCTGAAGAGGCCAAGAGAGCCGACCCGCCTTCGCCCAAACGGGCATGCACCAAGAAGCCTGAAGAGGCCAAGAGAGCCGAACAGCCTTCGCCCAAGCCTGAATGCACCACTGAGCTTGAAGAGGCCAGGAGGAGCGGGTGAGTTTGTGAGTCTTGAGTCTTGAGTCGGGAGTCGGGAGTCTTGGGTCGGCGGGGGGGCTTTCGCGTCTCGGGGGGCCGCTGTCCGTAGCGAAGCCAACAGCCTACGGATAAAGCAGGAGGAGCTCCAATTCCGCGGCACCCATGCACCGTAGCTGAGCCATGCGGCGATGCCCTTGAGGACGGCCTTCTTCAACCAGCGGAGCTCCAGGTTCCAATGGCGCTCGTTGCGGCTGAGGGTGCGGACCACTTCGTAGTGCTCGGCGGGTAGCGGGAGCCAGAGCTTGGGCCTTACGAGGCGTTCGCCCAGCGCACCGCAGGGGGCCGTAACGCCTACCTTATAGTGGAAGCAGGGGATCACATGCTCCAGCAGGCTGCGGGTACGGCGCAGGCGCACCTTCAGCGCGAAGTGGCCGGCGAGTCCTTGGGGAAAGTGGATACCGCCGCAGGCGCCGCCGGGTACGGCGGGGGCTTGCCAGCCGTAGAAGACGAAGGGGCCGGGCAGGCAGGGGTCGGCACGGCGCACGAAGCCGTCCGGGCCGCGCTCCCATTGGCGGCTGATGGTGTTGCGGGCGCGGTTGCGGTAGCCTTGGTATACATCGCAAGCGAGGAGCTTCGCCACCTGCACCCTGCGCGTGCCTTGTAAGAGGATGCCTTCCACCTCCGGGAAAGCGGGGCCGCTGAAAGCGATGCCCATGGCTACACTGACCAGATGCTCCATGGGAGACAAACAGAACCACTATTTGCCACCTGTGAAATACCCACAAAGGGTGATTTATCGCAATAGGAGCGGCGCCTGAACAGCTCTTTTCATTCCTTTCAAATGGGAGATCCCGCTCTTCCCATGGGCATTCCCATTGTTCCCATGGGTTGTGCGGCTGTGCCCATGGGTTGCATCCTTGTTCCCATGGGTTGTTCCGCTGTTCCCATGGGTTCCATGTCCGTGCCCATGGGTTGTGCCGTACTTCCCATGGGCTGTGCGCCTGTTCCCATGGGTTGTATCCCAGTTCCCATGGGTTGTTCCGCTGTGCCCATGGGTTGTGTAGCAGTTCCCATGGGAAGTGCCCCTGTGCCCATGGGTTGTGTGGCATTTCCCATGGGTTGTGCCGCACTTCCCATGGGATGTGACGAAAAGCGTGTGAACATTCCGGCTATTACAGCGGCTGTATAAAGCGCTGAAGGTCGCTGTGGTAAAGGCTTTAAAGGCAATTCGACGAATTTGGGGAAACTTCGTCCCCGGAGGCCCAAGTTAAAAACCCCGGAAAGCGAAATGACCTCGCTGCCTCGGTAAACCGGACTTGTCGTCCGGCCCGGCGTTCACAACAAACAAACGGGTGTAACGCAGCCCTCCTAATACACACGGTCATGAAAAAAGTTACTCGGGTCGTGGTACGGCTCAAAGGGCGCAGCGCCCTCGCAAAGGTGGACCAAGCCCGGTTCACGGTAAGCAAGATGAAGGGCAATTTGAACTACCCCACGCTGGATGCGCAAGTGCTCGGGCTGGAGGCGGTGACGAACAAGCTGGAAGCAGCCATCACGGAAGCCCGCAGCGGCGACCATGAGAAGGTGGGCCTCAAGCAGCTGGCCGAGGTGGAAGTGATGGCCGAGCTGACGGCCTTGTGCAACTCCATCAACGGTGTAACACCGGATGACAAGGAGAAGTTGCTCACCTGTGGCCTTCCCCTGCGCCGCGAGGGCCAGCCCAAGGGCGAGCTTTCCCCGCCTACGAAGTTGGTGAACAAGTTGACCACCACCACCGGCCGCGCCGCGCTCCTGTGGAATGGCCCCGACGGCACCCGCTTGTACAAGGTGTTCCGCAGCATGGGCAGCGAGCCGTTCATCTGGGAGGAGGTCGGCAACACCACGAAGCAGCGCTTCAACGTGGATAAGTTGGAGCCCGGTGTGTTCTACTGGTTCGCCGTGAGCGCAGCAGGTCCCTTGGGCGAAAGCAGCCTGAGCGAGCCCGCCCGAGTGATGGCGGCAGCGTAAGAAGCACTATACACCACCATGTACAGACCCCGGCACTTCGCCGGGGTTTGTGCGTTATAGGGGTGGCCGTTCCGCGCACAACAGGCCCTGCCCGTTCGATCACGCAGGGCGACGACCCTATCTCGCAGGGGTCCGGTATGCATCGGTCCGAACTGCATCGGACGCTAGTTGGAGGGATGGAATGCTTGTTCCGTGGTCGCGGCCTCCTCACTCGATCATCAACGGGGCCACGCTGGAGCGCCCCTCCACGGTAACACGCACCATGTAGAGGCCCTTGGCGAGCTCGCTATCGAGCGCCACTTCCACCGGGGCGCGGTCACCGCTCAAGCGGATAGGCTGCGTGCGTTGCAGTTTGCCAAGCGCATCGAAGAGCTGTACCTCCGCGGAGCCGGTGCCTTGCGCTTCCAGGAAGAAGCGGTCGCCGGTGTTCGGGTTGGGCCAGATGGAGAGGGTGGGCTGGTGGTCCGGTGCGGACAAGGTTCCGATGCCCACGGCACCTCCAACGAACTTGGCGAGGAAGGCATCCCGATCCCCTCCGGGCATGTTCTGATGCCCTTGGTAGGAGATGATGTTCCCTGATGTGGTCATACCGGCCAAGTAGACATTGCCGCTGTTGTCCACTGCACAGGCATAGCCATCATCCCAAGCTCCTCCGCCATAGTAGCTTCCCCATAGGCGCTCGCCATTGGGGGTGAACTTCACCAAGAAAGCATCAAAGACACCGATATAGCCCATCTGGAAGCCATCCGAGGCGATCCCTGACGTTGACTTGGTGGACCCCGCCACATAGACGTTGCCATTCGGGTCCACCGCGCAGCCATATACGGCATCGTACTCTGGCCCGCCGTAATACGTTCCCCAGAGCCTGACTCCTAGGGGGGTGAACTTCGCAAGGAAGCCATCGTTGTCCCCTTGAAATGAGTTCACGAACCCCACGGCGCTGATTTGAGTGGTGGACCCGGTCTCTCCCGCCAGGTAGACATTGCCTGTGCCATCCGCCGCGCAAGCATTTACAAGATCGTTCCCCTCTCCCCCGAAGAAGGTGGCCCACTGCCGCACCCCGCTAGGGCTGAACTTCACCAAATAGCCATCGTTGGCCCCACCTCCGAACGTGTTCTGCAACCCCAGATAGCTGATAGCATTGCTGGATGAGGTGTTTCCTGCCAGATAGACCTCGCCAGTGGCGGTCACGGCGCAGCTCATTGCATTATCGCTTCCCGTTCCTCCATAGTACGTGGCCCACTGGCGTACGCCGGCGGAATTGAACTTCACCAGGTAACCATCCCCTTCACCACCACATGTGTTCTGATGGCCCGAAAAGGCGATGCCTGTTAAGGATTTTGCTTGTCCCACCATATACACATTGCCAGTGATATCCACCGTGCAGGCAACCGCGTTGTCAGTTGCTGGTCCTCCATAGTAGGTGGCCCATTGCCGAACGCCGGAAGCGTTGAACTTCACCAAAAAGGCATCCCCGCTTCCTCCTGCGTAGGTGTTTTGATGACCTCCGGAAGCAATGGCATTCGAGGACAATGTGTTTCCCGCCAAATAGACGTTGCCGTTGCCATCCGTTGCGCAGAATGCGCCACTCTCATACTCCGACCCACCATAAAAGGTCCCCCATAGCCGGACTCCGCTGCCATCGAACTTTACCAAGAAGGCATCCGTGCTTCCACCGAGCGTGTAGTCATGTCCATAGATGGCGATGTGGTCGTTGGATGTGGTGGTTCCCGCCAAGTACACGTTGTCGCTGCCATCCACTGCGCAGGATCGGCCATCCTCGTAACCAGCCCCCCCATAGTAGGTGCCCCAGCTGCGGTCGGGGTCGATGGTGAGCGGCTGGCTGCGGTCGTATGCAGCGAGTGCGAAGCGCAGGCGGTCCCCCTTCAGCACGAAGCGGGTGGCCACCTCTTGGCCGTTCTGGAAGCTCACCGGCGGCTGCTCCGTGAAGCGGCCCATGCGGTTGCCGTGGATCAGCTGGCCGTCGGCGTCCACGCGCAGCTCCTCATGGCCCTTGAAGCGCATTTGGATCAGCGCGGGGTCGGCGCCGGGGCGGAGCACGAAGTCGTACTTCATGCCCTTGGGCGTGGTGTACACCACCCAGTCGATGCCGGGGTATACCTCGTGGTAGGTCACGCGGCTGTAGGTGTGAACGTCCAGCGCACTATGGTTGTAGTACTGTGTGAAGTCCGTGCTGCGGCCTTCCGTGGTGATGCGTGCATTCGCATTGGCGCCTTCCAGCAGCATGTCCATGCGGTAGGTCTCCACGCGGATCTCCTTGCGCAACGCCTCCAGCTCATCATGCTTGGTGGCGTCCAGCCGTTCGCGCTGCTCCAACTCGGCATAGCCCTCGGGGTAATGCGTCCGGTTGAACTGGTAGGCGATGCCATCGCCCAGCAGGAAGATGCGGGTATTGCCTTGGGTGAGGCGGTAGCGGACAAAGGAGGCGGTTTCACCGGTTTTGGTGATCACTTGCCCCTTGTTCTCCTCGAAGCCGGAGGGGGCGGCGGAACGGCTGGAGAGTTCGCTGTTCACCGCAGGTGCCAGAGGCGTGGCTTGTGCAACAGGGGTCGCCAGAAGGAGTGCGGTGGCGATGCCAAGCAGGGAGGGTAGGGTTCGCTTCATGCGTGCTGTGATCAAATTTCTTGAGCGGTGTGATTTTCAGGATGCCCGGCAAGCGTTCCGGACCATTGCCGACAAAGAAAAACCATCCGGTCTCCAGTACCGGAAAAACCGATCAAGCGGTCGAATTATTGATCGAGCGGTATCGGGCCAGTGCTTTCGGACCATCGCGCCGGAAGCGGTCCTCCCTGCGCGCAGGGGTCACCCCGCGTAGGCCAGCTCGGGCTTTTCCAGCGCGGCCCGGTCCCATGCGGCCAGGTTGGCCGCCGCCTCGTAGGTGCTGTTGATGAAGGCGAGCACGGCGGCGGAGGGGTCGGCGGCTTGGCGCACCGCCTCGTAGGGCAGAATGAATTCCTGCAGGGTGGTGTGGTAGTAGGCTTCCGGGGGCTGCACCTGGGCTTGGCTGAAGCCGGGTGGCGCCGGATAGATGTAGCTGTAGAAGGCCGCTTCCGGCAGCATGGCATTGCCGGGCCAGAAGCCGCAACTGCTCACCTCGTGCGAATAGGCCTCGCGCGCCACGCGGTCGGGCAGGTTGGGAACGCCGCCCGGGTGTAGCGGTGCCGTGCGGCCGGAGAAGCGCGACACGGCGAGGTCGAAGCCGCCCCAGAAGAAGTGCACGGGGCTGCACTTGCCGATGAAGTCCGCGCGGAACTGCGTGAACAGGTCGGCGCTGTTCAGCAAGGCCCGATGCAAGGCTTGGGCCTGCTCCGGATCGTAGCCGGCATGCTGCGTGTCCCGATCGAACGGGGTGGGGTCCACGAGCTCGTTCGGCAGGGTGTTCAGGCGTACGGCGATGTTCAGTTCCCCCAAGCACGATAGTATGTTCCGGTAGAACGCCGCCACCGAGGTGTGCTGCAGCGCGAAGGACCGTTCCAACCCGCCGTCGGTGGTGATCCGGAGTTCGTGCCACAGCAGGTTCAATACCAGCTGGAAGTGGGTTTTCCCATCGGGGATATCCCCGGTGCACAACCCTTCCGGCGTCACCGCCAGCGTTACATGCCAGGAGTGGTTGATCCACGGCAGTTTCGCGAGCTTGATCTTCCCCATGATCTGGGTCCACAGGTGCATGGTCTCGTAGGTCGCCTTGCCTTCCGCATAGGAAAGCGCAGGCCAGTTCAGGGTGCTCATGGCGGTGATCAGGTTGGTTGGACTTTTCCTTTTCAGGGTTACCTCATGCAACGATCCGCCCTGCGCACCTGTTCGTGCCGGCATCGGACGCTTGTAGGTGCGAAGGGGGCGTTCAGTCCTGCGGCATGCGCTCGAGCAGCCACTCCTTCACGTCCTCCATCACCTGCTCTTTGCCGAGGTCGTTCAGCAGGTCGTGGTAATGCCCTTCGTACAGCTTCAGGGTCTTGTCCTTGGAAGCGGCCTCCTTATGGAAGTGCTCACTGCCGCTGTACTTGGCGGCGTTGTCCTTGGTACCATGGAGGATCAGCAGGGGGAGTGTGATCTTGGAGAGGTTCTCCTTGAGCCGCTCATCGGCGCGCACAATGGCGGCCATGGTCTCGGTGGGCTGCTTTTCATCCTTGATGAGCGGGTCCGCGTTCATCTGCTCCAGGGCTTTGGGGTCGCGCGTGAAATCGCTGTTGTTCAATTTCACCACGTGCAGGTGCGGCGCAAGGTGGCTGAGGCCTTTCAGGATGGCGAGGGCGACATCCGGCGCCGGGGTCTGGTAGGCGAAGCTTTCGCAGATCAGGCCGGCGAGCTCCTGCTGGTGGTCCAGCGCATAGAGGCAGGCCGTAACGCCTCCCGCGCTGTGGCCCAGCAGGTAGATGGGCAGGCCGGGCTCGCGTTTGCGGATCTCCTGCACCAGGCGGTCCACATCATCGGCATAGTCCTCGAACTTCTCCACGTAGAAGCGCTCGCCCTCGGACTTCCCGCGGCCGCGCAGGTCCAGCGCATGAACGGAGAGGCCCAGGTTCGCGAACGCTTGTCCGGCGCGGAGGTAGTAGCCGCTGTGTGCATTGAAGCCCGGAATGATGGCCAAGGCAGCGCGCGGTTTCTTATCCGAGTGCCAGGACCGCACGAACAGTTTACCCGCTTCTCCTTGGAGGAATTCTTCTTTAACAGCAATGTCGATCGCTTGCAACATGGGTTTGGGGGGTTGGGTGAAACCGAAAATTAGTGGCGTCGGATACCCTCCGGGGGAAACGGTTGATAAGTTCTGTGGAGCTGGTTGTGCTGCGGCGGCATGGGGAGTGAACGGGCGGTGCACACCGAAGGGGCGTACCGCCTAATTTCGGGGAAACCCGAACGCATCATGAGCACCAAGAACATCGACATCAGTGCACCGTGCGAACACGCAGCGGAGATCAAGATCCAGCACGTGGAGCGGCCCGGTGCGGGCTGTGAGGAATGTATGAAGATCGGAAGCAGGTGGGTCCACCTGCGCGAATGCCTCATTTGCGGAAAGGTCAGTTGTTGTGACTCCTCGCCGAACCGGCACGCGACCCAGCATTTTCACGAGACCCAACACCCCCTCGTTACATCGGTGGAGGTGGGGGAGACCTGGGTGTGGTGCTACGTGGATGAAGTGTTCCTGTCGGAATGACCCCACGTATCCTTGCTGCGTTCCCGGTCCTTCGCGTATACCCGCCCATGTGGAAGAGGATCCGGTGGCGGTCGCAATGCGCTCCACCTCGGCGCTTATTCTATGACATCTCCAAACGCTTGTTGAGTTTTTTCAGGCATGAGG
>JBEBYG010000040.1:0-13865 GCA_040391235.1 Cryomorpha ignava
ACCTGGTAGGTGTATCCGCTGATCAGTGGTGGTGCCACGGTGTTGTTCCACTTCAACTGCAGGATGTAGGTGCTGCGTGTGAAGGTCTGGTCGTAACCCTCTTGGGTATTGAAGATACGGAACTGGTACTCCGTGGCTCCTTGCACCGGTGTGGCGTAGATGAAGCTGTTGTTGGTGTTGAAGGTGCGCACCTCGTTGCAAGAGTGTCCATAGGCAGGTGCGGGGATCAATTGCGTGCAGGGTACTGCCGCCAGTCCAATGCCCATCTCACAACCGCTTCCGAAATGTGCATCCAGCATGGCACCATCGCGGTCCGTGCGAACGCGAGCGAAGTACTTCACGCCGGGCACCAACGGGTTGGTCACCATATCTCCGAAGAGCACATAGTTGTAAGGGCGTGCAATGCGACGGAAGAATCCGGCATCGGGATCGGAGAACTCGAACTGGTAGTTCGCAGCACCGATCACCTTGTTCGCATAGACCTTATTGCCGAGGAGGTTATTGAAAATGCCGCACTCGGTAGGAGCGATGTTGGCAGGTCCGGCAGGCAGGCAGAAGCTGTGCGAGGTGCCGTAGCTTGGGTTGGCCGCCGGGGTGGCAGGAGACACGGAACCGCTAGCGAAGGCATCCCGGAGGAGGAGCTTGCCATCGGTGGTACGCAGTTCCCATCCACCGTTCGTGATGCCATCGCCGAAGCTATCTGTCAGGCGGAAGCCAAAGCAGCCGTTGATCGGCGCAGCACCCAAGCACGCAGTTGTGCTCACCAACTGGTTAGCTCCCACAGGAGTACCGGAAGCGATCACCGTGTTGTTCGCATCCGTGATCTCCCAAGAGAGTTGCTCCGGGTGGTTATCCGTAGTGATGTTCACCACCACTTCGCCACACACGAAGGCCGTCACGTTCAAGAGGTAATCCTCTGCTTGACCATAGCTATAAGAGCCACATGCGTTAGCGGGGGATGTATTGAAATTCTTGATGACCCGCATGCGCGTTGTGCCACCCACCGCATTCTGTGGAACGTTCACTGTAGCAGTGACCGCGGTAACACAGACATTATTCGTGGTGCTGCCCATCGGGACGGCTGTTTCGAATGTTCCGTTCTGGTCCCAGTCGAAGAAGGCTGTGAAGTAGGTGGTGAAGTTCCCGTTCGTATTACCGGTCGCGGAGATCACATAACTGCTACCAGCATCCACTGCCCCTGCTGCCACGGAACCCGTGAAGTCCTGATAGCCAGGCCCACCTGTCGCGGAAGGTGACGAGTTGTTGATGCCTGCGAAGGTCACGTTACAGATCGGCTCTACGGTCGTTGAGAAGCTTGGCGAGCAGAAGCAATCCACAATGGCCTTCAAGGTCACGCTCACCACGTTGGAGTTGGAGCTTAAGCCGCTGTTCGTGCAGGTCACTACCAAACGGAAGTCGGTGGACGCGTTGATACCGGCCGATACCGTGTACGATGCGCTTGTGGCACCCGGGATGTTGGACCAGGAACCTGCTCCGGCCGCTGAACGCTGCCATTGGTAGGTAATGCCCCCTTCATTCACACTGGTACCCGTCAAGTTGAAGGGGATCTCCGCGCAGACTTCGCTTACCGATGCCGCAGCCGTGCTGGACACCGGGGTCCCTGCACAGCTTGTAGGGGCGATCACCACAAAGCTGTAGTCCTCATATTCTCCATCATTGGTGGTGGAGCAAGGGTTGGCCGGACCGGTACCCGTCAGATAGGCAATGCCCATCCGCATCCGGCTAACTCCAGGTGTGGCGGTGATCGGCACGGTGATGGTGCCCGTATGTGTGCCGGAATAACCAGCGCTGCTGAAGGCTACTTCTCCCGCCTCAAAGATCCCGTTCTGGTTCCAGTCCACCCAGATCTTGAAGCCGAAGGTGCTGGCAGTAGAGAGTACAGCAGTGAAATTCACGGTGCCCAAGGCCACCTGCTCCACGGTCTTCGCAGTGAAATTACCGTAACCGCCTGCGGAGTATCCGGTAGCGGTGTTGGTGATGTTCTGCGTGCCTCCTGTGGTGGTGAAGGAGTTGATGTAATAGCTGCTGTTGCTGGATGCAGGGGTGCAGTAGCAGGCAGTCGGTGCACTCATAGCCACACTGAGTGTCGAGCTGTTCACGGTGCTATTTCCGTTCGCGCAGGTAACTGCCAAGTAGTACTGGGTGGCAACCGTTTGGCTGGTGGTGTAAGTGGGGGAGTTCGTTCCTACGGTAACCGGGCCGGATCCATTATCGGCATACCACTGGTAACTGATCCCACTTTCGACGGTCGCATTGGTAATGCCCAAGGTGAAGCTCACGCCGCTGCAAACATTCGCTGGTCCGGTGGTGGCACCTGGAGCAGGAGCGCCTGAACAAGCAGTAAGCCCGATCACCTCAAAGCTGTAATCCTCATACTCACCATCATTGGTGGTCGAGCAAGGGTTGGCTGGTCCGGCTTGCGTACCCCATGAAATGCCAACCCGCATCCGGGTGAGTCCCGGGGTTGCGGTGATAGGAACGGTAATGGTACCCGTTTGTGTGCTCAGATAACCAGTGCTGGCGTAGGCTACTTCTCCCGCCTCGAAGGTGCCGTTCTGGTTCCAATCCACCCAGATCTTCAGCCCGAAGGTGCTGCCAGTATAGAGAGCGGCAGTGAAGCCCACCGTGCTCGAAGCCACCTGCCCCACGGTTTGCGCGGTGAAATCACCATAACCGCCTGCGGAGTAACCCGTAGCGGTGTTGGTGATGTTCATTGTGCCGCCCGTGGTGGTGAAGGAGTTGATGTAATAGCTGCTGTTGCTGGATGCTGGAATGCAATAGCAGGCATTCGGTGCATTCATGCCAATGCTAAGTGGCGTGCTGTTCACGGTGCTACCTCCGTTGGCGCAGGTCACTGCAACGTAGTAGGTGGTCGCGTCCGATTGAGCATAGGTCAATGTGGGCGCATTGGTACCCACGGCAAGAGGGCCGGATCCATTATCGGCATACCACTGGTAACTGATGCCGCTTTCGGTGGTCACATTGGCAATGCCCAAGGTGAAGGGGATATTGTCGCAAGCGTTCGCTGGGCCGGTGGTGGCACCGGGAGCAGGATCGCCAGCGCATGCCTCGCTCGCCGTCACGTTCAGCGAATAGTCTTCAGCTTGGCCATAACCGTAGGTGCCGCAAGGATCGGTAGGGCTGGTGTTGAAGTGTTTGATCACACGCATGCGTGTGCTACCCCCAACTGCGTTCAGTGGAACAGCAATACTGATGCTGGCTTGCTTTGCATCCAGACCAGTGGAGCTATTGACGCTACCGATTGCTTGAGTAGTCTCGAATGTTCCGTTCTGATCCCAGTCGAAGAACGCCGTGAAGTAACTTGTAAAGCTTCCGTCGGTGTTTCCTTTCACCGTAATGGTGTAGCTCTGGCCAGCGGTCACAGCACCGGGCGTACCACCGGTGTAATCGACCAATGCGCCATCGCAATTCACTGGAGCACAGCTCGTCTGGTTGATCCCGGCGAAGTTGACCAAGGTGATCGGCTCCACGCCGCTGGTGAAATTCACTGTGGTGCAGTAGCAGGCAGTGGGTGGGTTGATGGCCACGCTAAGAACACTGCTGCTTCCGGTGCTGGGGCCCGCGGAGCAGGTCACATCAGCGTAATACCAGGTCTGTACGATCTGGCCACTTGGGCTATAGGTAGCTAGTCCTGTTCCGACAGCGGTCCAAGGACCCGTGCTGGAGATGGTGCTCTCGTACCACTGATAAGTTACACCGCTGCCGGTCGTGAAATTCGTAAGGCCCAATGTGAAAGCACTGCCAACACAGATGGCTGAAGGTCCCGTTGTGGCACCTGGCGCAGGAGTTCCAGTACAGGCCGCGTCAGCGACCACCGTGAAGGTGTAGTCCTCCGTTTCTCCACGGGTCACGTTGCCACAGGGGGATGGGGAAGTTGCATTATAATCCATACGGATGCGCATCCGGTAGTCTCCTGCGGGTGTTCCGAATGGTACAGTGAAGCTGCCCGCAGCAGTGCTCACATAAGCAGCCGAATTGTACATCCGCTCACTCGTGGCAAAAACAAGGTCATTGTTCCAATCCACCCAGATGGCGACACCAACCGTAGTACCAACAAGAGTGGTTGTGAAGTTCACTGAACTATTCGCGATCTGTGATGCCGATTGAGCTGTGAAATCGCCATATCCGCCTGCAGATGCACCGCTCGGGTTGGTGATGTTGGTCAAGCCACCTGTTGTCGAGAAGTTGCTGAAGTAACTGGCCTGACCAGTGGAGGTACTTGTGCAGTAACTGATACCCACCAGCAGGACGTTGCTGCTTCCGGTGTTGCCTGAGCAGGTCACATCAGCGTAGTACCAAGTTGGTGCCGTTTGGGTTGGGCTATAGGTGGCTGCCGTGCCGCCATTGGACCAAGGTCCAGTGCTGGAGGTGGTGCTGAAATACCACTGGTAGGTTACTCCGGTGCCCACGGTTGCGTTCTGGAGACCCAAGTTCACCGCTTCGCCACCGCCGACCGCTACCGGTCCGGTGGTATTGCCTGGCGAAGGAGTTCCTGAACAAGGAGCTGGTGGGCTCCATGTATATGTTAGACCGGAAGCCGGACCAACGGTCGAGCTCCATGTCATTGTACTGCTGTTCGCAGTGCCAGCAGTTGTAGCCGCCCAATTGGTCGTTGTTGTTCTGTTATTCCAGAAACCTGCAGTTACAGCAGTTCCAACAATCCCTACTTGTCCCGTGTAAGATGTAGCCTTGGCTGTAGTCCCATATACTACTTGAACGACGTTTGTGCCTTCAAAAAGCTTCACCTGCACATCCAACAGGTTCGTCGTACTGCTCCAGTTTACCTGATGGGCCAAGTACTCAATGGTGAGCACCTGACTGCCCGGAGAGCCTGATAGTAGATAAGTAATACCTGAAGCACCCGTTTTGGCATCGCGCGCAAAAAAAGCGATTGCCGGTCCGTTCCCTGCAGAACTGATCGGTGTGGAGGCTGTTGTTGATGCAACTGTTCCTAACCGCACCCATCCATTGGAAGATGCAGAGAATTGCGTGTAGTTAACGCCATCGAAATTGAATGTGAATCCAATGTTCGTTAATGGGGACGCATACGAATCTTGAGCTCCGGATCCCGTCAGGAGTGTCGGACTACTTAGCGCTGTAAAAGTTCCTGCTGTCGAACTGAACGAGTAAGCAGCCACCTGCGCGTTCGCTGCAGGTGCCATGAACAGCGCGGCCGCTAAGCCAAGCAGTCCATTGCGCCACCGCGACGTTCGCCGCTGTGGGATTGTTGGGTCTGGTTGTTTCATAATAACAGGGTTTTGGGTTTCAGAGTTATGGCAGAGGACCAAGAGTTCGGACACTGAATGCCGGTTGGCAATTGGGGAATAGGGCGACTAAGCGCGGGGTCCAAGGTTGGAGGAAGGAGCACGTGCTGAGGTTGGAAGTCTTAATTAAAGGGTCGCCAATGTAATGGGGGAATCATTTATCAAGGGATTAAATAGTTTTCCGCAAGAGGCAACCCTCCAGAACGGTGCGCGTACTTGAACCCGCCGTTCAGGTGAGGGATGGGTTTGATTGTTGTTGATCATCAGGGAGTAAGGAGAGTTGTATCTGGCTGCCTTGAGTAATTAATGGATCCGGAGAGTGCTTGAGATCGTCGAAAACTATTACGTGGATCGCTCGCGATAAATGAAGGGATCCGTGGTCCATTCGGAGGATCACTCAAAGGGGATCCAGTCCGCATGGATTATGCTTCCGGGAGCCACCGGGTGAGGCTTCGGGTGCCGAACGGCGGGAAGGAAAGCGCTGAAATAAGCTGGAAGCCCGTGCGGCGTGGCACTCGGAAGCAGCAGAGCGCCGGGATCGGGTTGTCGCATCGAGCATTCCCGCAATGCCACCTCGCAAGGCACGAAGCAGCTGAAAAGCGAGATGCGACACGTGGCCAGACTCCCGAACCACGGAAGACCTCCTATCGGGGATCGGCGCTGCCTGCTTCGGATGGCAGCGTAAAGCGGATCGTAGCCCCCCGCTGGTGTGTGCTCTCGGCATTCACCACACCGCCGTGCGCCTCCACGAAGGTCTTCACGATGGCCAGACCAAATCCGTGGCCTTCTTCCTTCGCCGGGTCACTGGTACCCTTCTCGAAAATGGTGGGCAGCACCTCGGGCGAAATGCCTGTTCCGTTGTCGCTTACCCAGCATTCCGCCGTTCCATCCGGCCCCGACTTCGCACCGATGCGGATAACGCCCTGCGGCGTATAGCCGATCGCATTGGCGATCAAGTTCTGGAATACCCTTCTCAACAGGTCTGCATCCGCGAACACCTCCAGCTCTTCGGGCACGTCGTTGATCACCTGCGTTCCGGCTGTGCCGGCCACCGACTTCAGGTCATGCACCAGTGCTTCCACCAAAGGCCACAGGTCCAGTGTGCGACGCACCAGCTTTACTCCGCCCTCTGTTCCCACGTCCACACCTTCTTCCAGCACCTTGTTCACCAAGCTTTCCAAGTGCTGCACATTCCGGCGGAGTGTCTTGAACAGACGGGCGGTCTCACCGCCTTCGTCCTCGGGATGGAGGGAAAGCTCCAGCACACTTGCGGTCAGCGAGATGGCATTCAGGGGCGTGCGGAGGTCGTGCGCCACGAAGGCCAAATGATCTTCACGGCGGCGCTGTACTTCCAAGGCACGCTGGGTAGCAAAGGTTTCCACTGCCAGTCCGATGGCCCCATCCAGCACTTGGTTGAGGATGTGGAAAGGGCGCCCTTGGAGGACCAGCCCATGAGCATCGGCCAGGTCATGCACGCACCCGCGCAAGATGTTGTATTCCGCTACCACTTCCCCAATATCAAAACCATCCTGGAAGCGCTGCGATCCATGGGTAGGGGCCGTTCCATGCACCAAGGCTTCCGCTATGGTCTCCTCTGAACGCACAGTGAGCGCCGTGGCCAGCTCCTCCAGCAATTGCGGGATGTGGTCGTTCAGTGTGGGCATATCCAAGTGCCGGGCGGAGGGAAGCTCCCGCACCTGGGCCCGCCATTGCTTCAACAATGCGCCGGACTCCCGCCGGATGAGGGCGGCGAGCTGGGAGATAATGGGCAAATTCGTAGGTGCCGCCATGAATGGTCGGCGAAGCTATATCATATGCCACCGGGCCGATGGTCTGATGCACGCAACACCCTAAGTAGTATCCGGATGTTATGCCCCTCCGAACGATAGCACCCACTTGAACGAGCGATCCCCGAAAATGGGATCGCTCATTCAGTGGGGGACGGCGCGGCACAAAAAACTGGCGCGAAGACATCCGATGAGGATCGGATGTTCGCGCCAGTCAAGTTCCAGTGTCTCGAGACACACAAGGGCTGCATGATCGAGCAGGTCGCAACGCACGACAGCGAACGATCAAGCCTTCACCGTTGCGTTCTTCGCATGCTCGAACGAGCTCTTTGCCTCATCGATGGTGTGGTTCACAGCCTTGCTGGCTTGCGCAGAAGCGCGCTGGGCGGTCTTCTTTGCATCATCCACCATGGAGTCACCTTGGCTTACCAGTTCCGAGAATTGGTTGCGCACGCCAGATGCTTGCTTCATGATCTTTTTGCGCGTCTTCTTGCCGGAAGAGGGTGCGAGCATTACACCTGCAACTGCTCCTAAGGCTGCGCCAGCTATCAGCGCAGTAAGTGTTTTTGGGGTTGACATGGTCGTTGAAATTTAAGGTTCTGCTGCAACAAGGCATATTGCGTACCATTTCAGCACCATCGCTTGAATAGGCCGTCTTTTCTCACTAATCCGGAATTAGCCAGCGTGCCCGGGGCGTGGGACTGTGGAAATGCAACCCGATTGGGATAGGAATTTATTCCACGGCAAGGGAGAGGAACCAGTGCGATGGAACGCCTTTCTCGACCAGTGCTCCAAATGACGAGGCTTATGGCGAGCGGTCCTGGCTCGTGTTCCATAAAGCCAGACATGGCAACACTACTGTTGAATGTGCAGGCTTTTCACTCACTTGAACATCATTCCCGCCTCTTGCACAAGTGACGGAGCGTATACTGCGATCACGTGCTTGCCAAAAAGCACGTCGATCCTTTTGAAAGACCATGACCAGTGAGGACATTGCTTGGCACATGTATCTGCAGGCTCGCGACCTGCGCCATGACTGGGTAACGCCGAATGCGATGCTCTATGCGTGGGAAAGCGATCTTCTTACGGTGACACCGCAGCGCCACGTGTGCGAGGTGGAGATCAAGATCTCGCGCAGCGATCTGCTGAACGACCTGAAGAAGCCGAAGCACAGTCAAGGAATGCTGCTGAACGGCAGTTTCCTGCAGAAAGACACCGGCGTCGGCAAAACGTGCAACGAGCTGGTGGAGGACAAGCGCCGTGCGCGCGGTGAAACTGCCTGTCGCCGTCCCAATTATTTCGTGTTCGCCATGCCCTGTGCGGTGTACCGTAAACTAAAGAATGTGGTGCTGCCACCATACGCCGGAGTGTATACCGTGGATGAAGAAGGGCGTGTGTTCGAAGAGCGCCGCGCCATCCAGTTGCATACGCAAACCGTTTCCATGGACGACCTATTGGGTTTGGCCCGCCGCATGCACCATCGCTATTGGGCCGCCTTGGGCAGGAGCAGGCAGGAGCTTGGGGAGTTAGGTCCGTGACCGGTCCTCAAAAGAACCTTATACATGGGTGCGAGTGGAGAGGGGAGGAAAGATCCTACTGTTCGGTGATCACTAATTTCTGGGCCGATCGGATCGGGTCGTTCTCGGTGAGGCGCAGGGAATAGATCCCGCATGGCAAGCTGCCACGTTGCAGCCTGATCGTCTGGCCAGTGAGGTGGTCCATCCGCCGTGCTTGCTGCCCCTGTGCATTGTATTGCGTGAGCGTTGATGTCTTTCTCTGCTGGCGCTGGAAATGGGAAGTTCTTAGTCCTCGGAACGACAGGGCTTTCCGGGGCCTCCCGAACTGCACGTTGCTCTACATTCGCGGCTCATCTTCCCCTCATTTTTTTCTGCATCATGCTCCGCACCGTTTTCATTGTTGCTGGCCTTCTCGCAGCGAGCACATTCAGTTGCCTGCGCGCCCAAAACCTCGACGCACCTCAATGGTCCAACGTTCCCTTTACGGACCGTGGCAAGGTCCCGGATGACATCCGGGCCTTCTGCGTGGATGGTGTCACCTATGCATTCGCGGATGTGGTGGAGTACAAGGATGAGTATGTGGGCTACATCTTTCCGAAGGATGGGCCGGTGGTGCGCCGCGAGGTGGAACTGCCCAAGCAAAGCGGTCAACAGATCTACAGCGCATTCTGTGTGGTGGGGAACACACCTTGCGTGGTGTATACCAATCGGGACAAGAAGACGGCTGAGGTCTCGCTGTTCCTGCAGGCCTTCAACTCAGCCAGTTTTGCGCCGGAAGGCCCCCCGATGAAGCTGGGTGACCTGCCATTGACGAAAGCCTACGATGGTTCCGCCATCCGGATCAGTGCGCTGCCTTCACCGGACCGTTCGAAGATGCTTTTCCTGTGTGACGATATCGCACAAGGCGGCGTGAAGCTGGTGATGTGCTGGGTGCTGGACAGCGATCTGAATCCGGTTTGGAGCGCACAGTATCGCATCCCCAAGCTGGCCTATGGCAGCTTCGGTCAAAGCTACTTCATGGATGATGGGCGACTCTACATGAGCGTTTTCGGGCTCAACCTCACGGAGGAAAATGTGAAGGAGCAAAAGGACGGAAGCTTTGTGCCCAGAAGCAACCAAGAGCCGCAAGAGTGGAAGAACCGATCTTCGGACTGGTACTCCATGAAGGGCGATGCGTTCCATACTTGGGACTATTCGGTACCCGGTCTGGCCGGCACGTTCAGCGGTACACCCGTGATGCAGGATGGCCAGGTGGTGATGGTTGGGATGATGGCGAGGAAGGGAGGGCCTGAAGATGAGGGCACCTATGTGCTGCTCGGGATGAGCGATGACCTCACTCCGCGCGTGATCAAGAGCGGCAAGTCCTCGGTCCGGTTTGGGGTGATCACTGCGATGACAAGCGAAGCGGGCAACATTTATATTGCATTGGGCAGGGTGGATAATATGCACATGATCAAGTTGAACGCGGCCGGCGATCTGCTCTGGGAGGGTTCCTCGGTGAAGATATCGGACCAGGTGAAGGTGTTAGGGGACCAAGTGGTTTATACCGGGAAAGCTTCAAAAGCCACCTTTAATGAAATGCTCAAGGGAAAGATAAAGAGCTACCCTGCGGGTGATCAATTCCCCGTGATGCACACATGGGAGGCGGACGGGAAGACCACCGTTCGCCGCATCTTTCCGGAAGATGCAAAGGTGACCACCTTGCCCTTCAGAGGCATTCCGTTCGATGATTGCGGCTGCTACGTGACCGCAAGCGAGGATAAGAAGCACCCGGGGTTGGTGCGGGTGTGTTTGGGGAAGTAAGCCTTTGGTGTTGAGTTCCCGCGCTTCTTCAGGCCATGTAGGTTCGTTGGAAACGCTTGTCCTGCACGGCGTCATTAGCGCTGCCGGATGCGAATCGGAAGGCCTACGCGCTGGGCCACGATCTCGCCGACATACGCGCCTTCAGTGCTGAAGGGCCAGTTGAAGAGCACCTGCACCGGGTGGTCCTTTCGGATGCGTTCCAAGGCTTCTACCGTGAGTTCTGTGGCGATGCCCTGGCCGCGGTATTCCTCCAGTACCAAAGCGCTGCACAAGTAGACCGCTTGGTACGGCCCCTGGTCGGGCGTGCGTTCGTAGAGCTCGTTTTCGGTGATGGTTCCGGTAACGAATTGCTCCATCAGCGCAAGGGTGGTGGGAAGCACGAGCACCCAGGCCACCGGGCCATTCACATCGGTGCGCTCGGCCATGGTGGCGGGGTGTATGCGCCGCAACCGCGCCATCACCTCCTCGGTGACCACCAATTGGCTCGGGTCGTCATGAACAGCGAAACTGTCCTCGGCCAATTGGAGCAGGCGTTCGAAATTGGTCATGATGAAGTCGTGTTGCAGCTTGGCGAACGCATAGCTCCCTGTTTTTGTTGGTTTCGTAAGTGGACGAGCAGTCCTGAAAGCTGTCCAGCCAAGATCAGAAAGAATGGGATGTCAACCAGCGCTTCAGGTGCTACCTTTTCATTCATCGCTTGCCCGTACCATGCCCCGAGTGTAAACACGATCAGAAACCCGATGGCTTCGCCTTAACAGGCCAAACTTCAGAATGTGCCGGTACGTGTCTTTTCGTTTGAAGAAGAAAAAGATCTTGATACCCGCCGATATCAATGCCGCTGCAAGCGTGATAACGGAGATCAAGATCAACCAGATCAGAAGGTATTCTTCGGTTGGTCGATCGCTGCTTTCACAGGTCTGACCAAGAAGCGATAGGGGTGCGGGGGAAGTCTGGGTTCAGCAAGCGTAGCCCATCGCGGAAGCCGATAGTTGCACCTTGCGGGAGTTTTGGAGTGCCCTACAAGCGCGGCACAAGCATTCAGCGGGCGTCTAAGAGCGCTGTCTTAAATGTGTTTGTAATACCGGACTTATTCATGGATGGATGGCCCGTAAGCACAAAGGGCCGTCCCTTTCGGAACGGCTCTTCGGCTTGTATATCCTCAGGGTCCCCTTTGGGAGACCGCTGAGGGAGCTTGGAACTATCGGATGATGCTCAACCGCTGCACGGTGCGCTCACCGTTCACGGTCATGTTCACCATGTACACCCCGCTGGCGATGTCGCTGGAGAGGTTGAGGATGGTGTTGAAGCGCTCACCGCTGTTCCCGAACTCCTTGGCGAAGACCTGCTTGCCATAGATGTCCTGGATGTCAATGGTGATGTTCTGCTCAGCATCCACCAGTCCATCGATGTTCAGGTTCACCTGTCCATCGCGTACCGGGTTCGGCCACATCGTTGCCGTTCCGTTGGCCTGTACCAGACTGGCCTCTGGGCGGTTTGCGCTGTTGTCGATGGTGATGTTGCAGGTGCTGGCACAGAAGCCGCTGTATACCCCGTTCACCTTCACGTTCATGGACACCTGGTAGGTGTTGCCATCGATCAAGGCAGGTGCTACGGTGTTGTTCCACTTCAACTGCAGGATATAGGTGCTGCGGATGAAGGTCTGGTCGTAGCCTTCACCCCCATTGCTGATGCGGAATTGGTACTCCGTTGCACCCTGCACCGGCGTGGCGTAGATGAAGCTATTGTTCGTGTTGAAGGCGCGTGTTTCCCCACATGAGTGGCCATAGGCAGGGGCGCTTATCAATTGGGTGCAAGGCACTACCTGTGGCAGCCCCAGGCCCATTTCGCAACCCGTACCGAACTGGGCCGCAGCCATCGGACCATCGCGGTCGGTGCGCACACGTGCGAAGTATTTTACACCGGGTACCAACGGATTGGAGACCATGTCCCCGAAGAGGACGTAGTTATTCGGACGTGCAATGCGGCGCATGAATCCGGCATCGGGATCGGAGAACTCGAACTGGTAGTTCGCAGCTCCTATGACCTTGTTGCAATACACTTTATTACCCAATGCATTGTTGAAGATGCCACACTCCGTGGAGGCGATGTTGGCCGGCCCACCGGGCAGGCAGAAGGCATGGCCCGTTCCATAGGAAGGATTTGCCGGCGCGGCTGAAGGGGATACACTGCCGCTGGTGAAATCATCACCCAGGAGGGTACTGCCATTCTGTGTCAGCAGTTTCCAGTTACCTGTTCCGCTCATGCCATCGCCGAAGCTGTCGAAGAGTTGCAGGCTGTAGCAATCCCCGTTTGCATTGCTTAGGCAAAGCACTTCATTTACTTGGCTGTTGTTCTGGGCCGGGGTATAGGGTCCGCCGCTCGCGATCACATTGTTCATGGCATCCCGGATGGCCCAGCTGATCTGGTCGGCATTGCCATCGGTGTTGATCCGCAAGGTCACTTGGTTGCCGGTCTCGTTCACCACTACGGAAGCGGTGGCGTTGCCTATGCAAGGTGTCGTGGCTGTAACGGTGTATGTATATGTCCCGGGATCCATGGTGGAAGGGTCATACATATTGCTAACCACCGCGCTTGGCCCGCTCCAGGAGCCGCCGCCCTGGGCGGCGCCGCCCATTAAGGCGAGCAGGTTGAAGGGAGCGGCACCGTTGCATGTTACGAATGAGGCATTGGCACCGGCGTTCGGCTGTGCCTGTTCGCTCACCACCACTTGCGCGGTCGCATTCACCGCGCAGGGTGCGATTGCGGTCACTGAATAGGTGTAGATTCCTGCGCCTGCCAATGCAGGGCTCCAGCTACCACCGGCATCAGGTGTGCCACCCAACTCCACGAAGAGCTGTGGTGCGGTCACCGTGCTCCCTGCACAGATCGTAAGTGCGCCGTTCGTGCCTGCGATAGGCGCTGCCTGTTCGCTCACCACCACTTGCGCGGTCGCGTTCACCGCGCAGGGTGAAATGGCGGCCACGGTGTAGGTGTACGTTCCTGCACCTGCCAATACAGGGCTCCAGCTACCTCCGGCATCGGGTGTGCCACTCAATTCGGCGAAGAGCGCTGGTGCGGTCACCGTGCTACCTGCGCAGATGGTAAGAGCTCCGTTGGTACCGGCATTCGGCTGTGCCTGTTCGCTCACCACTACTTGCGCGGTCGCGTTCACCGCACAGGGTGCAATGGCGGTCACTGTATAGGTGTACATTCCTACGCCTGCCAATGCAGGACTCCAGCTACCTCCGGCATCGGGTGTGCCACTCAATTCGGCGAAGAGCGCTGGTGCGGTCACCGTGCTACCTGCGCAGATGGTAAGAGCTCCGTTGGTACCGGCATCCGGCTGTGCCTGTTCGTCGACCACCACTTGCGCGGTCGCGTTCACCGCACACGGCGATGTGGCGTTCACCGTGTAGGTGTACGTTCCGGCGCCAGCCAAGGTAGGGCTCCAG
>JBEBYG010000041.1:0-12992 GCA_040391235.1 Cryomorpha ignava
TGTCTCGCTCAGTCCTCTTCAGTGATCTATCGGTGCAAGTCTAGAGTCGCGCGAGATCATGGCCTCGGCCACATATCACCCCGGCGCTCGGTTGCTTATCGAGCCTGCATGCCGCGGGGATGTGCCGCAATTCCTTCCGCCCCTGGCTGCCGGAGGCATGCTCCGGCGGCCTTCGGTGCTTAGGCTTTGAGCGTATCTCGGCTCAGGCGGTTCCAGGCCTTTAGTCCGGTTCAAGCCTCTTGGCTCCTCGGCGCCTTCAGGTGTTCGGCTCAGCGGCATCGCGGCAAAGCCTGACAACCGACAACTGACAACTGACAACCGACAAAGGACAACCACCCACACCAGAAAAGTATATTGCCCCCATGTACCGCGTCGCCTACTTCCTCCTAGCCTGCACCCTCATCACCACCGGTTGCAAAAAGGAAGCACCCGAACCGCCCACCGCACCCACGGCCACCACGCCGCCCGTGGTGGACCCCAACGATCCCCTCGGCCTCGGCAACCCCAGCGGCGCCATCGCCTCGGTGGTGAGCGCCAACAACTACCTCCTCGTGCGGCCGCAGTACAGCTTGGGCTACAACAACAGCCGCGGCACCGCCACTTGGGTGGCCTGGCACCTCAGCACCGATTGGCTCGGCCCGGTGCCGCGTTGCGATTGCTTCTCACCGGATCCCTTGCTGCCCAGCGGCTACTTCACGGCTTACACGTGGAACTATACCAATACCGGTTTCGATCGCGGCCACCTCTGCCCCAGCGGCGACCGCACCGCCACCGCAGAAGACAATGGCGCCACCTTCTTCATGACGAACATCTCCCCGCAGGCCCCCGTGCTGAACCAACAGACGTGGGCCTATCTGGAGAGCTTCTCACGGGACCTCGCTTACGCCGGCTATGAACTGTACATCTACGCCGGTGGCTACGGCAGCGGCGGCTCGGGTTCCTTGGGCGGCACCACGTACACCATTGCCAACGGCAACATCACCGTGCCGGAGCGCTACTGGAAGGTGATGCTGATCCTCCCCGTGGGCGAGGACGACCTCCAACGCATCACCAGCGATACCCGCATCATCGCCGTGGACATGCCCAACACCCAGCAGGCCAACAGCCAGCCGTGGTATGACTACCGCACCAGCGTGGACGAGATCGAAGCGGTTACGGGATTGGACTTCTTCAATGGCTTGCCTGTGGCGTTGCAGGCTTCCTTGGAGGCTGGGGTGGATGGGGGGGCGGTGCATTGAGACGGGCTGACGAAGACCAACCTGATGAACTGCGATCAATATGAAGTGCTCGAAACCGCCGGAGGCGGATAGCATGCCGGGCACTCGGCGGATCAGTGGAATTACTTGTTTAGTCGAGCGCCGGAAGTGAATACACCCGAGCGCTGGGAGGGGGCTCCGGGAGCGCGAGTAACACTTGCGACAGCGGGGGGAGTTTGCACGATACGGTACCAGAGGAACCTACTTCGTCTCCGCAAATACGAGCAAGCGCCAAAGTATCTTCCCCTTGTTTAGATCATGCTGCTTGTGGTTCTGGGGTGGAAGTGGATTGCCCTTGTTGGAAGCAACCTCGTCACCGCAATTCTCGCACCGATAGATGCCTGAGAAGGGAGTAGCTGCGCCTGGGTTATGCAACACATCATAAGCGGAAGCATTGCTCATGTGCAGGAACTGTGAATGCTTGTACAATGCCATGGTGGTCAACCTTTAGTTTTATGAGGGTCCTTACTTCCTGGGTAGGTGCGCTCTTCCTGTATGCGGCCATTGGCCTTATGGATGATGACCTGCGCCTCAGGCTTTTCCTTTGCGATCTCAATGGTCCGTTGCTGTACTGCTGCTTTCGTCTCACCAATAGTGGACGCACGTTCTGCGCCTTCTAATTTGCCTTGCCACGTGCCGTCGGGCTTCTGCGTAATGTGATACCGATTTTTCATTTGTTTCTGATCTGACGGGTTTTATGCCAAACCAACGTTGGTAAGATAAGGCCTAAGTACTAGGAAGACCAAAGGCAAATTTTCCACGATCATATTCTTGTTGTTAAGATGGACTTGCTCGAGTAAGTCCGCTGTCTGGCAAGCGACAGACCTCCAACTTGGAGGCGAGCTACCGCGCTCGTGTCCTACGAACATTAGCTGGCCTACTCAAAGGAGCACGACGAAGAAGCTCGCGCGAGATTGTGAAGATCAGCGGAATTACTGATTAAGCCGAGCGCTGGGATTGATTACGCCCGAGCGCTGGGAGGGGTGCACTCGGCAGACTAATGGAACTCCAGCTAAGCCGAGAGCCGGAATGGGGACATATGATCGAATGCTTAGATTACTTCTAGGTGAACAGTACGCTCCGTGGTGATGATTTCCGTAGTGGGAAAGGTTTGTCCTGTAATATCATCCTCGAAGTCCCAGTTGTCATATGGTACTTTTACGATTTCATTGCTATCAGTCAATTTAATGCAAGTCCCATGATAGCGCCACTTTCTCTCATGGCTTAAGTACGCGATTTCAATCTCCACATCGAAACTTTGTTCTGTTATGGCCTCGCCAGTATGCCCCAATGAGTTAAGCTCATCCTTAAATTCGGCATCTCGCCCAGGCGCAACTATTTGGTCTGAAATCAGCGTAAATTTCATTGACCGGTTGGGGCTTCTTGGTATACCTCGAGGGACCCATTTATCCTTGTAGTCGGAAGCGAAACCGCGAATTACAACCGGGCCATTGCCAATGTTCTTGAATAAGTATTTGCACTGCATCGTGTAGGGGTCAAACACGCCTCGGACAAAGTGGAGCTTGCCGCGCGATGCATTGTGCTGTGTCAGTATGGATTGGCGCGAGAGGGAGTTCGCGTCCTCCATCACCTTTACACTAGCCAAGGTAAGAGTGGTCAACTTCTTGTTCTCTTCAATAGCTAACTGTGAGATTTGAAGAGCCGTTTCTGCGGTCTTTTGCGATTTCTCCAACAGGGCCTTTTGCTGTCGCGAAACTATATAAAGCAGTGCGGTGAAAATCGCAACGCAGATAGCGGAAAGACCTGACGGATCATTCCATAAATTCTTCCAGCCCATAACCGCCGGACTATTCACTATGTCGATATTATCGGGAGCCAAATTTAATTCTTCTGAAAGCGTATTGGTAAAGCTACTGCATGCGAGGATTACCACAAAACCCAATACGCATTGACCCAAACCATTTACCATGACTGGTCCACTGCTGTGCCGTATCGAGTGGCCAAATCTGGGAAGCATGGGTATGTCACTTAGGGTTGATAGTAATGTGGTCCAGTACTATAGTGCCCCGGCATACAACCACTGCTGGAACCCAACGAATGTATCACGTATGAGGCCAATATCCCCAAGCTCCTTCGTAGCATCCGGAAGCGAGCGGTACTTCAGCAAAAGCAACGGAGGCAGCTTCTCCTGGTCCAATTCCTGTACGCCGTCGTCGACGTATTTCTGGAGGACGAAATCGAGGAAGGTGCGTTGGCTGTCGCTGTAGGTATCGAAGTGTTCCCGCGCGGCGTTGGCGCGGGCGGTGCGGAGCTGGGGTGCGTGGCTGTAGGCGATGTAGGCCAGCACATCGTAGAGGTCACTGTTGCGGGCGTCGATCACGCGTTGGAGTTCCTCCAGTTGGTTCAGGGGGAAGCCCTTTTCCGCTAGTTCTGTCAGTAGCTTCTTGCGGGTATCCGGACGGCTCCAGATGGCGCGAAGTTCGGCTTCGTCGGCGAAGAGCTTGGGGAATTCGCCGAAGAGGAGCTTGATGAACTGCTCCGCGCTGATCGGCGTGCCGTTCGCATCCCAGAAGCTGGTGCGCACGGTGTGTTGGATCAGGCGCTCCTTGCCGTCCGCCAATTTGATGCGGACCATAGGCTTGGGGACATCCTCCTCCACATCCGGTCCATCTTCAGGCGGCTCGGGGAATTCCGCGCCCTCCTTGGGTGGACGGGGACCGCGCGGGTCCGGCGGGTCAATCTCCTCGCCGTCCCAGGCGGGATCCTTGAAGAGCTCGTGGCTCTTGGTGAAATCGTGGATGGTGAAGTAGTCCTTGCCGTCATAGAGCCGCGTGCCGCGACCGATGATCTGCTTGAACTCCACCATGCTCTTGATCCGCCGGAACAGCACTATGTTGCGCACGTTGCGTGCATCCACACCGGTGCTCAGCTTTTGGCTGGTGGTAAGGATGGTGGGGATGGTGCGCTCATTGTCCTGAAAGTCGCGCAGGTGCTGTTCGCCCACCTTGCCGTCATCGGCGGTGACGCGGTGGCAGTAGTTCGGGTCTTGGCTTTCCGTGTTCTGGTTGATCAGGTCGCGGATCAGCAGCGCGTGTGCTTGGTTCTCGCAGAAGACCAACGTCTTCTCGTTGCTGTCGATCTGCGCAAGGAGCGTTTGCACCCGGTACTTCTCGCGGGCCACGATCTCCACGGTGCGGTTGAACTCATCCTCCGTGAAGTGCGTGCCCGCTTCCACTTCGCCCTCCACCACGGTATCGTCGCTGGTGAAGGTGTAATCGTCCAAGGTGGTCTTGTACTCGCGCACTTTGAAGGGCGTGAGGAAGCCGTCGTTGATGCCTTCCTTCAGGGAATAGGTGTACACCGGTTCGCCGAAGTAACGGTAGGTGTCCACGTTCACATCGCGCTTGGGCGTGGCGGTGAGGCCCAGCTGCACGGCGGGTTTGAAGTATTCCAAGATGTCGCGCCACGTGCTTTCATCGTTGGCGCCGCCCCGGTGGCACTCGTCGATCACGATGAAGTCGAAGAAGTCCGGCGGGTAGTCCCCGAAGTAGGGTGTGCCCTCCGGCCCCGACATGAAGGTTTGGAAGATGGTGAAGAAGACGCTGCCGTTGGTGGGCACTTGTCCCTTCTTGCGTATGCTGGCCGGGTCGATGCGCACGAGGGCATCGTCCTCGAAGGCGGAGAAGGAGTTGAAGGCTTGGTCGGCGAGGATGTTGCGATCGGCGAGGAAGAGGATGCGCGGACGGCGCTCCCCATCGCGCCGCAGATTCCAGCGGGCGTGGAAGAGCTTCCAAGCGATCTGGAAGGCGATGGCGGTTTTGCCCGTTCCCGTGGCGAGGGTGAGCAGGATGCGGTCCTTTCCGTTGGCGATGCTGTCCAGTGTGCGCTGAATGGCGATGTCCTGGTAGTAGCGCGGTTGCCACGTGCCGCTCTTGTCCTCAAAGGGGATGGCACCGAAGCGGTCGGTCCAATCGTTCACCGTCATGCCGGGCCCCGACCCGGCATCCCGGCTTCCTTGCACCAACCCCCACAACTCATCCGGTGAAGGCCACGAAGCAATATCGCCTTCGCGACCCACCAGCATGTCCACGGCATAGATGCCCTTGCCATTGGTGCTGTAGGCGTGCCGCAGCTTCAGCTTGTCGGCGTACTTCTTGGCCTGGCCCAAGCCTTCGGTAACGCCGAGGCTGGCCTTCTTCGCCTCGATCACCGCCACCATGCGGCCCTTGTATTCGAGGACGTAATCGGCTCGCTCAGGGGCATTGCGCCTACCGGCTGCACCCTGCAGCCTGCCTAGTGTGATGATATACTCCCGCCGGATCCTGCTCCCTTCAACCACGCCCCAACCTGCGGCCCGCAGTGCAGGTGTGATCAGTTCGTCGCAGGTTTCGGCTTCGTTCATGGGTTTGGATGGCGTAAGTGAATCACTGCTCTTGTGTCGCCAATATGTAATTCTTGATCTTCTGTTCACCTATATACTTCTGCAACTTCGCGAACGTGAAGTCCTTGATCGACGTGAATTCAACCATATTGGCCTCACGCTTTATTGCCATATTTATCAGAGTCACGTCTGAGGTTGCTGCAGAAAGGACCGAGCTTGGATGGTAATCACTCAAAGCAAGATCAGGCCTAGCTGATTTCATGCCTCCCGTCTTCGTGTTATAGGTTGGATAGAAAGCTTTAAGGCGTGACTCATAGTCATGACTTCGAACGCTACCCTTATTCCAAAATGCTTGATTGGCTGGCGATGTATATGTTGCCGATATTGCTGCGTCGGCCGATTGAAGGGAACTAAAGTGGCCTGCCTTAGTCGTTGTGTGAACACCGGGCCCCAAGTAGGTCGTAGCCAAATCAAGAAGCTGTTTCGCTTTAGCATCATCAGCCAGCAGAGCACTTACAAAAGCATCGCTGAGAATCACCACTTTCCACTGCCACTCTGTGGAGAGCATCTTCAAATCGCGTGTGCTTCCAAAGTGCGAATCCCATTTACTGTATAGCCTGATGATGATATTCTCTCCGAGATATATATCATCATAGTTTCCGACATTAGATTCGACATCAAACGCCAAAGTGCCGGTGGCTGAGTTTGTAAGAACGACAGCGTTTATAACGCACGTTCTCGCTGGCCTTCCCGTTCTATTCTTAGCTGAGGATTGAATCGCATTATCGACGGCTTCAAATGCTGCGGGGAAGGTGGCCGCACCATTGAGCGAATCCCACACAGCAATTTTCTCATTCGGACCAGCCCGGTCGATGCAAAGCCAGTAACTGAATGGATTGAGTCTGTTCACATTGATTCGAACGATAGCCTCCTTCTCAGGCCCAATGGGCATTTTTAGTTCTTTTGATTCAATCAACCCGCTGTGCTGTTTATTAACCTCAATTTCAAATGCTAACGCAAAATCTTCGTCATTCGTGAAAAAAACGAACAAGCATTTCCTTAAGGAAGATCGGCACAAGGCCACAAACTGCTGTGCCGCTTGTCGAATCGCTGTATCAGTTCTTCCAGTTTGTAAGTAAGTTTCATCTGACACATTAAGCAAGCTTCTTATAAAATATTCTCGCTCGCAATTGTCTGCGATAATGACGCATGAACGGTCCGTGTTCCCCTTCACAAGCGATTCAGCCTTTGCAATCCAACCTCGGTCATCCTCGATATGAAGGAAGCAACTTGTTTCAGTTGCCTTTTGGACGTTCTCGATGTAACTATCTGCATTTTCACCCCCAACAATACGGTGCCAAATATTGGTTTTGTCATATATGAATCCATCCATGAGGGAACTACTTGTTCTCTTGAAATCACCATACAGCTTGTTGCCGAGTACTGATTTGCCGCACCCCTGCTTACCTGCGACTATGATTCCTTTAGTCATTTTCCTAACTTTTTGAATCTCAAATGCATTTTGTAGTAATGATGTAATCTCCGTCCAATGATCGAGAAATATCCTGTACGATTGAAATGTTGTATCGTCGCTCATGTACTCTGCACGTTCCGGATATACTATCCTTTGGTATTGTGTCATCCTTTGTTTTCGTTAGTTCGACCTGATTTTCGTTACGTGCGTCACAACTCCCCCCTTAAGCCGCCCCCACAACCTCCTCTTCAAACCATCCAAGGTCATAATACAGGCGAACGTTTCGGCTTCATTCATTTTGCTTTGGCTACAACTACCTTGGCAATATCCTTCGCAGTATCCAGCCCTTTCTCAAAACCAACCTGCATAGGGCCGCCGTCATTGTGCGCCTTGCTATCTAGTGTCGAACTCGGATTGAATTCCACGCTCTTGATCAACACCTTGATCACCTCCTCACGAAGCTGTCGACCTAGTTCTGATTCACCGAGATTCTCAATTTCCTTCTTGAGCGCATAATATATCTTGGCTACGTCCTCCTTGTAGGCATATTCCTGTTGGAGTCGCTTGTTTTGGCTTCGCTGTTTGCTGGCGTACCAGGCGAGCGTTACAGCACCACCTACCAGAGGTAGCCTAACAAGTAGTTGCTCCCACCACGGTAAGCTGAACATAGATGGCCAAACCAAAGCCAATAGTGGCACAGCCATAATGAATACAACGGAACCAATGAACACCTTCATCCAAGTTTCATTGACCTTTTGGAAGGATGTCTTGTGTTGTTCAGAAGCTGTCGCTAAAGCTGCCGTGCTGGCACCTTCTAAAAGCTTCTCGACCTCTGCAAGCAACTCTTCCTGTCGCTTAGTGCTATTCCCGACCAGTACTTTAAGGTCACTTACGTAATCCGAAACCCGCCCCTGAATACCTTGCCTGAATTCACCAAGTTCCGGTTGGTATCCCAGAAGCAATTGCTCGTATTCTTCAATTTCAGCTTTACTCTTTTCTATCTCACCCTTCTTCTTGGTAAAGTCTTCAAGAAATACACCGACCTGTTCTGCAAGCGGTATTTGATTAGGGTCTGGTTTGTCGAAGATTTTGGAATGCAACTCTTTCAGTTGCTTGACTTTCTCTTCCACCTCTGCGGTGATGCCGGTCTTAAGCGTTCCACCAGTATCCTCGTCTCCAAATAGTGCTTCGCGGAAGGCGGTTGCTTTGGCTTGGATCTTCTTGATCTCCTTTTCAGCACTTTTAATTGCAGCCACCGCTTCGGGCACTGCTTCCACCGCGGCTTTTGCACCCTCGGTTTCTGGGTTGTGCAGGTTGTTGTAGAACTGAGTTATCTCAGTGCTCGCTTTTTGAACCTCGTCACGGGCAGTTATCATTTCCTGCTTTAGGGATGGATGACCATCACTCCCATCAATAAGCTCGGTCTTCTGCTCCTTCAATTCTTGAAGAAGAGCTTTGGTCTGTCCTAGCACTTGTAGAAGTTCCTCGCGAATATCCGCGTTGTCGGCTATTGGGTCTTTCTCGTCTGCCATGGCTTAACTGTTCGCGTTTTACAACTCCCCACTAAAAGCCGCCCCCAACAACCCCTTCTTCAAACCATCCAGCTCGATCAGCTTCTGCTGGTAGGTGGCTTCGAGGTCGTCAGTCTTGATTTGAAGCTCACGTAAGGCATCCAACACACGTTGTTGCTCTGCCAAGGGCGGAACGCTCAACTCTACTTCAGCAATTTCCTTCGTGCTCACGTTCTGTTGCGCGGCACCGTGGCCCGCTGCTTGAAGATGCTTTCTGAAAAAATTGGAACGGAGGAAGAAGAAGAGAAAGTTGTGGCGAATGGTCTTCTCGTCTTTTAAGGTGATTCGCGCCACACGTTGATTGAGTGCCGCAGGCAGGTGCTCCGCCTGCATGATGCCCACACGACCTATGTTCCCAGTAAGTGAAACAAGGATGTCGCCTTCGTTCAAGATAAACCGCTTCAAGCGGGAATCGTCGATCGAGACATACTTTGGTTTGGCGAGTGTGATTTCACCGTCTTGCACGTTGCTGATGCGGATGAGGAAATGCCCTTCGTCCTTGTACTCATTGCTACTAAAGGCATAGCCATTCTGGATGTCGATTAGAACACCCAAGCGCTTCTCCACCCATCCATCCCCCTTGCCCTCAAACACCCCATTCAAGTAGCTCTCGAACAGCTCCCGCGCGTTGGCCCGGTTGCGCTCCACGTGCCCTTCGGCTTCGCGCAGCGCCGCAAAGGCCGCATCCAAGACCCCCACGATCCGCTGCTGTTCGGGGAGGGGGGGAATGGGAACCGGCACACTACCCAAATTCTTTCGACTGATGCGATCGCGAGTCGTCCCTGATATCAGTTTAGCGACATCCCTGAGATACAAGTCGGATTGTGAGTAGTACTGAAAGAAGACAGGCTTCATCACCTTCTGCTTGAACCGAATGATCGAACAGTCAACTCCTGTGATCATTTGCTTTCCGGTATCCGGCAGAATGCACGCACGCCCCACGGGGTCCGGGAGCCGTGAAACCAAGCAATCACCTTCAAACACTTCCGTGCACTTTAACCGTGTGAATGTTGCATTCGAAATGAAGCGCGCTTTGTTCTCGCGATCCTTGAAGACTCCTTCACCAATGTTCCCAGTTTGCACAAGCCGGATTCCTTCCGGTGATTGGTCCTTGCTTTCTATCCAATCACCATCCGTGAAGACTTCACAGAGTTCTTCAAGCGGCTGCACCTCCCAGCTCATTTCAGCAACGCCATGATGTTATCCAACAAACCCTTCGTCTTTACATCCAAGTCCCGCATCTCGTGCAAAATGGTCTTGGGGTCACGCAGCGGGGCTTCCTCCGCCCGGTTCGGGTTCTTCGCGCTGAGGTCGTAGGTATCGGTGTTCACATCGCCCACGTTCACGCTCCAGCTCTTCGCACTATCCTCTCTCGGCTGCGCTCGAGATGACAGCGCGAGCCGCACGAACTCCGCCATGTCCGTCTCGTTCAGCGGATTGGTCTTGCCCATGTTGCGGCCGGGGTCCAGCTGGTAGTACCAGATCTTCCGTGTGGGCCGGCCTTTTTGGAAGAAGAGCACCACGGTCTTTACGCCCGCACCTTGGAAGGTGCCGCCGGGCATATCCAGGATGGTGTGCAGGTCGCAATCCTCCAGCAACTTGCGCCGCAGGCTGATGCTGGCGTTGTCGGTATTGCTGAGAAAAGTGTTCTTGATCACGATGCCTGCGCGGCCGCCTGCCTTCATGCTTTTGATGAAGTGCTGCAGGAAGAGGAAGGCGGTCTCGCCGGTCTTGATGGGGAAATTCTGCTGCACCTCCTTGCGCTCCTTGCCGCCGAAGGGCGGGTTGGCCAGCACCACATCGTATTGGTCCTTCGGCTGGATGTCCTGCAGGTTCTCCGCCAGCGTGTTGGTGTGGATGATGTTGGGCGCCTCGATGCCGTGCAGGATCATATTCATGATGCCGATCACGTAGGCCAGGCTCTTCTTCTCCTTGCCGTAGAAGGTTTTTTCCTGCAAGATTTTGTGCGCGCTGGTGCTGGTTGCGCGTTCGCTCATCAGGTTGAAGGCCTCGCAGAGGAAGCCCGCGCTGCCCACGGCACCGTCGTACACGGTTTCGCCCACCTGCGGGTCCACCACCTGCACAATGGCCTTGATGAGCGGGCGCGGCGTGTAGTACTCGCCGCCGTTGCGCCCGGCGTTGCCCATGTTCTTGATCTTCGCCTCGTAGAGGTGGCTCAGCTCGTGCTTCTCCTCTTGGCTGCGGAAGTGCAGGGCATCCACATGGTCCAGCACATCGCGCAGGGTGTAGCCGCTCTGCACCTTGTTGTTGATCTCCCCGAAGATCTCGCCGATCTTGTATTCAATGGTATCCGGCCCGGTGGCCTTCTGCTTGAAGCCTTTGAGGTAAGGGAAGAGCTGGTGGTTCACGAATTCCACGAGGTCCATGCCGCTGAGGGCCTTGTGGTGGTCCAGCTTGCCATCGGCGCCCTTGGGGCAGGCCCACACTGGCCAGCGGAACTTGGCTTCGATGATGGGCGAGTACTTCTGGCCTTTCAGTTCGGCCTCCATCTGCTTCACGCTCTCGAGGTCGTCGAGGTATTTGAGGAAGAGGATCCAGCTGGTCTGTTCGGTGTAGTCCAGTTCACTGGTGCAGCCGGGGTCCTTCCACAGTGCATCGTCGATGTTGCGGAAGGCTTGTTCGAAGGCGGAGCCGTTCTTCTTGGGCTCGCTGGGCAGGCGTTCGGCCTTCGCGGCAGGTTCGCGTTTGGCCGTTGCGATCGCGTTGGGATCTTTCCGGGGTCGGCCTCGGCCGCGCTTGGGTTGTTCAGCGATCTCGCTCATGGGTGGGTTCGGGAAGGAAAGCTGGTGGGCAATCTTGGGCAAAGTAGGGAATGGGTTGATAGGATGGTTTAGTTGTCCGTTGTCAGCTGCCGGTTTTCAGGCTTGGCCGCGATGGCTCCGCCAAGCCAAAAGCCGATGAGCCTGCTGGCCTGAATGCGCCTGAACGCCGAATGCACCAAGAGGCCTTGAATGCCGCTTGTGCCGGAGGTCCCGCATGGCCTGAGCCAAAGACCAAGGGCCTAAGCCAAGGACCGCACGGCCTGAATACAGCTACAAGCCTTTAGCTCCAACATGCCCCTGCCAAAGGCAGGCAGGTACGGCACGCGGGGCCGCAAGCTGGCCTCCATTCAATTGAAGGCCAAAGCCGCCTGAACGCCAAGAGTACCGGAGGCTCATCAAAGCTTGAACCCAAAGCCAAGGACAGGATGCCTGAGCACACCTGGAAGCCGGAACAGCCCAAAGGCCATTTCGAGCATCTGTGATCCCTCTGCGGGCCTCAAGCCGTTAGCCTCATACCTCAAGCTTGTGCTCCTTCGGCCAAAGCCGTTGACAAATGAATAATACCTCGGATCCGGCAAGGCACTGTTGATAAAGTACCGGGTGGTGATGGGAAATGAAAATGGAAAATGGGCCTATCTTGTTTTTACATCCATAAAACACCCTGTTCCCATGGCAAAGAATAAAACGGATAAGCCACCGCCCGTGGCCGTTGCTATAGTGGATACGCATCGATTGCTCCGGGAGGCCATCGCCGCGCTGTTGGAGCAGCGGGATCAATACCGGGTGACCTGGATGGGTGAGAGATACAAGCAGTTGGACAAGGCGTTGGATGAGGGGCTCGAGGTGTGCTTGGTACTGGTAGCACTGAGCATTGGTGAGGATGATGGCTTCACCACGTTGGAGCACCTCCGCGATGATCGGCCGGAGTTGTTCCGGGTGGCCTATGTGCACCGGCATGATGAGGCTTCCGTACTGCGTGCCTACCGCTGCGGATCGCAGGCATTACTGCATGATACGGTGGAGGGCAAAGCGGTGCTTAGCATGTTGCAGGCGGTGGTAGCGGGCGTGGTGGTGCATACGCCGATGAGCCAAGGCTTGCTCTTGGAGAACCCGGATGGACTGACCCAAGCGGAACGGAACCGCGAGCGGATGAAGGCGCAGATGACCCGGAAGGAAATGGAAGTGCTACAAGCCATTTGGCACTTTCCGGACCATACGGTGGACAAGCTGGCCAAGCAATTGGGCCTGTCGCCGAACACGGTGGATTCCCACCTCAAGCGATTATTTGAGCTTTTCGACCTGCGCTCGAAGACCGGCGTGCTGATGGCGGCGGTGCGTTTAGGTCTGTTGCCGGGTGCAGGATAAGGTACTTGCGCAAGTGCCCTATATAATAAGGTATAAAGGGCACCGGAACGGGATAGCCAAGTGCTGGCAAGCATACATCAGGTGCTGGCAGTCATGTATCAGGTGTTGGCACGCATGCGTCACGAGCTGGCACGCATGTGTCAGGAGCTGGCACGCATGTATCAGGAGCTGGCACGCATGTGTCAGGAGCGGGCACGCATG
>JBEBYG010000042.1:0-12780 GCA_040391235.1 Cryomorpha ignava
CGAGCACGATCAGCAGCAGGCCCGTCACAACGTCCACCCCGATACGCTCCGTGCTAAATAGGAAGATCACCGCCACCAGCAGTCCTAGCACAAGGATGATCTCCATGGGTGTGGGTTGGGCCGGTGCTTTGGCTGACTATTCCTTTCAGATATGCCGTTCTGAGGAAGGGTGAAAGATATAGGAGATAAAGCCGCTGTGGAACCATACCCTATTTGCTGGTTGACAACCACGAAGAAGTGGCTCTCGCTCGAGATGACAAGGCTTTTCAGGACGTGAATAAACCCATGTTGTCACAACGTGTTAGCTTCCATGTTGTCACATCGAGCATTAGCGTAGCGGCACTTCGCAAGGCGCGCAGCGCATGGGAAGCGAGATGCGGCAACACTCGCGTTGAATAGGCAGGACTTTTCGTACACTGGAAAGCCTCTCTCGGCTGCGCCCGAGATGACACGGCTATTTGGGCGCGGTCGAGAACCAGTTGTCACATCGTGCTCGGTTTCCATGTTGACACATCGAGCATAAGCGTAGCGGCACTTCGCAAGGCGCATCGCGCCTGAGAAGCCGAGACATGGCAACACTCCCGTTGAATACACAGGACTTTTCATTCACTGGAATGCCTCTTTCGGCTGGCGCTCGAGATGACAAGCTCTTCGCGCTCGAGATGACAGGCGGTCCAGGCTGGTAACCTATTCGATCTGGTCCACGCTGGTGCGGTAATTATACCACGGCTGGCTGTTGGCGTATTGGGTAGTGGGCATCTCCACGGCGAGGCCTGAACAATCCAAAAGGCCTGAAACCGCCTGAGCCGAGATCCGCCAAAGAGCCTGAAGAACCGACGCCCAAAAGGCCGGAAGCCACAAGCCTGGAAATCCGAAAAGGCCAAAGCCTTGCACAGGCTACCGTGCATAACCTCGCGCAGCCCAATACCACCTTATTAAGGGGGGCCGGATATATTGCATGGAATCATCCACACGCGGGCGCCGGCCCACTTGGCGCACGCCCAAAACCATACGTCCATGGAAAATTGGAACGGTGAATTCTTCCGCCAAGGGCGGGCATCGGCGGGTTTGCCGGATGCGGACCTGGCGCATGCGCAGCGCATGGATCGCGGCGGTAGCAAGCCGGGCCAAGCCCTTTGGGAGCAGCTCTGGAGCGCGTGGAAAAGCAGCGACGTACCGCCCGTACCGGTCCGGAATTTCGCTGCGGGCGATACTTGGGCCGTCCCATGGGAACACATGGATCGCTATCGGAACCTTGCCTGTCCCTTGGCTACGACCTATGCCACGGCAGAACATTTGGCCTGTCGCTTGGCCGGGAAGGATCCCGAGCTGATCGCGGCGTATAAAATCCACGCTTACTTAGTGCATAGCGACAGGAGGGATGCCCTGCAGGATGCGCTGGCCCATGCCATGCGGAAGCATGGCGAGCAGTTGGACGGATGGTGGAAGCCCACGGTCAGGTATGTATTACCTAAGGGCAGCTTCACTTACACCATCCGTAAACTTCCGTTCGGCATCCCGGATGACGCTTGGCCGCTGATGATCGAGCAGGCGGCCGGCGCTTGGAGCGACATTGCGAGGGTTTGGTCGGTGGTGCGCATCGCCGCGTTCTTTGAGTACGATTCGCCGGAACACCGGGAGGTATCACGGATAGCAGCGGTGCAGAGGGAAGAAATTGAACGCGAGCACTACCGGCAGCTGAAAGAGAAATACGAGCCTTAGCGGGATCGGGGGCCTTTGGAACAGGTCCCCGTCCTCATCATTGCTGTACTGTCGAGGCAGCCGGTGGAAGGGTGCGCTATGCGCGGTTCGTGATCGTGCGTTACTCCTGTTCCATTCCCTCCGTTCAGGTTCCATTCGGATCCCCTGTGATCCAAACGGGACGGAAAATCACGCTTATGTGTGATCCTTGCGAGCATGAAACATTGATCTTGCTTTGGTGATATCGTGCAGCGCCAGCGAAGGATGGATCTTTGGTACACGATCGGTCGTGAGTACAACCATGGAATTTGACGTGACCTTCCTGACCGGTTGGTGCGGCGCACTGTTGGTGCTTGCCGCCTTTTACGTTACGGTGGTGAAGGCATGGGACCCAGGGTCAGGGCGTTACCTCGGTGTAAGCAACATAGCCGCAGGTCTCCTGATCGTTAATGCGGCTCTGAATGAAGCGTACCCCTTTCTGGTGGTGAACGCCGCTCTGGTTGTGGTCACTGTTTATACCCTTGTGAGGAAAGGTCTCCCCAAGTGGCGTTAGCCCAAGATGCGCGCAGCCAGATCAGCAGACCACGAAATGCCTGAAGCTCCCCGAGCTCAACCCCAACTCTGGCGCAAGCGCCGATGCATATCGCTCCGATATCTATCGGAGCACGCTCGGGCGCATCCCAGCCACCGAGCGAAAAGCCTGCATGCGCCTAAGAGCCGAGCGGCCTGAACAAAACAAGAGGCCTGAAGCCGATCGGCGAAGCGCCGAATACAAGCCAAAGACCGGAATAAGCCGAAAGGCGGTGCGGAGGATAGTTCGCCTGTGGAGGGATGCTCACGGCCCTTCAAGTGCCTCAGCGACCGAATCATCGCGTGCTTCAGGAACCTCGTAAACGCAACCGCCCCTGAGCAACCATGGAAGAACCGCCCCGACCAAAGGGGCGGTCCTTCCATGATCGGACCCGCCTCCCCTCCTACCCCTCATCTGGTCCGCGATCTGTGCGGGCTTGGAAGAACCAATACCGAAAACCACAATGCCACAGGGAGATAAGGACAAGTACACCGACAAGCAGAAGCGCCAAGCCGAACACATCGAGAAAAGCGAGAAGAAGGAAGGCAAGAGCGAAAAAAGCGCCGAGCGCATCGCTTGGGCCACCGTGAACAAGCAGGACGGCGGCGGCAAGAAAGGCGGAAGCGGCGAAAAGAAATGATCCCTCCGCCACGGATCATGGTGGCGGACGCGGACACGATCGAGATCAAGCCTGACCAAGAAGGTGGGATGAAAAAGCCCCGGCTATGATGGCCGGGGCATTTTCGTGGTTGGAAGTGCTGCGCATCCCTTCGATTGTCACACGAGCCTGATCCATGGGAAGCTCAGAACGGGTCTGGGCAGGGTCGAGCTGACACCGCAAGTTCTGGCTTCGCGCGGCAGGTAGGTTGATAAACTACTTCCGTGCAGCCGCGTTGATCACGTTCTGGATCTCTTGCGCGGTGAGCTGTGCCTCGATGCGAACGGGGGCTTCCACATAGGTGAAGCCATCCTCGTTCCACGGTCCACGCAGGTCCTGCCCTCCATATTCCCCTTCGCCGGTGGAATCGTTGAAATAGGCCTTGGCCATGTCCGGGGAGGGCGGGATCATCCCGATGTCCAGCGGATCCTTGCCCATACTGTCCAGGGCAAGCATGAAGGATTTCATATGCGCGATCTCCCGGCTCATCAGGAACATGAGTGCATCCTTGCTGCCGGCATCATCGCAGAAATTGATGAGGCGCTCATAGACGATCTTGGCGCGGGCCTCGGCAGCAATGTTGTTCCGCAGGTCCACGTCCAATTCGCCGGTGATCTTCAGGTAATCCGCCGTCCACGGATTGCCCTCCGAGTTGTTGAGGGCCACCCCGCCCCCACCGCAAATAGCGATCAAGGGATCGGCCTCGGCCATTTTGCGATCGGCGCGGCTGGGTTTCAGGTGCAACCGGGCCAGCGTACCGATCACTTCCAAGTGGCTGAGCTCCTCCGTGCCGATGTCCATGAGCATGTCCTTGCGCGGAGCATCATCGCAGTTGAGGCCTTGGATGGTGTACTGCATGGCCGCAGCCAGTTCGCCGTTGGCACCCCCGAATTGCTCCAAGAGCATTTTACCGAACTTGGGGTCCGGGGTTCCCACCCGTACGGTGTACATGAGTTTTTTGATGTGATGGTACATGGTGCTTTGTTTTTGGGAAAGCGGCGCATCAATGGTGCCACGGTTTACCATACGGGCCTTCCCTATGAAGAACGAATGAGCTGATCCCGGATCGGGCATTATTTGCCGCGCGTGATGTGAAAAAAAGCTACAAATAGGGACCACCCATTCCGTGGCCTGTTCTACTACGGCCCCCTTTTTGAGGCTTCCAACACATCCCGGCTTTCGGCGTACAGGCCGGGAGCTTTTGTCTGTTCAACCCCTCTAAACCCTGAACGATGACAAACTACTTAGCCTGTGAAGAAACCAACAGCGCTTGGGTGGAACGGGTCCATGAAAACCTGGTGATCTGCCGATATAAGGAAGGAGTGAAAGTGACCGCGGCAGCAGTTGCGACGAACTTGGCGGCACGCATGCGCTTTCCCGGAAAGGAGCCGTACGCGGTGCTCGGAATATTCCCCGAGGATGTGGACTTTGATATGAACCTGCTGGAGCAGGACCATTATCGGGAGATCACATTGAATGAGGTGACAAGAGTGCTGGCGATCGTGGCCAGCGGCAGTCTGTTCGAGCCGATAGCACGCCTCTATTTTGCCTATTACCCGGCGAGTTTCAACACCGCGGTTTTCCAAACGGAGCGGGACGCGCTCAACTGGATCCAAGGGCGCATTCAGAAGTTGGGCTTGGGTGTTAGTAAGTGAACCGATCGACGCGGAGATGAAAGGGGACCCTACTCGGTACGAACGTTGTTCGGCAAAGAGGACGACCTATAAAGAACGAAGCATGAGTGGGCAAACGAGTGGAACGGAAACTTCTTCAGTAATTCTTGAGTTCGCGAATCCTGACCTCCTGATCTGTAGGTATAAACGGGGAGTTTTTTTTGAACGAACGCACGTTGGCCGAGACCGCCGAAGCGAGGAAGCGGCTGAGACCGAAGCCCCCGCGCGGCGTGGTGATGACCTTCCCGGATGATATCACCTTTGAGATGGAGGTCATGGACACCGACCATCAGAAAGATATGGCTACGAACGACGTGACCGAGGCGATCGCGTTGGTAGCGGAGGGAGGCTTCTTGGAACCCGTTGCGAAACTCTATCTAGCCTACTCTCCCTCACACTTGAAGGGCGCTGTATTCCGCTCGGAAGAAGAAGCGCTGCTCTGGGTAGATGAACAGCTAAACACATCCCTCTCATGATCACCAGATATCTTCCACCCCCAACCTTGGATCGGCTCCGCCGGTGTTCCAGGAATTGCGTGCGGCTTTTGACGAGCGGCTCAATGATCTGCATGCGCAGGCGTAGAGTTGGGCACGTATGAGTGCGATCCAACTATAACGTACACGTCCACTTCTCCTCTGGTGATCATGACAAGAGCGGGTGTGGCCATAACGCCCCACCCTTGCAGGATCCTTCCGCATGTCCAATTCCGGCACGGAGATAGTGGCCCACAGAGAAATCTAACGCTCCATGGACAACGATATCTCACTATCCCCCCTGAAAGACCTGCACGAACTCCTTGGCGATGCCACAAAGGGATATGCGGATGCCGCCAGCAAGATGAAGACGCCGAAGATCGCGGCATTCCTGGACCAGCTGAGCGCAGAGCGCGCTGGCATGCAGCGCGAACTGGCGGTGAACATTCACCGCATGTGCCCCAGTTTCGAGAATTTGGATAATGGCACACTGAAAGGCGACCTGCACCGGGCATGGATGAACATCCGGGAAGCCTTGGCCAGTTCAGAGGAGGGCGCGATCTTGGATGAATGTGCGCGCGGTGAGGGCTATCTGCTCGACCGGTTCACATCCGTTTTGGAGGACAAGGACATGCCCGCCCAAGTTCAGCGCTTACTGCGCGAGCAGAAAACGCGCGTGGACGTGACGCTGTCCACCATTGAGCAGTTGCGTGAAACTGTTGATGCGGACTTGAAGAAAAACGCAGAAGACTCCTAAACCGCAATACCATGAACTACGACGTGGACATAGCACCGTTGAGAGACCTTCATGAACTACTGGGTGACGGACGCCGGGGATATGAAGAAGCCTCCGAGCGGATCAAAAGTCCACGACTGGCAGCTTCGCTGCTGGAGTTTGCAGAAGAGCGAAGGCAGATGCAGAACGAGTTGGCCGAGGTGGTCCATCGGCTTGGCCCGGGTAAGGTAAACTTGGCAAGTGGTACGCTGAAGGGCATGCTCCACCGTTCGTGGATCAAACTACGCGATCGTTTTACACGAACCGACGACCTGGCCGTGGTATGTGAATGTGAGCGGGGTGAGCGGTTCCTATGGGACCGGTATGCGCGGATCGTGGACATTGTGCGCAGCACTCCGGATGTACAGCGTTTACTGCGCCATCAAATGGGGCGCGTGGATGACACGCTCAGTTCCATTGAGCAGATCTGCTCGGAACTCGCGCCGGACTCTTAGGACGCTGGCATGCAGAAGGCGAGCCGCAAGAAGCATCAGCTCTTCGACCTTCGGCGGGGGGATACGAAATTGGAGGAGCGGATAACGCGCTTGATACGATCCTCGGGGACCAAAGCCAACAAGCAGGGAGGAACCAGTGTCTCCATCTGCTTGGATGCGAGCATAGGGTGAACACTTGAACCTCTCTTCCCTTGACTGCCTAAAGTACACTTTTCGGTAAGAAACATCCAGCTACTCTGGCAAGTCCCATTGCGCCCTCCTGATAGGATCCATATGAATCGGTTGCGCCCGTTGCGGTAAAGTATCCGCCCGTAATTTCGTCGGATGACCCACCGCTGGCTTCTTCCCTTTCTCTCCATTCCGATACTTATTCAAGCCCAAGACACCACCACATGGGCGAAGAACTATGCGACGGAATTGGTGAATCCGTTCGTGGGCACCGGTGGCCATGGGCACACCTTCCCCGGCCCGTGCGTGCCCTTCGGCATGGTGCAGCTAAGTCCGGACACCCGCACCGATCCCCAGGAATGGGACGGCTGCGGCGGGTACCACTACAGCGACAGCCTGATCTACGGCTTCAGTCACACGCACCTCAGCGGCACCGGTGTATCCGACCTCTGTGACGTGCTCTTGATGCCCCTGAGCGGAGGGCTTACAACCAAGCCTTCGGAGTACCGTTCCCGGTTCTCGCACAAGCGCGAAGAAGCGCATGCTGGCTATTACAAGGTGCATCTGGACGACCCCAATGTGGACGTGGAACTCACTGCCACCAAGCGCGTGGGCATGCATCGATATCAGTTCAACCGGGAGGCTGCGCGCTCCATGGTGCTGGACCTCCGACACAGGGACCGGCTGCTGGCCGCTTCCATCAAGCAAAGCGGTCCGAGTGAGATCAGTGGTGAACGCCGCAGCAGCTCTTGGGCGATTGACCAGCGCTTGTTCTATTGCATCCAATTCAACGTGCCGGTCGGGTTGGAAGCATCGCTTTCGGATAGCTCCGTGGCCGTGATCACGCTGCCAGCGGTTGGTGGCCCCGTGGTGGTGAAGGTGGGCATCAGCGCCGTGAGTGTGGAAGGCGCCCGGAAGAACTTGGAGGCCGAAGTGCCCGACTGGGATTTCGATGCCGTGCGCTTGCAAGCCGAAGAAGCATGGGACAAGGAACTGGGCCGGATCGAAGTGCAGGGCGGCGAGCTGGAGCAGCAGCGCATCTTCTACACCGCGCTTTATCACAGCCTGCTCGTCCCCTACCTCTTCAACGACGTGGACGGCCAATACCGCGGGAACGATGGAAAAATCCATACCGCGAAGCACGACGTCTACACCGTCTTCAGCCTCTGGGACACCTTCCGGGCGGAGCATCCCTTGTTCACCATCATCGAGCCGGAGCGCACGGTGGATTTCATCAAGACCTTCCTCGACATCTACAGCCAGACCGGCCGCCTGCCCGTGTGGGAGCTGTGGGGTAACGAGACCGATTGCATGATCGGCTACCACAGTGTGAGCGTGATCGCCGACGCCTACCTGAAAGGCATCCGCGGCTTCGATGCCGAGCTTGCGCTGAAGGCCATGGTGGCACGTGCCATGCGCGATGAACCGGGCCTGAACGCCTTGCGCACCAAGGGCTATATCAGTAGCGAGGACCAGAGCGAGAGCGTGAGCCGCACGCTGGAATATGCCTACGACGATTGGTGCATTGCCAAGATGGCCAAGGCGATGGGCAAGGACAGCTTGGCGTCGGTCTTCTTCGATCGCGCCAGCAACTGGCGGAACCTCTTCGACCCGGAGACCGGCTTCTTCCGCGGTCGCTACAACGGCGGTTTCAAAAGCCCGTTCGATCCCTATGAGGTGAACTTCGATTTCACGGAGGCGAATGGCTGGCAGTATAGCACCTTCGTTCCGCAGGATGTGGAAGGCTTGGACCGCACCCTGAAAGCCACAGGACATGGCGGCTTGGAACAACGGTTGGATGATCTCTTCGATGCACACCCCAACACCACCGGCAGGACCCAGAGCGACATCACCGGCTTGATCGGCCAGTACGCGCACGGCAATGAACCGAGCCACGCCATGGCTTGGACGTACGACCGCATCGGCCGGCAGGATAAGGCCAAGCGCATGGTGGATCGCATCCTTAAGGAGTTCTACCACGACGCGCCGGACGGCCTGATCGGCAACGAGGACTGCGGACAGATGAGTGCGTGGTATGTGATGAGCGCCTTGGGCATCTACCAAGTGGCACCCGGCGATCCGGTCTTCGAGCTGCATGCGCCGCTGTTCCACGCCTATCGCATCCACCTCTCCAATGGCAAGGAAGTGAATGTGCGCTGCACGGGTGATCTCGTCGGCGAACGGTTCATCCGCTCCACCACGCTCAATGGCACAAAAGGCAGGCTGGCCTCCATTCCCTACTCCACGCTGATGAACGGCATGGACCTGCAGATCGATCTCACAGCCATGTGGCGACCGCTGGAAGGGATGCCCTTCACCTCCGTGGCCCGCGACCCAGTAACGAGCTATCCACCTACCGCACCGATCATCACGGCCAGTTCGAAGGTCTTCAATGAACCTATGGATATCACGGTAACCAGCCTTGATAGCCGCTGGCCGATCCATTGCACGGTGAACGGCGACCAACCCACTGCGGCGAGTCCGCTCTATAGTGGTCCCATCACGATCATATCCACGGCCACGGTGCGCTGCATCGCTGTGGATAAGGGTGTCCTTAGCCCGGTTTCCACAGCGCGCTACACACAAGTGGATCCCAGCCGCACCATCACCGTGGAAAGCAAATGGTCCACCCAGTACGCCGCGGCGGGCGAGTCCGCCTTGATCGATGGCATCCGAGGCGCGGAGGACTGGCGCACCGGTGGTTGGCAAGGCTATCTCGGCAACAACGTAATTGCCACTGTGGATCTCGGCAGCGTGAAGCTTTTGAAGCACTTGGGCCTAAGTGTTCTACAGGACCAGCGCTCCTGGATCTGGTATCCGGAAAGCGTGCAATTCGCGTGGAGCACCAACGGTCGTAATTGGAGCAGCGCCACCGTGGAGAACACCGTGCCAAGAAGCGCCGAGGGAACCATCACCACCGACATGACGACCGAGCTGCTGGACAAGCACGCCCGCTATATCAAGGTGATCGCCAAGAACCCGGGAGCGTGTCCGGCGTGGCATCCCGGCAGCGGGGATCCGTCGTTCATTTTCACGGATGAGTTGCTGATCGAGTGCGAGTGAGGGACGTGTTTTATACCACAGAGTCACGGAGACACGGAGGTTCACAGAGAATAGCCGCCGAGGCGCAGAGGCGCTGAGAAAGCTTGATGGTGGAGGTGGTCGGACGCTCACGACTCACGACAGTGAGAGGACAGTTGAGTTGGCCGCGGAGGCGCAGAGGCGCTGAGAAACCCGTTGGTCACCCGTGATTGGTGAGGGGTGCCCCGATGCATATCGGGGGGTGATTGGACGTTCGGACTTCAGACTCTCGACTCCCAACTTTAGGCTCAGACCCCAGACCCCCTACTCCAACCGCTCTCCGTGCCACTCTGTGCCCCTGTGCCTCCGTGGTCTTCCCCTTTCAGCTTTCTCTTGATCTCTCCGTGCCACTTGTGCCCCCGTGCCTCTGTGGTCTTCCCCTTTCAGCTTTCTCTTGATCTCTCCGTGCAACTCTGTGCCCCCGTGCCTCTGTGGTCTTCCTCTCTACTCCCACGGATACGTACTGCTCGTGCGCGAAGGATCGTACAACGGGTCCGGCTTCTGCTCCGGAAGTTCAGGGGGAGGTGGTCGCATTTCAACGGGATCACTGACGAATGGAAGCTTTTCGTCGTCCTCATCAGGCCCATACACGCGCGGCGGTGGCACATGGGCGGTGGGCACTCTTCGGTAGAACCAAGCCAGCACAACACCCACCACACCACCGAAGAGGTGGCTCTCCCAGCTCACGCCTTCCTGGATCGGTAGAGCGCCCCACCACATGCTGCCGTAGAGGAAAACGACGATCAATGAAACGGCCATCAAAGCGATGCGCCTGCGGACCAGTCCACTGAAAAAAACGAAACCGGCCAACGCATACACGATGCCGCTGGCGCCGATGTGGTGGCTTTCACGGCCGAACACCCACACCCAAAGCCCGGTGGCCAGCCAGCTGATCAGCACCACCCGGCCACTTGCCTTCGGATAGAAGTACACGGTGAACCAGCCGAGGATCAGCAAGGGCACGCTGTTGCTCATCAGGTGATCCACGCTGCCGTGGAGCATCGGGGCGAATAGGATGCCGCGCAACCCGGTGAGCGTGCGTGGGAAGATCCCGAACCGCGCCAAGTCCAGTTGATACACGCGATCGAAACCCAGTATCACCCAGAGAATGCCCACCGCAATGGCCGGAAGAAGCAACGCCGTGAAGATCCGCCGACGGTCGTGGTCAACGGGTGGTGATAGGGTTGGATGCATATTCGGCACGGTTACACGATCTTCGGGCCGCATTTCGCATCGGCCAGCTTGGCAGGCGAAGATGAACAAACCACACCACACCATGCGTCCGTTCCACCCCGCCCGTATGCAACGCCTCGCCGTGATCGGCCTGACAGCCGTCCTCGTTCTGCTCCATGCCTGCACTAGCCGGAAGCCGGAAACTGCAGCCGCTCCACCTCCTCCGCCACCCACGGAAGCGATCCGCATCGTGAAAGCCGAACCGCTCGCCACCAGCCAACTGGCCTTGCTGATGCGCGAAATGACACTATTCGCCGATTCCACCGGAAAGAGATTGGCTGCCGGCAAGGACTTACTACCCTTCCCGGAACATTTCAAAACGTTGAAGACCGCCGAAGCCACGCCCGGCATGGTGGACCGCAAGACCTTCGAGCCCTATGCACATGGCTGGCTCTATCAGTTGGATGAGCTGTACACCGTTCCCACAGCGGAACGCACCGGCGTATTCAATGCCTTGATAAACGGATGCGCCGCCTGCCACGGGCAGATGTGCCCCGGCCCGCTGGTGCGGATCAAGAAGTTGAGCATTCCGGAGGTGGAATAACGCGATCTTCAATGCTGGTGATCTGAACAAAACCAGCACCCGTGCGTCCTATCGATCATGCGCGTCCCTGCCCTCCTTCCCGTCCTCGCGCTCGTGGCGCTCCCCTCCTTCTGCGTGGCTCAAACACCCTACTTCCCCGCCAATGCGGCCGGTAGCACGTGGGAAACCACCGACCCGGCCACCCTCGGCTGGTGCGCGGATCGCATCGACTCGCTCTACGCCTATCTCGATGCCCACAACACCAAGGGCTTCATCGTACTGAAGGAGGGGCGCATCGTGCTGGAGCACTATCAGGGCACGTTCACCCAGGACAGCCTCTGGTACTGGGCCAGCGCGGGGAAGACGCTGACGAGCCTGCTCACCGGCATCGCCCAAGAGCAAGGCTACCTCGACATCAACGCGAGCACCGATACCTACTTGGGCACCGGCTGGAGCAACGAGCCACCGGCGAAGGAAGCCCTGATCACCGTGCGCGACCAGCTGACCATGACCAGCGGACTGGACGATGGCGTGCCGGACAACCACTGCACCCTCGATACCTGCCTGCAATACATCGCCGACGCCGGAACGCGCTGGGCCTACCAGAATGCCCCGTATACCCTGCTGGACCCGGTGATCAGCGCGGCCACCGGCCAGAACTTCAACCTCTACTTCAACCAGCAGATCCGCAACCCCACTGGCATGGGTGGCCTTTGGATCTACAGCGGATACGACCATCTCTACTTCAGCAACACGCGCAGCATGGCGCGCTTCGGCCTGCTTGCAATGAACGGCTTCGTTTGGAATGGCGACACGCTCCTCCACGATCAGGACTACATCCACGCGATGACGCACCCCTCGCAAACGCTGAACAATGCCTATGGCTACCTCTGGTGGCTGAACGGGCAGTCCAGCTTCATGCTGCCTACCCTCCAATTCGTTTTTTCCGGCCCCATCATGCCCGATGCACCTCCGGACATGTTCAACGGCTTGGGCAAGTATGACCAACTGCTCAACGTGGCACCCAGCCAAGGATTGGTGCTGGTGCGCATGGGCAATGCGGCCGAGAGCACCAACGAGGTCTCGGTGGTGTTCAACAACACCATCTGGCAGTACATGAACACCCTCCCCTGCGACATCGGCATCGCGGAGCCGACCGCTTCCAACAAATTGTTCATCCATCCGAATCCGTGCACGGATCAGGTTCGGATCGATCTGCCTGCGGGAAGCGGAAGGACGGAGGTCAGCGTAGTAAACGCACTGGGCGTCAAGGTGCTTTCCACGGATGATCCGCTGCGCATCGAAGTAGCCGCGTTACCCCCCGGACCTTACACCGTTCGCGTGGTCCGAGGCGGGTCCGTTTGGGTGGGAAGGCTGATCAAAGAATAGACATTTTGACCAATGGCTTATCCGGCTATATTTGCGCCCCCTTGCCCAGGTGGTGAAATTGGTAGACACGCACGCTTGAG
>JBEBYG010000043.1:0-11898 GCA_040391235.1 Cryomorpha ignava
TGGATGGGATTGGTGCCCGTTTGCGATAAACGGGTGGCAAAGGTAGGCAGAATCCGGGCCAACCTGCGTTGGATCAGAACGGGAGTGTATTGTTCACTCTCAAAATGCCCGATGTCCGCCAATAACAGCCGCCCTTCGGGCAAGAAGAATTCGTGGTATTTCACATCCCCGGTGATATAGGCATCGGCTCCGGCAGCCATGGCCTTGCCGATGAGGAATGCGCCTGAGCCCCCGCAGAGAGCCACCCGACGGATCGCTTTTCCTGTAAAGGTGGTGTGACGGATGACCGTTGTCGAGAAGGCTCCTTTCAGCTTCTCCAAGAATTCTTTTTCAGGTATCGCCTCATCCCATTCGCCAACCAGACCGCTGCCAACACCTTGGTGTGCATTCAGGAGCGGGTATAGATCATAGGCCACCACCTCGTAGGGGTGTGCGGAACGCATCGCTGCGATCGCTTCGCGCTCAATGGTGGTCGGAAGCAATACCTCCACCCGAGTTTCCTCTTCAGCGTGTCTTTCGCCCTGCTTCCCCACGAACGGCGAGGTGCCTTCTCCGGCGCGGAACGTGCCCTCACCTTTCAAATTGAAGCTGCATTCATCATAAGCACCCACATGGCCGGCCCCAGCCGCGAACAGCGCATTGCGCACGGCATCGGCATGCGCATTCGGCACGAACACGGAAAGCTTGCGCAACAACGCTGGTTTCGGCTCCAACACATGCAGCGGCTTCAGACCTATCCGCGCCGCGATCTCGCCATTCACGCCATCGATCACATTGTCCAAGTTGGTGTGGATGGCATAGATGGCCACATTGCCCCTGATCGCTGCCAACAAGGTGCGCTCCACTTCGTTCCGCCCGGTGAGCGTCTTCAGCCCTTTGAAGATCACGGGATGGTGGGCGATGATGAGGCCGCACTTGTTCCGGACCGCCTCAGCAACCACTTCCTCCGTGCAATCCAGCGTGAGGAGCGCCTCCCCTACTTCGGCTTCCGGGTCGCCGATCTGCAGACCGCAATTATCGTATTCCTCTTGAAGCATGGGCGGCGCCCACTGCTCGAGTACCCTGATCACTTCCTTGTTTCGCATGCTTTTCGGAAAGCCGGAAAGGTATCCACTTGTGCAGAGATCCTACCTTGACCGGACCCGAAGTGTTTGCTGGAAAGCTTCCTGACTTCCCACTTTCCTTCCTTTCCCATCGCCATCTTTGGCGGCCATGTCCGCATTGCGCCTGCTTCTCCTCCCCTTTTCATGGCTTTATGCATTGGTGCTGCGCATTCGGCACGGGCTGTTCAACACCGGGATGCTCCGTTCCACCGTTCCGGAAATGCCCACCATCGTGATCGGCAACATCGCCTTGGGTGGAACCGGCAAGACCCCGCATGTGGAGCTGGTGCTGCGCACTTTGCTGGACCAACCCGCGAGCGCACCTCAAGCACCCTTGGCCACGCTAAGCCGGGGTTATGGCCGGACAGGAACGGGCTTTATGGAAGTGGAGCGCATGGACGATCCCGAGCGCGTGGGTGATGAGCCCCTCATGCTCAAGCGTAAGTTCAACGGTGTACACGTATTCGTGGGCGCCGACCGGGTGACCGGTCTGCAGGCGATCCACGCGCAACTGCCGGATGTCCGCGCGGTAGTGCTGGACGATGCTTTGCAACATCGTGCATTGAAGGCGGGATTGAACATCGTGCTTACCACTTGGCAGCGCCCATGGAACCGGGACCACTTGATCCCGGCGGGAAATCTGCGAGACCTGCCCTATCGCGCGCGGCAAGCCGATGTGGTGATCGTGACGAAATGCCCGGTGCTGCCCACGCTCGAGGAACAGCATCGCTGGCGACAACGGCTGCGGATAGGCGAGGAACAAGCACTCTTCTTCAGCACACTGGAGTATTCCGCACCTCGCTCGTTGCATGATAGCACGCACGCTGTGGCTACCGGCTCGGATACGGCCGCGCTTCTTTTCACCGGGATCGCGGATGCGGCGCCTTTGGAAACACACATCCGAACGCTCTTCGGCACGGTGCAGCACATGGCCTTCCCCGACCACCATGCCTTCACTGCTGAAGACCAGGCCAAGCTGGCCCGCGTTTTCAGTAACTTCGCACCCACCGATAAAAAAACACTGATCACTACGGAGAAGGACGCCGCCCGGCTGGGAACGGCGCTCATCTCGGGACCGCTGGAAGACCTCCCGATCGCAGTGATCGGCATCAAGGCCGTCATCATCAACGAACCACACGCCTTCGAGGCGCTTATCCGAACACATGTTACAACGCATTCAACGCATCGCTGACCATTTGAAGAAAGCCACCGACGGCTTCACCCCCGAAACGGGCATCATCCTCGGCACTGGTCTTTCCGGATTAGGCAAGGAGATCGATGTGAAATACAGCATCGCCTACAAGGACATTCCCGAATTCCCCGTGAGTACCGTGGAGGGCCATCCCGGCAAGCTTCTTTTCGGTCTGCTCGGCGGAAAGCCGGTGGTAGCCATGCAAGGGCGCTTCCATTACTACGAAGGCTGGACAATGCCTGAGGTGATCCTGCCTGCGCGGCTTATGAAACTGATCGGGATCAAGCGATTGTTCGTGAGCAACGCTTGTGGCGGGCTCAATCCCGAGTTCAGCAACGGTGACCTCATGATCATCCGTGACCATATCTGCCTGTTCCCAAATCCGCTGATCGGTCCCAATATCGACGAGTTCGGCCCCCGGTTCCCGGATATGAGCGAGCCTTACGACCATGCCATGATCGCCCGTGCGCAAGGCATCGCCAAGGCGCACAACATCCCTGTTCGCGTGGGTACCTACGTGGGACTCACCGGACCTACACTGGAAACACCTGCGGAATACAAGTATGTGCGCATCATCGGCGGCGATGCCGTTGGCATGAGCACCGTACCAGAGGTGATCGCTGCGCGGCAAATGGGCCTACCCTGCTTCGCCGTGAGTGTGATCACCGACATGGGTGTGGAAGGACGCATTGAGAAGACAACCCACGAAATGGTGCAGCGTGTGGCCGAAAAGGCCGAGCCGAGCTTGACGCTGATCATGCGGGAGATGGTGGCGGGGAGCTGAGTGAGAGGCCATTTGTCGGGCCGCGGACCTGCCTGCCGGCAGGCAGGGGCGCAAAGGCGCTGAAAAACACTGGCGGTGATCAGTAGCTGTTGATCAGGGTTCGGACCAGTTGTCTACCGCTGCAACTGCCACTGCCCGCTGCATCTTGGAACCGTATTGCAGTGGACCGAACGTGTCGCACCTTTGTAGCTTGAATGCCGCTGGAAAGCATGAAGTCGGATAACAAGGAAAGCACAACGACCGCTCCGCACTGGAGCGAGAAGTGGGAACTGGTGGTCGGCCTGGAGGTTCACGCGCAGTTGCTCACCAAGAGCAAGGCATATTCCAGCGACCCCAATGCATACGGCGATCGTCCGAACACCTTGGTCGGTCCGGTGACGCTGGGACTGCCCGGCACCCTGCCTGTACCCAACCGCACCGTGATCGACCATGCGATCAAATTGGGCTTGGCCTGTGGCTGCACCATTGCGCCGCGGATGCACTACGCCCGCAAGAACTACTTCTATCCGGACCTGCCCAAAGGCTACCAGATCACCCAGGACAACACGCCGATCTGCACCGGTGGTTCCATCACCATTACGATGGCTGATGGAACGGAGAAGGAGATCGAGCTCACCCGGATCCATATGGAGGAGGATGCCGGCAAGAGCATCCACGATGTGGACCCCTTCAATACGTTGATCGACCTGAACCGGGCCGGTGTTCCTTTGGTTGAGATCGTGACCGAACCGGTGATGCGATCCTCCCAAGAGGCATACGATTACTTGGTGGAAGTGCGCCGCTTAGTGCGCTATCTCGATATCTGCGACGGCAACATGGAAGAAGGCAGCCTGCGCTGCGATGCCAACATCAGCCTGCGGCTCAAGGGTTCTTCCGAATTCGGCACACGCACTGAGGTGAAGAACATGAACAGCTTCAAGAACGTGCAGCGGGCGATCGAGTTCGAGGCACAACGCCAATCGGAGGTGTTGGATGCTGGTGGCACGATCGCCATGGAAACGCGCAATTTCGATGCGGCCAAGGGTATCACCACCTCACTGCGAAGTAAGGAGATGGCGCATGATTACCGCTACTTCCCCGAGCCGGATATCCAACCGCTCACGGTGAGCGAGGCCAAGAAGGAGGCGGTGCGGAAGAGCATGCCTCCCCTGCCCCGCGAGCTACGCGCCAAGTACACCACCGAATTCGGCTTGAGCCGATATGATGCCGACATCCTCACTGATGATAAGGGCACCGCGCTCTACTACGAGGCGGTGACGGCAAGTCTTTCCGACACAGAAGGTGGGAAGCCGTACAAACAAGCCGCGAACTGGGTGATGGGTGATGTGCGCTCCTGGGTGAACGAAAAAGGCTTGACCATTGCGGAAATTCCCGTCTCCGCCGAACGATTGGCCGGCCTCGTCGGTTTGGTGGAAAGCGGCAAGGTGAGCCACACATTAGCCTCCCAGAAACTGTTCCCGCTCATGTTGGAACAAACCGGTACCGCAGCGGAACTGGCACAGCAGAACGGATTGCTCTCCGATGCTGGAGAAGACGTGATCGAAGCCGCTGTGCGCGGTGCGCTTTCCCGTTTCCCGGACAAGGTTGAGGCCTACCGTGCGGGCAATAAAGGACTTCTCGGTCTGTTCATGGGCGAGGTGATGAAGGCCACCAAAGGCAAGGCTGATCCACGACGCGCCAACGAGACCGTAAAACGTATGCTTGACCAAGAATGAACATGAAGACCCTCGTGAAACTCACCCTGATTGCCGCGATCTTGGCCGGATGCACCGCATCCTCGCAGCATCAACGCACCATCACCGCACACATTGAAGGTGCGGGCGGCAAGACCTTGTATTTCGACAAGTTCGTTTCCAACAAGCCCACCCATGTGGACAGCACCGTGCTGGATGCCGAAGGAAATGGAGTGATCAAGTTGCCGGCGATGCCGCTGGACTTCTATTCGCTCACCTTGGGTGGCGACCAGATCCTGGTGTTGCTGTTGGACAGTGCAGAGAACATCACCTTCTCCGCCCGCGCCGACTCATTGCAGGATCCTCGCAGTATTGAAGGCTCGAAGAACACGACCCTGATGCATGGATATTTCAAAGATGCGAAGGATTTTGATCTGGAAAACCAAGAGCTGGTGAACCGCTTGAAAGCCGACCGGAACGACAGCTTGGCGATGGCCCGCTACGCTACGCTGAATTCTGAATTCGCCGATATGAGCAGGCGCTTCATCCGGGAGCACATGAGCTCTCCGGCCGTGCTGGCAGCGCTCAATCGTCTGAACATCCAACAGGAGCTTCCCTTGTTCCAGGAAGTACGGGACTCGTTGCGCAAGACCATCCCCAACAGCGAATACTTCGCGGGCTATCGCGACCAAGTGGACCGCATGGCCCAACAAGCCGCGGCAGCCCAGCAGCAGGAAGAGCAACAGGCCATGTTGGACAACCTCATTCCAGTAGGTAGCGTGGCACCCGATTTCAGCCAGGCCACCCCGGACGGCAAGCAGCTTAAGCTGAGCGACCTTCGCGGTAAGGTGGTGTTGATCGATTTCTGGGCCAGCTGGTGCCGCCCATGCCGCATGGAGAACCCGAACGTAAAGCGCGTGTATGATCGCTTCCACAGCAAGGGCTTCGAGATCCTTGGCGTGAGCTTGGACAAGGACAAGAGCGCGTGGACCGGTGCGATCCAACAGGATGGACTGCCATGGAAGCATGTGAGCGACCTGGGCTTCTGGAACAACGCTGCCGCCCAGCAGTACGGTGTTTCCAGCATCCCCTATACCGTGCTATTGGATCGCGATGGTAAGGTGCTGGCGAAGAACCTGCGTGGCCAAGCGCTGGAGGACAAGCTGGCCGAGGTGCTGAAGTAAGGCATGTGGAGCGCCCGTTCCATATGGGTGAGTGCGTGCTTCATGGCGCCGTTCCTGGCATCGGCGCAAGCCTATTTCCAGCAACAGGTGGATCACCGCATCGAGGTGCGCCTCGATGATGTCACACATGAGCTCTTCGCTCAGCAGGAGTTCGACTATACCAACAATGCGCCCACGGCCTTGGATACCCTGTGGATCCATCTATGGCCGAACGCCTACCGCGACCGCAATACTGCGCTTTGCAAGCAAAAGGATTCGCAGAACGACTTCAAGCTGCACTTCGCACCGCCCGAACAACGCGGCTATATCGACAGCCTTGATTTCCACAGCGCTGGAGTGAAGTTGACGTGGGCCTTCGACCCGAAGAACCCTGATATCGCTTGGATCGCATTGCCGCGAGCTATCGGTACTGGTGATCGGATCACCATCAGCACACCCTTCCATGTGAAGCTGCCCAACGCGAAATTCTCGCGGCTGGGACATACAGGACAGGCCTACTACATCACGCAATGGTACCCGAAGCCTGCGGTGTACGACAAGGCGGGCTGGCATGCGATGCCCTACTTGGACCAAGGCGAATTCTACTCCGAGTTGGGGTCCTTTAATGTGAGCATCACACTACCTGCCAATTACGTGCTGGCCGCTACCGGCGAGCGTATCGACAATGCAACGGAGGATGCATTCATGGATTCACTGGCGAACGTGCCGCTGGGCAATGGACGCTCAAATGCATTCCCGCGCTCATCCGCACAGATGAAAACGGTGCGGTTCAAGCAAGACCATGTGCACGACTTCGCATGGTTCGCGGACAAGCGATACTTGGTGCGCAAAGGGGAAGTGAAGCTGCCACGTTCCGGCCGCACGGTGACCACCTGGGCGCTCTTCACTCCGCGGAATACAGAGCTATGGGCCGATGCCACTACCTACGTGAGCGAGAGTGTGCGCTTGTACAGCCAATGGATCGGCGACTATCGCTACGCAAGTTGCACCGCGGTGGATGGCACCATCGCAGCGGGCGGCGGCATGGAGTACCCCATGATCACCATCATCGGCAACATGGATACGCCGTACGAACTCGATAATGTGATCGCGCATGAGGTGGGGCACAACTGGTTCTATGGTATGCTGGCCAGCAATGAGCGAGACTTGCCGTGGATGGACGAAGGAATGAACAGCTTCTTCGAGCAGCGCTACATGGAAACGCGTTATCCCGGTAGGAAGATGATGGATGCCCAAGGTGTTCCAATGGGAATGCTTACGAAGGGCAAAGGCATCAACCAGCGCCAGCAGAATGAGTTGCTCTATCGCTTGAATGCCCGTCGTAATTGGGACTCGCCGACCAACAGTCCTTCCACCGCGTTCGCTCCCTTGGACTATGGCACAACGGTCTATGCCAAGAGCGCGCTCATCTTCGATCAGCTTTACCAAACACTTGGACCGGCGCGATTCGATGAAGCCACGCAAGCCTACTTCAACGAGTGGGCGTGGAAACATCCGCAGCCCGCCGATGTGCAGGCCAGCTACGAACGCGCCAGCGGCGAGGACCTGAACTGGTGCTTCGGCGAGTTGATCGGCACCGCCGATAAGGTCGACGTGAAGGCCCGGAAGTTGAAGGGCGACCGCCTCACTTATCGCTCCACCGCTGTTGATGGCTTTCCCTTTCCGGTGAACGCATGGAGCGGGAAGGACAGTCTAGGTACCTCTTGGGTCACCAGCAAGTCGGGGCGCAACACCGTTGATCTTCCGTGGCCCAATGCCGATCGTGTGCGCATTGATGCAAGCGCCCATACGCTGGACATCGACCGCAGGAACAATGAGGTCCGCTCCTTCGGGCTGTTGAAACGCGAACGGATGCCGGCTATCAAATTCTTGGGAGGATTGGAGCGCGACGACCGCAGAAGCATTTTCTGGACGCCTGCCATCGGCTATAACACGCACGATGGGTTTATGGCCGGCTTGGCGCTGTACAACACGTTCTATCCTTCACAACGCTTCGAGTGGGCTGCAGCACCGCTGTATGGCTTCAACAGCGGGCGGCTTGCAGGGGGCGCGCGATTCATGTGGAATGATGACCGGCTCCGAAGCGACCTTCTGCGCAATGTGCATCTCGGCGTCTCCACATTTGCCGCATCGCTTTACAATGTGAGCGACGTGGAGCAATGGTATCAGCGTTTGGTCCCCAGCATTCAGTTCGACCCGAGGCTGAAGCCCACTGGCCCCGAGGCCTATCTGCGCTACCGCAGTGTGATCTTGTGGAACCATGCTGAAGGGACTTATCACACCCCATCGAATGAGTTGGATATCAACAGTACCAGCCGGTCCGTCTATCATGAAGTGAGCGCGAACCTCACGCAAAAGTCGGGTTTCAACCCCTTCAACATCACATTGACTTCGCTGAACAGCGACGTTTTCAGCCGCCTATCATTGGATGCCAGCTGGAGCGCCATCTACGACCGGCACAAGCACCGTGTCACCTTCCGTGGGTTCGCTGGCACGTTCCTGAACAAGGACCGCAGCAGCATGCGTCCCGATATGGGCTGGCGCATGTATTGGGGCAGCAGCGACCTACTGTACGACCACCTGTACACGAACCGGCAGTATGTGGGACAGAACACAGCCGTGCAATTCAACAAGGACCAAGGCGGCTTCCGCACGCCTACGGCCATCGGCACCTCGGACACGTGGATCGCGGCGCTCAACATGGAAGTGGACTTCCCGTTCGCACTGCCTTTGGCGGCTTTTGCGAACTACGGTGCGGCTCCCATAACCATGATCACAGCCGATGGTAAGACCACTGACTGGCGCGGCAATTGGGAAATGGGCATCGGCCTGCGCGTATGGCGAGACATCGCAGAAGTGTGGGTCCCGCTGGCTTTCTCGAAGGATATTCAAAAAGAACAGGATCTGCGCGGTTTCAACTTCGCGGACCGCATCCGGATCGTGCTGGCCTTGGAAAAATTGGATCCAACGCAGGCGTTACGGAAGCTGCCGCATTGAATGGGGCCTCTGAGACGCGGAGGCGCGGAGAATGCCATTCTTGGGCTTCTGCTTTCAATCATGCAGCGCACAGCGACATACTGCATTTCTTTGCGCAATCCATGACGTCCTCCCAGAAGATCTACTTCCTCTCCGACTTTCACCTCGGTGTTCCGGACCACGCGGGCAGTGTGGCACGCGAGAAACGGATCGTGCACTTTCTGGAAGAGGCCGCGACGGATGCCACGGAGATCCACATTTTAGGCGACCTCTTCGATATGTGGTTCGAATACAAACAAGTGGTTCCGCGCGGCTTCACTCGTCTGTTGGGGAAGCTTTCGGAACTGCATGATCGTGGCATTCCAGTCCACATCCACATAGGCAATCACGATATGTGGGCGTTCGATTACCTGCCCATGGAAACGGGTGTGACGCTGCACCAGCATCCCATCATCCGCGAGTGGAACGGCAAGCGGCTCTACATCGGCCACGGTGATGGCTTGGGGCCGGGGGATCATGGCTATAAGTTCATGAAAGGAATCTTCCGCAACCCGGTGATGCAATGGTGCTTCGCGCGGCTGCACCCCAACTTGGGCCTTGGCATCGCCCATTTCTGGAGCGGAAGGAGCCGTAAGAAGAGTTACGACAACGACCGCAAGTGGCTTGGAGATGATCAGGAATGGCTTGTGCAGTATTGCCGGGAGATATTGAAGACGGAGCACTATGACTTCTTCATCTTCGGTCACCGGCATTTGCCGGTGGACTTGACGTTGTCCTCAAGGTCCGCTTCGCGAGACCTTGAGGGAACTACCGCTTCGCGAGACCTTGAGGGAACTACCAGCCGCTACCTCAACCTCGGTGATTGGATCACCTGGTTCACCTATGCCGTGTTCGATGAGAACGGCATGCGGCTGATGAAGCGCTCGAATAGCGACCGCATGCAGGATGACCGCCAGATCACCGGCGGACCGGCGGTCTGAGACGGGTCAACCTTCCCAAGAAGGTGTCACCAGTACGATCAGGCCTCGCTCAGCTCTTCTTGCCCAGCATCACAACCAGGTCCACCAAGCGGGCGCTGAAGCCATACTCGTTGTCGTACCAACCCATCACTTTCACGCTACTGCCGATCACGCTGGTGAGTAGGCCATCGATGATGCAGCTATTCGGGTCACCGACGATATCGGCACTCACGATGGGGTCTTCGGTATAGCGTACGATCCCCTTCCATTTTCCCTCGGCCAGTTCCTTGAAGCGCGCATTGATAGCCTCCACGCTGACCTTCTTGTTCACATGGCAGGTAATGTCGGTGATGGAGCCATCGGGTACGGGTACGCGGATACCGGCACCTCCCAGCTTCCCTTCGAGTTCAGGAAAGATCTTAGTGATGGCTTTGGCCGCACCGGTGGTGGTGGGGATCATGGAAACCGCAGCGGCGCGTGAGCGACGCAGATCCTTGTGAGGCGCATCGTGCAAGCGCTGATCGCTTGTGTAGGCGTGTACGGTGGTGATGTATCCACTTTCAATATCGCACAACTCCTGGATCACCTGCACCATGGGCGCAGCGCAGTTGGTGGTGCAGGAAGCATTGGAGATGATGTCCTCGGTGCCGTCGAGTTGGTCGTCATTCACGCCCAGCACCACGGTCTTGATCCCCTCTTCTTTCGCAGGTGCGGAAAGCACCACTTTCTTGGCGCCTGCCTTCAAGTGTCCCGAGGCCTTCTCACGGGTGAGGAATATGCCAGTACTTTCCACCACCACATCGATATTGAGTTTCCCCCACGGCAGTGCGGAAGGATCCTTCTCGGCAAATGCCTTCACCGTGTGACCATCGATATGCAGCGACTCCTCGTCGTGGCTGACCTCGCCCTTGTAAACACCATGGATGGAGTCATACTTGAAAAGGTGGGCGAGCGTGCGCGTGTCAGCGAGGTCATTCACGGCCACCAGCTCAACATCGTTGCGTTGCAGGAGCATGCGGGCGGTGATCCTCCCGATGCGGCCAAAGCCATTGATGGCAATACGGATCTTGGTCATTTTTGGAATACTTGTTTGTGTTGAGCGAACAGGTGATGGACGGATTGGTTCACTTCTGCTCAGTGAACGTGCTTTTCCGCGTGGTAGCTGCTTCGGACCAAGGGTCCGCTTTCCACAAAGCGGAAACCGCGCTTGAGTCCTTCCTCACGGAACATCGCAAAGCGGTCCGGATGCACATATTCCACTACGGGTAAGTGCTTCTTGGTGGGTTGGAGATACTGCCCGATAGTGACCACATCGCAACCCACACTGCGCAGGTCATCCATGGTCTCGATCACTTCGTGGTCCAATTCACCCAAGCCAAGCATGATGCCGCTCTTGGTACGCAGCCCGAACTTCTTGGCGCGCATCAGCACTTCGAGGCTGCGATCATACTTCGCTTGCACACGTACTTTGCGCGTCAGTCGGCGTACCGTCTCCACGTTGTGGCTGAGCACTTCTGGGCGTTCCTCCAGCACGATGGCCAGATTGTGCCATTCACCCTTGAAATCAGGGATCAGTGTTTCCAACTTCGTTTGCGGACTCCGGCGGCGGACGGAACGGATGGTCTTCGCCCAAATGTTGGCGCCACCATCGGCCATGTCATCGCGGTCCACGGAGGTGATCACGCAGTGCTTCACACCCATCAGCTCCACGGAGCGAGCCACGCGAGCTGGCTCGAATGGATCGGCTTCCTCGGGCCTTCCGGTGGCTACGTTGCAGAAGCCGCAGGAGCGGGTGCAGACATTGCCCAGGATCATGAAGGTGGCCGTGCCGGCACCCCAGCATTCGCCCATGTTCGGGCAGTTCCCGCTTTGGCAAATGGTGTGCAGCTTGTGCTCGGTCACAATGGCGCGCACCTTCTTGAAATTCTCCCCGTTGGGAAGCTTTACTCGTAACCAATCGGGTTTGCGGCGGGGTAGTTCCACGGCCGTGGCATCGGCGATCTCGCTCATCGTATCGTCTTCGCACC
>JBEBYG010000044.1:0-6983 GCA_040391235.1 Cryomorpha ignava
GTGGGCAGTTTATGATGAAGCCCTGCCGCGACAGCGGCAGGGCTTTTTCGTGGCGGCCCGGCCAAGCTCGCTTGGCAAAGGGCGGCCACGAAACCCGAATGCCGCGGAGCGGCATTCGGGTTGATCCACTCCACGGCCAAATCGGCCCGGCGGCCGATCCAGTCCTGGGCACCTCCACTACATGTTCAGCGCAATAAAAAAGGCCCCGAGCAGTGCTCAGAGCCTTTCCCATTTCAGTAAGTAACCTGCGCTCAACGCTTCACAAACTGCATCGCAGCAGGCACGCCCTCCCCCACGCGGATCGTGTACACGCCTGCCGGCAACCCATCCACGTCCACCGAGGTAACGCCATTACCCAACGAGCCTTGCGCAACGGTACGCCCGACGGCATCCAGCACGCTATACCGCCCACCTGCCCGATCTGCGGACACCCGGATGGAGACCGTGGTTTCGGCAGGGTTCGGGTAGAGTGAAAAGGCGGAGGAAGCCTCTTCGGAAGCAACACCCGTGGTAAGCGAACTGAATACATCCATCACCTCGCTGGGCGACAAGGCCCGGCTCCAGATCCCGATGTCATCGAGTCCGCCCGACACCGGAAAGTACATCGGAGACAGGCTCCAGGGTGAACAGCCGATGACCAAGGGCTCGGAGTTGCTGCCGATGGGCAAGTTGCCTGCTGCGATGCTGTCCGCCGCTACACCGTTGACGTAGGCTACCAAGGAGCCGGTCGTGGCCCACGTGATGGCCACATGCGTCCACGTGTTGGAGGGAATGTTGCCCGCGCTGAAGGCATGCGCCTCTCCCGCACTGTTCCACACTTCGGGATGCAACTGCCCGTTCTCAATGCCCAGGATAAAACCCGAATTGAACGAGCCGTTCACACGGCCCATCACCTTTTGGTTCTCCGATGGATCGCTCAAGTTGACCCAAGCCGATACGGTCATGCCTGCACCTGTGTTGAAGAGCGGGCTCGTGTTTATACTCGCATAGGCGAAGAAAAAGTCAGTGGCTCCATTGGGAACCGCAAAGCGGTCCACCGCGGCTTGGGTGTAGTTCGCTGATCCGTTCAATCCATTGCCACTGGCATCTACCACGGAGTTGTTCAACGGATACCATGCGACCAAGCCGGAGGTGGGCACGTAGCCCGGCAACTGGGCCGAGGCGCCAACAGTAAAAGCGATAGCAAGACAGAGTAGTGGTGTTCTCATGATGCAAGGGTTGGTTGGTGTTTGATCGGTTCAGGGCGTTCCGCCATCGTGTGCCGAATGTAGACTTCCAACAAGCTGGAGCAAAGGTTCTGCCTTCATATCACCGAAGCCCCTTTCTTTGCCACATGCCCGAAAAGGATCCGCACCATACTCCCATTCGCGCTCGCGTGTTCCACATCATCTTCGGAACAGATACCCCCAGCGGGAAGCGCTTCGATGTGATCCTCCTTGTGGCCATCGTGGTCAGTGTGCTGCTGGTGATCTTGGAAAGCGTGCCCGATATCCGCTTCCGCTATGGCAACTACCTGCACATCGCTGAACTGTTCTTCACCGGGCTCTTCACCTTGGAATATGCCGCCCGCATCTGGAGCACCCGCTGGCCCAAGAAATACATCTTCAGCTTCTTCGGTATCGTGGACCTGCTCGCGATACTACCTACTTACATCGGCCTGGTATTCATAGGGGCACACTCGCTCATGGTGATCCGTGCCCTGCGGCTGCTGCGGATCTTCCGCGTGCTGAAGCTCGCCCGCTTCGTCTCGGAGGCCAATGTGATGGTGAAGGCTTTTCAGGCAAGCCGTCGCAAGATCACCGTCTTCATCTTCACCATCCTCACCATCACCATCATCTTCGGGACGTTGATTTACATGATCGAAACCCCGGAGTCGGGCTTCACCAGCATCCCCCGGAGCATCTACTGGGCCATCGTCACCCTCACCACCGTGGGCTTTGGTGACATCACCCCGCACAGTGCGCTGGGCCAAGCCATCGCCTCCATCGTGATGATCCTCGGCTACGGCACCATCGCCGTGCCCACCGCCATCATGAGCGCCGAGATGATGCGCACCGGCAGCGATATCGGCATGGAATGCCCCAATTGCCACGCGACGGACCACCTGAGCGATGCGGTTTTTTGTCGGAAGTGTGGAACGAAATTGCCACGGGAGTAGCGGGTAGGTGGCCTTCGCTACCCGTCCACTCAAGGCTGGCGGGTTGCCAATGGCCTTTCATGGACCTTGGATGGACGGGTGCCCTCGGCCCAAGTCCACAAACGTCAATGCAGGTCAGGGGCCGAACTCCGGATCCACATCACGGCTAGTGTGTCGTACTTGGAAGACATAGCAGCCGCGCTGGATCATCCAGCAGGGCGATGCGTTCGGGATGTTCGAGCTTCAGGGTTATGAGTTTCCTGGGCTAGTGAAGTTCCGAAATAAATAGTTTCCTGGCTGTCATCGGTCCTTCAGGAACCGAGCAAACCTTCCTGTCTCCGGCTGTACCACGACGTACCATCCACTGGCCAGCGGTCCAAGGGACAACACCGTTCGGCCGACATTCATCCTGCCCCGAGCCACCACCGATCCGATCGTATTGTACAAGAGGAAATCGGTAGGTACTCCCCTTGCTTGGTCGATGATCAATTCATCCCCATGGATGCAGGCCGTGAGCCCATCTCCTTGAGCACTGGGCCCCCTCTGCACCCCGGTGGAGAGCGGCGCGGTGGACCACATGCTGGAGTAGTAGGTGGTGACCATTCCACCCACACCCCCGCAAACATATCCTCTCCCATCCACCGTGAACGAAGTGCCGTTACCTCGTGGCAGTCCCCCGAAAGCCACGTCTGAAAACCATTGGTCAAGCAGCGGATCATACCGGTACACTTCAGTAGCGGGCGGTCCTCCGGACGAGCCGCCTGTTAGATAACCCATTCCATTCAATTCAAAAGCGAACCCCATCAAGACCGCCAACGGACACGGTGCTCGCAAGATCCATACGTCGAGGACAGGATCATAAACGTAGGTATGCCCATTGCTCAGCACGACGAAGGCTGTATCGTTCAGCACGAACCCACGTATCGCCGAAGAACCTTCAGGGATCGCTGCACGCTGCGTCCAACTATCTGCTATTGGATCATACTCCCAGGTGCCCAAGTTATGGGCCACAAATCCCTTTCCGTTCAGCGTAAACCCCCAGCCACCAGCACTGTAGAAGGGAAAATCTGCATGCTGGGTCCAAGTGTTGTTCGATGGGTCATAGCTGTAAAGTTGATCCATCTCCCAAGACGTCTGACCGCCCATCACATAGCCTTTACCGTCAATGACGAATGTGGGAGCACCATTGACCTCCTCCCGCGGATGCGGCGCTTTCGTTGCCCACTGACCTGAGCTCGCATCGAAGGCATACATCTGGTTGGTGGACTCGAAGATGAGCGCATTCTGGCCCCCGCAGACATAAGCCGTATCCCCGATCACAAAGGAGGACATGGATTCGCGCGCAGTACCCGGCAGGCTGTTTTCCTGCCACCATCCGGCTAATTGCCCATGCGTAACGGTGATGAACATGCACCCGACGCAAGCCAAAACCAATGCCCGTAGTTGATCATGCATTGTATAAATGTAATGTATAGGTCAGTAATCATGTCTAAAATTCCTTCGCTCCGCCTGAGCCCGACCATCGCGGTCTACAAAAGCGTATTCCCGAACAATTCATATTTGCAGCCCTGTTCATGTGCATAGGCCTACCCCAAAACGCATTTTGAGGATGTACGCCTCGTGTTCGATCCGCCTCCGGCGGTTCCAACTTGCAAGCCGCACACCGCGTGAGGGATAGCAGCGGAAAGCCCACAGGTCGGTAATCCGGCCGAGGACTTGCAGCGGATAGCCCGACCCGGCTGCTCTTGAGCCGGGGCACGCCCAAGGGACAAACTGCATGCACGGAGAACCATTTTTCAGCCTTATTTTTTGATGAACCGGACCGCCGCACCGCTGCACTGAAGTAGGTAGATGCCACCGGACAGGTCGGCAACCTTCACGCCGTGGCGCAGATCACCTGCAGGACCCTCACGCACGAGCCCCCCGTCCGCTGCCCAAATTCGATAGACCAAGGCGGTCGGGTCCAGGGATCCGGACACACCAAGTAGGTCCTCAACGGGGTTCTGTACCAGCGACCATGCGGACGCTGCAGGAAGAGTGGCCCGGATGGACGTACTCAGGTCTGCATGCAGCCACTCGCACTTTTCACCGTAGAGGCCCTCGATGGGATTACCCGACTCATCATAACCCGTGGATTGAATGCAGTACATAACGGGATGATGTATCCCAGGCTTGCGGTATAATATGATCGAGCGTTCCCTGTGGAGTATAAATTGCGATCCTGTGTAATTAAAGCTGTCATCGATCTCCAAACGCAGCACATTGGAGAACAAGCCTGAGGGGGTGGCCACATTACACAGGGTAACGCTGTTCACCGTGATCGCTCCTCCCTTGCCAAACCCCGAAAAAGGAATAGATCCGTTATAGGTGTCCGTCCAAGAACTGCCTACAGCACATGGATAGATCAATTCCTTCCGTGGGTCTGTCATTATATAGGTCGCCCCTAGCTCAAGTTCCCCGATCAATTCCAGGCCAGCGTTGGTACCGGAGTAATAGAACGCGTCTGCGGATGAAATGTCGCCTCCGAAGAAGAGTTCCGCATCGGCACCCGGCACGAGTCCACTGTACCACATCGTATCGGACGGTGATGTGAAGCGCAGAGTGTCCTCCGAGCCGCCCGTCATGCCAAGTGCGGAATAATCATAGGTGGGAATCGGACCTCCGGCCGCACCGGGGTTCAAATATTGACCCGTCGTTCGCACGTACACATCTCCGGGCTGAGGGGAACTGTTGTCATGCGTCAAGACCACTTGGGCCGTGCCGCCTATCCCGGACGAAAGGAGCAAAATGATCAGAAATGGCCTCAGGATTTTCGTTTGTTTCATTGAGATGATCTTTGCATTGAAGGAACTCCCCGTTTAATCATTGAACAGTTCGTGCTCTCTTCTGCGCTCGAAAGAATTTTCATCCACACGCTGGCCGTATCAACCACAAGACGGGGATGCAGGAAGCTGGTTGCCAATCGACTGAACATGCAACGCCGGCTGGACAATCGATCTGTACTTGTGCCATCCGTTTGAGGTACTTGGAGGTACCCTTAGGTACTATCGGTTGTTGGCCACCAAGCGCATGATGATCACGACCATCGCCCTGGATCCAAATGTGTCAGATCCAGTGATTTCGTCTTCCCGACTCGGATATCACGTATCACAATTGCTATTGGCGATTTCATCCTAAGCTTGCCAGCGCGCGCTCGCGTTTTTCGCGAGCCTGCGTGCCGTAGGTATGTGCGTCGCATCTACTCCGCCTCTGGCGGTTTCCAGATCTTGCTCACTGCGTACCGCGTGAGGGATAGCAGCGGCACCCCGCAGCACTGCCGGCCCCGAGGCCGACAGTGCGAGGAGTATAGGCCCGGTTCAAGACCGGGCTAAACTCCAAGCCCGACCCGGCCCATTCCCTTCGAGCGCCTCAGGGCACGGCCGGGGCACGCCCAACACACCATCAAAACCACGTTGCGCTTCCGTTGCATCGTTGCGCCGTTGCGGTCGAGTATTCCTGCCGAACTTCGCCGCGATGCAACTACACAACTACATCGCCGGCCAATGGATCGCCGGCACCGGCAAACAAGCCGAACTCACCGACGCCTCCACCGGCGAACTGATCGCTACCACCAGCAGCGGCGGGCTCGACTTCGAGGCCATGCTGAAATACGGCCGTGAAACCGGCGGCCCTCCCCTGCGCAAAATGACCTTCCCCGAGCGCGGCCGTATGCTGAAGGCCCTCGCCCTCTACCTGATGGACCGCAAGGACGAGTTCTACCAAGTGAGCTACAAGACCGGCGCCACCAAGGCCGATAGCTGGGTGGATATCGAGGGCGGCATCGGCAACGTGTTCGCCAACGCCAGCTTGCGGAAACAGCTGGGCAACATGCCCTTCTATGTGGACGGTCCGCCGGTGCTCACCAGCCGCGGCGGCACCTTCATGGGCCACCACATCATGGTGCCCAAGGAAGGTGTGGCCGTGCACATCAACGCTTTCAACTTCCCCATCTGGGGCATGCTGGAAAAGTGCGCCGTGAACTGGATGGCCGGGATGCCCGCCGTGGTGAAGCCCGCCACCGTTACCAGCTACCTCACCGAATCCATGGTGAAGGCCATCATCGAGAGCAAGATCCTTCCGGAAGGCGCCTTACAACTGATCGTGGGCAGCGCCGGTGATCTGCTGGACCATGTGGACAGCCAGGACGTGGTGACCTTCACCGGCAGCGCCACCACGGGTCGCATGCTGAAGGTGCATCCGCGCATCATCGCCGAGAGCGTGCCTTTCAACATGGAGGCCGATAGCCTCAACAGCATTGTGCTGGGTCCGGATGCCGTGCCCGGCACGCCGGAGTTCGACCTCTTCGTGAAGGAAGTGGGTCGCGAGATGACGCTGAAGTGCGGCCAACGTTGCACGGGCGTTCGTCGCATCCTGGTGCCGGAGAAGCTGGTGGAGGATGTGCAGATCGCCATCGGCAAGCGCCTTGGTGGCACCGTGATCGGCGACCCACGTGCGGAAGGCGTCCGCATGGGCGCTCTGGCAGGTCCCACGCAACGCAAGGAAGTGCGCGAGCAGCTGGCCAAGTTGATGCAGGGCAGCGAGCTGGTCTACGGCGATCCGCAGCAGGTGAGCGTCACCGGCGCGGATGCAGAGAAGGGTGCCTTCATCAGCCCCATTCTGCTGCTGAACAAGGATCCTTGGAAGAACCGCGTGAGCCATGAGGTGGAGGCTTTCGGCCCCGTGAGCACACTGATGCCCTACACCGACCTCGATGATGCCATCGCCATCAGCAAGCTGGGCAAGGGTTCCTTGGTGGCCACCATCGCCACCTACGACAACAAGCACGCGCAGCAGTTCGTCTGGGGCG
>JBEBYG010000045.1:0-5275 GCA_040391235.1 Cryomorpha ignava
AGTATGTCGTCGCCGATCTGAACCCCGCCCCTTAAAAGGCGGGGTTCTTTTTTTGGTACCTACCCCAAAAGGTCCGGCATCGTGTTTCCTTTGTGATCGACCATGAAGAACGCATTTCAATTTATTTTGCCCGGCCTGGCATTGCTCATAGCGCCATTGCTTCAGGCGCAACAGCTGAAAGGCCATATTGAAGATCCGGCCATTACAGCTAGAAAGCTCAAGCTTTATCAAGCAAGAGGGGGATCCTTCACCCTGGTGGATTCAACACGGATCGAGCCTTCCGGAGATTTCAACTTCTCCAAACGCTTCAACGCAACAGGTTTCTACCAGCTCTCGCTCAACGATTCCGATCAGGTAAACCTGATCCTCGATGCACGGGAACCCTTGGTCGATCTGCGCTTCGATGCACTTCCGTTGGCTGATCATGTGCACGTTCAAACATCAGATGAGAACAAGAGGCTCTGGGAGTTGCAATATGTGACCAAGGAAACACAAGCCGTTAAAGCTGCGGTGGCCGAACAGAGGAGCCGATTGTTTCCGACTGATTCACTCGAGCTTAACGCTTTGGATAGGGTGGAACAACGAGCTATCCAAACCCAAGAGCATTACATGGAGGAACTGGCTGCAAGGGCGCCTTCCAGCTTTTTTGCTAAAGCACTCCGGGTTGACCACGCCATCCAGCGTGCACGAGGGAAGGGCCCCTTGGCGGTGGCGCGGGTCTGCGATTTTAGCGATCCCCAACTCTTGCGCTCCACCACCTATGATAACGGTGTAATGGCATTCATGCAGAACCTCAATGCGGTAAGCGAGGTCCAGTTCAGCAATGCAGCGGATACGCTTATGAAGCTGGCAAGTGGGGACACGGCCTGCCAGGCCTACATGTTGGAACACCTGATAGACTTGTTCGCTACCTATGGCCCGGAAGTGGCTTTGCAGCATATGATCGATCGATATGTCGCACCCTTTGGTGGAGGGGCTGTTGTCTCGTCAGCCGTTCGCCAGAAGGTGGATGACCTCTTGCAGGTATCGATCGGTCACACCGCCCCGGACGTGGAACTTGATGATCATGGAAGGAAAGTGCAGCTTTCCCAGCTCGTGAAAGCGAACAACTACACCGCTGTGTTCTTTTATTCAAGCACCTGTGAGCATTGCCACGCTCAAATGCCGGCCATGAAGGAGGATCGTAGCACGTACCTTAAGCGAGGTTTTGATGTGCTCGGCATTGCATTGGATGTGGATAGCATTGATTTCCTGCGGAGCATCCAAGAGAATGCAATCCCTTGGAAGTGCTATAGCGAATTCAACGGATGGGGCTCCAAGGCGGCACAGGCCTTCCAAGTGAAGGCCACTCCGGCACTCTTCCTGGTCGATAGTTTCTTGAAGATCGTGGCCAAGCCGGTCGATGCAGAAGAACTCAGAAGAGTCCTGAAGGATCTGTATCAGTAGTCCTGTCTGTTCGCGAGCACACGCTTTTGGCCGCTGATTGCAGCGATTGGCAATAAGGTTCTGCGGCAGCTAATTTATTCGTAGGAACGCGTGAATTGGTTTGCTCTAGCTGTATGTTTTCAACTGTCGCCGGCAGCGAAGGCATAGGCCTGTGTAAAGGGCTTCTGGTTGTGCAATCGTTCTTTCAGCCCGTTAAAGGACAAATCTGACGAGATGCTGCTCCGTGGTTTCATGAAGATCGACCCTGGTTCGAAGTGTCACAAGTCCATAGCATGAACGCAAAAAAGCCGCCCAACCGGAAATCCGGGGGCGGCTTTTTGCGTTGATGGTCTCTGTTACTTCTTGTCGTCCTTCACTTCTTCAAAGTCCACATCGGTGACCTCTTGGTCAGAGGATGGACCTTGATCAGCTCCGTTGGACCCAGTGGCTCCATTGCCTTGAGCACCCTGTGCGTTCTTGTACATTTCTTCACTGGCACTGGAGAAAATAGTGTTCAACTCGTTCATCGCCGTGTCGATAGCTGGCAGATCCTGCGCTTCGTGGGCCTTTTTCAGTTTAGCCACGGCTTCTTCGATGGGCTGCTTTTTATCTGCAGGCAGCTTATCTCCGAATTCCTCAAGTTGCTTCTCGGTCTGGAAGATGAGGCTGTCGGCTTGGTTGAGCTTGTCTGCCTTCTCCCGCGCGGCCTTGTCGGCATCTGCATTGGCTTCGGCCTCCTTCTTCATCTTCTCGATATCCTCCTTGCTCAAGCCGCTGCTGGCCTCGATCCGGATGCTTTGCTCCTTGCCTGTGGCCTTGTCCTTGGCAGCTACGTGCAAGATTCCGTTCGCATCGATGTCAAAGGTGACCTCGACTTGCGGGGTGCCTCGGCGTGCCGGTGGAATACCGTCCAAGTGGAAACGTCCGATAGTGCGGTTTCCGGATGCAATGGGGCGCTCGCCTTGCAGAACGTGGATCTCCACGCTGGGCTGGTTGTCGCTGGCCGTGCTGAAAGTCTCACTCTTCTTGGTGGGGATGGTAGTATTGGATTCGATCAGACGTGTCATCACACCGCCCATGGTCTCGATCCCGAGGCTCAATGGGGTTACGTCCAAGAGCAATACATCCTTCACTTCACCGGTTAGGACGCCACCTTGTATGGCGGCTCCTATGGCTACCACCTCATCCGGGTTTACACCCTTGCTTGGCTCCTTTCCGAAGAATTTCTTAACAGCCTCTTGGATCGCGGGGATGCGCGTGCTTCCTCCCACCAAGATGATCTCATCAATCTCGCTGGGTTTCAATCCGGCGTTCTTCAGAGCGCTTTCGCAAGGAGCGATGGTACGCTTGATCAACGGATCCACAAGCTGCTCGAACTTGGCACGGCTCAAGGTGCGTACCAAGTGCTTTGGTATACCGTCCACAGGCATGATGTACGGGAGGTTGATCTCCGTACTGGTCGTGCTGCTCAGTTCGATCTTGGCCTTCTCGGCGGCATCCTTCAAACGCTGCAGGGCCATGGGGTCCTTGCGCAGGTCGATGTTCTCATCGTGCTTGAACTCATCGGCCAGCCAATCGATCAAGACCTGGTCAAAGTCGTCACCACCCAAGTGGGTGTCGCCATCGGTACTCTTCACTTCGAAGACCCCATCGCCCAGTTCCAGTACGCTCACGTCGTGTGTGCCACCACCGCAATCGAACACCACCACCTTTTGTTCAATGTGCTTTTTGTCGAGGCCATAAGCCAATGCAGCAGCGGTAGGTTCGTTGATAATGCGGCGCACTTTCAGACCTGCGATCTCGCCGGCCTCCTTGGTGGCTTGGCGTTGAGCGTCGTTGAAATAGGCAGGTACAGTGATCACGGCTTCACTAACCGTGGTTCCGAGGTAATCCTCGGCGGTCTTTTTCATCTTCTGCAGGATCATCGCGCTGATCTCCTGCGGTGTGTACTTCCTGTCCCCGATCTTCACCTGGGGCATGCCACCCTCACCACGGACCACCTCATAAGGTACCCGTGCGATCTCCTTGGCATCCTCTTCATAGGTATTTCCCATGAAGCGCTTGATGGAGTACACCGTGTTACGAGGGTTGGTGATGGATTGGCGTTTGGCCGGATCTCCCACCTTGCGCTCACCATTCTCGACGAATGCTACGATGCTCGGGGTGGTGCGTTTCCCTTCACTATTGTTGATCACCACTGGCTCGTTGCCTTCCATCACGGATACGCAACTGTTAGTAGTGCCTAGGTCGATGCCTATGATCTTGCTCATTTTTCGGTTGTTAACGGACCACACGCGATGGTCCTTTCTTATTTAAACTGGTGTTCGCGAATGCGCTTTCCCCAACGATCATGCCAGTGCTACCCGCCATGCGCGGATTGGCAGATGCGCGTCCAATGTGGCGAGATCGTCCCTGACAAATGGACAGAATGTCCTAGTTGCAGGCGAAATCACTGTTGGGAATACAGAAGTTGAGGTAGGCCGTGTATTGGCCTTGGACCAGTTCGGGTGCAGTGGAAGAATGCAGGCCGTTCACCGGTAATACCAAGAAACGACGGGTGGAAAAGAGACCATATCCGTTATCGATGTTGGTATAGGTAGGCCGGTCCTCCACTAAGCCGGAGATGGGACTGTTCAGTTGTAAATACAAATGCAGGTCCGGACCGGCGACAGCCCAGAGAATGTCAACGCCCCGATAAATGCGCCGGCTGACATTGCTCTCGCTCGCGGCTCGCAGCCCCACGGTTTGAAAGAATGATTCTCCATCCAGGACCGCGTCCATGCCTTCACCGCCTCCTGTGCCATTCGAGACCACCGTGGAGATCAATTGAGTAAAGCTGCGCGGGATGGTATCGTTACCCACCACATCATCCCAACGGAACCGATAGGAAACGTCGTAGCGTTTACCATTCATCGACGAGGTCCATTTGATGGTTTGGGAACTGTAGCCTCCGCCCACGGCGACCAATCGTAATGGCTGGCTAATAATGGCGCCGGTGGGCTTCACCTTGGAAACTATTCCGGTCTGGGCGGAAACTTGGTTCCCTTTCGCAGAGGCCTCCACCCGATAGATGGCGGAAGAGTCCAATACCGCAGTGAAATAGTACAGCTTGTGGAGGGGACCTGCGAACACACCTGGGTCGTGTGGTAAGAGCGTGTCGTGGAGTGCATAGGTGTTCACCACGCTTCCGTTCTTTACCTCTTGGATCTCGGCTTGGAGCTGTCCATCCGTGTATTCGCTGGAGTCGGCGATCTGAGCATATATAAAGGCATTATCAGGTCCGAGGAATGCCTTGTTGATCCTCACATATTGCGTGGTGCTGTCCTTATCGAGCATCGCATATATGATGGTGTTCTCCTTGTACGGCGCGCTGATATCGAGGTCCGAATTGCAAGAGGCCAAGATCCCAGCGGCAAAGCAGCCAAGAAGTAGTGTACGTAAGGACATATGCTGCGAAGTAAGGGGGCAAAGATAACGCAGCGGTAGAGGAGGGCAGCCCCTGAAATGCTTGACCAAGCTGGGAGTAAAGGAGCTGCTTCGGCGATCGGCTGATCCCCGCACGAAGATGGTTCGATATGTCTGGTGCCAGTCTGCAAGGAGGCCCTTGCACCAGTTTCAGTGAGTTGTCTGTTTGTCGGAGGTTTCGGTTGGTGCCGAACTTGTGATCACTGGATGGGGGTCGAAGTCATCAACTCGAGACTATTTGAATAAGCACGAAGGGCCGTCCCTTTCGGAACGGCCCTTCGGCTTGGGTTTCCTCCGGGTCCCCTTTGGGAGACCGCTGAGGGAGCTTGAATCTATCGGATGATGCTCAACCGCTGCACGGTGCGCTCACCGTTCACGGTAATGT
>JBEBYG010000046.1:0-4755 GCA_040391235.1 Cryomorpha ignava
CTCACCGCCTGAAAGCCGTTCGCGATCAGCAATTCCGCTTCCTCCGGTGTGAAGTCACCTTCCGGCCCGATCAACATGAGCGCATCCTTGGTTGGGTCATAGATGGAAGTCAGATCAACGTGATCCCCTTCACACCAGCCGAAGAACTTCTGGGGAATGCCGTCGGCCACCAAGTCCTTCAGTTTCGTCAATTCATCCAGCTGTGGCAGCCATTTGCGTTGGCTTTGCTTCATCGCACCCACCAGCACCTTCTCCATGCGGTCATGTCGCAGCTTATCCCGTTCCGTGCGATGCGTGAGGACCGGCGTGATGTGGTCCACACCGATCTCCGTAGCCTTTTCCAAGAACCATTCGAAGCGGTCCATCTGCTTGGTGGGCGCCACGGCCAAGTGAATCTGCGCGCGGCGCTCCGGTGCATCGGTCTCCTTCCGCAGGATGCGCACGACGCATTTCTTCTTTGTGATCTCCATCACCTCGGCCTCGGCGAAGGTGCCTTTGCCATCCAATAAGCCGATGGTGCTTCCCACGGATAGGCGCAGCACGTTCACGGCGTGGTGCGCCTCTTCTTCCGGAATTTCTACGAGCGCGGGGCCGAGGTCAGGGCAGTGGAATAGGTGCATGGGGGAGTGAACGATCAATGCGCACGAGCAGGTATAGGCCGAAGGTAAAGGTGGCCAAGAAGGCGGCGGAGGACGCAGCCGGTGAAAGGCCCAGCGCAACGGGCCATTGGTCCGTGCTCCAGTGGCCGCTGAGGATCGCGGGCCACAGCACCTCGGTGAACGGATGCTTGATCTCCGTAGGGAGGGAATACCAGACGGTGGCCTTCGCAGCGAAGGCGCACCCCATTCCGAACGCACAGAGCGCGATCACCGCGCTGCGTACTCCACGGCGTTGGTGGATGCGCTCCAACACGGCGAAAGCCAACAGCGCCGCAGCCGCCATGAGGTAGCGCGGCCCATAGGTCCATCCTCCGCCCCATGTGGCGTGGGTAAGGAAAGCGGCTGTAAGAAGCAATGCAGGCAGGATGAAGGGGTCGAGGAGCAGGCTCTTCAATGAGCTTCGGAAGGGCAAGGTGAAGAAGGCGAGCACCAAGAAGGGCATGTAGAAGAACAGGCCGCGGTAGTCGGTGAAGAGTAGGCCGAGAAAGGCTTCAGGCTGCCACGTGCCGAAGCCATACTGTTGGTGCATGATGCTGTAGTTTACCGCATAGGCATTCGGGAAAATGAAGGCGTTACCCGTAACGGCGAGGTTATAGGCAGCTCCGAGCAGGAAGGCCGGCGAAATACCCAGTGTGAAAAGCCGAACGCCCCTCCACTTTTGTTGCCAGAGCAAATGCGCGCCCCATGCAACAGCGAGCAAGAGCGTAGCGGAGCCGCATAGGAACGCTGCACCAGCGCACAGGCCAGCGATCATGTAACGTTCATGAACCATCGCGCGTGCAGCCAACACGGCAAAGAGCGCCTCGGGTAAATGGTTGTAGAAGCTGCCGCTATACACGAACAGAAATGACCCGAAAAAAGGCAGGGCCGCCAACAGCGCGGGGTTCAGCGGTAGCGGCTCCTTCCGCTTGCGGAGCTCGCTCCACGCCAAGGTGATCAAGAGCGCGAAGGGAATGCTTCCGCAGATGAAGCCACCCAAACGCAACAGCCCATCGGTCAGCGTGCCTTGTTCGCCCGGGGTGATGATGCCCAGACGCACCGCCAGCCAATGAAAGGGGAGTACGGCGAAAGTGGGCAGCGGAGCTTTGTCCGAGTAGTAGCGCCCATCCACGAGGCTCAGGTCGCCAATGGTGGAGCGGATCGGCGTGATCTCCAGCGTGCCGCGGTCCACCAATGAGGCCACGGATGCCGCGCGCGACATGGTGTTGTCGTTGTGGCCCGTGTCCAAGTGCCAACTGGCGAGGAAGAGCACCACCAAGAAGAAGAGAGCGGTGTGCGATCGCATCAAGGTTGGCGCGAAACCGAGGGGCCTTGCAAATAGGTTCAGGCCAACTTAATCGCGCACAAAATCCAGCTTCCCAAAATGGAAGTCCGGGCTGTGCAGGTCGATCTTGAAGGCCGTGATCCGGTGGTCCGCATCGAAGTTGAAAGTGACGTAGCCCGGCTCCAGGAAGGGATCCGCGTGGTTCCACTTCCACGTATCGTAGTGCCAATGTTCCAGCGTTCCGGTGAAGAGTTCCGGCGCGGGCAGGAGGGAGAGCGTGGCCACGCCACCTTTCACGGTCACCGTTGCTTTTCCGTAGATCTTATCCGAATAAATGCCCTGCAAGGAATCCAACGCGATCGTCGGCTTGGTCTTGAGTTTATGCGCAGACACGCGGTCCGCACGGCGCTTTGCCTCCTGGGCATCCAGCTGCTTGATCCGTGGGATCATGGTGGCCACCGGATCGGCGGTGCCGTCGCCGAGGTAGAGGTCGAGGATCTTGTTCGTCACGGCGAATACACTGTAGCTCTCGCCGTTGCCAAGCGCGATCACTGCCAGGTCGCGGTCCGGCACTACGGCATGGTTCAGCACGAAGCCGGGCATGCCGCCACTGTGGGTGATCACCTTTTCGCCGTTGTTCTCTTCCACGAACCAGCCCATGGCCGCCCCATCCCTGCGCCCGCCCATGGCCAGTTGCGTGGAGGTAAGGGTGTTGAAGGTGCTGCGGCTCAGGAACGGCTTGTCGCCGACTTTCCCTTCATTCGCCCACATGGCATCCCACTTGGCCAGGTCGGTGATGCAACTATTGACACCGGTGGCCCCATCCGCACCTTGCAGGGCTTGGTAGGGCATGCTGCGCTGGGGCGCATTCGGGTCCTGGCCTTTGCGGACGTGGGGGAGGGCCACATCGGTGAAGCGCACCAGATCAGCTGTCTCCACGGTGCTGCGGTCCATGTGCAGCGGTTGCAGGATCCGCTCGGTGATGAACTCATCCCACGTCTTTCCGCTTACCCGCTCGATCAGTTGCGCAGCTGCGATGAACATCAGGTTGCTGTAACCGAACTTCTCGCGGAAGCCATACTCGAACGGCTGCCCGGCATGGCGGGCAAGGATCTCTTGCTGTGTGTAATGGGTTCCGTACCAGAGCAGATCGCCATCGAAGGTTGCCCATCCGCTGCGGTGGCAGAGCAGGTCACGCACGGTCATGTTGCTGGTCACATACGGGTTCGTGGTGTTGAACTCCGGCATGTATTTCCGCACGGGATCATCGAAGTCGAGCTTGCCCTCATCCACCAAAAGGCCAATGGCACAGGCGGTGAAGGCCTTGCTCATACTGGCAATGAAGAAGATGGTGTTCGGTGTTACCGGATCGCTCTTGGCCAGATCAAGCTTTCCATAACCCTTGCTCCATACCAGCTCACCGTCCTTCACGATCCCTACGGCCAAGCCGGGTTGGTCGAATTGCTTGACCGCATCGGCGATGTAGGCATCGAGTTTTTCGAGATCCGGCTGTTGCTGGGCGGAAAGGCCACTGACAAGAAGGAATGCGAGAAGAAGAAAGAATTGGCGCATGGGTAGGGAACGTTTTCGAATCGAGGGCAAGATGCACTTTCCTGCCGTTACTTCTTCGGCTCCTCCACTTTCAGTGCGCCTTTCAAGGAGGTAGTGTCGGAGATGCCACCGAGCAATTCGATGTTCACCCCGTCGCTCAAGCCCGTTTTTACATAGGTCTTGTTCCACTCCTTCTTGTCCTTCACTTCCACGAACGCACTGTCGCCCTTGGGGCTGAAGGCGATCACGCTCTCAGGAATGGTGAGCACACTGTCGCGTCGGTCGAGCACGATGTCAGCGTTGGCGCTGTATCCGGCGCGCAGGGTCTGGCCTTCTTTCACGTTCACCGCTGCGCGGATCTCGAACTGGATGGCACCGTTCACCTCCACACCCTTCGGTGCGATGTATTCCAGGTTCGCGTCCCAACTCGCGCTGTCGATGGCACCCACGGTGATCACCACGGGCATGCCCAAGCGGACCTTGCCCACTTCGCTCTCATCCACGTTGCCTTTGAAGATCAGGTCTTTCATATCCGCCACGGTGGCGATGGTGGTACCCTCGTTGAAGTTGTTCCGCTCGATCACGCTGCTGCCCACTTTCACCGGTACGTCCAGCACCATTCCATTGATGGTGCTGCGCACGATGGTGTTGCTGCTGCCACTGCTGCTCTTGCTGATGCCGTCGCGTACCAGTTGCAATGCGTCCTGCGCAGCGTTCTGTTCCTGCTTGGCACTGCGCAGTGCGATGTCATAGGTCTGCATTTCGCTGGCTGCGATCACGCCTTTATCGGCCAAGGGCTTGTTCCGATCGAAATTCAGTTGCGCGTTGGTCACAGCGATGGCGGAGCTGTTCACCCGGCTCTCCGCTTGATTCAGGGAGAGCATGTCGGGTACGATCTGGATGATGGCCAGCTTATCGCCCTCCTTCACGGTTTGTCCGGCCTCCACAAAGAGCTGGCGTATCACACCGCTGACAACGGGCTTGATGTCGATCTCCTGTCGCGGCTCGATGGTGCCGTTCGCCACGGTCTTCTTCACGATCGTGGCCACCTTGGCTTTCACCACCTTGTATTCCGACTCCTTCGTTACGCTCTTCTGGTAGAGGAACCAGAGCGTCCACACGAAGAGGAAACCAAGGAAAATGAGGATGATGTACTTGAGTGCTTTGTTCATGTTCTTCTGGTTGGGGCGGGTCGGGGGGGGGGGGCGGGGGGTGGTTGGCCCCCAACCCCCCCCCCCGCCAAAACAGCCCCGCGGGCGGGCACCGGGTTGATTCTAAAAA
>JBEBYG010000047.1:0-4023 GCA_040391235.1 Cryomorpha ignava
CTACACGGCGGTGGCAACGGCCGGCACACAGTATGCGGACTCATTTCCGATGGCCTCATCGACCCTCTTCATGGATGGTACCTCTGGCTTCAGCGGGTATTACTACTTCGACCTCAACGGCGGCTTCACGGAACACGGCGACGTTTTCATCGAAGGCATCGGCGTTGATCATGCTGTGTATACCAACCCTCTAACGCTCTTCACCACGCCGCTCTCCATCTCCAGCGCCGGTAGCGATAGCTACGCCAAAACATCCTACACCTTTTGGACGCCGGTATATACTTCCGGCAGCCACGTCTGGTCGGTGGATGGCTACGGCACACTGATCCTCCCGAACGCCACCTATACCGATGTGCTGCGCATTCACTCCGTGCAGAATGTGGAGACCATAATTGGTCCCTTTACCACCCCATCCACGATCGAAGAATGGCGTTGGGTGAAGGCGGGCATTCCTTTCCCTCTTTTGACATTCGGCTTGGAAACTGAAGATGAAGAGACCGAGGTGAGCGCTCAAGCCGCATTGATCTCCTTCACTGGAGCAACAGGTATTGCCGAACTCCCTGAATTGCCGATCCGCGTTTTTCCGAATCCCGCAAGCGATGTAGTGACATTGGAATTGGAAGCCAGCGGCAAGGTTCAGTACCGCGTGCTGGATGCCTTGGGCCGCGAAGTGCTGCAAGGAGAGATCAGCGCTTCTGGTACGCTCCGCCACAGCATCAGCGTGGTTGCGCTGAACGCTGGGCTTTACCTGTTGGAAGTGCGCAGTGCTGATGGCATGGCCACTGAGAGTTTGATCATCGAATGATCCGATCCAAGTAACACATGAACCTCAGGACCATGAAACGCCACTTCATCCTTCTTGCTTCATGCATCGGCATCACATCCTTTGCCCATGCTCAAAGCTGCCTGCCCGGTGGCCTTACCCTCACCAACCAAGCCCAAGTGAACAGTTTTCCCACGGACCATCCAGGTTGCACCACCATTGAGGGTTTCGTGCGCATCAACTACGTCTCGGACCTTACGCCATTGTCGCAGATCACGGGAATTGAAGGCTATGTGCAGATCGGAAGTAATCAGTTCTCCAACTTCAACGGACTACAGAACCTCACATATGTGGGCGGATACTTGCGCATAGAAGGGAATATGCAGCTCAACGACATGAGCGCCTTGTCGAACCTCACCTCCGTAGGTGGCGTTGTGGAAGTGCGAGCGAACAATGCGCTAACGAGCCTGTCGGGGTTGGAGAATTTGGCCACGATAGGCGGTGACTTGGAGGTCACCGAAAATGCAGGGCTGACCGACCTACAGGGTCTGGAGGGACTTACTGCTATCACGGGAGGCCTCTTGGTCATGGAAAACCCCGCGCTCACCAGCATGCAGGGTCTGGCACCAACGAGCTTAGGGGGATCTTTCAACGTGATGCAGAATCCCCTGCTGGCGGATCTGGTTGCTGCGCATAACCTCACCAGTGTGGGTGGAGGACTTGGCGTAAGATTAAGTCCAGCCCTCAACAGCCTGTTGGATCTACAGACCATTACTTCGATCAATGGTGGATTAGCGATCACTGGATGCACTGCTCTTACCTCCTTGGACGGAGTTGACCAGATCCCTTCGTCGAGTATCACCAACCTCTCCCTCGCTGGTTGCACGGGCCTCTCGCAGTGCGCGGTGGCGAGCATATGCGGCTACTTGGCCGATCCGGCCAACTACGTGAATCTCCATAGCAATGGCCCAGGCTGTGCCAACCGGGCCGAAGTGGAGGCTGCTTGCGCCTTGCTGTCGGTGGATGATGCGATCCAGATCGACGAAGCCCTGAGCATCTACCCCAACCCCAGCACAGGTCTGGTGATGCTGAGATCCGATGGTAATGCGGATATAGGATTCAAGGTGTTCGATATGGCCGGACGAGCGGTGCATCAAGAGCGTCTTTCCGCAGCAACTGAAGGTAGCCGCACTATTGACCTCTCACACCTGCCCCCAGGCTTCTATACCCTGCGCATCCAGCGTGGGCAAAGCTTTTCCACCACATCTCTCCTTCGTCACTAAACCCTTTCCCCTCATGAAACCATTCATTCCTCTCGTTCTCTGCGCTCTTGCTTTCTCAAGCGCGTATGCCCAACCGGGCAGCATCGACCTCAGCTTCATGTCTGGGTTCACCACACAACCTCAAGTGGCAGTGGAGGAAATTGCCATTCAGCCTGATGGCAAGATCATCGCCGTGGGTGCCTTCTATACCTATGCCGGCGATTCCAGTAAGGGCGTAGTTCGCATCAATCCCGATGGTACACGTGATGCAAGTTTTTCAGTGGGCAGCGGCTTCCTCGCTTCCTATCCCGAGATCTCGGGCTATTCAGGTCGTGGCACTGCGGTAGCTGTTCAACCGGATGGCAAGATCCTCGTTGGTGGCACCTTCTCCACTTACAACGACACCTTGGCCCGAGGCATCGTGCGCCTCAACCCCGATGGCAGCATCGATCAGGCATTCAATATGGGCAACGGGTTCAGTGGTAACGTGTACGACATCCGGGTGCAACCGGATGGCGGCATCATCTGCGGTGGCAACTTCTCCTACTACAATGGCACCACCCGCCAAAATGTGGCCCGGCTGCTACCGGACGGATCGGTGGACACCGACTTTGTTCCTCCTTCCTTTAACGTGGTCGTCTTCAAGATGGCTCTGCAAAATGACGGCAAGGTGCTCATTGGTGGCACTTTCAACGAAGTGGGCGGCTTGCCGATGGGGAGATTGGCGCGGCTGAACAGCGATGGCAGCTTGGATGAAGATTTCTCCCAAGGGGAAGGCTTCGACAAATTGGTACTTGCCATCCACGTAATGGCCGATGGCCGCATCATGCTGGGCGGTGGGTTCACTTCATACAATGGCACTCCACTGGAGCGCGTCGTACGCCTGCTGCCCGGTGGCAGCATCGATCCGTCGTTCCAAGCGAACATCGGATACGGCTCCGATCAAGTACGTGCGATCGTGGAACAGGCGGATGGCAAATTCATTCTACTGGGTGGGTTCGAGGAGGCTAACGGTGTGCCTTTCCACAATGTGGTACGCCTGATGCCCGATGGAGCCACTGATCATTCCTTCGACCATGGCAACAGTTTCAACAACACGGTGCTGGATGCCTTGCTCCAACCTGATGGCCAGTTGCTGGCGGCCGGCTTCTTCACCGGCTATGACATGTCGGTCAGCTCAGGTGTGGTACGCATCAACACTTCCGGAAGCACAACGGTAGCCGATGTACAAAACATGGCCTTCGAGCTGTTCCCCAACCCCACGGATGGCCTAGTGACCATACGCGGCAAGTTTGAAGGGAAGGCCGAGATCCGCGTGCTGGATTGCGCTGGCAGGTTGGTGTCCGAGAAGCGCACCCAAGGCACCGGTGCCGAGCCGATGCTGGTGGACTTGAACTCGCTGGCGTCCGGCACCTATGCCGTGCAGGTGCATACGAAAGATGGGGTCTCGACCCGGATGGTCGTGCGTGAGTGATCTGAAACGATGTTCCGAAGAAGCGTGCGCGCTCCGCTGTCGATGTGGTCCGTGAATTCCTGATCCGTTGGTTGCTGATCCCTGCCTGCTCACCAGCAGCAGGGATCAGGATCCAAGGATCGGTGTTTGCTCAGCCTCCGAGCCGCTGCAGCAACTCGTCCTTCTTGTTGCGGGAGACCTTCAGCTCAAGGCCATTGTTCATGACCAATGTGCCGCCATCGCCGCGCAGGTATTTCTGCACGTGATCAAGGTTGGCCACAAAACTGTGATGAACACGCAGGAAGCGGTCTTCGGGCAATTGGTTGGCAACTTCACGCAGCGTCTTCGACACAAGGATCCTGCGATCGTTCGTTAGGTGTATGCGCGTGTAGTTGCTCTCGCTCTGGCAGCAGATTATCTCCGCAGTGTCCACCATATCGAGTCCATGCACGGTACTGAAGGCGATGCGCTGCTTCTCCTGTGGGGATGTCTTGAGCTCGTTGAGGAGGGTGCGCAATCGCTCCTCCACCAACGGTCCGGCAGGA
>JBEBYG010000048.1:0-3818 GCA_040391235.1 Cryomorpha ignava
CGCTGATCACATTCATCATCGGGCTCTGGAGCATCAGGATGATATCGCCGATGAGTTCTTCGCGGCCCTTCAGCTCGCTGAGCATCACCAGTTGGTCGTCGCCGATGAATACAGCCTCATCGATCCACGCGCTCTTCAATGCCGGGCGCGTGCCCTTCTTTTGGCGGAAATCCTTGATCAGCTTGGCCGGAGCATTGCCCTTTTCGGCGAAGAGGATGGCCGTTTGGCCAACGATGGTAGGGTACAGTTCGCTGTAGTCCTTCCCTTCCACACGCTCCATCGCTTTGCGAAGGATGGTGTTCTTCACCACTTTCATCCGGATACCGCCCTTGTTGCAGGCGCGACGGAGTTTGCTGGTGCTCTCGGCGTCCATCGAACTGGCGTCGGTGAGGTACAGCACGTTGGTGCTTTCGATCTCACCGATCAGCTCGGTGATGGCTTGGTCTTTTTCTGCGCGGGTTGCCATTTTCTTCTTTTTGTTAGGGCGCGATCGTCGGGGTGCGAAATCTCGCGACCCTGCCGATCTCTTATCCCACTATGCGGGTGTCAACTTTGATACCGGGGCCCATCGTGCTGCTCATGAAGATGCTCATCACGTAGGTTCCCTTAGCCGTGTTAGGCTTCAGCTTCATCAAGGTCTGCAACAGCTCGTTGGCGTTCTCCTGAAGCTTCTCGGCATCGAAGGAGGTCTTGCCGATCACCGCGTGGATGATACCGGCCTTGTCCACCTTGAAGTCGATCTTACCGGCCTTTACCTCTTGCGTGGCCTTGGCCACATCCATGGTAACGGTACCGGTCTTAGGGTTCGGCATCAGACCGCGAGGTCCGAGGATACGGCCCAAAGCACCCACTTTCGCCATCACGTTCGGCGTGCAGATTATCACATCCACATCCGTCCAACCGTTCTTGATCTTATCCACGTACTCGTCCAGTCCGGCCATGTCGGCACCGGCGGCCAAGGCCTCCTCGCACTTGGCAGGGTCGGCCAACACCAGTACGCGCACCGTGCGGCCAGTGCCGTGTGGCAGGCTTACGGTACCGCGCACCATTTCAGTGCTCTTTTTGGGGTCGACTCCGAGACGGACAGCAATATCTACTGTGGCGTCGAACTTGGTGGAGCTTACTTGCTTAACGATGTTGGCGGCCTCCAGCAGATCATACGCCTTGTCGGCGTCGAACTTGGCTGCGGCAGCCTTGCGCTTCTTTGTTAGTTGTGGCATGGCTTCCGGTTATTTGCTGATGGGGCTTTCGCCTGTTACGGTGATACCCAAGGAGCGGGCCGTACCGGCCACCATGCTCATGGCGCTCTCCACATTGAAGCAATTGAGGTCGGGCATTTTGTCCTCGGCAATGGCTTTCACCTGTTCCCAAGTAACACTACCCACCTTGTCGGTCTGCGGAACACCACTACCCTTCTTGGCCTTGGCCAGGTCCAACAGCTGCACAGCTGCCGGAGGGGTCTTAATGATAAAGTCGAAGCTCTTGTCAGCGTAGACTGTGATCACCACGGGCAGCACCTTGCCAGCCTTGTCCTGCGTGCGTCCGTTGAACTGCTTGCAGAATTCCATGATGTTCACACCCTTGGCGCCTAGTGCGGGGCCGATAGGTGGGGCGGGGTTCGCCGCGCCTCCTTTAACTTGGAGCTTTACAAGCCCCGTGATCTCCTTTGCCATTGTTTGGTTGTTGTGTCCTTGTTAGCGTCTACCCTTCGGCAGACTCGGACTGATTTATCTTCGTTGGAGCGCGAAACTTCGCGCCCTTAAACTTCTTTTTCTACCTGCATGAAGCTCAATTCCAGTGGTGTCCTTCTTCCGAAGATCTTCACCATCACCTTGAGCTTCTTCTTTTCTTCGTTGATCTCCTCGATGGTACCGTTGAACCCATTGAAAGGTCCATCGATCACCTTCACCCCCTCGCCCACATGGTATGGGTTGTAGGGGCTTTCATCCGCATCGGCGAGCTCATCCACGGTTCCAAGGATCCGGTTCACTTCGCTCTGCCTCAAGGGAACGGGGTCTCCCCCTTTCTCTGCACCCAAAAAGCCGATCACGTTGGTCATCTGCTTCAGGGTATGCGCGGTCTCCCCGATCAGGTCGGCCTCCAGCAGCACATATCCGGGGAAGAAGTTGCGCTCTTTGCTCACCTTCTTCCCGTCCCGGATCTGGTAGAATTTCTCCATGGGGATCAGCACCTGAGAGATGTAGTTGCCCAAGTTCGACCGGCGAATTTCCGTATCGATAAGCTCCTTCACCTTCTTCTCCTTCCCGCTAATTGCGCGAAGCACGTACCACTTCTTGGTGCTGGCAGCGCTCATCCTAGTGTCCCATGAATTTGTAGATGAAACCCAGGATGCCCTTCCAGAAGCTGGAGTTGCCCATGTTGTGTACCCCGAAGACGAAGTCCATCAGGAATACGATCAGCGAAACGATCAGTGCGGATACCAACACCAAGATGGAGCTGCTCTGCAGTTCCTTCCGAGTAGGCCAACTCACCTTATTGACGAGCTCGTTATAGCTCTCGCTGAGATATGTTTTGAAGCTTGCCACTTTTTGTTCGCTTTGGCACGGGAGGCAGGAATCGAACCCGCAGCCTACGGTTTTGGAGACCGTCGCTCTACCAATTGAGCTACTCCCGTTCGTTCCCTGTTCTCTATGCTGTTCCTTTCGGCGGCAAAGGCCGTCCACCCTTCGGCGGACGGCCCCGTCGCATCGGTATGTGCTTGTCTTACTTGATCACTTCGGTCACCTGGCCGGCACCCACGGTACGCCCACCCTCACGGATGGCGAAACGCAGACCCTTGCTCATGGCGATCGGCACGATCAGTTTCACATGGATCGTCACGTTGTCACCGGGCATGATCATCTCACGACCTTCTTCCATGGTGATCTCACCGGTCACGTCCGTTGTGCGGAAGTAGAACTGTGGACGATACTTGTTATGGAACGGGGTGTGACGACCACCCTCTTCCTTCTTCAGTACGTAGATCTCACCTTTGAACTCGGTGTGGGGAGTAATGCTGCCTGGCTTGGCGATCACCATACCGCGACGGATCTGGTCCTTTTCAATGCCACGCAGGAGCATTCCGACGTTGTCGCCGGCTTCGCCGCGATCGAGCAACTTCTTGAACATCTCCACACCTGTGCAGGTGCTGGTCATCTTCTCCTCCTGCATCCCGATGATCTCCAAGGGGTCGCCGGTCTTCACGATGCCTGTTTCGATACGGCCGGTAGCCACGGTACCGCGGCCGGTGATGGAGAATACGTCCTCCACGCTCATCAGCAATGGCTTCTCAATGTCGCGGGGAGGAATAGGGATCCAAGCATCCACTGCGTCCATCAGCTCCATCACGGAATCCACCCACTTGGGCTCGCCGTTGAGGGCACCCAGGGCGCTACCGCGGATCACTGGGGTGTTGTCTCCGTCGTACTCATAGAATGACAGCAGCTCACGGATCTCCATTTCCACGAGGTCCAGCAACTCGGCGTCATCCACCAAGTCCACCTTGTTCATGAAAACAACGATCTTAGGCACGCCTACCTGACGACCGAGCAGGATGTGCTCGCGGGTCTGTGGCATGGGGCCATCCGTGGAAGCCACCACGAGGATGGCACCGTCCATCTGGGCTGCACCGGTCACCATGTTCTTCACATAGTCAGCGTGACCTGGGCAATCCACGTGTGCGTAGTGCCGGGTCGCGGTGGAATACTCCACGTGTGACGTGTTAATGGTGATACCACGCTCCTTCTCCTCGGGAGCGTTGTCAATGGAATCGAAGCTGCGGGCTTCGGAAAAACCTTTGTCCGCAAGCACTTTGCTGA
>JBEBYG010000049.1:0-3732 GCA_040391235.1 Cryomorpha ignava
TATCAAGGAGGCCTTGGTATTCAGCCGTACCAAACACGGTGCGGACAAGCTGGTGCGCGTGATCGAAAAGGCCGGCATCCGTGCCGAGGCCATCCACGGCAACAAAGCCCAGAACGCCCGCCAGCGTGCTTTGAAAAACTTCAAGGAGCGCAAGACACGGGTGCTGGTAGCAACGGACATCGCTGCACGCGGGATCGATATTGATTCGCTCTCACACGTGGTGAACTTCGACATCCCCAACGTTCCCGAGACCTATGTCCACCGTATCGGCCGCACCGGTCGCGCCGGTGCCACGGGTATCGCACTTTCGTTCTGCGATGTGGATGAGCGCGTCTTCCTGCGTGACATCACCAAACTGATCGCTCGCCAGATCCCCATCATCGAAGAGCATCCCTTCCCGGCCAGCGGGAATGCGAGCAAGCCTCTTCCTCCTGCTCCCCCAAAGGGAGGTGGACGCCAAGTTGGCGGTCGCAGCAAAGGCCCACAAGGTGGCAGCAATGGCCAACCGAAAGACTTCGCCGCACTGACCGCGGAGCTGATCAATGATCTGGACGGCACGGCTGAAAAGCCGCAAGCCCACTCCCAGGCGAAGCCTGCCTCCGGTGGAGGAGCTCGCCCTCCCCGGAAGCGTTGGAGAGGCCCACGCCCAAGTGGCGGCGGTGGCGGGAAGCGCTGATCGCACCTTTAACAGAAGAGCCGTTCAGTTCGACTGAGCGGCTCTTCTTGTTTTTCGAAAGATGGTTTGCCGCACTGTATGCGCGCAAAGCCGGTTTTCTCACAGATAAAGATCACAGGCCCCTCCGGTGCACTTCACTCAGGCGCTGTCTTGCTGTTCGCAAGAAAATTACCGATCTCCCCGGCTTGAACGGTACTGCCGGAACGACCTACATGGCGTTTTCAAGGAGCGGCACGAATAAGCCCGCATGATCGAGAGGGCACCTGAAAGTGCTGAACTCTCGACCATGCGGGCTTCCAGCCCACTGGACGACCAGACTTAGTTGGACCGAATGAACGTGCGCTCGGGCACCTCCACCCCTTTTTCATGGGCTAGTTTCAGTTCCCGCTGAAGTTGCCTGCTCGTCAGGCTGCTTCCGTCGTGGCTCCAACCGGGAGGGCCGAAGATGTACATGAATTTATTCTTCAGACCAGGCGCCTTCTTCACGTCTTTCCAGATCTCTTTGAACTCAAAGAGGTTGTGCGTGATAGGGTTGTCCGTGTCGGGGCTATGGCTGATCCCATACTTGGGCACCAAACCTTTGATAGGCGCTTGCCACGTTCCATACAGTCTGTCCCAGACGGTGAGGATCCCGCCGTGGTTGAAGTCCAAATATTCCGTATTGCTGCTGTGGTGTACGGTGTGGATATGCGGCGTGTTGAAGAGCTTTTCATACAGCGGCAGCGAGGGCACCAATTGGGAGTGCAGGAAGAACTGGTAGAACGAATTCATGATCAAGCAGGTAGCGATCATGATCGGCTCGAATCCGACCAAGGGCATCCACAGCCAGAAGATCGGTTTGTACAGGGTGATGAACCAGCCGTTGCGGATGCTCACCGTGAGGTTGAAGGTCTTGGCGGAATGGTGTGGCAGGTGGGCTGCCCAGAGCAAGCGAATGCTGTGACTGAGGCGGTGGTGCCAGTAGAAGTTATGGTCATCGGCGAGCATACAGATGATCCAGATGTACCAAGCGAAGCCCAAGGTGGTGTATCCGAAAAGACTTTCACGGAGTGGCGCAGCGAGATAGAACAGGAACAGGTAGATGGAGATCTCGAAGACATTGGTGAAGATCCTCATCAATGTGGCACCAACCAGGATGATGAAACTGGCAAAAGTCTCCTTCAGGTTGTATAGGTGCTTCGCGTTGAAGTACTCAGTAAGCAGCAGCACGAGGAAGACAGGGTACACGATACTGAGGCCGATGTTCTCAATCTTCAATTCGGGCAGCTGTTGCTTCATGCCCAGCCAGGCATCAAAAAGGTTGAACGTCATCTGACAATGATAGGATGAATAGCTGTTAAGCTCGCAAAGGTATTCGCAGGTATCCGTGAGCGGCTGATCCGCCGTGTTAAAAAAGAAAGCCCCGGCGATCTGGCCGGGGCTTTCGCAAGAGGTGATCCAGGTGGATTTACTCCCCCAATTCCTTCTTGATAGCGTTGTACTTTTCCGTGTCGCCGGACTTGGCGTAGAGGATCTTGAGTTGCTGCATGGTGGCCGTGTCCTCGGGCTTCAGCTTATGGGCCTCTTCGAAGTAAGGGATGGTCTTCAGGTAGATCGCATCCGCAGTCTTCTTACAAGCTTCATACTTCTTATCATCCTTGATCTGGTTGCACTTCTCATACTCAAAGGCTGCGCGGTTGTTATAGAGCACGCCGACGTTGTAGTAGCTGTCGAAGAAGGAAGGATCCACCTCGATGCTCTTCTTGTAGGATTGCTCGGCCAGGTCGTACCACTTGATCATGTCCGCCTCGGCTACCTCCCCTTCCTTGGGGTTGGCCTTGCCGTCATACAAGCTGCCCAACACCGAATACAATACCGGGTTCGTCGGGTCGTTCGCGATCGCTGCTTTTACACTGGTCTCTGCTTCGTCCATGCGGTTCGCTTCCAATAGGAAGGCGACTTGGTCGAGCATGAGTTCCTTGTTGTCCGGGTATTTCACGAGCCCTTGCTTGGTGGTAGCAATGGCCGCATTGAGGTTGCCGGTCCGCTTCTGCATGCTCGCCAAGTAGCGGAACACATCGGGCTTGTCATAGCCGATCTTGATGCACTCAGCATACTGCTCCATGGCCATGGCGGTATCGCCCTTGGCCTCGTAGGCCAGTGCGCTGTTGAATACCGCGTTGCTATCCACCCTCCCGAAGGCCTTGGCAATGCGCTCGCTTTGCTTGTAACCCAAGATCGCTTTGTCGTAGTTCTTGCTATTGAAGGCGTCGTTACCTCCGTTCAACGCGGTGATCTGCAGGTTCATCAAGGCATGGTCGTTCTCCTCCTTGTAGCTCCCTTTAGGGTCCAACTCATTGGCCTTCAGAAAGCTCTCGATCGCCTTGTCCAACGCGTTGGGGTATTTCTGCTTCAGCGCATCATCGGTGCCCATGGCGATGTAGGAGTAGATGGCCCCTCTGTAGCGCCATGTCTTCTCCTTGCCCGAAGTGGTCTCGTTGGTGGTAGCGGGTTCGATGTACTCAGCCGCCTTGTCGTATTCGCCACTACCCATGTAGTTGAAGGCGTTCACCACGTTCTTGTTCTGCGCCTGCAGTGCGAATGGAACGGCCAGTGCCGCTACAATGAATAAATGCTTCATGCGATTGGTTGCTTGGGTCATGCTTCGGGCTCTTCTTCAATATCGGTGCCATTCTCAGTTGCACCCTCTTCAGGACTTCCCGTTCCTGCTTCATCCACCGAACCTCCTTCAGTGGTTTCACCTTCGGCACCTTCCTCGCCCTCGCCAATTTCCTCTTTCAAGGAACTATCCACACGAGCAACTGCCGCGATGGAGTCATTCTTGCGCAGGTCGATCAAGCGCACTCCTTGGGTGTTCCGGCCCAATACGCGCATTTCGGTCAGGTCCATGCGGATGGTGATGCCGCTGCGGTTGATGATCATCAGTTGGTCATCCTCCTTCACAGCCTTGATGGCGATCAGCGAACCGGTCTTGTCGGTTACCTGGATGGTCTTCACGCCCTTTCCACCGCGGTTGGTAATGCGGTATTCGTCCACAGGACTGCGTTTTCCGTATC